>CAWFVT010000006.1:0-209499 GCA_963819325.1 uncultured Pseudomonadota bacterium
TACCACTACAACAAAATCCCTGTGGTTTCAGTACAGTGTCGATCGACCTGACCTGTTTGCTCGCGCCAAATACAAAGGGCGCTTCAAATGGCAATGGGGTTGCGTTAGGAGACCCCGGTTCATTGACGGCGCTTGGCGGCTCTTGATCCACCGGCATTCCCCCTGGGATCACTGAGGTGTCATCCTATCCATTAGTAGTGCTTGTGCTCGTTATCCAGTTGCGAAACACTACATTTGGGCTGTTGGGGAACATTCAAAAATACGGATGAGATTATGTGGATCGTGGTGAGGAGCACCGCGCTAATGGGAATGCGCTTCAAGCCTTATCGGAATCACATCACACCATGGTGCGTATCAGAGCTAGGTAAATCATTATGACCAATTACGAGGCGAGATAATTCGATGGCAGAGATCGGCGAGCCAGAAAGGCGCCGCGTTCTTGTCCCTGACGAAACGCCGGCATTCACCCCAATCATTGAACCAGCCAAAGTTCCGGATCGCGAGCCCGTCAAGGTTCCGGAACGCGAGCCCGTATGAACTTCCTCGATATCAAGGCGGGTGAAACCATCGAAGTGGGAACCCAGAAGGCCTATCGCTTTTGGCGATATGCTTTCCCGCCTCATCATGCCCCTGTGCGCCTGTTGTCATGGGTCGCCGACACGCGCTGGCACCCACGTCGGTTCGTCGAAGGGACAACGCCGGACAAAGGCGAGCAAGGCATCCACGGCTTCAAAACCATGGATGATGTGTTCGAGTCCTTTCGCCATCAACCAGAGCACCTCGTGATACGAAGTCAGGTCTCGGGATGTGATGGCGTCGTGTTCGGGACTATCGAGATGTGGGGCATCATTTGGAATCACGCCAAAGGGTACAGAGCGCAATTCGCACGGCCGCTATCTTTTGTTTCAAGTTATGGCAATCGGAGTGAGCAGGCATTGGCCGAGCTGCGTGACATGTTGTCCGGGAAAGCCGCGTTGTAAGAAGAGTGCATCTATCGTAGAATACACTGTGGGTATTGAAAGGGGAGGTTATCAACCATAAGGAGAGAGATGCTATGACTCATCCTACCATCCATATGGGCTCCACAGGTCCGGAGGTGAAGCTAGCTCAGGAGGCCCTCCAGAAACGAGGCTATAGTCCTGGACCGATCGATGGCTTGTTCGGGCCTCAGACCCGTAACGCGGTTCGTGACTATCAGACGGATCGCACTGCAGATCCCCCGCCGCCGCCGCATCCTCAGGCGTTTAATTTGCCTCTGCATGTCGACGGCATAGTGGGCCCACACACTTGGGGCAGGCTGGATCCCCCCGAGATCAAGAAAAACTCGCCCCAGCACCCCTATGTGAGGCTCTGTCAGAACATCCTAAAGTCATTTGGGAATCCTGCTTTTGATCCCGGACCGGTAGACGGTATCTTTGGACCCCACACCGAGGCAGCGGTGAAGGCATTCCAGACGGTTTTCGCCCCTCCTTCGGACGGTATAGTCGGCCCGAAGACCTGGCTGGCCCTTAATAGCTAAGCGAAGCGCCCAGCCAAGAGATGACTGGGTCGAGCGCCGGCGGCCATTGTCGTTTGGGCCGTCGGCGCTTGTCCACGGACTTTTCACAAATACAACATTCGACTTCATTGAGTTCTAACGCGTAGTTGTCTTTGGGCCCGCGGCTTCGCCGCCAAAGGTGGGCGCGTTGCAGCAGTTCCTTCGTGGATGCTGACAACCAACGTTCGCCACCAGGATCCCAAAACCCGTTGAAATGCGCGTTCGCAACCGAGTGCGCGTGCGGTGGTTGATGCTCGGCATCAGGCCTTGTGCTCAATCCGCGAGATGGCGATCGACCCAGAGAGCAGCAAATAGCATCGACAAGCGTGCTTCGGTCAGGCGAAGCAGTCGCCTGTTGCCGATCGCCACCATTGGGAACTCAAAATAGCGGTTGCGGGGGATTGGCCAACTCGGCGATAATTGGCTGGGGTTCCGTCTTCTCAGGCGACATCGGGGCATATCATCATGGCGTTTCGATCACGCGTGCTGAATCCTTTTGCGGTTGCTGCGCTTTTTGCAGCGAGCCTGGGATTTTTCTCGGTCTTTCATTTCGAGGCCCACGGCGCGACCCGCCCGATCCTGCACCGGGCGGATCTTCAGAACGAAATCGAAATATGCCAGGCGCGCGAGCAGGAATCGCTTTCGACGCAAAGCGACCCGCTCAGGCGGTCCGAGCACGCCACTGCGTTGTCGCTGGCGCCAATTCAGAGGGCGACGCACATCGCGGTCGCCTCGGGCGATTGGAGTGATCCCTCGACCTGGGCCGATCGGCAGGTTCCGGACCTTGACGCGCGCGTCTACGTTCCGTTCTGGGTCGACGTGAACTACGATGTCGGGCCCGGCGGCCCGGGACTGGATTGGCTGCGCGTTGACGGCAAGGTTGCTTTCATCCCCGACAGACCGACGGAATTGCGCGTGACGACGATCGTGGTCGCGATCGGCGGCAAGTTTGAAGTCGGCTCGCACAGCGCGCCCGTTGCATCCGGTACGCAGGCCTCGATCGTGTTCAGGCCGCGTCATTCGTCACCCGATAGCGACGACAGGCAAGACCTTGCCGGCGGCCTGATCTCGCTTGGAATCGTCACCATCAATGGGGAGGAGAAATCTCCCTTTGTTTTGGCCGAGCCGGTTTCCGTCGGCAGGCAATCGGTTCAGTTGGCCGCGCCCGCGACGGGCTGGAAGGTCGGAGACCGCGTCGTCATCCCGGGCGTCGATTTCGGCGAGGTCACGGACGAGGAATTCAATATCAGGGCGATCTCGCCTGACGGTCGTTCGATCCGACTGAACCGCAGAATTACCCGGGACCATTCCGCTCCGACAGACAGCCGGATCCCGATCGCCAATCTTACCCGCAACGTGCAATTCCGTTCGGAGAGCGCAACTCCCCTGGCGTCGCGCGGGCACATCATGCTGATGCACCAGCAGACCGGGATTCAAATCAGCGGGGCTTCCTTTATCGATCTTGGCCGCACCGACGCGCGGTCTGTGCATACCCTCCCGGCCTATGACGAGGATGGCGCCGTCAAGCCCGAGTCGATCGAAAATACGATCGGCCGCTATGCGCTGCATTTTCACCTGCGCGCGGGCGCCGGGCGCGATCTGCCACCCAATCTGGTTCATGACAGCGTGATCTGGGGATCGCCCAAGCACGGCATCGTCAATCACGGCGGCAATGTCGTTGCCGACGACAACGTGACCTATCAGGTTAACGGGTCGCACTTCTTTGCCGAGAACGGCAGCGAGATTGGAGCCTTCCGCCACAATCTTGCAATCCGGTCTCAGGGGTCCGGCGAAACGATCAGAAGCCGCGAGGCTGCCGGCGATCTCGGGCATGGCGGCCACGGGTTCTGGTCGCAAAGCTCGGCGGTCGAACTTTCGGACAATTTTGCGTTCGGGCACGCGCAGGCCGCTTACGTCATTTTCGGCTATCCGCTGCGCGAGAGCGGATCTTACGTTCTGTTCGACAGCAAAAATCTGGACAGCGGCGATACCGAACGGACCAACGGCCTGATCCCGATTTCCAATCCATCCTTTACGTTCAAGCGGAATGTGGCGGCGGGCGTCGAAAGCGGATTCGAGGTCTGGGTTCACAAAATTTATTCCGCGAAGAACGACGTCAGCAGGATTGACGGGTTTACTGCCTGGAATTTCAAGAATTTCGGGATTTTTCTGCCGTATTCGAAAGACATCTCGATTGAGCGAGTCCATTTTGAAAACTTTGAAAACAAGGACCAGTGCTGTGTAGGTGTCGGCATCGCCGGCAATGAAATGACAGAGAGCCTGTCCATCAAGGATGCAAGCTTCACGGCACTTGCCATCGGCATTCAAGTTCCATCACGCGGACGCAATGCAATCGCCGACGCTCGCTTCGATAACTTGACCAACATTGAAATTCCAGCGCCGACCGGGCCCGGGCGAGTGATCCAGATTTCGGATTCCGTCATGTCGGGATCGGACAGGCGCGGCTGGCATTCGATCTTGATGGAGCCATTCGTGCCACCGATCAATGCCGACCTTGCGATGCTGTTTGAAGATGACCGGGTTTATCTGAAACAGGGAAATGAAAACCGCGAACTTTATTTCGCCGAGCAGGCGGATGATCACGTGCCTTTGGTACGCGAGGGGCCTGCGGCGATGCAGGGTCTTTCAAACCGGCAATTGCGCGACCGGTTCGGATTGAGCGTTGGCGGTGGCGCCATATCGGCCGCGGCGGCGCGCTTCGACGGAAGCAATGCCCTGATCGGGCCGGTCCTCCCCGATCCCGTCGCCTACAAGCTTCATCCGCGGGCGGCGCAGCTTTCCTACGTTGAAACGCTGGAGCCGCAATATCCGATGGCGTCGGCTCACTTCGAAAAGACCGGCTTTGCGGCCGGTCGCGATGAATGGCGGATCATCAGGGATGCGGATAGCGGCCGCGAAAAGCTGGTTTATGTTGACCGTACGCCGCCCGAATTTGTCCTGACGCCTTCGCTATATCCTCTCGAGATACATCCCGACGACGTGAAATATGGCTATCGCGTCGAAGGGATGCTTTACGATGCCGTCGGGTCTCGTGTCGCCATGCGTGCTTTCACGCAGGATTTCCTCAATCTGAAAGAAAGCGAAGACGGCTTCGTTCACCTCGATTTCGAGGTGCATGACCTGTCGGAAAACGCGCAGCCGATCCACATGCTGCTGCACGTGACCGAAGGCGCGGTGCACAGGGGAAGCGATCTCAGCTACTTCAGCCAGCGCCAGCATTGCGGCGACGCGTGCGATGCCCGGTGGATGCTCGAAGCCAGGCAGGCCTTCGCGACGGCGTACGGGCTTCGCGACGAATAGATCGCGCGGCCTGCCGGCGAACCGGCAGGTTGGACTTTCCCGCCGCTACCGTTTCGGCAGTTCCACGACGTCCTGCTGCTGACGGAGCAGCTTGACGGGATCGATGGTGAAACTGGCTTGCGCCCATGGCGAGGCTCTTGCGGCCCGATCGGCGCATGAAACCGCGTGCGATACGGCGCAGGCCGTCACGATGTAGCGCGCCCTGACATGGATCTGCAGGTGCTTTGGCAGATCCCGGTCGATATCCAGCCGCTCGTCCGGCGTGATCTTTCGCAGCTCCCAATCCAGCCCGTAATGGTCTTCGGCTCCGGCGAGCTGGAGCATGGTTGCCGGGGGCAACCGTCCAGCGGCGTCACTGTACATTCTGTACCTGAACAGGTTTGCGAGGGTCAGGTCCTCGAACTGTGCGGATGGAAACTTGGTGCGGTCGACCCGGGCAATCAGGGTATTGCCGGCCGGATGATGGCTGAGATCGGTAATTCCAACTCCCGGGACGTGATTATCAAGGTACGGATCCATGTATTCCCATTTTTTGCCGTTGAAGACCTCGATCGCCGCGTGCCCGCCACCGGGGTACGCATTGCGGAACGTCGGATTAAATCCTCCCGCGGTGCGATAGCGATAGCCGTTTATTTCGAGCATCGCGCCCATCAGTTCGTTGGCGTGGATGCACTCACCGAGGCCGGCCTTGAATGTATCCAGCGGATTTCGCTTGATGGTTTCGTCGGAATAGACGACCCGCTGTCGGTTCAACACATAGATCTCGTTTTTGGCTGACTTGTCCTCAAGGCCATAGGCCAGCAACTGCGAGAATTTGGCCAGCGTTTCGAATCCGATGCTGTTCCACTTCATGGGCAGCGCCATGGCGGTGACCCGAAACGGAAAATGCAGGACGGGCGAATTTTCCTGGCTGCGCATATGCGAAAGAAACAGATTGTAGCCGAGACCCGCCCGACTGGTGACGTCCGGTGGAAACGCAATCGGTATCAAAGCCGGGGAGCGCCAGAAGTTCGGCGAGTCGAAACTGCTTGAAGTATCGAATTCGAAGTAAAAGTTGGCCTGACTTGAGGGAAGCGCCCCAGTCATCTGCACCGTCGGATACAGCGAGTCCGCTCCGGCGATCTCGAGCCCGGGGGTTGGCAGTGTGGAATCGATCTTTACCTCGGTATCCACGGCGGAGAAGTAGCGGCTAAAGGGACCTTGGCCGGCGGCGACATTCGGCGTCGCCATGCCGGGCGATAATGCCCTTTCAAAGTTTGCTGCCTTGGGCGTGGTGACGAACGGGACCAGCGACGTTTCGGCTTCGTCCAGTGAGGCGATGTCGGTATCGGTCAGTTCGGGAAACAGCAGGCGAATCCTGGCGGATTTACTCCTCCATTGCTCCATTCGCGTCAGCCTGCTCTGCACATCGCTGAGCGAAAGCTGCGCTTGAGCCAGCCCTGTGGCAATCGCCGCATTGTTCTGGATGAGACTTCGGCCATGGATAAACGTCACAAGGCCGATGGCGAGAACACCTGCACAGGCTATTGCCGCCAACGCATCGGTGGTCCGGATCTGCATCTTCGGCATTTTATTCAGCGTCCTGCCGAGCGCTAGCCGCGTTCCTTGGCGGAAGTGAAAAACTTCGTACCATCGAAAAAGCGGTTGGGACGGTTGAATACCGAGAGGAACGTTGCTCCGTTGGGAGCATGCGCGACATGGATGTTGCCACCCGGTCTCCACACGAAGTCGCCCGCTTCAACGCTGCCCTCCGAATCCTCCAGCGATCCCTCGAGCATGAAGGTCTGTTCGAGCGCCATGTGCTCGTGCAAGGGCACCACCGCGCCGGGCGCCATCTTGAACAGGATGGTCGAGCGTCCCTCATCGTCCTTGTACAGGATCTTCATCTCGATTCCGTCGAAGTCCGTTCGCTGCCAGGGCATCGACGACGCGGCGACGAAGGTCGACCGGAGTTCGGGCGGATTGACGGGCACAGGCTTGTTCATGGCTTCTTCTCCGGAATAGTAAGGGATCGCGCCGCGTTGCAAATCCTTACCACAAAACATACTAACATTGAACGGCGATGTCGGCGGTTCGAGCCCACGCAACGGTACCGTTCAACTCACATCACCCGACGGAAACAACCGGCCTTTGCCTTTTGCGGCGCGGCCAGAGTGGGACTATGCTTGGTCGTGGGTGAGACCGGGCGTCGCTTTGGTCGATGTCAGGCCCGGTGATTGAAGGGCGCGAGTTTTCGGTCCGCTTCGCGCCCGGTGCTTTCACCGCCGCTGTTTGCCGGCGAGGCAATCGCCGATGACAAGGTATTGGCAAGGGAGGCAGTTGTGAGCGTGAACAAGATCACCTGGGCGCAGGCGGGACACGTGACCGATCCCGGCCGCTACATGTTCAGATTCGGATGGCTGACGATCACGGCCGATGACCTGGTCGTCTGGAAGGCGTATCCGAATGCCGCATTCACGCTGATCAGCGGGACGGCGCCACCACCTGCGGAAGGCGATGAGCAGCCTCCTGGTGAGGAGTTTCGATTGGGACTGTTCGAATTGCCGGTCGAGCCCGACCCTTCCGATAACGAGAAATGATCGCATCTGATTCTCTTTTCGTCATGGCCGGGCTTAGCCATTCGAGGGACGGCATCGCTTCCGCTCGCCTATGACCCGGGCATGACGAGTTTCGGGGATCAATAATCCCGATCGGCGTGAAATTCGGTGAACTTCTTGTAGATCCAATGCCGTCCGTCGCGGCGGCGCCAGACTTGTCCATAGACTAACCGGCCTGTGATGGATCGACGCGGAACCAGGACCGTCCACAAGTGCCATGCCTCGGTCCAGGCTGGCCGTGGGCTCAGGTCCATCATCGCACTGTGATTGTCGCTGTCAGCAATCATGAGCGGCTCTCCAAAAAAACAAAGCCGCCGGGCGGAGTATCATCGCCCGACGGCTTCGCCACGCTGGGTCCGGAGAAGGGCAATATCCGGTGCCGAACACGCTAGTCCTTTTGCGTTCCGCCGCAACGAAAGTCGCTTGTTAAGCTGAATAGTAGCGCTGCGGGTTAATTCTGGAACCGGCGGCTTTGCGTGAACCAAAGGATCGCGTGAGCAGCTGATATCCCGAGGGCGCCTCCGGCCAGCTTTTCGAATGCGTCGAGCAGCCTGCCGTGACGATCCGGCGTCAGGGTCTGCAAATATTCGAGCGCGACAGCACTGATCAAAACGATGCTGCAGACAAAAATGACGCGTCTGGGGTACGCGAACGCAAAGAGGGCGCCCAGGACCGCGAACCCGATGATGTGCACAAAATGCGCGTAGAACCTCATCGCTGGCCGCATCAGAAACGGCGCCAGCTTGTAATAGATCGAATACATGAATCCGACGTGGGTTAAGGTGGCAAAGGCGAGGGCCAGGATGGATGCCCAGGCGGTGATGATCACGAGCTTCTGAAACATGCGGGCAGCTTACACCATGCTCTGATTCTTTTTTTCGTCATGGCCGGGCTTGAGCCATAGTCATCCACGTCTTTCTTCTGAACGTAGCTAAGACGTGGATGCCCGGGACAAGCCCGGGCATGACGATTTTGCGGCAAAGCCCAATTCATTGTGCTTTGAGTCAGGCTGGTGGCCCGAGCCGTCGGCCACCCCCCGGTTCCCCTTTAACCGTCCATTTACCATAACCGTTCATGATGTTGCAGGTTGTGATCCCGCAAAGGCCTCGAACGACATGGCGCAACGCAATCTGAGAGCTTCCAGCAGGAATGAAAACGTCCTGAGCTTTGCCCGGACATCGGCGCCGGATGGCGGCGCGACGGCCCTCAATCTTGTCTACCAGGCGGCCGAAATCTTCAGCGGCATGGAGGATCATGCCCGGGAGATCGAAGCCCGCGCCCAGTCGCTATGCAAGAGTGCTGCTGAACGACTGAAGCAGGCTGAAAAGCGAACTGAAGCTGCCGAGCGCGAGCGATGGCAAACCGTCATTGAAGTGGATTGCAA
The DNA here is from genome assembly GCA_963819325.1 of uncultured Pseudomonadota bacterium. Classification (GTDB taxonomy): domain Bacteria; phylum Pseudomonadota; class Alphaproteobacteria; order Rhizobiales; family Xanthobacteraceae; genus Bradyrhizobium. The sequence goes on from CAWFVT010000006.1 coordinate 8,840, forward strand.
GCTGCAGGACGCCTCCAAAGCCTTGAAGCAGGCTCAATTGCGGCTGGCCGCCAGTGAAGATCGCCTGACGGCGCTGGAGTTCCGCGCTCAGGCGGCCGAACTGGAAGCGCGCGAAGCCAGGCAAACGCTCGCACTCGTTGAGGAAGCGATCCGTCGGCGGCTGCTTTGCGCCAGTCCGGAAGCCGCCGCAGGCTGAACGCGGTTGCCCGACGCGGCGTTCAACGCTGACCGCTCACAGATACGGACTTAAGTGCAACAGACTTAAGTGCAACACGCTTGGCTGCAACATGCTTGCGTGCAATGGATTTGGCGTCGTCCCTGCGGCAGGGACGGGAATGCATCAAAGGACGATGCCGACAAAGCCGGCGATAGCCAATACGAGCGTCGTCGTGATGGCGAACAGCCAAAGCGTTCCGGCGTTGCCTCTGGCTCGATGGGCGGGCTTGTTGTTGCAAAACGACGTGGACATCACGGCCTCCTGTCAAGCGTACGGGCATGTAGTAGCGCGAACGATCGCTTGCGAATGTGACGTGGCTCATACTCACTCGAGTGTGAAAAGACGTGAACCGCTCGCCGATCGATCGATCGCGTTGCGGACCGGTGTGTTGCAACCTGCATTGCTGATCTGCCTGGGTAACCCGCGCATCGGCTTGCCAACGTATCGCGGTTCACTCACACTTCCGCCGCAACAAAAAACTCCGTCACAACAATAAGCTTGGAGGAAACCTATGTTCGTCAGAAAGGTCGGGCTGCTCGGCTTGGCGCTTGCGGCATTATCGGCGCAGCCCGCGCTGGCCCAGAAGCAATATGGTCCCGGCGTCAGCGATACCGAGATCAAGATCGGGCAGACCATCGCCTATAGCGGGCCGGCTTCGGCCTATGGCACGCTCGGCAAGGTCGAAGGCGCATATTTCAAATGGCTGAACGACACCAAGGGCGGCATCAACGGCCGCAAGATCACCTTCATCAGCCGCGATGACGGCTACTCGCCGCCCAAGGCGGTGGAGAATGTGCGCAGCCTGGTGGAAGGCGACGAGGTCGCGCTGATCTTCGGCGTGCTCGGCACGCCCCTGAACATCGCGATCCGCCCCTATCTGAACAAGCAGGGCGTGCCGCAACTGTTCGTCGCCGCCGGCACCTCGGCGCTGAACGACCCTTCGCATTTCCCCTGGAGCATGGGCTGGCAGCCCAATTTGCGCGACGAAGCCAAATTTTATGCCAAGCACCTGCTGGCGCACAATCCAAAGCCCAAGGTCGCGGTGCTCTACCAAAACGACGATTTCGGCAAGGATCTCGTCAACGGCCTCAAGGAAGGCCTCGGCGAAGATGCCGACAAGATGATCGTCGCTTCGCAGAATTTTCAGTCGAGCGACCCCACCATCGACAGCCAGATGGTGATCCTGCAGAACTCGGGCGCCGACGCGCTGTTTCTGTTTACCTATGCCAAGCAGGCGGCACAGGCCATCTCGAAAATGTCCGACCTGAAATGGAAGCCGGAGACCTATCTGCATCTCGGCGCGGCGTCGGTGGGCGCTACTTTCAAGCCGGCCGGCCTCGACAAGTCCACCGGCATCATGAGCGCGGGCTTCATGAAGGACGTCACCGATCCCAAATGGGCCGACGATCCCGACGTCAAGAGCTGGACCGAGTGGATGAAGGCCAACATGCCCGCGGCCGACCGCAATGACAGCCTCACCGCCGCCGGCTACAGCGTGGCGCAGACGCTGGAACAGGTTCTGAAGCAGTGTGGCGACAATCTCACCCGCGAGAACATCATGAAGCAGGCCGCCAATTTGCGGGATTTCCACCTCGGCCTGCTGCTGCCGGACAGCCGCATCAACACCTCGGCGGCGGATTATCGCGTGGTGACATACATGCAGCTGCAGCGCTTCAACGGCGCGAGCTGGGATGATGTGAAGTAAGGCATGAGCGTCATCCTGAGAGTCTGACTGCGCAATACGCCGGTGGGATTGCGCCTTATGCAAAGATCGTCATGCTCGGGCTTGTTCAGGCTTGTCCCGGGCATCCACGTCTTATGCCAGCGGTAGCAACGTGGATGGCCGGAACGAAGCCGGCCATGACGAACTTAAAGCTTCTGTTCCGTTGGCCGCATCTCGAGTCAGACTCTCTACGAGGTCGACTAACGCTCTGCTTCTTCGCCTTTTGCCCGCTTTGAAGGCACGCGCTTGCGATTCGGACTCGTTTTGTTCGCGGCGATAGCGCGGTTGCCGGATCGTCAAACCCAAATAGCTTGCCCGTCACGCGCCAAAAAAATCGCTCCGTGACTCCCGCAAGCGTTGTTCCGACTCGATTTTTCGCTCTGTTGCGCCGCATGGTGTGACTCAAATGCCAGTGCCAAGGATAAATCAGGGACTTGATTGTAATTTACGGTAAATTTTTCTTTCACGAATCAGCGAGCTGATTCATTTTTGCGTTCTGGGGTCAATCTGGAGGCCAAGGTATGAACGTCATTGTTTTTGCATCGCGTAAAGGCGGCTCGGGGAAAAGTACCCTGGCGGCTCATCTCGCTGCGCATGTCCACAAGTCAACCAAGCCGTGTCTGCTTGTCGATGCCGATCCACAGGGGTCGTTGACCCTGTGGCACAAGCTGCGCGGCACCAACGAACCGGCGATCAAGACCGCCGTCAACTCCGTCAGCGGGATTATCGCCGCCGCCAAGCGCGATGGTATCGAATGGGTATTCATCGACACGCCGCCGAATGTGTCGTCGGTCGTCGAAGATGCCATCCGCAACGCCACCATGGTGGTCATTCCGGCGCGGCCGGGGGTGTTCGACGTCAATGCCGTGCAGGAAACCATCCTGACCTGCCGCGCGGCGCGCAAACCCTATGCCGTCGTGCTCAACGGTGCGCCGGCACGCCGGGATGAAGCGGAAAGCCCGATCGTCACCATCGCGCGCGAAGCGCTGGCCAAATTCCGCGCGCCGGTGTGGGGCGGCCAGATCACCAACCGCGCCGACCTCTTGATGGCACTGAGCCATGGTGAGGGCGCGCGCGAATACTATGCCGAAGGCCGCGCGGCGGCGGAAATCACCCGGTTGTGGGCTGCGATCGAACGTTCGGTGAAGGCGATCCGTGGTACGGCGCCGGCCTCGGGGGCCATGCACAAGCAGGCGGCTTAGCTTCGCTAAGTCGTCAGGTCGGCAAAAAACGCGCGGGTTCCGCGCGTTTTCTTGTTGTGGATTGTACGTATCCTCATCCTGCTGAATCGTCATCCTGAGACGGGCGCGAGAAGCGCGCTCCTCGGGATGAGGTCTTTAGACTCTCACGACGAGGCCCGCGTTTATCCGCGCGCTCAATTCACCATCAGCACGTAGAAAATAACCACCGGCGACAGGGTCAGGATCACCGACCAGATGCCGACCGCCCAGAGCACGTCTGCGGTGCAGAAGCCCTGTTGTTCGCTGGATGAAGTTTTCGCAGTCTTCGTCGTCACGACGCGTCCCTCGTGTTTTCTTGTGGAGATTTTCTGGCGGAAATGCTGATAGGTGCCGGCTTGCGATCAGCTTGCCATCAGCGCATGGAAAGCGAGCACCGGCGACAGGCCGAGCAGCAGCGCCCACAGGCCGAACGACGACACCAGGAGAATATCCTGCATCCTCTGGGCCCGTTCGCAGATCGGATATCTGGCATTTGCAATGGATTGAGTGGTCATTCTGTCCCCCCGTTTTTGTTGTGGGGACTTCAATAAGCCTCAAATTTTAAAAAAATCGCCGCGGCAAGGGCCGGATTTGCAACGTCGGCGTCACCGCCCATTAACCAAACAGGTCGGCGGCGGAACGATGCAAGGGAGCCGTCATCCCCGCGTGAGCGCAATTGCGTTCATCGCTGGAGGCGGCAAGGCGCCTCAGGAAGAGCGGCCGCTCCGCAGGATGACGATTCGGTGCCCGTCCGCTAGCGGTCCGCGCGGCTGACCACGTCCATCAACTCGGCGATCTTGCGGCGCTGATCGGCCTTGTCGCCCGAGGTGATCGCGTGCTCCACGCAATGGGCGACATGGTCGCGCAGGATTTCCTCCTCGACCCGGCGCAGCGCAGCTTTCGCCGCCGCGATCTGCGTCACCACGTCGATGCAATAGCGGTCGTCCTCGACCATTCCGGCGAGGCCGCGAATCTGGCCTTCAATTCGTTTCAGCCGTTTCAGGCAGGAGGTCTTGATCTCGGTGCGCATCCGGGTCATATACCCCCCTAGGGTATATAGATCAAGAGGCCGCGAAAGCTCCGATGGCGCAAATGGACCACGACCACGACCACGCACCCGGCGAGCACGCCCGTGGTTCGCCTCACGCCGACCATGGCCATGGCGCGGCGGAGGTTGCGCCCTGCTGCGGTGGCCCACACCACGAAGCCGACAAATCCAAAGCCGCGGCCGCGATCGATCCGGTCTGCGGCATGCGCGTCGATCCCGCGACCGCCAGGCATCGCACCATCTACAAAGCCAAGGATTATTTCTTCTGCTCGGGCCGCTGCCGCGAGCGCTTCGAAGCCGAGCCGGAAAAATTCCTGCAGCCGAAGCAGCCGGAGCCGGCAGCATCCGCCGGCGCCATCTATACCTGCCCGATGCATCCCGAGGTGCGACAGGTCGGGCCGGGCAGTTGTCCGATCTGCGGCATGGCGCTGGAGCCCGAACAGGTTTCGCTCGACGATGCGCCGGATCCTGAACTTGCCGATATGACGCGGCGGTTCTGGATCGCGCTGGTGCTGACGCTGCCGGTATTCGCGATCGAGATGGGCAGTCATCTCGCCGGGATGCATTGGGTGCCGCCGGCGTGGTCGAACTGGATTTCGCTGGCGCTGGCGACGCCGGTGGTGCTGTGGGCGGGTGCGCCGTTTTTCGTGCGCGGCTGGAATTCGTTGGTAACTCGCAACCTCAACATGTTCACGCTGATCGCAATGGGAACCGGTGTTGCCTGGGCATACAGCGTGGTTGGCACGCTTGCGCCGCAACTTTTCCCGGCAGCGTTCCGCGACGCGCATGGCGTGGTCGCGGTGTATTTCGAGGCGGCGGCCGTCATCACGGTTCTGGTGTTGCTGGGGCAAGTGCTGGAATTGCGGGCGCGTGCGCGCACTTCGGGTGCGATCCGCGCGCTGCTTGGGTTGGCGCCGAAAACCGCGCGGCGCATCGGCGCGCATGGCGATGAAGATGTCGCGATCGATGCGATCGCGATCGGCGATCGCTTGCGGGTGCGGCCCGGCGAGAAGGTCCCGGTCGATGGCGTCGTCACGGAAGGCAGCTCTTTCGTGGATGAATCGATGGTCACCGGCGAATCGATGCCGGTGCCGAAGGCCGCCGGCGCGCGAGCGATCGGCGGCACCGTCAACCAGAGCGGCGGACTGATCGTGCGCGCCGACCGGATCGGTCGCGACACCATGCTGGCGCGGATCGTCGACATGGTGGCGCGGGCACAGCGCTCGCGGGCGCCGATCCAGCGCCTCGCCGATCGGGTCGCCGGCTGGTTCGTGCCGGCAGTGATTGCCGCGGCGGTGCTGGCATTCGTGGCCTGGATGGCATTCGGGCCGGAGCCGCGCTTTACCTTTGGCCTGGTCGCCGCGGTAACGGTGTTGATCATCGCCTGTCCCTGCGCGCTGGGGCTGGCCACGCCGATGTCGATCATGGTCGGCATCGGCCGCGGCGCGCATTCGGGAATCCTGATCCGCGACGCCGAGGCGCTGCAGCAATTCGAGCGCATCGACACCATCGTGCTCGACAAGACCGGCACCCTCACCGAAGGCAAGCCGAAAGTGATCGCGGTCATTCCGGCTGATGGATTTGAGGAAAACGAGCTGCTGCGGCTCGCCGCCAGCGTCGAGCGCGGCAGCGAGCATCCGCTGGCGCGGGCGATCCTGCAAGCCGCCGCTGACCGCGAGCTCAATCTCGGCGAGGTCCGGGATTTTGCCGCGCCTTCCGGCAAGGGCGCGACCGGCATGGTTGATGGCAACGGCCGTAGCGCTCGGCAATGCACTCTTGATGAGTGAACTGAACATCGCGACGGGCGATCTGGACAGCGCCGCGGAGACGGCCCGGCAGGATGGCGCCACCGCCATCTTTATGTCGGTGGCAGGTCGCGCCGCCGGGGTAATCGCCATCGCCGATCCGGTCAAGCCGTCGGCGAAAACCGCCTTGCAGGCGCTGCGCCAGGACGGTCTGCGCATGGTGATGCTGACCGGCGACAACCCGACCACCGCGCGCGCGGTAGCGAAAACACTTGGGATCGACGAGGTCGAGGCGGGTGTCCTGCCGGAGCGTAAGAGCGAGGTGGTGCAACGGTTGCGCCATGAGGGCCGCCACGTCGCCATGGTCGGCGACGGCGTCAACGACGCGCCGGCACTGGCGGCGGCCGATGTCGGCATCGCCATGGGGGGAGGCACCGACGTGGCGATCGAAAGCGCCGGCGTCACGCTGTTGACTGGAGACCTGATGGGGCTGGTGCGGGCGCGGCGATTGTCGGTCGCGACCATGCGCAATATCCGCCAGAACCTCGCCTTTGCGTTTCTCTACAACGCGGCCGGCGTGCCGATCGCCGCCGGCGTGCTCTATCCGGTGTTCGGCATTCTGCTGTCGCCGATGGTCGGCGCCGCCGCGATGGCGCTGTCATCGGTCAGCGTGATCGCCAACGCGCTGCGGCTGGCGCGCACCAAACTGGATTAATCGGGGCGACGGCGGACGTCCGCTTTGCTGTGGTTCATGGCTTCTTCTTGCCGGGGAACCGATACGGGCTCGTCTCCACCGAGGTAATCGGGTGGTAGTGAGCAAGGATTTGTTCATCGAGGCCGGTAGACAGCAATCCTCCAGAGACAAATGCCATCTCGTCGGTGGTCAACTCGGTCACCTGGTTGTTCTGTTCGCGTTCGACATGTTTGTTCATCACGGGCTCCACTGGGTTTGAGATGCCCGATCTAGTGGATATCCGCTTCGCACCACCGTGACGCATATCACGCGCCCCGTTGGGCCGCTGGCGCGCTGCGCGGCGGCACACCGATACGACCGATCCGGAGGTCTAACTTACTGAAAAACCACAGGTAGTCAGCATCATTTGTTAATTTCTGCCGCTTATAACCGGCTTGAACTTCGTCAGTGGCAGTGTTTGTGTGGTGCAGGCAAACGTAACCCAACCCTTTCGCTTGCTGGTCGTCGATGACATCGAAGACAATCGGATCCTGCTCAGCAGGCGATTTTCCAGGCGCGGATATCTGATCGCAGAGGCCGACAGCGGTCCCGCGGCCCTCGATCTCATCGCTCAGCAGGAATTTGATCTGGTTTTGCTCGATGTCATGATGCCGGGACTGAACGGCATCGACGTACTCAGGCAAATCCGGGCCAGCCATTCACCGGATACCCTGCCGGTGATCATGATCACGGCAAAAGCAGCCAACGTCGACGTCGTCGAGGCACTGGAACTTGGCGCCAACGATTACATCACCAAGCCGGTGGATTTTTCGGTCGCGTTCGCTCGCGCGCAAACCCAACTCACCCGCAAACAATCCAAGCAGGCGCTCGATCGTTCACTTCGAGAACTCGAAAAGACCAATCGGCGGCTTGAACTCGAAATCGCCGAGCGAAAGCGTTCCGATGCGCAGGTCCACCACCTCCGATATCACGACACGCTGACCTCGCTGGGCAATCGCGAGCAATTTCACGCGCAACTGTTGCGGGAACTGCAACTGCGGCAGCGCAACGGCGGCTGCGTGGCCGTCATGATCTTCGATCTCGACGATTTCAAGCGGATCAACAGCACGCTCGGCGATGCGGTGGGCGATCTCCTGCTGATCAACGTTGCAACGCGATTGCGCGATTGCTTGCGGGAAGTGGATTCGATCGCGCGGCTGGGCAGCGACGAATTCGGGGTGATCGCCACGGTAGCTGGTCCCGAACGGGCGGACCAGCTTGCCGATCGCATCGCCGCGGCGATTGCCGAGCCTCATGCCATCGACGGTCAACACGTCACGCTGGGTTCGAGCGCAGGCATCGCGCTGGCGCCAAATGACGGCATCGAACCGGAAAGCCTGATCCGCAATGCGCAGCTTGCGCTCATCCGCGCAAGGTCGGAAGGGCACGCAAGCCGCTGCTTCTTCGAGGCCGACCTGAACACGCGCGCGCAGGCGCGGCGGCTGCTTGAATCCGACCTGCGCGATGCCCTCGCCGCGGGACAATTCGAGCTGTTCTATCAACCTCTGTTTCATCTCGCAGGCAATGCGGTGACCGGATGCGAAGCGCTTCTGCGCTGGCGGCATCCCGAACGCGGGCTGGTGTCGCCGGCCGAGTTCATTCCGCTTGCGGAAGAAATCGGGCTGATCGTGCCCCTGGGCGCCTGGGTATTGCGGCAAGCTTGCACGGAAGCGGTGCGATGGCCGAACGGATTGAAGATCGCCATCAATGTCTCGGCGATTCAGTTACGCAGCCGTGGCCTTGTGGAGACCGTGGTGGCGGCGTTGGCGGAATCGGGATTGCCGGCGGACCGTCTGGAGCTCGAGATCACCGAGAGCGTGCTTTTGAGCAACGATAGCGCCACGCTCGAACTGCTGCACCGACTTCGCCGCATCGGGGTCCGGATCAGCCTCGATGATTTCGGCACCGGCTATTCGAGCCTGAGCTACCTGCGAACATTCCCGTTCGACAAGATCAAGATCGATCGTTCGTTCCTGCTCGACCTGTGTTCCAATCAGGCGACGATGGTGATCGTGAGCGCCTTGATCAACCTGGCTACAGGCCTCGGAATGATGGTCACCGCGGAGGGCGTGGAGACCCAGGCGCAGCTCGACTGGCTGGCGTCCGCAGCTTGCACCGAGGCGCAGGGCTACCTGATCAGCCGGCCGCTGAGCACGGCGGATTTGCGATCGTTCGTGAACGACGGGCGTCGAGTTTTGCAGGTCGCCTGAGCTCGCGCAACCTGCCGCTTGCTCAGCTTGACCCGCCGTCGCGCGCGCCATAAGAATAAGCCCTGCATGGGGGCCGGCGGCCAGTGAAAATTTCGTCCTGAATAGCGAGCCGGATTTGGCGTCTCGGGTTTTGCGCCCGCTGACCAAATCCAAACTGACTGCGCGATAGCGCGCGGGTCTTTCTCCACATTCGGACGAGCCATGCCAGAATTCGGAACGATACCGGAAGCAAGACGCGATGCCGTGCGCGCAGCGCTGCACGCCACCTTCGGCGCAAGCGCGGTGGGTGATTTCCAGCCGATCAGGGGCGGCGTTTCGGGGGCGCTGATCGCTCGTTTTGACGTCGGCGAACGAAACTATGTGCTGCGGATCGAGCCGGAGCGCGTCGCGCTGCACCACCGTCAGCGCGGTTTCGCATGCATGGCTGCCGCAGCGGTCGCGGGCGCGGCACCGCCGGTGCACTATTGCGATCCGGCGGCCGGTGTGGCGATCATGGATTTCGTTTCCGGCCGGCCACCTTCCGAGCATCCGGGCGGAGCTGCGGGCCTGGCGCGCACGCTCGGCGAACTGATCTCAAAGGTGCAGGCGACGCCGCCGTTTCCGATGCTTGGCTCCTTCCCGGAGGTGATCGGGAGTGTGTTGGCTGGCATGAGCAAATCGAGCTTTTTTTCAGCCGGACAATTGGACCCGCACGCGGAGGGCCTGGCACGCATCTCCGCCCTGCCATGGGACACATCCTCACTGGTCTCATGCCATAACGATCCCAATCCGCGGAACATCCTGTTCGACGGCGAACGGGTGTGGTTGATCGATTGGGAAATGGCGTTTCGCAACGATCCGCTGGTGGACCTCGCAATCCTGACCACCGAACTCCTGGAAGCGCCGGAACTGGAGGACGTCTTGCTGCGAGCGGCCTTCGGCCGGATGCCGGACCGTCGCTTGCGCGCCCGGCTCGGGGTGATCCGGCTGCTCACGCGGCTCTACTACGGATGCATCGTGCTCGATAGCCTTGTTGATACGCTGCGACCCGTCCCGGATATCGGCCTTGCCGCATCCAGCCCCGCCGCATTCCGTGCCGCGGTGGCGGAGGGGCGGCTGGCGTCCGGTACCTCCGAGACGGCCTACGCCTTCGGCCAGATGTCGCTCGCAGCCTTCCTCGACGGCCTTGCGAAGCCTGAATTCGAAGAGATGTTGAAACGGGCAGAGCAGGGCTGATCGGATCAGGCCCGTCCCGATGTGGAACGGCAATGCGAGAAAAAGCTATCGCTTCATGCTTTTTTGCTCTTGCGTACTTTCGATCCAGCGCCGCCGCCGCTTTCTTCTTCGCGGGCGCTTTCTTCTTCAATTTGGTCTGATTGTAGTCAATCGCGGCCCGAACCAGATTTTTCAGCGCCGGCGCATGGACCTTGTCGCCCTCGAGAAAATCGATCGCTCGCCACGCATTGCCTCCAAGGCCGGCGTTGAAGAGCTTGTCGGGATCCGCAAGATGCGCGCCGTGCATAAAGGTAACCTTCACCTTATCCTTGTGGGCGTTGGCGACCGCGATCATGCCGTCGCGCGACCACACCGGGCTTCCCATCCATTTCCATTCCTCGATGATCTCGCGGTCGGCGCCGAGGAAGCTGTTGCGGATGCCGGCGAGCGTTTTGCCGCGCCAGTCGTCAAGTTTGGCGATCAACTGGTCAATATGTTCCGATGGATTCATTGGATCCTGATGCCTTGAATTTTGGTTCCCTTGGATGACGCACAATCATATTGCAGTGATGGTGCGCCGGCATCAATCCGTCCGCGCCAATAGCTGCTCCAGGGCCGCCAGGTTCTGCTGCCAGCCGTGTCTGGCGCCGTGATAGGCCTGCGTCTGATCCGGCCGGAAGCCCGATTGCTCCATGCGTAAGAGTGTCCCCGTACGCGTCGGGGTGAGGGTCCAGGTCACGACGCTCTCAAGACCATAGGCCGCCCAAGTGTAAGACAATGTCTTGTGCGGCTCGACCGCCAGCACCTGACAGTCGACAATGATGCTCACGTCAGGTTTGGGGTTCTTTCGAAGATTGAACCGGTGGTCCACCACCGGCTTGAAGTCGCCCTTCATCAGCCATTCCTCGATCAAATGAGGCTGGGTGAGCGCGCGCCAGATCTTTTCCGGCGGAAAAGCCAGCTCCCGTTCGACAACGACGGAGCGGGTTGCCGTCGATGTTCGATTCATTGGTCCATCCTCTTGAGCAGGTCTTCGAGGTCGTCGAACCGGCTCTGCCAGAACCCGGCCATCTGGCTGGTCCAGTCCATCAGCGGCGCCAGCGCGCCGAGCTGCGCGCTATAATGGGTCTGCCGTCCCTCGTGGCGGTCGCGCACCAGCCCGGCATGTTTGAGGACTCCAAGATGCTTGGAGACCGCCGGTTGCGAGATCCCGGCCTGAGCCGTCAGGGCCCCGACCGTTTGCTCGCCTTCGCGGCACAGTCGCTCAAAGATCGCCCGCCGGGTTGGATCGGCGAGCGTCCTGAACAGCAGATCGTGAGCGTTCGGCATGTGCGCTTCGATAACCGCCCTCCCTACCAGCGCGCAAGCTGGGTGATTTGAATGAGGTTGCCGCAGGTGTCGTTCAACTGGGCGATGGTCGAGCCGGTCACCTCGGTCGGCGGCATGGTGAACTCGGCGCCGCGGGCCTTGATGCGCTCGTAGTCGCGCTTGACATCGGCAGTGAAGAACATGACCGCGGGCTGGCCCTGCTGGAAGATGGCTTGCTGATAGGCCCTGGCCGCCGGGTTGTCGTTGGCAGCCAGTTGCAGTTCGGTTCCGTCCGGCTCGTCGGGCGAGGCCACGGTCAGCCAGCGATAGGGCCCGTTGCTGAAATCGGCCTTCTTGGTCAGACCGAGCACCTCGGTGTAGAAGCCCAGAGCCTTTTCCTGGTTGTCCACATACACGCTCGTCAGCTTGATCTTCATTGGTCCTTGCTCCGTTGGTCAGTTCGCCGTGTGCGCCGGTCATCTCGTATTTAATCAATAACCAATTGGCTATTGATTGACATATAACCGCTGAGATATGTGTGAGTCAAGGTGGGCGTGAAACGGTGCGATATCGTCGCCGCGGCGGCCTTTTACAACCAAGGCAGGTCGATATTCGCGTTGGCATCATCCGGTCACGACGCGGCCCCTTGAATTTATGATATCCCATTGGCTATGTATCGCCTGACATGGCGCTTGTCGTGCCGGCACCGCCATGCCCTATATCCGACGGCTTTCTCGCTCGCTGGAGGAGTGATGTCCCGAAAACCTGGAACGCTCATATTATTGTTGGCCAATCTCGCATTCGCGCTGCCAGCCCTGGCGCAGGTCCGCGATCCGGCGACCCTTCCGCAGGCGCAGAGCGCAAACGCAAAGCCGCTTTTGTCCACGGCGCAGACCGCGGTCGGCGCCAAGCAGTGGCCGGCTGCTGAAGTGGCATTGAAGCAACTGGTATCGGCCGAGCCGCGCTGGGAATATGCCGATATGTTGGGAGCCGTGCAGGGAAACCAGGGGCACTATCAGGACTCGCTCGTATCCTATCAGCGCGCGCTCGATCTGGCGCAGGGGAGTGCTGCTCCCACCGCCATGGCCGGCATCTATCTCGGCATTGGAAATGCCAATCTGAAACTGAAGCAGAACGACGCGGCCATTGCGGCTTACGGCAAGGCCGCCACGCTCGACCCGCATCCGGCCACAGCCTACTTCAATCTCTGCGCCACGATGTACAATTCGGGCAAAACGGGAGCGGAGGCGGTCGCAGCTTGCGACAAGGCGATCGCCGCGGATCCGAACAGGGCTGACGCCTATTTCGTCAAGGGCTCCATGCTGTTCGGCGACGGCAAGATCGACAAGAACAACAAGATCGTGGTCCCTGCGGGTACGGTGGAAACGCTCAAGCAATATCTCGCGCTCGCTGCCGGCGGCCCGCACGCATCCGACGTCAACCAAATGCTCGACGCTCTCAAATAGCCGCACGCGCCGGAGCGTCGTTGCCCTGGCAGCCAATTCCGGACGCAACACCATGATTGTGCTCCAGGCCATCGTCATCATTGCGGTTCTTGCGCTGCTCGTGCTCGGTTTCTTCCGGCGCAACATGCCGCGGGTTGGCGGCAAGCTTGGCCCGATCCGGACCGTCGATCCGCCGCGCGAACTGCCGAGCGGATTTTCACGGAGCAACGCGCTGTCGCGACTGCTGCGTGGCGTTCGGCGGCTCGCGGAAGGGTGGCTAGGAAACGATGGGGGTCCGCTTCGCGTGATGCCAGCCCACGGGCTAGCTCAGAACGAACCCACAAGGGAGCCGAGCACGATAACGACCGCGAGCGCGACAAGGGCGCCGATGATGCCGACCACCACGATGTCTCGATAGCTCTCCCGGTGCGTCGATCCGCAGACCGCGAGCAAAGTGACCACCGCACCGTTGTGCGGCAGGCTATCGAGTGTGCCCGAACCGATCACTGCTACACGATGCAGCAGTTGGGGATTGAGTCCGATCTCTGCGGCGCGCGCCATGTATGTCGCTCCGAGCGCGTCGAGCGCAATGGTCAACCCACCCGACGCCGAGCCGGTAAGTGCCGCCAGCACGTTGGTGGCGACCGCCAGCGACACTAGCGGTCCGCCACCGATGTTGAGCACGGCGTCGCGCACCACGGAGAAAGCAGGCATCGCCGCCACCACGGCGCCGAAGCCGACCAGGCTCGCCACGCTCATCGCCGGTAGCACCGCGGCATTGACGCCGGCGTCCATGGTGGCGCGCAAGGTCGCCAGTCGCCGAAAATTGACCGCGAGCACGGCGACGATCGCGCATGCAAGCGCGGTGATGACAGCCCACACGCCACCGACCGCCGCGAGTGACGTCTCGCCCCAGCGGGCTTCGGCAAGAAAGCGGGTGTCGAGTGCCGGCAGGATCAATAACGACATCCCCAGATTGACCACAATCACAACGATGAGGGGCAGCGCGGCAAGCATAGCCGGAGGCGGTGCATCGGTCGCCATGCCGTGCATGATTTCTGCGGGATCGAACTCGTGCGCCGTGGTAGCGCGTCCACGCAACTTTTCGTCGGTGGCGAGAAGACCGGACGGCATGGGCGCACCGTCGCCGAAGCTCTCGCCGTTCCGCCTTGCCATCGCCTCCTCGCGATTGAGCCACCACAGCCCGAAACCGAGCATGATCAGCGAAGCCAGAATACCGAGGCCCGGTGCAGCAAATGGCGTCGTGCCGAAGAACGGCATCGGGATTGCGTTCTGGATCGAGGGCGTGCCCGGCAGCGCCGACATGGTGAAGGTCGAGGTGCCGAGCACAATTGCGGCTGGCATCAGACGCCGCGGGATGCCTGCCACACGAAACAGCTCCTGTGCCATCGGCACCAGTACGAAAAAGGCGACGAACAGACTGACGCCGCCATAAGTGACGAGCGCGCCAGCGAGCACCACCGCCAGCATGGCCCGCTGTGGGCCGAGCCGCTGTGTCATAAAGCTCGCGATCGCGGCGACCGAACCGCTGTCCTCCATCAGCTTGCCGAACAGCGCACCAAGCAGAAACAGCGGAAAGAACTGCGCCAGAAAGCTTGCGGCGCTGAGCATGAAGCTCTGGGTCCAGTGAGCGAGCAGGGGCTCGCGCGAGAACATCGCCGCGATCAAAGCGGCGAGCGGCGCAAGCAGCAGTACGCTCCAGCCTCTGAAGGCGAACCAGATCAGCAGGCCGAGCCCGATCAGGATGCCGAGAAGCCCCGACACGGTCGTCACGTCAGCATTCCGCGAGCAGGGCGTCGAGATCGGCCGTGGAGCGCTTTCCAATTTCCCCGCCATGAGCGGAGAGAAATGCCTCGGCGCTTTTGCGTCCCTCCTCCTTCAACAGCGATACGAACTCCCACTCGGCGTTGAGCTTCGACGATGCACCGAAATCCGCGAGCGCGTCGCTCATGATCCGGTGTGTGCGCATTCCGGCCCAGCGCGCGCCTTCGCCATGTCCGGGATCCGCCACTTCGTGCAGCAGCGCGATCATGCGCAATTCCTTCATCAACGGCGAGTTGAATGAAATCTCGTTGAGCCGGTTGAGGATATCGTTTGCCGTACGCGGAGGTTCCGGCCTTTCGCGCGGATTGATCTGCACCAGGATGGTGTCGTGCGCGTCGCTTTCGCGTATCAGCGGCGTAAGGGTCGGATTGCCGGAATAGCCGCCATCCCAATAGGGCTCGCCGTCGATCTCAATCGCCTGGAACATGGTCGGCAGACAAGCCGAGGCGAGCAGGACGTCGGCCGTGATCTCCGCGTTGCGGAAGATCCGGCCACGGCCGGTACGCACATTGGTCGCGGTGATAAACAGTCTGATGGGTGCATTGGCGAGTCGGCCGAAATCGATGCTTTCGGCGAGGATGGTACGCAGCGGGTTGAAGCCGAGCGGATTGAGATCATAGGGCGAAATCACGCGGGCCATCAGGTCCATGGCGACATAGGCGGGCGACGTATCGAGGGTCCAGCGGCCCATCAGCCGGTCGAGCGGCGAGCGCTGCATCGGACTGAATGCCGCTGCGCGCGACACGCGCCGCCAATAGGCCTCGAGCGCCGCCCGCGCACCTTCCGATCCGCCTTGCGTCCAACCGTCCGCCACCAAGGCTGCATTCATCGCACCGGCAGACGTGCCGGAGATCGCGTCAATCCGCAGCCAGGGCTCCTCGATCAGCCGATCGAGCACGCCCCAGGTGAATGCGCCATGGGAGCCGCCACCCTGCAAAGCGAGGTCCACCAGAACCGGTTCTCGCGCCGTTACCTCCATTATCAGGCTCTTCGGTCGGGATGAAGCACACCTAATTCAGGATGAAGCCACCATGCCTCGTCTCGACCCTTCGTACGATCGACGCAGCAGCGCGAACAGGCTGCCGCCGGTCGCCGCGCCCAGGAGGTAGGCGACGGCAACCAACAGTGCGAGCGGCACGCGGGCATTGAAGCCGAGAAAGGTTATGGTGACGATCTCGAAGTTCTGCAGCGCAAAGATGATCGTCGCGGCCGCAAACAGAATGATGACAGCGAGGTAAATCCAGCGCATCGGCGTCTCCTCATCGTCGATCAAGAACCCGCCTGGCGAGCAGACAGCCAATTACACGTCAACGACGGCGGTGCAGGCCGAAGCCGAGTCCGATCCAGCCTGCGCCGGCCATGATGAGATCGATGCCGAGGAACAGGCCGAGGATATAAAGGCTCGAGACAGGCCAGTGCGCCAAAATGAGCAGGCCGAGCAGCAACGTGATCACGCCGGACAACACGACCCAGATCCAGGGCGTTTCCTGCTTCATGTTGAAGGCCAGAATGATCCGCATGATGCCCGAGGCCACCAGCGATGCGCCGAGAATGAGCGTGAGCAGCGCGGCGGCGAGCAGGGGATTCGTGAACGTGACAAATCCGGCGACGATGTAGAGCGCCCCGAGCAGGACCCAGAGCAGGAATTTGCCCCAGCTTTTGATCTGGAAGGCGCTAATCACTTCGGCGACGCCGGCAATGATCATCATCACGCCTACGACAAAGACGCTCGCGACGGTGGCCATGACCACGCTGCCAAGAGCGATAAACCCGGCGAGCAGATAGACGACGCCGAGCGCGACGATCCAGCCCCACTTGGCGCGGAGCGGCGCCATTTCAGAACCGGCTTGAGGATTTAAAAGAGTGTCTGAAGCATTGGTCATGACGGCCTCCAATGAGAAAACCTATCTGACGTTCATCCGCACGAGACGAGACGATTAAACTTATCGAACAAGTGATACCGGTTGCAATCGCTATTTATCGCATTTTCGACTTTTCGGCTTTCGATATAGGGTCACGCTTGCCGACAACTTTAGTGAACGACCGACGGGAGTAGTGCGCGCGGGAGGAGTCGTTGAATTCGCTTCGCAAATTCCTGTCCAGGTCTTTCGGCAGGCTGATCGCAGTGATCTGGTTTCTGTGCCAGGCCGCGCTCGTCGCGTGGGCCACGCTGGCCATCTATTATTCAAATCTGCCATGGGCCGGGATGCGTTTGGCGCTGGCCGCAGCCTTCGCGGCGTTCACGATCTGGGCCATCTGGTTTTCGCGTCAACGGCGCATGTCGGTGATCGCGATCGTACTGTTTCTTGGCGTGGCTGCGTGGTGGATTACCATCCGTCCCTCGCACGATCGTCACTGGCGGCCGGAGGTCGCGGTGATGCCGCGGGCGTTCATCGACGGCGACCGCGTCCGCCTCACGGGCGTCCGCAATTTCGACTACCGCACGCGCGATGATTTCACGGTGCATTATGAGGAGCGCGAGGTCCTGCTGTCTCATTTGACGGCGCTCGATTTCTACGTGTCCTACTTTATGGCAGGTCCGGTCGGACACACGTTCCTGAGTTTCATCTTCGACAACGCGCCGCCGCTCAGCATCTCCATCGAGACCCGGCCCGAGGTGGGAGAGGGCTTTGCGCCGATCGCCTCGCTCTTCAAGCAATTCGAGTTGATCTATGTGGTGGGTGACGAGCGCGACCTCGTAGGTGTGCGCGCCAACCAGCGCCACGAGGCGGTGTACCTCTACCGTCTCAACACTTCACCCGACGATGCCCGCCGGCTGCTGCGGGTTTATCTGGCGCGGATCAACGAACTCGCCGATCGCCCGGAGTACTATCACCTTTTGACCAATAGCTGCACGATCAACATCGTGCGGTATGCGAACGCTGCCGGCAGGACCGGTCGGCTTGACATCCGGCATGTGCTCAACGGCCTGGTCGATAGCTACCTCTTTTATTCGGGCCGGATCGATACAACGCTGCCGTTCGACGAACTGCGGCGTCGCTCGCTGGTCAACGAGGACGCGGGGGCGGCCGATGGCGCGCCCGATTTCTCGCAGCGCATTCGAGCATCCCGGCCCACGATGCCTCACTGATGCCTTTCGACCGCTGTTCCCGTCGACGGCTGGCAGTGGACCTGCCGCGTGCCAAGGGCGTGACGATCACTTGGGAATGGTGTTTTTGTAGATAACGCCGTCCTTCATGATGATCAGAAACTTGTTCGCCGGGTCGGCAACGAGGTTTATATTTTCCAGCGGATTGCCGTCGACGACCAAAAGATCAGCCAGGGCACCTTGTTCAACGACACCCAGTTTGCCGGGATAAGGGTTGCGCAAGCCTGACAAGGCGAGCAGTTCTCCGTTTGCCGAAGTCGCCATGGCGAGCGCTTCGGCCGGCGTGAACCAACGCGTCAGATCCACAATTCCCTGGCCCTGACGCTCGGCTAAAGCGCGCGAAAACAGAATGTCAGTTCCGAAAGCGGTCTTGATCTTGTATTTTTTCACATAGCCGTAGACTGTGTCAGTGCCGCTCACCACTTGCATCATCTGTTGCTGCTGAACGGCGGGGAGAAATTTTGCGCCGCCAAGGTCGACGAAGGGCTGCATGCTGAGCCAGATGCCCTTCTCGGCGATAAGCCGCGCGCTTGCCTCATCCATCAAGTGCCCGTGTTCAATGACCTTTACCCCGGCCGCGATCGAGCGCTGAATCGCACTGGAAGTGTAAGCATGCGTCGCGACGTAAGTGCCCCAATCGGTTGCCGCTTCAACCGCGGCACGCAGCTCGGCTTCCGTAAAGGTGGTGACCTCCAGCGGACTGAACGGTGAGGCGACGCCGCCGCCAGCTGTCAACTTGATCTGCGACGCTCCTTGCATGAGTTGTTCGCGTGCCCGTTTTCGGACCTCATCCGGACTGTCGGCAATGGCGCTTCCCCCAGCTCCTCGGCGCGGCTCAGCGTCCCGCCAGTGGTCCTGGGCAGGTCACTGAGCTCACGGAAATCTCCGTGGCCGCCGCTAATCGTGATGACAGCGCCTGAAGGGTAGATGCGGGGACCTGGCAGCAACTGGTCGTCGATCGCGCGCTTGAGGGCGAAGACCGGCCCACCCATGTCCCGAACGCTGGTAAAACCGCGCATGAGCGTGGCGGTTGCCTCGGCGCCTGCCAGGAGCGTGCTGTAGCCGATGTCGCTGGACAAGAGCTGGGCAGGCGTCGGGCGAGCCAACATCGCGTGCCAATGCGCGTCGCTGAGACCGGGCATCAGCACCCGGCCGCCACCTGCTATGATTTGGGTGTCGGCACGGCGATCGGTCGGGATCGGACTGGTCGAAATTTGTTCAATGATGTTGCCCCTGATCAGAACGTTAGACGGAGCCGAAAGCAACAGATGCGTGCCGTCAAATATCCGGACGTTCTCGAAGACGGTGACGGCGGAGCGTTCCTGCGCGTCCGCCGACACCGCCCAAATGGAGGCTGCGGCCATTGCGCCTTGCGCAAGCCTCAGGAAAGTATGACGGGCGGGAGTACTCATGTTTCCTCCTCTTGTATTATCGCTATGCGCGAATTTACCTCTTTCTCCGCGAAGCGAGGTGCACCAAACGGCCGTCCAAGCATGTGACATCAGGCTATCACCGCCCAGAAACCCGGGCAACAAAACCATGGATGCTGTCACTTCCGGTGTTCACCGATAAGCAGACCGCTGGATGGTTTTGCCGCGGAGCCTGTCACCGGCCGCTTCGTACGCGCAACCCGTCCGCTCCCCGCAAGGACGGGGATACGCCGATGGATTTCCGCATCGAGCCTTGCCGCCAATGGCGCGCTGACCTCCACCATCGGCAGGCGAACCTCGGCGCTGTCGATCAGTCCGGTGCGCGACAGCCAGTACTTGGCCGGCGCGGGACTGGGCTCGGCGAACAACAGCTCGGTCAGACCGGAAACGCCGTCCCAGCGCGCCTGCGCCGCATCGGGATCGCCTTGCTTCAGGAGGGCCCACACCGACGCAAAAATGTCGGTCTCGATGTGAGCCGACAGCAGGATGGCGCCATCGGCGCCGTCGACGAGCGCCTCGAAATACTGCGCGTCCTCGCCGGTCAGGACCCGGAAGCCGGGAGGCCGGCGACGCAGGAAATCGACCGACTGCGCGCGGTCGGCGCCGCAGTCCTTGATGCCGACGATGTTCGGATGCGCGGCGAGCTGCAGCAGCGTCGTGTTTTCGAGATTGACGGCGGTGCGGTAGGGAATGTTGTAGAGCACGATCGGCCAGGAGGCATGATCGGCCAGTGTGCTGAAATGGTGCAGCAGGCCGCGCTGCGAGGGCCTTGTGTAATAGGGGCTTGCGATCAGGTAACCGTCGATCGGCCAGGCGGCGCTCTCGTCCAGCGCCCCTTGCATCTTCGCGGTGGCGGCGCCGGACAGCCCGAGGCAGATCGGCATATAGCGGCCGCTGCCGGATATCTCGGATCGGGCCAGCGTCACCAATTGCTCGAGTTCGCCGATGCCGAGCGCCAGGCCTTCGCCGGAGGTGGCCGCAAGTACCAATCCGTCAATCGGGCTGTTCGCATAGTGCCGCACCAGCCGGCGCAGCGAGGCTTCATCGAGTTTGCCATGGCGAAACGGCGTGACCAGCGGCAGCCAGAGGCCACGCAATCGGCTTTGAAGGTCGTTCATGGGTCCATCTCCTCAAAGGTTTGCGCCGGAGACAGGACAACAAAAAAACCCCGTCCAGACGGCGGGGTTTGGCGGAATCGAGTTGGGCGAGAGGTCTAGCGCGCGCGTCGATCTGCGGTCCCCGGAAGGGGAACTTTTTTCGACGGCGCTGCGATACACAGATTTGTGATCATTGGCGAATGATGACGAGACGAGGTGCCGTTGTCAACGCGCAGCAACATCGGTTCACAAACCGCCGTTATTCCCGCGTGACCGCAATAGCGCGCATCGCTGGAGGAGTTGCGCTCCTGGGCGGGGCCTCGTAGGACGCCGCTTGCATCGCCGTTGTCCTTCGAGGCTCGCCAAGGGCTCGCAGCTCTACAGCGATGAGCGCAATTGCGCCGACGCAGGGATGACGATCCCGCAAATTCAGCAAAAAAAAGCCGGGCTCTTGCGAGCCCGGCTTGTAGTATTGGCCACGTGAGGCCGACACAATCACCTTCCAAGAGGGATTACCAAGTTCTCGCGCCACTGGAGGAGGGGGACAATGCGCAACGCGAAATCTCAGTGATCAGACTATGATCCGCGTGGGTGCCTTGCAGCAAGCACCCAAGCCGCATGTCAGTCATGCGGAGATCGCGGTCTCTTCTGTTTGACGCGTTTTCTTCGCGCGAACCGGCATCCACTTCGCTGGAAAACGCTCTTGCGAAAGCCGCCGATCAGGACGGCCAGCGCTGCGCCTTGCTCACCACGAAATCACGGAATACCTGCACGCGCGCGACCGACTTCAATTCTTCGGGATAGACGAAATAGGTGTCGAGCTGGATCGAGTCCGATTCGCCGAACAGCTGCACCAGCCGGTTGTTTTCCTCGACCAGATAATCCGGCAGTGCTGCGATACCGAGGCCCTGCTGGCATGCGCGCACCAGGCCGAGGATATTGTTGACCTTGAAGTAGGTTTCGCGCGGACCGGAGCCGTTGCGGCCGGCCTCGACCAGCCAGTTGCGATTCTGCAGATGCGGAGCGACCTGGCCGTCGGCCAGCGTGATGATGCGGTGCGCATCGAGTTCGTCGAGGGTACGCGGGGTGCCGAAACGCTTGATGTATTCCGGCGAGCAATAGGCGTGGAAACCCATCGCGAACAGCTTGCGCTGGATCAGGTCGGGCTGGGTCGGCTTGCGGGTGCGGATCGCGACGTCGGCCTCGCGCATCGACAGGTCGAGCTCCTCGTCGGTGACGATCAGGGTAATCCGGATCTCCGGATAAAGAGCGGTGAATTCGCCGAGCCGCGGAATCAGCCAGTTGATGCCGACGCCGGGCGTGGTCGTGATCTTGAGATCGCCGCTCGGCCGCTCGCGGCTGTCGGTTAGCTTGGCGCGCGCCGCCTGCAACTGCATGAACACGTCATGGGCGGTGCGAAACAACAGGTCGCCCTGCTCGGTGAGGATGAGGCCGCGCGCATGGCGGTGGAACAGCGATACCGCCAGTTCCTGCTCCAGCGCGCTGACCTGCCTCGAGACCGCCGATTGCGACAGACCGAGCTGCTCGCCGGCATGCGTGAAGCTGCCAGCTTCCGCTGCGGCGTGAAACACCTTCAGTTTGTCCCAGTCCATATCCGTAAATCCGTCGCGGGTTCGAGCCATGATTATTCCGCCGCCGCCCGGTCGCTCGCACGCAATGCGAGGAAGCGTTCGGCTTCGAGGGCGGCCATGCAGCCAAGGCCGGCGGCCGTCACGGCCTGCCGGTAGGTTTCATCGGCGACATCGCCGGCGGCGAACACGCCGGGCACCGAGGTCGCGGTCGAGTTCGGCGCCACCTCGACATAGCCGGATGGTTTCAGCTTGATCTGGCCGAGGATCAATTCGGTCGCCGGCGCGTGGCCGATCGCAATGAAGACGCCGTCCGCGGGCACTTCGGTCAGCGCGCCGTTCTTGACGTTCTTGAGCCGGACATGGGTGACCTTGCCCGGATTCTCGGTGCCGCAGATCTCGTCGATGGCGCTGTCCCACACCACCTTGATCTTGGGATGCCTGAACAGCCGCTCCTGCAGGATGCGCTCGGCGCGGAAATGATCGCGGCGATGCACGATCGTCACCTCGGAGGCGAAGTTGGTGAGGAACAGCGCTTCCTCGACCGCGGTGTTGCCGCCGCCGACCACCAGCACCTGCTTGCCGCGATAGAAAAATCCGTCGCAGGTCGCGCAGGCCGACACGCCAAAGCCCTTGAACTTCTCTTCCGACGGCGTGCCGAGCCAGCGCGCCTGCGCGCCGGTGGCCAGGATCACGGTTTCCGCCAGATAGACATCGCCGCTGTCGCAGGTCAGACGGAACGGACGCTGCGCGAGTTCAAGCTTGAGCACGAGATCGGTGACGATTTTGGTGCCGACATGGGCGGCCTGCTTCTCCATCTGCTCCATCAGCCACGGGCCCTGGATCACATCGGCAAAGCCCGGATAGTTCTCGACGTCGGTGGTGATGGTGAGCTGGCCGCCGGGCTGAATGCCCTGAATCAGGACCGGTTCGAGCATCGCACGCGCCGCATAGATCGCGGCGGTATAACCAGCCGGGCCGGAACCGATGATAACGACCTTGGCGTGGATGGGAGCAGGCATGGGGCAGATCCCTCTCTTAAGGGAATTTCGTCAGTACTTGGGTGGAACGCGCCCGCAAAGGCATCGCGACGGCGCAGAAGGTGTCAAATCCAAGTCTAAGACATCTGGCAAGCTATGCAAGAATTGCAATCCATCACGGCAAATTTTCCCCGCAACTGAGCAAAATGGCGCAGTGCACGCGCAATAAAATTGCGCAATGCGCGCCAGCTGCGCTAAGACTGTTGCTGATAGTCGCCGCCTTGCATGCTTAACCCAGGACCTGGACCCGCGTGTCGAAGAATCTTGACGAGATCGACCTCAAAATCCTGAACGAAATCCAGGCCGACGGCCGAATCACCAACGTTGAACTGGCCAAACGGGTCGGCATTTCGCCGCCGCCCTGCCTGCGCCGGGTGCGGGCGCTGGAGGAAGCCGGCTACATCCAGGGTTATCGCGGTTTGCTGGATCCGCGCCGGCTCGGTTTTGACGTGACGGTGTTCGCCTCGGTGCATCTGTCCAGCCAGGCCGACGCCGACCTGCGGGCGTTCGAGGATTTCGTGCGCGGCGAGCCCTTGGTGCGGGAGTGCTGGATGCTGTCGGGCGAGGTCGACTTCATCCTGAAATGCGTGGCGCCCGACATGGCGACGTTCCAGGATTTCGTCACGCACCTGACCGCGGCGCCGCATGTGCGCAATGTCAGGACCTCGCTGGTGCTGCACAACTCCAAATACGAAGCCGCGGTGCCGCTTGAATTGAAGGTTCTGGATTGACGGACACTATCTCGCTGCCGTCATTGCGAGCCAACGGGTCGCAATGACGAATGAACTTCTTCAGCTCTTCTGGCGCATTCCATCGACGCTGATCGGTCCGCCGCCGGAGGTCGCAAGATAGAGACAGGCGAAGCAAAGCAGGATCGCAAGGCTGCCGTTATTGAGCAGCGGCAGGAATACCGGCTCCGCGGGATTCTTGAACATGTGTCCCATGAAATAGGCGAACGCCATTTCGCCTGCGAGGATGAAAGCGGAGATGCGGGTGAACAGGCCGATCACCAACAGCGCGCCGAGCACCAGTTCGAGCGCCCCGGCTACCATGATCAACGGCGGAAGCTCGGCGAAATACGGCATCGCCGGAAACTTGAAGATCTTTGCGATACCGAATTGAAGCAGCAACAGCCCGGTGATGAACCGGAACAGGCTGAGCACGGTCGGTTGCCATTTGGAGAACGTCTGGTCCATGTCATTTACCCCCTGTTTGACACGTCAAATCTGGCGTCGCTCATCGAGTCCCGCTGTACGGCACGGTGTGTGAAGCGGCTGCGCGCTGTCAACACCGTGCCCATCAAATCATTGCCACTGCGCGCATGGTCCGCTGGTCGTGCGATGCGCGATTGCAGCGCAACAACTCCCGTCGTCGTTTTCGGAACGGCGATCAAGCCTCGTACCCTTGCGCATGGTTTGACTGGCGGCAGCGTTGATTTGATTATAGTCGATAATAATTATGGTATGTCACCTATTACGAATCCGGTCGCGGCTCCATTCACATTCATGTCAGCGTGAGGTGATCGGCCGACGCATCGAGGCTGCGCAACAAAAAAGCCGCGTGCGGGACGCGGCTTTTTTTTAAATCCGAATCGAATGCCGCTAGCGCCACTCGACCTTGGTGATCTCATAGGCCTTGGCGCCGCCGGGCGCGACGACCTCGACCGAAGCGCCCTTCTTCTTGCCGATCAGCGCCCGCGCCAGCGGCGAGGTGATGGAGATGCGGCCCTTCTTGGCATCGGCTTCGGGCTCGCCGACGATCTGCCACACCGCTTTCTTGTCGGTGTCCTCGTCGACCAGCGTGACGGTGGCGCCGAACTTGATGGTGTCGCCGGAGAGTTTGCTGATGTCGATGATGTCGGCGCGCGCAAGCTTGTCCTCGAGCTCGGCGATGCGGCCTTCATTGTGCGACTGCTCTTCCTTGGCGGCGTGATACTCCGCGTTCTCCGAAAGGTCGCCATGCGAGCGCGCCTCGGCGATATGCTCGATGATGCGCGGACGCTCCACCGACTGGCGCTGCTTCAATTCGACCTCGAGGGCGGCGTAACCGCCGGCGGTCATCGGAACCTTTTCCATCATCGCTCTTCGTCCTTCAACTTCATGCGGACCGCTCCGGCGGCCCGCACAAACGCCGAAACAGAACACCCCCATGGCTGGCGAGTTCCAGCCACAAGGGCTTCAATGCCGATCAATCGCCGGGCAGGGCCCGGCCAACGATTAGCTTTCGGAAAAATAACTCTGCAGGGTGCGGACCTCAAGGTCCCCACCCAGATAGGCGCGGATACCCTGTGCGGCCGCCACGGCACCGGAAAGAGTGGTGTAATATGGCACTTTATGCAAGAGGGCAGCCCGTCGCAATGAGCGGCTGTCGGCCAGCGCCTGCGGCCCTTCGGTGGTATTGAAAACGAGCTGAATGTCGCCGTTCATGATGGCGTCGACGATATGTGGCCGTCCTTCCAGCACCTTGTTCACTTTTTCTGTCGGCACCCCCTGATCGGCCAGGAAGCGTTGCGTCCCGGAGGTGGCCATCACCTTGAAGCCAAGCGAGGATAACAGCCGCACCGCATCGACGATCCGGGTCTTGTCGATTTCGCGCACCGAAACGAACACCGTGCCCTTGCGCGGCACGCGGGTGCCGCCGCCGAGCTGGCTCTTGGCGAACGCCACCTCGAACGACCGGTCGATGCCCATCACCTCGCCGGTCGAGCGCATCTCCGGGCCGAGCACGGTATCGACGCCGGGGAAGCGCGCGAATGGAAACACCAATTCCTTGACGCCGACATGGTCGAGCTTGCGCTTCTTCAAATTAAAGTCGGCGAGCTTCTCGCCGGCCATGATCCTCGCTGCGATCTTGGCCACCGGCATGCCCATCACCTTGGCGACGAACGGCACCGTGCGCGACGCCCGCGGATTGACTTCGAGCACGTAGATGTCGCCGTCCTTGATGGCGTATTGCACGTTCATCAGCCCGACCACGTCGAGGCCGAGCGCCAGCTCGCGGGTTTGCCGCTCGAGTTCGGCAATCATCTGCGCGTCGAGCGAATGCGGCGGCAGCGAGCAGGCTGAGTCGCCGGAGTGAATGCCGGCTTCCTCGATATGCTCCATGATGCCGACGATGAAGGTGTCCTTGCCGTCGCACAGGCAATCGACGTCGATCTCGATGGCGTCGGACAGATAGCGATCGAACAGCAGCGGATTGGTGCCGAGCACGGTGTTGATCTGCCCGGTCTTGTCGTTCGGGTAGCGCGCCTTGACGTCGCCGGGCACGAGTTCGGGCAGCGTGCCGAGCAGGTAATCGCTGAGCTGGGTTTCCTCGCGGATGATCTGCATGGCGCGGCCGCCGAGCACATAGGACGGGCGCACCACCAGCGGCAGGCCGAGATCGGCCGCCACCAGCCGCGCCTGCTCGACCGAATAGGCAATGCCGTTTTTCGGCTGCTTCAACCGCAGCCTGTCGAGCACGCGCTTGAAGCGGTCGCGGTCCTCGGCGAGATCAATGGCATCCGGCGAGGTGCCGAGGATCGGCACGTCGGCCGCTTCCAGCGCGTGCGCCAGCTTGAGCGGCGTCTGGCCGCCGAACTGCACGATCACGCCATGCAGGGTGCCGTTCTGCCGTTCGGTGGCGATGATCTCCAGCACGTCTTCGGAGGTCAGCGGCTCGAAATACAATCGGTCGGCGGTATCGTAGTCGGTCGACACCGTCTCCGGGTTGCAGTTGATCATGATGGTTTCATAGCCGGCATCGTGCAGTGCAAAGCAGGCATGACAGCAGCAATAGTCGAATTCGATGCCCTGGCCGATCCGGTTCGGCCCGCCGCCGAGGATGATGACCTTCTTCTTGTCGGACGGCGCGCTCTCGTCCGCCAGTCGGCCTGCGAACGGCGCTTCATAGGTCGAATACATGTAGGCGGTGGGCGAGGCGAACTCGGCCGCACAGGTGTCGATGCGCTTGAAAACCGGGCGAACCCCGAGCGCGTGGCGCCGCGCCGTCACCTCGGCTTCGGTGGTCTCGGCCAGCACCGCGAGCCGCGCGTCGGAAAATCCCATCGCCTTGAGGGTGCGCATGCCGAACGCGTTGGCGGGCAGGCCGTTGGCCTTGATCTTGGACTCCATTTCCACGATGCCGCGCAATTCGGCGAGGAACCAGGGATCGATCTTGCAGGAGGTGAAGATCTCGTCATTGCTCCAGCCGAGCCGCATCGCCTGCGCAACCTGCAACAGCCGGTCCGGGGTCGGCGTGCCCAGGGCGGCGCGGATGGCGTTCTTGTCGTCGCTGCGGCCGAGGCCCTCGATCTCGATTTCGTCGAGGCCGGTGAGACCGGTTTCGAGGCCGCGCAACGCCTTTTGCAGGCTCTCCTGGAAGGTGCGGCCGATCGCCATCACTTCGCCGACCGACTTCATCGAGGTGGTCAGCGTGGTCGAGGCGCCGGGAAACTTCTCGAACGCGAATCGGGGAATCTTGGTGACGACATAGTCGATGGTCGGCTCGAATGACGCCGGCGTTGCCCCGCCGGTGATGTCGTTGGCGATCTCGTCGAGGGTGTAGCCGACCGCCAGCTTGGCGGCGACTTTGGCAATGGGAAAACCGGTCGCCTTGGACGCCAGCGCCGAGGAGCGCGACACCCGCGGGTTCATCTCGATCACGACCATGCGGCCGTCGGCCGGATTGACGCCGAACTGCACGTTGGAGCCGCCGGTCTCCACTCCGATCTCGCGCAGCACCGCCAGCGAGGCGTCGCGCATGATCTGGTATTCCTTGTCGGTCAGGGTCAGCGCCGGCGCCACGGTGATGGAATCGCCGGTATGCACGCCCATCGGATCGAGGTTCTCGATCGAGCAGATGATGATGCAATTGTCTTTCTTGTCGCGCACCACCTCCATCTCGAACTCTTTCCACCCCAGCACCGATTCCTCGATCAGGACCTCGTCGGTGGGGGAGGCGTCGATGCCGCGCTCGACGATCTCGATGAATTCGGCCTTGGTGTAGGCGATGCCGCCGCCGGTGCCGCCCATGGTGAAGGACGGCCGGATGATCGCGGGCAGGCCGATGTCGTCGAGCGCGCGCAACGCATCGGGCAAATTCTTGGTCTGGATCGAGCGCGGCGTCTCGAGGCCGATCCGGGTCATGGCCTCACGGAAACGGCCGCGATCCTCGGCCTTGTCGATGGCGTCCGCGGTGGCGCCGATCATCTCGACGTCGAATTTCGCCAGCGTGCCCTGCTTGCGCAGGCTCAGCGCGCAGTTCAGCGCGGTCTGGCCGCCCATGGTGGGCAACAGCGCGAACCCGCCGGGAATGACGTAACGTTCCTTCTCGATGATCTTGGCGACGATCTCGGGTGTAATCGGCTCGATATAGGTCGCATCGGCCAATTCCGGGTCGGTCATGATGGTCGCCGGATTGGAATTGACCAGAACGATGCGATAGCCCTCGTCCTTCAGCGTCTTCACCGCCTGGGTGCCGGAATAATCGAACTCACAGGCCTGGCCGATCACGATCGGACCGGCGCCGATGATCAGGATGGTGGAGATGTCGGTTCTATTGGGCATTCAGTCTCACGGACAGGGAAATCGGCACAAAAAAAGGGCGCGCATGCCGCGCGTCCCTTGAGCCAAGAGCGCCAGGTTGCCCTCGCGCGCGGGTGGTCTTTAGACCAGATTCCGCAACCGCGAAAGGGTCTTAAGGGCCCAATCAACCGGCATTTTCTCCAGTTTCGCTCTTCGGAACGGGGTTGGAACTCGAGTCCGTCTACGCTTTCGCGAAGCGTGGAGGCCCGGCCTGGATTTGAACCAGGATAAAGAACGATGCACTGTTCTCGCGTTGACGCTTCCGCCACCGGGCCGCGCCGACCATCGCCGATCCGGCCCAGGTGAGCCACGGATAGCTTTGGTTAACCTTAACCGGGCGAAGGCATCAGGCGAGCACCGTTAGAATGCTTGCCGCGCGATGAATGTCATCCGCCACGGATTGTGCCCGATATTGACATGCGCCCTTGAGGCGGTGAATCCGTTGCTTTCGAGCTTCGCTGCCATCTCGTCCTCGCTGTAACGCTGCAGGCCGACGCGCGAGCGCAATTGCCGGTAGTCCGACAGCGCCGTGCTGACCAGCCCGATCAATGCGTCCTTCAGAAAGCCGTGGGTCAGTGCGAAGCGCAGCAGCGCAATTACATCCCTGATCATGCCGACCTCGGGACGCAGGATATCGCCCAGGATCAGACGACCGCTGGGTTTCAGGAGCCGCTGGATCACCGCCAGCGCGGAATCCAGTTCGTCCGGCGTCATGTACTGGGCCACCGAATTCATGACCGCGAGATCGATCGACTTTTCGGCCATTTTCCGCAAGTCATCCAGCGACCGCACCCTGATCCTGGTGTTCGGCGCAAAACGCGCGATCAGGCGGCCGCGCACGCCAGGCGCCGGCTCCGCGAGATACAATTTGCCGCAGGCCTCCGCCACGCAGGAGGCGGACAAGGCTTCGCCGCAGGCATAATCCAGCACCACCGCGTCCGGCGAGGAGATGTAACCGATGATGTCCCTCGCGATCACCTGGAAATGCAAGTCGCGGTGCAGCTTGCTGGCGTAGATCGTATGGGTGGAATCGTAATAATCGATCCAGTCGTCCATGGTGCCGGGATCCGGGAAAGGGCTCCGGTGACGGAACCTGTATGTCGATGATGCGTTAGATGGTCCGGCGGCCGGTGTCCATCGCCGTCAGCGTCCGGTTTCCTAACAGGAAGGTGCATCGTGAGCAAAGCCAAGTCCGACCATAAGTCCGACAAAACCTCGCCCGATCTCGATACCCCGACCGATCTGCCGCAGGCCGCGGTGGACAAGATCTCGGCGGCGCTCAACACGCTGCTGGCCGACGCCTTTGCGCTTTATCTGAAGACCAAGAACTTTCACTGGCACGTCAGCGGGCGGCATTTCCGCGATTATCATCTGCTGCTCGACCAGCAGTCCGACGATATTTTCGCGACCACCGATCAGCTGGCCGAGCGCGTTCGCAAGCTGGGCGGCACCACGCTGCGCTCGATCGGGCAGATCGGGAAACTGCAGACCATCAACGACAACAATGAGAGCTATGTGCCGCCGCGCGAGATGCTGCGCGAGCTGATGGAAGACAACAAGCATGTCGCCGCGGCGATGCGAAAAGCCCACAAGCTGTGCGACGATCACGAGGATTCCGGCACCGCCGGACTGTTGGAAGCCTTCATCGACGAAACCGAGCGGCGCACCTGGTTCCTGTTCGAAGCCAGTCGCCAGGAAGGCGCCAACGCGGCGTAGCGTCCATTACCGCTAGGGCGTTTTTCAACTCGCTTGAATCGTTTCCGCGCGGCCGGGGCCATGGTTCGAGACGCGCGAAGACGCGCTCCTCACCATGAGGGTCCTTATCCTGTGAGGAGCGGCCACTTGGCCGCGTCTCGAAGGATGAAGCCATCGAATTGGAAAATGCGCTAGCGCGCCTGCGACCGGCGGAATGACCGCAATATCCTTGCCAATTCGGGGCTTATCGACTGCAGCTCTTCGAAATGCATTTTCGAAAGCGTTCGCAGTTTCTGTTCACCCTTTTTGGTCAGCTTCAGAAACATGCGCCGGCTGTCACTGTGATCTGCAATGCGCCTCAACAATCCGAGCCTGGTGATTCGATCCACCAGCTCGACGGCGGTGTGATGCCGGACCAGCAGGAATTCGGCCAGATCGCCCACGGAAACCGGCTTCGCGCCGGAAAAGCCCTTGATGGCGAGCAGCGCCTGGTGCTGTTGCGGCGTCAGGCCGGCCTGATGGGCGGCCGCTTCGCTGAATGACAGGAATTTTCGCAGCTGAAATCGAAACTGGGCGAGTGCCTGGTAGTCGACGGCGTCAACGGCGTGGCTTGCGGTGCGCCTTGCATCCGCACGCACCGGGGGCTTGCGCCGGATTTGCCGTTTCGGCTGAAGCATCCAGGTTCTCGCTTTCAGCATCGCAAGGTGAGCAAAGGCGGTATTGCGCCGAGCCCACCACCCTACGTCTTCTTGGGTATCTCGAAAACCAGGCAGGTCGTGGTGGCGTGAGCGAGGAGGCGGCCCTTGGCGTCGGTGATGCGCGCTTCGGCGGTGGCGGCGCGGCGGCCGACATTCAGCGTACGGCCTTCGCTGCGCACCACGCCGGTGTCCTTGGTCATGCCCTTGATGAAGCTGATCTTGAATTCCAGCGTGGTGTAGCCGGTGCCAGCCGGCAGCATGGTCTGAACCGCCAGTCCCATCGCCGAATCCAGCAGGATCGCGGCATAGCCGCCATGCACCGAGCCGATCGGGTTGTAATGCCGGAAGCCGGGCACGCTGTGGATCACCACCACGCCGGGCTCCGCCGTGCAATCGAACGGCTCGACGTTCTGCATGATCGGCGGCTCGGGCAATCGGCCTTCGAAGATGGCGCGGACGAAATCGATCCCTGGCATGGACGCCATCACGTCCGTCGGCGTCACGCCGAATTCGAGCTTGCGGGTTGGTTTGTCGTCCATGGAAGCATGTCCTGTTTTGCAATGATGACTATCATACAAAACTTCAAGTGGCGGCGCCAGTCCAGTTGAGCATGACGTTTCCACGTCATTGCGAGCGCCAGCGAAGCAATCTATAGCTCCGCAAAAAGAATGGATTGCTTCGTCGCTTGCGCTCCTCGCAATGACGATGGATCGGCTACCCGCCCTTGTGGGCCCGCATCAGGTCGGCGAACCGCTTGAAGAGATAATGCGAATCGCGCGGGCCGGGGGAGGCTTCCGGGTGATACTGCACCGAGAACACCGGTCTGCCCTCGAGCTGGATGCCGCAATTGGAGCCGTCGAACAGCGAGATGTGGGTTTGGGTCGCGCCGGCGGGCAGGGTCGCCTGATCGACCGCGAAGCCGTGGTTCATCGAGGTGATTTCCACCTTGCCGGTGGTCTCGTCCTTGACCGGGTGGTTGGCGCCGTGATGGCCCTGATGCATCTTTTTGGTCCTGGCGCCGACGGCGAGGCCCAGCATCTGATGTCCGAGACAGATTCCGAAGGTCGGCGTGCCCGACGAGATCACCTTTTGAATCACCGGCACGGCGTATTTGCCGGTCTCGGCGGGATCGCCGGGGCCGTTCGACAGGAACACGCCGTCCGGCTTCATCGCCAGGATATCCTCGGCTGAAGTGGTCGCCGGCACCACGGTAATCTGGCAGCCTTCACCGGCGAGCAGCCGCAGGATGTTGCGCTTGATGCCGTAATCGACCGCGACGACGTTGAACTCGGGCTCGGTCTGCCGGCCAAAGCCTTTTTCCCACGCCCATGGCGTTTCGTCCCAGGTGAAGCGCTGGCCAGAGGTGACCATCGGCACCAGGTCCATGCCTTCGAGGCCGGGCCATTCGCGCGCTTCCTCCTTCAGACCATGCAGATCGAACTGGCCGTTCTCGGCATGCGCAATCACGGCATTCGGCATGCCCTTGCTGCGGATCAGCGCCGTCAGCGCGCGGGTGTCGATCCCGGACAGGCCGATGATGCCGCGCGCCTTCAGCCATTGGTCGAGATGCTTCGTGGCGCGGTAGTTCGACGGGTCGGTGATGGCGGCGCGCAGGATCACGCCGCGCGCCCCCGGCGTCGCCGCCATGTTCACCGTCTCGATATCTTCGTCGTTGGTGCCGACATTGCCGATATGCGGAAAAGTGAAGGTGATGAGCTGCCCGGCATAGGAGGGATCGGTGAGAATCTCCTCATAGCCGGTCATCGCCGTGTTGAAGCAGACCTCGCCGACGGCGTGGCCCTCGGCGCCGAGGCCGAAGCCTTCCAGCACGGTACCGTCGGCCAGCACCAGCAGCGCGGTCGGTTTGTGTTCCGGCCAGGCCAAGGCATTTTCGATTGTCGTCATGAGCGCATTACATAGACGTCGCCCGCGCGGGCGTCAAAGCCGGAAGCTGACTAATCACATGCAAAATCCGCATATTTGGGGCCTGCCTCATGCTGAGGCGCTGCGGCTCCTGGCCGAATGGCTGCGGATGTGAGTTGTTTCATCGGCTCGGACGGCCTAGATCAACTGCTTATGGGATGCGGCGTGAGGGCCGCGAGAGGAAAAGACGATGCTGCGCGACGACATCAACAATGCGGTCAAGGACGCGATGCGGGCCAAGGATGAGCGCAAGCTCTCCACGCTGCGCATGGTCAATTCGACCATCAAGAACGCCGACATCGCCGCGCGCGGAGAAGGCAAGCCGCCGCTGACCGACGCGGATTTGCTTGGCGTATTCCAGAAAATGATAAAACAGCGCCAGGAATCGGTCGAACTCTACGACAAGGGTGGCCGTGCCGAACTTGCCGATCAGGAGCGCGAGGAAATCGCCATCATCTCGGCCTACCTGCCGAAGCAGATGTCGGAAGCCGACGTCAAGGCGGCGATATCGGCCGCGGTGGCGGAGACCAATGCGGCCGGCATGAAAGACATGGGTAAGGTGATCGCGGTGCTGAAAGCGAAATACGCCGGCCAGATGGATTTCGGCAAGGCCAGCGGCCTGGTGAAGGCGGCGCTGACGGGGTGATTCCTTGCCGCCGCGCTCTCTTTGCTCTCTCCCCCCTTGTGGGGGAGAGTTGGGAGGGGGGTAGCGAGATTCCGGGTTCGCGCCAAAGGCGGGCCCCGGAATGACGATTGAGGTCTACGGCGTCTTGATCCCCATTTCCTTCAGTGCTTGCAGCATGCGCTGTGGCGGCGCCATCTGGATCGAAAGCGCATTGCCGGTCTCCAGCACGCTCTTCAGGCCGGAGAGGATCGCCGGCCAGCCTTGCCGGCCGCCGGAGAGGATGTCGTCGCTGAGCGGGCGGTCGTGCGACTGGATCAGCGTCAGCTTCACCGCATCGCCGGCCTGCTCGATCTCGTAAGTCACCAGCGTCGGCCCGAGTTTCTCGATGAGATCAGGCCAGTTGACGTTGAAGGTGATCGTGAGCCGGTTCGGCGGGTCGCATTCGATCACCTCGCCGCTGATATGCAGCGCACCGTCCGGCGTGCGGACGATATAGGCGCCACCGATTTTCAAATCGACCTCGACGGAATTGCCGAAAAAATACTTGCGGGTGAATTCCGCCGATGTCAGCGCCTGCCAGACCTTCTCCGGCGTCGAGGCGATGTAGATCGTATAGACGATGGCCGGCATGAAGCTGTCGATGTTCATGACCGGTAGACCTCTTCGAGTTCGTCGATGAACAGCGCGTCGAGCGGAATGATCAGCGGCTCGCCGGTTTCCAGCATGCTCTTCAGGCTCGACAGGATCGCCGGCCATCCCTTGGAGATGCCGTCGAGGATCACGCTGTTTTCCGCGAAATCCCGATGCGTCAAGGTCAGCTTCACCAGTCCGCCGTGCGGCTCGATCACGAAGGTGACGCGCGTCGGCCGTTCGTTGCGGGCCGCTTCGTTGAGGATGTGGCGGAAAGTGTAGGATAGCCGCCGCGGCGGATCGGCCTCGAGAACCTCGCCGACATCGGTGGTCTTGCCGTTGAGCACCAGCGAAAACGGCGAGCCCACCTTCCAGTCCGACACCACGCTGGTGTCCCACCAATAGCGTTTGGAGAACTCGCTTGACGTCAGCGCCTCCCACAGCTTCTCGGGCGTGGTCTCGATATAGGTGACGTAGACGAATTCCGGCTTACGCATCACCTGGCTCCCGCGCCTGCTTCCGCGATTTCATCTTCGTACCAGGGCGCGCGCAGCACCTGACCGTTCTCGACGAAGCTCTTGAGGCTGGACAGAACCAGCGGCCAGCCGAGGCTGATCGCTTCGAGCACCTTGCTGCCGGGTTCGAACTTGTCATGGACGACGGTGAGCTTCACCTGGTCCTTCTGGCGCTCCATTTCGAAGGTGACGCGCGAGTGCTTCTCGCTTTCATGTCCTTCTTGTGCCGAATGAAACGTATAGGCGAGCCGGCGTGGCGGATCGTATTCGAGCACCTCTCCGGTGACATTCTTGTCGTGCCGCTTCAATCTCAGCGTGAACGGCGAGCCGACTTTCCAGTCGGACTCGACGTAATTGCCGTGCCAGTAGCGCTCAGACATCTTCGCGTCGGTCAGCGCCTCGAATACCTTCTCCGGCGTCGCTGCGATGTAAATGACATAGACGAATTCGGGCTTACTCATCACGCTGCTCCAGTTGCCGTTTCAATTCGCTGAGCGCGGCGAGCTTGCCGCGCTCGAATTTCCTGATCCACCGCTCGCCGATCTGATGGATCGGCACCGGGTTGAGGTAGTGCAGTTTCTCGCGGCCATGCCTGATGGTGCTGACGAGGTTGGCGGCCTCGAGAATCGCAAGGTGCTTGGTCACGGCCTGCCGCGTCATGGCGAGGCCGTCGCAGAGATCGTTCAGGGTCTGTCCGTTCTTCAGATGAAGCCGGTCCAGCAGCGACCGCCGCGAAGCATCGGCCAGCGCTTTGAAGACCTCATCCATGGTCTCGATGATAGGCAACCAAATGGTTGCATGTCAAGATGGTGTTTCAAGAGTGCTGCTTCCGCACGCGCTTCATGCATAATGCGAAGTCATTTCGACCGTATGCGAGCCCATCATGTCACTTCAGGTCTATCTTGCCTTTGTCGCCACCTGCATTGCGCTGGCGCTGTTGCCGGGGCCGATCGTCACGCTCCTGATTGCCAACGGCTTGCGGCACGGCACCCGCGCGGCGCTGATCAATATCGCCGGCGTGCAAGTGGGTCTGGCGATCGTGATCGGCATCGTCGCGATCGGGCTGACCACGCTGATGGCGACGCTCGGCTACTGGTTCGATTGGGTGCGGCTTGCCGGTGCCGCTTATCTGGTCTGGCTCGGCATCAAGCTGGTCCGCAGCCCCGTCGAGGGCGTCGGGTCAGACGCGCCGCCGCCCCCACCGCGCGGCGGGTTTTTCCTGCAGGGCCTTCTGGTGTCGCTCTCCAACCCCAAGGTGCTGCTGTTCTTCGGCGCGTTCATTCCGCAGTTCATGGACATGAGCCGGGATCACGCCTCGCAGGTGGCGCTGCTCGGTGTCACCTTCATGGTGATCGCTGCCATCACCGACGGGCTCTATGCGCTGCTGGCCGGCCGCGCGCGCTCGTTCTTCTCGCCGCGGCGGACGCGGCTGGTGTCGCGGGTGTCCGGCGGCTTCATGATCGGCGGCGGCATCTGGCTGGCGCTGACGCGGGCGCGGTAGTAGCAGGCTCATGAGTGCCGATATCGTATCGGCACGGGGCTCTAGAATTCGCTCGACGCGTTTTCTTCATGCGAGGACACGGGACAAACTTCGCTGCAACGCTTTAAACCAGTCCTCTGCGCGCGCAAGATGATCTCGATCTCGCCGAGAATCCGCGCCAGCCGTTCGGCCCACTCGCTCTGGCCGGCAGGATCTGCGATCAAATCCTGGCGGATTTCGATGCCGGAATTCATCAGGCCGCGCGCCTCGCCGTGAACCGGGATGGTGTAGTCGGTCTCGTCGCTCACCGCATAGGGCTCATTGTCGCCGACCACAAGCTCCGCCTCGCCGCGCAGCAGTTTCAATAATAGCGGCGGCAGGCGGGTGTCGCGATGATAGAGCGTGCCGATATGCCAGGGCCGGGCGATGCCGGCATAAACCGGCGTGAAACTATGCAGCGACACCAGCACCGTCGGCCGCTGCTCGCGCAGCCGCGCATCGATCACCTCGTCGATGCGGCGATGATAGGGATCGAAGATCGCCCGTCGCCGCGCCTCGGCCTCATCGCGCGTCAGACCCTCATTACCCTTGATGGTGGTCGCCTCGCTGATGCGCGGGATCGAGCTTGGCGCCGTCGGCGGCCGGTTGCAGTCGATCACCAGCCGCGAGTAGCGCTGCGCGATCAGATGCGCATCGAGCTGCTTTGCGAGCGCCTCGGCCACGCCGGCAATGCCGATGTCCCAGGCGATATGCCGCGTCAGTTCGTCTTCCGGCAGGCCGAGATCGCCGAGCACGCGCGGGATCAGCCGGCCGTAATGATCGCAAGTCAGCAGGAACGGCGAGGGTCCGGCCGCGTTATCTTCGTGAACCGGCGGAACATCCCCCTTGCCAAGGAGTAATGATGTGTCGCCGGCGCTTTCCAAAGCCATTTTCCTCTACTCTTTGCCTACCGAAGCAGCATGCTGGTTCAGGAATAAGCAGCTATCGGTATAGATCGGATTGCACAAAGTCACGATGATTACCCCGACGATGCCGCTGCTGACGATTCACCACAAGACCGAATATCGCTATACCCACCCGGTGGCGTTTGGCGAACATCGCATCATGCTGCGCCCGCGCGACGGCCACGACCTGCGGGTGGTTTCCGGCCGCCTCGAGATCGTGCCGCAGCCGATGTCGCTGCGCTGGATCCACGACGTGTTCGGCAACAGCGTCGCGATCGCGACCTTCGACGAGCGCGCCGAAATACTTGTCGATCCTCAGCACGGCGACGGTCGAGCACAATCCGGCCGAGGAGTTCGCGTTGACCGCGGACGATCCGGCTTATTTCTATCCATTTCTGTACGACGACGAGGAGTTTCCCGACCTCGTTCAGTTCATCACGCCCCAATACGGCGATCCCAATGGCGAGCTGTCGGCGTGGGCGCGGAATTTCCTCGATGCCGAGGGTCCGACCCCTACCTTCAATATCCTGAGCAGCATGACCCACGGCATCCGCAACGCCTTCATTTACCGCAAGCGGCATGAGCACGGCACCCAGCATCCGCTGGATACACTGCAGACGAGGTCCGGCACCTGCCGCGACTACGCGCTGTTCATGATCGAGGCGCTGCGGCGGCTCGGCATCGCCGCGCGCTTCGTGTCGGGCTATCTGTTCATCCCGGGCGACCGCGCGCATCGCTATGCCGGCGGCGGCTCGACCCATGCCTGGGTCCAGGTCTATCTGCCGAGCGCCGGCTGGATCGAGTTCGATCCCACCAACGGCATCGTCGGCACCCGCGACCTCGTGCGGGTCGCGGTGGCGCGCGATCCGCGCCAGGCCATCCCGCTGCACGGCACGTATCTCGGCTCGGCCGATGCATTCGTGGCGATGGATGTCAGCATCAATGTGGTTTCGGTGGACGAGGGAGCGGGAGGCCTGACATGGAAATCAAGGTAGGCTTCGAGATCACCTATACGGCCGTGCAGCCGACGCCGATGGTGATCATGCTCAGCATTCACCCGTCGCGCTATTCCGACATCGTCGGCACCGAAAGCATCGTCGCCGAGCCGAACGCGCCGATCGGCTTTTACCGCGACAGTTTCGGCAATGTCTGCGGCAGGCTGGTGGCCCCTAGCGGCGGCGTGACCTTGCGCGGCAGCGCGCTGGTGCGCGATTCCGGATTGCCCGATGTCGTCGTGCCGACCGCGCAGCAGCTTCCGATCGACCAACTGCCCGACGACGTGTTGCTGTATCTGATGGCGAGCCGCTATTGCGAAACCGACAAATTGACCGATGTGGCATGGTCGCTGTTCGGCCAGACCCAGCCGGGCTGGCAGCGGGTCGCCGCGATCTGCAGCTTCGTGCATAACCACGTCACTTTCGGCTACCAGCACGCCCATCACATGAAATCCGCCCATGACGTCTACGAGCAGGGCACGGGGGTCTGCCGCGATTTCGCGCATCTGGCGCTGACCTTCTGCCGCTGCATGGGCATTCCGGCGCGCTATTGCACCGGTTACATGGGCGACATCGGCATTCCCTACGATCCCGCGCCGATGGATTTCTCCGGCTGGTTCGAGGTCTATCTGTCCGGCCAGTGGTACACCTTCGACGCCCGCCACAATCACCCGCGGATCGGCCGCATCCTGATGGGCACCGGCCGCGACGCCGCGGACGTGGCGCTGACCACGAGTTTCGGCCGCATGGACCTTGCCAAATTCCTCGTCATCAGCGACGAGGTCGTGGCGGCCTAGAACGCGGCGCTTGCATTCGTCATTGCGAGGAGCGTAAGCGACGAAGCAATCCATTCTTTCTTGTGGCGAGATGGATTGCTTCGCTTCGCTCGCAATGACGGTTTAAGACAGCCCATGACCTCCGATCGTCTCTTCGTCTACGGCACGCTGATGCGCGGCTTCGACAATCCGATGGCGACGCTGTTGCGGCAGGCCGCGGACTTCGTCGGCGAGGCGCGGTGCCGGGGCCGGCTTTATCGCGTGAAGCATTATCCGGGGCTGGTGCTGTCGGATGATGCCGATGACGTCGTGTTCGGCGAAGTCTACCGGCTGCGCCGATCAGCCGAATTGCTGCGCGAATTCGACATGTACGAGGCCTGCGGCGAGGGCTTTGCCGAGCCCACCGAATATATCCGGCAAATGCTGCCGGTGACGCTTGGCGACGGCGCGGTCAGCGAGGCCTGGACTTACGTTTACAACTGGCCGGTCGCGCCACCTGCCGCGGATCGCGTCAGGAAGGTTTGTGGAGAAGTAACTGCCGTCATTCCGGGATGCGCCTCTTGGCGCAGGCCCGGAATCCATACTCTCTGCAGGGGTAGGATTCCGGGCCCACGCTTCGCGTGTCCCGGAATGACGACGCCGCCTGTGAATAGCCGGGAGAAGGCCGACAATCTTCGTATTTTCGGCGGGGCACCCTATATCCCTAGTCGGTTGGCAGCCGCCCCCGACTTACCGAAAATCGCCCATGCGCTTTACGCCCCAATTCCTCGATGAACTGCGCGCCCGGCTTCCGGTTTCGGAAGTCGTAGGCCGGCGCGTGAAGTTGAAGAAGTCGGGGCGCGAGTGGAAGGGGCTGTCGCCGTTCCAGCAGGAGAAAACCCCCTCGTTCTTCGTCAACGATCAGAAGCAGGCGTGGTTCGACTTCTCCTCCGGCAAGAACGGCAACATCTTCGACTTCCTGGTTCAGACCGAGGGACTTTCGTTTCCCGAAGCCGTCGAGCGCCTCGCCGCGATGGCAGGCCTGGCGCTGCCGGCGGTGACGCCCGATGCGGCGCGGCACGAGCAGCGCCGCAAGACGCTGTATGACGTGATGGAACTGGCCGCGAAATTCTTCGCCGACACGCTGGCGTCGCGCCACGGCGCCAAGGCGCGCGGCTACCTCGCCGACCGCGCGATTTCGCCGGCGGTGCAATTGCAGTTCCGCATCGGCTACGCCCCCGGCGATACAACAGACCCGCTTTGCGCTGAAGGAGCATCTGGGCGCGCAGGGCATCCCGGTCGAGGACATGGTCGAGGCCGGGCTCCTGATTGCCGGCGAAGATATTCCGGTGCCCTATGATCGCTTTCGCGACCGGGTGATGTTTCCGATCACTGATATACGCGGGCGGGTGATCGCGTTCGGCGGCCGCGCGCTCGAAAAAGACGTCCCGGCGAAATACCTCAACTCGCCGGAAACCCCGCTGTTTCACAAGGGCGACAATCTCTACAATTTGGCACCCGCGCGGCTCGCCGCCCATAACGGCAGCGCCGTGGTGGTGGTCGAAGGCTATGTCGATGTCATCGCCATGGTCGGATCAGGATATCCTGCGAGCGTAGCCCCCCTCGGTACGGCGTTAACCGAAAACCAGCTCGCGCTGTTATGGAAGATGGCGGACGAGCCGATCCTCTGTTTTGACGGCGACAAGGCCGGCCAGAAGGCGGCATGGCGCGCCGCCGATCTGGCGCTGCCGCATCTTCTGCCCGGCAAGAGCCTGCGGTTTGCGCTGCTGCCGGAAGGCCAGGACCCTGACGATCTGGCGCGCTCCGGCGGGCGCGGCGCCATCGAGGAGGTCATCGCCGCGGCGCGCGGGCTGGCCGACGTGATCTGGTCGCGCGAACTCGAAGGCGGCACCTTCGCAACACCGGAGCGGCGCGCAGCACTGGAGGCGCGGGTGCAGGAACTGAGCAACGGCATTCGCGACGAAAAAGTGCGGCGCTATTATCGCCAGGATCTGGAGCAGCGCCTGCAACGGACCTTTGCGCCGGAAGGCGGACGCGGCTCCTACGGCCGCGGCAATTATCGCGGCGGCTCAGGCAATTTTGGCGGCGAATCGGGCCGGCGCTTTGCCCCCCGCGGCTCGTTCACGCCGGGCGCTGCGGGGCGATTCGAGCCGCGATCCGGCTCGTTTGGCGGTCGCGGGCAGGGGCCCGCCGGCAGTCCCACCATCAACCGCCAGCCCTATCAGGTGGCAAGTCCCCAGTTGGCGACGAGCCCGATCATGCGCGGCCAGCGCAGCATGATCTCCCGCCGCGAGGCGCTGATCCTGCAATCCTTGATCAATCATCCCTGGCTGCTGCACGACCATCTGGAGGAAGTGGCGGCGCTGGAATTGGCCCATCCGGAGGCGCACAAATTGCGCGCCGGCATTATCGCCGCCTTTGCCAACGACCATCACCACACATCCGAGCCCTCCGAACAGAGCGAAAAAATGCGCGCCGATCTCGCGGCGGGCGGATTTTCGCAAGTTCTTCAAAGGGTTGATCTCGCCATCACGACCTCGGCGGTGTGGGGGGCAGGGCCCGGTGCTGCGCGCGAGGACGTTCTTTCCACCTGGCACCAGCTCGTCTCCTTGCATCGCCAATGGCACTCCTTACTTAGGGAATTGAAGGATGCCGAGCTGGCCTTGGGCGACGAAGCCAGCGAGGCCAATTTGGCATGGCTGCGGGACGTCAAGGCGCGGCTGGCGGAAGTGGACGGCACCGAGGCCCTGATCGAGGGTTTCGGCGAGTCCTCAGGCCGGTTCCAGCGCAGTGTCTGATTGAAAAATGCTGCGGACGGCTGGGGCCGGACCCGCGAAATGACTCGCCAAACCCATGGTTTGGCTGCAAAAACAGGGTTAATCGAAGCTTAGTAGCCTGCGGGCTAAGAGTTCGAAACCGGGGATATCGATTCGAGGGTGGCGACACGTCTGCGCCGCCCTTTCCGCGTCATGAATGACGTCACGGATTCAAAGCGCGGGCGCGGCGACGCCACCCCGCGCAAGCGCGTTTTAGGAGCACTGAATGGCCACCACCAAGGCAAAGACGCTGCAGGTCAAGGACAAGGAAAAAGACGACAAGGCAGCCGATGCGCCTGAGAAGGATTCCCCGGACGCGCCGTCGCCGTTGCTCGACCTGTCCGATGCCGCCGTCAAGAAGATGATCAAGCAGGCCAAGAAGCGCGGCTTCGTGACCTTCGATCAGCTCAACGAAGTCCTGCCCTCCGATACCACCTCGCCCGAGCAGATCGAGGACATCATGTCGATGCTCTCCGACATGGGCATCAACGTCTCCGAGGCCGAGGACGCCGACTCTGAGGAAGACAACAAGGAAGAGGCCGAGGACGAGACCGACAACGAACTGGTCGAGGTCACGCAGAAGGCCGTCACCGAAGTCAAGAAGTCCGAGCCCGGCGAGCGCACCGACGATCCGGTCCGGATGTATCTGCGCGAGATGGGCACCGTCGAGCTGCTGTCGCGCGAAGGCGAAATCGCCATTGCCAAGCGCATCGAGGCCGGCCGCGAGGCGATGATCGCTGGCTTGTGCGAAAGCCCGCTGACGTTCCAGGCCATCATCATCTGGCGCGATGAACTCAACGAGGGCAAGATCTTCCTCCGCGACATCATCGATCTCGAAGCGACTTACGCCGGCCCCGACGCCAAGAACAACATGAACCCGGCGATGCTGGCCGCTCCGCTCGGTCCCGACGGCCAGCCGCTGGTGGCAGCCAATGGCGACGGTGAGGCCAACGGCAACGGCAATGGCAATGGTATCGGAAATGGCAATGGCAACGGCGCAGCGGTGATGCCGCAGGCCGCACCCTCGCATATTGCGCCGCCGGCAGCGCCGCCGTCGCCGACCCCGTTCCGTGCCGCAGCAGCACCGGCCGCCGCCGCCGAGGGCGAAAGCACCTCGGAAGGGGCCGCCGACGGCGACATGGATGATGACGAGTTCGAAAACCAGATGTCGCTCGCCGCCATCGAGGCCGAGCTGAAGCCAAAGGTGGTCGAGACCTTCGACAAGATCGCCGACAACTACAAGAAGCTGCGGCGCCTGCAGGAGCAGGACATTTCCAACCAGCTCCAGAACGAGACACTGTCGCCGGCGCAGGAGCGCAAATACAAGAAGCTGAAGGACGAGATCATCGTCGAGGTGAAGTCGCTGCGGCTCAATCAGGCCCGTATCGATTCGCTGGTCGAGCAGCTCTACGACATCAACAAGAAGCTGGTGTCGTTCGAGGGCAAGTTGCTGCGCCTCGGCGACAGCCACGGCGTCGCGCGCGAGGACTTTTTGCGCAACTATCAAGGCTCGGAGCTCGATCCGCGCTGGCTCAACCGGGTCTCGAAACTTTCCGCCAAAGGCTGGAAGAATTTCGTCCATCACGACAAGGACCGCATCAAGGAACTGCGCCACGAGATCCAGTCGCTCGCGGCCTTGACCGGGCTTGAGATCGGCGAATTCCGCAAGATCGTGCACGGCGTGCAGAAGGGCGAGCGCGAGGCGCGCCAGGCCAAGAAGGAAATGGTCGAGGCCAACCTGCGGCTCGTGATTTCGATCGCCAAGAAATACACCAACCGCGGCCTGCAATTCCTCGATCTGATCCAGGAAGGCAATATCGGCCTGATGAAGGCGGTCGACAAATTCGAATACCGCCGCGGCTACAAGTTCTCGACCTATGCGACCTGGTGGATCCGGCAGGCGATCACGCGCTCGATTGCGGATCAGGCCCGCACCATCCGCATTCCCGTGCACATGATCGAGACCATCAACAAGATCGTGCGCACCTCGCGCCAGATGCTCAACGAGATCGGCCGCGAGCCCACCCCCGAAGAGCTCGCCGAAAAGCTCGGCATGCCGCTCGAGAAGGTGCGCAAGGTTC
The DNA here is from genome assembly GCA_963819325.1 of uncultured Pseudomonadota bacterium. Lineage (GTDB taxonomy): Bacteria > Pseudomonadota > Alphaproteobacteria > Rhizobiales > Xanthobacteraceae > Bradyrhizobium. The sequence goes on from CAWFVT010000006.1 coordinate 52,535, forward strand.
TCAAGATTGCGAAAGAGCCGCTGTCGCTGGAAACACCGGTGGGCGACGAGGAAGACTCCCATCTCGGCGATTTCATCGAGGACAAGAACGCGATCCTCCCGATCGATGCCGCGATCCAGAGCAACCTCCGCGAAACCACCACGCGCGTGCTGGCCTCGCTCACCCCGCGCGAAGAACGCGTGCTCCGCATGCGCTTCGGCATAGGCATGAACACCGACCACACCCTGGAAGAAGTCGGCCAGCAGTTCTCGGTGACGAGAGAACGTATCCGGCAGATCGAGGCCAAGGCGCTGCGGAAGCTGAAGCATCCGTCGAGGAGCAGGAAACTGCGGAGCTTCCTGGATAACTGAGGAGCACATGACGGGTAGCAGCCTTGTTGTCTGGTACAACACGCGCTGCCCCGTCTGCGATGCCGGTATCGACTGGCAACGCAACAGGCTGGTCGCCGCCGTCCGCGCCGGTAAAATCTCATTCAAGGACATCAACGACGAGCCCGATGCGCTGGCCGCCTACGGCGCCTCGCTCGATGACGTCCGTCGGCGCCTGCATGCGACCGACGAAGCGGGCCGCCTGATCGTCGGCGCGGATGTCGCTATCGCGATGTGGCGGGCAACGCCTGGCGAAGGCTGGCTGGCATCACTGTTCGGTAATCCGCTGAGCCTGCCGGTTACGCGCTTCGTCTACGATCGTTTCGCCGATGTGCTGTTCGCCTGGAACAAGCGGAAGAGGCATTGGTGAGAGTGAGCGAATCTCGCAACTTGCTAGAAAAACGGCGGACGAAAGATCGTCGTTTTTCATACAATATGAAAGTTTAGATCAATTTTATTACGTCTTGATCGCGCGGCTTACGAGTGCCGCCGCCCCATGGCTGGTCGATGGTACCATTTTTAGCTAGGCCGACGCAGATATCCTTCACGTTGGTAACCCGCAACATGTAGGCCCGCAGGATCATCTCCCAAAGTCCGGAAAAAGATATCGGCCCGAATTCGCGCAAAATATTGAGGATGTCGAGAGATGCCAATGCCTTTTGATCCTCGACGATTTCATCAATTGTAGCTTCTTGAACATCAGCATCCAGGCCTGAAAAAAGATCAGTTGAACCCGATCGACTTTCTCGTTTGCGCTCTTTGGCGCCGGCTCTGTCTCGCGCGTTAAGCCTCAATGCGTTGTATTCGGTTTCACGAAATTCCCTTAGTCCATCGCGTGACTTCGTTGCGTAGACAATGAAGAAATGTGGGCGGTCCGCCGTTGGCCGGTCTATTTTAGTTGAGACCACGAAATCAAAATTTCCGACAGTCGCTAGATTGTCTCGAAATAATTTCTCGACCGCGCGACCTCGAGGGAGGCTTGGATCAAGTCGCGTTTCCCAGCTGGGGCCACCGAGAATAGGGTCGAGCGATGAAATCGTCCTCGCATCGCTCATCGATGCGGCCCGATTTACAAAGTCGTACATGAAATTGATTAGCACTTCGCATTTGGGACGATTAAGGAGCGGTCCTATCCTGTTGAGGGAATAGCCTGTCCACCCAGTTGGGTCGATGAAGATCAGAGGGAAAGAACTGCTGATGAAGGCCTCGATCTCGGATATCGCATTTTCGAATTCGCCACAGTACGTTCTAATCTCAAAATCTTCTTCGGGTTTATGAAAAGGCGCAATCGCCGCGGCCAACTTGGCATACGCTTGCCGATTGCTCTCGGAGAAGAAGCAGCGAATTTTTGGACGTCGTCCGGTTTGATTCTGAATTTTCTGTTGAGCGTCCTTGAGGACGCTGATCGCAATCATGAAGGATGAATTGAGGAAGTCTTCCGTCTTGGTCTTCCATGGACCTGAAAATCCATCTACGTAGGTAATGTCATAGAATTTAAGAACCTTGAACGCGAGCGCCTGAAGGTATCGTTTTAGGATGAAATGTTTAGCCTTAGTTTGCTCGCGATCCGAATAAGGATCGGTCACAGTTCTTCCTTTCTACTCTGCCGCCTCTAAATATACCTTTCGATAAATCTTGGGATACTGATTCTCATTCGCGCCCGCGCAGCAGACGCCCACCCGCCTTCGGGCGGAATCCACCCCACTGTTTGAAGAAGAAAGCGACCTTGGCGAGGCGGCACTGATCCCGTATCTCGATCGCCCACTCTTCCGCCATCGGCCGCGCATGTGGACCGCTCTCACCGCCCACGATGGCCCAATCAATCCCCTTAAGATCAAGCTTGCCCACAGATCCCAACAGCGGCTCGAATGAGACGAACTTAACAGACGCCTGCGCAGCGCTAAGATGCTTCAATCGGACTGCATTTTTCGCGTCCTCGACGGATACGCCCAACCAAATATGCGTGGGCGCTTTGCCGTTGCCGTATCGATTACGAAGATATCGGGTCATGAGCGAACTGCGCTTCGTCAATACTTGGTAAGTATGCCAGTCGGCGGCTTCCATCGTGTCAAATACGGAATTGATGAAAGGTCTGGGTACCTCCTTATGAAAAAGATCGCTCATGGAATTAACGAAGATACGCCGCGGCTGGCGCCAACTTAGCGGTTGCGCAAGTCGCTCCGGTCGCAGTTTTAGATCGAAACCATTCTCAAACGGATGGCCGGGGACGCCTCTGAATCGCTCTGAAAAACGCTCGGCGTAGCAAAAGTCACAGCCACGTGTGATCTTCGTGCAACCTGTGACAGGATTCCACGTTGCGTCAGTCCATTCGATTTGCGTCGAGACCGCCATAAGTCACCTTAGGACAAAACAAGAACAAATGGTATCGGAAAATACGTTACCAGATAGTCGGGTACCCTTAGGTTAATGTGATCTTATTCCTAGCGTGGCGGCACATGCTGCTGTTGTTTTTTGGCAGGTCGTACGCGATCCAGACCCAAGTCCGCTTCGGTGCGCTGGTGTGCAGATCGTGTCGAGAAATCTTGCAGTTATTCGCCATTCTTTGCGGAGGCGTGAGGAGACTTCGGAATCGCCGTTTTTCGACCGCGATCCGCCATCAGCGTTTTCGTTGTGCATCACTCCACGAATCCAAGACCCGATATCACCGAACCCGCGACCAGCGCCGCTGCGATCTGGCCGCTGCTTCGTCCGTTCATCGCGCGCGAACGCCGCCTCGGCCGTATTATGTCGCGGCGGCGGTGGACGGCGGCGCTCTATGAATTCCTTCGCTTTGGCATCAAGCAGGGTTGGGCCTGTCTCTTTGGCGGGATCGCGGTTGCGCTGATGATCGGCACCTGGCGGTTTTATCCGCACGCGTCCGTGCTGCCGCGCTACGATTTTTTGTTTCTGTGCATGGTCGCCGTTCAGATCGCGTTGTTGGCGGGCGGTCTGGAGACCTCGGACGAGGCGAAAGTCATCCTGATCTATCACATCGTCGGAACGGCGATGGAGATCTTCAAGACGTCGGTCGGCTCCTGGATCTATCCGGAGCCGAATTTTTTCCGGATTGGCGGCGTACCGCTGTTTTCCGGCTTCATGTATTCCTGTATCGGCAGCTATCTCTGTCGTGCCTGGCGGCTGTTCGGCTTCCGTTTCTCGCACCATCCGCGGCGGTCGAGCCTGATCGCGCTCAGCCTCGCGATCTATGCCAATTTCTTTGCCCACCACTTCATGCCCGATCTGCGGTGGCTTCTGTTCGCGGCGTCGGCAGCGTTGTTCGGCCGCACCAGGGTCCATTTCAGGGTCTGGCGCAGCTACCGTTCGATGCCGTTGCTGCTGGGCTTGCTGTTGGTGTCGCTGTTCATCTGGTTTTCAGAAAACATCGGAACCTTCACCAGGATTTGGCTCTATCCATCGCAACGGCACGGCTGGTCGATGGTCTCGCCCGACAAGCTCGGCTCGTGGTTCATGCTGCTGGTCATCAGCTACACGCTGGTGAGCCTGATCAACGTGCCACGAGAATGGCCGCTGGCCGGCACCACGGCAGACCCGAGAGCGAACTTTAAATTTTTCGTTATTCGTTTGGCCTACCACCGCATCACCTCTCGAAGATATAAAGGGTAGGTGCTACAACCCGCCTCCGATCTCCTATTTCCCATAACGAATGGTCTTCCCCATGCTCCGCGCCTTCATCGTCCTCGCCGCCCTTGTCGCGGCCACGCCCTCCTTTGCCGCCCGCTGCGGCGGGGACTTCAACGCCTTCGTGGCCAGCATGTCGGCCGAGGCCGCCGCCGCGGGCGTTTCGCAAGGCGTGATCGCCTCGGCGCTCGGCGGGGTGACGGTGGATCAGTCGGTCTTGAATTTCGACCGGCGCCAGCGCTACACCTTCAACAAGTCGTTCGAACAATATGTCTCGACCCGCGTCGGTGCGGGCCGCATCAATGGCGGCCGGGCGATGCTGCAGCGGAATGCGGCGCTGCTGGCGAGCATCGAGGCCAAATTCGGCGTGCCGCGGCAGATATTGGTGGCGATCTGGGGGCTGGAGACCGATTTCGGCAAGGGTGACATGGGCAAATTGCCTGTCATCCGCACGCTTGCGACCATGGCGCATGATTGCCGCCGCACCGATTTGTTTCAGGGCGAATTGCTCGCGGCGCTGAAGATCGTGCAGCGCGGCGATCTGCCGTTGCGCGATCTGATCGGCGCCTTTGCCGGCGAGATCGGCCAGACGCAATTCCTGCCGTCGTCCTACATCAAATACGGCGTCGATTTCGACGGCGACGGCCGCGTCGACCTGCGCCACAGCGTGCCCGACGTGCTCGCCTCCACCGCCAATCTCTTGCACACCAACGGCTTCCGGATGGGTCAGCCCTACGGCGAAGGCACGGCGAATTTCGAGGCGATGCGCGAGTGGAATCACGCGGTGATCTACCGCAAGACCATCGGGTATTTCGCGGATCAGTTGGTGGGAAGGTGATTTTCCAACCGCCGCAACCGTCCGCTTTCGTGATCTGCATCACGCCGCCAATGAACCCTGCCGTGCATTCTCGCGACCATCGGTCAAAGGGATTGGCCCTTGGCGATCAGGAGGGATGGCACATGAACACGGACAAGAACACCCAGCGCGAAACCATTCTGTTGACGGACGCGGAACTTGACGCGGTAATCGGTGGCGGCGTCGCGTTGCACGATATTGTTATCGTGAAGCACGTCGATAAGGCATCATCCAAGCTGTTTGAACTTTGCTGAGTGAAGGTGCGCCGGTTCTGGGCCATCGTGCCGGTGGCCGACCGGAGGCCGAGGCATGGTCATCGCCGGCCGCGCGCTAAACTTAGCTCTTGCCGTTCTCGGGAATTGCGGGCTGGACGCGTTTGGGACCGGGCGCGACGGGTTCGAGCGCGGGCTTCGGCGTCGTCGGGGTCACCGTGGCTTGCGCCGCCTTTGCAGCATCCGCGGTGCTTTCATATCGAACCACAAGCGGGCTTTCGACGCGCCGATCCCATAGCCCATGATCGAAGATGAGCATCGAGCACAGGCCCAACATCGCGACTGCGATGGTGATCAACAGCGGCCAAACCGATCTGCGGCCGCGTTCCGTCTCTATGGTTGTCGCCTTGCTCATGAGGAATGAACGCCGCTGGTCCATTGGAGTTCCGAATAGTCACAGGCTGAGTTGACTAATTGCGGACACAAATGGCGCGGCAGCTATGGAACTATTGATCTCACAGCAACAAGGAACCTGAATGTTCGATCCCTTGTGGGTTGGCGGCGATCAGGTGCGATCAGTCGAACGATTGAGGCGCTGCGGCCTGATGCTCAGTGAGCCGCGCTGGGTGTGACTCAAATCACCCGGCCAATGAACGCGCGTTCGAGGTCTCAACGACTACCATCCAAGGAGCGGCGTAGTGCTGCTTCGCCAAAAGGATGACGAACATGACCCAGACCGAAATCAAGAACGATATTCTGACCGATGGTGAATTGGACGGCGTCGTTGGCGGGTTAAACCCGCAGCCGCTGCCCCCCGAACCGCCGCCGGAAGGCATCCATTCCTTCGCGACCCGTTTTGTCTTCAACCGCTTCGAGCTTGCGCGCTTCGCCTTCTTCTGAGTTTAGCAACTTGCCACCCCACTTCATGATCCCCGGCACGATCTCGTCGCGCCGGGGATCATCGGGTTGCGTGCCCCGGCATGACGGATCCCCCGCATGCGCGGGGGATGACGGCCTGTTGTGGAGCGGCACTATGCATCGCCGGCGCCGCACTCCTGCTTCCCCTACTTCGCCTTCGACATCGTCGCGATCAGGCGCGTCAGCACGGCCCAATAGGCTGCCGGACGAAACCGTTGCACCAGGTCCATCATGCGGGCGTCGTTGCCGATCAGGATGCGGGGCTGGTTGTTCTCGATGCCTTTGATGATGCGCAATGCGGCGTCCTTCGGCGTGGTCCTCGCCACCGCGTCAAATCGCTCGATCGATTGCGCGCGTCGCTCGTTGTCGGTCATGCCCGAGCCGGTGCGGGAATTGCGGGCGATGTTGGTGGCAACGCCGCCGGGATGCACCACCGACAGCCGCACCGGGCTTGCGGCCAGCGCAAGCTCGTGCCGCAAGGCTTCCGAAAAGCCGCGCACCGCGAATTTCGCCGCCGCATACGCGGTCTGCCCCGGCGGGGCGATGATGCCGAAGATGCTGGACAGGTTGACGATGTGGGCTTCGCGTTGGCCGCCAAGATGCGGCAGGAACGCCCGCGTGCCGTGTACCACGCCCCAGAAATTGATGTTCATCAGCCAGTCCATCTGCGCCTGGTCGATTTCGTTGAACTGACCCATCAGCGCCACGCCGGCATTGTTGACGACAATGTTGAGGCCGGGATGTTCCGCGATCGCAGCTTGCGCGTACGCCTCGATCTGCTTGGGCTCGCCGACATCGACGTGGTGCACCGTGACTTTTTGCGGGTAGCCGCGGGTGATCTCGGCGGCCAGCGTCGCCAATCCGGCGTCGTCGCGATCGGCCAGCGCCAGATCGCAGCCGCGCGCGGCAAGCTCGATCGCCAGCGCCCGGCCGATGCCACTGGCCGCGCCGGTGACGGCGGCGGCAGCTCCACGGATCGCGGTCATCGGATGTCAGCTCCATTTCGGGGCGGGGGATTGCATCATGCCAGCATTGCGGCGCGACAGTTCATCCGCGGGTGGGCTTGGCGGAATCAAAAGGCGGGCTCGAGGCCCGCCGTTTCGGTCAAACTGTTGCGTCCTGCATCGGGTGCCCGGGCGGAGCGGGGCTCCACCCGGGCCAGAAGTCACTTCTTGGACTTCTTGGCTTTCTTTGCCTTCTTCGCCTTTTTCGCCTTCTTCGCTTTCTTAGCCATAGCATCCTCATTTGGGTTAATGGGTGGAAACGCGACACGAGGCATGCTCGGCGGAGGGCCAGCCTCGCAATATCCTCGAAACCAATCCCAACAGATTCGCAGGCGCCTGCCCCGCACTGTCACGCTTGTGTCATTGCGTTATCCACAGTTGTTATGCGTTTTAGAGCGTTTTCCAGCGAAAGCCTGCCCCGCACGCGATGCGGGGTGGATACCGGTTCGCGTGAAGAAAACGCGTCAAACAAAGAAGCAGAGCCTCCGTTCCGATTCATCGGAACGGAGGCTCTGGCTTCGTGGGACCCGTGTTTCGGGATCGTTAACCCTGACGCGGCGGCGCGCGCGAAAGCCTCGCATGCTCTTCGACCGGCGCCGCGCCGGCAGATCATGCGGCGTTCGCAATTCATCAAATCAAAACCACAGCGTGGATTGCGCCTTTCGCGGTGAGAAACCGTTAAGCGGCGCGGTCGCATCCTCACCTCAACAATGGGGATTGTCATGGGTGGGCGGTTCGATAACAGGGGGGACGGGGCGAGGCGGGCCCTGGGGTTGCGATGCTGAGCGTTCCGACGCTGTGGACGGTGTTCGTCATCAATTTTCTCGCGCTTGGCCTGATCTGGGCCTACGTCATGCGCAGCTATCCCGCCTTCGAGGCGGCGCGGTTCTGGGCTGCTTCGGCGGCCACCGGCGCCAGCGGCGCTGCGGTGGCGATGCTGCACTTCGCGTTTGATTCACAGGTGCCGCTGTTGACCGGCGGCACCATGTTGATTTTCGCCGCCTGCCTTGCCGCGATGGGCATCAAGCGGTTTTACGGCGAGCCGGTATCGTGGCGCACCTGCGCTGTGATCACCGGATTGAGCTTTGCCGGCATGGGATTCTTCATCGTCGGTTACGACAACCTGCCGATGCGGATCCTGATCTATTCGCTGGGCCAGTCGACGCCGCTGGCGCTGACGCTGAAGCTGTTGTTCTCGCGTCAGGATGGCCGCGACAACCCCGGTGCCCGGCTCGCGGGCATCGTCGCCATTTGCATTATCAGCCTTTATGCCGTCCGCACCGTGGCGACCGTGCTGCTGCATCCCAGGGGCGATTTCTCGATCTTCCAGTCCAACCCGTTGCAATGGGTGCTGGTGCTGACGCTGATCTTCCTGTCGATGGCGCTGAATTTCGGCTTCCTGCTGATGGCGATGGACCGGCTGCGCAACGAGGTCGCGGACCTGGCGCTGCTCGATGACCTCACCGGCGTCGGCAACCGGCGGCATCTGCTGCAGCGCCTGACCGAGGAATGCGCGCGGTCGGAGCGCAGCGACGAGCCGTTCGCGTTGTTGGTGATCGATCTCGACGGCTTCAAGTCCATCAACGACACCCACGGCCATGCGGCCGGCGACGCCTGCCTGCAGCATTTCACCCTGATGGCGCAGACCCGGCTGCGGCCCGGCGACATGCTGGCGCGCACCGGCGGCGATGAATTCTGCATCGTGCTGCCCTCCAGCACGCTGCGCGAGGGCGCGATGATCGCGCGCCGGGTGATCGAAGCCTGCCGCGACGACGCCGAGGGATGCGTCGGCGCCGATATCCCGATCGCGGTCTCGATCGGGGTGGCGCAATGGACCCGGGCGATGGGCGCGTTTCCGGATCGGCTGATCGCCGCCGCCGACCACGCGCTTTATGCCGCCAAGAATGAGGGCAAGAACCGCCACGCGGTCTACGACCCCGCGCCGTCGCTTGCGCCCGAGATCGAGCCCGAGCCGATGCCGGCCCTGCGCAAGCACGCGTGAGCGTGTCAGGCAGAACATGTAAATTGAGGGTCCACTGGATCTCGACCATGAACTTCCGCCGGCTGGCGATGGCGCTTGGCGTCGTCGCGATTCTGGCTCCGGCATCGGCGCAAACGCCCGATCTGGCGGCTCTGGCGCGCAGTTCAGGGACGCCGGAAATTCCCGGCCTGAAGATGGTCTGGCTGGCGCCGTGGGGGGATGTGTCAAAAGCCCATCCCTGGCGCAACATCATCGTGCATCAGACCGAGGGGCCGGCCGGCTCGGCCCGCGGCGGCGCCGAGGAGCAGGCGAAAAACCCGACCCGGCGCGGCGTCACCGTCTGGGTCGAAACCGACGGCACGGTCTATTGGGCGGTATCGGAAGCGCTGGTCCCGACCCATACCGAGGGCGCGGATCGCAACGACAACAAATACATCGACAACGGCAAGACGTTCCACCAGGTCAACAAGGACACCTCGATCGGCGTGGAATTCGCCGGCAACTATCCGGACGTGACGCGGCCCGCCACCGAGGCGCAGGTCGCGGCGTGGCGGATTCTGGTGGGTGTGCTGCGGGCGCGCTACGGCATTCCGCTTGAGCGGGTCTATGCGCATAACTGGATCGACTACAAGGACGCGCGCTATTGCGAAGGCTGCGCGCTGGCGACGCTGGCGCGGCAGTGGGGGGAGTAGGAATTCAAATCGGCTGCGCCATCCAGCGGAAGACGCGGCTGATCAGGCCGGCATGCCGCGGGCGTTGCGGTTCGGGCGCCGTCGCGTCCTCGGCGATACAGCGCTGGTAGAAGTAATCGAGGAACCGGATATCGTTCGGTTCGGTGACGGTGAAATTCTCCTCGCCGACGAACACCGTGTAGTTATAGAAAAACGGCAACAGGGCAGGCAAAGGCGTCGAGGCCGGCGTCGCCCAGTCTTTCGAGATCACGAATTGGGACGGCTCCAGCCCATGCGCCACCATGGCCTGCTCGACGTCAGGGAGCCGGCGCATGAATTCGGAGGAGAACCCGCCGACGGTCGATTGCAGTGTGATGGCCACCGAAAGCTCCGGAGCTATGCCTTTGCCTGTCTTGGTCGGGTGTCACGCCCGGCAGGTTCAAGCGGACCGGAGGTTCAGGAAGCTGCCGCGGAAGGGGCAAGGCGATGGCCCAACAAAAAAGCCGGCGTTGCCGCCGGCTTTCGTCGCTTGTGTCGTCGCTTGTGTCGTCTCTGCGCCGTCTCGTGCCCGATGCCGCGCCGCTTAGTGCGCGGCGTGGAGGGCGGCTTCTTCCTGCCGGGCGATGGTGCCCTTGACCGCGGACTGCACCTTCTCGAAGGCGCGGACCTCGATCTGCCGCACGCGCTCGCGCGACACGCCGAACTCGCTCGCGAGGTCTTCCAGCGTCATCGGATCTTCCGCCAGACGCCGTGCTTCGAAGATGCGGCGTTCCCGGGGGTTGAGCACGCCGATGGCGCCGTTCAGCGCCTCGCGGCGATGATCGAACTCCTCATGCTCGGCCATGATGGCTTCCTGGTTGGGCGAATTGTCGACCAGCCAGTCCTGCCATTCGCCGGCCTCGCCGTCGTCGCGGATCGGCGCGTTGAGCGAGGCATCGCCGCCGAGGCGGCGGTTCATGTCGACCACGTCCTGGTCGGTGACGCCGAGGCGCTTGGCAATCAGCTTCACCTGGTCGGGGTGAAGATCACCCTCGTCCAGCGCCGAGATCTTGCTCTTCGCCTTGCGCAGGTTGAAGAACAGCTTCTTCTGGTTCGCGGTGGTGCCCATCTTCACGAGCGACCACGAACGCAGGATATACTCTTGAATCGACGCCTTGATCCACCACATGGCGTAGGTAGCGAGACGGAAGCCCTTTTCGGGCTCGAACCGCTTGACCGCCTGCATCAGGCCGACATTGCCTTCCGAGACGACCTCGGAGATCGGCAATCCGTAGCCGCGATAGCCCATGGCGATCTTGGCCACGAGCCGGAGATGGCTGGTGACAAGGTGATGTGCCGCGTCGCGATCGTCATGCTCGCGCCAGCGTTTGGCGAGCATGTATTCCTGCTGGGGTTCCAGCATCGGAAATTTGCGGATCTCGGCGAGGTATCTTGAAAGGCCGGATTCTCCATTGAGAATCGGCAAGGTAGCTGTACGGGCCATTTTAGCGCCCTCCAGTGGTTCAGGCCCCCGATAGCGGCGGGCCAGGCAGGCGGCCGCTGTGTTAAAGCCAGTCGCCCTGCGATGTTCCGCGTTGGATATTCAACGCAGGTGCAACATACACTAAATCGAACGGCATTTGGAAGCGTAGCGGGGGTCACGTCCCCGTGTGGCTGCCATAACCTGTTGGCATGGCACGCTTTTTCACCACCCCTGCGTCATTGCGTCGCTCGCAGCGCATTTCTCAACCGGGCCAGATCGGGGGGTAAATCCGACGTCCACTCCAGAATCGCCCCGGTTTGGGGGTGTTCCAGCGCCAGAAGGTATGCGTGTAGCGCTTGGCGATCGAGGTCGGCCAGGGCGACCCGGCTCATGGGGCCGAGGTGGCTGGCCTTGGTCTTGAAGTGCGGGCCATAGACGCCGTCGCCCAATAGCGGATGGCCGATATGGGCCAGGTGCACCCGGATCTGATGGGTGCGGCCGGTCTCGAGCTGGCATGCCAGCAGCGCTGCGATCGGCTTGCCGTCGCGGCCGTGGAAGGATTCCTGGATGTCCCAATGGGTGATGGCCTCGCGGCCGCCGTCGCGCACCGCCATTTTCTCGCGGGCATGCGGATGGCGGTCGATCGGCGCATCGACGGTACCGCGCTGGCGGTGGGGCACGTCCCAGGCGAACGCCAGGTAGCCGCGCCGCATCGCGCCCGTGCGGCCGTGATCGGCGAATTGCGCGGATAGCGACTGGTGCGCCCGGTCGTTCTTGGCCACCACCATCAGCCCGGTGGTGTCCTTGTCGAGCCGATGCACGATGCCCGGCCGGCGGACCCCGCCGATCCCGGAAAGGCTGGCGCCGCAATGGGCGATCAGCGCATTGACCAGGGTTCCGGTTTCATGCCCGGCGGCGGGGTGCACCACTAGCCCTTTTGGCTTGTCGATGACGATGATGTCGTCGTCCTCATAGACGATATCGAGCGCGATATCCTCGCCCGCGGGCTCGGCGGCGACCGCCTCCGGCACGTCGATTGTGATCGTATCGCCGGCGGCGACATGATAAGCGGGGTCGCGGACCGGGGCGCTTTTGATGGTGACCTTGCCCGCAACGATCAGCGCCTTCAGCCGCGATCGCGACAGCTCCGGGCGGCGCACGGCGAGCACGCGATCGAGCCGGGGCGATGCCTCGTCGCCGGCCACGGTGACGACCAGCTTTTGACCGCTGTTTGACGACGAACCCTGTTCCAACGATGAGCCTTGTTCGAGCGCTTGTCCTGCAAAAAAATGAATACCGGTTCTAGAGCGTTTTCGAGCGAAGTGGAAACCGGTTCGCGTGAAGAAAACGCGTCAAAATAAAGAGATAGAGCCTCCGTTCGGATTCAATCGGAACGGAGGCTCTGGGAATAGAATACCCGCAGATTAAACAGAGTTTTGCATGACCGAAATCGTTGCACCCGAACCGACACCGGAGCAGGCCGCGCTATTCGCGCGGGTGCGACGGCTGATGCTGATTGCCGGCCTGACCACGGCGCTGGCGGTAGGCGCCGTCCTGACCGCCGTCGGCTATCGCCTTTTCCGCACCGAGGGAAGCACCGTGGCCGCCGACACCACCGCCACCTTGCCGAAAGGCGCCCGCATCGTTTCTACCGGCGTCGTCCGCGACCGGCTGGTGGTGACGCTCGATATTGGCGGGGTGACCGAAATCCGCACCTTTGACGTGAAGTCGCTCAAGCCCACCGGCCGGCTGAAATTCGTCAGCGAACCATGACGCGGCCGCCTACCCACCTTGCGGCCGGCGGATTTCAAGGCTATTCCCTGCAGGCGTCCGCTCCCTTCGTCTAGCGGTTAGGACGTCGCCCTCTCACGGCGAAAACAGGAGTTCGATTCTCCTAGGGAGCGCCAGCCTCATACCTTTGGTCTGCCTTTCCTGTCGTTTTTCCTAAACCCACCGACGTGGCGAAGATCGGTAATGGGCCAATTCAGGAACACGACGGAGTAAATCGCAACAAGAAACATGATGGCCCAAAATCCAAGTCCGAATGAGTGCGGCGCCAGATGCGATCGTCCCGTCTGCCAGTCGGTTCATCGGCGTGTCGATGGAGATTGCAGCGTCATGCATCGTCGCCACCGGTCGCGACGATGCGGTATAAGCTTGGAAGTCAGCGATCAGGTTTGGGGGAAAATGTGCTCGATTTTCAGTTGGAGCAGAACTTTTTCTGGACGACAAAAGCGCAATTGCCCAGTTGGGTTGGCTATCAAACTCGCAATGGCCCCTATGGTTCGATCAGTTCGGACGATCCGTCCGACGGCTGGGTGACAATTACATTTGCGCCGGAAGGCCGCGACATATCCCCACTGACCGGGCAAGAGCGTGCTTGCGTGCAGTGGTTGCTTGATCATGAAGGCGAGGTGGCATCCGCCGTTCTAGGAGGCCTGTTGGCTGAGTATCCCAGGCTTCAGCGAGACTATGGTTATGAGGGGGCGGAACGCGAAAAGTACATGCCCGACGTATCGTCCACCGAGGACTTTCGCCGGTTGATTGGCCTTGACAGTGTGAGTGTCCATCCGTTGTTGAAGGAGGGCCTTCCATACATCGGGTACGAATTCGGATGCACGTGGGATGATGAGCACGGTCTCGGCGTACTCATGCATGGAAGGCGCGTTGTCGAAGTTGGCGACGCAGGCACGGCCATCACGCTGTGGATCGCTGAGCGGGACGCTCGCTTGGAGACGTAAGTGGGGTACCCCCAAACCCGGTCGCCGCGACGCGATCAGTAATTTTTTTGTCGCTTGCGCTGGGCCGATGCAAGGCACCGCGACGGATTATAGCGCGACTTCAATGGTGTAGGAGTTCGTTGTTTTGTTCTGAATGGTGCGCCATTTGCCACCATTCAGAATAGGCTGCGAACCATCCAGGCCTTCGACGCCGCGCCGGGTGTCAGGCTATCGGTCGGTACGTGCGATTTGCATCGCTCTCACGCCGCCTCATAAGACACGATCTTCTTGAATTACGGTGACAGTGCACTCAATTGATGCCTGATACCATTACTTGCATTGTGCGCATCCCGCCTCGCCCATTGTCGTCATCCCCACCAGCCGCAACGCGTCACCCGGTGCGGCAACGCCGCGCGCGAACTATTTCGAGAATGGAAATTAAGTGCACTGTCACCGTAGCGCCTCTTCCCGCGCGGAAATGTACTATACAATTGGACTTTTGAAACAAGGAAAACCGATGCCTATAACATCAGAAGCAAATGACAAGCAAATAGCGTCCCTACGGGAGCAATCCCGCGTAGAGCGAGCCCGCATCGCCGAGTTAAACGCGAATTACGGTGACAGTGCACTCAATTGATGCCTGATACCGTTACTTGTACTATACTCGTCCGTTGTCGTCATCCTCGACCAGCCGCACCGCGTCACCCAGCGCGGCAACGCCGCGCGCGGACCATTTCGAGAATGGAAATTAAGTGCACTGTCACCGTAATTCGAAGGTGAATCAGCGCGAGCGCGAACTGATAGACGTTCTGATCCGCGACCAGAATGACGAACCTCTGTGGTTCATTCATTACGAGCGGGAAATTGATGTTGTTGCCATACCGCTCGATAACTTCGACTTGAAAACAATCCTATTGCTTCCAGTCAATGAATTAGCTCCGGCTAAATTGGCTATCATGGTAGGAATGGAAGTTTTCATTCTCGGCTACCCGTTCGGTCTAAAGCACCAGTCGTTGCCTATCTGGAAACGGGGTAGCATCGCGTCCGAACCTGACTTGGTGCAACATTCCACCGGATATTACCTAGTGGATACCGCCTCGCGTCCGGGTATGTCAGGTTCGCCAGTTATACTCCGCAGTTGGTCAAATCACATCCTAGAGTCCAATAGGTGGACGACGAGCAACGAGACGCGTCCAATAGATAGAATTATTGGTGTTTACTCCGGTAGACTTAATCCTCCAGAGGATGTGCAGATCGGTCTCGTGTGGCATGTGGATTACATCGAACAGATAATCGCTGGCGCGAAACGCGATGCTTAAGCCATCACCTAACCCAATCCAAATTCACCAATCGCCCGCTCGGAAAGATAGTAACAGCAAAATACCCGGCTAGACGCGTTGACTACTGCGCAACCTTGAATATTCTTCGCTCAATTTCGCATCCTCTAAAATTAGACTAGATTGGGCGGTCGATGACATCAACTCCAGTCGTGCAAGCTGAGATCGAGCGTTTTTTGCGTTCGTCTGAAATGCCTTCAGGGTCGGAAATTACGGCGTGTCGCTCGATCCACCGCCCAGCGTATCGAAGATTTGAGATTTGGAACGATAATTTGAAAAGAACGATCAGCGAGTTTGGCCGCAGATTAGATCGCAACAAGGAAGCCCAATTCTGTGAGTTGCTTCGCTTCCGCGAACGGTAACTCCACAATATCGCCGAATTACAATGACAGTGCACTCAAATATCTGTCGTCGCTGCGATCCATCTCAATCGCGGCTTCGGTTCAACATGTGCGGGGCGGATCACGCCCGGACGATTTCTCAATTGCACATGTCATTAGTGCACCGTAGCCGTAACTAATCATTTTATCTCCCCCAGCAGCTTCCGTGCCTCACCCAACAACGCCCAAATCTGCCTTCGCTCGGCGATCGCATCCCCGGTGAACAGGCCGTGCTTGCGCGCGTTCCGGTTTGCCTTTGGCGCGCCGGATCCCGGTGCGCCGCCGTGCATGCGGCAGCGCTTCTTGCCGTGCACCGCCGGCGAGCGGCACGCGCCACTGTTGCGGGTTTTGGCGCCACAACGCGGGCTCGCCAGCATCGGGCCGGTATCCCTGACGTGACCGCTCATGTCTGTGCTTCCGGCTTGGCATCAGCGGCATCGCGCCTTCGCCTGGAGCCCGCGGCCTTCGGCGCCTTCCGCGACGCGCAGGCCGGGGTCTTGTCCGAGACGATCACGCTCGCATGTTGCGTGACGTTGCCGACGATGGCCTTGCCGCCGTCCTCCACCTTCACGTTCTGCACGGTGACGGCGGGCTCGCCATGGCTCCGATAGCGGTTCAGCGCCTCGATCTGGGCGGGAAAGGTGCGGGCGAGCCTGCCCAATGCGCGCGCGGCGCTGTCGTGCTGGGCGAGGTCATCGGCATTGGCGAGGTGATGGGCGCATCGCATCGCCATCACATGAACCGAAACCATCTGCGCCACCAGCATGGCCTCGACGGAATCCCGGGGCTTGATGCTCTTCACCATCGAAATCATGAAGGAGAGGTTGACCTCGTCGGGGTTCTCCCCGCTCACGCTGGCTTTTACCAATTGCCGGAGGATGCCATGCATCGCGTCGCGATCGGCCACCCCCAGCGCGTTCGCCATGAGCTGTTCGCCGAGCTCCGGATCTGGATGGTCGATCGAGAAGCCGTGCGACAGAAGTTTTATCCGCGGGGCGCTGCTGGCGGCTTTGGTTTGGTCGGTTGCGGCGATCGCCGTCGAGAGAGTGGGGTCGGGAGCGGTGTCCATGTCGAGGTCCTCGGCAGGCGCACGCGTCAAGCGCGCGGTTCGGCCACGCGCAGGCGATCGCTCGCCGCCGCGGTCCGGTGCAATTCTAGGTGTGGATGAGGATTTATCGGCTGCAATCGCGACGAACGCGCCCGCTATGGCGGGGCGACGGTCGCTCAGAGATTGCGGGATGATGAAAGAATGCCGGTGATTTGCCCGACGTGTCAACTCTCCGCCGGAGCATCCATGCCGGCCGCCTGCACCTTTGCATGGGGTTGTTTTCAATATTTTGGGAGGCGTGCCACCAGGTCCAGGAAGGGACGTCGCGCGGTAGGGGCCGATGCGGTAAGGTTAAGGTCGCCCTATTCGTGTTCGCTAGTGACGGCTTGCTGTGGGTAAAAGATCGGCTTCCTGGGATCACGCTATTGCAATCGCGGTGCCGTGACGGGCCGCTGGCGTCGACGTCAGCTGTCTTCGACGGCTTTGTCTTGCGTCGCCGTTTCACGAAGCTGGCCGGTCAGTTCGAAGATCAACATACCTGCGAGCATGGCGACGACAAAGATGATGGCTTGCGAGCTGCCAAATGCGAGCAATGCGATTCCGGGACCCGGACAGATTCCGGACAGTCCCCAGCCCACGCCGAAGATCAGGCTTCCGATCACGAGCCGCCGATCAATGTCGCGTTTGAGAGAAATATCAGAAGCGTTCCCCGGAAGAGCTGCCGTTCGCCTGCCAGCGATGGAGAAAGCAACAAGACCCACTAAAATCGCACCTCCCATGACGAATGCCAACGAAGGATCCCAGCGGCCTGCCAGATCAAGAAATCCCAGCACCTTGCTCTGCTGGATCATTCCAGACAAGCAAAGACCGGTACCGAAGATCAGTCCTGCGAGAAATGAAAATGCTGAAATCATGTCGCCCCCTAACCGATGACGTGACGTGTAACGAACACCGTTATGAAGCCAGCCAGCATGAAAAGCGCGGTCGCAACCAGGGAGCGCGGCGACAGGCGCGAGAGGCCGCAAACGCCGTGACCGCTGGTGCACCCGGATCCAAGCCGAGTCCCGAATCCGACCAGCACTCCCGCGATCGCGAGCACAGCGGAATTGGTGCCGATCGGCGGCGCCGGCAGCCCCGCGAGAGTTCGCCACGCCAGCGGCGCCAGAACCAAACCCAGGATAAACAAAAGGCGCCATCCGGCATCTCCGGGCCGTGGTTTGAACAATCCACCCAAGATACCGCTGACGCCAAGTATCCTGTTGCTTGTAAGAATCAGCACGCCGGCGGCGATGCCGAGGAGGATTCCGCCGCCGAGCGAAGTCCAGGGAGTGAAGTGTTGCCAGTCGATACTCATGATCAAGCCCTTCTGCGGAACCATCGCCCAAAGTGGGTGACGGCAGGAATCGGAAAGGCGGCAAGTCACTGGGATAGCTGACGCCTCCGCCTCTCCGTCGAAAGGGGGCGACATGCCGTGCCCGAACCTAACATCGTCGAGCTGATTCAGCCAGATACGTAGAGGACCAACTCACCGGCGTCCAAACGCGGGTTGGCCGCGGCGCCGTCTGTGTGCCGGTTCCGTGGAGAGAAAAGCCTTCTCTTGGCGGCGACAAAAACGAAATGGAAGATTTTGGACGAAGCGATAGTTTGTTGGTGCCATTCATGACAGTGGGCGGCAAGATGCCCAACGATAGGCTCAGGGAAGTGAAACGCGCGGCAGCGTGGGAATTGAGCCGGCCCCGACGCACGCTGGTAGGCACGCCGCCGATCAAGGAAGTGATGGACCGACCGCGACTTCTTTCGGATCGGTTCCGCTCGCACAGCGACCGTCGCAAGATCGAAAATGGCCACGTTGTCAGTGAGACATTCACTTTGCCGCTGGAGGTGGCGCGTCTGAAAGTCCGCGACATTATCGATGGTATTTCGCGGCGCGGGTACCAGGAAATCGTAGAACGCTGGAGACAGCTTCCCAACGGGCAGATTGAGTTCACCGTGCGTAATCTGCCAGTTGCGGATTAGGAGAAGAACAGCTTTTTGCGATGATGTAACGATCGATCGTGGAGGCTTGAACAATGCTCGACATTGCCGAACGCGCCAGGACGATCGTGGTTCAGCAACTATATGTTGATCCCGACCAGGTGGTCGATAGCGCGAGCTTCATCGATGATCTCGGAGCCGATAGTCTCGATATGGTCGAATTGGCGCTCAAATTCGAACAGGAGTTCGGCTTCGAGATTTCCGACGATGCCGCGGAATCAATTCTAACCGTCGGCGATGCCGTTAAATTCCTTGAAAGGAATGCGCTCACCTAATCCGCGGCTCCGTTGCCGCAGTGTTCATTGATGGTCAGATTGCTCCTTGTTTTCCCGACATGGATAGAACAGCTGCTGTGTCTCCCGGGCAAAATTGGATACCCATTTCGTTGACCAATTCGTCGGCCTGCGGGATATTCGTACCGGCAGATAGTGCTGGCGAGGGTTACTGCATGAGACCAAATGACGAGCCAGCAGTCGGCGATATGCGCAAGCGCATGACCCGCCGTTGCGTCTCTGCGGCGACCGGAGCCTGTCGCTGATTCCGGCTTATGAGAGACCTATAGCCCAAGCCATGAATCAGACAGGAGCGCCGGCATTCCGGCGAATGAGCACGCATGCCCAAAGCCTACATCATTGAAGTCCGCAACCGGACAGCCGGGATCGTCACGGCTGACGAGCGCGGTTTCCACTTCTTCTCCGCCGAACGCACCTTCGACCGCCTCGAAGGTCGCCAGTTTCGTTCCGCTCGCGATGCGGAGCGCGCGGCGAGGGCGCTGCTCGACGCGGAGCGTCATGCGGCGAGCGAATCTTCATTCGTCATCGCGTTCTGACAAGCACGGTACTCGAAAAGGCGCTCGGCGATCCACGAGCAGCGCCTCAACGGCCTTGGCAATAGAGATAACTGGCGTCAGAGATAACTGGCGTCGACCTCCGCGATGAGGAAATGATGAAGCTTCGGCAGACCTGGTTGAATTTGGCGGCGGTGGCGGCTGTGGTGGTCGGGCTTTCACTCATTGTCCATAAGAACCTGCCGCATGACGGCAAGTCACAGATCGTGAATGTGTCATATGATCCTACCCGGGAGTTATATCAGGCCCTGAATCCGCTTTTTGTGACTTCGTACGAGAAGGAGACCGGGCGACATCTGACCATCATCCAGTCTCATGGAGGATCGTCGCGGCAAGCCCGCAAGGTGATCAGCGGAGAGTTGCCCGCGGATGTGGTGACGCTCGGTCTGGCCACCGACATCGACGCCTTGCGCAAGCGCGGGCTTGTCGCCGAAAACTGGGCGGACCGGCTTCCCAACAAGTCCATTCCGTATACCTCGACCGTCGTGTTCGTCGTTCGCAAGGGAAACCCGCATTCGATCCACGATTGGCCCGATCTTCTCGCTCCGGAACTGGAGGTTGTCACGCCGGACCCGCGAACGTCCGGAAATGGCAAACTTGCCGCACTCGCCGCCTGGGCTGCGATCACCACGCGGGGAGGAACTGAAGCCGAGGCCGTCGCCTATCTTCGCGCGCTCTATCGCCACGTCCCGGTTTTGGACGAAGGGGCGCGCGGCGCTGCGATCAGGTTCTCGGTTCAGGAGAGCGGCGACGTGCATCTTAGTTGGGAAAACGAAGCGTTACGCGAGGTCGCGGAGTCAAACGGCAAGCTGGAAATCGTATATCCGCCTGTCAGCATCCTCGCCGAGCCGTGTGTCACATGGGTGGACAGCGCCGTCGAGAAAAATGGAAATGCTTTGGCTGCGAAAGCCTACCTCACGTTCTTGTTCAGTGACGTGGCGCAGGAGACAATCGCCCGCCTGGGTTACCGGCCGTCCAAGGCCGGGATCGCAGAGAGGGCGGGCGTAAGGTTTCCCCGGATTTCACTTGTTCCGCTTACCGCCATCGCGCGCGATTTGAACGAGGTGAATGAAAAGTTCTTTGCCGAAAACGGTATCGTTGACGCCGTTATGGCGCTCAGAGACCAATAAGCCGCATGATTGACTATAGCTCAGACACCTTGCGACGCGACGTGATCGCAGGCCTCACTGTGGCCGCCATTTCGTTGCCGCAGGGCTTGGCCTATGCCTTGCTGGCCGGAGTGGATCCGCAATATGGGCTTTTCTCAGCGATCGTGGTTACGGCCGTTGCGTCAATATTCGGATCTTCTTCGCATCTGATCAATGGCCCCACCAGCGCTATTTCTCTCGTCGTGTTTAGCGCGTTGTCGATCTTTGATGCCGACCAGCGAGTCGAAGCGGCCGAGGCCATGTTCATGCTTGGTGCCATGGTTGGGTCGGTTCAGATTTTCATTGCAGTTTTCCGGCTCGGCGACCTCACTCGATATATTTCCAAATCGGTCATCCTGGGTTTCATGAGCGCCGCCGCGTTGCTGCTTGCTATCGGTCAAGTAAGCAATGCGCTTGGCGTGCGCGACAAGGGAAGCGGCGCACAGCACGTACTTCATCGGCTTTGGATGACCTTGACGTCGGGCGATCCGGTCAATGCCAGGGCGGTCGGCGTGACGGTTGCCACGTTGCTGCTGGCGATCCTGTTTCGAAGGCTGGTTCGGCGGTATCGGTTGCCGCAATTCGACATGTTGGCGGTGTTGATCATTGTCAGCCTGGTTGCGTTTTCCTTGGGCTGGACGGTACCCGGTGCAAACGGAAAGACCCTGATCGGTATCGCCGGCGCTGTTCCCAGTAACTTGCCCGAACCTCATGTCCCCACGGTCAAGCTCAATTGGGCGTGGGATCTTGCCACAGACAGCGTGGCAATCGCATTCCTGAGGCTCCTTGAGGCTCTCGCGATCGCGAAATCGATCGCGAATCAAACCCGTCAGACCCTCGACTTCAATCGCCAGTGCCTGGCTGAAGGTTTAGCCAATCTCGTGGGAGGGTTCTTTCAATGCTTGCCGGGCTCCGGTTCATTGTCGCGATCGGCTATCAACTTTCAGGCCGGCGCGGTGACGAAATTTTCCGGAATTTTGACGGCGGCCTTCGTCGCGATTGCGGTGTTGGAGCTTGCGCCATTGGCCCGATATGTCCCCAAGCCTGCGCTAGCGGCGTTGTTGCTGCTCACGGCCGCGCGTCTGATCGACCTTAAACGGGTGTCCTACACGTTACGCGCATCACGAATGGACGCGGGCGTCGTCATCGTGACGGCGCTGTCGGCCGTCGTGTTCGGTCTTGATGCAGCGATATTGATCGGCGTGGCGCTTTCGATCCTGCTGTTTGTACCGCGGGCGGCAAAGATGCGAACCGTCGAAATGTTTGTTGATAATGACGATGTCGTGCGGGAGCGGCTTCCATCGGATCGCGGAGATTCCGGCTTTCTGCTTTACGATCTCGAAGGCGAACTGTTTTTCGGTGCGGGACCGGAGCTTGAACGTACGTTTCATGAAATCCAGCGTCAGGCAACGGCAAGCGCGAGCCGGCATGTATTATTGCGCCTGAAGCGCGTACGAAACCCGGACGTGGTGAGTCTCGAGCATCTTGAGCATTTTCTGAAAGATGCCCAATCGCAGGGTATTGCTGTCTGGCTTGCGGGCCTGCGTCCGGATCTGCTCGCAGCTTTCGACCGTCTCAAATTCTGGGAATGGTTGCCTCGGGACCATGTATTCCCACAAGGCGTTGACGAAGACTCCGCTACGTTGACCGCCATTCGGCGGCTACGCGCCGAATTATCCGACCAGCGCGATGCCCCAGGCGGCAGGCTCTATTATCGCATCTGACATGATCTAGCCTGCTCACCGAGCGGGACGGTAGATGGGAATCCTGACTGGCTCGGCCGCCGGTGACTGAGATATTATCGGAATTTGCGATGGCCGCGGCCGCTCTGGATCCGCAGCAAGGCTTGAACCAGCGCGTCGATGTCTTCAGTCGTATTGTAGAGTGCGAGCGAGGGACGGACGGTGCTCTCGAGGCCGAACCGCCGCAGGATCGGTTGCGCGCAGTGATGACCTGCGCGCACCGCGATGCCCTCCCGATCGAGCGCCTTGCCGACATCCTCGGTCTTGCATTCGTCGAGAACGAAGGAAAGCACGCCAGCTTTTTCGCGCGCCGTGCCGATCAGCCGGAGGCCGGGTACGGTCGACAAACCCTGTGTCGCGTAGGCCAGCAGTTCGTGCTCGTAGGCGGCAACGTTGCTCATGCCGATTCTGGAGAGATAATCGATCGCTGCACCCAGTCCTACCGCGTCGGCGATATTGCCGGTGCCGGCTTCGAATCGCTCCGGCGGCCCCTGGAACACGGTTTTCTCGAAGGTCACATCGGCGATCATGTTGCCGCCGCCCTGCCAGGGTGGCATGGCTTCAAGTTCGCGGGTACGGCCATACACGACGCCGATGCCGGTCGGGCCGAACATCTTGTGACCCGAGAAAATGTAGAAATCGACGTCGAGGGCCTGCACGTCCACCGGCATATGGCAAATGCCCTGTGCGCCATCGACCAGCACGCGCGCGCCATGGCGATGCGCCATCGCGGTCATCTCTTGAACCGGCGTGATCGTGCCGAGCGCGTTCGAAACCTGCGTGAAGGCGACGATGCGGGTACGTGGATTGAGCAGCTTCTCGTATTCGTCGAGAATGACCTGGCCGCTGTCGTCGACCGGCGCCACGCGCAATTTGGCGCCCTTTTCGGCGGCGAGCTGCTGCCACGGCACGATGTTGGCGTGGTGCTCGAGATGGGTGACCAGTATCTCGTCGTCCTGGCCGACGTTGCGGCGGCCCCACGACTGCGCGACCAGGTTGATTCCTTCGGTGGCGCCGCGCACGAAGATGATGTCGTTCACTGACGGAGCGTTGATAAAGCCACGCACCTTCTCGCGTGCCAACTCGTAGGCGTCCGTCGAACGCGCCGCCAGCGTATGCGCCGCGCGGTGAATGTTCGAATTTTCATGACTGTAGAAGCGGGCGAGGCGATCGATCACCGCCTGCGGCTTTTGCGTGGTTGCTCCATTGTCCAGCCAGATCAGGGGGTGCCCGTTCACCTGCTGTTGCAGGATCGGAAAATCGCGGCGGAAGATGTGCGGATCGAAGGGGCGGGCACCATAACTTTGCGCCGCCGGAATCTCGGAGCGGTGCTGCGGCGCCACAGCACGCAGGTCCAGGGTTTGGACGTCAAGCGCAAACGGTTTGGGCTCTGTAGTGCTCCTTGTCGCACCTTTGGCGGTGTCCTTGACGCCGTCACGGTATGCGGTCGCCGCCGGGTTGTCGGTCAGAAAATAATACGACGCGTCCGCGGACGACTGGATCGCGGCGGGGCCTTGCGGCAGGCCGGCGCCGCCTTGCGGGTTTAGAGCACCAGCGTCGAAGTGCGGAACGAATGGGAACGCTATGTCGAGACGCCCTGGCAACGCCGCGAAATCCGGATCGTGCGGAATTGCCCCACCGGAGGGCGATGCGATCGGTACGGCGGGCGATGGGATCGCCGGTGATATCGCGGCCGGTCCCCAGGGCACCGACAGGCTCAACGGCGCACCGGCATCGGATGTCAGTGATCCCGGTGTCGCCGAAGCGCGTTGCGGATCGGCCGCGTAGATCGGGGCGGACGGACGCGCCGCGCCGGCGGTCGGAAACGGCGGGGCTGTCGATCCCGGATTGTGATTTGGGGTTAGCGGAGGGGTCGCCGCAGGTGCGCCTGGAATCGCAGAATAGATCGGCTCGACCACGAACAATGGCGCCGAGGGCAGGGCGGCACCGGGCGACGTGGCAGGATTGGCCGGAAGGCCGGAGAAGAATGCGTTGGCCATCCGTGCAATCAACGCGGCATCGGGAGCGGCCGCAAGTGCCGCCGCCGTCTGTTCAAGTTGCGCTGTCTCGGGTGCCACGCCGGAGGGGAATCCGGCGGCGAAATCAGGCGTACTCATGATATTTGCCGACCTCGACATCTTCCAGCACGCCGAGGGCGTCCTCGGTCAAAACTGCGAGCGAGCAGTAGAGTGAGATCAGGTAGGATGCGATCGCCTTGCGATTGATGCCCATGAAGCGAACCGAGAGACTTGGCGTGACCTCACCCGGGACGCCCGGTTGAAACAACCCGACGACGCCTTGCTTCTTCTCGCCGGTGCGCAACAGCAGGATCTTGGTTTTTCCGGCTTCGTCGAACGGCATCTTGTCGGACGGGACCAGCGGGAGGCCACGCCAGGTCAAGAACGGCGAGCCGAACATCGTGAGCGTCGGTGGCGGCACGCCGCGCCTGGTGCATTCACGGCCGAAGGCGGCGATGGCGCGGGGATGAGCCAGAAAGAAAGCAGGTTCTTTCCAAACTCTCGAGATCAGTTCATCGAGATCGTCCGGCGTTGGAGGTCCTTTGCGTGTCGAGACTTTCATCGACGGCGCGGTGTTGGCCAGCAATCCATATTCCCTGTTGTTGATGAGTTCGCCCTCCTGGCGTTCCTTCACCTTCTCGATCAACAGGCGCAGTTGCTCCTGGATCTGGTCGAACGGATGGCTGTAAAGATCGGAGACGCGCGTCTGCACATCCAGAACCGTCGTCACCGCATTGAGGAAGTACTCGCGCGGCTGCTCTTCATAGTCGACGAAGGTTTCCGGTAGATCGGCGTCGCGGTCCCGCGGCGGACTGCACTGCACATCCAGCGATCCGGCCGATGTCGCGCCGCGTGTTTCCTTGACCCGGTTCAAGCGGAAGATACCGGCTTCGACCGGAGTCCATTGCAGCAGCGGCACCAGCCAGCGCGGGGAAATACCACCCCACTGCGCGCGCGTCTTGGTCGCATTGGCAAGCTGGCGGGCTGCACTTTCCGCCAGGGTGTTGCGGGCTTCGGTATCGGCCATGGAAGAGGCCCTCCAATTCGTCGTGGGTTAGAATGAGCTAGTCCAGTTGTTGGACAGGTGCTAGATTTTTTGTCTAATATTCTTGAAGTGAGAGCAAGATCATTCCAAATGATCCACGATCGATAGATCATTTTCCTCCGCAATAACGGAGTCGTCGTTTAGCATATTGGACGAGACAGAACTGCCCGGCTTGGCCGCAGGTGTGAACTTGACCGCGATCATCCCCTGACAGGGTTGTGGCGATTCGGAACCACGTTGTGTGGGCCGTTGTCATTTCTCTCATGCTCACGCTTCCGCCAGCGGTAGTCCGCTGTTGACGTTGCCCTGCATGGCGGCGACTTCGATTAGCGCAAGCTTCCCGCAGCCATACCGGTTTGTCTCCGGCACGGGGAATCGCTGAAAGATCATGCTGTGAAAGCAACGTGGGCTGTAATGGCCGTCGTTTTCTTCGGCCGGCAATTGCCAATGGCGCTTGATTCGGCCAGCCTCGTCGTGAGGCGCAACGTCCTCCCCATCCAGCAGACCGCGAGATTACGCGTGACAGGCCGAAATGCCGAGATCATCGATTTGAATGCCTACCGCGAGTCGAGATCGGTCGCGGCCGTGCCTGTCGGGCCAGCCGGGCTTGTTTCGGTTCAAGGTCAGACAAATCCATCTCCGTTCGTATTAGGCGTGGTGCTTGCTTGCGTGTTTTGGTCGACGTGGGTGTTCGGACCGTTCTTCGTGACCACCAAAGACGAAGGCGGGCACAGCGCGAGATGGGCGAAGTGAGCGCGGGACTCGTGAGCAACGGGGGACCGGCAGACTGCCGCGCGCCGATCGATGCGGCGGTCGACCTACCCTTGATCGTCGGAAGAAATCTGCGCCGCCTGCGAATGCGTCAGGGGCATTCGCTGGAACGGCTGGCCAAGCATTCCGGGGTAAGTCGCGCGATGCTCGGACAAATCGAAACGGGAAGAAGCACGCCGACGATCGGCTTGCTCTGGAAAGTCGCCGCCGCACTGAGAGTTCCGTTTGCCAGTTTGATGGCCGCTGATGATGCGCGCGGAAATCTGATCTTCCGACGTGCAAGCGCGAAGCTGTTATCTTCAAATCAGGGTCGGTTCACATCGCGTGCGCTGTTTCCGTTTGACAGCGAGAGGGATGTTGAATTCTACGAATTGAGGATTGCGCCGCTGCACCGGGAGGACGCCGAGGCACATCCGCCAGGAACCCGGGAAAATCTCGTCGTCGCGAAAGGTTCCGTCGAGATCATTTCCGGATCCGAGCGTCCGGTAACCCTGAACGAGGGCGACGCAATATTGTTCGAAGCGGACGTTCCCCACAGCTACAGCAATCTGGGAACCGAAGAGGCGATCGTCTTTCTGGTCATGACCTACATTGAGATGGTCGGTTAAGGCTCATATGTCTAAAGGCCAGGCGTCTTGGCCAGGCGCTGCGGCGAAATCCGGCGTGACGTCAACGCGGCACGCGTCGGTCTCGCTAAGGGGAGCCGACCTTGCTCCGGGCGGTTGCCTGGGTCACAACGCTGTTTGGCGAGACGTCCTGCGTGACCCAGACGTTGCCGCCGATTGTCGATCCGCGGCCAACAACGATCCTGCCGAGGATTGTGGCTCCGGCGTAAATGACGACGTCATCTTCGACGATCGGGTGTCGGGCGTCGCCCTTGATCACTTTGCCTTCGTCATCGGTGGGAAAATGCCGGGCGCCGAGCGTGACGGCCTGATAAATCCGTACATTGTCTCCGATCACCGCCGTTTCCCCGATCACCACACCGGTGCCGTGATCGATGAAAAAGCCCGACCCGATGGCTGCCCCCGGATGGATGTCGATGCCGGTCTTGGTGTGAGCGATCTCGGCGATCAGCCGGGCGACCAGTCTTGCGCCGAGACGATGGAGAATATGCGCAAGGCGATGATGAATGATCGCCGCCATTCCGGGATAGCCGATCAGGATTTCGGGAAAATTTCTCGCCGCGGGGTCGCCGACGAATGCCGCCCGCAAGTCGCTGACGAGAATCCCCCGCACCTCGGGCAATTGCGAGGCAAAGGCACGCGTCAATTTCATCGCCTCCTCGAGGCGGAATCCCGGCAGCAATTCGTCGCCCACGAACAGCGCGCCGCGATGGATCTGTTCGCGCAGGGAATCAAGGGCGATGCTCAGCGCGTTACCGACAAAATAATCGATGTTCTCGCCATCAAGGTCGGATTGTCCGTAATGGCGCGGAAACAGTGCTCCAGTCAGGCTGTTGAGGATGTTCTCCAGCGCTTCACGGGATGGTGCGCGGCGCGCTTCGCCGTCCCGCCGGATACTATGGGTTTCTTCCCGGGAAACTCGCAGCTCGGCAACGATCCGGTCAAGCTGCCAGCGGGTCTGCGACGCGCTGCCGGTCGCGACAATCTGGGAATCCGGCGGGATTTCGCGCTTCATGTTTGCCTCACTGCTTATGCTGGCCGCCGTTAGCGCACATGCGCCAGGGGAACGCTCACTTCGGCGAGCAGATCCCAATCCGTGTCGTGATCGATTTCGACATATTGACCGTTCCAGTAGACCAGGCTCGACTTTCGACGAGACAGTTCTGTGCTCAACGGGCGGCCCACGATAATCCCGTGAGAATGTCGCTCGATGATCTCCTCGACCCGGCATTCGACCACGGCCAGTGATTTGCCGAACAATGGCACCCCGGATGAACCAGGAAACCATGGGGTCCCTTCGAAGCGTTGTTTGCCTTTAAATCTGGCATTGCTGAATCGGTCCGCGAGGTATTGCTGGTCAGCGTTCAGGATGCTGATCCCGAACAGCCGATAGCGTTCGATCAACGCGAAAGAAGATGCCTGCCGATTGATGCTCACCAGCAGTCGCGGCGGATTGGCGCTCAGCGATGTCGCCGACGTGACGGTCATGCCCGCAATATCGTCATCTCGTCCGGCGGTGATGATGCTCACGCCGCTGGCGAGGCGCCGCATCACGGAGCGGAATTGGTATTCGATTTCGTCCGTCTCGTTGACGAGGTGAATGGCCGCTTTGCTCATCCGGTTTCCCTTCGCCGTACCCTGCGGGCACTACTGCCGAGCTATCCAGGACAAAAGCCACTCCCGTCAAAACTATCACTTGATGGGCAGCGGGCCGCCGCTGATCTCGTATTGTCCGATCGATAAGTACCCGATCGGCAACGCGCCGCTTTCGAAAAAACTCTCCCACGAATTCGGACAAACGGAAATAGAGCAGTTTTCCAATTGTTATTCGTTCCGGAGTTTTTCGGTTCCTTCGCAGCCGAACGGCGGTAAAGAACATCTTTCAACATTTCGTTGCCGCAACGCCGTTGGGTTGGCGGTGCGGCTCTATTTCGTCCTTCAATTTACGGGTCACATATCGCGCCTGGCATCGGTTGGCTGGTTCATAATCAGGCGATAGCCCAGCTTTGATGCAATGGCGATCGTCGTATCAACAGGCCGTCTCAGGACCCTCGCGATTCTTTCGGCCGAATAGCCTTGTTTGGCGAGACCCTTCAGTCTGAACTTCTCGACCGCCGTCCATTCCCGCGAGGTACGAATTGCTTCTTGGCCGCCAGGTTGGTTGCCCGATTTCCGTTGCGACGTCACTTGTCTGGATCCTCATGTGGAGCAAGATAGCGCAAGCGGGCCATCGCATGACGGTTCAGTCAAGCCGGCAAAAGAAATAAGACGATGTCTATCGCTCACTAAACTCGCGGCCCAATGCCCATGAAGCAGGAAAGAATAATTGCGTAATAATTTTCTCGTTCTTGCGATTTCAGCCGCATCTGTGAAACCGAGGCACGGTTCGACGATCGAATCCAAAGTTCGATCGAGATTGATCAAGAGTGTGTTTGTTGCCAAGCGCGTTTAATTGCCCGGGACGCCTCTTGCTTTCGAGTATAGCGACGCCCGACCTCGATCATCAGCAGGAGAATTTCCTTTGGCGGTCATGGCCGGAAAAGATCGACCAAAAAGATAGACTTTTTTGAAATTGCTTCGGTTACCAAAATCGATGACGCTGTCTCGCCATGACAGCTACCGATCTCGTGCTTCCCGTTCTTGATCTGAGCCAGTTCGATGCTGGTCCGGATCAGCGTTCAGCATTTTTGCGGGAGGTGAGGGACGCTGCGCGAGGCCCGGGCTTTTTCTACCTGATCGGTCACGGCATTGGCGAAGATCTGACTGGCGAAGTTCTCGAATTATCGCGTCGATTTTTTTCTCTGCCGGAACCGGCCAAGCTCGAAATCGAAATGATCAACTCACCGCATTTCCGGGGGTATAACCGCGCCGGCTTCGAGCATACGCGCGGCAAGCCCGACTGGCGCGAGCAGATCGATATCGGTGCAGAGCGAGAGGCGCTGCCATTCAGTCCGGCAGCGTCAGCCTGGACCCGGCTTCAGGGGCCGAATCAATGGCCTGCGGCGCTGCCGGACCTGCGGCCCACGCTGTTGCGTTATCAGTCGGAGGTGACGAAGCTGGCGATCAGGGTGCTGCGTGTTTTCGCGACCGCGCTCGAACAGCCCGAAGACATATTTGAGCCGATCTATACGCCGGCGCCCAACCAGCTTCTGAAGATCATTCGCTATCCCGGGCGCGATGCGAGGAGCGATAATCAAGGCGTCGGCGCCCACAAGGATTCCGGATTTGTTACCGTCCTGCTGCAAGACGATGTGAGGGGCTTGCAGGTCGAGAGTGAGGACGGCTGGATCGATGCACCTCCGCTGCGCGGTTCATTCGTCGTCAACATCGGCGAGATATTGGAATTGGCATCCAACGGCTTCTTGCGTGCCAATGTACATCGGGTGGTCTCGCCACCGCCGGGATCCGACCGGCTATCGGTCGCGTTCTTCATGGGCGGGCGGCTCGACGCGACTGTGCCGGTGCTCGATCTCTCGCCCGAACTGGCATCACGCGCGCGGGGATTAACGCAGGATCCGTCCAATCCTCTCTTTCGTGAGGTCGGCAGGAACTACCTCAAGAGCCGCCTGCGCTCTCATCCCGATGTGGCTCGACGCTACCATGCCGACCTTCTGGATTCCGCGACAGCATCATCCGAACCGGCCAGTGCCTATTAAACGCAACAATTGAACCTCATTCACAAGGGAGAACGGGATGCCTTTCGAGACGAAGAACTTCGAAACCCTCGCACTGCATGGCGGCTCCTATCGCGCCGATCCAACCACGGGTGCCGTGGCGGTGCCGATCTATCAGACGTCGTCCTACCAGTTTCAGAATGCTGACCACGCCTCGCGTCTGTTTGCGCTTGAGGAAATCGGGCAGGTGTACACCCGTATCAAAAACCCGACGCAGGACGCCTTCGAGGAGCGGTTGGCCGCGATAGAAGGCGGCGTCGGCGCGCTTGCGGTGGCGTCCGGCCAGACCGCATCCGCCTTTGCAATCTTCAACGTAGCCCAGGCCGGTGACAACGTCGTCTCGTCGACCGACCTTTATGGTGGTACGTGGACGTTGTTCTCGCAGACACTCAAGCAGTTCGGCATCGAAGTCCGCTTCGTCGATCCGAGCGATCCGGAAAACTTCCGTCGCGCCACCGATGCCAAGACACGTGCTTATTTCGCGGAAACGCTTCCGAATCCGAAACTCAATGTGTTTCCGATCAAAGAGGTTGCCGACATCGGCCGCTCGCTCGGCGTGCCGCTGATTCTAGACAACACCGCGTCACCGCTGATCGCGCGACCGTTCGAGCACGGTGCCGCGGTTGTTGTCTATTCCACGACCAAATATATCGGCGGTCATGGAACCAGTATCGGCGGCGCGATCGTCGACGGCGGCAATTTTGACTGGGAGCGGCATGCCGACCGCTTCCCGCTATTGACCCAACCGGACGCGGCCTACCATGGCGCAATCTGGACGGAAGCTGCAAAGCCGTTCGGCCCCATTGCCTACATTTTGCGGGCCCGCGTGAAGCTGTTGCGCGATCTCGGTGCGGCGATCGCGCCGCAAAACGCCTTCCAGTTCATTCAGGGACTTGAAACGCTGCCGTTGCGGTTACGCCAGCACAATGAGAATGCGATCAAGGTTGCCAATTTCCTGTCGAAGCATCCGTCAATCTCGAACGTCATATTTCCCGGCCTCCAAAGCGGCGAGAATCGCCGCCGCGCCGACGCCTATCTCAAGGGCGGCTTTGGCGCGCTCGTCGGGTTTGAACTGAAGGGCGGCGTGGACGCCGGTCGCCGCTTTATCGACGCGCTTCAGCTTTTCTACCACGTGGCCAACATTGGCGATGCACGATCGCTTGCGATCCATCCAGCCTCCACTACGCATCAGCAATTGACGCCGGAAGAGCAACTCGCCGCAGGTGTCACGCCTGGCTACGTACGCCTTTCGGTCGGCATCGAGCATCCCGACGATATCCTCGCCGATCTGTCGCAGGCGCTCACACAGGCCGAAGCCGGCAATAGCAACAATCGTCAAGCAGCTTGATAACAACGCAGGGGCATTCAGTGAACCAATCGATATCGCGCAAGGGCGTTTCCCGCCGTACTCTTCTCAAGACCACCGGTGCCGCAGGTCTCGCCGCATCCGCCGGCGTTCTGGCAAGCAATATCTACTCGCCTGCGATCGCAGGTCCGGCACCCAAGGTGCGCTTGGCCTGGACCGAAGTCGCGGCGTGTCACTCGCCGCTCGGGTTCGGCGTGGCCAAGGGAATTTACGCCAAGCATAACCTCGACGTCGAGCTGTTCTACCAGGGCGCCAGCGGTCAGACGTTGATCCAGGCCCTTGCCACCGGCAAGGCCGATGCCGGCGCCGGTCTTATCGGCGATTGGCTAAAGCCGCTGGAGCAGGGTTTCGACGTGAAACTCTTCGTGGGATCGCATGGAGGCTGCCAGCGCCTTTTGGCATCCCAAGCGTCAGGCATTAAGGACATTGCCGGCGTCAAGGGGAAGACGATCGCGAGCTATGACGTGGTTTCTCCGCCGAAGGTGGCGTTCCAGGTCACGCTCGCCAAGGCCGGGATCGATCCGGAAACGGATGTCACCTGGAAGGTCGTTCCCTTCGACCTCGTCGGTGAGGCAGTCAACCGCGGAGACGCCGATGTTGCCGCCCATCTCGACCCGTGGGCCTATTCGATTGAGAAGAAGTTCGGCTTCGTCAAATTGGCAGACACACAGACCGGGGTTTATCAAGGTCATACATGTTGTGTCCTCGGCGCCAACGGTCCCTTCCTGAGCGCGAACAAAGATGCCCTCCGTCGGCTTGCGGAAGCAAATATCGAGGTGCACGAATATACCGCGGACCATCCTGACGAGGTGGCGAAGTGGTATCTGGACAACCTCAAGCCCCCCGGTCTGACCCTCGCGGATCTGACGGAGATCCTTGGCACGCTGGTCTATCACGATCATCCAATCGGCCAGCCGCTGGTGGATCAAATCCGGATCACGGCCGAAGATCTCAAGCTTGTAAAGGTCCTTGAGCCGACCACCGACCCGAAGGCGTTCGCCGAGCGGGTCACGGTCAATCTGCTGGCCTGAGGCTAATCGAATGAGCGAGGTTGCGCAGACGTTCGGCGATGGCGCCGTGTTGGAGCCATCGCCGATCGTCGGTGGCCTTTGGCGCAATGGCGTGCTTGCGGCGATCTCCTGGGCCGCCGCGGCATTCGTCACGGTGGGCGTGCCCGACGTCGTGCCTTGGGGCAGCGGCGTATTATTCGCGACCATCACGGGCGGCATCGCGGTCGCTTTCCTCGTGCTGTCCTTCGTCGTGCACCGTTTCGGGCGGTTGGGCGACGTGCTCGTCCATTATGGACAGTGGTTTATCGCCATTGGTATCTGGCTTGCGCTGTGGGAATTGACGACCGCGAAGTCGGGTTGGCTGCCGAAGCCATTTTTCTCGCCGCCGCACGGATTGCTCAACGTCTACGTCACGGACGGTCAGCGATTGCTGATCTGCGTTGCCTATACCCTGCGTCTGTGGTCGCTCGGCTTTCTGGCCGGAATCACCGTCGGGTATGCCGTCGGTGTCGCACTCGGCTGGTCCAAGACTTTCAGTTACTGGGGAATGCCGTTTCTGAAGCTGATCGGTCCGGTTCCGGCCACAGCCTGGATACCCTGCACCTTCTATTTCTTCCCGACGACCTTCGCCGCCAGTATCTTCATCGTCGCGCTGGCGTCCGGCATTCCGGTTGCGATCCTCACGGCTTCAGGCGTCGGATCGGTCAATCGTGCGTTTTATGATGTCGGGCGCATCCTCGGTGCCGACAACTGGTACCTCATCCGCAAAATCGCGATCCCCGCCTCGATGCCGCATGTGTTTGTCGGCTTGTTCATGGCCCTCTATTATTCGTTTGCCGTTCTGGTCGTCGCCGAGATGTTGGGCGCGAAATACGGCCTTGGCTGGTATATCCAGTTTCAGACGGCCTATTCCGGCTATGCCAATGTCTACGCCGCGCTGGTCATCATGGCGGTGCTGTGCGCTGGGATTATTCGGCTGCTGTTCGTCGCGCGTGATCGTCTTCTGGGCTGGCAGGAGGGCTTTATATGACCGCCCGTACGGCTCTCGCAGTCGAGCAGCCCGTTGCCGCGCAACCGGTCAGCGTCGCCGTCGACATTCGGACGGTCAGCCACCAATTCAAGCTGTCCGGCTCGACCTTGCCTGTGCTCGATACCATCGATTTCAGCGTCGCAGCCGGGGAGTTCGTGACGCTGCTTGGGCCATCGGGATGCGGAAAGTCGACGCTGCTTCGTCTTGTCGCTGGGCTTGAAAAGCCAACCAGTGGAAGCATCCTGGTCGATGGTCAGATGATCGCCCGACCTGATCCATCGCGCATCCTCGTGTTTCAGGACCCCACGCTGTTTCCCTGGGCCACGGTCTGGAAGAACGTGGCCACCGGACTTGAGGCGCGCGGCGTGCTGAAGCAGGAGCGTGCCCGCGTCGACAGCGCGCTTGCGCTTGTGGAATTGTCCGCTTTTGCCGATGCCTATCCTCATCAATTATCGGGCGGTATGGCCCAGCGGGCGTCGCTGGCGCGTGCGCTGGTGAATGATCCAGCCCTGCTGTTGCTCGACGAGCCGCTTGGCAAACTCGACTCGCTGACTCGACTTACGCTGCAGGCCGAACTGGTTCGGTTGTGGCAACGCAATGGCTTTACAGCGCTCCTTGTCACCCACGACGTCGAAGAGGCTTTACTGCTTTCGTCCCGTATCATCGTTTTCAGCGACCGGCCCGCACGGATCAAGGCCGAATTTCGATTCGACAAGCCATATCCGCGTCATCGCGACGATCCGGATCTGGTGACCTTGAGGAGAAGCATCCTCGGCACGCTCGGGCTTTCGACGTGAGACAACGATGACACGCCCTGATACTCGCTATTTTTTCTCGGCAGGCGTCCTGATCCTGGTTGCCGCTGTCATATGGTGGTGGATCACCTACCACGACGTCATCCAGTACGCCTATCTCTCGCCACGGGAGGCCAGTCTCTGTCTCTTCGGCCGCTCCGACATTTGCGATCTGGCGCGATCGCTGTGCCGCGGTGCGCACCCGGCGTCGATCGCCGGCTATTGGTGGGGAACGTTCTGGGTCGGATTTGTCGTCGCGTCGGCGAGCATGATGATGGCCGGTGCAAGGCAGGCATGATCGATTGCCCGATGCGATCGTTCGACTTTGAAACAATCCGTCTGAACTTCAAGAGGATACACAGATGAGCGTCGTTTCTATCACCGGAAGAGGTCTTGAACCCGTTTCGCCCGGCTTCGACCTTAGTCCAGATGCCTACCGTATTCGCACCGACGCCGAGGCGATCGACATCGCCAGGACTCTGGCAACCGAATTCGCCAGAGAGGCCGCGGAGCGCGACCGGGACCGGAAGTTGCCCGTCGCGGAACTCGATCGCTTTTCCGGAAGCGGGTTATGGGCCGTAACGATTCCGAAAATCTACGGCGGACCTGGCGTATCCAACGTTACCCTTGCCGAGATCATCAAGATCATCTCGGCGGCTGATCCCTCGATCGGTCAGTTGCCGCAAAACCACTTCGCCGCGATCGACGCGATTCGCGTATCCGCATCGGAGCAGCAGAAGCAGTTATGGTTCGAACGCGTGCTCAAGGGTTACCGGCTTGGCAACGCGTTTTCGGAGGCCGGTGGTCGTCACGTCGGTGACTTCAAGACGCGTTTCACCCGCGATGGCGACAGCTACCTGGTCAAGGGCGAGAAATTTTACGCGACTGGCGCCCTGTTTGCGCATTTCATTCATATCGGCGCGGTCGATGACAATGACAAGGTCAACCTTGCGATCGCGCCGCGGGATGCGCCGGGACTGACGATCATCGATGACTGGTCGGGCTTCGGGCAACGCACGACGGCGAGCGGCAAGGTGTTGATCGACAATGTCCGGCTTGGTGCCGAAGCGATTATTCCCGCTTATCTCGGCGCCGAGAATCCGTCGTCCAACGGTTCGATATCGCAACTCATTCAGGCGGCGGTGGACGCCGGCATTGCGCGGGGAGCCATTGAAGAGACCATCAATTTCGTCCGCAACCATGCGCGGCCGTGGCTCGATAGCGGTCAGGAGCACGGCTATGAGGACGTTTTCACAATCTCCCAGATCGGCGACCTCGAGGTCAGGCTGCACGCCGCCGAGGCGCTGCTTGCGCGGGCGGGGGGCGCCGTTGATGCCATTCTCGAAAACCCAACGCGGGACGCCGTGGCGGCAACGGCCGCCGCGGTGGCCGAGGCGAAAATCCTTACCACCGAGATTGCGATCCTGGCGACCAACAAGCTTCACGAATTGGGCGGAACGCGCTCGACGCTGGCAAAATACAATCTTGATCGCCACTGGCGCAATGCGCGCACTCACACGCTCCACGATCCGGTACGATGGAAATATTTCCATGTTGGCAATTATGCGTTGAATCGCGTTCATCCGCCCAGTCATGCCTGGAGCTGATCCAGGTTTCGAGCACCGCAGCGACCGGGGAGAAAGCGCGAGGCTGCTGGCCGATGCGCCGGCGTTCAAGTTATTGCAGCAGGTCGGCAACCGCCTGTCGGGCGATGGCGTTGTTTTCCGGCAGACCGATCGAAATACGCACCCACGTATTGAGCAGCGGATGAGAACGGCCGATATCGATGCCTTGCGCTGCCAGCGTCGCCGCGATTGTCCGCTGCGGTCGGCGGGAGTTCAATGAAAGGCGAATGAGATCATGTCCTGGTTTGCCGGTCGCCGCCGAAAGCAGAAGACCGCTGGCAGCAGCGGCAGCGATCGGCAGTCACTCGCGATGATTGAGGTTCGTCAGTAGATCACTCTTTTGGTCGAAAGAGATAATCTCGTCGGCATTGTGCACGTTGCGGTCCGCAAGATTTCAAGTGAATTGCCACGCTAAAATGTCGTTAAGATCGAATAGGCGGCGAGAAATCTATTTTCTGATTTCTTCCCTCGGGAGCCTTATTTTCCTGCCTGCAAATGATCACCTAGATGCGATTGAAGTTGTGGAGTGAACCTCCCCTTCGGGACTTACATTCAAAAATTCATTTCATTGACCTCGCTGGATCGGAGCTTCATCGTCGGTCGGTCTCTCGGTAGGGGCATCTGGCGCTGCAATCAATTGGCGATGATGTTGAGGTGGGGGCTATGCGGCCAGCCAACGACCCGTCATGGCCATGACGGAGAACACATGTCGTTGACCTATTCAGGCTTCGTTCCCGATCGTCATGGCGGAACCGGCGATGCTGGATCAGTTAGCGGTTCGGAAGGCGCGGCACAGCGCCTGATGCTCGCCGTTGCCGGCGATCCAGGTTCGCGATCGTGGTTCGAGCGGCATGATGGGCCGACGCTAGTTGTCGCGGCCGCGATTTATGCGAGCTGGTTGTTGCTGCTCGGTTCGCATGAGTATGTACCTTGGTGGATTACAGCACCCATCGCAGGCTACGTCGTGCAGTGGCACTTCTCCTTGCAGCATGAAGCCATTCACAGCATGCGGGGCGTACCAAGGTGGCTCCGTCGCGCGCTCGTCTGGCCCCCAATCGGTATCTGGTTTCCTTTCGAGCTTTATCGCCAGTCGCATTCGCAGCACCATCGCAATAGCCACCTCACCTATCCGGGGGAGGACACCGAATCGTACTATCATGAAGAGGAGGACTGGGAAGATTACGGCGATCTCTGGAGATGGCTTCTCATCATCAACCAGACATTCCTTGGTCGCCTGTTTATTGGCCCGTTCCTGAGGACGCCTCGTCTGTTCCTCAAGGAAACCGCAAAAATGATAGCCGGCGACACGGCAAATATCGGCATATGGGTTGGCCACTACATTGGTGTGGCTTTAACCCTGCTGCTGGTATCAAAAGTGTTCGACATGCCTGTTTTGCAGTATCTTGCGGAGTTCGTCTATCCTGGTCTCGTGCTTGGCATGATGCGCGGCTTCACCGAGCACCGGTGGGGCGAGCGGCCGAGCGAACGCACCGCGGTGGTCGAATTGAACTGGGTGTTCGGTTTGCTGTTTCTATGGAACAACCTTCATGCCGTTCATCACATGTTTCCTACGTTGCCGTGGTGGAAAGTGCCTCATGTGTGGCGTCAGCATCGTGGACGCATCCAGGCCCACAACGGCGGCTTCGTGTTTCGAGGTTACGGCGAGATCGCGCGTCGATGGCTCATAACCCCGCATTTCATTCCGGTTCATCCACCCAGTCTCGCCAACAGGAGTGCGGCGTCCTGATGCGGCGTGTACCGGTCAGGATCGAAAACGAAGGACGGAATCATGCGGACGGCAAGCCTGCCGATGTACGCTCTCCCCGAGCTGGAAGCCGCTAATTCCGCGTTCTGGGTGGCATTGAAACAACGGCTTCACGCCAAGGGCGTTGATACGGACGGGATCAAGTCGGATGACGACACGGGTCCGGCGCCGGCTGGCATCGGGCCAGAGATTTTTTTCACGCAGATTTGCGGTTATCCGCTGTTCAAGTTTTACCGCGATCAGGCCCTCCTGCTTGCCACGCCGCACTACGCGATGCCCGGATGCGTGGGATCCAGCCATCGTGCTTTCTTCATGGTCCGAGCCGGTGATCCCGCCGAGCGCCTCGAAGATCTGCGCGGGGGGATATTTGGCTGCAACAGCCTGTTATCGAACTCCGGAATGAACCTGCCGCGACTATCGTTGGCGCGGATTGCCGGCGGCAAGCCGTTCTTTTCCTCCGTTGTCATCACGGGCGGGCATGTCACGAGTCTCGAACGTCTTGGCGAGGGTAGTATCGATATTTGCGCGATAGACAATGTGACCTGGGGATTTTTCGAGAAGTTCCGCCCCATCGCCGCCAAACGGTATCGGATACTCGACGAGACCCCATCGAGTCCGTCGTTACCCTTTGTCACCTCGGTGAACACGACGGAATCCGATGCCGGAGCTATTGCCGAGGCACTGCATGAGATCATGGGCGATCCGGAGACCGCCGACATACGCGGCATCCTGCAACTCGCCGCTCTTTCCGTGCCCGACATTGCCGCCTATGAACATCTGGCGCAATATGAGCGCGAAGCCGCCGAACTCGGCTTTCCTGAGCTAAAGTAACGCAGAAGCCGCCGTTCGGTCATTTGGCCGAAGCCGCATCCCGCAAGTGAGGTGATGGCAAAGGCGATGGTTTGCCTGGGCGCTCTCCGTGAACCCGGACGGCGTAAGGCGGCTACAACGGACAGCATGCGGAGTAAATATTTCTCCAATATTTCATTTTTGCGCGTCAAAACGCATGTTGAATAGAATAGTATTTCTATATAGTATTAGATGTGGATTGGATCGTTTCCCGATTGAGGAAGAAAGTTCTATTGATGACCGATATCGCCGTACCGCCGTCTGATACCACGCGTCGCATTGATGCCATTGATCGGAAGATCCTGAGAGTGCTGCAGGAAGATGCATCGCTTTCGGTGGCCGAGATTGGCGAGCGCGTCGGCCTGTCGTCGACCCCGTGCTGGAAGCGCATCCAAAGAATGGAAGGCGAAGGCATCATCATGGGGAAGGTCGCGCTGGTCGATCAGGACAGGATCGGGCTTGGGTTATCCGTTTTCGTGTCTGTTGAAAGCGGCGACCATTCCGACGCGTGGCTGAAGAGATTTGCCGTTGCTGTGAGCGCCATGCCCGAGGTCATGGAGTTCTACCGCATGGCGGGCGACGTGGACTACATGCTGCGTGTCGTCGTGGCGGACATGCGGAGCT
The DNA here is from genome assembly GCA_963819325.1 of uncultured Pseudomonadota bacterium. GTDB lineage: Bacteria > Pseudomonadota > Alphaproteobacteria > Rhizobiales > Xanthobacteraceae > Bradyrhizobium. The sequence continues at coordinate 92,099 of CAWFVT010000006.1, forward strand.
ACGACATTTTCTACAAAAAACTTATTGGCGCGGTCGCCTTGAAGAATGTGACGTCAAGGTTCGCCATGGAAAAAATCAAATCCGTGACCGCGTTGCCCGTTCCGGCCTTGGAAGCCGCGTAATTCTCCTCGTCCAAAGTGAGCGTCGCTGCGCCCAGCCCCGCTTCGGTGTCCGGGTCCTCGCTTCGGCTGCGAAAAGACCAATCCCCAGCCTTTCAGGCAGACATTGAATCTGGCTGCCGGCGGATTGCGTTTTCGCCAATGTGCCATGGTGCAGCGGGCGCGACGCGCGATGGCGACGCGCAAGCAGCCTGTTGGATCAGGCGTTAGCCGCTGAGGTAAAAGTCCAGATTGCGAAATGGCGTGATCTCGCTGGGATGAGACGCATACCAGCCCGGAGCATGATGACCCGTATGGTGCGGCGGCACATATGGATTATCGCCACCCGAGACCTGATCCAGCTCGGCATCGCTCAAAATGATGAAATCGTCAGTCATGCGAATCTCCTGCTTCGGTTGCGAGCGGACGTTGGTGCTGTTCGATGAATTGTTTAGGACAGACCGCGCGCACGTCCGTGACCTGGCTCACGTTCGCGGGTAGCGTTGGTTGTTGGTTGAGGAAAAAGCGAAGAGGGCAGGAGAACAGAACGAACCGCACCGATTGCCCGCATCAGCTCGGTTCGATTACCATGCGTGACTTGAACCACTCGCTGTCATGCCGGCACACTGACGCAACTTCGACAGTGAGATGTGACTCTCATCTCGTCGTTTTTAGCACCTCGAAAATCCTGCCATTCATCAGCAGGGCGATTTCTGTGGCGGGCAGTGGTTTCTGGCATTCGGATAGCGGGTTGAGCCAGAAGTTGGAATCGGGCAGCATCTCGAACAGATTGCGCGCGGCGGCCCCAAGGCAGGTCTCCGGCTCTTTGACATAGTCGGATATCCGCTTCTTGGACGTAAACGCGGGGTGCCATTTCAAGCCCTGGAATTCGACGGTGGCAATATTGATCCTTTCCTGAAATTTGAGCGAGCGGCGGCGGCCGGGCTTCATCGGCGCCTCCGGAGTCAGAACATAAATCTCTGTTTCCAGGAGCGCCTGATAGAACGCAGGAACGACCGCGGGGTCCTTTCCCGCGGCTTGCATCAGCGCCTCAAGACTGTTTTCCGGTTCAAACACGGCTTCCCTCATTTTGAATGTGATAGTCCATCAGACTTTCTGCGAACGGCATTTTTTCGGAGCACGGGCGACGCCAGTTTCGGTGAGACGCTCCATCTTGGGCGACCATGTCACCTCTGTTTGTGACGAAGGGTCCGGTAAATCGTATTGCGCGACACGCCCAGTCGCCGCGCAGTCTTGCTGATGTTGTTGCCTGTCTCGGCATAGACGGTCAGGACATGCGCGCGCTGAATTTCGTGCAAGTCGTTCTTGAGGCCGTGATTGATTGATCCTTCGCGAAGCAGGCGTTCGCCGCAAGAATTTCCAACGACGGCTTCGACCGCCGCCTCGTCGATCAAGCTTCCCGGGCCGCTCAAGGACAATCTTGAAAGCACGTTGCGCAACTCGCGGATATTGCCGTCCCATTCGAGGTCGGCCAATCGATCGATCGCGCTTTCCGTAAAATCAGCGGAGGGATCGATCTTGCGCATCAGGTGGCGCGCAATGTCGGCGAAGTCCGAGCGCTCGTGCAGCGGCGGCAAGGTTACCTCGAGCGTATTAAGACGAAACAGCAGATCGGATCGGAATCGGCCTTTCGCGATCGAATCGTCGAGATTGGCGTTGGTGGCTGAGACCAGGAGAACATCGATCTGGCGCTTGACGCCGCCGACCGGACGGACCGTCCAATCGTCAAGGAACCGAAGCAGGACAGCCTGTAGTGTCACCGGCATATCACCGATCTCGTCGAGGAAGAGCGTGCCCCCGTCCGCCTCCTTGAACATTCCGCCGGAGCCGCCTTTTTTGGCGCCGGTGAAAGCGCCTTCCGAATAGCCAAACAGCTCCGCTTCGATCAGGCTTTCGGGAAGCGCCGCGCAATTGACGCCGACAAATACACCGGAACGTCGGCTGGCAGCGTGGGCGTGACGCGCCAATTGTTCCTTGCCGGTCCCGGTCTCGCCACGAATGAGAATCGGCATCTTGCGTGTCGCCGCGTTCTCGACCTGACGCACAATTCGCGCAATCGCCGGATCGGCGGAAACGAATTGCGTGGCGATTTCCTTTGGCGGCGGCGGCGCGGAGCCGCCTCGAACCATCGAGAACTGGCGGGTGTTTTCGATCGTCGAGATAAACTGGCTTCCGACTTCGTCTTCAAGGCGCTGCCGCTCCCGGCGTCGACCTTCATCGACGAAGGTGCTGAATTTGGTCCGAAAGACATCGCCGAAGCGGCGGCCCGGCGAGGCCGGCAAACCGTGCAGCAGAATGCCCGCGGCCCGATTCGCTGCCAGTATTCTGCCCTCATTATCGACGGCCAGCAGGCCCGCGCTCAGCGTGTGCAAATATTCGCCGCGATTATGGAAGGCGATCAGGATATTTCCGCCATGATGTTCGCGGAACAGTCCATTCTCGATCTGGGTCGCCGCCATGGCGACCAGCGCCTGGGTATGCGCCTGCCGGGACATGCAGTCCGACGAAGCATCCAATATGCCGGTCAGCTCGCCATCGGGCGCAAATATCGGCGCCGCGACGCAAGTGAGATTGTTGTAACGCGAAAAGAAGTGATCTCGCCCGTGCACGACGATCGCCCGCTTGAGATGCGCCGCGGTGCCAAGGCCGTTGGTGCCGCAAATTCGTTCCGTCCAGACGGCGCCAGGCCGGATGCTCGCGGCATTCGAGGCTTCGCTGAAGCTCGGGTCCGAAATGATGTCGAGCAGCAAGCCTTCGGCAGTGGCAAAGGCGATCATGAAATTAGAACCGGCGATCTGCTGGTGTAGCGTGTGCATCTCGGCCAACGCGAGACCTCGCACAAGCGAATAACGCTGCTGTTCCTGGCGCAGTATCGCAGGGCTGACAAATTCGGGCGACGGCGGGCGCAGTGTGTCGAGGCCGAACGAAATGCAACGCATCCAGCTGTCGTAAATATCGGCTGACAGCAGTTCGGCAGGCGGCGCTCCTCGCTGCTCAAGCGTCATCCATGCATTTTCGACGCGCCGGGTGGCAGGCAGCATCATCGGTCCTCCCTGAACTGCCGTTCGGCAATTTCTTCGTGATCAGGTCTGTTTCAGATTTTTCTTGGCGCACAAGCGCTTTGGTTGATCATAGATCAAATGTTGAAGATTCCAAATTCCTCAGCATTTCCGCGCGCCATCCTCGAAGTGTTCCGTCACGGAACAGTTGCGCCGCCAGCTCTGGTCCGATGCGGATCGGAGCGGATCGACCGAGACAAAAAGAAGATCAAAAAAATCAAACTGTTATGAGCTTGGCACGGCGCTTGCTCAACTTATCGGCAAAGGCGCTTCCGCGCCGTCGCACGAACAAAAGTTTTTTTGGGGAGAGATAAACAAGATGAAAGCCGCGGTTCTCCATGCATTCGATGAAAAACTGACGGCAAAGGAGTTCGTCAAGTATGAAGATGTGACCGATCCGAAAATTACGCGCCCGGCAGATGTCGTGGTGCGGATCGGCGGCGCCGGTGTTTGCCGAACAGACCTGCACATCGTCGAAGGCATTTGGCGCAGCAAGGTTGACGTCAAGCTTCCATATATCATGGGTCATGAAAATGCCGGCTGGGTCGAAGCGGTTGGGCCCGGCGTCGAGGGTATCAAGGTCGGCGACAGTGTCATTTGCCATCCGCTGGTGACCAGTGGGCATTGCCTCGCTTGCCGGCGCGGCAATGACATGCACGCGCTGGATAGCTCCTTTCCCGGAATCAACGCCAACGGCGGCTACGCCCAATACCTGCTCACAGGCCAGCGCTCGCTCATCAAATTACCCAAGTCGCTCACGCCGAAGGATGTCGCCCCCTATACCGACGCAGGGCTGACAGCCTATCGCGCTGCCAAGAAAGCATCGCGGCACCTGTTGCCGGGCGAATACGTCGTTGTGATCGGCGCCGGTGGACTCGGCCACATCGGAATTCAGGTTCTCGCGGCGCTGTGCGCAGCCGAGATCATTGTGGTTGACCGCGCCGATAAGTCACTCGAGCTCGCCAAAAAGTGCGGCGCTCATCACCTCGTGAAGGCCGACGCCGGCGAAGCCGACGCCGTGCTGGCGCTGACCGGTGGACGTGGTGCCGAAGCCGTAATCGATTTCGTCGGCGAGGGCGACGCGATTGCCAAGGGTCTCTCGATGACCGCGAACGGCGGCTACTACTACATAGTCGGTTACGGCGGAAAGATCGAACTGCCGACGCTCGACATGATCACGACGGAAAAGACCATCGTCGGCAATTTGGTCGGGACCTATGCCGAACTGGTCGAGCTGATGGCGTTGGCGGATCGCGGCCTCGTTAATCTCTACACCAAAGAATACAAACTCAGCCAAGCCAACGAAGCTCTGCACGACCTGCATCATGGACGCATCCATGGGCGCGCGGTTCTGATCCCATAGCAACTTTACTGAAAGATTACTCCCCTGTCCGGGATGTCGAGCGAAAGTCATCACATTGAGCGCCAGCGGACGCGGCCCACAAATGACTGCCGAGGAAGCCGCAGAACTGGAGCGAGCTCGGGAACGGATGTTGGCGCGCCACAAACTGATCGAAGGCATGATCCGGAACAATGAGATGCAGCTGAAAAATGAAAGCGCGCGCGGCGGCGCGGAAATCGAACTCGAATGCGCCCGGCGCGATGTTGCACGGGGAGATGGTGGAACGGGTGCGCAAGCAGAATTGGAAAGGGCGACTGCACATCTGCAGGCGCTCCAGCAGGAACATCAGCGTCTCGTTTCCGAGCGTGAATGGCTCAATGCGTCGCTGCTGGAATTCGAAAGCGGTCCTTCGGCCAATGAACACCAACGTTCGGGGCATGCGTGATGAGCAAGATCGGGATCAAGGCGGCGGAGAAGGTTACGCAAGCTGAACAGGGACGTGGGTTGCCTGAGCAATCGGCATTAAGTGAGGAAGACAGGTCGAAAGACGCTTTCTTCGCTCAAGTTGCTGAAGTCGCGGAGGCAATGATCGCGCGGCACGGCAAGGAGTTCGCAATGGGCACGTTGGTGATTTCGGCGAAATTCATTGCCGAAGGCAAGCCGCTCATCAACCGAACCATCGGAGGTGGAAAGACAGAAAATACGGTCAAACCAGTTTGAACTGAAACGGTGATTTCGGAAATCAAAGTACGTTTACGGGACTCGAAGTTCAATTACGTCGGCGAGAAATTGGAGAAAGCGATCAGGAGAAGAAGTGGCTTTGGCTTCCTCTTGATCCGGTGACCAAGCGAAAATGCTGAAGCTAATGCAAAGTTCAAAGGAGAAAGAAATGTCTGCAAGTCTGACCCTAAACAAGATCACGGCCCAGAAAGGCATAAGCATTGCCGAAGCGGCAAATCGCGTAGCCGATCTTGGCTGGACGCCGAGTTATGTGCAGGAGGCAATGACCTTCCCGACCGACTACAAGATCTCGAAGACGCCACGCGACCCCATGAAGCAGGTTCTTCGGTCGTATTTCCCGATGCAAGAGGAAAAGGACAACCGAGTTTACGGAGCGTTGGATGCCGCGCTGCGTGGCGACATGTTCCGCAACGTCGAGCCGCGCTGGGTCGAGTGGATGAAGCTGTTCCTGGCAATCATCCCGTTCCCGGAAATCTCGGCGGCGCGCTCAATGGCAATGGTCGGGCGGCTGGCGCCCGGCGAGGAACTGCGCACTGGATTTACCATGCAGATGGTCGATGAATTCCGGCACTCGACCATCCAGATGAACCTGAAGAAGTGGTACATGGAGAATTATATCGACCCCGCCGGGTTCGATATTACCGAAGCCGCGTTCGGCAAATGCTACGCCACCACCATCGGCCGTCAGTTCGCCGAGGGCTTCCTGACCGGGGATGCCATCACTGCCGCCAACGTCTATCTGACGGTGGTTGCCGAAACCGCGTTCACCAACACACTGTTTGTGGCAATGCCTTCGGAAGCGGCGCGCAACGGCGACTATGCGTTGCCTACGGTGTTCCTGTCGGTGCAGTCGGATGAATCTCGCCATATCGGCAACGGTCATTCGATGCTGATGGCGATGATCAACGATCCATCGAACCATCAGTTGCTGGAACGCGATCTGAAATATGCCTTCTGGCAGAACCACGCGATTGTCGATGCCGCCATCGGGACCTTCATCGAATACGGCACGACCAACCGCGACAAGAACAAGGAATCCTATGCCGAGCTCTGGCATCGCTGGATTTACGAGGACTACTACCGGACCTACATGCTGCCGCTCGAGAAGTACGGCATCAAGATCCATCACGACGACGTCGCCGCCGCCTGGGATCGTATCGTCAAGAAAAACTACGTCCACAAGACCGCGCAGTTCTTCACGGTCGGCTGGTCAGTGAACTTCTGGCGCATCGAAGCTCAGACCGAAAAGGACTTCGAGTGGTTCGAGCACAAATATCCAGGTTGGTACGCCGAATTCGGTGACTTCTGGAAGTGGCATGCCAAGCTCAGCGTCCCTGGCGAGACCAACATCCTTTTCAACAGCGAGGTGGGCTATTCGTACCCGCACCGGTGCTGGAGCTGCATGGTTCCCTGCCTGATACGCGAAGACTTCGTCTGCGACGAAGTTGACGGCAAGATGTACACCTATTGCTCGGAAGGCTGCCGCTGGACTCACAAGGTGGCGTTTGCTGCCGAGTACGAAGGCCGTGCCACGCCGGCAATGGGCCGCTTCAGCGGTCGCCGTGAATGGGAAGATTGCTATCACGGCTGGGATGTCGCCGACGCCATCAAGGATCTCGGATTCGTCCGGCCTGACGGCAAGACCCTGATCGCGCAACCGCATCTACGCTTCAACTCCAAGGATATGTGGACGCTCGACCACGTGCGCGGACACACGCTTGGCAGCCCGCTGCGCGGTTTCCGGGCGCTCTCGCCGATCGAGCGCGAGGTCGCGGTGGCTGATTATCGCAAGGGTTTCAAGATCAATCCTTGTCACTGAGCGCCACCCTTAACAACCGGTTGGGGACCGCTTCGGCGGTCCTCATAGCCCGGGGCGGCGCGCCGCTCCGACCATTTTGCCCAATCATGAATACGACAAGGCTGAGACGATGACAGAAGCACGAGTTCACAAGGTTCGTTTCGAGCCTGTGGGCGTCGAGATGGAAGTGGAAGAGGGTGAGACCGTGCTTGACGCCGCGTTTCGTCAGGGCATCTCGCTGATGCATGGCTGCAAGGAAGGGCAATGCGGCAGCTGCAAGTCGAAACTGATCGATGGCGACATTGAACTATTGAAATACTCGACCTTCGCGTTGCCCGATTACGAGAGCGAAACCGGTCACGTTCTGTTGTGCCGCACGCACGCCTACAGCGATGTCGGCTTCGAGCTGCTCAATTACGACGAAGATCTGCTCAGCCGCTCGATCGCCGTGAAGGCGTTCCCTGGCCGCGTTGCAAAGATCAGTGCGCTAACGGCCGATATCAGGTTGCTGGAAATCGAAATCGAAAGGCCCTTGAAATTCTGGGCTGGCCAATATGTCGATCTGACGCTTCAGAGCGGCGCCATTACCCGCGCGTTTTCAATGGCGAACGCGCCCGGCGAAGACACCAACCTGCGGTTCATCATCAAGAAATATCCGAACGGGGCGTTCTCGTCCCAGCTCGATGGCGGGTTGAGTGTCGGCGACGCCCTGGTCGCCAAGGGACCCTACGGTACCTGCTTCAGACGCGAGGAGCGGCCGGGACCGATGCTGTTGATCGGCGGCGGCTCGGGAATGTCGCCGCTTTGGTCGATCCTGACCGATCACATCGAGAGTGAAGAGCAAAGGCCGGTGCGGTTTTTCTATGGAGCCCGCACGCGCGCCGATCTTTTCTATCTTGATGAGCTGGCAGCGATCGCCACCGGGCTCAAGGATTTCAAGTTTGTGCCGGCGTTGTCGCACGCGGAGGCCGATGACAAGTGGGATGGAGAAACCGGTTTCGTCCACGAAGTCGTCTTGCGGCATTTGCGCGAGGAAAAACTGACCGGCGTGATCGACGCCTATGCCTGCGGACCGACGCCTATGATCGACGCGGTGCTGCCGGTTCTGCAAATGAATGGCGTCGAGCCCGAGCATATCTATTTCGACAAGTTTACGCCGGCGATGCGATGACGGCGTTTAGAAGTTCCGTCGCAGAAGAGAATATCAAAGGGAGTTACCCATGAGCGCACAAGCGAGCAGAACCGCCGTGAAGCCGGCAGTCGTCAAATCCGGAGCCGCAGGGTCCGCGACATTTCCGGGATCCGACAGTCGCAAGTATAACTATTTCGAACCCAAGGGCCGCAAGGCAACGCATTACGAGGACATGACGGTCGATGTCCAACCCGATCCCGAGCGCTATCTGCTGCAGGACTGGATCATTTCCTTTCCCGACGGAACGCCGACCTACAGCAAGGATTGGACCGCGGCGAAGAGTTCCAACTGGCATAAATTCCGCGCCGTGGACCAGGAATGGGAACGCACGCATTACCAGCGCCAGTCGACGATTTGCGGCATGGTGCAGAACACCATCGAGAACGGCCGAAAGTCCGGCGCACCCGCGCGCTTCGACCCGGCCTGGGTTAAAATATTGCAGAACCATCTCGGCGCCTACAAGCACGCCGAATTTGGTCTCGGCACCTCGACCATGCAGGCGCAGCGCTATGGCTACACCCAGATGGTCAACAACGCGATCCTGACCAACGCCTCCTACAAACTGCGCTTCGCGCAGGATATCACGCTCTATTTGAGCGAGATCGGGCTCGACCTTCCAGGTTTCGACATTGCGGCTGGCAAGCAGCATTGGCTCGAAGATCCGATCTGGCAGGGCGTGCGCAAATCGGTCGAATCGATCATGGGTTCGAACGACTATCTGGAGCAATATTTTGCGACCAACGTCGTGTTCGAGCCGCTGGTCGGCGAGCTGTTCCGCTCCGGGTTCCTGATGCAGGCCGCCTCGGCCCAGAACGATTTTATCACGCCCGCCGTCGTCTCCGCGGCGGAAGCGGATTACGAGCGCAATCTCGCCAATACCGTCGAACTGTTCCATATCCTTGGCGAGGATCCTACTCACGGCGCGCACAATATCGCACTGTTCAACAAGTGGCTCGTAAAGCACGCCGACCTCGCACTTGATGCCTCCAATCATCTGCAACCGATCTGGTCGCAGCCACGCGTCAAGGTCGCGACATTCAGCGATGCTTTGGCGCATGCGAAGAACCGCATCAAGGGTATCGCCACCGAACTTGGCCTGAAGGTTCCAGCCAACCTCGCCTCGTAACTCAACCCGACACCCATAACCCAATCCTTCAGGAGACAGACATGTTGCAAGAGAACGACAACATCTTCAAATCGATGAAAGACATCACGTTCGAGGATACCATTTCGCATCAATGCGGGGTCACGATGAACGACAGCGTCGAGGCACGCGCGATCGCCGACGTCATGGGCCGCCATGAGCACATCAAGGTGACCTACATGCCGGCGATGATCCGCATCGACGGCGACGGCAAGATGGAATTCAAGATGGACGAGATTTCGGAAGAGCTGGGTCGCGTCATGACCCCGCATCTGTTCGAGATATCAACCTCGACGCATTACGGTCGCATGGTCATGACCGACGACAATACCGTCATGCTGTTCGGCGACATGAACGAGATGATGAAATACATCGTCTGAGGTTGCAGACAACGATGCATGGCCGGCCGGAGTGCCGGCCATGCAGTCCGGTTGCGCCGATGGCAAGCCTCAACACATTCAGCCCGCACGACGGGAGCAGGAGAAAACGCGATGTACAAGACCGCCAAGGGTGAAGAAATTTTCGTCATCGATGGACACACGCATTTCTGGGACGGCAGCCCGGCGAACCAGAAGAACATTCACGGCAAGCAATTCATCGAGTGCTTTTATGCCTACCATTCCAATCTCAGTCCGGCGGCGGAGAAGTGGGAGCTCAGCAAGTTCGAGAAGTACGACGCCAAGACGATGTTCGACGATCTGTTCGTCACCGGCTACGACGACATGGCGATCTTGCAGCCGACCTATCTCACCGATTTCTACAAGAATGGCTTCAACACCACCGAGCGCAATTCGGCATTGAAGAAGAGCCATCCGGATCGTTTCATTCTCAACGGCGCCTTCGATCCGCGCGACGGCGAGAAGGGCATCGAGGCGCTTCATGCGCTTTCCGAAAAGCACAAGCTGAAGGGCGTCAAGCTCTACACCGCGGAATGGCGCGGCGAATCCAAGGGCTACAAGCTGACCGACAAGGCCTCCTACAAATATCTCGAGGCGGCGCAAAAGCTCGGCATCAAGAATATCCACGTCCACAAGGGCCCCACCATCATCCCGCTCAACCGCGACGCGTTCGACGTGGCCGATATCGATGACGTTGCGACCTCGTTCCAGGATTTGAACTTCATTGTCGAGCATTGCGGCCTGCCGCGCCTTGACGATTTTTGCTGGATCGCAACCCAGGAAACCAATGTCTATGCCGGACTCGCGGTGGCTCTGCCCTTTATCCATTCGCGCCCGGGCTATTTCGCCCATGTGATTTCGGAACTTCTGTTCTGGGTCGGGCCCGACAAGATCCTGTACGGCAGCGACTACGGCATCTGGACCCCGAAGTGGCTGATTGACAAATTCATGGCCTTCGAGATTCCGGCTGATATCACCAAGGAGACGGGTTCGGTTTTGTCGCTGGAGACGAAAACCAAGATTCTCGGCCTCAATGCCGCGCGGCTCTATGGCATCGATGTCGAGGCTCAAAAGAAGAAGATCAAGGCGGGCGGCGGCTATGCCCACTTGCCTGAAGCCGTACACGCGCCCCGGTGACCATGATGACCGGTCACGCCGAACACGACGAACAGACGCAAGGTCGACTGGCCGAGGACAGGCAGGCCGAAGTCTGGGCCTGCTTGCAAGGTGTGACCGATCCCGAACTCGACGAGTCGGTTACCGAGTTGAACTTCGTTACGAAGGTTGATGTGGACCCGGAAAACCGGGTCCGCATCGAATTCCGGTTGCCGACCTATTGGTGCGCCGCCAATTTTTCGTTCTTGATGGCAGACGACATGCGCCGGGTCGTGAAGGCGCTGGATTGGGTCGAAGATGTCAACGTTGTGCTCGGCGAGCACATGTATGCCGACCGGATCAACGCGGGTCTCGCCAAAGGACTGTCCTTCCAGGAAACTTTCGGAGCGGAGGCTGACGGTAGCCTCGATGACCTGCGCCAGACGTTCCTCGTCAAGGCATTCCAGCGCCGTCAAGCGGCGTTGCTCAACCACCTGGTCGGGGCCGCGCACCTGCCGGCCACGATCGTCGATCTGACCCTGGCGGAGCTTGATGACCTGCCGGTCGATAATGAAGGCGAAAAGCTGGTGCGGCGCTATCTTGAACGGCGTGCCGTCGTCGGACGGCCGAATCCCGACGCGCTTGCTTTCGTCGATGCGGCAGGAGCGCGGCTGAAGGCCGATGGCCTGTCTACCTATCTTTCCGGCCTGCGCCGCATCGGCGTCAACGCCGAATTCAACGGCGCGCTCTGCCGCGGTCTGCTTTCCGTGCGCTTTGATCTCGAAACCCCCTTCGTGTCGAAATCGAAAGCTTCTTCGAAATTACTGGATACGCAGCACGTGCCCTGACACCCGGACGCGGGATCGCGAAGACTTCAAGCCGGGCGACTGTTTAATTCGTGAAAGGTGAGGAAAATCCAATGCCGAAGATCATGCTGCACGACGAAGCGGCGCGGGCCGCGCTGGGCAGGGGTGTCGCCAAACTCGCCAAAGCCGTGCGCGGCACGCTGGGCCCGAAGGGTATGAACGCGATCATGGATCGGCCGATCGGTACGCCGATCGTGTCACGCGATGGCGTCAGTATCGCCAGCGAAATCGAGCTTGAGTGCCCGTTCGAGAATATGGGCGCGCAAGTGCTGCGCGAAGTCTCGAAGCAAACCAATGAAGTTGCCGGCGACGGCACCACCACGGCCACGGTCCTGGCCGATGTGCTGGTGCAAGACGGCCTGAAATGCCTTGCCGCCGGGGTTAATCCGGTTGAACTGGTCGAAGGGCTTGAACTGGCGGTGACCGAGACCATCGCTGCCCTGAAGCGATCGGCCAAGGCGCTGCAGGGTCCTGGCGGACTGCGTGCGGTTGCCAGTATTGCCGCCAACGATGCGGCGCTTGGAAATATGGTCGCCGAAGCGTTTGAGCGGGCTGGCAATCACGGCATCGTCGCAGTTGAATTTGGCAACACGGTCGAGACGACGCTGGAGATCATCGAAGGCATGGCCTTCGAGCGTGGCTATCTTTCACATCATATGGTCACCGACGTGGAGAAGATGCAAGTCGTTCTCGACAATCCGTTCATCCTGATGACGGATCACAAAATTCAGACCGGTGAACAGCTCGCCGGCGTAATCTCGCTGATTGAAAAGAGCGGCCGGCCTTTGCTGATCATCGCCGAGGAAGTGGCCCCGCCGGTAATTATGCAATTGCTGGCGCGCCGCGACAAAAACAACTTCAAGGTTGCGGCGATACATCCGCCGGAATTCGGGCATTGGCGCAAGGCGATGCTCGAGGATATCGCGATTACGACGGGAGGCCGTGTGATTTCGGTCGATCTTGGCGGCAAGCTCGAGAAGGCGGAACTGCATGATCTCGGCTCCGCACGTCAGGTGCGTATTTCGGCCTCGAAAACCCTGATCACGGCGGGCGGAGGCGATACACAAAAGATCGCCGCACGCCGCGAACAGGTCATGCGCCAATATGATGCGGCCCCGGAAAATATCGAGCGGGACAAATTCCAGGAGCGGATCGCGAAGCTTTCCGGCGGAACGGCGATGATCCTCGCGGGCGGCGCAACGCCGGTCGAACAAAAGCGTCGCACCCAGCTGATTGAGGATGCGATCAATGCCACCCGTGCTGCAATCGAGGAAGGTATCGTGCCGGGCGGCGGCCTCGCCTTGCTCAGGATAGCGCCGCAGCTCGACGGAATGATCAGTGAACTGGAAGGTGGCACCCGGCAGGGAGCGGAGTTGCTTCAGCGTTCGCTGAGCCGCCCGTTTTATTACATCGCGGCCAATGCTGGCCTGAACGGCGAAGCCGAAGTGACGAAAGTCGCCAAAGGCAAAAACGGCCACGGGCTTGACGCGCGCAATGGCTCATCGGTCGATCTCGTCAAGGCCGGCATCATTGATCCGGTCAAGGTCTGCTACAGCGCCGTTCGCAATGCGGCCTCCGTCGCCGGCCTGATCCTGACGACACAAACGCTGATCGCGAAGAAGCCGGACGACTATGACCCGACGGCGGGACCGGCTTTGGGCGGCGGCGCCGAATTGCTTTGATCATGCCGAGATGAAGAAGAACGCCGGGCGCCCGGAAATCAGCGAGCCCGCGAATATCGGGAAGAGCCGAGCGTCTCGGTCCTGAATTGTCACTACAAAAGGGGGAGAGAAAAATGGATATCATTTCTGCGCTTGCTGTGAGTATCGGTCTGCTGGCCGGTGTCGAGACCTGGTTGTTTCTGGGGCCGATGGGCGGGTTGGGTCTTTCGCTATGGGCGACCTTCATCGCCTGGGCGACCTTCTATCATTGCGGCGGCAAGGAAGCCGGGTTGCAGAAGACCATCGTGCATAACATTTTCGGCGCGTTTCTCGGTTGGCTCGCGCTGCTGGCGATTTCGCAGATGTCGCTCGGCGCAACGCTTGGCGTACCGCTGTGGGCTGGCATCTGCGTCGCTGTTTCGGTTTTCGTGCTGGTGATCGCCGCAAAGAACGCCATCTTCAGCGATATCCCGGCTGCGGTGTTCGGCTTTGCCAGCATTGCTGCGCTCGCCCTTGCCGGCGGCAAGCTCAGCACCGTCACTTCGGCTTCGCTCGAAAATCCGTTCATCAATATCGTCATTTCGATGGTGATCGGAGCGTTGTTTGGCTACGTGTCGGAGAAGTTCGCCGGTGCGATTGTGCAGAAAGCCGCACCGACCGTGGCGGCTCGGCCTGGAACATGAAATTACGCAAATCGCGCGGCGCGCATCTGTCAGGTCATCTCGGCGCTTTTTGGCCGAGCGCTCGATAGATAGTATTTCTCGATACGCCGAGACGCCGCGCAGTTTCGCTGACATTTCCCGCGGTTTCGGCATGGACCGCCAGGATATGGGAGCGCTGGGTTTGCTGGAGCGAGCCCGATGTCGTGAGCGGGGCTTGCTGGATCACGGCCTTCACTCCACCTTCGTCGATGACGCCATCGGCGGTGAGGGAAAAGCGTGCCAGCATATTGCGCAGTTCGCGGATGTTGCCAGGCCATTGGCGCTTTTCAAGCTGAGCAATGGTCGCCGATGTGATTTCACAATTCGGATCGATGGCGCCGAGCAGGTGATGAACGATGGCGTCGAAGTCGGTACGATCGCGAAGCCTGGGCAGCGTTACCTCCAGGGTATTGAGGCGATAGAGCAGGTCAGGTCGGAAACGTCCCTCGGCCATCGCCTTGTCGAGGGTAGCGTTGGTTGCGGAGACAAGAAAGACATCGACGCCAGCTCGGGCGCCACCTACGGGACGCACAGTCCAGTCGTCCAGCAGGCGCAGAAGCACGGCTTGCAGCGCGACAGGCATGTCGCCGATTTCATCAAGGAAAAGGGTGCCGCCGTCCGCTTCCTTGACGAGTCCCGTGGCGCCGCCACGCCGGGCGCCCGTGAAAGCGCCCTCGGCATAGCCGAACAGCTCGGCCTCGATCAGGCTTTCAGGAAGGGCGGCGCAATTGACCGGGACGAATGCGCCCATTCGTCCGCTAGCGGCATGGGCGTGGCGGGCGAGTTGTTCCTTTCCGGTACCGGTCTCACCGCGGATCAGGATCGACATCTTCCGTCTTGCCGCGGTCTCGACCTGACGAACGATGGCCTGCACCGCCGGATCGCGGGCGACGAAGCACGGTTCGGGCCGAGACGGCGGTCCGTTGCGTATCTCGGTCGCGCGAGAGTTCTCGGGCGTGCCTCCAACCGTACCCTCAAGATGCCGGGATCGAACCGCGAGATCTTTCCGAGGCAGCGACAAATCCGCCGCCTTGCGACGTTCAAATGCGGGTTTCGGGTTCTGAATATCGTGATTGACGACCGGCGAGCGTCGCCGCGCATGCAGGACTATGATGGCGCCGATGCCAGAGGCCTCGTTGTGCACGAGATCGAAACTTGCGTTCGGCAGCAGCTCCTTCAATTTGATTGGCCATTCGTCGAACGGTACCGCCTTCAGAAATCGGGTCGCCGCATGGTCGTCAATGCCGTGACGGTTGCTCCGCATCGCGCCGTAACCGCGCTCGGTCGCATGCAGGATGGCGCCTCGTCGGTCGAGCACGATGCACTCTTCGGTCACCCACAGCGACCTCTTGGCGAGAAAGTGACACAACAGTTTCTCGTGATCCTGCTTCAGCGATTGCGCCAACACGCTTTCCACGTGCTGCCCTACCGAAACGGCCAGGGCGAGGCTTTGCGGGTTGAAGGTGTTTGCAGGTCCCGATATATCGACTACACCAAGCAACTCTCCGTCGCCGGGGTCGTGAACCGGCACGGCTGCGCAAGTCCATCGTTGTACCTCAGTGCAGAAATGCTCGTTGCCATGAATCTGAACGGGCCTCGATTCTGCCATTGCTGCGCCGATCGCATTGGTGCCGATATCGGCTTCGCTCCAGCGCCCCCCATGTTCCAGATGGACGGTCCGACCGGCGTCAATGACTCTGGCATCTCCCTGCGTATCGATGATCAATCCGGTCGGATCGGTCAGGATCATGATTGAATTCGCATCACTCAAGAACGTTTTGGAACTCTCGAGTGCGCAACGGGCGGCATGACGGAGCGAAGCGTGCTTGGAGCGGTGACGAAACAATTCAGCCTCCGCAACAAGCGGTGCTCTGGGGCGGTCGACCGTAACCTGATGATTTCTGGATCGCTGCCAGGATGCCGCGACCGATGATCTCAAATCAGCCGACAGTGCGCCGCGCTCGACGAACTTCTCCCACGCGGCCCGCACTTCTCGTTGGTCCATCCGGCTCCTCCGACGCGACGAAGCCCGCGACCTGCAAATCGACAGGCGCCATGATCAATCACCTGCGGGTTGCTTGTCGCAATCACCGCCGGCGCTCTTGTCACAATGACGACGTTCTTGTCCGACCCAACAATGCATCCTGCAACTTGTAGAGGGCTTGTTGCAACTCGAAATGAGCCGGGTGCAGCGCAGCATTCCAGGATTGAGCGGAGCATCCCTGTTCCCGATCGGGGCTGCTCGCCCCGTCGCGTAACAGCCCGCTACCACACCACAAACCTCCCGCCCGGCGAGGCCAATTGTGAGCGTAACGTGTTTCAACCAATGTTGCGCTGCCTCGCGTCACCAATCTTCCGATCAGCCGCGCTCAACCAAAAAATTCAGCGTGCGCGTCGGTCCGTGGAAGCGTCTTCGCCCATTGGCACCTGGATGACATGCGCGTTGAACGTCGCGATGTCCGATTTCGGAGTCGGAACGTAAAGATTGTGCTTCGCGCTGCATGAAGAGTGCGCGCCCGCGGTGATAGAAACGCATTTCTTTTATGCACTCTCATCACCTATCCCCACCCCGGAAGCTTTGCTGAAGTTGACAATTGCCGCATCCCCAGCGCGTTGTGAAGACATTCTGCTACCAAACCCGCCCGCGCACAGCGGGATTTTCGCGCGCGAATCCATGCCGGAATTTGTCCGGCCCTAACTGAAAACAGAAACAGCAAAATCAATTTAAACGAGAACAAGCACGACTGTATCGAATTTCCGTGTCTCACACCCGGCATGCATGCTCCCGACGATAAACAAATTCTCGACATTCGGTTCGCGCGTTCGCCGAGTTGGTTATTGCTTAACCGGGGAGGACAAGATGCAGTTAAAATTTTCACGTACTCGGTGGTGACAACCGTGTGGGCCCTCGCCATCGCAACGACTACGCTGATCTTGCTGACCAGCCTTCTGACTGCGGACGAACTGCCCCACGGGTTTTTCTACATCCAAGCCGCTCAAGACCCCGTTACGCATCACTTCAAAGTAATGGACACAAAAGGTGACTCCCCACCGGCTTGGAGCCGAATTTCCGCGCCGTCCCAAGGCCACTCTTTGGCGCTGAGCAGGAGGACTGACTTTTGCGAAAGATGCAATTCCGGTCGCGACGGTTAAACGACCGTCATTGCCAAATAGCATTCAGAAGCTCGGCCAATCTCGCACCCGCCTTGGCTAGTTGCCGGCGTTTAATTGCGTCCAAGATCGGAAAGCAGACGTTCGGAAGGCCATCGCTTGGGTCAGCTTTTGAGCCGGCACCCACGAATAAGGCTGCAGCAAGCAACAGTTTCCGCGCGATCCACCAACTGAAAGCAGAGGCCTTAAGTCCGCCAGAGAAATTCCAGTGTATCCAATATCGGCGTTTTTCATCCAAATTTCCGGTAGATTGGCCCTCGGAGGCCACAATTGGATACAAAATTTGACGAATAAATCCAAACGCGGTAAGCGATGGTTCAAGGATACGAAAAAGGGGAGGACCGGACATGCCGCCAGTCGGGCAAGCTGCGCGTTGGCGCAGGCCAAGCCAGACCACGGCTGTGTTGGCGATGTGCCTCATCCTGATTGTTGTCTTCAGCGTCTCGCTTAATGGTTTCCTTAGCTTCGGCAATCTGTTCACGCTCGCGCGCAACATTTCGATCCTCGGCATTCTGGCGCTGGGCATGGCGGTGGTGGTGATCGGGCGCGGGCTCGACCTCTCGCAGGTCGCGTCCTTTGCCTCCGCCACCGCGATCGCGATCATCATCATGAATGCCGGCTATCCGACCGGTCTGGCGCTGCTGGTCGGCCTTGTGATCGCGATCCTGATCGGCATCCTCAACGGATTCCTGATCTCGGTGGTGGAAATGCCGCCGCTGCTGACGACGCTCGCCTCGAGCCTCGCTGTGCTCGGCATCACGCGCTCCACCGCCGTCCAGCACTATGTCGTCTATCTCGCCAAGGGCCATGACGACTTCCTGAAGCTCGGCGGCAACATCTGGAATGGCGTGCCGGTGCCGATCCTGATCTTCGGCGCCGCGGCTGTTCTGCTGCACCTGTTTCTTTCGCGCACCGTGCTCGGGCGCTCGATCTACGCCCATGGCGACAATCCCGACGCCGCGCGGTTGACCGGCCTCGCGACCCGTCCGCTGACGATGCTTGAATACGCGCTGTCGGCCGGGATCGGCTATGTCGGCGGCGTCGTGATGATTGCGGAGACGGCGCTGATGCATCTCCAGGTCGCCGAATCGACGCTTGATCTTCGACGTCATCATGGTCGTCGTGCTCGGCGGCGTCAGCCTGGTCGGCGGGCGCGGCAATGTCATGAGCGTCGTGGTCGGCACGCTTTTGATCGGCGTGCTGCTGAACGGTATGACCATCATGGACATGGATGTCCAGACCCAAAACATCATCAAGGGAATCGTGCTGCTGATCGCGATCGTGCTCGATTCCTATCTGCATCCGCGGGACGAGGAGACCTCGAAACAGGGGGACTAGCACCAGCCGCAACCCTGTCACGTCAACAAGGGCCATAACGGCCACAACACGGAGGAAGCAATGAGCAAAGCGTCAGGATTGAAGAAGCATCTGCGATGGGGCATTGCCGCGTCGATAGCCGCCTTGGCGGTGATTGCGGCGACGCCTTCGAAGGCCGCCGAAGCGCGCGAGGAATTGCGCGCGCAGTTCGACAAGGCGTTGAAGGGCAAGACGGTGGCCTGGGTGCCGGTATGGATGGGCGTACTCGAATCCGAATGGACGCGGGTGATGAAGGCGCATTTCGATGATTACGGCATGAAGTTCGAAATGCGGGATCCAAATTTCAAGTCTGACGTACAGCTGCAGGCCGTGAGCACGCTAATCAATGAACATCCGGACGTGCTCGTGGTGCAAAATCCGAACGTCACCTTGCTGGCGAAGGAACTGAAGCGGGCGATGGAGGCCGGCATCTATGTCGTGCAGGTCAATATGGCCTCGAACACGCTGACCGACGCCTATGTCGGGGTCGACGCCAAGGACATGGGCCGCCGCCTCGCCAAGAACATCATCGGCGATTGCGGCGGCGGCAAGGGATCGGGCGAAGTCTCGATCCTCGAAGGTGAATCGACCGCCGCCTATTCGCTCGACATGAAGAACGGCGCGATGGAGGTCTTCAAGACCGATCCGTCGATCAAGGTGGTCTCGTCGCAGCCGACGAGCTGGGACGCCAACAAGGCCGGCGAAATCACCTCGACGGTGCTGCAACAGCATCCCAATCTCTGCGGCATTCTCAGCGTCTGGGGCCCGCAGGCCGCGGGCGCCGTGCAGGTGATCAAGGCCGCCGGCAAATCCGGAACCGCGAAGATCTATGTGGCCAGCGATGGCCAGCCGGCCGATTGCGACCTGCTCGAACAGGGCGGCTTCTATCGCAACCTCTCCTACCGCGCCGACACCCAGGGCGAAGCGATCGCCGACGCGGTGATCGGCCTGTTGCAGAGCGGCGACAAGCCGGGAACCAAGCGCATCGCCTTCTATACCGCGCCGGCCTGGGTGAACAGCAAGGATGACCGCGCCTACTGCTTCACCGTTCCGAAGGACGCCAAGTAACGCATCGCGGCGGCGTTCGCGTTTTCCGCGCGGACGCCGCTTCGTAACTGACCGGCAGGTCAAAGCCGTTGGTCGCGGCAGATATTCGCGCGCGTAAAGGCGCGGACGATCGGAATGGAATCGGGCACGTCTGATGAAGAGCTTGCAGCGTTTCTGGCACCGCAATTCACCGCAATTGTTTCTCGGCGAACTGCTGGAGAAGCGGTGGATGGAGCCGATCATTCCGTTCATGCTGACGATCGCGGTGTTCCTCGCCTTCGCCTTCACGATTCCCAGATACACCTCGCTCGGCAATTTGCAGCAATTGATGCTCAATTTCGCCGAACAGGGCATGGTGGCGATCGCGATGGCGTTCTCGGTTCTGTCCGGCGGCATCGATCTGTCGGTCGGCTCCGTGTTCGCGATGTCGAATTTTCTCGCGCTCTACTTTTTCCTGATCCTGGGCCTGCCGCTGCCGGTGATGATCGTCGCGGTGCTTTTGTTCGGCGCCCTGATGGGCGCGATCAATGGCGGCATGATCGCCTATGGCAAGACCCGCCCGTTCCTGACCACGCTGGTCGTTCTCATCATCGTGCGCGCCGCCTACAACAAGGTGACCGCGGCCTTCACCGAAGAACTCGCCAGCATCAACAGCGACAGCACCGTGTGGGACTTCATGGGCGGCGGCACGATTCTCGGCGTTCCGACCAACATGGCGGTGTTGATCGTGGTTGCCATCGCCACGCATTTCTTCCTGACCCGGGCGCGTCCCGGCGTGCACATCATGGCGGTCGGCTCGAGCCGGAAGGCGGCGCGGCATGCCGGCGTCAACGTCAAATGGGCGCTGTTTTCGGCCTATGTGATCTCGGGAACGCTGACGGCGCTCGCCGGCATCTTCTACGCCGCCCGGCAGAACAGCTCCGGCACCGACACCGGCATGGGCTGGGAAATCAACGCGCTCGCCGCGGTCGTGCTCGGCGGCATCAGTCTCTCCGGCGGGCGCGGAACCATCGCCCGCGCGATGATGGGGGCTGCGATCATTTTCATGCTGATCAGCGGCCTGGTGCAGACCGGCGTCTCCGGAAACTTCACGACCGCGATCATCGGCATCATTCTTCTCGTCGCCGTCGGCTTCAACGTCAAATGGGTCAAGAACAAGGGCAAAGTGCTGCAGAAAGTCTACGTCGTGCCGAGCTGGGTCGACTTCGAGCCGCCGCCCTCGATCGCGCGCGACAGCGGCACGGTATTCGCCGAAAACGACCGCCTGCGAGAACGCCGAAGCCATCGCGCTCAACCAGATCGAGGGACCGGAAGACATCATTCTCGACCGCCAGGACAACCTCTACACCGTCAACCGCAACGGCTCGATCATTCGCTTCCTGGCGCCCGACTATACGGTACGCGAGGAATTCGCCCGCATCGGCGGCCGCCCGCTCGGCCTCGCTTTCGACCGCGAGCAAAACCTGCTGGTCTGCATCGCTGGCATGGGGGTTTACGGCGTCAAGCCGGATCGCACCGTTTTCAAGGTGACCGACCGTACCAACCGGACCCGCACCCGCCTCAAGGACGATTCCCGTCTCTATCTGGCCGACGACCTCGACGTCGCGCCCGATGGCAAGATCTATTTCAGCGAAGCCACCACGCGCTACGAATTGACCGACTGGGCGCTCGACGGTTTCGAGGGCCGCGGCAATGGACGGCTGATCTGCCATGATCCCGCCGACCGGCTCGACCCGGACGATCCTGAAGAATCTCACCTTTCCGAACGGCGTCTGCATTTCCCACGACGGCAATTCGGTGTTGTGGGCGAGTACCTGGCTCTGCCGGATCTATCGCTACTGGATCGCAACCGAGAAGGCCGGCACCTGCGAGGTGTTGATCGACAACCTGCCGGGCTATTGCGACAACATCAATCGCGCCTCAGACGGCAAGTACTGGCTGGCTTTCGTCGGCCTGCGCTCTCCGGTCTACGACCTCGCGATGGCCAATCCCAGCTTTCGCATCCGGATGGTCAAGCAGATCCCGCCGGACGAGTGGTTATGCCCGGGCATCAATTACGGCTGCGTGATCAAATTCGACGACAACGGCACCGTTACCGAGTCGCTGTGGGATCCCGGCGGCAGGTCGCATCCGACCATCACATCGGTGCGCGAACACAAGGGTTATCTCTATATCGGCGGCCTCGAGAACAACCGCATCGGCCGGATCAGGCTGCCCAACGCAGACCCTGCGTGGGAAGCGCACAAATCGTACTGGGGAGCGGTCTAGCATGTCCCTCGCCCGCGATATCATCGACCGTGTATTGTTTCCCAATCGCGAGTTGCACGCGATCCCGGTGCTCGACGGCGCGTTTTCGCCGAACCAGCGCCTCGATTTGGCGCGGCAGCTCGGCGAAGAGATCGAACGTCCCGACGACCTTGCGCTTGGTCCGGACGGCGCGTTGTACGTCTCCAGCGGAACCACGATCCTTCGCTGCGCCGGCGACGATTTCGTCGAGCGCAAAATCTTTGCTAGCTTTGCTTCCCCAGTCGGCGGCCTCGCCTGGACCGCCGACGGGCGTTTAATCGCGTGCGTTTCCAGGCAAGGCCTCGTTGCGCTTTCTTCCACCGGAACGGTGGTCGGAAAGCTCGACAACGCCGGCGGCGAACCGATCGCCTGTCCGACCGCGGTGACCGTGGCGGCGGACGGTACCATCTACGCAACCGACGGCTCGCGCGCCAATCCGCCGGAAGCATGGTTGACCGACCTGATGCAGAACCGCGCGGCTTCCGGCCGGTTGATCTCCTGCGGCCCGGATTTGCGCGATGCGCGGGTGCGCGCGGACAAACTGGCGTGGCCCTCCGGCGTCGTCGTCTCGCACGACGGCAACGAGGTCTGGGTCGGCGAATCCTGGGCGCACCGGCTGACGGCGTTCTCGCGCGCCGGCAACCGGCAGCGCGTGATCGTCAAGAACTATGCGGGCTACCCCAGCCGTATCGTCCGCGGCGGGGCCGGCGACTACTGGATGGCGTTCTTCGGCGTCCGTACCCAGCTCACCGAATTCGTGCTGCGTGAGCGCGAATTCTGCGAGGCGATGATGAAGACGGTGCCGCCGGAATTGTGGATCGGTCCGACGCTGGACGGCCGTTTCAACTATCGCGAGCCGACCCAGATCGGCCGCATCAAGAAGCTCGGCATCCAGAAACCCTGGGCTCCGCCGCGCTCCTATGGTCTGGTCGCGCGCCTCAATGGCGGCGGCGAAGCGATCGAAAGCCTGCATAGCCGGGTCGACGGGCGCATCCACGGTGTCACCGCGGTGCGCGCCGCAGGCGCCCAGGTGCTGGCAGCGTCAAAGGGAAACAATTGCCTGGTCGAATTGCCGCCGGCCGCGAGCGGCGCGACAAAGAGGTCGGATGACGATGCAACCGCAAAACGACGGCAAGGCGCCGCTGCTTCAAAAGCCGCCGCTGCTTCAGATCGTCAAGGGCAGCAAGATCTATGGCGGACTGCACGCCATCGACGGCGTGGATTTCGAATTGCGCGCCGGCGAAATTCACGCCCTGCTCGGCGAGAACGGCGCCGGAAAATCGACATTGTGCAAGGCGATCGCCGGCGCGATCACGCTGACCTCGGGCGAATATCTGATCAACGGCAACAAGGTCGAGTTCACCTCGCCGCAGGAGGCGCTGCAGGGCGGCGTCGCGATGGTCTATCAGGAATCCAGCTTGGTCCCCTCGATGTCGGTGGCGCAGAACCTCGAACTCGGGATGGAGAAGTTCTTCACCGTCTACAGCAAGATCAATATCGCCGCGACCCAGTCGCTACAGTCGATGAACTTTAACGTCGATCCGCTGGCGCTGGTCGAAAATCTCGGCACCGCCAAGCGACAGATGGTCGAGATCGTTCGCGCCGTGCGGCACAACGCGCAAGTATTCATTTTTGACGAGCCGACCGCCTCGCTGACGCCGGAAGAAACCCAGCATCTGTTCCATCTGTTGCGAACGCTGAAGGAGCGTGGCGCCGGCATCATCTTCATTTCCCATGCGCTGGAAGAGGCAATGGACATCGGCGACCGCATCACGGTGCTGCGCGACGGCAAGCTCGTGAGCACGTCGCCCGCTGAGGGTATGACGCGCGATGCGCTGGTGCGCATGATGATCGGCCGCGACATTTCCGCTAGCCATTATGCGACCCACGGCGCCGATCCGGATGCGGTAAAGCCGCGGTTGGAGCGTGGCGAAAAGGCGCTCTCGGTCGAAAACGTCACCATGGGCGGCATCGTCAAGAACATGTCGTTTTCGGCGTTCTACGGCGAGGTCGTCGGCATCTTCGGGCTGGTCGGGGCCGGACGGACCGAGACCGCGCAAATCATCTGCGGCGCCCGCAAGCGCAACTTCCTGCGCGGCGGCATGATCTACCTGGGTGAAAAGCCGGTACGCTACCGCGTGCCGCGCCAGGCCATCCGCGACGGCATTGCCTATATTACCGAGGACCGCAAGGTCGACGGCTTCTTCGAGACCATGACGGTCGATCAGAACATCTATCTCGGATTTCTGTCGTCGCGGCGTGTCCGCCGGTTCTTCTATTCGGCGCGGGAGATGAAGCGCGTCGCCGATCAATGGATCAAGTCGCTTTCGATCTCCGCGCTCAGGCGAAGCCTCAAGATCGTGGAATATTCCGGCGGCAACCAGCAGAAGGTCGTGGTTGCGAAGTCGCTGGCGCAGGAGCCGTCGATCGTGATTTTCGACGAGCCGACCCGCGGCGTCGACGTCAGCGCGATCCCGCAGATCCATGCCGCGATTCGCGGCCTCGCCGCGGACCGCAAGGCGGTCGTGGTGATCTCGTCCTATTTGCCGGAAATTCTCGCCATTTCGGATCGCGTGCTGGTGGCGCGGGGCGGACGAATCGTGGAGGAAATGTCGGCTGCGGATGCGACCGAGGACAAGATCATGTACGCGGCAATTCACTGAACTCCAGTGCGGCGGGCATGGTCTTTGATGAAATCACCTCTCTGCGGCGGCCGGACGGCCGCCCTTCTGGCGGACACGGCGCCCTAACGACGGAGCCCATGAGATGTCGGTAGATATGCAGGTGGCGACCGAAGAAGACGGCCGTCTGCTCAGTGCGCGCATCGCGGACGAGATCCGCAGCGCGGTGCTGAGCGGGGAAATGCGGCCCGGCATGCGGATACGCCAGGAACTGCTGGCGGCCAAATTCGGAGCGAGCCGGATTCCGGTGCGCGAAGCGCTGAAGCAATTGGAGAACGAAGGGCTCGTGGTGCTGGCGCCCAACCGCGGCGCCTGGATCGCGGATGTCAACTCGGCGGAATCGATCGAGGTCTACCGGATTCGCGAGGTGGTCGAGCCGCTGGCGATCTTCGAGAGTGTCCCATACCTCACCAGCGCCGATATTTCAGCGCTCGATGCCATGATCGACGAGTTGGAGCGGGTCACGACGCTGGAAAGGTACCTCCAGCTCGACCGCCAATTCCACCTGCGCACCTATTCGCGCGCCAACATGCCGCAGCTTCAGGCCATGGTAGAGCGCTTCTGGAACAGCACACAGCATTTTCGCCGGGAATTCGTCAAGGAGACCTTCGCCAAGGACGGATTGCCGTTCTCCGATCCGCAGCATCTTCTGCTGATGGACATGATCAGGACGCGCGACGCCGAAGGCGCGCGCAACATGGTGTATCTGCATATCCGCAGAACCAGAATATTGATCGAGGCGCGCGATCCCGGGGCGCGCGCGCCCGCGCGCGGCACAGGGGCAAAGCGGCCGTGACCAAGGCTGCCCTTCCCGGTGATGACGAGATGCTGCGGACCTACGACAAGGCGGCCGGCGTCAGGCCGTGGGCGAAACTACAGGCCGCGGCGGCATGGCCGGAGAGCGCGAGGAACACAACAGCCCTTGACCTGTTTCGTTCGGCGCCTCCGGAGGCGTCCGCGATTTTCTATTTCGATGCCGCGCTGAGTTATGGCGACGTCAATGACCTGAGCAATCGGCTGGCGGGCTGGCTTTTCACGCAGGGTGTCGGCCGGGCAGATCGCGTCGCGATCATTCTCCAGAATACCCCGCAATTCATCATAGCGGCCGTCGCCGCCTGGAAACTCGGCGCCATCGTGGTCGGCCTCAATCCGATGTATCGCCAGGCGGAGCTCGAGAAGCTGTTCGCCGATTGCGCGCCGAAGGCGATCATCTGCCACGACGATCAGTGGCCGATCGTCGTGGAGGCCGCTCGCGGTCTGGTTGAAGCCGAGCTTGTCCTGTGGACGAGCGGGCGCGAATTGCAGAGCCGCAACGAGACGCGGGTGCTCCCGCCTCTATCGGATCCGGCTCCAGGTCAGGCGCTTGCCCGCATCTTCGCAGACCCCATACGCCCGTTCTCGTCGGTCGAACCTCGCGCCGACGATGTCGGGCTGCTGCTTTACACGTCGGGCACCACCGGATTGCCGAAGGGAGCGATGCTCACGCATCGCAATCTCGTTCACAACGCGCGGCTGTGCGCGGCGCATCTTGGGCTCGGCCCACAATCGCGCATTTTCGGTGTGGCGCCACTGTTTCATGTGACCGGCTTTGAAGTGCAAATGCTCGGCGCCTTCGCGGCCGGCGCCTCTCAAGTGCTCACCTATCGCTTTCAGCCCGCGGTCGTGCTTGAGGCCTTTCTCGAGCACCAGCCGACCTTCATCGTCGGCGCGATCACGGCCTTCATTGCGCTGATGAACCAGCCCAATGCGACGCCTGCGCATTTCGCGAGCTTCGACCGGCTCTATTCCGGCGGCGCGCCGATCGCGCCCGCGGTGGTGGAAGCCTTCGCCCGGCGTTTCGGCCGATCGATCCGCAGTTCCTACGGCATGACCGAACTCACGTCGGCGAGCCATCTGGCGCCCGCGGAGGGGACGATTCCGGTCGATCCCCGGTCCGGTGCGCTGTCGGTCGGCATTCCGGTGCCAGATACCGACGTGATCGTCGTCGACGATCTGCGTCGCCCGCTCGAACCCGGTGAGCATGGCGAAGTTGTCGTGCGCGGTCCGGGCGTGATGGCGGGCTACTGGCGCAAGCCAGCGGAGACGGAAGAAGTTCTGGTCGGAGGCTGGATGCACACCGGAGACATCGGCTTCTTCGATGAGGCCGGCTGGTTCTATCTCGTCGACCGCAAGAAGGACATGATCTCCGCCTCGGGCTTCAAGGTGTGGCCGCGCGAAGTCGAAGACGTGCTCTATGCGTTCCCCGGCGTGCGCGAGGCCGCCGTGATCGGCGCGCCGGATGCCTATCGCGGCGAGACCGTGATTGCCTTTGTCTCGGCCGAGCCCGGCACCGTGCTGGACGTCACAGCGCTGGCGCAATTCTGTCGCGAGCGGCTCGCCGCTTACAAATGCCCCGCCGCGATCAACATATTGCCCGAACTGCCGAAGACGGCGTCGGGCAAGATCACGCGCAACACCCTGAAACAAGAGCGTCAGTCCCCGATAGCGCGATAGAAGACATATTCATCAGCCGAAGCGCACACGACTCAAATGGGAGGTTACAAGTGGCTACAGCAAAAGGCTACCAAGTCAACGACACCGTCTTGTGGGTCGAGGACACCGGTGAAACAAACTTGCCGGTCGTCCTGTGCCTGCATTCATTATTCCTGGACGGGCGGATGTTCCAGCAGCTTGTCGAGGCTGCCGCCGGCAAGTATCGCGTCATTAGGCCGGACTTCCGCGGCCAGGGAAAAAGCGCGCCGGCGACGACCGAAATAGTCGACATGGATACCTGCGCGAGCGACATCGCGGCGCTTATCGAGAAGCTGCAACTGAAATCAATCAACTTGATCGCGCAGTCGATGGGTGGAGATGTCGCTGTCCGTCTGGTGTCCAGGAAGCAGGAGGTGTTTCGCTCCATGATCCTGCTCGGTTCCTCGGCTCGCAACGAGCCACCGGAGCAGCTTGAGGGTTTTCGAAAGTGGGTCGTTGACGCCTGCACAGGCGGGTTCGTCGATGACACACTGGAGTTCACCATGGAGATCATGTTCGGCAAGACAACGCGAGCCGACCCTTCGAAACAGGCAATGCTGGCCCTTTGGCGTAGTCGCATCGCTTCGCTTCCTGTCTCGCTCCGACCCGCCATGAGTGGCGTCATCGAACGCGGTGATGCTCGGCCATTGCTACCGCTTATCAAGATTCCCGTCTTGATCTTCTCCGGAGAGGAAGACTTTCCGCGACCGCCCGCCTGGGCGGACGAGGTGGCCTCCGGGCTGCCGAACGCCAAGCTGGTGCGGCTCTCGAAGATCGGCCACAGCCCGACCCTGGAGGCGCCAGCGCAGGTTCTGCCGCCAATCCTTGAGTTTCTCAAAAACCCGAAAATCGATTGAGAGGGTCCGGATCCGATCACTGTGTGGATATGTGGCACGCCACATATCCGGGAGCCCCTGCCCGCAACCACTGAACTCCCCAAGACGGCTTCGGGCAAGATCACGCGCAACACCCTGAAACAAGAGCGTCAGTCGCCGACGTTGCGATAGAGGAGACCGCCATGGACATCAGCCAAAGCACCCGCAGCGCTGAACTTGCGATGCGCATCCGCGCCTTCATGGCCGAACACATCTATCCGAACGAGCGCCGCTATTACCAGGAAGCCGAGCGCCTCGGCCCCTGGTCCGTGCACCCGGTCGTCGAGGAATTGAAGCCGCTGGCGCGCGCCGCCGGGCTGTGGAATCTGTTTCTGCCTCCGCATGACCAGGACGGTTTGACCAATCTCGAATACGCGCCGTTGTGCGAGATCATGGGCCGTTCGCATCTGGCGCCGGAAGTGTTCAATTGCAGCGCGCCCGACACCGGCAATATGGAAACCATCCTGCGCTATGGCAGCGAGGCGCAGAAGGCGCAATGGTTGAAGCCGCTGCTGGCCGGCGAGATCCGCTCGTCGTTTGCGATGACCGAGCCGGATGTCGCCTCATCGGACGCCACCAATATCGCGAGCTCGATCGTTCGTGCCGGCGATCACTATGTCATCAACGGCCGCAAATGGTACACGACCGGCGCAACCGATCCGCGCTGCAAGATCATCATCTTCATGGGACAGACCGATCCAGATAATCCGGACCGGCACCGGCGGCAGTCGATGGTGCTCGTGCCGAAGGATACGCCCGGCGTGCGCGTCGTCCGCTCGCTGCCGGTGCTCGGTTTCTACGGCGTGCCCGACCGGGCCTCGGAGGTGACATTCACCGATGTGCGCGTTCCCGCGACCAACATCCTGCTCGGCGAGGGCCGCGGCTTCGATATCGCGCAGGGCCGCCTTGGCCCCGGGCGCATCCATCACTGCATGCGCCTGATCGGCCTCAGCGAACGCATCCTCGAGCGAATGTGCCGCCGCGCGGAAAAGCGCTTTGCGTTCGGCCGGAAGGTATCCGAGCAGACGGTGACGCTCGAGCGCATTGCCGAGGCGCGCATCATGATCGAGCAGGCGCGCCTGTTGACCCTGAAGGCGGCCTACATGATGGACACGGTCGGCAACAAGGTGGCGCGGCAGGAGATCGCGATGATCAAGGTGGTCGCGCCGAACATGGCGCAGACCATCGTCGACTGGGCGATCCAGGCCTTTGGCGGTGGCGGCACCAGCAACGACCATTTCCTGGCCGCGGCGCTGGCGACCACGCGCCTGCTGCGGTTGGCGGATGGCCCCGACGAGGTGCATCGCAATCAGATCG
The DNA here is from genome assembly GCA_963819325.1 of uncultured Pseudomonadota bacterium. Lineage (GTDB taxonomy): Bacteria > Pseudomonadota > Alphaproteobacteria > Rhizobiales > Xanthobacteraceae > Bradyrhizobium. The sequence continues at coordinate 121,459 of CAWFVT010000006.1, forward strand.
GCCGACTTGAAATCCGAAGTTATCAGAACGTCGATCCGTCTCGTACGGGGGGTGACGCGAATCCGTTAATGCCAGACGAGGCGGAAGTCTGGGCCGCCGGCGGACTTTGGCCGGCGCCCGGTGCGAAGAATGCCGGCGCCGATTGATATTCCCGATATTTCAGTTTTGTCGGTAAGCGATGGGGAAAATTTTGCGAGCGGGTTGTTTAATTTCACGCCGCCGGATGCTCTCGCCATCGCAGCGGTTCGATCAGATTCGCAGATTTAATCCTATGTAGAAAAAGTACGCAAAATTCTCTCCAAGGGGAGCAATGTGGATACCCGACGAGGGTTGGTTGCTGCCACGCGGGACGCTCTTGAGCAAAGCGAAGCCGCCCATAAGGTCGACAAAATCTTCGAGGTTGAAAGCATGATCTGCAAGCCCTTACACTACGTGCCCGGCTTGGATACAGCGATGACGATCATCGCAGATGGCTTAGACTTGGGTAAAAGGTGGCTACAGCGCGATCGATCGCGCAATGAGTGGTTTTTGCTGAGTGCGAAGATGGCGCCTGCGACAAACGCGAAGCGTCCCGTAGCGCGCCGATATATTTATATTTGTGATCTGTCCCACATGCGATGCGGTTCAGTGCGTATGGTTCAGATAGTGGAACATACTGCAGTGGCTATATCCTCGTCACGCCCTGCCATTTTCCCGACGCCACGAGGACTTCGATCGTGTCGATCATCACATTTTCAATGGCCTGGACCGGTTCCGATATGCCCGGTGCCGATGGCCGGCAGAGCACGATCGTTCTCTCGATGGTGGGCCCGACGATGTCGGTGACGAGGAGGGAGCCCGTGTCCGCGCTGGTGGCGGATCGTGGCAAGATCGTTGCCGCGAAACCGCATTCGGCGGCGGCTCTCAGGCTGGGAAGGGAATTGATCTCGGCGACGATGCGAGGCTTGAGGCCGTGTCGCGAACAGGCTGCGTCCACCAGCGCGCGCAGTTCCGGCGGCTGCCATGGCAGAGCGCCCGCTCGTCAGACCAGCGTTGGCTCGAAATAGGGCAGCATGCTCGTCATCGGATGGCAATTGACGTATTCCGTCTGCATATCGCCTTCCTTAACGATCACCATTTCGACCCATATGTGCATGCGCGGTTCAAACTTCGGCTGCGTGTACATCTCGCTGAAGGATTTATGCACACACAAATGCGAGTGGTTGGTGCGCGCCGCGCGCTCGATATGCGACAGCGAAAGCAGGAAGGCCAGTTGCGACTGCTTCTCGATCGGCTCGCCCGTCGTCATGTCATGCTCGCGGCCGAACAGCAGGCTGAAGCATCCCGTCTTGTAGGGGTTCTCGTGCAGCTCGCTGACCCATTGATCGACCGGCTTCTCCATCTGCTCCTTCCAGATCTGGCGCTCCGCATCCCCCGAAAGATTCCAGCCCTGGCCTTCGCGGATATAGCAGATGTTGTTGGGCAGCTTGACGCTGAGGCGCTTGCCAAAGGTCTCGCGCGCCACGCGTTGCGGCATGTCCTGAAAGGCGGGCAGGAACTTGTCGTGCGTTGAAGCGGGCACCCGGTCGCGATAACCGCCCCAATAGCCGAACTTGTCGCAAGGGATGAGTTCGCCGAGTGCGGACAATCCGCCCTTCTGCGGGACGCCGGCGCCATACTGGTAGTAGTCCTTGTGCGGGGTCATCACTTCCCGCCAGAGGCCGACGCCGGCATCGAGCGGGAAGGCTTTCCACCAGGATCTGACCGCCGGGCCGGCGAACCAGGTGTCATAGTCGGCGACGCGTTTCCAGTATCCGATCGTGATGTCGCAGTAATAGCCCTCGGAATCCTTGCACGTCATGCGCTCGATTGCCGGTGCGCCATTTACGCCTTGCAGCAGTCTTCGCAATTCTGCGGCGTAACGCTTGGACTTTTCGGAGTCCTTCGACTGCACACCAAAGATTCCATAGACGAGCTTGTCGACTTCAGGACCGAAGGTGGCTGTCTTGCCGGGATAGTCGTCCGGCAGCTTGGACACTTCCGACGTGGCCGTCTCGCTCATGGTGCCTCCTCAAGGTGAGCGCCCGGGCGAGGCGCACGATCCGCATTTCAATCGCATATGAAGAATAAGTTTGCAATGACAAAATCTAAATTTCGCGCCGGAGGTCGCCTCGACAGGCGGTCGAGCGGTGACCATCGGGCGCTCTCCTGCAAGCGCTCTTCTGAAAGGCAATTGCACCCCAGAAAATAGGCATCATGCCCGAAGACAACTGGCGCGAGGCCCGGTCATTCGTTCCGCCGTCCAATTTGTGACAGGACTAATTTATCGCTATTGACAAATTAGTATGATTATAGCGAATTTTAGTTTGGGCGAATGGGCGCCCGCTGACAGGAGAATGAAATGACCGTGAAGATCACCGGCGCCGTCCTTGGCCTGGCGAGCCTGGTGGCCATGGCCGCCGGTTGTGCGGGGGCTTCGGCCGCAGAGCTCGACTATGCGAAAATGGAACTCGGGCAGGGCAAGGTCGGCCTGAGGAAAGACCTTGGCGACATCAAGCCGCTCTGCGGCGACAAGAAGCTGCGCGTCGCCATGTCCGTCGGATGGGGCGGCAACTCCTGGTTCAAGATTGCCAGGAAGGAGTTCGAGGTCGAGGCTGCCAAGTGCCCGAACATCACCGAAGTCGCCTACACCGACGGGCAGGGCAATCCGGAGCAGCAGATCGCCGACGTGCAGTCGTTGGCCGCGCAGGGTTTCGACGTGATCGTGGCGTTCCCCGGCGGCGGCGAGGCCCTGGTGCGGGCGATGCGTCAGGCGATGAAGGCCGGCGCCGTCGTGGTGCCATATGCCACCGGCCGATCATTCCCGGGTGAACCCGGTAAGGACTACCTGCTGACGGTCACCGACGATAACCAGGCGGAAGCGGAGCTGTTGGCGCAGTGGTTGGCGGACAAGCTGAAGGGCAAGGGTAACGTCATCATGTACGGCGGCACCCCCGGCAACTCGCTCACCGCCTCCGAACTGGTCGCGGTCAAGAAGGTCTTTGGCAAGTATCCCGATATCAAGCTTCTGGAAGAGCCGGTCGTGACCAATTGGGTTCCTTCCGAATACACCACGAAAACCACCGGCGTGCTGTCCAAGTATCCGAAGATCGACGCCATCTTCTCCGACTTCGGCCTTGGCGTGATGGGCGCGTTGCGCGCCTTCAAGGCGGCGGGTCGCCCGATCCCGCTGGTGGTCGCGCAGGACGGCAACGAGTTGGCCTGCTTCTGGGAAGACAACAAGACGACCGAGCCGGGTTTTCAGATCGCCACCATCAACTATTCGGGCCCGTGGATGGCCGCATGGGGGCTTCGCAAAGGCCTGGCAGCGATCAACGGCATGAAGAGCAGTGAGCCGACGATCATCCAGGAGACGATGGCCGAGGACAGTACCAATCCTGCGCTTGCGCCGAAGTGCAATCGCGGGCTGCCGCCGGATGCGCTGCCCGCCAACACCACCCTGACCGACGAGCAGTTGAAGCAGCTCCTCGCAAAGTAATGGACAATCCTGGCCGGCCGGTATTCTCCGGCCGGCCGGGCTCGGTCCGGAGACGCCAGCCTTGTTGAACATCTTCAATTCGCCGGTACGGCGCGCGATCGTCGGCCTGGCGCTTCTGCTGCTCGTGGGCGTGACGATTTCTCCGTTCACGCTGAGCTGGAGTGCGCTCGTCGGCATCATGCCGTTCGTCGGTGTGCTGGGGATAGCCGCCCTTGGCCAGCACATCGTCATTCAGCAACGGGGCTTCGATCTCTCTGCCGCCGGCAACATGTCGCTGACCGCCGTCATTCTTTGCAACGGGCTCGCCAACAATGCCTCGCCCGCGATCGTTGCATTGAGCGTCGTCGCGGTCACCGCGCTTGGCGGCTTGATCGGTCTCGTCAACGGTCTGTTCGTGTCCTCGCTCCGCGTGCCGCCCATCGTTACCACTATCGGCGTCAACGTGATCCTGCTGGGCGCGACGCTCGCGATTTCAAGAGGCGTTCCTGCGGCGGCCCCGACGGCGCTGGTGACCTTTGCGACCATCAAGATCGCCGGCGCTCCGGTCATCTTCTGCATCATGCTGGCGGTCGCGGCGGTGCTCGCCTTCCTGATGACGGAGAGCGTCTGGGGACGGCGCTTCGCGGCGGTGGGGGTCAATTCGATGGCGGCCCACGCGGCCGCGCTTCCCGTGCACGCCTACCGGATCGGCGCCTACGTGATCGCGGGGTTTCTGTTCTCGCTGGCGGCCGTGCTTCTGGCGGGTTTCCTCGCCGTGCCGACGGTTTATTCCGGCAGTCCTTATATGCTGACGACGCTCGCCGCCGTCGTCGTCGGCAGCAATCCGCTCAATGGCGATCGGGGCAGCGTTTTCGCGACCGTTATCGGAGCCTTCTTCCTGACCTATCTCGACCAGCTCGTGCTGTCGCTCGGCTTCGACTACTCCGTTCAGAACATGGTGCAGGCCGCTATCGTGCTGGCCGGCGTCGCGATCCCCGAACTGGCGCGCCGCGTGGCGAGCTCGGTTTCGCGGGTCGCGCCCGAAGGCGCGGCGTCCGACCCGTCGGTCGCATCCGCCGTTACCGCAACCGGGGAGCCGGTCCTGCGTTTTGCGGACATCACCAAGTCGTTCGGGCCGGTCCAGGCGCTCTATCGCGTTTCGCTCGACGTGCATGCCGGGGAAATCCACGCCATTGTCGGCGAGAACGGCGCCGGCAAATCGACGCTGATCAACATCGCCGCGGGCGTCCTTCCGGCCACCGAGGGACGTGTCGTGATGGCGGGCGCGGAGGTTATCGGCGCCGATCCGGCGAAAATGCGAAGGCTCGGATTGTCGGTCGCGTATCAGCATCCCGCCCTGCCGGACGATCTGACGGTGCAGGAGTGTTTCCAACTGGTAGCGGATGGGTTTGCCGGCCGCGTGGGCGCGAAGAGGGCGGCAGACCTCCTCAACCGGATCGCCAGCGCATCGATCTCGGTCAAGCCCGATCAACGCGTCGGAAACCTCAACATCGCGCAGAAGCACATGGTCGAAATCGGACGCGCGCTCGCAAGCCGCCCCAGGGTGCTCGTGCTCGACGAACCGACCGAGCCGTTCCAGGAGGGAGACGTCAACTCGCTGTTCGAACTGCTCGCATGCCTGAAGGCGGAAGGTGTCGCGATCGTCTACATTTCGCACCGTCTGCATGAGGTCGAACGGCTCGCGGACAGGATTTCGGTGCTGCGCGACGGTCAGCTCATCGATACCCGGCGACGCCAGGACTTCCCGCATCAGGAGATTATCGATTCGATCGTCGGTCGCCCGCTTGGGCAGGTGTTTCCGGCCAAGGCCGCAGGCGCCGGCGCGGCGGCTCCGGTGCTGGCGGTTCGCGGCGTCAGTGGATCGCGCTTCTCGGATGTCTCGCTGGAAGCGCGCCCCGGCGAGATCGTCGGCCTCGCCGGTGTCGAGGGTCAGGGCCAGCGAGAATTCATTCGGACGCTCGCGGGATTGATGCCTTGCAGGTCGGGCGCGGTGCTTGTCGCGGGACAGGAGGTTCGGCTCTCCCATGTTGCATCGGCCCGCGCCGCGGGTCTGCACTTCGTTCCTGACGACCGACATCTCGAGGGCATCTTCAAGTCGCTTTCGGTCGCGGAAAACATTGCGCTGGGGCAATTGGAGGAGCTCGCTTCGGCCGGCATCGTCAGCCGCAGGCGAGAGAGCGCGATGGCGGCCGCCTCGATCGCCGACCTTCGCATCCGGTGCAGCTCTGCAGCGGCTCCGCTCGCCAGCCTTTCCGGCGGCAACCAGCAGAAAGTGCTGCTCGGCCGCGAAATGGGCTCGGAACCGAAGGTGCTGCTGGTCGACGAGCCGACCAAGGGCGTCGATGTCGGGTCGCGGAGCGATATCTATATGCGATTGCGCGCGCTTGCGGCTGCCGGCGTCGCGGTGATCGTCGCCTCATCGGACGGCATCGAACTCGAAGGATTGTGTGATCGCGTGCTGGTCTTTTCGCGCGGCTCCGTGACCCGCGAACTCGCCGGAGCCGACGTCACCGACGCTGAAATCACGGCGGCTAATCTCAAGTCCACCGCGGCGCACGACGCGCATCTGGCCGGCGACGCCGTCTCCCGGCTGACGGCGCTGGCCCGGAGCATCTATCTCCCTGCGCTGATCCTCGCGATTGTCTCCGCCGCGCTGGTGTTCGGGACCAGCCTTGCGAGCCCGCGCTTCATCACCGCCTACAATCTTCAGATCATGCTGATGTTTCTGGGCGTGCTGGCCCTGGCCTCGGCAGCGCAGCTCGTGACGATTGTGATCGGAGAAATCGATCTGTCGGTCGGACCGATGGCGGGGCTCGTCGTCGTGCTGGCTTCCTTCCTGATACCGGACGGCGGCAGCGTGACGGGCAACTGGCTTGGCGTTGCGCTATTGCTGTTGCTGTGTGCCGGCATTGGCCTCATTCAGGGGCTCGCGGTGGTCGCGCTGCGACTGCCCTCGATGGTCGTGACGCTGGCGACGTTCTTTGGCTTCCAGGGCCTGTCGCTTTTCCTGAGGCCCAATCCGACCGGCGTGATCTCGGACGGGCTGATGGACGCGTTCACGGCGACCGTCGCGGGCGTTCCGCGGGTGGCGATCCTGACCGCTGTCGTCCTGGTAGCGCTGGAGTGGCTTTTGCTGCGGACATCGATCGGGCGCAGCGCGCGTGCGACGGGGTCGGACCGCGACGCGGCGCTGAGGCTGGGTGTCAGGCGGGACATCGTCGGTCCCGCGGCGTTCTGCCTCGCAGGCTTTCTCAGCGGGGTCGCGGGCATCATTCTCGCCGCCGAAGTCGGGATCGGCTCGGCCTCGACCGGCGTCGCCTACACCCTGCAAAGCATAACCGCGGTGGTGCTTGGCGGCGCCAGCATCGCGGGTGGCCGCGGTTCGTTCCTGGCCACGTTACTGGGCGCGGTGCTGGTCCAGGCCACCGCCAGTTCGACCGCCTTCCTCAAGCTCGGCCCGGAGTGGCAGAACTGGCTGATCGGCGGCGCGACATTGCTCGCGGCGGGGCTGTTCGGTCTGCTGCGGAGAGGCTGAGCGGATCGTCTGATCGATCCAGCTCCCGTGGCTGTTTTTTTTCCAACCTGAAGTCCCGCGCAATCGCTCAGGGGATGGGGTGGCGTCGATGCCAATCAGTCGCCCGTTGGAACGCGGCGCCGGCGCGCAGCAGACTATCTTCACGGAACCAGGGCGCGACGAACTGCACCGCGATCGGCATGCCGTCGGCGGTGAAGCCGCCGGGCATTGTGATCGTGGGATTGCCTGACATCGTGAACGAACATGTGAACCGGTGCAGACCGTAGATCATGTCGTCGCTGACATCGGTCATTTCCTCGATCGTCGGCGTCGGGAAAGCGAGGACGGGAATGGCAATCAGATCGACCTCGTCGAACACCGCCTGAACGCGGCCGCGAAAGTCGTCACGGCGCAGGATCACCCGCTGGTAGTCGATGCCCGTCATGCCGCGCCCGAGATCGAGCAGCGCGGCGAGGGCCGGGCCATACTGGTCGGCCTTGGCCGGATAGGTGGTTTCGTGAGCGAGCGCGGTCTGCACTGCGCATACGTTGAACCAGTCCCAGACGATCTGGCTCGGATCCGGGAAAGCGATTTCGCTCACGGTCGCGCCGGCCGAACGCATCACGTCGAGCGCGGCGTGGAGCGTGGCGACCGTCGTTTCGTCGACCTTGTCGCTCACCCATCTGGCGTCAAGACCGATGCGAAGGCCTCTGGCGCTTCGGCGGGCGGCTTCAGCAAAGTCGGGCACCGGCCGTTGCGAAGCCGTCGGATCCAGCGGGTCCGCGCCTGCGAGAACGCCCAGCAGCAGCCCGGCATCGACCGCGCTGCGCGCGATCGGGCCGATATGGTCGAGGGTCGCTGCGAGTTCGAACACGCCGTGTCGGCTGACACGGCCCCAGGTCGGCTTGAGGCCGGTGACGCCATTGGCGGCGCTCGGCAGCCGGATCGAGCCGCCGGTGTCCGAGCCGATCGAGGCGAAACACAGCCCCGCCGCGGTCGCGACGCCGCTACCGCTTGACGAAGCGCCAGGCCAGCGCGTCGCGCCCCAGGGATTGACCGGTGGTCCGTAGCGATCGCGGTGCTCCGCATAGACGCCTTCGGTCAAATTGTTCTTGCCGAGGATCACCGCGCCGGCCTGCTTGAGACGTCGCACGACGGACGCATCTTCGGTGGCTTCGCCTTCGTGTCGTAGCGGCATGCCCGCCGTGGTCGGAAAGCCGGCGAGATCGAAAATGTCCTTCAACGCAATGGGTACGCCGTGCAACGGACCGCGATAGTCGCCTGCCGCAATCTCCCTGTCGGCGGTCTCCGCAAGCGATAATGCAAGCTCGCCTGTAACCCGGATGTAGCTGTTCAGCTTCGAGTCAAGCCCGGCAATGCGCTCGAGCATTGCCGTCGTGAGCTCGACAGAGGACAGGGTGCGATCGCGAAGCCGCTCCGCGACCTCAACGATTTCGAGATAGTGCAGCGCCTTCTGCGTCATTGCCGGTCGCCCCGAGTGTGCTGTCTGTCTGCTCTTCGGAGAGCAGATCGCGACGGGATTCGGGTGGATGGCGCCGTGGTCGTGATGATGATGGTGGTGGTCTATATCCGCATCGACCGGCGCGAGGCCGCGGCGGAACTGAACCGGTTTGCCGTGTTCGGTGTGCAGATAGGAGCGCCGCCAGTCTTCCTGCGCGGCGTCAATCTGCCGGCTGTCGGCAATGCCGAGGGAGGCGAGGAGTTGTTCGAGCGCGGCCAGCCATTGGCGATAATAGGCGGTGTTGGCGTCTTCGCCCTCGCGCTGCGGATTGTCGCGGATCTCGGTGCTGAAACGTTCGACCCACTGTTTCCAGGTGAAGACGCCACGCCGGCTCAACTCAACGGTGGTCGCGAGCGTTTCAGCTTGCCAGGGTTCCGCGAAGGCGAATTCCTTGTCGCCGGCCGGTGTCGCGAGGTCGCCGAAACCACCGAGAGATGCTAGCAGTTCAGGAGGTGTTTGCGCTCTGCTCATTGCGCCGGGTCCATATAGCTGTCGTAGAGGTCGAGATAGATCGCGTCGCGCGGTCCGGCGTCTGGCCCCCAGAGATCCGCTCCCTCGAAGCGCACGCCATAGAGGTGCTGCGGATGATCGCCGAGGCCCTGCGCCCGGGTATCGGCAAATCCGAAGCTGCCGTGATGGGCGACGATCGTGCCCTTCCGCCCGCGCACATAGCGGGGCAGGCGGGTATGATGGGAAGGATTGATGTTGCGGGCGACGATCTTGTCGCCGACCTTGAAGCGTTGCGGCTGTTCCGCAGGCATTGCGATCGATCCGCCGGCGCGGAAGGCGGGCCAGCACTGTTCCTTTGCGACCTTGGAAATCAGGCTGCTGCCCTCGCCCGAAGAGATCAAATGGCCGGCCTTCAATTCATCGGCGGTCACGACGCCTTTGGCCACCAGCAGCTCTTCCATGAAGTGCAGCCAGTGCTCATAATAGGTCGTACTGAGGTAATGCGCCGGGTCCATCTTCTCCATCGAGAAGCGGGTCTCGTCGGCACTCCAGGCGCCCCCGAACCAGATCGCAAGATTGACGCAACAAATTCGTCGCTCCCAATCCTGGTGAAACACCGGTTCATCCGTTTCCGGCACGACCGGGCCAAACCCGTGTATGCCGCCCATATCCGCTATCGAGTTCATGGCCGGTCTCCTGTTCGATAGGTGTCAGGGCTGCCGGGGCAGGCCGGTGCCGATCATCGAATCCCTGGTCACAAGATCGGCGAGCTGCTCCTCGTTGAGGCCTTCGGTCCCTGCCGGCCGCATCGGCAACACGAGGTACCTGATCTCGGCGTTCGAATCCCACACGCGGACCTCGACGGAATCGGGAATCTCGAGACCGAACTCGCCGAGCACCTTGCGCGGTTCGATGACGATGCGGCTGCGATAGGGCGCCGATTTGTACCAGACGGGAGGAAGGCCGAGGGTCGGCCAGGGATAGCAGGAGCAGAGCGTGCAGACGGTGACATTGTGCACCTTCATGGTGTTTTCAAGCACGACCATGTGCTCGCCCTGGCCACCCTGGAAGCCGAGTTCGGCGATCGCCGCGGTTCCGTTTTCCAGCAAGCGTTTCCTGTAAGCCGGATCGACCCAGGCGCGCGCCACGACCTTGGCCCCATTGCGCGGCCCGATGCGATTTTCGACGACGTCGATCATCTCGTCGACAGCGTCGAGGCTCATCAGCCCCTTCTCGACCATCAAGGTCTCGATCGCCTTGATGCGCAACGCGGGGGATGACGGCGGCTTGGTGTGGTGATCGCTCATATCGCAGGTCCGATCGATCGAACGTAGAACCCGGAAGCACGGAGATGCGCAGGACTAGACCGCAAGATAGCCTCCGTCGACGACGATCGTCGCACCGGTCATGTAGCTTGACATGGAGGAGGCGAGGAACACGACGGGCCCTACCAGCTCTTCGGGAAGGCCGAACCGCCCCATCGGGATGCGCGCCAGAAACCGCTCGCGCCGCTCCGCGTTGTTGCGGGTCGCCTCGGTCATCGCGGTGACGATGGTGCCGGGCGCGATGGCGTTAACGCGTACCCCGTCCGGCGCCAGTTCCTGTGCGAGATTTTGCGTCAGCATCCGGATCGCGGCCTTTGACGTCGAATAGGCGATCGAGGTCGAGGTGGAAACGAAAGCGGCGATCGAAGCCATGTTGATGACGGCGCCCTTCGAGGCGCGCAGGGCGTCAAGAAAGGACAAGGTCACATTCAGCGTGCCGTCGAGATTGACGCGCATCGCAAAGTCCCAGGTCTCCCGCACATCCGGGCTGTCGATGGTGTTGCGCGGGCAGACCCCCGCATTGTTGACGAGCACAGACACGCGGCCGTGGTCGCGGCCGACCCTCGAGGCCACTTCCCGGCAACGGCCGGTGTCCGTCACGTCGAGCTGGTAGGGCCACGCCTCGCCGCCGCTACGCCGGATCGCTTCGGCGGCTTCGGCGGCCCCCGCCTCGTTGATGTCGGTTACGATCACCCGCGCCCCCTGGGCGGCCAGCCCTTTCGAGATAGCGAGCCCATTGCCCTGGCCCGCTCCCGTTACAAGCGCGAGGCTCCCCTGCAAAAGCATTCTCGTGAATTCTCCACGGTGATCGACGGTGATGCCGGAGAATTATGACCATAAGACAAATCGATTTGCAATCCACAAATCAACCCTTGCGGAGGTTTGGTTCTTCGTCCGCCCCGGCGGCTTCGGGAACAGGGCTGGCTTCGTAGCCGAGCTGAACCGACATGCGGTTGGTGAAAGCGAGCAGCTTCTGCACGATGTCACCGCTCGCGGAGACGTCCATCGTCTGCTTCGGGCCGATCACGGTAACGGCCATCTGGATCTGTCCGACATGGTCGAAGACCGGGGCGGCGACAGCGCCCACGCCCGGCACCGGTGGCGGGTCGATCGTTGCGTAGCCCTGCCTCCGCACCTGCGCGATGGCGGCGCGAAACGCCTTCGGTGACAACGGATCTGTCGATCCGATCCGGCGGCTCCTGACGCCCTCTGCGGTCTCCGCCTCAAGCGCTGCCCTGACGATGCGTTCGGGCATGAAGGCAGCGAAGACCCGGCCGGTGGCCGTACCGCCGACTGAGTAAACGGTTCCGGCTCGCGTGTTGGTGTAGAGCTGGTCCAGGCCCTCCTGGATCTGAATGACCGTAGGGCCATGTGTGCCCCAGATGGCGAGAGTGATGGTAAAGCTCGTCGTCTCGACCAGATCAGTCAGCAGGTCGCCTGCCATTCGCAGCGGGTCAAAGCTGCGCATCCGCGCGATGCCGAGCTGGAGGGCGAAAGGGCCGAGGCGATACCTGCCGGCCGTGGCGTCCTGTTCAACCAGATCCTGCTTGCGATAGCTTACGAGATACGCGTGGGCCTGAGCGGGCAGCACCCCGGCCTGCCGCGCCAGGTCACGCAGCATCATGGGCTGCTCCGCCTCGACCAAAGCCTGGAGGATGCGGCCCCCTACCTCAATCGATTGAACTCCGCGGCCTTCGCTCGACATGGTCTCGATCCGTCGTTGTCGCCGCGTCGGGCCATACCGAAGAGGCGTTCGAATTCATGTTAGGCAAATCACTTGGGCGTAATCAAGTTCTCGCCGTTACGGCACAAAGACTGTCTTCCGGTTGCTGGGCTAAGCGGGCGCTGTAACACGAGCGGTTGCCTTCGATAGACCCTCTGCGATCGCGACCGTCCTGGCCTTGAGCACCTTTGTCGGCCGGGCATCGGCGCCGACATCCAATGTCGACTTGCGTCCGACAAGGGTAAGTGCGAATTGCAACTGCCCACGCTCGTCGAAGACCGGCGCGGCCAGCGCATTGATGCCGGGAAGCGGTTGGCCGTTGGCAATCGAATATCCGGACTTCCTCACAACCGCGACGGCCGCCTTGAACTCGGCGACAAATTTCTTTGTCTGCTCGGTCGAACGAGAGCTCGACTTGATTTCGCTCGAGATGCGCGCCTGCACTTCCGTGTCGCTGCGGAAGGCGGCGAACAGGCGGCCGGTCGCGGTTGTTGTGACACCGTAGACGCGGCCGGGCCGGAGATTGATGTTGATCTCCTCGGGTCCTTCCTGAACCAGCATCACGGTCGGAGCGCCGCAGCCCCACACGGTCATGGTCACGGCGACGCCGAGGTCGCGAGAAAGCTCTGCGGCGGTGTCCGCCCCTCTTTGCAGCATGACGTCGCTGTGCAGGCGGGCCATGGCGAGCCGCATGGCGAACGGGCCAATCCGATAGTGTCCGCTGGCGCGGTCCTGCTCCACGAAGCCGAGCTTCTTGAAGCTGGTAAGATAGACATGGGCCTGACCCGGAAGAATGTTTGCCTTCGCGGCGAGATCGCGCAGCATCATCGGAGCGGACGCCGCTACGAGCGCCTCCAGCAGACGCGCGCCGACTTCGACCGACTGTACCCCGCGGGATTCTGACTTCAAGCCCTGCTCCTGTTCCCAAGCCTGATTTCCAAGCCTGGATCGGCTTTGATCGCCGACGATGAAGCCCTTCGCCATCGCCGAAACAGGCTTAATCGATCGCGACCCCGACTTAAACCCCTGCGTTGCGCCAGAACAGCAGGCGTCGCCGTCCGGCTGTTGAAAACAGCAAACGCATCTGGCTACGCCCGCGCCGGGTTTCGGCTTTGGTTTTCGGCGCCGCGAGCTTCGGCCGTGCAAAACCGCCTACCGGCCCCGCGTCGAAATGGCGGTCTCATCAAATTTTCTTTTGACAAATAGATTTGTTAGTGTTGAATTCGCTTGGGTGCATCCGATCGCCCGCCGACGCTGGTACGGCCTCGCGCTTGCGGGACTTGGTCTGGCGGAACCGGCGTCGCGTAACCCGTGGGATGGGACGAAGCCGGGACACCCCTCGGCGAGCCATGGAGCGAAAGTGATGAGAGAAAGTCTCAAGAAAAGCGCGGCGTCGCGCGGTCTGTTGGCCTTTGCGGCCGCTTCGGCGTTCGCGGCATCAGCCGTGTGCTCCGCGGCCGAGAAGGCGGCGCTGCTGGACAAGGGAGCGGATATTGCGCCGATCTGTGGAACCAAGCCGACGCGCGTCGCGCTGGTCGACGGTTACGGCGGTGACACCTGGCGAAAGATCACGCGGGCCGAGCTTGAGGACGAAGCGGGCAAGTGCAAAAACGTCGTGGAAATCAAGTATTCCAATGCCGGCGGCGATCAGCAGAAGTACAACGGCGATATCAACAGCTTCGTTTCGCAAGGCGTCGACATCATTCTCGCGTTCACGGACTTCGGACCTGCGCCCATCCCCGCCTACCGCAAAGCGTTGCAGGCCGGCGTGACGATGGTGCCTTACTTCTCCAACATCGGCGGTCAGACGGGCAAGGATTTCACCGCCAACACCTATCAGGATCAGGCCTATGACGGCGCTTTCTGGGCCGATTGGTTTGGCAAGACGCTCAAGGAAGGCAATGTGGTCATGCTGGGCGGCACGCCCGGCGCGTCGTCGTCGCAGGTCTTCATGAGCGGATTGAAGGAGGGCTTGAAGAAGTATCCGGGGCTCAAACTGCTTGATGAGAACTATATCGTGACCAACTGGAATCCCGCCGACGCGCAAAAGGCGGTCACCGGCCTGATCGCCAAATATCCCAAGATCGATGGCATCGCGTCCGATTATGGTGTCACCACGCTTGCCGCGATCAAGGCCTTCGAGCAGGCGGGGCTGCCGGTCCCCGCTCAGGCGACCCTTGCCAGCAACAACGACATCAACTGCAAGTATCTCGCCGCCAAAAAGGACGGGAAGGCCTGGAAGTATGTCTCGCTCGATGGCACGACGGGCCTCGTGCGCTTCGCGTTCCGGCGTGCGATGGCCTCGTTGCAGGGCACAACGAACGGCGAATCCCTGGCGGCGATTCCCTATGTGTATGCCGACAGCGAGGCCGGGATCGACCCGAAGTGCGATCCCGCGGCGCCGCCGGACGCGGACCTGTCGTCGTTTCTGCCGGGTGCGAAGCTGAAGGCCCTCTTCAACAACTGAACAGGAACGAAGGGTTCGTGGCGGAGCGCGCAAAGACTGTTCTCGAGATCGCGGGTGCGAGCAAATCGTTTCCGGGGGTCCGCGCGCTCGACGCTGTGACGTTCGACGTTCTTGCCGGCGAGGTTCATGGTCTTGTCGGCGAGAACGGAGCCGGCAAGTCGACGCTGATGGCGATCGCATCGGGCGCGCTCATTCCGGACGCCGGCTCCGTTGCCGTCGACGGGGTCGCGACATCGGGCGATCCTCAGGCTGCCCGCGCGCTCGGGCTTGCGATCGTGCGTCAGGAGCCGGCGCTGATGCCGGACCTGACGGTCGCGGAGAACCTCTATCTCGGCGTTCCCGCCAGTCTGCGTCCTGCGGTCTCGGACCTGACCCGCTGGGCCGATGAATGCCTGCGAATATGGAACGAGAATGCACCCGTGAAGGTCTCCGACCGGGTGGACACGCTTAATCCCGAGCAGCGCTTCATCGTCGAAATCGTCAAGGCCTTCGCAAACAATCCCAAAGTGCTCGTGCTCGATGAGCCGACCGAACATCTGGCGGCGCAGGACGTCGACCGCTTGTTCGAGCGCATCCGCCGATTGACGGCGGCGGGAGGCTGCGTAGTGTACATCTCGCACCGGATTCGCGAGGTGCAGCGGATTGCCGATCGTCTGACCGTGCTTCGCGATGGGCGCAGCCAGGGTACCTTCGACGCCCGCGCCCTGAACGAAGACCAGATCGTCGAATTGATTGTCGGCGTTTCCCTGGACCGCGAATTCCCCGCCAAGGCATCAAACGTATCGGGCGAGGCGCTCAAGGTCGAGAATCTGTCAGGGCCGGGCTTTGCGAATGTCGGCGTGACGGTTCGCCGTGGAGAAATCCTCGGCCTTGCCGGCATTAGCGACAACGGCCAGCACGAATTCATGCGCGCGCTTGCAGGAACTCAACAAGTCCCGCGGCGTGGTATCCGTCGACAACCGCCGCATCAGCATAACATCGTCGAGGAGCGCGCTCCGCGACGGTATCGCCTATCTGCCCGGCGATCGCCATCGGGAGGGCATATTTCCCGACCTGTCGGTGCGCGAGAATTTCTCGATTCGCTCGATCGATGCCGATGTGGTCGGTGGAATCGTCAACCGGCGCCGGGAAGCGCGGCGCGCGGAACAAGCGATCCGTTCCCTTGCGGTGAAGACACCGGCCAGTTCGACGCCGATCGCTTCGCTCTCGGGCGGCAATCAGCAGAAGGTCGTCCTGTCCAGCGTCCTCGCCACCAACCCGTCGGTTCTTTTGGTCGATGAGCCCACGCAGGGCGTCGACGTCGGCGCTCGCCAGGAGATCTACAAGGTGCTGCGGGAAGCCGCTGACAAGGGCGTTGCCGTCGTCGCGCTCTCCTCCGAACTCGTCGGAGGTTGCGGGTCTCAGCGACCGCGTGGCTGTCTTTTCGCGCGGTCAGGTCGTCGAGACCCTGACTGGAAGCGAGGTAACCGAAAACGCGATTCTGTCGACCGTGCTGAAGTCGACCTCGGTGCGGGAAGAGCCGCCCGGCGCCGCGCACGACTTCTGGAAGTGGGCGGCGGGCAATGCTGCTCCGCTCTTGATGGTCTCGCTTGTGATCGCGGCGATGGGGCTGGTGGCCGCTGGACACAATCCGTTCTATCTCTCGACCCGCAATATCAGCGGGATGATGGTGTTGGTGGCGACCCTGGCCCTGGTCTCCTATGGACAGCAATTGCTTATCCTCGTCGGAGGCATCGATCTTTCCGTCGGGCCCTTAATGGGTCTTGCGCAGGTTGTCGGCTCATACTTTTTGCTTTCGGACCTCGGGGCAGGCGCCCACGTCATCGGCTGGTTGCTGATGCTCGCGGTGTGTTGCGCCGTGGGCTTCCTGAACTGGCTGCTGGTCGAGCCGCTCAATCTGCACCCGATGGTGGCGACGCTGGCGACCTATATGGGCGTCCAGGCCGTCTCGCTGTCGCTGCGGCCGACCCCGGCGGGAACCATCGACGGGGATCTGATGGATTTGCTGGGCATGAAAGTCGGCTTCGTGCCGGTCTCATTTCTCGCCGCGCTCGCACTTGGTCTCTGGCTTGAGCACATGCTCTATCGTCACCGGCTCGGCTTCATGCTCCGGGGTCTCGGATCGCGCGCCGAAGCGGCCCGCGTTGCCGGTATTGCTCCGGCCCGCGTCCGGCTGCTCGCTTATGTCGGATGCTCCGTGCTCGCCTTTGTGGCGTCGATCACGATGATGGCCCAGGTCGGCATCGGCGACCCCAGGGCGGGCCTGGGATATACGCTGACCAGCATTGCCTCCGTCGTGATCGGCGGCAGCAGCCTGTTCGGCGGGCGCGGCTCATTCATCGGCGCCCTTCTGGGCGCCGTGTTCATCACTCAAATCAACACGGTCACCAATTTCCTCGGGTTGAACGAAGCCTGGCAATCCTATCTGCTGGGGGGAATGATCGTCGTTGCGGTCGCGCTGTTCAGCAAGAGCCGGCAAATGGCGGTGGCCTCGTGACGAACATTCAAGCGAGCGGAGAGTCGCTGACAATGCCTGCGGGTTCGGCACCATCGCTAAGTCGCAGCCCTCTGCCTGTTCCGGCGTTGGGTGAGTTCGGCTGGATCTGGATCGCGACGGCGGCCTTGTTCGCCGCCAGCGCCTGGCTGGCGCCGGGCACCGTCCGAATGTCGGCGCTCGCAGCGATGCTTCCCTTCGCGGCGATGCTCGCCATCGTCGCGGTTGGGCAGACGATCGTGATTCAGCAACGGGGGCTCGACATGTCGAGCGCCGCCATATTGAGCCTCGGTGGGCTGGTCGTCGCGCAGGTTGGATTCCTGACCGGCTCGCTTCTTGCCGGCGCGCTGGCGGCGCTTGCGGTTGCGACCGTGGCCGGCG
Organism: uncultured Pseudomonadota bacterium; assembly: GCA_963819325.1. Taxonomy (GTDB): domain Bacteria; phylum Pseudomonadota; class Alphaproteobacteria; order Rhizobiales; family Xanthobacteraceae; genus Bradyrhizobium. The sequence continues at coordinate 138,852 of CAWFVT010000006.1, forward strand.
TCGTCAATGGTCTTTTGATCGCAAGGCTCAGCGTTATCCCGATCGTCGCGACGCTGGCCTCCGGCGCCATTTATGCCGGAGGCATTCTGACCGTCTCGGGCGGAAGCCCGATGTCCGTTCCCCGCGAGCTTGAGGCCTTCTCGCACCAGAAGATCGCCGGTGTTCCCAATACGCTCGTACTCGCTATCGTGTTTATCCTTGCGGTCGCTGCCATCACGAAAATGACGCCGATCGGACGCCGTTTCATCGCTGTCGGCGCCAATCCGCGCGCCGCCGCGGCCGCGGGCATTCCCGTGCTGGCCTATCAGGTCGGCACCTACGCCGCGGCGGCGATCTGCTTTGCGGTCGCCGGGATGCTTTATGCCGGCTTCATCGGCTCGGCTTCGCATATCGCGGGCAACGACTACCTGCTGCCCGGCATTGCCGCGGTCGTGGTAGGGGGGACGCCCTTCAGCGGCGGACGCGGAAGCGTCGTCGCCTCCGGGGTGGCTGCGCTGTTCATGACTCAACTCGGGCAGATGGTTCTCGCCCTCGGCGCGGGGGCGGCAGAACAATTGCTCGTCCAGGCCACGGCGATTGTCATCGCGGTTGCGCTCCGGAACGTCGCTCGATGGGTGCGTCTCTAGAGCATGATCCGGAAAAGTGGGTACCGGTTTTCCCTCGCGACAAACGCCGGAGGCGTTTGCGCGGAGACCATGCTCAAACAAAAAGATAGAGCGAGCTGGCGGTTCAACGAAAAGCTATCTCGCTCTAGGCGCGCTCGCCGGCCAAAGATCGTAAATCCTCTTCCGCAATGTGATGGATCAGATATGGAAATTGAACTGGTAAGCTGCGACGTCCTCATCGTCGGTTCGGGAGCTGGCGGCCTTGCTACCGCGGCCTGCTCGGCGCATCGCGATTTGAAGGTCATTGTGGTCGAGAAGGAACCGGTCTACGGGGGCACGACCGCGCGCTCGGGCGGGTGGATGTGGGTTCCCGGAAATGCGCCAGCCCGTCGTTTTGGGATTCAGGACAGCATCGAAAAGGCGCGAACCTACCTCCAGCACGAAACCGGCAAGCATTTCGATGCCGCGCGGGTCGAGGCCTTCCTCGAGGCGGGGCCCAAGGCGGTCGATTTCTACGAGCAGAATACGGCGCTGAAGTTTGACCTCGGGCCGACCTTTGCGGACTACCATCCGAATGCGCCGGGCGGCGTCGACGCCGGCCGCTCGATCGTCGCCCAGCCGTTCGACGGGCGCGAACTCGGCGCCGAGATCAAGCGCCTTCGGCCGCCGCTCAGAGAGATCACGATGCTCGGCATGATGATCGGCTCCGGCAAGGAGCTGTTGCACTTCTTCAATGTGACGCGTTCGCCGATATCGGCATTCTACGTCGCCGGGCTGGTTGCGCGCTTCGTTCGCGACATGATCTTCCACCGCCGGCCGATGCGCCTGATGAATGGCAATGCGCTGGTCGCGCGTCTTGCGAAGTCCTGCTTCGACAAGGGCGTGCAGATCTGGACAAGCTCTCCTGTCACCGAACTGCTTCGCGGCGATGATGGCAAGGTGTGCGGCGCTCTCGTCGACACGCCGAAAGGCCGCGTGAAGGTGCTGGCAGGCAAGGGTGTCGTGCTCGCCGCGGGCGGTTTCCCGCACGACGCGGCGCGAAAAAAGGCGCTGTTTCCGCACGCGCCGAGCGGCAACGAACACGTCTCTCCTGCGCCTCCCGGCAACACCGGCGACGGTTTGCGCCTGGGTGAAGCCGTGGGCGCGGAAGTCGACACCTCGCTGCCGAACGCGGCGGCCTGGGTGCCGATCTCGCGGCCGGTATGGGCGGACGGCACCCGCGGGACGTTTCCCCATTTCGTCGATCGTTCGAAGCCGGGCGTCATCGCGGTGACGCGATCGGGGCGGCGGTTCGTCAACGAGGCCGATTCCTATCACGATTTCTGCCAGGCGATGTACCGCCGCTGCAAGGAGGAGGGCGGCGAGATCTGCGCGTTCTTTATCGCGGACCATCGCACCTTCCGAAAATACGGACTTGGCTTCGCCAAGCCCACGCCGGTGCCTTATGCGAGCCAGCTCAAATCCGGCTATCTCAAGCGCGGCGCAACGATCAGGGAGCTTGCGCTCGAGATCGGCGCCGATCCGGTTCGTCTGGAAGACACGGTGGCCCGGTTCAACGCCGACGCGCGGAAGGGCGATGACCCCGAATTCGGCCGCGGCAGCACCTCCTACAACCGCTCGCTCGGCGATCCCGCGCACAAGCCGAACCCCTGCGTCGCGCCGGTGGAGCAGGGACCGTTCTTTGCGGTCAAACTCGTGATCGGCGATCTCGGCACCTTCGCCGGGCTGCGATGCAACGAGTATGCGCAGGTGCTGGATGAGGCCAGGCGCCCCATTTCAGGGCTCTACGCGGTCGGCAACGACGCGGCGAGCATCATGGGCGGAAACTATCCGGGCGGCGGCATCACGCTCGGCCCCGCGATCACCTTCGGCTACATCGCCGCACGTCATCTGTCGGGCGCGAATGCCTGAGCGCTGGCGCAGCCAGGGCCGGGCGAATTCCTGGAACTCGCCGGAGGCGGTCGAACCCAGAGGAGCGGGTGAGCATCCGGGCGGGATGGCGCCAGAGCCTGGTCACGGTAAGCGGTGAGAGACTTCTGAGCACTTCAAGGAGTTCGTAAAGCTCGAAAAGGGCGGACTGTACGTGACCAATCACGAAGTCTTTCTAGTCTAGGGCTAAGAGCGGTGTTGTTAGCGGCGAAAGACGACTTTGAGGGCGGCTACTTTGCCGGTCTCAAGGCGCTAGTCCAAAGTGAGGTGTTTGATAGCGAACTTGAACAGGCCGAAGAACTTCTGTCTGCCGGTTATGCGACCGCCGCTGCGGTCATTGCAGGCGTCGTGCTCGAAACCACATTGCGCGAGATGTGCAACGCGCATGGCTTGCAGATCGGGAAGCTCGACAAGATGAATGCGGATTTGGCAAAGGCTGGGGCCTACAACAAGTTCCGTCAGAAGCAGACTACAGCGCTGGCCGATATTCGAAACAGTGCGGCATACGGTGACACTCAGGGACTGAAGAAAGAAGATGTGGTCAGCATGTTGCGGGACATACAAAGCTTCTTAGCCGACCGCGCCCCTTAAGGTGCCCTTCTCTGTACAGGCGTCGGATGAAACTCTTAACCCTCTATGAGAGCTCACCAATGAGCGTTTAGCCGCCACAATAGGCTGCTTGCTCACCTGCAATCGCGACGGACGCGCCCGCCATGGCGGGGCGACGGGCGCTTAAAGATGACGGGATGATGAAAGAATGTCGGTGATTTGCCCGACGTGTCAACTCGCCGTCAGAGCATCCATGCCAGCCGCCTGCTACTTTGCATGGGGTTGCTTTCAATATTTTGGGAGGCGTGCCACCAGGTCCAAGAAGGGACATCGTAGCAATGCTCAAGGGCGTTTTGTCGCATGAGCAACGCGCGAAATTTCGAGTGAGTTACAGGAGTGTGATACAGTTCACGCGTTGACGACATCCCATCGGGTAAGATTCCCCGCCTGTGCGAGTACCGGCGGGTCAGAGGAGAGGGCGGCGCATGCTTGCAAAGACAAGCAGCTCCAGCGCCCTATCGTTTGAGGCGGGAGGTGATGCATGAGCAGGATCGTCATCTGCGGCGGCGGCATGATCGGATTGTGTGCCGCGATGATGTTCGCCCGCGACGGACACGATGTAACGGTCCTCGAAGGCGACGGCGCGGAGGTGCCCGCCAATCCAGCGACGGCGTGGCACGCGTGGGATCGCCCTGGCATTGCTCAATTCCATCAGCCGCACAACCTCTTCACCCGGTTTCGGTTGATCTGCGACGCGGAGTTGCCCGGGCTCATCGATCGCCTTCTCGAGGCGGGCTGCGTCTGGGTAGACTATCTGGATGAGTATTCGATACCGCCAACGATCACGGACAGGACGCCTCGTCCGGGCGATGCATCGCTGCGATTTGTTACCGGCCGGAGGCCCGTGTTGGAATGGACGGTGGCCACGATGGCCGCCGGCCAGCCGCATCTCACGATCCTTCGCGGCGTCCGGGCGCGCGAACTTCTAACGGGGCCATCTTCCATCGCCGGTGTGCCCCATATCGCAGGCGTGCGGACCTCGTCCGGCGAAGAGATCCACGCCGATCTTGTCGTGGACGCCATGGGGCGGCGCAGTCCGGCGTGTAAATGGGTCACCGAGGCCGGCGCTCGCGCCCCGATCGAGGAGTGTGAGGACAGCAACTTCATCTATCACACGCGCTACTTCTCGGGACGACGGCCTCGACGGATCGGACCATCCCTCGTGCCCATGGGCATATTCTCCATTCTCACGCTCGATGGTGACAACGACACCTGGTCAATCACGCTGTATTCCGCGGCGAAGAACAAGGCGATGCGCGCGCTACGCGATGCGGATACGTTTCAGCGTGTCGTTGCCGCCTGCCCAAGGCAGGCTCACTGGCTCGAGGGCGAGCCGATCACGCCAGTTCTCCCGATGGCCGGCGTTCTCGATCGCTACAGGCGCTTTGTCGTCGACGGTGATCCGGTCGTTACCGGTTTTGCGGTGGTCGGCGACGCATGGGCATGCACCAACCCTTCCGCCGGACGCGGTCTCAGCGTCGGTCTCTTGCATGCGCAGGTGCTTCGTGACGTCGCGCGCCGGCATATCAATGATCCCGCGGCCCTCGCGATCGCCTATGACGCGGAGACGGAACGTCAGGTCGCCCCATTTTACCGGAACCAGATCGCCGCCGATCGGGTCCGGGTTGTCGAAATGAACGCATTGTCTGACGGAGCACCCCCGCCGACGCCCAACCCCGCCCTCGCTACATTATTTGCCGCGGCCTATCACGACGCGGATGTATTCCGCGCCATGCTCGAGACGGTGCTGTGTGTCGCGCTGCCTCAAGAAGTCATGGGTCGGCCTTACGTGGCGGCAAAGATGGCTGAATTCGAGGGACGCACGCTTCCGTCGGCGCGGGGCATCGACCGGGAACGGTTGATGGCTCTGTTAGACGGTGGTCCTTAGCGCGAGTACTCAATCTAATCGACGCCGCTTCAAAAGCGGTAATAAAGGCGGCGTCATCTGGGATTGTGTCTGGTGTCCCGTCATCGCCATGATTTTCGTGCGGCGTCGCACGCCCGGAGACAAATATCGTGCGGCGGCGGCTGCTGACCGGTTGCAAAATGGCGCTGTGCCAGTCAGGTCAGCCGGCGCCCGCCCCGCTTTGGGAAGCGGCCAGGCGCGAAGTGGCGCTGAATGCGAGCACGAGGCCCGCTCCAATCAACAGAATGCCGAAGGCAACGAGCGGCAACGGGATCAGTATTCCCGCGAGCGCACCGCCGATGGCTGCGCTCAGCGACTCGGCTCCGACCTGAAGCGCCTGGTTGTTGCCCATGACGCGGCCTTGCCGTTCTGCGGAAACGGCGTTCGAAAGCACCGTCGGGCATGCCGCGAGAGCCAGTGTCCCGATGAGAGTCGTGAGGCCGCCGGTGATCCAGATCGAGCCGAGTTGTGCGGGAAACGTGATCGATATCATGGTCACGCCCGCCAGTATCGCCGAGGCGACCGCAAGCCGGTTCAGGCCGAATTGTCGCGTCAGCGGTGCCATCAACCCGAAGCTGGCGACCGCGGAGATGAGGGCCAGGCCCGAATAGATCAGCGTGGTCTGATCGACCGTGGTGTGCCAGTGGTCCACCATGTAGACGAGCACCATCCGGAAATAGCCGAACAGACCGAGATAGATCAGGAAGTTGATGAGATAGAGCCGGCGGATCGGGCGGTCGGTAAACACCGTGCCCAGATTGGTCAGCGCGGCGAAGGCGTCGAACCGCTTGTCCTTCTCCGGTGGATGCGTCTCGCGGAAGCTGATCCCGATCCAGACCAGTGTCGCGCCGAGCAACGGCACCGTCAGCCAGAACGGCGCACTCCAGCCGAGCAGGACCGCAAGCTGGCCGCCGATCACGGGACCAGCGATGTAACCGAGGCTGCAGCAGGAATAGATCCAGGCGAACAGGCGCGGCCGTTCATCGGGACCCGCCACATCGGAGATGGCGCTCTGCGCGATGGCGATATTGGATTCGGCGAGGCCTCCGATCAGGCAACCGATTCCGACCAGTGCAAGCGAACGCAATTCAATGCCAAGCGAAATCAGAACGTAGGCGGCCACCGCGATGCAGAGTGAAACGGTGAGGACAGGCTTGCGGCCATAGCGATCCGACAACGCGCCCAGCACCGGCGAACCGAGAAACTGGCCGAGCGGATAGATCGCCAGAAGGATGCCGAGCACCAGGCTGCGCTGGCCCGTCGTCGCGTCCGCGGCGAGAAAACCATTTGACCCCATCAGCATGGGGACGAACAGCGTGATCATCAGCGAATAGCCGCAAAAGCCCACGAAAATAACCAGATAAAGCGGCAACAATGCCCTGAGATCGATGCCACGCATAACTCCGCTGCCCTTATCAAACTCGCTTCATGGACAAATTAGGCCCTTGAGTCGGGCCGTGTCCATCGGTCGATGGATTGTTAACATGGCGATTGCCCGGCTTGCGCAACAACAGGGCTTAATCCAAGAGTCCTCCATCCAGGGGTCATCGCTTCCCGACGGCCTCGAAGTTCGAATTTTCGCGAGCCCGAACCCACCATGGCTGATTTCCACGGCGTCTTTCCCTATCTCGTCTCCCCGCTCGATGCTTCCGGGCAAATCCGCGGCGACGTGCTTGGCCGGCTCTGCGATGATCTCATCAAGAGCGGCGTGCACGGGCTGACGCCGCTCGGCTCGACCGGCGAATTCGCCTATCTGAATAACGCGCAGCGCGCGGCGGTGGTGCAGACCACGATCGAGGCCGCCAGGGGACGCGTGCCGGTCGTCGCCGGCGTCGCCTCGGCCTCGACATTGGATGCGGTGGCGCAGGCGAAGGCTTATCAGAGGCTTGGCGCTGACGGCATCCTTGCCATTCTGGAGGCGTATTTTCCGCTGTCGGACGCGCAGATCGAAGCTTATTTTCGCGCCATTGCCGATGCGGTCGAACTTCCCGTGGTGATCTACACCAATCCGCAATTTCAGCGCGCGGACCTGACGCCCGATGTCATCGCGCGGCTCGCGACGCATCCGCGCATCAATTACATCAAGGATGCCTCGACCAATACCGGACGGCTGCTGTCGATCATCAACCGCTGCGGCGAGGCCATCAACGTGTTCTCGGCGTCGGCGCACATTCCGGCCGCGGTGATGTTGATCGGCGGGGTGGGATGGATGGCGGGACCGGCCTGTTTGATTCCCCGCCAGAGCGTCGAACTGTACAATCTCTGCAAGGCGGCGCGCTGGGACGAGGCGCTGGCCCTGCAGCGTCGGCTGTGGCGCCTGAACGAAGCGTTCGCGCGCTATAATCTCGCAGCCTGCATCAAGGCCGGGCTGGCGATCCAGGGGTATGAGGTCGGCGATCCGGTCGCACCCCAGGCGGCCTTGACGGCCGATGAGCGCCGGGCGGTGGAGGCAGTGCTGCGGGATATAGGTTGATCGCTTGCGTGCTGCGTTGATAGTCCCCACTTCGTCATTCCGGGATGCGCCACTTGGCGCAGGCCCGGAATCCATACTCCCTGCAGGGGTTATGGATTCCGGGCTCGCTCGCTTTGCTCGCGCCCCGGAATGACGCTAGCGCGTGTTGTTTCGCGCCAAAAAAGCACTAGAACAACTCCAATTGAACAACCCCCCAAAAGGACAAATCGATGAATATTCTTCCCGGCAATATGCGTTTTGGTGCGGGCCAGCCGGTCAAGCGTCTTGAGGACCAGCGACTGCTCACCGGGAAGGGGCAGTTCATCGACGATAAGCCGGAAGACGGCGCGCTGTGGCTGCATGTGCTGCGCTCGCCGCATGCCCATGCGAAGATTGTGTCGGTCGACACCAGGGACGCGGTGGGCTTGCCCGGCGTTGAGGCGGTCTATACCGGCGCCGATCTGATCGCCGATGACATCGGCACGCTGCCGACACTGCTGGTGTTTCCGCGGCCTGACGGCTCGCCGATGACGGCGCCGCCGCGCCGGCTATTGGCGCATGAGCTCGTGCGCTTTGCCGGCGAACCGGTCGCCGCCGTGGTGGCGACGTCGCGGGTCGCGGCGCAGACCGCGGCCGAGGCGATCGCGGTCGAATACGATGTGCTGCCATCGGTGGTCGATCCGCTTCTGGCGACCAGGCCCGGCGCGCCGGTGGTGTGGGCCGGGGCGCCCGACAATATCGCGGCCGTCATGAGCTATGGCGATGCGGTCGCGGTCGAAGCGGCGTTCGCCACGGCCGCTCATGTTGTCTCGCTCGATCTCGTCAGCCAGCGGCTGGTCCCATCCGCGATGGAGCCGCGCTCAACCATCGCCGAGATCGACAAGAAATCCGAACGGCTGATCCTGCACACGCAATCGCAGACGCCGGGCTCGACCCGCGACCTGCTGGCCGAAGCCGTGCTGAAGCGGCCGAAGGAAAGCGTTCGCGTGCTGGTCGGCGATATCGGCGGCGGCTTCGGCCAGAAGACCAGCCTTTATCCGGAAGACGGCATCGTGGCCTATGCCGCCGTCAAGCTCGGGCGCAAGGTGCGCTGGCGCGGCGACCGCACCGACGAGTTCGTTGGCGGCACGCACGGCCGCGACCTGACTTCGACCGGCGAATTCGCGCTCAACGCCAAGGGCCGCGTTCTGGCCTATCGCGTGCGCTCGGTCGGCGGCACCGGCGCCTATCTGAGCGGCACCGGCGCCATCATTCCGCTGGTGCTCGGTCCGTTCGTGCAATCCGGCGTCTATGATCTTCCGCTGGTTCACTACGAGATCAAGGCGGTCATGACCAATACCGCTCCGGTCGGCGCCTATCGCGGCGCGGGCCGGCCGGAAGGCGTCTTCATTGTCGAGCGGCTGATGGATGCCGCTGCGCGGCAGATCGGGATGGACCCGCGCGCCATCCGAAAAGTAAATTACATCAAGCCCGCGCAACTGCCCTACACCAACGCCGTCGGTCAGGTTTACGACAGCGGCGCGTTCGCGCACATGCTGGAGCGCGCCTCCAAGCTGGCGGACTGGGATGGCTTTGCCGCGCGCAAGAAGGCGGCCAAAAAGAAAGGTCTGCTCTACGGCCGCGGTCTCACCAGTTACATCGAATGGACCGGCGGGCGGGCGCATACCGAAAAAGTCAGCCTGCATGCCACCGCGGAAGGCCGCATCATCCTGCATTCGGGCACCCAGGCGATGGGGCAGGGATTGCAAACCACCTATTCGCAGATGGTGGCGGCGTCGCTCGGCATCTCCATCGACAAGATCGATGTGGTGCAGGGCGACACGGATCTGGCCGTCGGATTCGGCAGCGTCGGTTCGCGTTCGCTGTTCGTCGGCGGCACGGCGGTTGCGGTCTCCACCAACGACCTGATCGCCAAAGCGCGCGAGAAGGCGTCGAACCTGCTGGAAGCCGCGGCCGAGGATATCGAATATCGCGACGGCTGGCTCACGGTGGTCGGGACCGACAAGCGGATCGGCCTGTTCGAGATCGCGACGAAGGAGACCGGCGCCCGGCTGAGCGTGGACAGCGAGGGCGAAGTCGACGGGCCGAGCTGGCCGAATGGCACCCATATCTGCGAAGTCGAGATCGATCCGGAGACCGGCGTCAGCAAGGTCGTGCGCTACACCACGGTCGACGACGTCGGCGTTGCGGTCAATCCGATGCTGGTGACGGGACAGGTTCATGGCGGCGTCGCGCAGGGCATCGGCCAGGCGCTGTATGAGGGCGTGTCGTACGATCCTGAAGGGCAGTTGCTGACCGCGAGCTATCAGGACTACTGCGTGCCGCGCGCCGACGATATTCCGCCGATCGAGGTCACACTGGATGATTCCGCGCCCTGCCGCACCAATCCGCTCGGCGCCAAGGGCTGCGGCGAATCCGGCGCGATCGGCGGTCCGCCCTGTATCGCCAATGGCGTGATGGACGCGTTGAGTGAACTCGGCATCAAGACCCTCAACACGCCGCTATCGCCGTTGAAGGTCTGGCAGGCGATCACGGAGGCGAAGGCAGCGGGGGTGTAAAACCTGTGGTAGCCCGGATGAGCGAAGCGATATCCGGGAACGAGGCGCTGACCCGGATGTCGCTTCGCTCATCCGGGCTACGGTCAATCCGGAATGACTTAGAGCCCCAGCACCATCTTGGCGACGATGTCGCGCTGGATTTCCGACGAGCCGCCGAAGATCGTATAGGCGCGGCTGTTGAGATATTCCGGCACCACCGGCAACATCGCTTCCGGTATCCCCGGTGCCTCGTTAAGCCGGTAGAACGGCCGCATCGGCTCGACATACAGGCCGTCATTGCCGATCACCTCGACGCCGAGCCGGGTCACGGCCTGACGGATTTCGCTGACGCGCAGCTTCAACAGCGATGATACCGCGCCGGGATTCTGACCGGTCTGCAGCGCCGACAATACGCGCAGCTCGGTCATCTCGAGCGTATCGATGTCCACCTCGATCTCGGACATCCGCATGGATATATCCGGATCGTCGATGGCGCGGCCGGTGGCGTCGGATTCGGCGAGATCCGAAACGGTCCGCAGCGCATCGCGCAATTTAGCCGAGGCAATGCCGGAGCCACGCTCAAATTCGAGCAGATATTTGCCGTAGGTCCAGCCCTTGCCTTCCTCGCCGACGCGGTTGGCGACCGGCACGCGCACGTCGTCGAGGAACACCTGATTGACTTCGTGGTCGCCGCCGATGGTCAGGATCGGTCGTGTCGTGATGCCCGGGCTCTTCATGTCGATCAGGATGAAGCTGATGCCGTCCTGCTGGCGCTCGGTATCGTTGGTGCGCACCAGCGCGAACATGCGGTTGGCGTGATGGGCATGCGTGGTCCAGATCTTGGTGCCGTTGACGATGTAGTCGTCGCCGTCGCGGACCGCGCGGGTCTTGAGCGAGGCGAGGTCGGAGCCGGAACCGGGCTCGGAATAGCCCTGGCACCAATAATCGTCACCGGAAAGAATCCGCGGCAGATAGAAGTTCTTCTGCTCCGGTGAGCCAAAGCCGATGATGACGGGACCGACCATCTTGACGCCCATGACATTGACGTTCGGCACGCCGGCGCGGGCGCATTCGGCCTCGAAGATCCAGCGTTGCGCCGAGGTCCAGTCGGGTCCGCCATGGTCCACCGGCCATCCCGGCGCGCCCCAGCCTTTTTTATGAAGCGATTTCTGCCAGGCGATGCCGATGTCGGGGTCGGAGAACACCGAAGGCGTCAGCGACTGCGCGCGCTTCATCTCCGCCGGCAGGTTTGCGGCGATGAAGTCGCGGACTTCCTGCTCGAAGGCGCGCTCTTCGGCATTGAAACTGAGGTCCATGGTGCGCTCCGCTCAGGTTTGAACCGGCCGACCGCCCAACGCGGCGTGGCGGCGATAGTGATGGGCGCTGCCGCCGAACAACGTATCGAAGGCGAGCAGCCGCTTGAAGTAGGAGCCGATCTCGAGCTCTTCGGTGACGCCCATGGCGCCATGAAGCTGCACTGATTGTTCGGCGACGAAGCGCGCGCATTTGCCGATCTTGGCCTTGGCGCCGGAGGCGGCGCGCCCGCGCGCGACCGGTTCGGCGTCGGCCATCAACGCGGCGCGCAGCGCCATCGACCGCGCCTCGTCGCATTGCATCGCCATGTCGGCAAGGCGATGACGGATGACCTGGTTGGCGGCCAGCGGCCGGCCGAATTGCTTGCGGATCTTGGTATAGTCGAGCGTCATGTCGAGCATGATCTGCATGATGCCGACGGCTTCGGCGCCGAGGGCGGCCAGCGCGCGGTCGACCACGCCTTCGATTTTCGGCAGCACATCGCTGCCGTCGCCGAGCAGTGCATCGGCGGCCAACGGAACACCGGCGAGATCGAGGTTGCAGGCGCGGCCGCCGCCGAGCCGCGAATAATCCCGCAGGCTGAGACCTTTCGTGCCTGACGGCACCAGAAACAGGCAAAGCCTGCCCGGCGCGCCATCATCATTGGCGAGGCGGGCCGAGACAATGATGTCATCAGCGGCGTTGCCGTCGAGCACCGCGGTCTTGTGGCCGTCGAGGCGCCAGCCGTCCGCCGTCCGCCTCGCCGTGCTGTTGACCTCAGCGAGATCGAAGCGCGCTGCGCGCTCCGAATGCGCGAACGCCAGACGCAGCGAGCCGTCGGCGACCTTGGGAAGAGCGGCCTGCTTCTGCTCTTCACTGCCGCATTCCGAAATCAATGCGGCGCTGATCACCACGGTCGAAAGATACGGCTCGGTGACCAGTCCGCGCCCGAATGCTTCCATCAGGATGCCGGTCTCGATCGCGCCGCCGCCAAGCCCGCCATGGGCTTCATCGATCGGCAGCGCCAGCCAGCCGAGCTCGGCGAATTGTTTCCAGATCCCGGGACTGAATCCGAGCGGATCGGCCGCGACGCGGCGGCGGTGATCGGCGTCATAGGTCTCGGCAATGAAGCGGTCGACGCTTTCGCGCAGCAGGCGCTGCTCGTCGCTTAAGGCTAGGTCCATTCGAATGACTTCACTTTTGAATTACTTTACGACAGCGGTTTTTTTGACGGAAGGATGAAGGCCCGCGGGATCGACGACCATGCCGAATTCCTGAAAGTTATGCGCGTGACAGAGCTGATGCAGGCCGAACGCCTGATCGATCGCGGCCGGCTGGCCCATCACATCGACCGATCGGTTGACGGCCTCCTTGGTCATCTTCAGCGCAAAGGATGGTTTTGCGGCGATCTTTTGCGCCAGCGCGATCACGAAGGCGGAGAGTTCGGCTCGCGGCACGACATGGTTGACCATGCCGAGCCGATGCGCCTCCTCGGCGCTCCAGACATCGGCGGTGAACAGAAATTCCTTGGCCTTGCGCGGGCCGAGTTCCCAGGGATGAACGAACCATTCGTGGCCGCACACACCCATGGTGACGGTGGGATCGCAGAATTCCGCGTCGCTGCTGGCGACGATCAGATCGCAGGCCCAGGCCAGCATCAATCCGCCGGCGATGCATTTACCGTGGATTTCGGCGATGGTCGGCTTGGCGAGATTGCGCCAGCGCCGGGTGATCTGCAGATAAATCTCCTGCTCGCGCGCAAAGCGGCCATGGGTGCCGGCTTCCGCGAAGCCGCCCCAATTTCCGATCGGCGGAAAATCGACGCCGGCTGCATTCTTGGACCCAGGCCGCAAATCATGCCCGGCGGAGAAATGCGGACCGCTGCCGGCCAGGATGATGACCTTGACCGCGTCGTCCTGCACGGCGTGATCGAACGCGGCGTTGAGGTCGTAGGTCAATCTGGAGGTTTTGCGCATTACGCGCTTCGGGCCGGTTCATCACGATCCGCGCGATCCGCGGGTCCGGCCGTTCCACGATGATGGTTTCAAATGCGGTCATGGGTCCTCGCCTGATCGGGGTGGGCATGTTGACTATTTCAGCGAAAGATAGGCAAGACCCATCCGCGGCAAAATAACCACCGAGGCGGCCCTTTCGACGGCTTACCTGGCGGACGCGTTCTGATACCTTGCGGCTACTTGCGGATGTTTCGCGAAAAATCGTAACGGGAGATTTTCGATGCGCAGATTATGGACCGTGCTGGCGGCGCTGGCGACGTTGAGCCTCACCAATTGCGGTTACAACACGATCCAGACCAATGACGAGCAGGTCAAGTCGAGCTGGTCCGAGGTCCTGAACCAGTACCAGCGCCGTTCCGACCTGGTGCCCAACCTCGTCAATTCGGTGAAGGGGTTCGCGCAGCAGGAAAAGGACGTGCTGCTCGGTGTCACCAATGCCCGCGCCAAGGTCGGCAGCATCCAGGCGACGCCGGAACTCATCAACGATCCCGGCGCCTTCGCGAAATTCCAGGCCGCGCAGGGCGAACTCTCCAGCGCGCTGTCCAAACTTCTGGTGGTGACCGAGAATTACCCGCAGCTCAAATCCGACGCGCTGTTTCGCGACCTGATGGCGCAACTGGAAGGCACTGAAAATCGCATCACGGTGGCGCGCAACCGCTATATCAAGACGGTGCAGGACTACAATGTGACGATCCGCTCGTTCCCGACCAACCTGACGGCGATGGTGTTCGGATACAAACCGAAGGCGAACTTCACGGTCGAGAACGAAAAGGAAATCTCCACCGCGCCGAAGGTGGATTTCAACCCGGCGGCCGCCCCTGCGAAATAGTCCGACGACCGGGTTTGCATCAGAGGTGCCGCCAATGCCGGCGAACGTCCGAACCGCTGCACGGGTTGGGCCGCGATGAACGCTGCAAGAGCCTCGATTCTGGCGCTGCTGTTGTGCTGGGCCTTCGCGGCTTTCGCAGATGTCGCGGTGCCGCCTCTCACCGGGCGGGTGGTCGACCAGACCGGGACGCTCAGCGCGGGTGATATCGCCGCGCTGACGCAAACCCTGAGGGGTCTCGAACTCAGGAAGGGCAGCCAGATCGCGGTCCTGATCGTGCCGACCACTGAGCCTGAAACCATCGAACAGTATGCAATCCGGGTCGCGGAGGCTTGGAAGATCGGGCGCAAGAAGGTCGATGACGGCGCGCTTCTCGTTGTCGCCAAGAATGATCGCAAGCTCCGCATCGAGGTCGGTTACGGGCTCGAAGGCGCGCTCAACGACGTCACCTCCAGGCGCATCATCGACGAGATCATTACCCCGAAATTCAAGAATGGGGATTTTGCCGGTGGAATTTCCGCCGGTGTCGACCGGATCATCGGGGTGATCGACGGCGAGCCGCTGCCGCCGCCTGCCCCACGGCCACAACAGCACCGCGATAACTCCGACCTTCTCGAGTTCCTGAATCCGTTTAATCCGTTCACCATCATCATCGTGCTCGTGCTCGGTGGCGTGTTTCGCAGCGTGCTCGGGCGGCTGTTCGGATCGATTGCGACCGGCGGCATGATCGCCATTGTGGCGTGGTTCATCTTCGGATCGCTGATCCTATCGGGGATCGCCGGCCTCATCGCCTCGGTCTTCACGATGTTCAGCGACAGCATCACCGCGCCTACCCCGCGCCCAAGAGGCGGCTGGTCCGGCGGCTCCAGCGGGTCCAGTGGATCATCTTGGGGCGGCTCTTCCGGCAGCAGCAGCGACAGCGGCGGGTTCTCGGGCGGCGGGGGCAGTTTTGGCGGCGGCGGCGCGTCGGGAAGCTGGTAGATCTGGAGCTAGATGATCATGGGCCTCAAGCGCATCGGCAAGCATCTACTAGAGCATCGCTGGCGGGTGCGGCGCATCTTCACGCCTGCCGTGCTGGCCAGGATCGAGCAGGCGATCAAGGCCGGCGAGGCCACCCATTCCGGACAGGTGCGCTTCGTGGTGGAAGGCGCACTGGACGGCGCGCCGCTGTTCCACGATCAATCGGCGCGCGAGCGTGCGCTGGATATTTTTTCGCAACTGCGCATCTGGGATACCGCCCACAACAACGGCGTGCTGATCTATTTGTTGTTCGCCGACCACAATGTCGAGATTGTCGCCGATCGCGGCATCGACGCGAAAGTCGGCTTCAGTGGCTGGGAGAAAATCTGTGCCGGCATGGAAACCGAATTCAAGCGCTCGAATTTCGAGGGCGGCGTGATCAAGGGGATCGCGGCGGTGTCGCAGGAACTGGCGAAGTATTTTCCGGCGCAAGCCGCAGGGCCGAACGAACTGCCCGATGCGCCGGTGGTGATCTAGTGTCATCCCTCGCCACGTCATTGCGAGCCGTTGGCTCGCAATGGACGATTATCTGGACATGCATCGCGTCCGGGACGCGAGGCTGGTCTACGCCTTCACCGACGGCCGCTGGCCGACGCGGTCAAACCAGGCGGCGATATTGGTGTTGGCGGGGTCCAGCGGCTGGCCGATCTGGTTGCCGAAGTCGATCCAGCAATACAGCATCATGTCCGCCAGCGTGAAGCGGTCGCCGCACACGAATGGCTTGCCCGCTATCTGGCCATCGAGCCATTGCAGGCGGTTGGCCGCGATCAGCTTGAGGCCGGGCGAGGCTTCGGGCGCGCAGGTGATCCGCTTCTGGAAGAATTTCAGCGCCTCGCCGAAGCGATAGCCGTTGGTCAGTGGCTCGCAGATGTTGAGGTCGATGCGGCGGGTCCACATCCGGCACTCGGCGCGCTGTTCGGGCGTCGATCCGATCATCGGCGGGTTTGGATTTTTCTCCTCGAGATATTCGCAGATCGCGGTGACCTCCGACAGATAGCTGCCGTCGTCCAATTCAAGCGTCGGCATCTGGCCATGCGGATTGCGCTTGAGATGCTCGGGCTGCCGGTTTTCGCCGCCGCGAAGATCGACGGTCTGTTTTGGAATCGAAATGTCTTTTTCCGCCATGAACATGCGGACGAGGCGCGGATTCGGCCCGATCGAGTCGTAGAGTTTCATCGCAAGCTCGCTCCCTTGGGTTTTTTGTCGCGTTGTTCTTGAGGTCTTTGAACAGGCCCGAGGCCGGTTTGTCAAACCGGCGAGCGCCGCTTACGCATGGTCGAGCTTGTTGAGGTCGCGCACCGACGGCATGATCGGCCTCGGCGTGACCCGCTATCACCACGCATAGCGTAGCGTGCCGGAGCCGCTGTAGGTCTGCGAGCCCTGGGCGAATTCGCCGTCGAATTTGGCGATCAGCGTCCATCGCGGTGTCAGATACAATTGCGCGCCGGCCGTCGTCAGCGCCGAGTCGTGCGGGATCGGCGCGCCGAACACGGTGAAGGCGGCGCCCGGCAGCGTCTGGAATGCCGCGCCCAGCGCGGGGGTTGAGACAAAGTCGTGCGCCCAGGCGACGCGGCCATAGAGCACCAGCGGCTTGCCATAGAGCACCGTCGGCGCGTCGAAACGAGATCCAAGCTCGGTGCGCACCTCGGTGGCGTTCATCGCGGCATAGGACAATCCGAAGCCGCCGCCGGTCACATCCGTCTCGCTATAGGCCGGCGTATGGAAGTCCTGGAATTGAACGGCACCATACGGCGTCACCGCGAATGTCGGCAGCCGCTGCGTAGCGATAACCGCCTTCGAGCCGCGCGCCGTAGCTCTGGCCGGTGAAGCTGGCGTTGAGCTGATCGCCGAGCGCGCCGCGGCCGGTAGAGAACCAGTGATTGGAGAAGGAAACTGCGCCGGCGACGTAAGCCGGGCCGAACCGGCTGATGCCATAGGCGCCGGCTTGCAGCGCGTCGCTGTGTCCACCACCGAGCGCATTCGCCAGGCCCCAATTGGCGCCGGCGCCGGCGAGCGCAAAGCCCGCCACCGTGTCGGGCGTGAAATGATAATCCATCCCGCCGGCGAAGCCGTAGGTGCTGGCCGTTGTGGTATTCGATCCGACTGCCGGATTGCCGTTGGTGCTGTTGGCGCCGCCAAAGGCCGAGCCCCAGGTGCTCCAGCGCTGCTCAAAATTTTGCGGCGGCGCCTTGTTGAAGATCGAGGCGTAGGCGAGCGCCACATCGGGCGGCAGATTGTTTTGCTGGTCCGGCGCAAAGCCGAGCGTCGGGCCGCCCGTGCCGCCGCCGACATTGCCGCGGCCATTGACGAACGGATCGAGCATCAGCGCCAGAAATTCGTTGGTCAGTTGAAACGCCACGCGCTCGGCGCCGGTCGCCGCTTCGCCGTCAAGCTGCGTCAGGGTGTTCGCAAGGCTACTGCCAGTCAGACCAAGGATACTGACGAAGTTCGGCGGCAGCGCACCGCTTGAATTGAAGATGAAGTTGTTGAGCGCGCCGGCAACATTCCGCTGATTTTGATTGAGACCGGCGGTCGAAATGCCCGTGGCCGCCAAATTCAAGAAAACGCTGTTGCCGCTGTAACTGAGGCTGTCGGTAAATCCGGCCGGCAGGTTGATGCTGGTCAGGCTCGCAAAGGTCGTGCCGCCCAGCCCACCCGCCGCGGTCAGGATCGTGTATTGCCTGAGAAGATAGCCGCCGGACGCAAATTGCGCATTCACGGCGGCGCCGGTGAGCGTTGCGGTGCCGGACACCGTGGTGCTGGCGGCAGCCGACGGCGTGACCTGCACGACATAGAGCGCGCCGGATTGAAAGGCGAGATTGCCGGTAATTGTCAGGCCGCCGGTCGGATTGGCGGTATTGCCGGGCCTGAGCGTGCCGCCGGACATGATCGTGGTCGTCGCCGGGTCGACGATGCCGGTGCCGCTCAATGTGCCGCCGGAATTGACGGTGACGATCGATGAATTGGCGATCGAGCCATTCACCACCAGCGTGCCGCCGTTGATCGTGGTGGCGCCGCTGTAGCCGCTGACACCTTCGATGATCGTCGTGCCGGCGGTCGTGAGCACGCTCGCGCTGCCGCCGATGCCGTTGATGATGCCGCCGGCTGCGCTGATGGCTCCCGTCAGCGTGCCGTTTTGAAGGGTGCCGCCGACGAGCGACACCGCATTGATCGTTTGCGCGAACCCGCCGAGGTCGAGGGTGCCGCCGCTCTTGATAGTCGTTGCACTCGTTGCACTGAATGCGCCGGCGTTGCCCGCGAGCAGCGTGCCGCCGCCGACCACGGTCGCGCCGGCAAAGGTATTGACGCCGGTCAATGTCCAGACGCTGGCGCCGGTCTTCAGGAACGTCGCGAAGTTCTGATACTGCGTGCCGAGGAGCGAGGCATTAAAGCTGGCATTGCCGCTGCCGCCGAGCCCAAGGGTGTCGGTGCCGCCGCTGACCGCGACGACATTGCCGCTGATGGACGAGCCGGCGAGCAGCGTCAGCGAGTTCACGCCACCGGTAAAGGTGACCGCGTTGGCTTGCGTTACGCCGTCGCCGCCGAGCCCGCCGGTAATCGCGCCGGCGTCGACAATGGCCAGATTGGAGCCGGTGATGCCAACGCCGCCGGTGCTGGGCCCGGGCGCGCCGGGGTATACGCCGTTGACGCCGGCGCCGGTCGCGCCGCCCGCGCCGCCGCTCACCCCGCCGCCGCTGTTGATCGTGACGGTGCCGCCCACCATGGAAAGCCCGGCGCCGCCCGCGCCGCCGGGGCCACCAGGCGCACCGATGGTGGTATCCGGCAGGGTTCCGGTCGCATTTCCACCGGTGCCGCCATTGCCGCCTCTCACCAGGGCCCCGAGCGTGAGAGTCCCGCTCGTCATGGAAATTCCGATGCCGCCGGCACCACCCTGGCCGCCGATTTCGGCGATACCGCTTCCGCCATTGCCCCCATTGCCGCCGGACACAGGGCCCCCCAGCGTGACGCTATTGCCGGCGGTCACGGTAAGTGCGGTGCCACCAGCCCCACCGGCGCTGCCTAGGTTGGAGCTCGATACGACCGCGCCGCCGTTCCCGCCCGCGCCGCCGTTGATCGAACCGGAATCGGTAAAGACGAGACCGCTGGCGCTCAGCGCAGCCCCCACTCCGCCGGCACCGCCCGCGCCGCCGCCCACCAATTCCGTTGCACTGCTCGGGGTGGTTGCGACACCGCCGTTCCCGCCTGCGCCGCCGGTGATCGAGCCAGTGTCGGTAAAGCCGAGATTGCTGCCGCTCAGCGCGAGGCCCATGCCTCCGGTGCCGCCCGCGCCACCAACTGCAACAGTATTGTTGTTAATCGTCGCGGCACCGCCGCTTCCGCCCGCCCCGCCGATGATCGGACCTGAGGCCGCAATCGTGAGACCGTTGCCGCCGAGAACAGCACCAGTGCCGCCGGCGCCGCCGGCGCCGGCCAAGGCGCCGAAAAACTCGCCCACCGTAGCACCGGTACTGATCGCGCTGCCGCCATTCCCACCCGCGCCGCCGGCGATCGAGCTGCCCGCCCCGAAGCTCAGGAGACTACCTGTCAGCGTCAGCCCGGCGCCGCCGGCGCCCCCGGTTCCACCGGAGGCCTGGTTGGTTGCGCTTTCGTTGCCGCCATCGCCGCCCGCGCCGCCGGCCACCGTTCCGGCAAGCGTGACGGCGTTGCCGCTGGCGACCGAGAGCCCGACGCCGCCGGCGCTACTGACGCCGCCGGTGGTGCTGCCTTGGGTGGTGAAGCCTGGCGTGATCGCACCTGCGCCCCCGGTAATCGAGCCGGAATTGGTGAATTGGAGACCACTCCCGGTCAATGCCGCGCCTGCGCCACCGACACCGCTAGTCTGAACCCCGACACCACCGATGCCGCCGGTGAGCCCTGCCATATTGACGATCGTGCCGCTGCCGTTGGCGAGCAGGCCCGCTCCTCCCGTGCCGCCGACAAAGAGAGCACTGGGGGCGGCCCCGCCGGCGCCGCCGAAAATCTGGCCGGAATTCGAAAAATTGACGCTGCCGTTCAGGTTCGCTCCGGCCCCGCCGGCGCCGCCGACGACAGTGCCGACGGGGCCACTCGGGCTGTCGACGCCGGAGCCGCCGCTGCCGCCGATCAGCGTCCCCTGATTATTGACAGTATTGCCCCCCGTCGCGTGGATCGCGTCGCCGCCGTTACCACCGAGTTCTCCAACACTATTTCCGCCGTTGCCGCCGGTAACGCTGCCGCCAGGATTGTTGTTAAAAGCGGTCCCCGACGTCAGATAGACGCCATGGCCGCCGTCGCCACCGTTGCCGGTGTCGGCGTTACCGGCGCCGCCGGAATCGCCGCCATTGCCGCCTCTGACAGTGCCTGAATTCCCGTAGGTAAGACCGCTCCCGTTGACGACAACGCCATATCCGCCTTCCCCGCCGCCACCGCCAAAGCCGAGAGCCAGACCGTCCACTAGAGTTGCCGCCGTTCCCCCAGCGCCGCCATTGCCACCCTTCACTGTGCCGGAGTTGGTGGTCGAAATCGTTACGACGGCGCCGTGAGCGCCGCCGCCGCCCCCGCCGACAAAGCCGAAGGATAATTGCCCTTCGGTCACGACCTCGCTCGAACCGTCTGCGCCATTGGCGCCCGGTGTGGCTCCGCCGGCACCGCCGACGTTGACGCCGGTATTGCCAACGTTGCCGCCGCCTGCACCGCCCGTGATGCCGGCCCCGCCACCGGAGCCCACCGTTCCGGGTCCCGCCGCGCCTCCGGCACCGCCGGGACCGGTCGGATTGCCTGCGCCGCCAGCGGCCCCATCAGCGGAACCACCGCCATCCGCAGAAGCGCCGCCCGCCCAGACCGCGCTTGACAGAACCGCCGCCCGCAGCAGGGGCGCTGCCCGGCCCAGAATACGCACCAGCATCCGACACCTGCCTTCAGACGCAGCGTCACCGCGACGACCCATCTTCGTCGGCCATAGCAGTTTGCACATGCGCCCGATGTGCCGCGCGTCTCACGGCGTCTAAATCCCGGTCACTGTGATTTCTGTGCCAGCTTCCAGAGCCAGAGCACCGCGTCCGACATTTTGGCGCCGTTGCCGAGCAGCGGCGCCGCGTTCAGGGCCGACAGGCTCCTGACCTCGCCGGGGGTGATGCCGAAGCGGCGGCGGAAGGCGCGAACGAAGGTGGTGTCGCTCGCGAAATGCAAATCGACCGCAAGATCGATCATGCGGGTGGGCGCGGCTGCCGGCGAAGCCAGGCGCGCGAAGGCGTGACTGAGCCTTTGCTCCTGGATGTAGCGCCACAATCCGCCCTCCGGCTCGAACAGCCGATAGAGCGTGGCGCGGGAAAGCTTGAAGCGGCCGCAGAGCCGCGCAACGCTTACGGCTTCCGTCAGCAGATGGGCATCGATGTGGCGCTTGATTGAAGCGAGAAGCAAATCGCGGTTGGCGCGGTCGACCACGACTTCGGCATCGCTGGCGCGCCCGACCGCGTCGGCGGCGAGGCCGGCCAGGGCATCGCTCGTGGGCATCGATCCGTCCGAACCGGGTGCACCACCGGTCTTGCACATGGCCAAGAGATGCCCGGCGAGCAGACGTCCCTGCCGGCTGCCACCGGAAATGAACGAGGCGCTTGCGCCATCCGGCGCAGCGAGCAACGGCGAGAGACTGGAGCGCGGCAGCGAAAGAACGACATTGCGCGAGCGCCTGGTGTCGCGGCCAGCCGTCAGCACCGTACGGCTTGGCAGTGCCAGGTCCACGAGGCACAGGTCGCCCTCGCGCAGCGTGACGCTGCGGCGACCCGCGGTGTAGGTCATCTCGCCGTCAACACACAGCGCGATCTGATAATGGTCGATGCCGCCGCGCGCGATATGGCGCGGCGTGCGGTCGTATTGGACCGCGCCGATGCGCGTGTCGATCAGCGGCGTCTGGTCAACCGGGATGATTCTTGGAGCGGACGCCGAAATCGTCCCGCGGGCCGCTGATGGCGATATCGCAAAGATGATCGGAGACGTGCTCGCGCAATAGCCGCAGCGCCGGCTGCCCCTGTCCGAGTTCCTGGATCAAAATCCGGTCGTGCATCGCTCACCGCGCGCAATGAACCGCCGCGAAGCCGATTTGTCAAACTTGCGAGCGCAGCCTACGCATCGTCGAGCTTGTTGAGGTCGCGCACCGATTGCATGATCGGCTCGAAATTCGAGCGCGCATCGAGCGCGTCGAACAATTGGGCGGTGTCCGACAACAGCGCGTGCGATCGCGCGATCGCGATCCGGACATCTTCCTGCGGCGTATCGGACAGGCGGCCGTGTCCGGACAATAATATTTTGGAATTGAGGCCCTTCAGCCGTTCCAGTGACTGGATGTAATCGCTGATGCTGCCCGATCCGAACACGCCGCCCATCACGCCGCCGGGCATCAGCGTGTCGGCGGCGAACAGCAGTCCCTTGTCGTGATCGAACAGGCTGATGCAGGCCGAGGTGTGGCCCGGCGTGTACATCACGCTGAGGCGGAAATTGCCGAGGTCGATCAGATTGCCTTCTTCCAGCCAGAGATCGACATTGATCGGCACGTCAGGTTCGTTGAACATCTTGCGCAGCATCGAGAAATCGTCGCGCAGCATGATCTTGTTGGCGGCGAGGCGATGGGCGGCGGTGATGGTGCGGCCGCCGAAATGATAGGCGGCGCCGATGTGATCGAGATGCTCGTGGCTGAGGATCACCATGTCGATCCTGTCAGGCGGGCAGCCGAGATGTTCGAGGCATTGCAGCAAATGCGGGAAGTTGGACGACAGCCCGACGTCGATCATGATGGTGCGGGATTTTCCGCGCACCAGATAGGCGTTGGCGGCGCGGTTGTTGAAACGGATCTGGTAGACGTCCTCGGCTGCCTGGATCAGAGAGCAGACGTCGTTTTTCAGGAGAACCGGAAACGGGCTCGATTTGCGGTCGCTCATGTTGCGGGCGCTGGGTTGGCCGCCCTGAAGGTGACGGCATTGGACGCCCGCAGCCGCTTGCTCAGGGCATCCATGACCATCAGCGCGAATGCCGGCTGCTGACTGACCAGATAGACGAAGCGGGCGTGATTGATCCGCATCACGCGGGTGTTGGGCGCGGCGACGATCGCGGTAGCCGAGCGGGATGAGCCGTCGATGACCGCCATCTCGCCGAAGAATTCGCCCTTGCCGAGAGTTACGATGACGGTCTTGCTGGCGCCGCTGATCTTGGCGATGTCGATCTTGCCTTCGAGCACCACGAACAGCTCGCGTCCGCTCGAGCCCTCCTCGAAAATGACGTCGCCTACATCGAAGTCATTGATGCATTTTTCGATGGTCATGGAGCCCTCCGCCTTCTGGCCGGACCGCGCGCCATGTTAGTCGGGAAATCCAGCCACGCAAACGACACACCGCGGCCCTCAAAACGATACCGCAGGGCAGCATCGGTCAGCTCAGAGCCGCAGCCGCGTCGGTGGCGGGGTCAAAACCGGGCCGGATGACTTCCTAAAATTTTCGTAAGTCCGCTGCCGGTAACGATTTCGCAAGCAATGAAAGTTACCAAAAGGTCAACCTTTACTGGAGATTTTGACGTGAGCGAGCAACAGGCCGAACCAATGAGCGGTGAACCCGGTTCCGTCGGCGCAGGATCGGCCGCTTCCAATTCGTCGGATGTGCAGGGCGAGCCCGTCGCCGCCTCGATCGAAGCATCGGCCAGCGTCGACTCTCCGAAGCTGGTGCCCGAGCAGGGCGGTACCGACGAAAAGCCCAGGGCGGAAATGCCCAAGGCCGACCCGTTCAAGGTTCTGCTGGATAAGGCCGCCGCCGACAAGGCTGAAACTTCCAAGGCTGAAACTTCCAAGCTCGAAATTCCAGCGGCAGAAGCGCCGCGCACCCCTGGCAGGGTGATGATCATGTCGGCCGGCGAGCGCTCCTGGAGCGGCAACGACGCCGGTCCGGCGCCGCAATCCGAGCCGAACCCCGGAATGTTCGGCAAGCGCCGGCTCGGCGCACTTGCCGCGGTGGTGGCGCTGGCGGCAGTGGCCGGCGCGCTGGGCGGCGCGGTGGCGACCGCGAGCCTCGGGCATTTCGGCGGCTATGACACGGCGAGTGTCGCCAACCACGGACTCGAAGCGTCGGTGGCGCGGCTCGATGCCGATATCCAGGCTCTGAAGGTCGGTGCCGAGCATGCCTCCAAGCTCGGCATGACCCAGTTCAACAAGACCAGCGAGCGTCTCGACAAGGTCGAGAAGGCGCAACTTGAACCCGCCGGCAAACTCGCCAAGCTCAGCGAGGCCGTGGAAAAGCTCCGCGCCACGCCACCGGCTGCCGCGGCAGCCGCCGCACCTGTCGCCGCGAAGGACACCACCGGTTCGATTTCGCCTCCGGCGGCCGCAGCCTCAGCTGCGCCCAAGGTCGAAGTGGGGAGGCTGCCGACGGTGGAAGGCTGGACGCTGCGCGACGTCATCAATGGCAGCGCCTTGATCGAAGGACGGCAGGGAATCTTCGAAGTCTATGCCGGCGATCCGGTGCCGGGTCTCGGCCGGGTCGATGCGATCAGGCGCCAGGACGGCCACTGGGTGGTTGTGACCAGCAAAGGCCTGATCGTCGCACGCTGACGCTCCGCCGCTTCACCGCAGTGTGAAGTGGCGTTGCGGCCGCTTTCCGATTGCTGCGAGACAGCGCCTGCGCTTTTCGGCTATTTTCCCGAATGGAAGTCGTTGCCCGAAGGCGTCCTGAACAGGCGTCGTCCGGCGCGGCGTTGTCGGGACATGGCCGCGTGCGATTTCTTGCTATCATTCTTGTTTTGCTCGGCAGCGTGCTGCCGGTGCGCCAGGCGCAAAGTGCGGCTTTGCTGGAGCGCGGCACGGCGATCACGGACCCGCTTGCCTTGCGCGAACTCGATCACGGAAGATTTGGCCTGGGCCGTATCCTGATGCCGATGCGATCGGCCGACGCGCCGATCACCAACAGCCAGTTGTTCGCTTTGCCGTCGATGGCTGCCGTCCGCAAGGCGCTCGATGACGAGTTCGAGCGCTACATCGCGAGGCACAAGGTCGATCGGGCGAGCGAAACCATCGGCGTCGGCAGCGCCTACGATGTTCAGTTGTTCGATCGCGCGCTGCTTTATTCCCCTGACTCACGTTTCGTGCTGGCCGGTATCATCAACCGGATGGACCGCGCCTATCTCGCTGAAGCCAATTGCGGCGAGATCAGGCTGATCTATCGTCTGACGCGGACGGACGGGCCTGAGGCCGCAACTGGAACCGGCGATGCTGCGACATCGCCGCGGCTGCCGATGACGCTCAACGTCGTGCTGAAGGCCAAAGCCGATCACGCGACTAGCCGCGATGATGCGGCGATCACCTGCGCGGAAATCGCGCGCCGCTGGCTGGCAACAGCGGATTCGCCGCTGACTGGTGCGGAGCTTGCGGAAGAATTGCTGTCGAGCCGCGGCCCGCTGGATTTGATCGAGCCTGCGAACATCGATCTCATCGAGACCAATCTCCAGATCGCACATGTGCCGAAATCGGCGACGCGCGATTTCCGTACCGACTATCTGTTGAAGGTGTTTCACACCAACGCGCAGAACCGGACCTTCGAGCAGGTGCCGCTCGAGAACCAGATCGATCGCGAGCGGATTCTCGCCGATGATGATCTCAAGCGCGACTTTCGCGCGTGGCTGCTCGATGTCAGGCACCTCGGCGAACTCGATCGCGGCACCATTTTGATCCCTGAGAGATTTCTGGCGACTGCCGCGATTGCCGCGACGCCTGCCGGATTTGCGGCCTCAAACCTGCAGCCCGCCTTCGGCCTGGTGCAGGGCGACGACGCAACGATCGAACCTGTGTTCAAGCAGAGCGACGTCGTCGCGGCATTGAAGAAGGCGGCTGACAGCGGCGTCGGCCTGGAAAATATCCGCTCGCTGGCCGGCTTTGAGCACCGGCTCAACGACGTGACCTGCGCGGGCTGCCATCAGACCCGCGGCATCGGCGGCTTTCATTTTCCGGGCGTCGACTGGATGGCGGCCCATCCCTCCAATTCGACGGTGGTGCCGGCGTCGCCGCATTTCTTCGGAGACCAGATCAGGCGCCGCGATATTTTGATGTCATGGCGCGACGGCAGGCCGCCGGATTATTCGCGCGGATTTTCCAGCCGCCCGCAATTGCGCGGCAGCACCGAACTCGCAGGAACCGAATATGACGACGGCTGGGGGGCGCATTGCTATCAGCAAAAGCCCGATGCCGCCGACAATGACCGCAGTTTTCGCACATGGACCTGTGCCGAGGGGCTGGCGTGCCAGGTCGTCAGCAATGCCTCGCGGATGGGGATGTGCTTCATCAAGGGCCGCTAGCGGTCCGTCGACGACGGCGGCAATGTAGGTTAGCCTCCGGCTGCTGGAACAAACCGAACGAGTTTGATGGACACGGGGAGGGCAGGGCGGTGAACGAGACGGACGAGGAAAACAAACAGCGCAACCGTGAGATCGCCCAGAATGAAAGCGCGCGGCAAACCGTCAGCGCCATCCGGGTCAGCGGATGGGCGATCGCAGCCGCGGTCGTGATCGGGCTTGCCGCGGTCGGCTGGGTATTGCTCCACAATAATTAGAGCGGCTTAGGCGCGCAGTGCGCCTCCGCTCTGTGCCGGGTGGTTCACGCTACCGCGCCCGATGCGCGCAATTGCCGGATTGCGGCTTCGTCATATCCGGCCTCGCGCAACACCTCGTCGCTGTGCTCGCCGACGCCGGGCGGATGCCGCGGTTGGGTCTTTTTGCTGCCGTCGACCCAGATCGGGCTGTTGACGGTCAGCATGGTGTCGTTCTCGAACGGCAGCAACACCTCGTTTTCGATCATCTGCCTGTCGTTCGGGATGTCGTCGAGAATGCCGATCACGCCGAACACCAGCCCATTGCCGTCCAGTATCCTGCGCCATTCGGCGAGATCCCTGGTGGCAAAAATCTCGTCGAACACCTTGATCAATTCCAGCGATCGCGCGTGACGGTCGGGCTTGGTCGCGAATCTGGCATCGTTGACCAGATCTTCCCGTCCGAGGCAGCGCGCCAGCGTCGGCCATTGCCGCTCCTCGTTGAGCAGCGACAGGATCAGCCAGCGTCCGTCGCGGCACTGGTAGTGGTTGGTCACCGCGTTCAGCGCGCGTTCGCGCGGCCGTCGCTCGCCGAATTTCGCGCCGCATAGTTTGGCCTGGGCCAGCACCCCGTTGGCCCAGATGCCATTGGCCATCAGGTTCGAACTGACATGCGAACCCTTGCCGGTGCGTTCGCGCTTGTACAACGCAGTGACGATCGCGCCGTACAGCGCCATCGCGCAAGGATGATCGCCCATGCCGGCGACCGAACGCGCCGGCGCGATGCTGGTATCCGCGCGCACCAGATCCATCAGGCCCGAACGCGCCCAATAGGCATTGCTGTCGAAGCCGGGCTTGTTGGCCTCGTCGCCTTTCTCGCCGTAGCCGGTGAACGATGCATAGATCAGGCGCTGGTTGAGGGGTGCAAGCTTGGCGTAGGTCAGCCCGAGCCGGGCGCGCACGGCGGGGGGAAAATTGGTGATAAAGACGTCGGCGTCGGCGGCGAGGCGATGCAGCACCGCCTGGCCTTCCGGCTTGGAGAGATCGAGCGCCAGGCTCCGCTTGTTGCGGGCTTCCAGCATCCAGGCGAAATTGTGTGTGCTAGCGGGATAGCCTGGCAAATTCGGCAGGTTGCGATAGGGATCGCCGGCTCCCGGCGGCTCGATCTTGATCACTTCGGCGCCGAAATCCGACAGCACGGTTGCGGCCGCAGGGGCTGCGATGAAACTCGCGCAGTCCAGAACCTTGAGGCCTTCGAAAATGCCGTCTTCCATGGTGCTCTCGCTCCCGTGATTGTTGTTGGTTTTATTCCGCAGCGTGGAATCGTTGTTGCGACAGGTGAATTTGGCCGGCGCATTTGACCGATGTTAGTCACCAGATGCAACCGCAGTTTGAGGCAGCGGCATCACTCCAGATCGGACATCAGCGCGGCATTGCCGCCGGCGGCCGACGTGTTGATGCTCACGGTTTGTTCGGTCGCAAAGCGCGTCAAATAATGCGGGCCGCCGGCCTTGGGACCGGTGCCGGACAATCCGTGGCCGCCGAACGGCTGCACGCCGACCACGGCGCCGATCATGTTGCGGTTGACATAGACGTTGCCGACCGCAAGGCGATCGATCACATGTTCGATGGTGTCGTCGATCCGCGAGTGGATGCCGAGCGTCAGTCCATAGCCCGAGCGTTCGATCGATCGCAGCACGCGCTCGAACTGGTCGGCCGGGTAGCGCACCACATGCAGGACGGGCCCGAACACTTCCTCGGTCAGTTGATCGGCATCCGATATTTCGAAGATATGCGGCGCGACGTAATTGCCTTCGGGCGCTAAGCCGGCGTAATGCACGCGCGCCTGCTTTTTCATTCGCGCAATATGCGCCTCCAGCCGCGCCTTGGCCTCACTATCGATCACCGGCCCGACCTGAACGGCGGGATCGCTGACGTCGCCGATCCGCAATTCGCGGGCAGCGCCTGCGATCATCTCGATCATGCGGTCGGCGACGTCGTCCTGGACAAACAGCAGCCGCAGCGCCGAGCAGCGCTGGCCGGCCGACCGGAACGCCGAAGCCACGACGTCGTCGGTGACCTGTTCGGGCAGCGCGGTCGCGTCCACGATCATGGCGTTGATGCCGCCGGTTTCCGCGATCAGCGGCACGATCGGGCCGTCTTTGGCGGCCAGCGTGCGATTGATCGAGCGGGCGACCTCGGTCGATCCGGTGAAGACAACGCCGGCGATATCAGGCTGCGCCACCAGCGCCGCACCGATGCTGCCGTCGCCGGGCACCAGATGCAGCGCCGAGTGAGGCACGCCGGCCTCATGCAGCAAACGTACAGCAGCGGCTGCGATCCGCGGCGTTTGTTCGGCAGGCTTGGCCACGACGACATTGCCAGCCATCAACGCCGCCGTCACCTGACCTGCGAAGATCGCCAGCGGGAAATTCCATGGCGATATCGCGACGAATACGCCACGGCCGCGCAAGCCAAGCACATTGCTCTCGCCAGTCGGCCCCGGCATGGTTTGGCCGGCTCCGAAATGTTCGCGGCCCGAGGCGGCATAATAGCGGCAGAAATCCACGGCCTCGCGGACTTCCGAAAGCGCGTCGTCGAGCGTCTTGCCGCCCTCGCGTTGCAGCAGCGCGATGAATTGCGCGGTGCGTTGTTCCAGCAGGTTGGCGGCTTGCTCCAGGATTTCGGCGCGTCTCTGCGCCGGCGTTCGGCTCCACGACGTGAATCCCGCGCGGGCGGCCATGACGGCATCGCTTGCGGCTTGTGGATCGGCGTCGATAGTGTCGCCCACATCCGGGCTGCTTGCTGCGACGGCCGAGACCAGATCGTTCAACGCCGCGCGCTCGCCGAACTCGATGCCGCGCGAATTCAATCGCTGCGGCTGATAGAGATCGCGCGGCAGGCGGATGTTCGGATGCCGGGCGTTGGCAGATTTGCCGATGATGTCGGCCGGACGCCGCAGCAGCGTCGCCACCGGGACGGCCGGGTCGCCGGCGAGCGCCACGAAGGACGAGTTAGCGCCGTTTTCCAGCAGCCGCCGTACCAGATAGGCCAACAGATCGCGGTGGCTGCCGACCGGCGCATAGGTCCGATGCGCTATGTTCGGGTGGTCCGCGCTCAACTGCGCGTACAGGGCTTCGCCCATGCCGTGCAGACGCTGAAACTCAAATCCGTCTTCGTCGCCGGCAAGTTCAAGCACCGTCGCCACCGTCAGCGCATTGTGGGTGGCGAATTGCGGGAAGATGCGGGGGCGCAGCGTGAGCAGTTGCTGCGCGCAGGCGATGTAGTTGAGGTCGGTCATCGCCTTGCGGGTGAACACGGGATAGTCGTCGAGGCCGCGCTCCTGCGCGCGCTTGATTTCGGTGTCCCAATAGGCGCCCTTGACCAGCCGCACCATCAGCCGCCGGTTCAAGCCTCGCGCCAGTTCGTCGACATGGTCGATCACCGCCGCGGCGCGTTTCTGGTAGGCCTGAACGGCCAATCCGAAGCCGTCCCAGCCTTTGAGCGATGCGTCGGCGAGTGTGGCCGCGATCACGTCGAGCGACAGTTCCAGCCGATCGGCTTCCTCCGCATCGACCGTGAAATTCAGGTCAAACGCCCTGGCGCGCCGTGCCAGATCAAGCAGCCGCGGCACCAGTTCGTGCATCACCCGCCGTCGGCTCAACGCCTCGAAGCGTGGATGCAGCGCCGACAGCTTGACCGAGATGCCGGGTCGATCCGGCAGTGGCCGATCGTCGGCGACGCGGCCGATGGCGTCGATCGCCGCAGCGTAGGAATTGAAATAGCGTTCCCGCGTCGGCGGCGGTGCGCGCGCCTTCGCCGAGCATGTCGAAGGAATAGCGCGGTGCGGCGGCCGCATGTGGCCGCGCCCGCGCCAGCGCGGATTCAATGGTCTCGCCAAGCACGAAATGGCTGCCCATCAGCCGCATCGCTTGCCTTGTCGCGGCGCGCACTGCCGGAACGCCCAATCGTTTGGCCAGCCGCCCGATGGTGCCTTGCGGGGTCTCGCCGGGTTGAATCACGCGCGCCGACATCCCCAGCGCCCACGCCGAGGCGTTGACCAGAAACGCGCTGGATTTGGTCTCGTGGTGGACAAAGTCGCCGTGGCCGAGCTTGTCCTCGATGAACTGGTCGGCGGTGCGGGCGTCCGGCACCCGCAGCAGGGCTTCGGCGAGCACCATCAGCGCCAGGCCCTCCTTGGTGGAGAGCGCAAACTCCCGCAGCATGTCCTCGACGCCGCCAAGCCGGTCGTCATTGGTGCGGATGGCGTCGATCAGGCGGGTCGCCGTGCGGTCGATCCGCTGGTTCTGTCCGGCGTTGAGATGCGCGGTTTCGAGAAGCCGGGCCGCCATAACGCCATCGTCCGGCGCATAGGCCGCCGTGAAAGGCGGAACGAAGAGGGCATCGGATGTCATGGCGCATCTGGGGCTGGAAAGTCCGCAGGGTGAATCCCCTCTGGTTCCCGTCCCCTATATGCAGCCGTCAACGCCGCCGCGAAACCGCCGCGTTGATTTTGGCAAGATTTATTTTGGCGAGACTTATGCTGGCCTGGCGCGGTGACGGTCGAAACACAGATAGCAAAAGGTCGACCGATCGAACCTGCGCATTCCGCGCCGATTCAACTCCGTGCATGAGCGGACCTCGACGCTGCCGGATGCACTTTTGTTTTTGGTGTTTTTAGAAGCCCCACTCCCGGATTGGGTCCGAGAGTGCGCCGTTGCGAACCGCGCTATTGGCGTCAAACCTGGCGTTAAACCTTGAGGTTCTCGGCCGAAGTCTTGCCGCGATTGGCAACCTCTTCGTATTCCACCGTCTGTCCTTCGTTAAGCGAGGAAAGGCCAGCTTTCTCGACCGCCGAAATATGAACGAAAACGTCTTTGCCGCCACTTGAGGGTTGAATAAAACCAAAGCCCTTGGTCGCGTTGAACCACTTCACAGTACCTTTAGCCATCACGTCGTCTCCGCGGGATCAAAAAACAATAACGAACTCCCGGTCTCCGCAAACCGGCAGGTCCGACGGGCGCACGATACGCGGTATACGACACGCTTGATAGCTTAAACGACACACCGATTTCGGCGGAAAACGATCATTATCGCGGCGCATTGGCGTCTTTTGCCCGTTTCGCCATCATTTGACACAGCGCACCATTGCGAAAACGCCAGCCGTTCCAATTTTATTTATCGGGGAGCTATCGCTGCCGCCCGATCATTCGTCGCTGTCGCGCTTGCGCAGCAGGTCCTTTGCCAGATCGCCGAGCGCGGGCCGTGGCAATGCGGCAAACGGCAGCGGCCGCGTCACGTCGATCGCGGCGAGCCCGAGCCGCGCGGTCAACAGCCCGTTGAGAACGCCTTCGCCGAGCCGCTGCGACAATTTCGCCGCAATGCCATGGCCGAGCACCTGCTGGATCAGGCTGTCGCTCGCCGCCATGCCGCCGGTGATGGCGACATGTGCGACCACATGACGCATCAACCGGATCATTCCGAGCGCGCCCGGCCGTCCGCCATAGAGCCGCGCCAACTGCCGGATCAACCGTAACGATGCCGCGAACACAAACAGCACGTCGATCACGGCGCGCGGGCTGACGGCGGTGACCAGCGAGACGCGCTGCGCGGCCTGGGAGATCAGCCGGCGCGCTTCCTGATCGAGCGGCGTCATCAATTCGCGCTCCGCCAGCCGGATCAGGTCGGCGCCATCGATGATGTCGTCGGTGTGGCCTTGCAGCGTGGCGCGCGCCCGCGCCAGTTGCGGGTTCTGGTGCGCAAGCCGAAGCAGGTCCTGCACGATGGACCGGCTCTCGGCGCGGTCGTCACTAAGCAAAGCGGCAGCGGCGCGCTGATGCAATTTTTCGATCACCGCCAGCCGCATCAATCCGAAGATCTCGCGCCCGACCACGACGGATAGCGCGAGGGCTGCGACAGCGGCAAAAACCAGTCCGAGAAAACCAAGGCTTTCGCTGCGCGCGAACAAATCCTCGATCAGGCCGGTCACGCCAAGCCCGACCCCGAGCAGGATCAGCCCGCTCAACGCGGTCCAGAATACCGTGCCCCAGCGCAATCCCCGTTGTGGCGGCAAAATCGGCGTCTCGATCGGAACCGGCAGCAGCGCAGGGTCGGGCTCCGGCGTGATGTGGACGGTGCCGCGGGACGGGCGGCTGGTATCGTCGGGATCCATCACGATCACGCTGGGATCGTCGAGCTTGAAGGTCACCGGCCGCCGCTGATTGGATCGCTCGCTCATTGCAGTCTGTCTCCGATCAGAAACTGAAGGGCGCGGTCGAGGCGGATGTGAGGCAGCTCGGGACCGGCTGCGTCATGGCTCTCGAGCGCTGGCGGCCGAAAACGAAGAAAGCGAAAGTCGGTTTTCTCGGCGCTGGCGCTGGAAAGGCCGCGGAACGCGCCTTCACCCTTGAACAGCTCCTCCGGGTCTTCAGGCAGATCGCCCGGAAAGGTGGCGACTTCGGTCTCGCCGTCAAAGCCCTTTCCGTCGAAGCCTCGGCCGCCGGCCGCCGTGTCGGCGGCAGGCGTGCCGAGGAGCGACGGCAGCTTTTCGCGGCCGCGCTGCACCTGGGCCTCGCGGGTCGCGCGCACCGCCGCCAACGCCACGACGTCGATCGCAGCGCCGGCATATTCGGCGCGGGCGGCGGCCTGGGCCACGGTTCGCCGCAACACCGCCTCCAGCCGGTCGTGGCTCGAGTGGTGCAAATGGTCCGCCTTGGTGGCGGCAAACAGAATGCGGTCGATCCGCGGCCGAAACAAACTGCTGAGCAGCGTGCTGCGCCCGATCCTGAAACAATCGAGAATCCCCGCCAGCGCGGCCTCGAGGTCATGCAGCGCTTCCGGACCGGCGTTGAACGCGGCCAGTGCATCGACCAGAACGATCTGGCGATCGAGCCGCGAGAAATGATCGCGAAAAAACGGACGAACCACCACGTTCTTGTAGGCCTCGTAGCGCCGCCGCATCATCGCCCACAGCGATCCGTCGGGCGCTGTGGTGTTGGCCGGCAGCTCCAGCGGCGCAAATGTCAGCGCCGGCGAGCCTGCAAGGTTGCCCGGCATCAGGAAGCGGCCGGGCGGCAACAGGCTCATGGCGAAGCGTTCGTCGCGGCAGGCGCGCAAGTAGTCGGTGAACTGCCGTGCGGCGGTCAGCGCGGCCTGCTCGTTTTCGCGATCCTCGGCGTTCAGTGTTGCAAGATGCGCGTGCCACTCGGTTGCGAGCGGCGCGCGCAGACGCTCCCGCGACAACTCAAGGCTTTCCAGCGACCATTGCTCGTAGCTCTTGCCGAGCAGCGGCAGGTCGAGCAGCCATTCGCCGGGATAGTCGACGATGTCGAGCGTCAATTTGCGATCAGCGCCATTGTGCCGTTGATAGTCGATCACCAGCCGCAGCTCGCTGATATCGACCGTCGAATTCGGCCAGCGTCGTTCCTCGATCAGGGTGCGGACATGGTTTTCATAGTCGAAGCGCGGCACCGCGTCGTCGGGCTGCGGCGCAAGCCGCGCCTGCGCGATCCGCCCGGTGGCGAACGGCTCGAAGATCGGAAAACGACCGCCACGGGTGAGGCCGTGAACCAGCGCGGTGATGAAGACGGTCTTGCCGGCGCGCGACAGGCCGGTGACGCCGAGCCGGATGGTCGGATTGAAAAAGTGGTCGCCGTAATCCAGCAGCGCCCGCGCCGACAGCCGCGCTTCCTCGACGATATCGGAAAACCTGACAGCCATGCGGGCGCGGGGAACTTGGTTGGACGAAGGTAGTTAACGTGAAAACTATCAGGAAAGTGGCGATCAACGGGCGGAAATCAAGTTTCATATTTAGGACGCGATTTGAGCCGAGGAGTCCCCCGCGGGCTCGTTAACCCCCAAAGGAGCAAGATCTATCGCTTCAACTCCCAAAGAGGCATGATCTATCGCTTCGTCATCCAGTTTGCCAGGCCGACATGACCATCTTCCAACTAAAGCAACTCGCCTCGACATCCGCCCACGCGGCGGTCGGCGCGATGCGCTGGAATTACGATCGGGCCGAGCTGATCGCCGACGGCGTCGTGCATGGCGTCGGCGTGTTCTGCGGGTTGGTCGCGGCCACGGTGCTGATCGTGCTGGCTGGCGTGTTTGCCTCGGCTTACGAAATCGTTTCGGTGTCGGTCTACGCCGCGGGCCTGCTGGCCATGCTTGGATTTTCAGCCGCCTATAATCTGTGGCCGGTGTCGCGACGAAAATGGCTGCTGCGCCGCTTTGATCATTCCGCGATCTACATCCTGATCGCCGCGACCTACACGCCGGTCTTTGCCCAACTGCCGGACCGGGTATTTGCGATGTCGTTGCTCACCGGTGTTTGGAGCGTGGCAGTCATCGGCATCGTGCTGAAGCTTTTTTTCCCGGGACGCTTCGACAGGCTATCGGTGGGCCTCTATCTGGCGATGGGCTGGAGCGGGTTGATTGCCTACGATGCTGGCCTGTCGTCGCTGCCGCAACTGGCGCTGTGGTTGATTGTCGCCGGCGGCTTGCTCTATAGTTTCGGAGTTATCTTTCACGCGTGGCAGCGGCTGCGCTTTCAGAACGCGATCTGGCATGGTTTTGTGCTGCTGGGCGCAGCCTGCCACTACAGCGCCGTGCTCGATCTCGTTCTGACCTGATTTTCCAGCAATCGGGTTTTCCAGGAATCGGATTTTCCCAACAAGCGGAGTGTGACGATGCAGGTTGCCGGCAAGGTCGTGGTTGTCACCGGAGGCGCCAACGGCATCGGCCGCGCGCTTTGCGAGGCCTTTCATCGGGCCGGCGCCGCCAAAATCGTGGTTGCCGATCTCGATTCGGCGGGTGCGGAAACTGTCGCCGCCGCGATCGATGGCGCGGCGTTCAAATGCGATGTCGGTCAGGAAAAAGACATTCGCCACGTCATCGAGGAAACCGAGCGGCGGTTCGGGCCGATTGCGCTGTTCTGCTCCAACGCCGGCATCGGCGGCGGTTTCGACCCGCTGTCGGAGAACGCCGGCGGCAACTCCGATGAGCCATGGGCCAAAAGCTGGGCCGTTAATGTCATGGCGCATGTCTACGCCGCGCGGCATCTCGTTCCGCGCATGAAGGCGCGCGGGGGCGGGTATTTTCTCAACACGATTTCCGCCGCCGGCCTGCTGTCACAGGTCGGAAGCCCGGCCTATTCGACCACCAAGCATGCCGCGGTCGGATTTGCCGAGAATCTCGCGATCTCGCACAAGGCCCATGGCATCCGCGTTTCGATCCTGTGTCCGCAGGGCGTCGATACCAACATGCTGCGCTCGGTCCCGAAGGGTCCGCAATCCGGCGACGGCGATCTGACGCCGGAACAGGTGGCCAAGGATGTCGTGCAGGGGTTGGAGCAGGAGACATTCGTGATCCTGCCGCATCCGCAGGTCGCGGGCTATATGCGCAAGAAGACCGAGAATTACGATCGCTGGATCGGCGGCATGGCCAAGATTCAGGCGAAGATGCGGGAAGCCTACGGGAAGTAAAAGTCCCTCATGGTGAGGAGGCGTTCCCGCTAGCTCTTCTGCGCGTAGAGCAGCGGCACCGCCGAATCCACCATCACTTCGATCAGGCTGACACCATTATGTGCAAGACCGCGAGTCAGCGCGGGCGCGAGTTCGGATGCTTTTGCCACCCGCACCGCATCGCAGCCGAGCCCCTGGGCGATCTGCACAAAGTCGATGCCGGGCAGGTCGAGGCCAGGCACGTTGCGCACCTGCATCACCTGGCTGAACGAGCGCATCGCGCCGTAACCGGCATTGTTGATCACCACGACCGTCAGCGGCAGCTTGCGTTGCGCCGCGGTCCACAATGCCTGGATCGAATACATCGCAGAGCCATCGCCGATCAGGCAAACCGTGCGGCGCTGCGGGTAGCCAAGTGCGATGCCGACCGAGGCCGGCAAGCCGTAACCGAGGCCGCCGCTCGCCATGGTGTAAAAGGAGTCCTGCCCGCGCATCGGCATGAACTTCTGCATCGCCGGGCGGTGCGAGGGGGCTTCCTCCACCAGCATGGCGTCACCGGGCATGGCGGCCGAAAGCGTATGAAGCAGATATTCAACTGGAATAGGATCGCCCGCGGCCGGCGCCGGCGGCAGGATGCGGCCCGCCGGCAGCGCGCGCCGGGTCTCGGGCAAAAGATCGATCAGCATCGCTAACGCTGACTTGAGGGTTGCGATGATGCTGGTGCCGCGCGGCGATACTGCGGCGGCGGTCGGATCGTCGGTAATCTGAAACAGCGTGGTCGTGCCATCGAAGATCGAGGCGTGGCCTTCGACGTGAAAGGTAAATACCGGCGCGCCGATCACCACCACCAGATCATGGTCGCGCAGGGCGTCCGAGAGCTGCGCGGGCGAGGCATGCAGGAAGCCCGCAAATTGCGGATGCCGTTCCGGGAAACTGCAGCGCGCCGAAAAGGGACTGACCCAGACCGCCGCCTTGGTCTTCTCCGCAACGCGAACCATCAGATCGACGGCCGCGGCGCGATCAACGCCGGGACCGACGACGAGGGCCGGGCGTTGGCTTGCCGAAAGGGCGGCGACGAGGGCGGCCATCGCCGCGAGATCCGGGCCCAACTCCCTGGAGATACTGCGGGCCTCTACGGGGGCGACCTGATGCGTCCAGTCGTCGATCGGCACCGAGACGAAGGCCGGTCCGCAAGGTGGCTGCATCGCCACATAATAGGCGCGCGCGATCGCTGCCGGGACGTCCTCAGGCCGCGCAGGTTCGACGCTGAACTTGACATAGGGGCGCGGAAATTCCGACGCGCGCTCGGCATACAGAAAGGCCTGCAGCGGCAGGATGCTGCGCGCCTGCTGGCCCGCGGTGATCACCAGCGGGGTCTGGTTGCGGTGCGCGGTGTAGATATTGCCGAGCGCATTGCCGACGCCGGCAGCGGAATGCAGATTGACGAAGCCGGCATTGCGGGTGGCTTGCGCGTAACCGTCGGCCATGCCGATCACGGACGCTTCCTGAAGTCCCAGCACGTAGTCGATATCGTCGGGCCAGTCGCTCAGGAACGGCAATTCCGTTGAACCGGGATTGCCGAACACCTTCCGGATTCCGAACGCCCGCAACAGATCGAGCGTAGCGTGTTTAACGGTGACGGAAGTGCCGCTGGTTTTGGCAGGCTTGCGTGACAATGCGTTAGACCTCATTCCGGGATATGCGTTCGCATTGCGACCCGGAGCGCAGCGACGAAGCAATCCGATGTGCAATTGCAACCATTCATCCGAGTTCTGGATTGCTTCGCATCGCCCCGGAATGACGGAATTGAACTTCACCACGTCGCGGTGCCCCTCATTGTGGGCTGCCCTGCTGAATTGGCGGTCCACAAATCGAGGCCGGACGAAACATCGGCCGCGTTGACGCTGAACTCGCTGCCGTCGAACAGCGGCTGCAGCCCGCGATACACGAACGACGCCGGCGCCTTGCCGCCATGTAGTTTGGCCGCCATTTCGACCAGCAGCGCCGCCTGCAGCGGGCCATGGACGATCAGGCCGGGATAGCCTTCGACCTTGGTGACATAGTCGCGGTCATAGTGGATCCGGTGTCCGTTGAAGGTCAGCGCCGAATAGCGAAACAGCAATACCGGATCGGCCAGATGCCGTTCGGAATGCCGGGCGGCGGCGGGTGCTGCCGGCGGCTTTGCCGGCGTGGCGTTCTGTCCGTCGGTCGGCATCTCGCGATAGACGATGTCGTGGCGTTCGCGGACCGCGACGCCGCGCGGGGTCGAGATCACGTGGTCGACCGAAACGAAGCACAGGGTGCCGGTGCTGCCGGTCTTCAGCGTCAAGTCCTTGATGGTCGAGGAGCGCGTCACGGTGTCGCCGACGCGCAGCGGCTCGACGAAGTTGATGGCGCCGCCGGCCCACATCCGGCGCGGCAACGGCACCGGCGGCAGGAATCCGCCGCGATTGGGATGGCCGTCAGCGCTGACTTCCGACAATGGCGCTACGGGGAGCGTCAGGCACCAATGCGCGGTGAACGGGGCGGCATCGCCGTGCTTCGGATTGCCGACATCGAGAAACAACGCCGAGCGCAACCCCGCCACCAGATACGCGGTTACGATATCGGTTTTTTCCTCGGTGCGGCCGATCCATTGCCGCAAGTGATCGAGATCGATGGCTTCTGTGGCGATGGCTTCTGTCATGACTGGCTCGCTGGCTTTTTGGAACGCTGCGCGGGCTTGGGAGAACGCTTGACGGTCCCGGATGGACGTTCGCCGATCGCCGGCACCGCGCCATAATGGCGTGGCTCACCCATGACGATCGCCGCCGGCGCGGCATAGCTCACCTTGCCGTTCGGCGTATCGACCTCGATGCGGCGCAGATGCGGATGGCCAGCGAGATCAGCCATGGTGTTGACTTCGGCGAACGCGATGTCGGCATCGGCGAGACGCTTCAGGAGGTCGTCGCGGGTCATGGTCGCAAAGCTGTCGCCGACGATTTGGTCGGTGAGCTGGCGGTTGCGCACGCGCTCGACCATGTTGGAGAACTTGGGGTCGTCGGGAAGCGCCGGTTGTCCCAGCACATCGGCGCAGAGTTTCTTCCATTCGCGCTCGCTCTGGATCGAGATCAGGATTCCCTTGCCGTCCTTCGAGCTAAACACACCGTAGGGCGCGATCGAGGGATGCGCGAGACCCATCCGTTGCGGCGGATTGCCGGCTTCCGCGTTGAGCAGCGGGACCGACAGCCAGTCGGCCATCACGTCGAACATCGAAATCCGGATATCCGCACCTTTGCCGTTACGCGACCGCGCGATCAGCGCTTCCAGGATGGCGGCGTGCGCGGTGGCACCGGTGGCGACATCGACGATCGACATTCCGACTCGCGAGGGGCCGTCAGGGCCGCCGGTGATCGAGGCCAGCCCGCTCTCGGCCTGGATCAGGAGATCATAGGCCTTCCGATCCGCGTAAGGACCGTCATCGCCGTAACCCGAGATGGTGCAGCAGACCAGTGCCGGGTAATCCTTGCGCAGCCGCT
Source organism: uncultured Pseudomonadota bacterium (assembly GCA_963819325.1). GTDB lineage: Bacteria > Pseudomonadota > Alphaproteobacteria > Rhizobiales > Xanthobacteraceae > Bradyrhizobium. The sequence continues at coordinate 178,557 of CAWFVT010000006.1, forward strand.
CCAGCGAGAAACCGAGCTTGTCCATCGAGCCCGGTTTGAGGTTCTGCAGCAGCACGTCTGCGCCGCCGATCAGTTGTTCGAGCTCTTTGCGTCCTTCCTTGGTGGCAAGGTCGATCACCACCGAATCCTTGCCGCGGTTCAGCCAGACGAAATAGCTGCTCTGGCCCTTGGCCGCGGCGTCGTAGCCGCGGGCAAAATCGCCCTCGGGCCGCTCCACCTTGATGACATGCGCGCCGGCATCGGCCAGGCGCGAACTGCAGAACGGGGCGGCGACCGCCTGTTCGACGGCAATAACGGTCAGTCCTTCGAGCGGCAGCATCTGGTTTTCTCAGTAGGAGCGGGGCATGCCCAGCACGTGCTCGGCGAGGTAGGACAGGATGAGATTGGTCGAGATCGGCGCGACCTGATACAGCCGGGTCTCGCGGAATTTGCGTTCGACATCGTATTCTTCCGCGAAGCCGAAACCGCCATGGGTCTGCACGCAGGCATTGGCGGCCTCCCAGGAAGCATCGGCCGCCAGCATCTTGGCCATGTTGGCCTCGGCGCCGCAATCCAGACCGGCCTCATATTTGCGGGTGGCCTCCCGGACCATCAATTCGGCGGCGCGCATCGCGGCATAGGCCTTGGCGATCGGAAACTGGATGCCCTGATTCTGGCCGATCGGACGGCCGAATACCGCGCGCTCCTTGGCATAACTGGAGGCTTTCGCGATAAACCATTTGGCGTCGCCGATGCATTCGGCCGCGATCAGGATGCGTTCGGCATTCATGCCGGAGAGGATGTAGCGAAAGCCCTTGCCCTCGTCGCCGATCAAGTTTTCGGCCGGCACCCGCAAGTCGGTGAAGAACACCTCGGTGGTCGAGTGATTCATCATGGTGCGGATCGGGCTGATCGAGAGCCCGTTATTTTTGGCCGCCTTCATGTCGACGATGAACACCGACAGGCCGTCGGTGCGCTTTTGGGATTGTTCCTTCGGCGTGGTGCGCGCCAAAAGGATCATCAGGTCGGAATATTCGGCGCGGCTGGTCCAGATCTTCTGGCCATTGACGATGTAGCCGTTGTTGCCATCGCGCCTGGCAAAGGTCTTCAGCGAGGAGGTATCGGTGCCGCTGGTCGGCTCCGTTACGCCGAACGCCTGCAGCCGCAATTCTCCGCTGGCGATCTTCGGCAGCCATTTCGATTTCTGCGCGTCGCTGCCGTGCCGCAGCAGCGTGCCCATGGTGTACATCTGGGCGTGGCAACCGCCGCCATTGCACCCGGCGCGCTGGATCTCCTCGAGGATCGCTGCGGCCGCCGACAGTTTCAGCCCGGCGCCGCCATATTCTTCCGGGATCAGCACCGAGAGATATCCGGCCGTGGTCAGCGCATCGACGAACGCCTGGGGATACGCCATCTCGCGATCCAGCTTGCGCCAGTATTCGCCGGGGAACTGCGCGCATAATTTCGCAACGGCTTCGCGGATGTCGGCATGGTCGTCGTGTTCTGTTGCGGTCATTGGGTCTCGGCTGGCAGATCGAGGGCGCGTAGAGTGAATGAAGCCCCGCCATGCCGCGGTTGCATGGCGGCGATGCGGAAGCCTGCGGCGCGTGTGAAATCCTTCGCCGTGGCTTCGGCTGGGATCGGCGAGTTGTGGATAGCGCTCAAGATACTCTGTTTACGCTTCTAATTACGCTGGCAATTACGCTGGAATGCGCACCGGCAGGGTTTCGTAGCCTTTGATGAAGCTCGAATACACGCGCTTGGGCTCGCCGACAACTTCAATATTGTCGAAGCGTTTCAGCATTTCCTGCCAGACGATCTTCAGTTGCAGCTCGGCAAGCCGCATGCCGAGGCAGCGGTGGATGCCGAAGCCGAACGACAGATGGGTGCGGGGGCGGGCGCGGTCGATGATGAAGTCGTTGGGGTTCTCGATCATCTCCTCGTCGCGGTTGCCCGAGACGTACCACATCACCACGCGGTCGCCTTTTTTGATGGTCTTGCCGCCGAGCTCGGTATCGACCAGCGCGGTGCGCCGCATATGCGCCAGCGGCGTTTGCCAGCGAATGACTTCCGGCACCATGGAATCGATCAGCGCCGGATTGTCGCGCAGCTTCTGATACTGGTCGGGATTTTCGTTCAGGGCGAGCACCGAGCCGCTCATGGTGTTGCGGGTGGTGTCGTTGCCGCCGACGATCAAAAGGATGATGTTGCCGAACAGGTTTTCCGAATCCATGTGCCGGGTGGCGTCGCTATGCGCCATCATCGAGATCAGGTCGTTGCGCGGTTCGACATTGACGCGCTCGTTCCAGAGCTTGCCGAAATAGGCCGCGCACTCGTCCATCTCGGCGCGGCGCTGTTCTGCCGATTCAACGATCATGCTCTTGGGCAATGCGGTCGCGACATCGGACCAGCGCGTCAGCTTGCGGCGCTCTTCCCAGGGAAAGTCGAACAGGGTCGCCAGCATCTGCGTCGTCAACTCGATCGAGACCCGATCGACGAAATTGAAGGTCTCGTTGCGCGGCAGCGCGTCGAGCACCTTGCCGGCGCGCTTGCGGATCAGGATGGCGAGTTCGTCGAGATGCGTCGGGGTGAACATCGGCGACACGGTCTTGCGCTGGGCGCTGTGCCGGGGCTGATCCATCGCAATGAAGCTCGGCATGTCGTAGCCCTGCGGTGCATCGCGGATCGAGATGCCGCCGAGGGTGGCGTCCGAGGAGAACACGCCGTGATTGGTATCGACATGCATGATGTCGTTGTATCTGGTAACCGACCAATAGGGCTCGATCGGCGAATTGGTGCAATAATGCACCGGCTCTTCCTTGCGCAACCGCTCGAACCAGGGCCACAGCGTATCGTTCTGGAATAGCCGCGGCGCGCCGGGATGAAAATCCTTCAGCGGCGTGGAGTAGGCCTCTTCACGCGCGGCGCGCTGGATCTCGGCGTGGTCGGCCTTGACGGCGGTCTGGATGTTCATCGTTCGATCCCAAATCAAATAGAGGCGTCGGCCGCATATCAGCCGGCGATGCTGTCAGCCGGCGATACGCACCGGCAGGGTCTCATAGCCCTTGACGAAACTTGAATACACCCGCTTCGGCTCCTCGACCACCTCAATATGGTCGAAACGCTTCATGATTTCCTCCCAGATGATCTTCAATTGCAGCTCGGCCAAACGGATTCCGACGCAGCGGTGAATACCGAAGCCGAACGAGACGTGGGTGCGCGGCCGCGCCCGGTCGATAATGAATTCATAGGGACGATCGATGATTTCTTCGTCGCGGTTGCCCGAGACGTACCACATCACGACCTTGTCGCCCTTCTTGAATTGCTTGCCGCGGAACTCGAAGTCCTCGAGCGTAGTGCGGCGCATATGCGCCAGCGGCGTCTGCCAGCGGATCACCTCCGGCACGAAACTGTCGATCAGCGCCGGATTGTCGCGCAGCTTGCGGTACTGATCCGGATTCTTGGCCAAGGCATAGATGCTGCCCGACAGCGTGTTGCGGGTGGTGTCGTTGCCGCCGACGATCAGCAGAATGAGGTTACCGAGGAAATTGTTCGGGTCCATGTCGCGGGTGGCCTCGGCGTGCGCCATCATCGACAACAGGTCGCTTTTCGGTGGCTGGTCGATGCGCTCGTTCCAGAGCTTGGCGAAATACCTCGCGCATTCCAGCAATTCCGCCTGCCGCTCGTCTTCCGTTGCAACGACGCCGCCCGGACCGGGAAGCGTGGTTGCGACGTCGGACCAGCGCGTCAGCTTGCGGCGGTCCTCCCAGGGGAAGTCGAATAATACGGCGAGCATCTGCGTGGTCAGTTCGATCGAGACCCGGTCGACCCAGTCGAACACGTCATTCTTTGGAAGATTGTCGAGACATTCGGCCGAGCGCTTGCGGATGTTGATCGCGAGCTGGTCGAGATGCGTCGGTGTGAACATCGGTGCCACGGTCTTGCGCTGCGCGCTGTGACGCGGCTGATCCATGGCGATGAAGCTTTCGCGGCGCAGGTCGACCGGCGCGTCGCGGATGGTGATACCGCCCAGCGATGCCGCCGACGAGAACACCGCGTGGTTGGTCTCGATCTCCATGATGTCGTTGTATTTGGTGATCGACCAGTACGGCCCGAAGATGCTGTCCGTGCAGTAGTGCACCGGGGCTTCCTGGCGAAGCCGGTCGAAATAGGGCCAGAACGTATCGGAGCGAAACAGTTCGGGGTCGCCGGGATCGAACTGCTCGAGCGGGATGGAATAAGCTCGCTCCCGTGCCGCCTCCTGAAGGGGATTCTGAACGAGATCGATGGTCCCGTGCATCGGTTTGCTCCCTGCTGGCCCGCGGTGGTTGCACCTGAGGGCGCTGATTTGGTCGAATTACATCCCGTTGCACGCGACAGGGCAAGGGAAGTTTGCGGCATTCCGCCGTGCGGGAAGCGCCGATCGCGGCCGTTTCCGCGGAACCCCCTTCTCAGCATCGTTGGCCCGTGACAAGCTTGTTTCCCAACTCTATTTCCAAGCATAAGGCTGTGCGCGAAAAGCCGCAGGATTGCCCGGAGGCCGCCCGACCATGATCGCCAACACCCATCGGATGTTCAATTTCGATCTCGGCGAAACCGCGGATGCGATTCGCGAGACCGTCCATGATTTCTCCGCCAACGAAATCGCGCCGCGCGCCGCCGAAATCGACAAGAGCAATCAATTTCCGCGCGATCTGTGGCCGAAGATCGGCGCGCTCGGCCTGCACGGGATCACCGTCGAGGAGGAATATGGCGGCTCGGGACTGGGCTATCTCGAACATTGTATCGCGCTGGAGGAGATTTCGCGCGCATCGGCGTCAGTCGGCCTGTCCTACGGCGCGCATTCCAATCTTTGCGTCAACCAGCTTCGGCGCAACGGCAACGAGGCGCAGAAGCGGAAATATCTGCCCAAGCTGATTTCCGGAGAACATGTCGGCTCGCTGGCGATGTCAGAACCGGGCGCCGGCTCGGACGTGGTCTCGATGTCGACCCGCGCCGAGAAGAAGGGCGATCGCTACCTCATCAACGGCAGCAAGATGTGGATCACCAACGGGCCGATCGCCGAAACCCTGGTGGTTTACGCCAAGACCGATTCGGCGGCCGGTCCGCGCGGCATCACCGCCTTCATCATCGAAAAGGGCATGAAGGGATTTTCCACCGCCCAGAAGCTCGACAAGCTCGGGATGCGCGGCTCTGACACCGGCGAACTGGTGTTCGAGGATTGCGAGGTGCCGGAAGAAAACGTGCTCGGCCAGGTCGGCCGCGGCGTCAACGTATTGATGTCGGGGCTCGACTACGAGCGCGCGGTACTCTCGGCAGGGCCGCTCGGCATCATGCAGGCCTGCCTCGACGTGGTGATGCCCTACGTGCATGAGCGCAAGCAGTTCGGCCAGCCGATCGGCACCTTCCAGCTGGTGCAAGGCAAGATCGCCGACATGTACACCACGATGAATGCCTCCCGCGCCTACGTCTACGCGGTGGCCAAGGCCTGCGATCGCGGCGAGACCACGCGCGAGGATGCCGCCGGCGCCATTCTCTACGCCTCCGAGAAGGCCACGCAATGCGCGCTCGACGCGATCCAGTTGCTCGGCGGCAACGGCTATATCAACGACTATCCGACCGGCCGGCTGCTGCGCGACGCCAAGCTTTACGAGATCGGCGCCGGCACCAGCGAAATCCGCCGCATGCTGATCGGGCGCGAATTGTTCGAGAAGTCCGCATAACATCCCCTCAACCGGACTTTGATTTGCAGCCGAACTCATTATAAATGGACATGTTTTAATCTATGGTTGCATCAAGATTTAACGGTTGTCTGGCATGCGAATATGGTCGCTTTCGGAATCAGATTCGTTCGTCGTGGGGGTTGATCCGTGGATCAAATGAGTTCCGTGCCGCGGCATCCGCCGCCGCTGCCGTTATCGTTTACCGGCGATCGCGGTGAATTCCGGCGGCTGGTGACGCGCGGCGCCGGGCTCGAACTCATCACCGCCGGCTTTTACCGTTTTTGGCTGGCGACCGATATCCGCCGCCATTTGTGGTCGAACACCCTGATCGATGGCGACGCGGCGGAATATACCGGTCGTGCCCGCGAATTGCTGATCGGGTTCCTGTTCGCGCTGGCGATCCTGGTGCCGATCTATCTAGCCTACTTTGTGGTCGGCCTTGAAGTCGAACGCTTCAAGACTTTCGGCAGTTCTCCCCTGTTTCTGTTTTTCTATCTGTTCGGACAATTCGCGATTTACCGCGCGCGGCGTTACCGGCTGACCCGCACGGTGTGGCGAGGGGTGCGGTTCTGGATGGACGGCTCAGGCTGGGCCTATGCGATGCGGGCAGGGCTGTGGGCTCTGCTGTCGTCGATCACGCTCGGTCTCGCGCTGCCGTGGCGTGAAGCTGCCCTCGAACGTTACAAGATGCAGCATTGCTATTACGGCGATCTGCAGGGCAGCTTTGAAGGAAGCGGCTGGGAGTTCTTCCAGCGCGGATGGTGGCTCTGGCTATTGGCCATCCTTTCGCTGTTGGCCGTGGCGTTGACCAAATTCTTGCCCATCGCACCGCTGTTTGTTGTCGTCGGGGCGCCATTCATCTATGCGGCGTTCAAAGCCGTCGAGTGGCGCTGGTGGATTTCCGGTATCCGGTTTGGCGGGGTGCGGCTTGAATCGACGCTGTTGCGCGGGGCGCTGATCGGCCTCTACTGGAAAGTGATCGGCTGGTTGTTGCTGATTGTTGCGCTGTTCTCGAGCTATGTGGTGCTGTGTGCAGTCGCGATCGCGGGCATCAGCAACAGTCCGGTGGGCCAGGTTTTCAACCCGGCCAATCTCAAGGGTAGTATCCCGCTGATGGTCATGTTGGCGGTTGGCTATCTGGTCCTGATCCTCACCCTGAACGTCGTGATCCGGGTTTATCTGTTGCGCGATGTCTGGGTAAGGATTCTCGCATCGACCCATGTGCACCGCATTGAAGCCGCGGCCAATGTTTCTGCGAAGGGCGAACTGGCCAATGCGCTGGGCGAGGGCCTTGCCGACGGGCTGGACGTGGCCGGATTTTAGCTTCGGATTTCAGCTCATGAGCGCGTGCTGCCATGGATGACAAGCCGGAAATTGCTTCGGCATCGGATCAACCGGCCGCTTCGGCCGTTTATTTCGATGGAACGTCGAACCGCCGTCGCCCGGTAACCCTGGCATTCAAGGATCGGCTTGAACTCCACGAGCCGCCGGAGACCACGATCAGGTGGTCGTATGACGAACTCCGGCGGGTCGACAGTCCTCCCCGGATTCTGCGCGTGAGCTGCCTGACGGCGCCCGCGCTGGCGCGGCTCGAGATTCGCGATGCCGCGCAGGCAGCCGAACTCACCGCGCGCTGCACCCGGCTGGACGAGAATATTCCCGGCCGGCACGGCGTCGGGGCCATCATCGGCTGGTCGCTGGCAGCGGCGGCATCGATCGTCGCCGTCGTGATGTTCGGTGTGCCATTGGCTGCCGATCGCCTCGCACCCTTGGTGCCACCATCGCTTGAGCGCCGTCTCGGCGATGCCGCGGAGGGACAGGTCAAGGTGCTGTTCGGCGGCAAGGACTGCACCAATAAAGCGGGACAGGCCGCCTTCAACAAGCTGGTGAATGCCATTCGCGAGGCCGCCGGGATGGACAGTTCGATCAAGACCGCGGTGGTAGCGACGCCTGTTCCCAATGCCTTCGCGCTGCCGGGCGCCAGGATCTATTTGCTCAACGGCCTGCTGGCAAAGGCGGAAAACCCGGACGAGATCGCCGGCGTACTGGCGCACGAGTTCGGTCATCTCAGCCATCGCGATGGGACGCGCAACCTGATCTATAATGGCGGTACGTCGTTTCTGATCGGGTTGCTGTTTGGCGACATCACCGGCTCGGGTGCGCTGATCTTTGCCTCGCGCTCGCTGGTGACATCGTCCTATTCGCGCGAGGCGGAATACAATGCCGATACCTTTGCGATCGACGTGATGCACAAGCTCGGCCGCTCGCCGAAGCCGATGGGCCAGTTGCTGTTTCGCGTGACCGGAAAGGAAATGGACAAGAACCTCTCCATCCTGTCGAACCACCCGCTGACCGAGGATCGCCTCAAGCGCATGAGCGACCAGGATCGTCCGCCGAGCGGCCCGCCGCTGTTGAGCGCGGAGGAATGGTCCTCGCTGAAGGCGATTTGCACCGCGAAGAACTGAGGGATCATTCCGGCAGGTTGTTGACCTTCCTGACCCAGACCCGCACATCGGCGAGCACGTCCGGCAGCACCGCCTTGACCTGTTCCACGGTCATGCCGGCCTTGATCCGGGGGTCGTACAGCACATTCATGATGTACTGATCGTAGATGTCGAAAAACCCCATCGACACATTGTCGTTGAACATGGTCCACGGCACCGAGCTGGTGTCGTTGATCGGCCCCAGCGATTGCAGCAATTCCTCGTAGGCGCAGTCGAGGAAGGTGAAATCGCTGCTGTCGAAGGTGAGCAGCACGTCGGAATGCTCGATCTCGAACCTGTCGTTCTTGCGAAAGCCGGACAGGCATTGCGGATCGAGCGAGGAGCGGATTTCGCGCGCGCGCTCGTTGCCGTAGAACGTCGCGATGGTGCGCGACAGATCGCGGTCGCGCACCAGATTGACGATGACATTGGCGGCTTCGCGGCTGTCCGCCATCGCGATATCGAGATGCGCCACCCGCGCGCCGATATCGGCGACGACCGCGGCGAGCAGCGCCTGGCGATCCGGGCGGGCGCTGCCGCCGGCGAATACCCGCACCGGCATGTCGTATTTCCGGATGCGATCGACCCGGCCGGCGAGATGATATTCGGCGCCGAACGCGGTCTTGAAGAATCCGTCGATTATCTCGCCGTCGGTGAAGGTCTTGCGCTCAGTGCGTTGCCGCGAGGCGATCACGGCATTTTCACCCGATACCGACGGCGGCGAGACCGCGGCGTCGAATGCGAAGGCGGCAAGGACGGCCACGAGCATCCGCAAGCAATATGAAGACCGGCGAGGAGCGCTCATCGCCTCGACGCTGCCGCAAATGCCCTGCGCGCGCAAGGCTTGACCGGAAGCGCCGGGCGGCGCGGTGCAGTTCCCTCCGGCCGAGATGGTCTGACAATGTCCGTTCGGGGGGTGCGGCAGACGCGGCAAATGGACGGCCCGGCTTCCGAGTCTGACCCCAAACCGGACGTGTTGCATCGGGTGCTATGCTATTCGATCACCTCTTCTGCTCCTGATTACAGCGTAGGGGGAGGCTTAGGTTGAGGCGTTCGCCGTTTGCAAATTGATGGCCAAATCCAGCCTGGTCGGCTGCTCCACGGGCCGCTCGATGCCGCGCCGCTTAGGTCGTCGAGACGGCCAGGCATGCCTCGGAACCCGGGTGGCCGGCGCGCGCGCCCGCCATGTTCGTGATCATCTCCCGCAACAAGGGTTCGACCGGACGGGCCACGTAGCCGAGTTCGCGCCTCGCCTTCTCGATCGACAGTGCGGTCGCCCGCCGTGCAATCCGCACACCCTCGACCGTCGCCGACGGTTCGCGACGAGTGATATAATCTGCCTTAAGCTCGATGATCCAGGCCGCCAGTTCCGCCACGAATCCAGGAAGCCGAACGAGAGCCCTGCCGCGGCCGCTGATTGAAGCCATCAGTGTCAGTATTTGCCCGAGCGGCAAGCTGTCGCCTCCCAGCAGGTAACGGTGCCCAATCCGGCCTTTTTCCATCGCGAGGATAAGTCCCGCGGCAGCATCACGCACATCGACGAGATTCACAATGAAATCGAGATAGATCTGAAGGAATGCCCTGCGGAGAAAATATTGCAGCATGGCGGTCGGCGGCGTGACATTGTGATCGGACGGGCCGATCGGCATGGTGGGGCAGCCAACGATCACCGGCATACCCGAGGCCGCAGCCTGCAACGCCAGCTCATCCCCGAGCATTTTGGAGCGCGTGTACGGCCCCGGCATCTCGTCAACGGACAGCAAGGCTTCTTCGCCGGAGGGCTGACTTGACCTGGAGGCATTGAAGAAAATCGACTCGGTCGAGCAGTGCAAAAGCCGCCCGACATCACGTCGGCGTGCGGCGGCCAGAACGTTCCGGGTGCCGATGAAATTGACGTTGTGGAATTCCGTCCGATCCAGCTTCCACATGCCGGGCAGCCCGGCCAGGTGATAGATCTCGCCAACGCCTGCCGCGGCAGCGTCCACGACACGCGTGTCGAGCACCGAACCCTTGATGTATTCCACCGCAGGCAAGGTCCGGGCTGGCGCACAGACATCGAGAACGCGCACCTGTCGGCCCCGGGCGACAAGTTCAGACACCAGATGCTGGCCGATAAAGCCGCTACCGCCGGTAACCAATACAGGTGTCATAACCGAAGTCCTCATCGTTTAGGAGATCGCCCGCGTAAGGCGAAACCGCGTGCAGTGCCTTTGATCGGTCCGGGCAGCAACCAAGAGCTTGTCTAGAGCGCCGGCTGGCGACGTTCGAATACTCGGTCCCGACAATCTGGAAAGTGACATCCATCACGTTCAGAACAGCGATCTTGGCGTCAAGCCATCGCAATGATCACCGAGCGGTCAACAAGACCGCTCGAGCGCTGTGGTCGTGAGGTGGAATTGGCGCCGCTCAAATGAAAAAACCCGCGTTATGCGGCGTGATGCAAATCACGGTGTTCACCGCCGTCCCGCGGTACCGTCGCGTAAGAGAGGTAGGCGGAGAGGTGAGCAATGAAGACCTTCATTTATCGTTGGCTGGGCAGTGTGGGGGCGGTTGTTGGCGCCGTGACCGGTCACATAATCTCCAAAAACACTCATGCCGGCTATCCGGTTAAGCTGCTGCTTGTCGCGATGTTGAGCGGCGTTCTCGCCTCCATCGGTGCGCGCATCGGCCAAAGACTTGAGCAGCGCCGAAGCGCAGCGTCATATTCCAGTTGACGTATACAGGTTGCTGACTCGGGCTTCATGCAAGGCGGTGAGCATGCACCCGCAAGAATTCCCGAAAGTCTCCAGCCGAATCCAGAAAAACTCCCGTTTTCTGGAGACCAGCCTTGGAGACCCAAGAATAAGTTCACTGCGTGCCAGGGGGGGCAGTGAATTTGCGCCTTTTCGGACCGATCGGCAGTGTGACATGCGCGGCAATTGTATGAAGCTCAGGTGCCGCAAATTGTCGAAGCGGCCATCGGATGTGGCTATCGCTTAATCGACACCGCTGCAAACTTGCGGCGTTGTTACGGTGCCACGGTCGGTGACATCATCTCATCTTGCGGAGAACATGGACGTGTTCACCTTTGCGCTAACGAGTGAAGACCAGGAGGCGATTTTAGCGCTTGATAGCGCGACCGGTCGCATGGGTTACGACCCAGGCACCCAGGGGTGGTGATCACTCCACATGTGATGAGCGATTGGTAGGACTGTTCGCTCGTAAGCCGACATTCCATGGCCTTACACGACAAGGCTACTTGAGCGCGAAAACAGAACAGGCGGCGCCTAAGCTTTGGGTCAGTAGTGATACAGCGGGGTTACCGTCGACGTCAGCTTCGGGCCACAAACTGACCTCTTGTACAGCAGCTCAGGTGCCGCCTGCTCGACGGAGTTCATACACCTGGACCTTTTCGCCGGTGCCGGAGATAGCTTGCGCAACCAAGCGGCCACCGGGCACGCCGCTCTCCATCCACTTCTTGAGATAGGGCCGCCACTCCAGAGCCTCGCCACGCGCGACGACATGCGTTACCTGCCTCTTGTTCAGAAATTGCAGGGCTGTTGCCTCGTCGGAGTAGGGCAGCCAGACGAATTCTGCACCGGCATTGAAAGCAAATGTCCCTGATGCGTCGGCAATGCGCAGAGGCTCGCGCGTTACCGCCATGTTTTCCGCTAACGCCTTGATGGGACGCGTGCCTCGCATGTAACGAAATGAATGGATCGAAAATATCGCCGGAGGAAGGATGACGGCAGCAATCGCAAGCGACCAGGCGACGGTGGCCACGGCGCCCTGCTGACGCCCCCCAAGACCGTACAACGCGGCCGACCGCTGCGCCCACAACTTCAGTCCATCCTTTGCCGCGCACGCCCAGATGGAGAAAAGCACCAAAACCAGCAGGTAGTACCTTAGCGGAGCGGAATAGATGAAAAAGGTGGCGACGATGGAAAGCGCCAGCAAAACCAACAAATGCAACTGATCCAGGACAAGGCTCGGCCCCCACGCGCGGCTAAACAATCCGAGAACCGCCAAGGCGAACAATGCGGGCGATAACCAGCCCGCCACAGCGGCTCCGGTGTTTTCCACCACGGTCTTTGCCCTCGCTTTGACCAAGCTCATCAGTTCGCTCAGGCTCAAACGGTAGGATGCGATCAGGTTGACGTTGGGTTGGTAATAGTAGCCTTGCTCCGTCAGGTTCTGGTCGACACCGAATGATGCTTCCATGTCCGAGAGACCTCTTATCGTCTTCATCTCCACGGAGAGGTTGAGCGGGCTCTTTCCTTCCAGGCGCAGGTGACCTGCGTGCATGGAAAGCCAACCGATATAAGGGCCGGCCACCACGAGAAACAGCAGCGGCATCAGCAAGGCTCGACCTGCAATCGACCGGAGCTTGTCACGAGCAAACAGCAGCCGGCTGAGCAGGAAGCATCCAAGGCCGACAAGCATATAGATGAAGGCTTCGGGCCGTACGAGGTAGCTTGCGCCGTAGAGGGCTCCAGATGCCGCAAGCGCCAGCCTGGTTGGCTTGGTCGCTGCGTACATCGCCGAATAGACCGCTGCCATAAGGAGGGTCAGAAATGTCGACTCACCAAATACGCTCACTGAAAATACAATGAGATAGGGGTGGAATGCAGTGAGGGCTGCCGCGACCAGTGCTGCGCGTTGACCAAACAGTCGACCTGCAATCAGATAAACCGGAAAAGCCAACAGCGTGCCGAAGACAACGCTCACAATGCGACCGGCTATCCCGGCATCGCCTACGATCAAGGTGACACCCGCAATCAGGAAAGAAAACAACGGCGGAAACAGCAACTCGGTGCCAGGCGTTGCGATGCCCACGTATCCATTTCCGGCGATCAGGTTCTGAGCAATCCGCGCGTATTCCGTACCTTCGGCATCAATTTCGCCGGTAAACAGGACCGCGCACAGTGTGCGGATGAGCAGAGCAGACAGAACGATAAACAGGAGCAAAGGAGTCGGCCGAAGGTCCTCCTTCCCTCGGCCAAGGCCATCTATTTTGGTATCGTCCACGAGTCGGTTCTTTCACGTTCGTCTGACAGCCCGGATGATCCGATTGGCCGTGAGAAAATTGACGTCGGTGCGGGGCGTTAGCCAGTAAATTGCCAGAAAAAAGTCACAATACGACCGCCGTCCCGGATAGTCGATCAAAATTGCCGTTACCTCCAACAGCTCCCAGCGTGCCGTCCTGTGCGCAGCTTTCGCCCGGGTCAAGCTCGCCGCCGGGCGTCGCCCAGTATGTCCTGCGAGCGGACCCGTGCCGTACTCAAACTTGAACAGAAGAACGCGACCCGACGGGTCAAGGATTGAGCTAACGGGCGATCATGCATGACGTCACTCTGGGTCCGGAGTTGCCAAGCCGCATCCGAGCCGGGAAACGGCCCAAGGCAGACGCGGCAGCCATTTGACCCGTGTCGGCTTTGACCCTGGCTGTATGGAAACGCTGCGGCTTATTTACGGGTGCGGTCGAGTGTAGGGTAGCGAGTAACCCAGCGGCGTGAGCTTTCCCGTGCAACACGGTTAACCACAACGCGCCATTCAGCGAGCGTGTCCGCCGGGGGGGGGCTAAGGGCAATGTCTGAGTTTTGGCACTTTTCGGAAGTGCCGTAGTGTCCGACTTGGATCCGGAATGCGCACGAAAGCCGGCGCCGCGCCGACCTCTCTTAATTTATGAGTCCGCGTACTAATTTCTGACGACGACCATGGTGCCGACGGAGACGCGATTGTACAGGTCGGTCACGTCTTCATTGGTCATGCGAATGCAGCCGGAGGATACCGCATGGCCGATGGTTTCCGGCTCGTTCGAGCCGTGAATGCGATAGAGCGTCGAGCCCAGATACATGGCGCGGGCGCCGAGCGGGTTCTGGATGCCGCCGGGCAAATAGGGCGGCAGGTCCGGCCGCCGCGCCCGCATCTCCGCAGGCGGGGTCCAGCCCGGCCATTCCTTCTTGGCGGTGATGCGATGGCTGCCGCTCCAGCTAAAACCGTCGCGGCCGACGCCGATGCCGTATCTCAGCGCCTGGCCCTGGGGAAGTACCAGATAAAGGCGCCGCTCGCTGGTGCTGATGACGATGGTGCCTGGCGAATAGCGGCCGGAGAAGCTCACGAGCTCCCGGGGAATCCCGCTGGAACTAAAGAAATTGCCGAAGTTGAAGCCTTGGGCTCGCGCAGGGTCGACGGCCAGCAAGGTCATCGCCGCCAGCAGCCATGCAAAAGCCCGGGACATTTTTGGCCTCGCGAAAAAATCAACGTTAACGCGAGACAGGCCATAAATCATGCGATTTCGCAACCCACGGCGGCGTGAGCGCTGCGGTTTTTCCGGCAGTGCGGTTAAAAAGCCACCACGGCTACCGGCGATGGCAGCAATGCTCCCCAATACTTAACGATGCCTCTGACGAGACTTTGACGAAGGGCGCCGGGAGTGATTGATCTGCAACGGGTTCCAGGCGCGCGATCGGTGGTAGCGGTATCCGGTTTTGCCTGGAAGCGCGCGCTCGCCTATGAGATCGCTCACCTAACAAACAGATGTCGCGAACGGGAGTGGAACGATGAACGGTGCGGAAAGTCTGGTGCGGACCCTGGTCGCGGGTGGCGTTGACGTCTGTTTCGCCAATCCCGGCACCTCGGAAATGCATTTTGTCGCCGCACTGGACCGGGTCGAGGGCATGCGCTGCGTGCTCGGCCTGTTCGAGGGCGTGGTGACGGGCGCGGCCGACGGCTTTTTCCGCATGAAAGGCACACCGGCATCGACGCTTCTGCACCTCGGACCCGGCCTTGCCAACGGATTGGCCAATCTGCACAACGCCAAGAAGGCCCATTCCGGCATCGTCAATATCGTCGGCCAGCATGCGACCTATCATATTGGGCTGAATGCGCCGCTGACCTCCGATATCGAGGGGCTGGCGAGGCCGATGTCGGCCTGGGTCCGAACCTCGCCCGACGCCAAATCGGTCGCCGCGGACGGTGCGGCCGCGATCGCCGCGGCCAAAAGCTCGCCGCCCGAGATCGCGACCCTGATCCTCCCCGCGGACACCGCGTGGAACGAAGCCGATGGCATCGCCGAGGTGCCGGCGCCAGGCCAGCGCGCCGGTTATTCCGCCGAGGCCGTCGAGCAGGCGGCGAAGCTGTTGCATGACGGCGGCGCCCGGAATCTGCTGCTGATCACC
Organism: uncultured Pseudomonadota bacterium; assembly: GCA_963819325.1. Taxonomy (GTDB): domain Bacteria; phylum Pseudomonadota; class Alphaproteobacteria; order Rhizobiales; family Xanthobacteraceae; genus Bradyrhizobium. The sequence goes on from CAWFVT010000006.1 coordinate 193,902, forward strand.
GGCAGTGCGCTGACCGAGAAGGGGCTGGCGCTGGCGCAGCGGATCGCCGGCAAGACCGGCTGCAAGGTGATGGGCCAGACCTATCACCCGCGCATGGCGCGCGGCCGCGGCCGGTTCTCGATCGACCGTATCCCCTACGTGATCGAAACGGCGCTGCCGCTGCTGAAGGACTTCAAGAACATCATCCTGGTCGAGGCCAACGATCCGGTTGCCTTCTTTGCCTATCCGAACAAGCCGAGCATGCTCAAGCCCGAGGGCTGCGAGGTCCACCGCATGACGGCGTGGGGCGAGAATTCGGTTGCGGCGCTGGAGGCGCTGTCGGATGCGCTCGGCGCGAGGCCACAGGACGTCAAGCCGCAGCAGCTCGCTGAATTGACCAGGCCGACGGGGGCGCTGACCCACGCCTCGATCGCGCAGGCGATCGCCTGCGCGATCCCGGAGAATGCCATCATCATCGATGAGTCCATCACCACCGGCCGCGGCTTCTTTCCACCGACGGCGGCCGCCGCCCCGCATGACTGGCTGCAGAATATGGGCGGCTCGATCGGATTTTCGACTCCGATCGCCACCGGTGCCGCGGTGGCATGCCCGGATCGCAAGGTGATCTGCATGGTCGGCGACGGCAGCGCGATGTACACGCTGCAATCGCTCTGGACCCAGGCCCGCGAAGGCCTCAATGTTCTGACGATCGTGTTCGCCAATCGGATCTATCAGATCCTGCGTGGCGAATTCGATGGCGTCGGCGCCGGCGAGCCCGGACAGCGCGCGCTCGACATGCTGAAAATCGACCGGCCCACGCTCGACTTTGTTTCGCTCGCGAAGGGCATGGGTGTACCCGGCCGCGCGGTGAGCAATGCCGACGAGTTCAACAAGGCGCTGGCGGAAGGCGTTGCCGAAAAGGGACCGCGCCTGATCGAAGTGCAGATGTAAGGACGAACCTCTATCGGCTTCTCAATTCGGCTGGGCCTCTCATGCCGGCCACATCGCGATCGCCGCGGTTGAGCTTCGTCAAGTCACCCCTGGCCCAGGCCAGCGCTTTGGGGTCCATCACCCGGAACCAGAGCGGCGGGATCGCCGCCAACGCGAACATTCCGGTATAGCCATTCGGCAGCCGCGGGATGTCGTCGAAGTCGCGCAGCGACTGATAGGGCCGCATCGGGTTGGCGTGATGGTCGGAATGGCGCTGCAGGTGGAACGTCATCAGGTTCGACACGACGTGGTTGGTGTTCCAGGAATGGCGCGGCTCGACCGGCTGATAGCGTCCGTTCGGAAGCTTCTCGCGCAATAGTCCGTAGTGCTCGACGTAATTGGCCTGGGTCAGCGCGTACCAGCCGAGGAAATGATGGGCGACGATGAACGGCAAGACCGTCCAACCGAACACCGCGATCAACGCGGCGGCCACCACAAGCGTCAGCGCGAAGCCTTGCAATATCTCGTTCTGGATCGACCACGCGGCGCTGCCGCGCTTGGTCAATCGCTCGGCCTCGTTGCGCCAGCCGCGCTTGAACGCGCCCGGCAGTTCGCGCGCGGCAAAGGCATAGATCGATTCCCCGAACCGCGCGCTGGCCGGATCGTCCGGCGTCGACACCCATGTGTGATGGCCGCGGTTGTGCTCGATGCGGAAATGGGCGTAGCCCACCGCATTGTTGGCAAGCATGCCGAAGGTGCTGTTGAGCCGGTCCGACTTGTGACCGAGCTCGTGGCCGATCAGGAGGGCGCCGCCGTCGATGGTGCCCACCCCGAGCAGCAGCACGACATAGGACCACCATGGCAGGTCCTGGGTGCCGAGGAAGGCGATGAGCGCGATGAAGTTGAGCCACGGAAACACCACCGCGATTCGCGCGAGCCGCAGGTAAAACGGATCATTCTCCATCGCGGCGACCACCTCGGCCGGCGGATTGTGCATGTCTTCGCCGATCAGCGCATCCAGCAGCGGGATCAGGCCAAAGATGAAGAGGAACGGAATCAGCGTCACCGCCGAATTGCCGGTTCTGAGATAGAGCCAATAGGACAACATCGGGATCAGCGGCGGAATGTAGGAAAGCAGCCACAGATATCGCTTGCCGTCGCGATAGGTGATGGTTTCTCCGGCGGCGGTTGTGCCCGTGAAAATCATTGCGTCCCTCCATAGATGCGGTGTTGCCGACGGGCGCTTTTGCGACGCGCTTTTTCTGACAATGCGCCGAGGCGATCCAGTGTCGCCAGTTCACAGCAGGCCAAAATTGTGGCATTTTGCGCCATGGCCGAACCCAGCTCGGATGTCCTGCGAGCGCCCGTGTCCGCGAGCTACGCGCGGGCGCTGCTGCGGCATTTCGGCAGGACCGGCAGCGAACGCGACGAGCTGCTGAAGGGCACGGGAATTCGGCAGCAAATCCTGAGCGAGCCGGGCGCCGACATGCCGGTGTCTTCGCTGGTGGTGCTGGCAGCCAACATCACCCGCCGGCACGGCGAGTTGTGGCCGCTATCCGCGGCGACGGTCTGGTCGACCTCGCAGCAGGGCGCGCTCGATGTAGCGATGCGAACCGCGTCGACCATCGAGGACGCGCTGAATACCGGCGCCCGCTTCGGGTCAATCCGCGCACCGTTCATCCGCAGCCGATTGCACCTGACGGCGCGTTCGATCCGGATCGAGATCTTCCCGGCCTTCGCCCTCGACGACACCCTGTGGCGCGCGGTGGCGCTGGCGGTCGGCCTCAACATGAACGCGCTGTATGCGCAACTGCTTGAGGACTCGGTCGGACAGACGACCCTTGAATTTCCCTGGCCGCCGCCCGTGGACGCGGCGCGGCTGTCGGTGCACTATTCCTGCAAGCTGAAGTTCAATGCCGCGGCTTTCACCTTCGATGTTCCAAAGACCCTTTGTGCGCTTGCTTCGCCCTTCGCCGATCCCGAACTGCACGCCAAGGCGATCGAAGCGCTGGAAACGGCCGGTGAGCGCCGGTCGGACATGGCCGCGCTGGCGCAGATCGTCGAAAGTCTGATCGCGGTGCGCCTGCCGCGGCGGCTCGGCGCAGAGGAAGCGGCGCGCCTGATCGGCACATCACGGCGAACGCTGGTGCGCCGGCTCGCCGAGACTGACCTTGCCTATCGATCGCTGCTCGACGGCGTGCTGCGCGAGCGCGCCCGCGCCATGCTGTCGGTCGCCGCGCTCTCTCGCGACGAGATGGCCGCCGCGCTCGGCTACTGCGATGCCACCAGTTTCAGCCGCGCCTGCCGGCGCTGGTTCGGCAGCGAACGAGCAGGCGAGCGACCATAGGCGGGAAGCGACGCCGTGCTTGGGACGGCTTTAGCTCGAAAAAGGCTCGCCGCGTTTCCGGTCAGACTCTAGTCTTTTGTTTTGACGCGTTTTCTTTACGCGAACCGGTATCCACTTCGTTCGAAAACGTTCTAGGATGCTAATGACGGAGGCGCGATGCAGCCCGAACAAATAGAGGCCGAACTGGACAAGGTCGTCAGCGCGCTCAGGGATTTCTATGCGCGCGAGAGCCAGTTGTTTGAAAAGGATCTCGGCGAGCACGCGTTCAACCACCGCCTGGCGGTGCATGTCGAAAAGCAATTTGGCGAATGGGACGTCGACTGCGATTACAATCGCCTCGGCGAGCGGATGCTGCGGCTGCCGCGGGGAACCGTCATCTCGACTGACGACGGCAACGGAAAATCGGTTTTCCCCGACATCGTCGTGCACCACCGGGCGATTCCGGAAAACCTGCTCGCGATCGAGGTCAGGAAGGCGACCAACCATCAGCCGCCGGAACACGACCAGCACAAGCTGCGCGGCCTGACCGATCCCCATCTGTGGTTCGCCTATCAGATCGGCGTGCTGGTGACGCTTGCGAAAGACAGCGTCGCCTCGTCGGAAGTGTATGTCGGCGGTGCCATCAACCCGGCATTATCCCGCTGGTTCTCCCGGCGTTTGAAGGATGCGGGCCTGGGCTGATCCCAACGGAGGGTATCGAGGAGCTATTACCCATCATCGGACAACTCTTTCGGGCCGGTAACGTAAATTTGCCTTCGACGCGTTGGGGGTACGGAAAGTCCCAACGGGTGCACCAAACGCAAAAAGTTGACCTGCGTTTGGAGTCCAACGGCTATGCGGTGCCAAGCGGCGCAGAAGAAACCGGCGCAATCCCGGGAAAAACGCCGGTTTCGGTTTATGGCGCAGCGCTGATGTGGAATATCAACGCTTGCCCTGCCGCTGCGACTATGGCTAGTTTTCGGGTAATGTACTGAATTTACCGCAGTAAATGCGGTCGAGGCCGAACCTCTTCCCGCGCCTGGCCCCGGCTGGTCCGCTTGAAGTGACACAAAAAGAAGATACATCCTCGCAACTCGGCGGCCTTCATCGCTAGCCGCAGGCAATGGTTCAACGATGGGCATTGTTCGCTTCGCTTTGAAGTTTCCGTATACGTTCTACGTGCTCGCCACGCTTGTCATGTTTCTCGGCTCGACCGCCATCGTATCGATGCCGATGGACATCTTCCCCGAGATCAATATTCCCGTCGTCACCATCGTCTGGCAGTACACCGGTCTCTCTACGCCGGAGATGGAGCAGCGGGTCACGACCTACAGCCAGTTCGCGCTGTCCTCCAGCGTCAACGGCATTCAGGACATCGAAGCGCAGACGCTCAACGGCATCTCGGTCCAGAAGATATTCTTCCAGCCCGACGTGAACCTGGATCTGGCGATCTCGCAGATCGTGTCGGCGACCAATTTCATCCGCCTGATCATGCCGCCGGGCATCCAGGCGCCGGTGGTGGTTCAGTATAACGCCTCCAGCGTCCCGGTGCTGCAGATCGGGCTGTCGTCCGATACGCTCAGCGAGCAGCAACTCTACGATTACGGAATCTATCGCCTGCGGCAGCAGCTCGCGCCGATCCACGGCGTCACCCTGCCGACTCCAGCCGGCGGCAAGTACCGCCAGATCATGGTCGATCTCGATCCGCTGAAGCTGCAGTCCAAGGGGCTGACGCCGCTCGATGTGGTCAACGCCGTCAATGCCCAGAACCTGACGGTGCCGTCGGGTTCCGCCAAGATCGGCGACACCCAGTACACCGTCCGCACCAATGCGGTGCCGAGCTCGATCGACGATCTCAACAACATGCCGATCAAGTTCGCCAACGGCGCCACCATCTTCGTCAAGGATGTCGGTCAGGTGCACGATGGCAACGCCGTGCAGCAGAACGTAGTGCGAACCGACGGCCGCCGCTCGGTCCTGCTCAGCATCATCAAGAACGGCAACGCCTCGACACTGGCCGTCGTCAACGGGGTCAAGGGTGCGCTGGTCACCTCGCGCGCAGCGGCGCCGCCCGGCATGGTGATCAAGGAATTGTTCGACCAGTCGGTGTTCGTCAAGGAATCGATCCTGGGGCTGCTCAAGGAAGGCGCCATCGCGGCGGTCCTCACCGCTCTGATGATCATCCTGTTTCTCGGCTCCTGGCGCTCGACACTGGTGGTGATGATTTCGATCCCGCTGTCGATTTTATGTTCACTCATCGCGTTGTATTTCCTCGGCGACACCATCAACACCATGACGCTGGGCGGCTTGGCGCTGGCGATCGGCATCCTGGTGGATGATTCGACGGTGACGATCGAGAACACCCATCGCCTGCTCACCGAAGAACACATGCCGCTGCCGTCCGCGACGCTGCACGGCGCCGCGGAGATCGCGGTGCCGACGCTGGTCTCGACGCTTGCGATCAGTTGCGTGTTCGTCTCCGTCATATTCCTGCACGGCCCGGCCAAATACCTGTTTACCCCGCTCGGCCTTGCGGTGGTGTTCGCGATGCTGGCCTCCTACGCATTTTCGCGAACGCTGACGCCCATCACCATCGGCCTCTTGCTCAAGAACGAGCGTCACGGCGCGGAGGCCGGCAACGGCTGGTTTGCGCGCCAGTTCGCCAAATTCGAGCGCGGGTTCGAGAGCATGCGCCACAACTATACCGATCTGCTCGACGGCTTGCTGCGGCATCGGCTGATCATACCGATGGTCGCCGTCCTCATCCTGGCGCTGGGCGGCACGTTGTTTCTGTTCGTCGGCCGCGACTTCTTCCCGCTGATCGATGGCGGCCAGATCCAGTTGCATGTGCGGGTACCGGCTGGCACCCGCATCGAAAAGACCGAGGCGATATTCCAGGAGGTCGAGGACAAGATCCGCGACATCATTCCGGCCGAGGAGCGCGATCTCATCGTCGACAACATCGGGCTTCCGGCGCGCTCCTACAATTATGCGTTCGGCGACGGCACCGCGACCGGGGTCAATGACGGCGTCATCCTGATCGCGCTGAAGGAAGACCACAAGCCGACCGCGACCTACATCAAGAAGCTGCGCCAGGTGCTGCCGGCCGAGTTTCCGCAGAACATCTTCTACTTCCAGGCCGCCGACATGGTGACCCAGATCCTGAATTTCAGCATCCCTTCGCAGATCAACGTGCGTACCGTCGGCTACAACCGGACCAACAATCTGCGCATCGCCAAAGAAATGCAGCAGAAGATCGCGGCCATTCCAGGCGTCGCCGACGTGCATCTGCAACAGGAGATCAACACCCCGGAACTGTTCGCCACGATCGATCGCGCCCGTGCCAGCCAGTTCGGTCTCACGGTGAACGATATCGCTCTCAACCTGAACACCAGCCTGAGTTCCTCGGTGCAGGTGTCGCCGAATTTCTGGACCGACCCGGCCAACGGAACGCCGTATTATCTGGCGGTGCAGACCCCCGAATACCGGCTCGGCTCGATCAACGACCTCAAGAACACGCCGGTGACCAAGTTCGCGGTCGCCAACAGCAATCCGGTGCCGGGGCTGCTCAGCAACGTCGCAACGCTGACGCGTGACTCGATCGCGACCAATGCGAACCAGGCCAACATTCAGCCGCTCTATGAGATCTACGCCAACGCCGACGGCCGCGACCTCGGCTCGATCTCCACCGACATCAACAAGATCGTGGCGGAATACAAGCCGCAGTTGACGCCCGGCAACCGGATCGAGGTGATCGGCCAGATCGAGAGCATGAACTCCGCGTTCCGGGATCTCGCCATCGGCATCATGTTCGCGGCCGTGTTCGTCTATCTGCTGATGGTGGTGAACTACCAGACCTGGGGCGACCCGTTCGTGGTGATCCTGGCCTTGCCGGCCACGTTCTGCGGGATCATCACCATGCTGTATGTCACCAGCACAACGCTGAGCGTGCCGTCGCTGATGGGGGCGATCATGGCGATCGGCGTGGCTTCGGCCAATTCGATCCTGCTGGTGACCTTCGCGCGCGAGCAGCAGCTGGCCGGCATGACCGCGTTCGACGCCGCCATCTCGGCGGGCCGCACTCGCATCCGTCCGGTGCTGATGACCGCGACCGCGATGATCGTCGGCATGATTCCGATGGCGATCGGCGGGGCCGGCGAAGAGCAGAACGCCGCATTGGCGCGCGCCGTCATCGGCGGGTTGCTGTTCGCGACGCCGACCACCCTGTTCGTGGTGCCGTATCTTTTTGCCGTGCTACGCAAACGCAACGATGGCAAGCCCGCGCGTGGGGTTTTTGCCGAGGACCCGCAATGAACCAGATCGTCCCGCCCCCCCATGAGGGGGCACCGGCGCAGGAAGCGCCCAGTGAAGACGTCATCCGGACCGCGACGGCGCCGGCAGCCCGGTCGAGCGGCCGGCTGATCCTGGGCCTCGTCGTGCTGCTGCTGCTGGTCGGCGCGCTGGGCTATGGTTTCTGGCAGCACTACACTCTGCACGCCGAAGTGATCGCGACGGCGGACCAGCGCCGTGATTTCGTGCCAACGGTCCGGACCGCGGCGATAAAGGCAAGCGAGGACTTCAGGTCGGCGACATGGCCGGGAACGATCGAGGCCTTCGCGCAGGCCAATCTCTATGCCCGGGCCAGCGGCTACATCGCCAAGCGCACCGTCGATATCGGCAGCCGGGTCAAGTCCGGAGACTTGCTGGTGGAGATCGCGGCCCCTGAGATCGACCACCAGATCGCGCAGGCCGAGGGCACGCTGACGCAGCTTCGGGCGAACCTGCAGCAGGCGCAGGCCAATCGCGATCTGGCGCAGGTGACCTGGGACCGCGCCGGCAAGCTGGTTCAGCAAGGCTGGACCACGGCGCAGCAAGGCGACACCGATCGCCTCACCCTGAAGGCGCGGGAAGCCGCGGTGGCGGTCGCTTCCGCCAATATCGTCGCCCAGGAGGCGCAGCTGCGCGTCCTCAATCAGCAGAAAACCTACCTCAGCGTGGTCGCTCCGTTTGACGGGGTCATCACGCAGCGGAATATCGACGTCGGCAGCCTGGTGCAGGCGGACGCCGCCAGCGGAACGTTTCTGTTCCAGCTGATGCACAGCGACCTGGTGCGCATTCAGCTTTATGTGCCGCAGGACGACGCCCTTGGCGTTACGCCCGGCACCAAGGCCGTGGTTCGGGTGCCGGAAATGCCGGGCCGTGATTTTCCCGGGACGGTCACCCGCATCGCGGACGCGCTGCAGCCGGGCTCGCGAACGCTACTGACCGAGATCGACGTGCCGAACCCCGACCGTGCGCTGTCGCCCGGGCTGTATTGCACGGTCGAACTCAAGATTCCGCGCAAGAGCCCATCGCTGATCGTGCCCTCCGAGGCGATCATTTTCAACCGCGAGGGCCTCAGCGTCGCCGTGGTCGAGGACGGCGTGGCGCACATCCGCAAGATCAGCCCGGTGCGGGATCTCGGCACCTCGGTCGAAGTGAACGCCGGGGTGAGCAAAGGCGATCAGGTGATCCTCAGTCCGCAGGTCGATATGACCGAAGGGCGCAAGGTCGCCATTCGAACCCCGCCGCCGACACCGCCGAAATAGGCGAGAAAGACGGCAGGGCGTTTCCGCGTTGGGGGTTGCCTAGAATACCGGATCCCGTTTCGGCGCTTGTTCTGCCATGCGAGCGAGAACGATCGCCGCCTCTGCCGCAAGGCGAAAATCCCGCGCCGCCTTGAGCGGACGCCTGATGTTTGGATCTTCCGAGCTGCTGTCGAATGTGAGCAGCTTCATGCAATGCGGGCACTGCATCTGATAGCCTTCACGGAGCCGCTGCGCGCGCTCGGTAAACGGCTTTCTGCACTTGGAACACAGAATTTTGATCCGGTCAGTCATGAAATTTCCTGCTCATTTTAATCGGCAAAGGCCACGCCGATCCGCTTTTGCTTGCGCCAGACGATACGGCAATGCTGACGTTCGTGGCGGCTCATGATGTTCAGCGTGATTTCATGCGGAATCCCGACCGGGCTGGCGACGTCGAGTGCCGCTCCAATCGGAGACAAATTGCGAATCGTGCAATCGACGGTGCCGCCGTCGAACTCAATGGTTCCGGTTTTCAAAACACGTTGTCGAGGTTTTGCACGGCGCTCTTCCATGCTGCCGCTTCTAAAGCCAAAATCTGAGAATCGGCTGAATGCCGACAGGAAAATCAGCCGGGGGCAGATAACGAATTGGTAACCGTCATCTTCCGCGCCGGTTTTGCGCCTTCCCCCATCCGTTATCGGCGAGCGGCCTTGACGTCGTCGGCCGTCACCCCGTCCCGGTAATCGTTGCCGAAATGGGTCCGCAGATAATTCACCACCGCCGCAACCTGATCGTTGCTCATCATCGATCCGAATGGCGGCATCCCGCGCTGTCCGTTGACGACGACGTGAACCGGATATCCGCTGGCTTCGAGATTTCTGTCGCCGGCCAGCGAGGGATATGTTCCTGCGCCTGTCGCACCCTTGCCGTCGGACATGTGGCAAGCCCGGCAAACATCGGCAAATAATTGCTCGCCGCTCTGCTCAACGAATCCGAGGCCGGCGCTGAACGCAGGTTCGGCTGCCGATGGCCCGGTGCTTTGGGCACGGGCCATGCACGATGCCAGCACACACGCCGTGGACATCGTCACGATCAAGCCTGTGCTTCGAAAGCTGGAAATTCCCTGCATCATCTGGAGTACGCCGCCGAATCCTTGTTGGATGACATCGCCTTACGTTTTGAGGACGCGGTCGTGCAGCCGGGCGATCGCATCAAGGGACGACAGAATGGCTCCCTCCTGCCATGCCGGAATGCAGGAGGCGTGCTCGCCGGCCAAAACGATTTTGCCGTCGATCTGGCAAAGGTTGTCGTAGTGCTCCGCTCTGGCTTTGTCGCTCCAGTTGCCGGCGCATCCCAATGTAAAGGGTATGCGGTGCCACGCCACGGCAACGCCGTTCTCGAATTCGCTCCTGTATTGCGGGTGAAGGTGGCTGCCGAATTCGACGGCGCGGGCTACTCGTTCGGCCGGTGACATCGAGGTGAACTCGTAGGCGTTCGGGCCGCCGAAAAGATACGCGCCCAGCAGCACGCCCCGGCCGGTGCCGTTGAACCCGGTGTTCGGATAGGCGATTTGCTGGATCGGCAGATCGGTCAGGCTGATGCCGCCATAGATCGCCTCGTCCTCTTCCCAGAAGCGGCGCTTGAATTGCAAGCCGATCTTGACCGATCCCGAGTAGGGCACCGCGTCAATGGCCGCCTTCATGGGAGCGCCAACGTCGACCGGAAGCTGGCTCAAAATCGAAAGCGGAATCGTGCACACGCACCAGTCGGCTTTGGCCTGTTGCGGTGTCGCCGGAGCGGTCGCCGGAGCCTTGGGGTTTGTATAGGTGACCGTGACGCCGTGGTCGTCCTGTTGTATCCGCGTCACCTTGGCGTCGTACACAATGATGTCGCCGACTTCTCTCGCAAACGCCTTGCCGATCGCGTCCATGCCGCCGACCGGCTGAAACATCGTGCTCTGGAACGTATGCAGCGAAAAATACTGCAAATAGCGCCAGACCCGCGATTTGAGGATGTCCGACAGAATGATCACTTCGCCCGGGATCGGCGCAGCACCGAGGCCACCGCCCGGATTTTTGGCGTAGCCGCGAAAATCACCGGAAATGAGATTGGCCTTGTAGGCGTAATTGCCATCCAGCGCGCCCCATGACCTCAGCGCCTGCAACAGGATCTCGCGATCCTCCTTCGAAACGGCTTCGTCAAGCTTGCCCTGTTGCGTGACCTTGGCGAGCAATTCCGAAATCTGTCCCTGGAAGTCGATCTTGACGTCACGAATGCGCTGCGGAACACCTCCGAACGCCTTCGTCGCGTGCAGAAACGCATTGTGATTGAGCTGGACGAACGGCTCGAGCGCGACACCGAGGCGCTTGCAGTAATCGAGCACCGCGCGATGGTGATAGGGAATTCGCCATGGGCCCGGATTGATATAGAGGCCTTGCTCGAATTCGCAGGTCTGCTTGAAGCCGCCGAGTTCGACGAATGAATCGCCTCCCCGCAGGGTCCAGTTGCGGCCGCCCGGGCGGCTGTTGAATTCCAGGATCTGGACCTTGTAGCCGGCCTTGCGCAGCTCCAGAGCCGCCGTCATGCCGGCAAGCCCCGCCCCGAGGATCAGGACCGACGCGCCCCTGGGATCGCCGTCGAGCTTGATCGGACCCTTGTAGCCGGAATCAGAGGCGAATCCCAAGCTGGTCATCGCATGATACATGGCGGCGCTGCCGGAAACCGCTCCGATCAGGGACAGCAGATCGCGCCGACTAAAGCCTGCAAGCTCGCTTGGCATCTTGCTCGTCGTTCAATCCTTTTCGCCGCCGCTCAAAGGCAATCTGCAATTTCGAAGCATTTGACCGTATCGAAGCAGACCCGGTTAATCTGTAGGCCGCCTCGAAAATATCAACCCCGCTGCCAGGCGTCGGCGGTGAGGATCAGTCCGGAGCTTGACCATCGCATTTGCGGGGTTGAAGACGGTACCGGCCGATTTAGATCATGACAAATCGGCGAAGGAGCAAATCCATGGGCGCCATATTGCGCATTGTTGTCGCAGCGTTTGTCCTCGCGGCAAGCGCTGCAGCAACGCGTGCCGCCGACGCGCCGCCTTCGAATGCGTTGGTCGTCACCGCATCGAGCCTCGGACAGAAAGCGCTCACCGATCCCGCCGCCTTCGATTTCGTGGCCTCGCTTACCACCGAGATCGGACAGCGCCTGGCCGGCACCGAAGCCCACCGGCTGGCGGTGGCATGGGCCGAGGCCAGGCTGAAGCAAGCCGGCTTCGAGAACGTGCACGCCGAGCCATTTACCTTGCCGGCCTGGATCCGCGGCGTCGAAAGCGCTGACATCACAGGTGCCGTACCGCAGCATCTGGCGGTGACCGCATTGGGCGGCTCGGTGGCGACGGATGCCAATGGCATCGAGGCCGAGATAGCGCTGTTCCGGACCTACGACGATTTGCTTGGCGCGGCTCCGGGATCGCTCAACGGCAAGATCGCCGTCGTGACCCAGCGCATGGTGCGGGCGCAGGACGGCAGCGGCTACGGCGCCGCCAACCCGATCCGGCGTCGCGGTCCCTCCGAGGCCGCCAAGCGCGGCGCCGTCGGCTATCTCTTGCGCTCGCTGGGCACCGACAGCCATCGTCTGCCCCATACCGGGGCGCTCAATTACGAAGACGGCGCGCCGCGGATTCCGGCGGCGGCGCTGGCGATCCCCGACGCCGAGCAGCTCGAGCGGCTGGCGGCGCAGGGTCCGGTCAGGATCCGGCTGTTGCTGACACCGGTGGTTCACGCGGACGCGCCGTGCTGGAACGTCGTCGGCGAAATCAAGGGCAGCGAGCATCCGGATCAGATCGTTCTCGTCGGAGGACATCTTGATTCCTGGGATCTCGGCACCGGCGCGACCGACGACGGCGCCGGCATGGCCATCGTGTTCGGCGCCGCCCGGCTGATCGGAGGCCTGCCGCAGCGTCCGGGCCGCACCATCCGTGTGGTGCTGTTCGGCGCCGAGGAGATGAATTTCAGCGGCGCCGCCTATGCCCGGGCGCACGAAGGCGACGCCGGCAAGATCGTGGTGGCCGGCGAGGCGGATTTCGGGGCACGGAATGTCTATGCCGTGCAGCTTCCGGGCGGCGCCGCCGGCAGTGATTTCGGCCACACGCTGGAGCGGGTCATCGCCCCGCTCGGCGCCAACCTCGATCACCGGCAGGCCTTGGGCGGCGGAGACGACATCCGCGAACTACAGAAAGCCGGCGTGCCGGTGGTATCGCTGCGCCAGGATGGACTGGATTATTTCGACACCCATCACACCGCCGACGACACGCTCGACAAGATCGATCCCAGGCAACTCAACCAGGCGGTCGCGATATGGTCGGCCTTGATTTATCTCGCCGCCGCATCGGACGTGGATTTCAGGAGCCTCGCGCCGGCGGCGAAATAGCACGAGGCGATGCTAACTCCGCTAAGTGGCAAATCCGGAACCCACATAACGTCCCTCACCAGTCGCCATCACGGCTGAGCGGGAAAGTTATAACGCGAACCCGTACCGTGGTCCCAGCGCGATCAAAATCGAACTCCGGATGCTCCGCCAAGGAGGACTCTGCCCTCGAACGAGCGTCGGCTTCGTCGGCAGCGTGAAGCGCATGTGTTGCAACACGCTTTCCATCGCGTTCCCAAACGACTTGATACATCTTCATGCCCGGCCGCCAGTCGTGAGCCATAAAGCTTTCAATCCCCGGTTATTCCCTGCCTGCCGGCGCGGGAACTGCCTCTCTGTCTCAACGGCGCGACGAAATGATGCCCGGCGTGCGATAAAGTCCACTTTGGCACAAACTGCACATTACTGGCATCAGGGTTGCGGCTAGGCTCAAGAGCGGCACAGACCAACTCACCCAAAGCGGCCGTCAGGCATCAATTTGCTTCAAAATGTTGACGCCGCAAAGCATGGGAGAAAAGCCGATGATCAGATCAATCGCGATTGCTATGTTCGCCTTGGCTCTCACAACGTCGGCGCAGGCCATGCCGGTTGCGCCGGTTCACCAGCCGGATGGTCTGGTAACTCAAGTCGCGTTTGGCTGTGGTCCCTTCAGGACAAGAGTTGCCGGCGTCTGTGTCGCCAGATCGACGATTCGTCAAACACGCCGACAGGTACGCAGGTGTGTGGTTTGGCGTCGCGGCGTTTGCCGTCGGTGGGCGTTCTAACGTCTACCAAACGACGACGTTGAACCTGGCAGGCCATGCGACGGAAGCGCCGCTACGCGCACCAGCTTGTATTGCGCTTCGCAGTTCGGGCATTGAAAGCGAGCGGCGTCCCGCACGGTGCGAACACTCCGCGCCGGGATGCGGCCTGCTGCTGGAGTCAAAGCCGGACAAAAGAGGCTGCCCTTGATTGGCAGCCTCCTGCTTCGATGACACGACAGGTACTGCGTGAGCTACTGCGGTACGCCTTCGATGGCGTAGGAACGGTATTTCGCATACTTGTTGCCGATCTTCCGGGCCTCCTTGAAGCCATCCGAATTGCGCCAGGCCTGGATTTTCTCCAGACTGTCGAAGGCAATCACCACAATGCGCGTTTTCGGCGGCTCTCCTTCAAATGGCGTTGCCTTTCCCGCCGCAATATAGCGGCCTCCGTTGGCTTTGATGTCAGCGATGACGACGGGTAGATACTCCTTGGCGTAGGCGTCCATATCCGAAATTTCGGTCTCGCCGACAAAGTAGACCGGTGGCTTGCTTTGAGCGTGAAGGCTCTGAACCGCTACCGCACCAATTCCAACGCCTGCGAGTATTGCCAATGAGACTGGTAAGAGGGATTTCATGACTTCCTCCCTGCGGGGCGAACATCCGCCCGCCGGGCATCGTACACTTGTAAAATCAAAAAACACGTCCGGTGGTGGCAGGGGCCGCATAAAAACATCCCGGTGAAGCGGCAGGCCAAAACGGCCCCAGCGCTGACCAGCACTGAGACCGCTCTCTTGGGCGTGCCGCTCGGGAGGCGAGCCGGCACGGATCGACAATCCGCGACGGCGGCGGACGTTCCTGTGTACCCTTTTGAACAGACAAATCGGGATCGTTCGGTTTCACTCCGGCATTAACTCACGTTAGCGGATATTCGCGATCAGCCCGGGGCCGTTCCCCGGGCTTTTCGTCAGCGGCCTGTTTCGGGGTCTGGCCTTCCCGGCACAGATCAACCCGGATGAATGAGCGAGCACTTCGAATGAATTGACGAATCTCTCCGCGGCTTCCTGATCGCCGCCGGCGGTCAACACCTGATAAAAAAACTTTCCGATCTCATAATACCGCGCGATCACCGTTTGAATGTTGCCGGCGCAATCCTTGCCGAGCGCGGACCCACTCCGGGCTCGCTCTGCTTTCAGTTCGCCTCAAGCAACTGACGGCGATAGAGCCCGCCAGGCCCCAATTGTTGCCAGGCTGCACGGCAGAATTCAGCCTGGTCTTTTTTCATCTGCTCCGAAGGGCGTTGCATCGCAACATCCATGGCCTTCCTGAAATTCGGCCGATCAACGAAAATGCGGGCGGCGTACCATTCTTCGGACAGGGCAGTCGTGATGACGTGAAAGCTTGGGCAGTTGCCGTGGCTCCCGGCCAGCGTTGCAAGCGACGTCATCTGGATCGCCTTGATCTGGACGTCGGTCATGTCGCCGTATTCACTCTGCTGCGCATGCGTCGGCTGAACCGCGAGACAGGTCAAGGCGGCGAGTATGCTGAGACGCTTCATACGGATTGGCCCTTTTCGGTTTTGGAAGCTTGCGTAGGGGCGATCATCCCACGATTGATCAGTGTGTGGAAGCTGCGAC
>CAWFVT010000007.1:0-837477 GCA_963819325.1 uncultured Pseudomonadota bacterium
CACCACGGCGTAGGGATCCTGTCTGGCCAACGCAAAGCAGGCCGTGGCGCCAAGCGCCATCAGGGTCTGCACGGCGCCGGCCACATGAGGCGATTCGTGATCGCGATGCGTTCTCGCAAATCCGCTCCAGACCAGACCCTCGCGGCCGATCGCGAACAAGTAACGGTTGATGGTGCTGTGAAACGACAGCGCGCAAGCGAACAAACTGGTGATCAGCAGCACGTTCATCACCATCGCCATGGCTGGCCCGAGCAACTTGTCGATGGCGTTGAGGTAGAGCGTCGCGGTATTGCTGGTGGCCTCGGCGAGGATTCTGGAAGGGCCATAATAGATCGAGATCGCCCATGTCGAGAACGCGTAGAAGATCGCAATCAGCAGCACCGAGATGTAGGTCGCCTTGGGAATGGTTCGCACCGGATCGCGGGCCTCCTCGCCGAAAATCACCGTCGCCTCGATCCCGATGAAGGAGGAAACCACGAACACCAGCGCGATGCCGAAGCCTTTCGAGAAAACCGCATGCGGGCCGAACGGCGCGACGCTGATCTGTTCCGGGCCCCCGCCGGTCGCCAGGATTGTCACGCCCAGCAACAGCAGGATCGCGATCTCGGCGATCATGCAGAACCCGAGAACCGTGCCGCTGAACGCGATGTTGCGCTTGCCGCACAGATAGACCGCCGCCCCGAGACCGAAGGCAAAGATCCACCATGCGATGTCCGGTCCGCCGTGCGACGTTACGATGGCGTTAGAGAAGAACCCGAACAAGGCGTATACTGCGATATCGATGGCGTTGTAGGTGGCGAGTGCGATCAGCGCGCCGGCAACGCCGAGCGGCCGGCCCAATCCCGCCGTGATATACGGATAGAAGCCGCCGGCGCTGGCGACGAAGCGGTTCATCGTGGTGAAGCCAACGCAGAACAGCAGGTACAGCACCCCGACAAGAAGAAACGTGCCGGGGACGCCAGGCCCGTTGCCGAATGCAAATGCCGCAGGCGTTACGCCGACGACCGCGGTGAGCGGGGCTGCGGCCGCGACGACAAAAAACACCACATGGGCTACTCCGACCGCCTCGCGCCGCAGCTTGTTCGGAGATTGTCCAGCCATCGACATCCTGTTTTCCATGCTCGCGGCAATACTGTCGCGGCAACACTGTGTTGCACGACCTCATCGGCATGATCCCGGCGGCGGTAGGCAAGCCGCTGGTTTGACGCGGGCATCAGCAGCCGAAGCCGCGCTCGCAGTCCCGCAGTGCGGGAAAGATGCCGCTTGTCGATCACGCTCGAACGACGCATCATGGATCACGGGCGAGCGACAAGATTGACAGTAGACGCCAATCTCGGTTCCGATAGCGAAGATCGCGCAAATCGAGCGCGGCGAATAATGAGCCACGGTGGGTTGCAGGCGTGGCGTGCTTCTTGCTTGGAAAAAACGGGTTCTCCCTCTCAGGTGGTGGGAATGTCTGCTTCAGGAATGATCACCGCGGGCGCAGTGCAGGAATTGCTCGCCACCCTGGTCAAATGGCGGCCGGAATCCGCGGGAATCAACGCGCGGGCGGGAATTCCGCGTGCGGTTTTGGATGATCCGTCGCAAATGATTCCACTCGCTGCCTACACATCCATGCTCGAGGCAGCTGCGTATGAATCCGGCAACCGCACGCTTGGCCTCGAACTGGGCAAGGAGTTCAAGATTTCGGCACTGGGGCCGATCAGCCATCTCATGCAGACCGCTCAAACCGTGGGCGATGCCCTCGAGAGTTTCAATTGCTTCTTTGAAAGCATTCAGACCTCCACACGCAGCGTCCTGTCGGTGAGCGATGGTACCGCGCGGCTGACCTATTCGATTCAGGATCCGGCCATTCGTTTCCGCGAGCAGGACGCCGGTTTTACGCTGGCGATCGAATATTGCATGCTGGCGAGTTTTCTGGGGCCGGCCTGGGAGGCAAGCGGTGTCGAGTTCGAGCATTCTGCCGGCGACGATCTGCCGTTCTATCAGCAGCACTTCGCGTGCCCGCTGCGGTTCGGCCGACGCGAAAACGCGTTGCTGTTCCCGGCGCGCTTTCTCGAAGTCTCGCTGAAGGCGGCGGATTGCAATCTGCACGCACGACTAGAAGCCGATCTGGCCAATTCGATACGGCACAGGAGCGTGCGGCTCGATCTGGTCCGAGGCATTGAGGCGTGGATAGCGGCCTCGCTTTGCCGGACGGCCGCGACCGATATCGAGATGGTCGCCGGCGATTTCGGCATGAGCATCCGGTCATTCCAGCGCAAGCTCGCGGACCACGGCATCAACTATCTTGATATTCGCAACCGGGTCCGGTCGCACATCGCCAAATGCATGCTGGTGGAAACCAGTATTCCGGTCACCTCGATCGCCCTCCAACTCGGATACAGCGAGACCAGCGCATTTTCGCGCGGCTTTAAAATTCAGGTTGGAGAGACGCCTGCTGAATTCCGCAAGCGCGGGAAGTTGACCACCTTGCTTTCTTGAATGCTGTCCGGGCCCGCAGCGACCTGCGTGCTCGCCGGTCGCAACCCGCGACCCGGTTCGGAGCCATGATTTCGAAGCGTGAATTGTTCTGGAGATCAATGATGAGATCGCGAGCGGGCATCGATCAGTTCAGTTCTTTTGTGATGGAGTTGCACCAGCGCAGCCTGACGCACAATCCTGTTGCGCTGTTCCAATGGAGCCTTGAGGAACTGGCGGCGTCTGTCGATGCTGATTGCAGTTGGGGCGGCTGGGCCGATCTCCATCGTGGCGAGGTCGATCTCTGCGCCAGCCTTTCCTACAATCTTCCTGACGATTTCGACCGGTTCTGGTCGGAAATCAAGCATGAGGATTTGCTGGCCCGCGACGTCATGGATACCGGGAGCTGCGTTGCGCGTTACGATCGCTATGGAAGTCGGCATACCGAGGGGATGGTGGCGCTATCGGATCGTTACCACATCGACAAAATGGCGGTGGTCGTTGCCGACCGGCCGGGAAGTCCGATTTCCCTGTTCATGTCGCCCTATCGCAGTGGGCGCGGGGCGGACGAGATTGATAGCAGCGAAATCATCTTTCTGCGCGGCGCGCTCGATCACGTCCGCTATTTGGTGGAACGCGGCGTGGGTGGTGGGACGGGCGCGGCAAATCTGCTGGTCAATGCCCGCGGCAGGGTTCTCCATGCCTCGCCCGAAGCTCTACGTTTGATCGGCGATCGTTGCCGTGGCTGGAACGGGGACTATCTTCCCGCAGAGCTCAATACGTCGGCTGCATGCCCGGGGCGGCGCATCCTTCCCGAATGGGGGATCGTCATGGACAGGACCGAGCTCGCGCATCGGTCCGGTCAACCGCTGTTCGGCGTCGCGCTGCGGCCGACAACGCTTTCCGATCGTCTCACCTCGCGGGAGCGGCAGATTGCCGACGAAATCGCCAACGGCTTCACCCACAAGGAAATCGCCCGGTTGCTTGGATTGTCTCCGGCCACGGTGCGCAACCACACCCAGACGATCCTGATGAAGCTCGGCGTGCATAGCAAGGCCACGCTGTCGAAAGTGCTGCACGACGCGCAGCCTTCCTGAGCGCGGGCAGGAGCGGGGATGCATTTGCATCATATCCGCAAGGTCAGGCCCCCGGTAAATTCGTGCATTCTTTTTGAGGGGGCACGCAAATGGTTTTCGGCATCAAGCGTCGCGAGTTTCTCGGAGGCGCCGTCGGCACGGCGTTGCTGACGGCCTTCCCGCCACGGGCAGAAGCGGCCGATGATATCCTGATCGGGATTCCGGCCGCACAATCCTCGCCGGTCGGCGTCGGCGATCACAAGGATTGGCTGAACGGCCTGACCGTCGGCATCGACGAGATCAACGCTGCCGGCGGCGTCAAGGGCCGCAAACTTCGCGCCGAAATTGTCGATATCGATATTATGACGCCCGAGGGAACGGTTGCTGCGATCCAGTCGTTGAACGGCAAGAAGGTCCACGCCATCGCGTCCGCCTTCGTGCTGATTCCGCAGCCGGCGATGGATGCCGCGGCGGCGACCAAGGTGCCCTATCTGCACGGCAATACGGCGCTCTCGTCGCTCGAACTCGTCAAGTCTAATCCGGCGAAATACAAGAACATCTTCCAGATCGACGGTGCGGAGACCTGGTACGGTTACGGCTTCGTCCGCTATCTGGACAAGATCGTCGCCGCAGGCTCGTGGAAGCCGAAGAACAACAAGATCCACATCGTGCAGGAACAGATCTCCTACACCCAGGTGATCTCCAAGTCGGTGCAGCAGGCTATTGCCGAATCGAAGGGCACCTGGGCGGTCGGCGCGATCACCGACATCCAGTTTCCGGTGCAGGACTGGTCGCCGGTGCTGCGCGCGCTGCACGATACCGATGCCGGCGTGATCTTCATTGACCACTGGGTCGCCGCCGAGCTTGCGGCTTTCGCCCAGCAATTTTCGGGCGATCCGGTCAAGGGTTCGCTGGTCTATCTGCAATACGGTCCCAGCCAGCCGGAATTTCTCCAACTCGCCGCCGGCAGCGCCGAGGGCATGATCTGGGGCACGGTCATCGGCACCCATGCGGACGCCGCCGGCCAAGCCTTCCGCAAGACCTATGTGAAGCGGTTCGGCGACAACATGGGTATCGTCTACACCGGCAGCGGCTACGACACCGTGAAAATGCTCGCCAGCGTCTGGGGCACGGTCGATCCCTCGGATTTCGACGGCGTCAGTGCTGCGATCCGCAAGCTGCGCTATGCGGGGGTCTGCGGCACCTACACCTTCGATCGCCCCGAGCAGGCGCCGCTCGTGCATCCCTGGCAAACGGAAGACGTCAAGGCCGGCGTCAGCCATCTCTTGCTGCAGGTGCAGGGCGGACAACACAAGATCATCGCGCCCGATGAACTGGCGGAAGTGAAGATCAAGCCGGCGCCCTGGTTCTGAACGCAGAAACCAGGACCGATGACCGATCGAACGCCATGTTTTGGGTGCACCGGCGTTTATCTTTCGCTCGGCGGCCGCCAAATTCTCAAGGACGTATCGCTCTCGGTGCAGAGCGGCGAACTGCTTGGCCTGATCGGGCCGAACGGCGCCGGCAAGACCTCGTTGTTCGAGGTGCTGTCGGGCCGTTACCATGCGCAGCAGGGCGAGGTGCGTCTCGACGGCAAGTCGCTCGACGGACTCGATATCTTTCGGCGTGCCCGGCTCGGCATGGCCCGTACCTATCAAAGCCCGGTGGTACCGAACGCGCTCACCGTCGGGGAAACCTTCCGCGCGGCGCGAAAGGCCTATGCGCCCTACATGTCGGTGCATGACGCCGAATGGGCGGCGCGGCTGGTGCATCTCGAAGTGCCCTGGGACCGGATCGCCGGCTCGCTCGATACTTTCGACCGCCGCAAGCTGCTGCTGGCCTGCCTGATGATGCGTCGACCGCGCGTGCTGTTGATGGATGAGCCGGCCTCCGGCCTGATCAACACCGAAATCTCCGAACTCGATCTGTTGCTGCGCAAGCTGGTCGACGAATACCACATCGCGGTCATCCTCATCGAGCATCGGCTGGAACTGCTGGATGCGATTGCCGACCGGGTCTGTGTGCTGGATCTCGGCGCCGTGATCGCCGAGGGCGACCCCAAGAGCGTGTTCAGCGACCCGGCCGTGCGGGCGGCTTATTTCGAAGGTGCGACTTGAGCGACAAGCTGCTCAGCATCACCGGCCTGTCGGCCGGCTATGGACCGCTGCGGGTACTGCACGAGATCGATTTCTCGGTCGCTGCCGGCGAGCGGCTGGCCATCGTTGGCCTCAACGGCCACGGCAAGACGACGCTGTTCCGCGCCATCATGCATCTGGTCGGTTGGCAGCGCGGCTCCGTCGTGTTCGACGGCATCGAGATCGGTGGCACCCGCTCGCTCGGCGAGGGCCGGCGCACGCCGGGCATCGTCCGGCTCGGCGTCGCCATGACGCCGCAAGGTGATGCGATCTTTCCCGGCCTCACCGTGAAGCAGCATCTCGATTGCGGCGCGTATACCAAGGCGTCGTGGCGCGATCGCGCGCTGCGCCGCGATCACATCTACCACATTTTCCCGCAGCTCAAGGCGCTGGAGCAGGCCTATGTCGGCAAGCTCTCGGGCGGCGAACGACGTATGGTGTCGGTCGGGCGTGCGCTGATGGCTGACGCCAGGCTCTATCTGATCGACGAGCCGTCGCTCGGCCTTGCGCCGAAAATCTCGCAGCGTGTCGTCGATGCGCTGATCGACATCGGGCTCGACGGCAAGGCGATGGTGATCGCCGAGCAGAATGTCGCGTTGTTGTCCGGCAAGGTGGACCGCATGATCGGAATGCACGCGGGACATCTGCGCGGCGACGTCGGCCATGTGGATCTCGCCTGATGGATGCGGGTCTGGTCGTCTATGCTCTGTATCTCGCGGCCATTTACGGGCTGATGGCGATCGGCATTTCGCTGCTGTGGTCCAGCGTCGGCATGGTCAACATGGCGCATGGCGCCACCTTCGCGATCGCCGGCTATGCCGCCTATTTCGCCGCGGTTTGGGGGCAACCGCTGGCCAGGGATCTGCTCGGAACCACCGGCTGGGACATTCCGGCGCTCGCGGTCTTCATCGGTCTGGTCGCGCTTGTCGCCGGCGCGCTGTTCGGCATCGTCATCTATCTGATTGCGTTCCTGCCGATCCACGACAAGCAGAATTTCGCGGTACGCAGCCTGATTATCACGCTCGCGCTCAACCTTGCCACCGTGCAGATGCTGCTCTGGGCTTTCGGACCGCAGCAGAAGGCGCTACCGCGCGTGTTCGGCACCGGCCGGTTCACCGCGCTTGGCATGTCGATCCGCATCGATCAGGTCGTTACCATCGTTGCCACCACGCTGCTGCTCGGCTCGGTATTGGCGTGGCTGCGCCGCAGCCGCAAGGGCCTCGAGATCCGCGCCGTGATGCAGAATGCGGAGGGCGCGGCGCTGTGCGGCATCTCTACCCGCAAGACCGCGCTGCCGATCATGATGCTGACCGGCGCGCTCGCCGGCCTCGCTGCGGTGCTGCTGTCGCAGAATGTGTTCGTCAGTCCGACCGCCGGCGTTACACCGCTGATCAAGGGCCTGACGATCGCGCTGCTCGGAGGATTGGGCTCGGTGCCGGGAGCGGTGGCCGGCGCGGTGCTGATCGGTTTCATCGAAGCGGCGACCGGAGCCATTCCTTTCCTCGGCCAGCGCTACGTGCTGTTCGTCCAATTTACTTTCATCGTTTGCGTGTTGCTGATCCGTCCGCGTGGGATCGGCGGCCTTCTCGACGAAACGCGGGAATAGGCGATGGCACCGCAACAGCAGCCTGAAAAGCGCTTCTTCCAGGTTGGTCGCCGGCCGGATGAAATCACCTTGAAGCCGGCCGGCGCAGAAGCGTGGCGCCGCGGCCGCGTGCCGCTGACCAAGCGCCACTGGCTGGCCTGGCGCGGCATCAGCAATCCGAAATCGTTGCGCCGGGAGCGCAGGTTGCTCGACAAGCGGCCGCTGTGGTGGACCATAGGCCTCGGCGGCCTGCTGGTGGTGACGCCGTTCCTGTCCGACCAGGCCATCAACATCGCCGCGATCTTCTGCATCTTCTCCGCGATCAACGTGATCTGGACGCTGATTATCGGCACCGCAGGCATTTTCTCGCTGGCGACCATGGCGGTGGTCGGCATGGCCGGCTACGCGGCGGCGGCGGCCAATGTCTATCTCGGCGTGCCCTGGCCGCTGATGATGCCGGTGGGTGCACTGGTAGGGCTGGTGCTTGGCGGCTTCCTCGCTTTGCCTTCGACGAGGCTGGACGGTTTATATTACGCGCTGCTCACTTTGGGTGTCGCCGAGATCTGCCGCGTGTTCGTCTCGCAGATCAAGCTGCTCGCGCCGACCAATGGCAGCATCAATCAGGTCGGGTCCTTCATCCCGGCCGACTGGCTGCTGCAGCGGCCGGGATTGCTGTTGGGATTTTTCGCGGCGTTCGTCCTGCTGCTGGCCGCACTTCTGGTGTTCCGGCTGGTCAACAGTGAGCGGCTCGGCCTGTTGCTGCAGGCCGCGCGCGAGGACGAGGCCTTCTCCGAGGCCAACGGGATCGACTACCGCCGGGCACGGCTCTGGGTATTCATCCTGTCATCGGCTGCGCTCGGTGCGATCGGCGCATTCTACGTGATGTTCTATCGTTCGATCTCGCTCGCGGTGTTCTCTCTCGACCAGTTGTTGCTGCTGTTCGCGATGATCGTCATCGGTGGTCTTGGACGATCGGAAGGCGCGGTGCTCGGCACCGCTATCGTCGTCCTGATCGACAAGGGCATGCTGGATCTCGGTCCGCTTCGCATCATTCTCGTCACCGCAGTGATGATTGTCGTCGCGCTGACCTCGCATCACGGTCTGACCGGCGTGAGGATGCAGTTCCGGAATTTCCGCAATCGCAAGAAAAGCGAGAGCCGCGCCGCTCGAACCGAAAAAGGGGGTGAGGTTATGCCCGAAGAAGCCACCGAGATTACCGACAAGCAGCAGGTCTATTACCGGCTCTTCGACAAGCGTATCCGCGATCAGCTCAAGACGCAGGTAACCCCGGAGCTGATCGCCGAACACAGGGCAAAGCCGCTGGGCCAGCATTCGGATGCGCTCGACCGTGTGCTCAATTATTTCCGACGCGGCGAAATGCCGGACAAATACGCCATTCTGCGCATCGGTCCGTATGCCTCCAGCACCTACAAGGTAATGGCGTTTTCCGGTCGGCCGGGGCACCCGCCGCGCGTCGTCGATGACAAGCTCTACGCCACCATGGACGAGGCGTATCACGCGGTTTTCCTGCTGCGCGTCAACGATCTCCTCGCAAGCTGATTTCTAAAGGATCGATCATGGCAACTCAGCGCATCCACGGTTACGCCGACCCTTGGTCGATCAAGGCGGGCGAGACGCTCTCCTTCATGGTCTCCGGCGAGGGACTGGAGGCTGTGGACGCGCAGCTTGTGAGGCTCATTCATGGCGACGAAAGCCCTGATGGACCGGGTTTCATCGAGGAGGAGGTGGCGAGCGCCATTCCGGCGAAACTTCCGGTGCGCCGGCAATTCACCCAGGTCGGCGCCCATGCGGTGGTCGATGACCCCCGGCAACGTCTGGCAATGCCGGGCGATTTCACGATCTACGCTTTCATCTATCCGACCAAGCCGGGCATCGCGCGGCAGGCGATCCTGTCGAAATGGGACATCATGTCCAGCAAAGGCTACGCGCTTGGTATCAGCCCGGAAGGGCGTCTCGAATTCTGGGTCGGCGACGGCGCGACCATCGACCACGTCGCGGCGGAAATCCCGCTGGTAACCAAGGCCTGGTATTTCGTCGCGGCGAGCTTCAACGCGGCGACGCGGGAGGCGAAGCTCTACCAGATCGGCGTGATCAATCGTTACAATTCGCTGACCGGGCCGGTGGTGCCGTTCGACTACGGGTCACGGGTCGTCGAGACCTTGCGCGTGACGCCGGCGGACCCCGGCGCGGCGACCCCATTTGTCTGGGCCGGCGCCAGCGAGGAAAACGACCGCCGCGGCCGCTTCGTCGGCATGCTCTATTGCGGCAAGATCGATCGCGCCGGCCTCGCCGGCGAAGTGCTCGCGCCAGATGCGATCGAGGCGCTGGCGCGTTGCGGCGAGAAGCCGGCCGGCGCGGTGATCGCGCATTGGAACACCGCGGCTGGCTATACCGACAGCGGCATCGGCGACACCATTATCGATGTCGGTCCGCATGCGCTGCATGCCGAAGGCATCAATCGGCCCGTACGTGCCATGACCGGCTGGAACTGGAACGGACGCGCCGACAGCTTCCGGCTCGATCCATCGCAATATGGCGGCATCGTCTTCCACGACGATTCGCTGATCGATTGCCGTTGGCAACCGGACGTCACCGTCGCTATGCCTGCCGGTCTCAAGAGCGGCGTCTATGCGCTGCGTTTGCGCTCGGGTGAGGCGGAAGAGCATATTCCGTTCTTCGTCCGCGCGCCCAAGCCGAAAGCACCGCTGGCGGTGCTGATGTCGACCTTCACCTATCTCGCTTACGCCAACGAGCATCTGGCCTATGACGCCATGATTGCACAGGCCATCACCGCGCATACACCGATCCTGACCGAGGCCGACATCGAGTTCAACAAGTTGCAGGAGTTCGGCTTGTCGACCTACGACCATCATTCCGATGGCGCGGGCAGCTGCTATTCGTCGTGGCGCCGGCCGATCCTCAACATCCGCCCGAAGCATCGCCTGAGTTCGATGGGCATGCCGTGGGCGTTGCCGGCCGACCTGTCACTGATCTGGTGGCTGGAGAATTCGGGCCTCGACTACGAAATCCTGACCGATCACGATCTGCATGCCGAGGGCGTCGACGCTCTGCGGCCCTATCGCACCGTCATCAACTGCACCCATCCGGAATATTATTCGGAGAGGATGCTGGATGCGACGGAGGACTATCTGTGCGAGGGCGGAAGGCTGATCTATTCGGGCGGCAACGGCTACTACTGGGTCTCGGGTCTGCGCGAGGGCGAACCGCACTGCATGGAAGTCCGCAAGCTCGATACCGGTTCGCGGGCCTGGCAGGCCGATCCGGGCGAGGGGTATCTCGCTTCCACGGGTGAGAAATCCGGTCTGTGGCGTGCGCGGGGTCGCGCACCACAGAAGATCGTGGGCGTCGGCTTTACGTCGGAAGGCATGGACGAAAGCCAGCCGTTCGAACGGATGCCGGATTCCTTCCACCGCCGGGTAGCGTGGATGTTCGACGGCATCGGTCCGCAGGAAAAGATCGGGGATTTCGGGCTCGGTCTCGGCGGTGCCGCCGGCATCGAGATCGACCGTTACGATCTGGCGCTCGGCACGCCGCCGCATGCGCTGCTGCTGGCCTCGTCGCACGGCCATTCGGACAATTATCCGCTGGTGTCCGAAGAGGTCACCTACGCATTCCCGGGCCGAGGCGGCACGCAGGATCCGCAGGTGCGCGCCGACATCACCTACTTCACGACGGCACATGACGGCGCCTGCCTTTCGATCGGCTCGATCGCCTGGAGTCAGGCGCTGCCTTGCAAGAACGGCGACAACAATGTCGGCAGGTTCATGCGAAATGTCCTGAACGCCTTCCTGCGGCCGGGACCCTTGCCTGGAAGCGAGTTTGTTGGTGAGGAAAAGCTGTGGCGTTGACGCTGTACCGCCCGGTAAAAGCACCGCAGATGCAAGGGTGAATTGCCGATGAAGCGAATATCGCAATCATCCGCCGGACGTGCTGGTTCGCGAGCCGGCGCGTCGTGCGCGGATCGATCACGTCGTCAACGCCAGCACTTCAGTCCGAACCCTGAACGTTTCGCGATCCTCTCTCGAATGTTAATTCGCGCGTCGCTTCGGAATTCGTCCCTCGCGTTCGCAGGAGGAACTGAGGTCCCAAATCCCGTACATTGGGGCAGCCGATCTGCCCCAGGGTGAGTCCAAGTTCACGGGTAAATATATCCAGCGCCTTCCTGATCCCGACGCGCCCTCCTGCGGCCGCGCCATAAAGCGTGGCGCGGCCCGCGAAAACGAACCGGGCCCCGAGGCAAAGCGCGATCACGATATCGGAGCCGCGACGAATCCCGCCGTCGAGCATCATCTCGGCCTTTTCGCCCACTGCGGCCTTGATAAAAGGAAATGCGTCGATCGACGAGATCGCGCGATCCAGTTGACGCCCGCCATGGTTGGACACGATGATCCCGTCCACACCGATCTCGACGGCGCGGATCGCATCGTCCGGATGCAGGATCCCCTTTACGAACAGCTTTCCCCGCCACTGGCGTCGGACCAGCTCCACAAAGCTCCAGGTAAGGCCGGGGGAAGGAAACTGCCCGACGAAGAAGTCCGCGACGTCCGATGGGGACGCCTTCCCCGTAGCATAAGGCCGGAAATTTCCCATGTAGGGAAGGCCGCCGTTTCCGAAATATTCCCAGGCCCAGGCGGGATGAGTGATAGCCTGGAAGATCATCGACGGTGTGACCTTTAGTGGATGAGCAAATCCGTTGCGTTGATTTCTCTCCCTGTTCGAATGCACCGGAACGTCCACCGACAGGACCAACGTCTTCACGCCAAGGTCGGCCGCCCGCCTGACCATATCCTCGGATATTCTCACATCCCGCGCGCCATACAGCTGAAACCAGGTGTGGTTCGGCGCTGCTTTCACAGCCTCCTCGATCGAAGCGTTGCTTGCGGTCGACAGGATGAACGGCACATTCGCCGCCGCCGCCTCACTGGCGAGCAATCGGTCGGCGTCGTGGCGAAACATTGCTGCGGTGCCAGTGGGTGCTATGCCCAGGGGGATCGCAAACGCTTGACCCGCGATCTCCGTAGCCATGTTTCTTTGAGATACGTCGACGCAATAGCGCGGCGCCAGGCGATAGTTTCCGAACGCGGCCTCATTTTCAGCGATCCCCAACTCATCGTCACAGCCGCCTTCGATGAAGTCGTAAGCCATTCGCGGCAGACGCTTTTGCGCCATGCGCTGCAGATCGGCAATGCTGATAGCGTGGTCGAGGATCATGGCCCGCGTCTTTCTATCAGGAACGCGATTTCGAGCATCGCGCTTCCATTCTCACATTTCGGACATGGCGCCAAATGCGGCCGCTGCCGTTGGCTATACTTTGCGCGCCTTCGCCTGCTGTCGGGGTTCGGCCGTCCAAACATCCTCGGTCGAGCGCAAATGCGCATGGACGGCCGAGCGCGCCGCTTCCGGGTTTCGTCCGCGGATCGCTTTGAAGACGGCGGTGTGTTGCTGCTCGATCGCAATCTTTTCCTCCAAGGCGTTGTCTGACGAGAGAATGACTTCGTAGCCGCGCCGCACGAATGCCTTTATCACCTTCGACTGGCCATGGGTATGAAGAAGCGCAATTGAGAGGCTTGCGCTATTGGTGAAAATCCACGCTTGGCGAGCGTGGCCAGGTTCCTCGATCGAGTTGCGATCTGGGCGTCCAGCGCGGCTTCGAGCTTTTCAAATCGGCCGGCGTTGCTGGGACGGCGGCCAGGGATTCAGCATGCGCCTCGATCACATCGCGCATCTCGATGAGATCCCTGATCGCGGATGGGTGTCGTCCAACATTTGGGACAGAGGCTTGGTGAGCGCTGTCTTCGTCAGCTCCCTCACCACTGCGCCGCCGTTTCGCGCAAGTTCGATCAAGTCGCGCGACCCCAGTTCCGAAAGCGCTTCTCTAAGGGAAGGCCGGGACACGCCGATCTGCTTTGCCAATTCACGTTCCGACGGCCAAGATGGTTGCCGAGCATTTGTCGTTGATGCTGGATTCGGCTCATTTGCGTCGCGGGTCCCGATCCCACCTGTCGATGGCGCAGCAGCGCATGGAGATTGCGAGACGTATTGGATAATCCGCGACGGCGGTCGCTGGATGTTTTGCGTACCCAGCTCGGCGGCACACTCACGGACGACACCAGGGTCGTCATCAATGGCAGTGTCGCTTGATAGGCTAGCCCAGGGTGATATCATTCGCGAAGCGGGCAGTCTGACTTGTGCCTGGTTTTATCGGTGGCCTGTGAGCGCGCGTCGTATCCCCTTTTATGTTCAAGAGGCCAATGACAGGGTCATTCACCCGACGTGATGCACTGTTGCGGACGGCGGCGCTTGCATCGGCAAGCATGATTCCGGCCGCACGCGCCGCACCTCTCAACAACCCGGTCCGCACTGGGGAAATCGACAGAGCCTTGCAAGCAAGGGTTGGCGCCAGGGAAATACCCGGCGCTGTGGCGATGGCTGCGCACGGACAATCGGTGGTCTATGAGGGGGCGTTCGGCTTCCGCGACATGGCCACGGCGTCACGCATGTCAACCGATACCGTCTTCCGCATCGCCTCGATGGTCAAACTGCTGACGTCGGTCGCCGCGCTGCAACTCGTGGAGCGCGGCAAGCTGAAGCTGGAGGAGCCCGCCGGCAATATCGATCCGACGCTCGCGTCGGCCCAGGTTCTCGTCGACTTCGATGCTCAAGGGGTTCCGCAACTGCGCCCGGCCCAAAGGCCAATAACACTGCGTAACCTGCTGACACATACGTCCGGGCTCAGTTATCCGCTTTGGGATTCGAATGTCGTTCGCTATCTCAAGGTTGCCCGGAGCAATCCGGCCTTGCCGCGCATGCCGCTGATGTTCGAGCCTGGTTCAATGTGGGCCTATGGCGGCGGTTTGGACGCAGTCGGCCGGATGGTGGAAATCGCTGGTGGGCAGAGCCTTGATCGCTATTTCAGCGATCACATCACCGGACCGCTAGGGATGCGCGACACCGGCTTCTCGCTCACAGAGCAGCAGCGCGCGCGTCAGGCCAGCCTGCATGGGAGGGACGCGAACGGAAAGCTTGTTCCGCGCCCCCTGGAAAAGCCGAATGTTCCGAGAGTGCCTTCCGGAGGGGGTGGCATCTACTCCACCGCGCCGGATTATCTCGTCCTTCTCCAGGCGCTGATGAATGGCGGAAGTCTTCGCGAGACAAGCATCCTTCGGCCGGAGACCGTTGCCCTGATGGCCGAAAACCAGATCGGCAACCTCAATGCTGGGATTCTCAAGACGACAAATCCGGCGCTGTCAAACGATGTGGATTTGTTTCCGGGCGCTCAGCTGCGATGGGGACTTGGACACATGATCAATATCGATCCCGTTCCCGGCGGCCGCAAGGCAGGCAGCCTCACATGGGCCGGCCTGTTGAATACGTATTACTGGATCGACCCGAGGATGCAAATCGCCGGCGTGATCATGATGCAAATCCTTCCCTTTGCCGACCGAGAAGCTCTCAAGGCTTATCGACAATTCGAACACGGAATTTGTCACGCGCTTGGATCGACCTGAAAATTGTCCAAACCGGCGGATCGTTACTTCGTGCAAAATCGGCGCGATGGGTTCGGCGCCAGCAGATTGGAACAAACGTTAGTCGAATTCCGTTAAAGTTTACCGAGTTCGACAACGTTCAGAGGATCTGAGCCGCTGCATCGCAATATATTGCGGACGCTTCTTCTCCAAAGCTTGTTGATCCCGAGCCGCTAGCGGACATAATGCGCTGGCAACAAGTGAGAGTGGAACTTGTTTAACTGGCATCCGAAGAAAATGCTCAGGGCGCTCCAGCCAAGCGACGGTCCGAAAGGAAGTCGCTTTGGGCCGGCCGCCATCCTCGACGATCTTAGTGAGCGTGTTCCTCGATATCTGAACGATGTTGACCAGGGCAAACTGATCTATCCAGCCTGCCGACGCGCGCTGTCGGACGCAAACGGCGATGTTCGTTCCGTCTGGAACGACACACGGCTGGAAGCGATCCGGTACGTGATGGAGGTCCCCGGCCGCGAATTTGATCTGTTGAGCGGCCCCCCGCGCCAGATTGAAATGATTGACGCGTACCTGTTTCAACGCGCTCACGCGGAAACTGTGATCGATTTTACGGGTACGGCGTCAGCCGACTTTGCAATAGCCATCCTCGCCGGACTGAATTGGCTGACCCATTGCGCTCACTTGGCCAGCGTTCCTCCAGCACAACAGATGGGAACAATTCGCAATTTCAGGAAGATTGTCACTGTTGCACAGAAATGGTGGCTCACCGAAGGCGCCAGCGAGCGCTGCGACCAGCTAATGGCAAACGGGCAGCAGCCTCCTTTGATGCTGTATCTGGTATGGTCGGAATATACGCGGCTGGCAAAACAGGTCGCAGCGGCCGCCGTGTTTGGATCCTCGATCAACCGTTCGGCGAAGTTGGTCGAATTGCCTGAAGACCTCATTTCGCGTTTTGAGGCCGCCAGGGATCCAAACGATTTACCGGGCCTTTGACGTTACAATCACATTGAGAACCGTGATTTGCCAGGAGATCAGGAGTCGCAGGGCGGAGAGAGGTTCAATGACCTCAAAAAGTCACCGACGCCGGTCCGATTGCAGGGTTTGGTCTGCGCGGGCGGCTTGGTGTGATCCGCAGCCTGACCACCTCTGGGATCGGCGGCGGATTTACCTTTCCTGGCGGTCGCGGCTCCCCTGAATTGTTTGGACTTTGCGGTTGCATAATTCGTGTCGTTGGGGTCATGCCAATGTCGGTTGACGATGATTGTCTCTTCCGGCGAAATTGAATTTGGGACGTCCGCGGCGACCGGTTCGATCAGCCGCGACGCGGCTTCGGCCGGTCCTTCCTGATGAACATTGGTAATTTGAAGCCGATCGGCCTTGGCCAACGGTTCCTGCGTTTTCCCCGCGTCGACCGTCGCTCCGCCTGCCGGTGTCTCATGGATCGTGGGGGTCGCAGGTGCTTTCAAAACATTGCCAACAGCCATTGCGCCGAGCACAGCCAAACACGCCGCCGCAAGCCATATTGTCCTGACCATCTTTGTCTCTGAGACCGTTGCCCGAGGACAACCTTCGGCTCTATTGGGGCAGATACGCGGCAGAATGTCTCTCAATCATGGCGATCCCCCGAAATCAGCCGGGCAGCAGCACACGGTCTCCAGGCCCACCTCGGCTGTGGTTGCCTCGCGCGGGCTGCGGTACACTGCAGGCGTCAGTCTGATCAGGAATAGCATGGATCGACGCGGATTTATTTCCGGATTGGCCGTTGCCGCCGCGCTTGCCGGCTTCACGTCGGCGCCCGCCGTGGCCGATGGCAGGCGCGTGGCGCTGGTGATCGGCAACGGCGCCTACAGAAGCGTACCCGCGCTGCCCAATCCATCCAATGACGCCGGCGATGTCACCGCGGCGCTGAAACGCCTCGGCTTTGTGGTGACGCTCATCACCAACGCGAGCTTCGACGAGATGCGGCGCGGCCTGATCGCGTTCGGGCGCGATGCCGCCGACGCCGACATGGCGACGGTGTACTTCGCCGGCCACGGCATGGAGATCAACGGCGAGAACTGGCTGATCCCGGTGGATGCGGAATTAAAGCGGGACACGGATGCAGCGAATGAAGCCATCAGCCTGCAGAGCGTGATGATGCAGGTCTCCAGCACCACGAGCCTCGGCCTCGTCATCCTCGACGCCTGCCGCAACAACCCGTTCGCCATCAAGATGAACCGGTCGCTCGCCGTGCGCGCCGCCGTGAGCGGGGGCCTCGGCCGCATTGAACCCGTCGGCAACGTGCTGGTCGCCTATGCTGCGCGCGACGGCACCACCGCACTCGACGGCGGCGGACGCAACAGCCCGTTCACGGCGGCATTGCTGCGCAATATCGAGACACCGGGCGTCGAGGTCACCTTCGTGTTCCGCAACGTCCGCGATGACGTGATGGAGGCGACCCGCAACGAACAACAGCCGTTCGTCTACGGCTCGCTTTCGCGCAAGGCGATTTATCTGGCGGGCCTGCCGTCGCCGGGCCCGGCGAGCACGATTGAGGCGAATGCGGTGCCCGCGGTCGCAGCTCCCGCGGCACCAGCGCCGCCCGCAACGTCGGCCACCGCAATCGATCCCGCGCTGGTCGGCACCTGGGAGATCATGGTGCCCAGCGGCCGCGGCCAGTCGCGCTGGATCTGGCAGATGATGGGCGACGGCACCTACAAATTTCACGCCGAGGGCGGCCGTGCCACGCCCGCACATGAGGGCACGATTGCCGCCGCGAACGGCCGCTGGACGCTGCACGCGCTCAAGGGCCTCTCGAAGGATTACAGCGACGGCGGCTCCTACGAGATCCACGACACCGTCGCCGTGATCAGCGGCAAGCTCGGAACTGGATACTGGAAGCGGAGCGTGGAGTGAGACAACATTGCCGCGCTGCGCCGCTCTGTTCTCACCTAAATCAGCAGAAGCCGTCGGTGTTTGGGTCTGTTTTGCCGGAACTCATCGAGGCCAACGTCCAGCGGCCACCATTGCCGCTGAGCTGTGTCAACGAAAGAGGCGCAATATCGATGTGCCAAAACGATCTCGGTTCTGCTTCGAGCGCGCAAACGATGGCGGCGCGGATCACCGAGGCGTGAGTAACGGCCAGGATAACCCCGGGTTTGGTCAGTTGCGTATCAAGCCACGCCGAAACCCGTGCGATCATGGCGACGACGGATTCTCCTCCGTGCGGAGCGGCGGATGGATCTTTGATCCAGTCGGCGAGGGCTTCCGGCTCTTGCGCCTGCACCTCGTCGAAGGACCGGCCCGTCCATCTGCCGTAGTCGCAATCCCGAAGCATCGGTTCGATTGTCGCCTCGAGACCCAGGGCCGCCGCGGTTTGAACGGCCCGCCGGGTGGGGCTCGTGACACAACGGTCCCAGTGCCGCGGGAGACGCGAAAATCCGCTCAGCTTTCGCTGCCCTTGAGGGTCGAGCTCCTCGTCGGCAGGAAATGCTGACGTTCGCACCGCGGACGTCGAAGCATGGCACAGCAATCTTAGGCGTGTCGTCATGTCTAGGCTGTGCCGTAACGCATGTGCGCCAGCTCCGTCAGCTCGGCAGGGCGGTCTAGAATGTTGTGGCCTTGAGCCGCAAGCCGCTTCGGCCCGCCGTCGCGCTTTCCGCCAACACGCCGAACGCGAGCCCGATTGTCGACCACATGACCAGTTGGGCTCCGGCTGAGGCCATTCTGAACTGCCAAAGTACGACCGCCGGAAACGCTTCAGGGACCTCGTTGACGGCGGGAAGCGCCAGTCCGGCCGCCACGACGACGATCAGATAGGCGGCAATGCCAGTAAGTGCTGCATTCCAGCGACCGTATTGCGGCACAAGCCGATTGCGGAGCATCCACGATGCGATCATGGCGGCGAGCGAGATCGCAATCATCGCAAAATAGAGCGCGGTGCGCATGCCGATCGTCTCGTGATCGCCAACCGATGGCGGGTTGGCCGGGTATTTCAGACTTGGAACGATATAGACGGCGACAATGCCTGAAATGGCCAGCAGCACGGACGTCGTTCTTGGATCAAAATCCCCCATGCGGCGATAGGCGAAGGCAAATACCAGGGCGAAGAGGCCGCCAAAGGCGGTGTTGTAAACTGCGACGCCGGTGAATAGCCCGATGCCGGACTGAACCGATCGGCTCACGAGTTCGGGCTCGGTGTCTTCCTTCGGCATCGTCATGCCTTTTGTCATGACATGATCCGCCTTGGTGTGGTCCTTTGCGTCGTCCATTGCAGTCTCAAAGGCGATGGCGCGATCGACCGGGGGCTCGCCAACGAGCTTTAAAAAGCCAAAGGACAATATTCCCGCCAGGATGCCGACCAGCATGCCACGCGTGAGAAGGGCTCCGACCATTCAATTGACCTTCTCTTGCAATAATTGCGGCGCGAATGGCGCCGCAATTCCAAATACCTGATACAGGCGGTTGAAGGCCTTTGACGGCCAACTGGATTCTAGTGGCAGGGGAAACCGAGAAGGTGCCGCCCGTCGTGCAAAAATTCGTGCACGTACATTCCCTTGATCAACGAGGTGGCGCCTTGTTCGGCGCCGACAAAGTAGATCGCGATCATGAGCATGAGACCGCCGAAAATCGCCCAGGGGAGCACCTCTCCGACCGGAATCGCGACAGGCGGAGCCGAGGGTGCAAATGTAAGGGTTGTCATGGTTCGAACTCCTGGAATTTCGAGGCCCGGGTGGGACGCAACTGATGATGGATCCCTGACGATAGCCCTGGCATCCAATACCGATGTTTCAGCAGCTTCCGCTTTTGCGAGGATGCCGGCTGAATCATAGAAGTGACCTCGGCATTGTCAATCAACATCCATCCTCTCGGGGGAAATTCCAGCCCGGCAAGGATATTCTTCGGTTTCGTTGGTATGACTGGGTGTCGGCAAGGCGAAGCGGTCCAAAGCGAACCAGGCTTTCCGGGAATTCAAAACCTCGATTCTTTTCGTCAATCCGGCCCGTTCGAATTGACGCAGCGCGCTGCATACCGTGGCTCGCGAAACCTGGCAGCGTGCTTTGGAAGCCTCATCGTAGAGAATTTCGGCAGTGATACCGCGCTGTTTTGCTCTGAACAGCAACTTCAAGAGGGCAATGCGCCGTCGGGTCGGACGGAGCCCGGCACCGAGTAACATGTCCGGCACGTTGTCGAATGACGCCGCGCCGTCGGTCGCACTTGCATCGAGATGAAGGTTCACGAGATCGCCTCCGGAAATCAGATGCTTCTCACACTCGGGTTGGCCCATCTTCATTCCAAGCGGCGCTCGCCATTTAAACTCACCGTGTCTCGTCAGAGACGTCCCCAGCGCGCTCAGTTCGTCCCCGCGAACACATCGAACAGAAGTTTGAAGTTGAGGATCAGGATAATACCAGCCACGATCCATGCGGTCATCGACACCGTTCGCGATACGACGAAGTCGCCCATTTTCTTGCGATTGGAGACGAACTGCACCAGCGGAACAACCGCGAACGGCAACTGCATCGACAGCACCACCTGGCTTAAGATCAAAAGCTTCGCCGTGCCCTGTTCGCCGTAGATCGCCGTCACTACCACGACGGGGACGATGGCAACCGCTCGCGTGAGCAGGCGTCGCGCCCAATGCGGAAGGCGAATTCGCAGGAATCCCTCCATGACGATTTGTCCGGCGAGGGTCGCCGTGACCGTCGAGTTGAGACCGGATGCCAACAGCGCAATGGCGAACAGAACCGATGCGATGCCGACACCTAGCAGCGGGGATAACAGTGAATAGGCATCTTCAATCTCCGCCACGTCGGTCTTGCCGTTGGCGTGGAACACGGCGGCGGCAACCACCAGAATGGCCGCATTGACGAACAGCGCCAGCATCAGTGCGATGGTGCTGTCGATGGTTGCCCATCTAATCGCAGCCCGGCGGCCGGTATCGTCGCGGTCGAACTGGCGGGTCTGCACGATCGACGAATGCAGATAGAGGTTATGCGGCATCACCGTGGCACCAATGATACCGATGGCAATGTACAGCATTTCGGGATCGGTGATGATCTGCGGGGATGGTACGAAGCCACCGAGGATCTCCGCGACGGGGGGAGCCGCGAGCCCGATCTGGACCAGAAAGCAGCCGGCGATCACGATCAGCAGCGCGATGATGAACGCCTCGAGAAAGCGGAAACCCTTGTTCATCAGGAGCAGAAGCAGGAAGGCGTCGAGCGCCGTAATCAGCGCGCCGCCGATCAACGGGATACCGAACAGCAGCTTCAAGGCGATCGCGGTACCGACGACTTCGGCGAGATCGCAGGCGATGATCGCCAATTCACAAGCGAGCCACAGCACGATGCCGACGCTTCGCGGATAGGCATCCCGGCAAGCCTGGGCGAGATCGCGCCCGGTGACGATGCCGAGCCTCGCCGATAGCGCCTGGAGCAGGATGGCCATCAGGTTCGAGATCATGATGACGGAGAGCAGCGTGTAACCGAACTTCGATCCGCCGGCGATGTCGGTGGCCCAGTTGCCCGGGTCCATGTAACCGACGGACACCATGTAGCCGGGACCGGAGAACGCCAGCAGCCGTCTCAGCCAGAGCCCCTGCTGGGGAACGGGGATCGTCGCGTTGACTTCCGAAAGGCTGGCTTCTTCCTGGCTCATTCGGCGAGCCAACCGCCAGCCTCCTCCGGAATTTTCGTTCCCCAACGAATGGTCCGCGATCCCCAATTCCAGCGCCATCTCTAGCTACCCCGTCTCGCAATTGATAATCAATTGCAAATAGCTTGACAGAGTGCCGAACGCTGGTCAACTTGATTGCGACTAATTTGCAGTAGCGACTGGGGGGTGGTGACGATGGTACGGGTCTGTTGTGTGGTGGGTTGCCTGGCGGGGATGGTGGCAGACAGCGTGGTAAAGGCCGCGGATTTGCCGAAACCCGCAGTTGTGCAAAGTCCACAATTGGACTGGTCGGGCTGGTATGTCGGCGGTCATGTCGGTTATGCCGCCGGGGGGTCCAACTGGTCGTCTGATCAGCCGGGCGGCGTGTCAGCCGGCCGAACCGACCTCACCGACGGATTCGATCTGTTCAAGGGCACTGGCAGTTTTTTCAGCGGACTTCAGGGCGGCTACAACGTCGTGCTGCCATCCCGCCTCATGCTAGGCGTCGAGGCCGATGCCTCGTTTCCCAATTCGATCGCTGGCACTTCCGTCGGAGTGTCGAACGCCGGCATCGCAAGTTATGCCGACACCGTGCTTAGCTCTGGCACGATGCGCGGGCGCCTCGGCTACGTCCTCGACCATAATTGGTTGGTGTACGGAACTGGCGGATTCGCCTGGTCCTACGACCAACTGACGCGAACACAACTGGCTGGCGGCATCCTGCCGCCCGGCACGGACCGGGGTGCATTGCTGTGGCGCTTTGGCTGGGCCGCGGGCGCGGGCGTCGAAATTCCAGTGGCCCCGAACTGGAGTGCTCGCCTGGAGTACCTCTACACCGGCTTCGGCAGCCGTAGCAGGGATTTCAGCGCGTCGAGCGACGCCTTCAATTCGAATCTGTCCCTTCAAGAAGTGCGGCTCGGTCTCGATTACAAATTGTTTGCTGACGCTCCGGGCGAGGGTGGCAGCCTGATCACCAAGGCGCCGTCTCTGCCAACCGAACAGAGCTGGGCAGTTCATGGCCAAACCACGTTCGTCGAACAATATGCAGCGCCGTTCCATGCGCCCTACAGTGGACCGAACAGCCTCGCCCCCAACAACGGACGGGAGACCTGGGACGCCACCGCCTATCTGGGCTTGCGGCTTTGGGACGGCGCCGAAGCCTGGATCAATCCGGAGATCGACCAGGGCTTTGGGTTGAGCGGAACGCTCGGCGTTGCCGGCTTTACCAGCGGCGAGGCCTACAAGACCGGCGCGAACTATCCCTACACCCGCGTGCAGCGCGCCTTTATCCGCCAGACGATTAATCTTGGTGGTGAGACACAGAAGGTGGACGAGGCAATCAACCAATTTGCGGGTCAACAGACCGCCGACAGGCTGGTGCTCACGGTTGGAAAATTCAGCGTCGGTGACATCTTCGATACCAACAAGTACGCGCACGACCCGCGCGCCGATTTTCTGAACTGGTCGATCATCGACGCCGCCACCTTC
This sequence comes from uncultured Pseudomonadota bacterium, assembly GCA_963819325.1. Taxonomy (GTDB): domain Bacteria; phylum Pseudomonadota; class Alphaproteobacteria; order Rhizobiales; family Xanthobacteraceae; genus Bradyrhizobium. Next base: position 22,904 of record CAWFVT010000007.1, read on the forward strand.
GACTATGCCGCCGAAGCCTGGGGCTTTTCGCTCGGAGCTACGGCGGAATGGTATCAGGGCGCCTGGACACTGCGCGGCGGAGTGTTCGACATGTCGATCGTTCCAAATAGCACGGAGCTCGATCCGCAGTTCGGGCAGTTCCAATGGATCGGAGAAATCGAACATCGCCATGAACTCTGGGGACAGCCCGGCAAGATCGCGGTGACCGGCTTCCTGTCACGTGGCCGCATGGGCAGCTATGCGGACGCAATCCAGTTGGCCCAGTTGGATGGGGGACCCGCCGACATCGGCGCGGTGCGCCAGTATCAAAGTCGGGGGGGCGTCAGCGTCAACCTTGAGCAGCAGGTTGTCCCGGACGTCGGCCTCTTCGCCCGCGCCGGCTGGGCCAACGGCGACATCGAGCCCTACGAATTCACCGACGTCGATCGCACGGTCTCTGCGGGTCTTTCGCTGCAAGGCAAGCGCTGGGGACGGCCCGACGATACCTTCGGGATCGCGGGTGTCGTCAACGGAATTACCAGGGAGCACGAAGCGTTTCTCAACGCGGGCGGTCTCGGTATTCTTGTCGGCGATGGACAGCTTCCACATCCGGGCCCCGAGCAGATTCTGGAAACTTATTACAGCCTCCCGGTTTCATTCTGTCGCGTGACCTTCGACTACCAGTTCATCGTCAATCCTGCGTACAATCGCGATCGCGGCCCGGTCTCAGTCTTCGCCACGAGATTGCACGCTCAGTTCTGAGCATGGAGGTCTGTCGGGATGACCCACCGCATGCACAACAGTCCGGCTCGGCGGACTTAAATCATCGGTTCACCCGCCTCACCCGGCGGGTGGTGCGCCTCGATGTCAGGGCTTGAGCCTCCGATAACGGCATTGACTCATCCGGTCCCAAAATTCTACCGTCATTGTGACGGTTCCCCTGTCGGGGATCAAAAGGGAATGCGGTGCGGGGAAATTTCTCCAAAGCCGCGGCTGCCCCCGCAACTGTAAGCGGTAAATCTTGCGTCATACGCCACTGGGAGCCTCGGTCCTGGGAAGGCGGCGCAAGGTAATCGATCCGCGAGCCAGGAGACCTGCCGTCAGCCGTAGTCACACGCGAAGATGTCGGTCGGGGAGTACAGACATTGCGCCACGCCGCTGATGCAAGCTAACTGGCTGCGACGACCGCAGCGACAGCAAGGGCATTACCGGGCGTTGTTGCAATTCCTCTGCCGCGTTCAATCTGGCTGCGAGCTGCCATCATCACAGCTCAAGACCTGGAGCCCGAGCCGGCGCGCCAGGCCGGAAGCGCGTCAAAAAGGGGCGCTGAGGAAAGTGGAGTATCAGTTCATGAAGAAGATACTCATAATAGGCATCGGCGCCGGAGATCCCGACTATGTCACGATGCAGGCGGTGAACGCCCTCAATGAGGTGGACGTCTTCTTCATCATGGACAAAGGCCCCGCCAAGACGAAGTTGATCGAGCTTCGCAAGGAAATTTGCCGGCGCTATATCAGGGGCAACAACCACCGGTTTGTGGACGCGACCAGTCCGGGATGGACGCGCGGCGCAGAAGACTATCTCTCGACCGTCGACGACCTCAATCGCGACAAGCAGGCGTTGTTCGAGAAACTGATAGCAGAGGAGATGGCGGACGGCGAATGCGGTGCGTTCCTGGTGTGGGGTGATCCGACACTTTACGATAGCACGATCCGCATCATCGAGATGATCGCGCAGAGTGGCCGGTACCAACTGGATTATCAGGTGATTCCCGGCATCAGCAGCATTCAGGCGCTCGCGGCGAAGCACAAGACAACGCTCAACCGCATCGGTCAGTCGATCGAAATTACCACCGGGCGAAAGATGGCGGAGGGCTTCCCTGACAAGATGGATAGCGTCGTCGTCATGCTCGATGCCGAGAACACCTACAAGCGGTTTGCCGATCAGGACATCGATATCTATTGGGGTGCGTATGTCGGCACGCCGGACGAAATCCTGGTGTCCGGCAAGCTCAAGGATGTCGCCGACGATATCGAACGGATCAGGACGAACGCCCGGCGGGCGAATGGATGGATCATGGACAGCTACCTGATGCGAAGGAGCGGCTCGGAGTGAACTCTTCCGCGGCGTTTGATGTGAAGGGCTGGTGCCCCGGTGCTTTGCGGCCGATGCAAAGTGGCGACGGACTGGTCGTCCGCATACGGCCACGTTCCGGGGCGTTGAGCCCGCACGAATTGCGAGTACTCGCCGACGCGGCACGACGTTTCGGCAACGGCCACATCGACCTGACGCGGCGGGCCAATCTGCAGCTCCGGGGTGTCAGCGAAGCTTCGTTGCCGTCGTTGCATGACGCGATCGCAAAACTCGGACTTCTCGACGACAGCCCGGACGGTGAGGCCGTGCGCAATGTGATGATCAATCCTCTCGCCGGAATTGATCCCGCCGAGGTGCTGGATGCGAGAGGTGTCGGTCGAGAGCTTGCGCGACGGTTGGCGTCCGAAAAATCCCTCTGGGCGTTGCCGTCCAAGTTCGGTTTCATCGTCGACGGCGGCGGTGTTCTGTCGCTCGCGGAACAGCGCGCCGACGTTCGTCTTGTGGCCATTGCACATGGTCCGATGGCTGCGTTTGCGGTCGGTCTTGAGACGCGGACGGGAACAGACTGGCTTGGCTCCATCTCGCCCGACGCCGCCGCAACAGTTGCGATAGAGATTGGCCTGGCCTTCATCCATGTTGCAACGCGCGAGCCGCGGCAGCGCATGCGCGATCTTTCCGACGAGGGCTTCTCGTCTATTCGGTCGGCGATGAAGTCGCGGCTCGGTGTGTTATCGGAAAACCCGCGAAAAGCGGATTTGTCGCTGAATCGTCGTGTGGGTTTGATGGAGCTCGGCGCCGGTCGGTTCGCCGTGGGAATCGCTGCACCCTTTGGGCGCATCGAAGCCGACCAGCTTGGCAAGCTCGCTGACGCGATCGTGGACCATGGCGGTGAAGAGATCAGGCTCTCGCCCTGGCGCGCGCTCTATGCCGCGTTGGCCAGCCGACCATCGGCCCAGAGCATTCTTGATGCCGCCGCACAGGACGGTTTGATCGTTGATCCCCGCGATCCCTTGCTCCAGATCGAAGCTTGCCCGGGCGCTCCCGCTTGTCCGTCGACCACGCTGGACACACGGGGCGATGGACGCCGGATCGCGGGTTGGTTGCCGCGTTTTGGTTTCGCCGGGACGGTTCATGTTTCTGGCTGCGCCAAAGGCTGTGCGAAGTCCGGGCGAGCCGACCTCGTGCTCGTCGGTTCCGAGGGTCAGTATGGCATCCTGCGCAACGGCACCGCCCGGGATCATGCAACGCGGCATCTTTCTTTCGGCGAGCTTGCCGCCGATCCCGGCGACATTTTCGGCATGGACCGGGGCCACGGCCATGAGTGAATTGCGCGCCTACGTTCGGGATGGAGCCGAGATTTACCGCCATTCATTTGAGATCATCCGCGCCGAGTCCGATCTCTCCCGCTTTGGGCCAAGGGAAGAGAAGGTCGTCGTCAGGATGATCCACGCCTGCGGGATGGTCGATATCGCCGACGACGTCCTGATGTCCCCGACCTTTGCCGCATCCGCATCCGAGGCATTGTTGCACGGCGCACCGATCCTGTGTGACGCCAAGATGGTCGCCCATGGCATCACCCGCAGCCGGCTGCCGGCCAACAACAGCGTCATCTGCACGCTGGACGATTCGAGTGTGGCGCAACTCGCGGCCGAAATTGGAAACACCCGATCGGCCGCGGCGCTGGAGCTTTGGCGGCCTCGTCTGAAAGGCGCGATCGTTGCCATCGGCAACGCGCCGACCGCGCTGTTTCGGTTGCTCGAAATGCTCGACCAGGGGGCGCCGCCTCCCGCCGCGATCATCGGCGTTCCCGTGGGCTTTGTCGGAGCGGCCGAATCCAAGCAAGCCCTCGCGGCGCAGACCCGCGTTCCATTCCTTGTTGTCCATGGCCGCAGGGGCGGCAGCGCCATGGCCGTGGCTGCGGTCAACGCGCTGGCGAGTGAGAGCGAATGATGGACCTTGCCGCGATCACGGGAACGGCGAACGCTGGAACGCTTTACGGTATCGGCGTCGGACCCGGCGATGTCAGCTATCTGACGTTGAGGGCGGCCGCGCTGGTGCGCGATGTCGATGTCATTGCTTTTTTTGCCAAGCGCGGACTTCAAGGCAATGCGCGCGGTATCGTTGATCCCCTGATGGGAGCCGAACGCCACGAGCTTCGGCTCGAATACCCCGTGACCAACGAAATTCCGCCGGAGGATCCTTCCTATCAGGAACAGATCGGGCGGTTCTATGAGGATTCCGCCGAGGCGCTGTCGGTGTTGCTTCGACAGGGCAAGTCGGTCGGACTGCTGGGCGAGGGCGATCCGTTTTTTTACGGCTCGTTCATGCATATCTGGCGCCGTCTCGACAAGGTCTTTCCGATCGAGGTCGTGCCGGGCGTAACGGGCATGTCGGGCTGCTGGACGCGAGCCAACACGCCGATCACCTGGGGCAACGACATCCTCTCGGTGTTGCCGGGGACCATGGGCGAAGAGCAATTGACGCGCCGCCTCGCCGACACCGACGCTGCGGTGATCATGAAGGTCGGCACCCATCTGGCCAAAGTTCGCCGCGCCGTGACGGCGGCGGGCCTCTTGGAGCGCGCGATCTATGTCGAGCGCGGCACCATGCAAGGCGAGCAGATCATGCCGCTGTCCGAAGGGCCTGATGTCGGCGGCCCTTATTTCTCGATGGTGCTGATTCCCGGTCAGGGGAGGCGGCTGTGAGCGGTTCGCTGGTCATTGTCGGTCTTGGGCCGGGGTCGATCGACCTGTTGACGCCGGCCGCCACGCGATCGATCCGTGCCGCAACCGACCTGATCGGCTATGGACCTTATCTCGATCGAATTCCGGAAACCGTTCCCGGTCAGCGGCGTCATCCCACCGACAATCGCGTCGAGATCGAGCGCGCGCGTCACGCGCTTACGCTTGCCGCCGAAGGCCGCAAGGTTGCGGTCGTATCCGGCGGAGATCCCGGCGTATTCGCGATGGCAGCGGCGGTATTCGAAGCTGTCGAGGGCGGCGAGCTGAAGTGGCGGGAGCTCGATATTCACGTTGAGCCGGGCATTACCGCCATGCTCGCCGCCGCGGCCGAAGTCGGCGCTCCCCTTGGAGGTGATTTTTGCGCGGTCTCGCTATCGGACAATCTAAAGTCGTGGGAGACCATCGAACGGCGGCTGCGGGCCGCTGCCACCGGTGACTTTGTTATCGCGCTCTATAACCCCGCGTCAAAAGCCCGTCCGCATCAGCTTGGACAGGCATTCGATCTGTTGCGAACGATCAAGCCGCCGCAGGCCGTCGTGCTGTTCGTCAGGAAGGCGGCGACGCCCGAAACGCGTGTTATCGTCACGACCCTTGCCGAAGCCGATCCGGTGCTGGCCGATATGAGCACGCTGGTCATCGTCGGAGCGGCGGCTACCCGGCTCATTCCCCGAACCGGGCATCTGCCCTGGGTCTATACGCCGCGAGCCGAACCGGGGATGGCGCGATGAGCGAGTTGTTCTTCCAGCCATCTGGCAGCGGCCTCCGCATTGTTCACGACGTGCCCGTGCGATTTGTGCGGCCGCGCGATCATCACCACCGGGATGCCGAGCTTGCGCGCGGCCACGATTTTCGGGTAGGTCGCCGCCCCACCCGAATTTTTGGAGACCAGCACGTCGATCTTTTCGCTCCTGAGAAGCGCAGTCTCGGCTGGCTCGTCGAACGGACCTCGATCGAATATCAAACGGATATCGCGCGGCAGCACGACACTCTCCGGTGGGTCGACGGTGCGCGCGAGATAGTGATGAGGAGGGCTCGCTGCGAAAGCGCCGAGCTCGAGGCGGCCGAGGCTGAGAAACACCCGGCGCGGCTCCAGCCCGAGCGCATCGGCGGCGGCTTCCGCATTTGCCACCGTCAGCCATTGGTCACCCGGCTCAGGCCGCCAGGCCGGGCGCAAGATGGTGACAAGCGGGATCGCAAGCCGCGCGCAGGCCGTCACAGCATTGGACGATATCTGATCGGCGTAGGGGTGCGTCGCGTCGATGACGGCCTCGATGGCTTCCTGCGCAAGCCATGCCGCCAATCCGTCGGCGCCGCCGAAGCCGCCAATCCTGGTACGAACCGGTTGCGTCCGCGGCTTCGACGTGCGCCCGGCCAGCGAGAGCGTTGTCTCGAAGCGGTGGTCGGCCGCAAGCCAACGCGCCAGGCCGGAGGCCTCCGTCGTACCTCCGAGGATGAGAACGCGCATCGGGGCTCATTCCATGATGGCTGAGCTCGCAATTTGCACAGCGCAGCGCTGGCTGTCCATCGTCGGCATCGGCGAAGATGGCGTGGAAGGACTTTCCTCCGTGGCCCGCCAGTTGGTCCATTCGGCGGAACTGGTGGTCGGCGGTGCGCGCCATCTGGAATTGGCGAACGATCTTATTCGGGGCAGGCGTCTGGCATGGCCGAGCCCGATCGGCGACGCATTCCCCGAAATCGAGCGTCACCGCGGGCGCCCCGTCGTGGTTCTGGCGAGCGGCGATCCCTTTCATTTCGGCGTCGGCAAGCAGATCGCGGCTTTTGTCCCGGCAGACGAATTCATTTGCCTGCCGCAGCCCTCCGCTTTCAGTCTTGCCGCTGCGAGGATGGGCTGGCCGCTTCAGGACGTCTCGCTGGTCACGCTGCACGGTCGCGCCCTCGATGGCATTATTCGGCACCTGCAACCCGGCGCGCGAATTCTCGTGCTTTCATGGGACGGCGCGACACCGCGCAAGCTGTCCGAACTTCTCGCCACGCGTCGCATGGGACAAACGCGAATGACCGTGCTGGAGGCGATGGGTGGCGCCCGTGAACGCGTACGTCACGCCACGGCCTCGAATTTCAGGATCGACGAAATCCACCCCCTCAATACCATCGCGATCGAGGTGGTCGCTGAACCCGACGCCGCCATCATTCCCCTGACGTCCGGCCTTGATGATGATCTGTTCGAGCATGACGGCCAGCTGACCAAGCGCGAAATTCGTGCGGTGACGCTTTCGTCGCTGCAGCCGCTGCGCGGCCAACTGCTCTGGGATATCGGGCTTGGCGCCGGCTCGGTCGCGATCGAGTGGCTGCTGCAGCATCCGTCGCTGCGCGCTGTCGGCATCGAGGCAAACGCCGATCGTGCGGGCCGCGCGGCCCGTAACGCGGCTGCGCTCGGGGTGCCGGAACTTGAGATCGTGCAAGGCCACGCGCCGCAAGCGCTCACGGGGCTTGCCCGTCCGGACGCCGTCTTTATCGGCGGCGGCATGATGGATGACGGTGTGTTCGAAGCGGGGTGGTCGGCATTGAAACCCGGTGGCCGTCTCGTTGCCAACGCGGTGTCGCTCGAGACCGAGGCGAGACTTGCCGGCTATTTTCAGCAATTTGGCGGAGATCTCATTCGACTGCAGGTCACGAGAGCCGATAGAGTAGGCGCCATGTCTGGCTGGCGGCCGGCGATGCCGGTCACGCAGTGGCGAGTGAGGAAGCCATGATCGTTGCAGGGATCGGATGCGGAAGCGAAACATCCTCCGAAGACATTGTCAGCCTGATTTCCGCAGCACTTTCAAACTTCGGCATCGCACGAGAGAAACTGACGGCGATTGCGACCGAGACCTCGAAAGCCGACCAGCGTGGCATCGCAGGCGCAGCCCGCTCGCTGTCGCTTCCCATCGTTCGATGCCCGATCGCCGATCTGGGGCGCGTCGCCGACCAGGTCTTGACGCGCTCGCTGCGCGTTCAGGAGATCAAGGGCGTTCCGTCGATCGCGGAGGCGGCAGCGCTGGTCGCGGCCGGCTCGAACGCGCGGCTGCTGGGCGCGCGGGTCGCGGCCAACAAGGTAACCTGTGCCATTGCCATCGGTGAGGGGTCGTGACGGTTCACTTCATCGGCGCCGGACCCGGCGCGCCCGATCTCATCACGCTGCGAGGACGCGATCTCATCGCGAGTTCTCCCGTCTGCCTGTATGCCGGCTCGCTGGTGCCCAAGGCGCTGCTCGACTATTGCCCGCCCCAAGCGCGCATTATCGATACGGCGCCGATGTCGCTGGACGAGATCGTCGCCGAATTCAAGCAAGCCGCCGACGAAGGGCCAGGATGTCGCGCGTCTTCATTCCGGCGATCTGTCGATCTGGAGCGCGCTCGGCGAACAATTGCGGCGGCTCGAAGCGCTCAACATCCCCTTCACGATCACGCCGGGCGTTCCAGCCTTTGCCGCGGCCTCGGCTGCGCTGGCGAGAGAACTGACGTTGCCCGAAGTGGCTCAATCGGTCGTGCTGACCCGGACCCCGGGACGTGCGTCCTCCATGCCCGAAACCGAAACTCTGACAGCGTTCGCCGCGACCCGCGCGACCCTTGCGATCCATCTCTCCATTCATGCGCTCGACAACACCGTCGCCGAACTCGTTCCCGCCTATGGCGAGAGCTGTCCGGTTGCCGTGGTATTTCGCGCGAGCTGGCCTGACGAGCGGATTATCCGGGCCACGCTCGGTACCATCGTCGGCGAGGTCGAGAAGACCAACATCGATCGTACCGCGCTTATCATCGTGGGCGAGGTGCTGGCGGCGCGGGATTTCCGCGACAGCGCGCTGTATGACAGTGCCTATCAGCGCCGGTTCCGGGGACGAGGCTCGTGATGGTTGGACGGCCATGATCCATCGCTCCGGTGCGCCAGGTGTCATCATTGCGGCGCCACGTTCTGGCGCCGGCAAAACGACCGTGACGCTCGGGCTGTTGCGCGCGCTTCGCCGTCGAGGCCACCGCGTGCAGCCCTTCAAGTGCGGTCCTGATTATATCGATCCGGCGTTTCATGAAGTCGCCGCCGGGCATCCCAGCTACAATCTTGACAGCTGGGCGATGGGTGCAGGGCTGATCGCAACACTTGCAGCGACTGCATCGATCGATGCAGAACTTTCCGTCGTCGAAGGCGTGATGGGACTGTTCGACGGCGCCGCGGCGCGCGGACAATCGGGATCCGGGAGCACGGCCGATCTGGCATCGCAGCTCGGATGGCCGGTGGTGCTGGTGCTCGATGTCGCTGGCCAGACCGAGACGGCTGCCGCGGTCGCGCTCGGCTGCGCCAGATATCGGGACGACATCGATATCGCCGGCGTGATTCTCAATCGCGTCGCGAGCGCGCGGCACCTTGCGCTGATGGCACCGGCTTTCGAACGGATAAAATTGCCGGTGTTCGGCGCGATCTTCCGCGATCAGGCGATCGCGTTGCCCGAAAGGCACCTCGGCCTTGTTCAGGCGCGCGAGGTCGCTGACATTGACCGGCATCTGGAGAAGCTCGCCGATGTCGTCGATGCGGCCGTCGATGTCGATGCGATCAGGCGAGCGGCACGGTCCGCGAAGATCTTGCCGCCCGCGAGCGACGAGCGATCGAACGAGTTGAAGCACCATCTGCCGCCACCGGGCCAGCGCATCGCACTGGCGCAGGACCGAGCGTTTTCGTTCATGTATCCGCATTTGCTCAGGCAATGGCGCCACGCCGGTGCGGAGATCATTCCGTTCTCGCCATTGGCCGACGAGGCGCCTGATGCAGCGGCCGATGCCGTATGGTTGCCCGGAGGCTATCCTGAACTGGATGCCGGCACGCTCGCGTCGGCCAATGTTTTTCGCGCGGGTCTTCGCACATTGGCCGCGCGCGCTGTGCCGATCCACGGCGAGTGCGGCGGCTACATGGTGCTGGGGCGCGGGATCGAAGATGCCGACGGCGTGAGGCACGAGATGACCGGGCTGCTCGGGCTTGAAACTTCCTTCGCCAGGCGCAGGCTGCATTTGGGCTATCGCCGCGCCCGGCTTCAGCGCGACTGTTCGCTCGGCGCGGAGGGTGCGGAAGTGTTCGGCCATGAATACCATTATGCGAGCACGGTCTCGGTCAATGGAGATTCGCTGGTCGATTGCCGGGACGCTTCCGGATCGAGCGTGCCCGAACAAGGCATCCGCAATGGCTCGGCGACTGGAACGTTTTTTCATGTCATCGACGCGGCAGCCGCCGCATGACCGAGATGCCCGATTCATCGCCGCGGCCATTCAACGAAGTGTTTCGCGAGACATTTCGGGATCTCATTCTCTGGCGTCGCGACGTCCGCCGCTTTCGCCGTGATCCGATCGATCCCCAGTTGATGCATTCGCTGCTCGAACTCGCCAGCCATGCGCCCTCTGTCGGCCATTGCCAGCCCTGGCGGTTCGTGCTGGTCGAATCGGTGGATCGCAGGAACGAAGTCAAATCCAGCTTCGCGCGTGCCAATGCGCGAGCGCTCGAAAACTATGACGGCGAACGGCGCGCGCAATATGCGAGGCTGAAACTCGAGGGCCTCGAAAACGCGCCGGTCCATGTCGCCGTGTTCGCCGATGAGGCAGCCGAAGAGGGCAGTGGCCTCGGCCGCCGCACCATGCCCGAAACCGTCCTTTATTCGGTCGTGGCCGCCATTCAGACATTGTGGCTTGCGGCGCGCGCCGAGGGGTTGGGGCTTGGCTGGGTCTCGATCCTCGAACCTGAAGTGATTCATCGGGCGCTCGACGTGCCGCCGACCTGGACGCTGGTCGCCTATCTCTGCATTGGCTGGCCGGTGGAGGAGCATCTCGATCCCGAACTCGATCGCCATCGCTGGCAGCAACGGCTGGATGTCGAACGGATGATTTTCAAGCGTTGAGAGTGTCTATTTGAATTTGAACAGCCCATTCCGTCATGCGAGCGAAGCGAAGCAATCCATCGCACAGCAAAAAGAAGGAATGGATTGCTTCGCTTCGCTCGCAATGACGGCAAGATATGCCTTCGCGTTCTCGCGGCGCGTCGCGCCCGAGTTTTGCAGGAACTTCCACCCTCCAATAACAGAGGGCGCAGGGAAAGCCGGGTGCCCGCCGCACCCGCAGCCTCGCGTGGTGTGTAAAAAACACGCGAGTTAGTCACCACAGGTCGCCGGAACACCCGGCCTTCCCTGCGCAATGGTTTTAACGGTTTCCTCCGCGCTCTCCTCGGTGACCGGGCTTTCTTGCCACCGTCGCCCCCAAGAAGCTTGCTTCTCGAGAACTTGACGCCAGCGTCGGGGCGTCAGGACCACACGGCTTCGCCGTCCGCAAGCACGCGCCCTCGTCAGAAGCGCCGCCCGCGTCCACCGCATCCCGCCCCGCGTCCGTGACGATCGCGAACCGCCCCTCTGTGGGACGGGACGGTGAAAGATACGCAGGTGATTTGCGTCAGAAGGGAACAGAAATATTTTTGCAAGGAGGACTGGACAGCTAGCATCAGCTTGATCCGGTTCAATAAATTAGGCTGGGCGCGCAGGACGAATTCTGCACCAAAAGGCAAATCGACCCCTCCTCAGTCATTCGGTTTCGCGCTTGACCAAGCGGGCGGCCCGCAATTCTCCGCTTCATGATTTGTCAGTCCTGTGGACTGGATAAAATCCTGGCATGCCCGGCAGCGTGGTCGGACAGTTCGCGAGATATGCGTACGAATAGATCGCGAAAGTCGGCGCGATTTATGTTCAGGTGATTTTCAATGAGCCGGGCAGCCTCATCTCCATTCCCCCGCGCGATGGCATCGGCGATCTCAACGTGTTCGTCGGCTGAGACTTTCATGTGCCCGGGAAGATCGAATGTCATGCGTCTGAAAGGGGCGAGCTTCTGGCGAATTCTGTAGGTGTTTTCCCCAAGCAGATGGTTCTGCGACATTTCGTAGATCTGCTCATGGAATTTCAGATTCAGACGAGCATAGTCGTTAAGGTCGCCGGAGGCGGCCATTGCCAGACACTCATTGGCGGTCGCACACAATTGCTGGCGCTCGCCCAGTGTTGCCCGCCGCGACGCCAGCCGGGCGGCAAGTGCCTCGAGCGCTCCGAGAATTTCATAGGTGAGCAAAATTTCTGAAACGGTCGGGGTGGGGACGAACGCTCCTTGATGGGGGCGCGATTCAACGATGCCCTGCGACGCCAGTCTGCGTAAGACTTCGCGAATGGGTGTGCGGGACACCCCAAACCGGATTGCGAGCGTGCGTTCGTCCAGTCTGTCGCCGGGACGAAAGGCGCCACTCGCAATTTCCGCCTCTACGGCCTTGGCCAACTGTTCCTGGGAGTCCTGCGACAGACGTTTAGCGGGTTCAATATTCGTCATTGAAATTCGTCATTGAAAATTCCCTGGATTGGCGAGGTCGCGCAACCCTCCCTGCCGGGATCCGAGTGCTCGCAACCATGCGACCGCATTTGGGATTCCATCCATACGCTATCCGTAGTCGTCGGGTCGACGTGTTTTGAAGAGAGCGTTTCAGTTTCACTTTTTCCTGGCGCGGAGATCGGGGCGTGATCGCGCTCCGCGGCATCCGGGATCTTCGCTCGCCTTTCCGTGCAGCGGTCGATTGACGGACAGCGCCGCAACGTGCCTCGCGCAAGGTGTCGATCGTCTCACTCCTCGGCAAACGTCGGCATCGGTGCTGCCCCGACGCGTGCGGGAAAATCTCCTGTTTAGCCCTTGACTATTCCAACGTGGATAGCGTACCAAAAATCCAAAATGGTATGCAATAAAAATAAATGGCATACCAAAAGAAGAGGAACGCTATAGTGGGATACCTTAAGGTGGGCGTGAGCTACCTCCACGGCGAACTCATCCTTACAGACAGGGCGTTCAGCGCACCCGTGTTCAGGCACGACCGACGCAGCCGGATCGGCAGCGCCGAGGCTCGCGGCCGCGCTTGGCAACCCCAACCGTCCAACCGCGGCAAATTAGCTGCTGGATCGTCGGCCTTCGCGCAACTGCAGCCCGATCAAACCGCCGCGGTTCTCCCGAAATACGCGCGGTTATCCGCGCGCGCCGAATTGACCACGAAGAGTCGAGACCGAAACAGGCGGAGCTTCCCAACCGCCGTGTAGCAAAAGCTTAAACGCAAGGAGGAAAGCCGTGTACCACTGTGAAGAAAGACCTGGTTTGTCGGGCATCGTGGCAGGTATTGCCGCTGCCCTTGTCGCATCGTCTTTGCTCGCGTCTCCAGCCAGGGCCGAGAGCGGCGTTGAATGGACGACCTATGGAGGCGATCTCGCCAATACCCGCTACAGCACGCTCAAGCAGATCGACACCAAGACCGTCAAGGATATGAAGGTCGCCTGGGCCTTTCCGCTCGGCGTGCTGGAAGGGCAGGAAACGACCCCGTTGATAGTGGGCGGCACGATGTATGTGACGTCGCCCAAGGGCCCGAAATTCGTCTACGCGCTCGACGCAGCTACCGGCGCTGAAAAATGGCGCTATGCACCCGAACTGCCCTCCGACGTTGCCGCGGCGGTATGCTGTGGCCTGGTCAATCGTGGCGTCGCCTATGCGAATGGCAAAGTCTTTGTCGGCCAACTCGACGGCCATCTCGTCGCATTGGACGCCGGTACCGGCAAGGAACTTTGGAAGGCCAAGGTCGCCGACTACAAGGCCGGCGACGACATCACGTCACCGCCGACGGTCGTCAAGAATATGGTGGTGATTGGATATGCCGGCGGCGAATACGCGACGCGCGGCGCGATCACCGCCTACGACCAGGAGAGCGGCAAGGAGGTCTGGCGGACCTACACCATCCCGGCGGCGGGCGAGCCGGGCAATGATTCCTGGCCATCGCCGGAAATCGCGGCGCGCGGCGGAGCCGATGCCTGGCTCGTCGGGTCATACGATCCCAAGCTCAACCTGATCTACTACGGCACCAGCAATCCGGCGCCCTGGGCCGCACACGCGCGCGGCACGGACACCAGCGAGTACGGCAAGTTGACCAATCTCCATTCGTCATCGACGCTCGCGCTCGATGCCGACACCGGCAAGATTACCTGGCACTACCAGCAGACGCCATACGATGCCTGGGACTATGACGGCGTCAACGAGAAGGTGCTGGCCGACCTGAACATCGGCGGCAGCAATGTCGAAACGCTGATGACCGCCGACCGAAATGGTTTCTTCTACGTGTTTGAGCGCAAGAGTGGAAAGCTGATCTCGGCGACGCCCTTCGTCCATGTCAACTGGGCCAAAGGCGTCGACGGCGACGGTTACCCGATCGAGAATCCGGAGAAGCGGCCGCGCAAGGACGTCTGGGCCCGGGACGTCTGCCCGAGCTTCTATGGCGGCAAGAATTTTCCGCCTGTTTCGTACAGCTTCGATACTCACTTCGTCTACATCCCGACCTTCAACATCTGCATGGACGAAGTCGGACGGGACGCGGGCGATCCCAAAAAGGGCATTTTCTTCCTCGGCACCGAATTCGATGCCGGCAAATACGGTCCGGGCGGCCATGGCGGCGAGTTCGTCGCATGGGACCCGGTGGGCCGGAAGAAGATCTGGGGCATCAAGGAATCGATGCCATTTGTGGGTGGCGCGCTTTCAACCGCCGGAGGGTTGGTCTTCTACGGAAACATGCAGGGCGAGTTGAAGGCGGTGGACGCCAGGAGTGGCGACGTGCTGTGGCGTTTCCAGACCGGATCCGGCATCAGCCAGGGGCCGGTGACCTATGAGGTTGGCGGAAAGCAGTATCTCGTTGTCGCGTCCGGGCATCTGCTTGGGCCGCCGAGCTTCATGGGCGAGACAGGCAAGAAGATCCTGGCGTCGACCGTTGAAGGCGGAACGTTGTTCGTGTTTGAATTGCCGAGCCATTGATCTGGAGCGTTTTCGAGCGAAAGCCTGCCCCGGACTTGATCCGGGGTGGATACCGGTTCACGTGAAGAAAACGCGTCAAATAAAGAAGTAGAGCCTCCGTTCCGATTCTATCGGAACGGAGGCTCTACGCGAATGGAGACGACGGGGCTGTGGCCCCGTCGTCTCCTCATTGTGGGATTGTTCGGAATGACGGCAGTGCGCATAGCGGCGGCGTTGGCATGTGTGATCGCCATCCTTGCCAGCGATGGTTCAGCCAACTCAGAAGAATTGGCGGGGGCAGGAGCCGAATCGGCGACGGGGAAGCCAGCGCAAGTATCGACCGTGGATAGCGCGGCAGCCGCCAAGGAGGGCCGCTCGCTCTTCAATCAGACCTGTGCCCACTGTCACGGGCCGGATGCCTCGACGGGACAATCAGAACGTAACCTCAGACGTCTTCGTGCGCGCTATGGAGACGATATGCCGGACGTCTTCCGATCGACCGTCATGAATGGACGGCCTGACAAGGGAATGCCGGTCTGGGGCGAGGTTCTGGACGAGAAGACAATCGATCGGATCTACGCCTACCTGTTAACGGTTCAGGAGGAGGCACCGTAGAGATCATCCGAAGTCCGTTTGCCGCACCTTCAATCGCGCATACATCAACATCTGGGATGGAAACATCAATGAGTACCACCATGGTTGATATCCCCAGCGTGCAGGCGATTGAAACGGGGGGATCAATGCGGGATTACCGCAGAAATCAGTAAACCTTGGGTGGGTTCCAGCGCGGGGCAGGCGCCGCTGTTAAATCGATGAAGCGCGCGCACCGTCGGGATATGCGCCCATCATCGAACCGTCACCGTTCTTACCGACAAGCTTCAACACTTTGGCGGCGCTTTGTCGTCTCATGCCCATGATGCCGTGCCTGACAAGGCACGATCAGGTCCAGAATGCAGGCTGGTCAATGGCGGCCAGCGGCGAAAGACATTTGCCGGCCAATATGGTATCTTACCTATTGACGCAGGCCCGCGGCAGAGACCGCCGCCCAGGAGGCGCGGTTCTGCGCTGTAGGGATGAGTTCCAGGTCCAGGAGCGCATTGCGAATGCAGGGCCATCGACAGCCAGGAAACGTCATGCCTTTCACCGCGGACCGGTTGCCGCTTCGGCTTGCACTCATAACAGAAGGTCGCGAGCGAGAGAATTCCCGGCTATCGCTCGGATCTCGTGACCTGGACATGACGACACCTGAGCAAGCGGTTCACATAAGAGATCTGATGAAGTCAGCCGTAAGCAATGTAACCGTGTTCTCTGATTTGGCAGACTTTATCGAGCAGGCTCCCAAACTTCATGATGCTGTCGTATGGCCACATTGGAATGGTTCAAGAAATCGCAATCGCACCGGATATGCGGCAGCAATCTGCGAGATCTATGGACTGCGATACGTCGGGCCCGATCCCTATGCCCGGTTGATTGCCAACGACAAATCTCTTTCCAAAGTCTTTCTCAGGCGAGCGGGTCTGGAAGCGCCGGCGTCCGTCTTGGTTGCAACCCCAACGCAAACTGACCTGATCAGCGCCCTTCGCTTTCCCGTGATCGTCAAACCCAATATGGAAGGGTCATCGATCGGCATCGACCAAGGGTCGATTTGCGCGACGATCGAAGAAGCCAAGGGCTTGGCGCTACGTAAGCTGGGCAATTTCCCGGAGGGAATAATCGTCGAGGAGTTCGTGTCTGGTCCGGAGGTATTCATAAGCCTTGCGTTCGATAAAGGTGGAAGCTTTCGGTGGGGGTGTTCTGAAAGGATTGTGGGAGAAGAATCAGGTTTTCTGATCAACCATGTCTACGACTATAATCTCAAATTTTCGCGTGACCGACGGGTTGCGTTACGCCCCGTCGAGTTTATGACCGACGAATTGCTCTCGAAAATCGTTCAGCTTACCGCCGATCTCAAGACAATAGATTTGATCCGGCTCGATGGCCGGCTGTCGGACGGCGAACTGCTCATCATAGAAATCACCCCCGACCCGCTCATGACCCCTTACTCGGAATTCCTGGGTACCCTCGCGCTGGCAGGTCATGAGCCCGCTTTGGTGATAAGGGACATCGTCGAGCGTGTTGCAGCAAGGAGCGGAGCCACTTTCAAATCGTAAGCTCACCAAAGATGGAGGTAACCATGGGATCCGAAACGGAACGTCAGGACCCGACACCGTGGCAGGCTGGTTTCGCTGACGGCCTCACGGGCAGGCGATCGTCAAGCGAAGACCAAGGCGCATATAGCTCTGGTTACATTGCGGGCTCCGCTCGGCGCATCAGTCGGCGGACCATGATGGCCGCAGCGCTCGCGACCGTCGTGGCACCGAGGGGCGCTCTGGCGACTCCGGAGCCCGACCCGATTTTCGCCGCGATCGAGCATCACCGGCAAGCCTGGGAGACCCTCAAGAGCGCGCCCCACGATGTCGATCAGATGCGTTTGCACGAGGCCGTCTTGGACGCCGAATCCGAGGTCGTGAACATTCGACCGACGACGACGGCCGGCGCTGTGGCTCTGCGCACCTATCACCGCGAACATCGGTACCGCGAGCGCATGTACCCTGTTCCCTACCCGAGTGAAAATTGGAACTGGGGCAAAGGTTAGGGCCGCCGGTGCCCTCGATCCGAAAGCGCGCCCGCAAGGAAAGGGACGCATGGGTCGCGCTGCGACGCCGTGCCTCGCGCGGCCGCTTCCGGCTTATGCCGATGCGGCGCTGAATGAATGCTGTTTCTGTCGGATCAAGCAGTATATTTGAGTTCATGATGACCGGCGGTTTCATGATCCATGTCAGCTCGCTCAGTGCTCTGAACGGCGTCACCGCGAGCCTTGACAGCTTCGACCTGCTGACGCTGCTGTCGCCGGATTATCCGGACGTCGACTGGCGCGCTTTTGCGTGCGAGCGGCATCTGCGGCTGGCGTTTCACGACATCGTCGAACCGGTTGCGGGTCTGACCGCGCCGGATCGCGACCTGATGCAGGCGGTGCTCGATTTCGGCCGCAGGTGCGACGATCAGCGCGCGCTGTTGATCCATTGCTGGGCAGGGATCAGCCGCTCGAGTGCTGCGGCCTTTGCCATTGCCTGCGATCGCAACCCCGGCTTCGAGCGCGACATCGCCATCGAACTGCGCCGGCGGTCACCGTTGGCCACGCCGAACCGGTTGATGGTGCGGCTGGCGGATGATCTGCTTGAGCGAAATGGCCGCATGGTCGAGGCGATCGAGGGGATCGGCCGCGGCGCCGAGGCGCGCGAAGGCGAGCCGTATGCGTTGCCGTTAAAGTGGCCTATCGAATAACGCCAGCGACGCCGAGCAGGAAGCCGATCTCGAACATCTGCTCGATCGCGCCCAGGACGTCGCCGGTATAACCGTTGATCCGCTGGCGCGCCCACAGGGCAACAGCGGCGGCCAGCGCTGCGCCGAGCAGAAGTCCCGAGATGGCCGACAGGATCGATACGAACGCGAGCGGCAGCAGCGCGCAGAGGACGACAGCCAATGCGAAGCGTCGGTCGTGTGTGCTGACCGGCGCGTCGCTATAGCTGACCTTCATCGCTGCGGTATCGCCGGCGTAGGGCAGTGCATTCATCACAAAGATCGGCGTGATGCGCGCGGCGGCATGGGCCGATATGAGTGCCGCGGCCGCGGTCCATACCGGCATGTCGGCCAATGCGGTTACCCGCAGCGCAAGGCCGAACACGAGAGCAAGCGTACCGTAAGTGCCGATCCGGCTGTCCTTCATGATCGCGAGCCGCTTTTCCACGCTCGAACCGCCGCCAAGACCGTCGGCGGTATCGGCGAGGCCGTCTTCGTGCAGCGCGCCGGTGATGGCAATGCTCGCCGCTACTGCGAGCAGGGACGCGACAACCGGACTCCAGATGCGGTCGGCCAGCAGCAGCACCACGGCCGATGCGAGACCGATACCGATGCCGACAACCGGAAAATATTTGGCGCAGCGCGACAGCCAATCCGGTTCGATGGTCGCATCGGAAGATGGCACGGGAACGATGGTCATGAACCGCAGCGCGTTCAGAAACTCGCTGGTCCCGTTCATCTCAGATGTTTCCGGCCAGCACGTCGCTAAGATCGGCCACATCAGTCAAAAGCCGTGCCGCCGCGCGCACCAGCGGCACCGCGAGCAGGGCGCCGGTGCCTTCACCCAGCCGAAGGCCGAGATCGAGCAGCGGTTTGGCCTGGAGGGCCGCGAGCACCGCGTCATGGCCTTTCTCGGCGGAACGATGCGCGAAGATGCAATAATCGCGCGCCGCCGGACAAAGCCGTATCGCCACCAGCGCCGCGGCGCTGGAAATGAATCCGTCGACCAATACCGGCCGGCGTTGCGATGCTGTGCCCAGCACCGAGCCTGCCATCATCGCGATTTCCAGCCCGCCGAACTCGCAAAGCACGTCGAAGGGCGAAGCAGCGTTGCTGCGCGCCGCGGCCTTCTCGATCGCCGCGCGCTTGCGGGCCATGCCAGCATCGTCCTGACCGGCGCCGACGCCGATGCAATCCTGTAGCGGCGCGGGGGCCAGGCGATGTGCCAGCAGCGCCGATGAAGCGGTGTTGCCGATTCCCATTTCGC
The DNA here is from genome assembly GCA_963819325.1 of uncultured Pseudomonadota bacterium. GTDB lineage: Bacteria > Pseudomonadota > Alphaproteobacteria > Rhizobiales > Xanthobacteraceae > Bradyrhizobium. Next base: position 42,142 of record CAWFVT010000007.1, read on the forward strand.
CGAGCGCGATGATGGCGGCGCCGGCGTCGATCTCGTCGATCGCGATCTGGCAGCCTCGGGCCAGCGCGTCGGCGGCCTGTTGCGGCGTCATCGCCGGCTCGCGCGCCGCGTTCGCCGTGCCCATGCGGATTTTGGCGGCAATCAGGTCCGGATGCGCAGGAAGGTCCGCCGCCACGCCGGCATCGACAACGCAAATCGTCGCGTTGCTGGCGGCGGCGAAGGCATTGGCGCTGGCGCGGCCGGCCAGATAAGTCATCACCATCGCCACCGTCACGGCGGAAGGATATTGCGAGACGCCTTCTTCGGTGAGGCCATGGTCGGCGGCGAACACCAAGAGCACCGCCTTGTCGCCACGGGGCGGGTCGGGATGCCGGATCATGCCCAACTGCACGGCCAGATCCTCGATACGTCCCAACGATCCCGGCGGCTTGGCCTTGCCGTCGATCCGCCGGCGCATGTCGGCGGCGAGCGCCGGATCGAGCGGCGCAATCGGCGGCGGCTGCCAGAATTCCTTCAAATCGGATGTCATCGGGTTCCCTTGTCGCACGCGCCTACCTGACGCATCCGCCGCCATGAGGTCAACACCGCCACAACATCGTCTTTGGCCCGGTTGACCCCGGCTGGGCTGCCCGCTAGCGTCATCCGCGATGGTCCTTCCGCGTGGAAGGTGAAAAGGGAAGCCGGTGCGAGCGTTCTCAAAGTGAGAACTCTCAACGCCGGCGCTGCCCCCGCAACTGTAAGCGACGAGCCCTCGCCGGTGCCACTGGGAATTTCCCGGGAAGGCGGCTGACGGCAACGACCCGCGAGCCAGGAGACCTGCCATCACGAACTGTGCTTTGGAGGCGTCGTCGGGGCGGGGTGCACCGGACGGGAGCGAGCTTGACGGTTAACCGTCAAGCGCGACCCAACAAAGCTCGCGGCTGCTTGCGGCCCTGATATGAGCCTGTGATGGATCGCGAAAGCACTGACGCCCAAATTCCTGATTCGACGCAGGCCGAACCGCCGCAGCCAAATTGGCCGCAAGCTCCGGTGGTCGTCAGCGTCTGCACGACCTGCAAGACCGCCGACGGTACGACGGTGGTGGGCCCCGATATGTTTGCGGCGGTGCGGGCAGCACTCGGGGTGGACGATCCGAACGTCGTGGTGCGGCCGGTGCAGTGCTTGAGTGTGTGCAAGCGCCCGGCGACGGTCGCGGTAACAAGCCCGGACGGCTACACGTTTTTATTCGGCGATCTGCAGGCCGGCAGCGGCACTCAAGCTCTGGTGTCATTCGTGAAATCCTATCAAAATTCCGGCTACGGCCTGGTGCCATGGCGCGAGCGTGCCGAGGTGCTGCGCAAGGGCATGCTGGCGCGGGTGCCTCCGATGCAGTGGTCGCCGGATGACGGGCGCGCGCCGAAATGACAGATCTTGCGACCACGCTGGTGCTGGGCGGGGCGCGCTCCGGCAAATCGGCCTTTGCCGAGCGGCTGGTCGCCGACAGCGGTCTTGTGCGGATTTATCTCGCGACCGCGACGGCTGAGCGACGAGGAGATGAAAGCCCGCATCGCGCATCATCGCGCGCAACGTGGGGGAAGCTGGACCACAATCGAGGAGCCGCTGGCGCTGGTCGATGCGCTGACCCGGGAAGCGACCCTCGGCCGCGCCGTGTTGGTCGACTGCCTGACCTTGTGGCTCTCGAACCTGATGCTGGCGGGACGTGATCCCGAGATCGAGGCGCGGCGGCTGACGCGGTTCCTGGGTGTCGCGAGATATCCCGTGGTTTTCGTCTCCAACGAGGTCGGCCTTGGCCTGGTGCCCGAGACGCCGCTCGGCCGCCGCTTTCGCGACGCGCAGGGACGCCTCAATCAGATCATGGCGGCCGCTGTGCCCGATGTCGTGTTCATCGCCGCCGGACTTCCGCTCTGGCTCAAACGTTCGCCCCTTAAGGAGAGTTGATATGTCCCGCGTTCCCGTCACGGTGCTCACCGGTTTCCTCGGCGCCGGCAAGACCACGCTGCTGCGCTCGCTGCTGACGCAGGCCGATGGCCGCCGCATCGCTGTGATCGTCAATGAATTCGGCGATGCCGGGTTTGACGGCGGACTGGTGGAAGAATGCGCGGCCAAGGCCTGCGCCCCCGGTGATATCGTCGAACTGACCAATGGCTGCATCTGCTGCACCGTCGCCGACGATTTCGTGCCGACCATGGATAAATTGCTGTCGCGGGACCGCCCGCTCGACGCCATCGTCATCGAGACCTCCGGTCTGGCGCTGCCGCAGCCGCTGCTCAAGGCGTTCGCATGGCCCGATGTGCGCACCCGCGCCACCGTCGATGGCGTCGTCACCGTCGTGGATGCGCTGGCGCTGTCGGAAGGCCGCGTCACCCTCGATGAAGGCGCGGTCGCCGCGCAGCGCGCGGCGGACAATTCCGATCGATCACGACGATCCGATCGAGGAAGTTTTCGAGGATCAGCTCGCCTGTGCCGATCTGGTGGTGCTCTCCAAGAGCGATCTGGTCTCGTCTGAGGCTTTGGCCGGCATCGAGGATCGGCTCGCGGCGGTGTTGCGCCCCGGCGTGCGCATCGTGCGCTCGCATGGCGCGCTGTTGCCGGCGGTGCTGATCGGCCTCAATTCCGCGGCGGAGGACGACATGGCGGCGCGCGCCGGCCATCACGGCGAAGAGGAGGAGCACGATCATGATGATTTCGACAGCATCGTGGTCACGCCGTCGCCTGCCACCAGCGTTGACGCGATGCGCGTGCGCATCAGCGACGCGCTGAATCTCACCGGGGTGTTGCGCGTCAAGGGCCATGCCCGGATCAGCGACAGGGCGGCGCCGATCGTGGTGCAGGCGGTCGGCAGCCGGGTTGACCTCTCGTTCGCCCGTCCCGACGTGAAGCAGTCCGAGCATCTGGTCGTGATCGGCCTCAAGGGGTTTGACGGCGACGCGGTCCGCCGCGCGCTGGCGGGGTAGCGACGGCAAAGGATCTGAAGCGGCATGCATCTCAAGCTCGACGATAGCGGCAGCATTGACGACGGCGATGTCGCCCGCGATCTCGGGCAGGGCTCCGCCGACATTGTCGTGCTGTCGGCCGCCGACAGCGATCTTGCCGCATTCGGTGCCGCGCATGCGGCTTTGCCGAAAGATTTTCCGAGCGTGCGGCTGACCAATCTGCTGGCGCTCGGCCATCCGGCGTCGGTCGATCTCTATGTCGAGCGCACGCTGCGCGATGCGCGGATTGTCGTGCTGCGCATGCTCGGCGGCGAAAGCTACTGGCCGCATGGCGTTGAGAGCTTGCGCAGCGATGCGCTGCGCCGTGGCGCGCTATTGGCCTGCATTCCCGGCGAATTGAGCTGGGATGCCGGGCTGGCCGCGCGCGGCACGGTGAACGCCGACGATACCCATACGTTGTGGCGCTACTGCACCGAAGGCGGTGTGGAGAACGCCGAACTGGCGTTGCGCTTCGCGGCCCATCTGATCGGCCGGGGTGACTTGCCGGCGCCGGCGCGGCCGATGCCGCCGGCCGGGTTCTGGCGTGGAGAGCCCGCGACCAGTGACCGCCCGAACGCGATCGTGATTTTCTACCGCGCTTTGGTCGCGGGCGGCGACACCGCGGCGATCGATGCGCTGCGCGCGGCACTGGACGCGCGCGGGCTCAATGCGGTTTGTCTCTATGTCACCAGCCTAAAGGACGAGCGATCGGCGGCCTTCCTGCGCGCGGCGCTGGCGGCTTATCCGCCCGATATCATCGTCAACGCCACCGCGTTCGCCACCGCGACGGCCCATGACGATGCCGGTGTACTGTCAGCGTCGGGCTGTCCGGTGCTGCAGGTAGCCCAAGCCGGTATCACGCGAGCGAGTTGGGAAAGCTCAACGCGGGGGCTGTTGCCGCGCGATCTCGCCATGCATGTGGTGCTGCCGGAGGTCGACGGGCGAATTTTCGCCCACGCCATCGCCTTCAAGGAGCGCGTCGAATCCGAGGCGGGCTTTGCGCCGACCGTCTTCCGTCCCGTCGATGATCGTATCGCCGCGACCGCCGATCTGGCGCGGGCCTGGGTGCGGCTGCGGCGAACGCCGAAGCCACAGCGGCGCGTCGCCGTGATCCTCGCCAATTATCCGAGCCGCGATGGCCGCCTCGCCAATGGCGTCGGCCTCGATACGCCCCAGAGTCTGGTTGAGGTGCTCGGCGCCATGCGCGCCGCGGGCTATGGCATCGACAACACGCCCGGCGATGCCGCGTCGATGATGCAGCTTTTGCAAGCTGGCCCGACCAACGCGCTGGAAGAGCGCAGCGCCCGCCCAGGCGGGCTGTCATGGCGCATCGCCGATTATGAAGCCGCCTTCGCTGGTTTGCCCGAGAACGTGCGGCGCGCCGTCGAAGCGCGCTGGGGGAGCCCGGCGCGAGACCCTCATGCCGCGAACGGCAGCTTTTGTTTCGGTCTGCATCGCTTCGGCAATGTCGTGGTCGGCGTGCAACCGGCGCGCGGCTATCAATATCGATCCCAAAAGCACCTATCACGATCCTGATCTGGTGCCGCCGCATCATTATCTGGCGTTCTATCTCTGGATCAGGCGCGCATTTCGACGCGCACGCCGTGGTGCATCTCGGCAAGCATGGCAATCTCGAATGGCTGCCGGGCAAAAGCATCGGCCTGTCGGCGAATTGCCTGCCGGATGCGGTGCTGGGGCCGCTGCCGCATCTCTATCCCTTCATCGTCAACGATCCCGGCGAAGGCATTCAGGCCAAGCGCCGCTCGGCAGCCGTCATCATCGATCATCTGACGCCGCCACTGACCCGTGCCGAATTGCATGACGATCTGGCGCGGCTGGAAACACTGGTCGACGAATATGCGCTCGCCGCCGACCTCGATCCCAAACGCGCCGCCGTGATCGCCGAAGACATTTTATCGCTCGCCCGCGCGCAGCGGCTCGATGCCGATGTGAACGTCACGCGCGAGACGCCGACCAACGACGCGTTGCGCGCGCTCGATGCGCATCTGTGCGACCTCAAGGAAATGCAAATTCGTGATGGCCTGCATGTGTTCGGGCGATCGCCGCAGGAAGCACAACGAAATGATCTTCTGGTCTCGATCGCGCGGCTGCCGCGTTCCGACGTCAAGCCGCAGGACGCCTCGTTGCATCGCGCGCTGGCGCTCGATCTGGGCCTTGGCGATTTCGATCCGTTGACGCGCGATCTTGCCGATCATTTCGACGGGCCTCGTCCTGCAATTTTGTCCGATGTCAGCGCCGCCGCGTGGCGTACCTCGGGCGATACCGTGGAGCGGATCGAACTTCTCGCGCTTCGGTTGGTGTCGGGCGTTCAACCCTGCGATGCCGCGCTGGGAGCGCACCAAGGCCGTGCTCGACTGGATCGACGCCAAACTGCGCCCGGCGATCGACGCCTGTGGCGGCGCTGAGATGACAGCCTTGCTGCAAGGGCTCGAGGGCCGGTTCGTGCGGCCCGGCCCGTCCGGCGCGCCGACCCGTGGCCGGCCTGACGTGTTGCCGACCGGGCGCAACTTCTTCGCGGTCGACGTTCGCGCGGTGCCGACGCCATCGGCATGGCGGATCGGAAGCCTGGCGGCCGAGCGTCTGATCGAAAGCTATTGGCAGGAGGCCGGCGAATGGCCGCGCGCCATTGCGCTGTCGGCCTGGGGCACCGCCAACATGCGCACCGGCGGCGACGATGTAGCCCAGGCGCTGGCGCTGATCGGGGCGCGGCCGGTATGGGAGGAGACATCCGGGCGCGTCACGGGCTTTGCGATCACGCCGCTGTCCGAACTGAAGCGACCGCGCGTTGACGTCACATTCCGCGTTTCCGGATTGTTTCGCGACGCCTTCCCGACCCAGATGGACATCATCGGCAGCGCGGTCCGCGCCATCGCCGAACTCGACGAGCCTGACGACGCCAATCCGATTGCCGCCAATGTCCGGGCCAAGCGGCGCGCGCTCGAAGCCATTGGGGTGAATGGCGAGGCGGCGCAGCGCCAGGCCGCCCATCGCGTGTTCGGATCGAAGCCGGGTGCTTATGGCGCCGGTCTCGGCGCCTTGATCGACGAGGGCGGCTGGGATGATCGCGGCGATCTCGCCGGTGTCTATCTCGACTGGGGCGGCTATGCCTATGGCGGCGGCGCCCAGGGTGAAGCCGCGCGGGAGAATTTCGCCGAACGGCTCGCGACCATCGATCTCGTGGCGCACAGCCAGGACAATCGCGAGCATGATGTGCTGGACTCGGACGATTATTATCAGTTCATGGGCGGCCTCGCATCGGCTGTACAGAGCCTGCGCGGGAAAGCGCCACGGATCGCCCATGTCGATACCTCGCGGCCGGAGGCGCCGCTGGCACGGCCGTTGTCGCACGAAATCTCCCGCGTGGTGCGCGGCCGCGCCGCCAATCCGAAATGGATCGCCGGCGTGATGCGCCACGGTTATAAAGGCGCGTTCGAAATCGCCGCTACCGTTGATTATCTCTTTGGTTTTGCCGCCTCTACCGAGGCGGTCTCGAGCCATCATTTCGATCAACTGTTCGCGGCCTATCTGGAAGACGAGCGGGTGCGGGATTTTATGCAAACGGCCAATCCGGCGGCCTTGCGCGAGACCGCCGCGCGGTTTGCCGAAGCGATCCGGCGCGGGTTGTGGACGCCGCGCTCCAACCGGGCCGCCCATCTGATCGCTGAATTGCTGCCGGAAGCCACAAAGGAAATCGCATGACGGGGTCTTCGAGCGAGAACGACGAAGCGGAAAATGCCCGCCACAAGGAAAAGGCGCGCAAGCACAAGGCCGCGCGCGACAAGATCATGGCGACCAAAACCGGCGAGAAGGGCCTGTTGATCGTCCACACCGGCACCGGCAAGGGCAAGACCTCGGCTGCATTGGGCATGGTGTTTCGTCATATCGGCCATGGCTATCCCGTTGCCGTCGTGCAATTCACCAAGTCCCCGGCGTGGGACACCGGCGAGGCGCGGGTGCTGGCGAAATTTCCCGATCTGGTGACGCTGCACATCATGGGGGAGGGTTTTACCTGGGAGACGCAGGATCGCGCCCGCGATATCGCCGCTGCTACCGCGGGCTGGGAGCGGGCGAAGGAACTTATTCGCGACGATCGTCACCAAATGGTGCTGCTGGATGAGTTGAATATCGTGCTGCGCTACGAATATCTGCCGATCGAGGACGTCGTGAATTTCCTTCGCGACGAGAAGCCGGCCGACAAGCATGTTGTCATCACCGGCCGCAACGCGCATGCCTCGCTGATCGAGATGGCTGACCTGGTGACTGAGATGACCCTGATCAAACATCCGTTCCGCCAGGGCGTGAAGGCCCAGAAAGGCGTCGAGTTCTGATGGCCTCCGCGACACCGGCACTGATGATCCAGGCTACCGGCTCCAATGCCGGCAAGTCGACATTGGTCGCGGGGCTGGCGCGCGCGCTGGTGCGGCGCGGAATCAAGGTGGCGCCGTTCAAGCCGCAGAACATGTCGAACAACGCGGCCGTGGCGGTGGAAGGCGGCGAGATCGGCCGCGCCCAGGCGGTGCAGGCGCGCGCGGCAAGAATTGCCCCGAGCGTGCACATGAATCCGGTGCTGTTGAAGCCGGAAACCGACAGCGGTTCGCAGGTCATCGTGCAGGGCAAGCGCTGGGGCACGCTGCGGGCGAAGAACTATCTCGACAAGAAGGCGGCTTTGCTGCCGGCGGTGCTGGACAGTTTTGCGCGGCTCGCGCGCGAGGCCGATATTGTTCTGGTCGAAGGCGCGGGCAGTCCCGCCGAGATCAATTTGCGCGCCGGTGACATCGCCAATATGGGATTTGCCGCCGCGGCCGACGTGCCGGTGGTGCTGGCCGGCGACATCGATCGCGGCGGCGTGATCGCCAGTCTGGCCGGCACGCATCTGGTGCTGGAGCCGGACGAGCGCGCCCGCATCCGCGGGTTTGTCATCAACAAGTTCCGCGGCGACGCCAGGTTGTTCGATTCCGGTCTCGCCGCGGTGACGCGATTGACGGGCTGGCCGTCGCTCGGCGTGGTGCCGTGGCTGCCGCGGGCGGCGTGGCTGCCGGCGGAAGACGCCGTCGATCTCGGCCGCATCCACCGCTCGGCCTCGTCGCGCGTGATCGCGGTGCCGATGTTGGCGCGCATCGCCAATTTCGATGACCTCGATCCGCTCGGCATGGAGGCTGATATCAAACTGGTATTCGTCCGGCCGGGCGAGGCAATTCCTGGAAATGCCGACGTCGTGATCCTGCCGGGCAGCAAATCCACCATCGGCGATCTCGCCTTTCTGCGGGCGCAAGGCTGGGACATCGACATCAAGGCCCATGTCCGCCGCGGCGGTCATGTGCTTGGCGTTTGCGGCGGCTATCAGATGCTGGGCCAGACCATCGCCGATCCGCAAGGCATCGAGGGACCCGCCGCGACGGTGGAAGGGCTCGGGCTGTTGGATATCGCCACGGTCATGAGCGCGGACAAATCAACCCGGCTGGTCAAGGGCACGCATTGCGCGACGGGGACCGCCATCGAGGGGTATGAAATCCATCTTGGCCGCAGCGAAGGCGCCGACTGCGCCAGACCCATCGTGACGATCGACGGTCGCCCCGACGGCGCAAGTAGTGCCGACGGACGGGTGCAGGGCACTTATGTCCACGGGCTGTTCACCGGCGACGCCTTTCGCAAGGCGTGGCTCGCCCGTCTCGGAATTGCTTCTTCGCTCGCCTACGCCAGCGAAATCGAATCCGCGCTCGAGGCGCTGGCCGATCATCTGGAAGCGCATCTCGATATCGAGGCCATGCTGGCCATTGCACGCAGCCGTCAAACCACCAACGCCAGCGCGGCGTAGCTGGCTGCTTCGATGACGCACGCCGCCGCGTAAAGATCGAGCGCGCGCCCGATATCATCAGGCACGATCCGGCTGGTCGCCTCCGCGTTCAGAAAGGGATCGTCCACCATATGGGTGGCGTAGCGGCGCGGTCCGGCCAGCGCCACCCCCAGCGCGCCGGCCATCGCACTTTCCGGCCAGCCGGCATTCGGCGAACGATGTTTTGTGGCATCGCGCTTGACCACCCGCAACGATGTGCCGACCGATCCTCCGGCGATCGGCGCCGCGATCGCGAGCAGCAAGGCCGACAATCGCGCCGGAACCAGATTGACGAGATCGTCAAGCCGCGCCGCGGCCCAGCCAAACGACTGGTAGCGTTCGCTACGATGCCCGATCATGGAGTCCGCAGTGTTGATGGCTTTGTAGGCGATCAATCCAGGCAGCCCTAGCAATGCCATCCAGAACACCGGCGCTACCACTCCGTCGGAAAAATTCTCGGCGCAGGATTCGATCGCCGCCCGGCATATGCCGGCTTCGTCCAGTTGTTCGGGATCGCGCCCGACGATTCTGGCCACGGCTTTCCGCGCGCCGGCGAGGCCGCCCTCGGCGAAAGCCGAACGCACCCAGGCGACATGCTGATAGAGGCTTCGCTGCGCGATGAAAATCGAGGCGATCAGCGCGACCACCAGATTCCCCATCGGAAGCTGCTGCAAGGTCGTCTGGACCAGAACGCCCACGGCGGCCGAGATGGCGACCATGGCCGCCGTGACGGCGATGCCCGCCAATTTGCGCTGCTGCTGCGACTGGTCTTCGCGATTGAACCTGCGGTCGAGAGCTCCGATCAAGGCTCCGATCCAGGCCACCGGATGTCCTGCTCGCCGCCACAGCCATTCGGGATCGCCGATCAGCGCGTCGAACGCAAGTGCGGCGATAACGATGAAAAGGCCGCTGCCCGAGATCAGCACCCTAGCGGTCCACGCGTTCAAGCTCGGAAGCCAGGCGATCCATCGCCTCCGACAGCATCGGTCCGCCGCAGACGGTCAGTCGTTCCGGAATCACAATCCTCTTTGCGGCCGGATAAAACCGCTCGAGGGCCGGATGCAGCAGGAATGCGCTCCCTTCGTCTTCGGCGAACCCACTGCCATCCGACACCAGAATGAAATCCGGCTTGAGATTGACAATCGTCTCAAGCGATTCAAACCGGCCGGATTTGATCCCGAGATCCCTGGCGGCATTGGACAGGCCGGCATTGGCCAGCAAAGAGTTGGTCAGACTGTCGGCGCCGGAAACCCAGCCGCGTCGGGATAGCGCGAGCACGCGATAAGGCCTGCGCGCCACAAGCTGCCGCACATGCGCCATTGCAGCGTCGAGCCGGTCGATTTCTGCTGAAGCACGATCCGGATGCCGGGTGACCTCACCCATCAGCCGGATTTGCTTCTTGACGTCGTCCAGCGACCGTGCGGCTTCGAATTCAACGACGCGAAGGCCTTTGTCTTTCAGGAGTTCGCGGGTCGCGAGCTTGGTAAACCGGCCCGCGACAACGACATCGGGCTGCAGCACCAGAACATCCTCTGCCGTCCCGGATAGCCGCGGAAAGGACTTGGCCTGCGCGGCGGCCCATGAGCGGGCCGGGTCGCGCGCATACGGGCTCAATCCCAAAATCTGCGGCGGGTCCGCAAGGGTCATCAGAAGCTGGTCGGTACATAGATTGATCGACGCGATACGGGGCAAATTCGCGGCCGCGGCCGCTTCCAGATCAAGGCACCCGAGGACGATCAATGCCGCGGCGAACGCACCTCGCAGACTCCAACGCCTTGGCACGGCTGCCGCGATAACTTCTCGCCTCACGGATGTCGATGCCCGGGTTTTTTGTGAGCGACGGCTTTTTTCTTTCCGTCCTCGGTCGGGATCATGACAAGGCGGCCATAGCGCACGCCGCGCTCGGCAATGACGTGGTCGGCGAAATGCTGCACCTCGGCGCCGGTCCCCTTCAAGGCCGTCACTTCCATGCAATTGTCGTCGTCAAGGTGGACATGAAGCGTCGCCATCGAGAGATCATGATGGCCGTGATAATTCTCCACCAGCCGCCGCGACAAATCTCGCGCGGCGTGGTCGTAGACATAGACCAGCGCGGCCACGCAGCTCCCTGATTTTCCCATTTTTTGCGCAGCCTGCTGCATCCCCGCCCGGGTGAAATCGCGGATCGCCTCTGACCGGTTCTGGTAACCGTGCTCGACGATCATCCGGTCGAGTTCGTGCATCAGGTCGTCGTCGAGCGTAATCGTGATGCGCTGCATTTTGCTGCCTTTCGTCATACCCGAGTATGATGAATGTGGGTTGACATCATACTGGACGGTCGATACCGTTTTACCACTTGATAAGAGCACGATGCGCGTGATGCTTAAACTGCGATTGTGAATCTGGCTACGGCCGATCGCGGAGGACAAGCCGGGCGTTTCGCCTCTGTCGGTGCGGGCGGGGGCTGCACGTGTCAAATGAGTTGCGTCAACTGGCTTTGACGGCCGTGCTGATACCGGGGTTCCTGTATACGGCCTCGGCCCAGGCGCAATCCGGGCCGGAAGCGGCCAGCCCGGCCGCCGCGGAACCCGGCAACGCCCCGGCAGGCAATCCATCGACAAGTAACGCCCCGACATTGCCCGCCATCACGGTGCAGGCGCCGCATCGGTCGGCGAAGCCGCTTCACGCAGTCAACCATCCCGCCCGGGGCCAGCGGTCTCGAAAACCTGTCGTGGCTTCAAATCGTTCGCAGCCGACGGCAACGGTAACGGTAATTCCATCGGGCGCTCCGAACGTTGCATCAGGGCCATCAGGTCCGCCGAGCATGGCGAGCCAAATGACGATAACCGGCGAAGATATCAACTCGCGTCCGGTGACGCGCCCCGGGGAAGTCCTGGAGGCGGTTCCGGGCCTGATCGTGACGCAACACAGCGGGGAGGGCAAAGCCAACCAGTATTTTCTGCGCGGCTACAATCTCGATCACGGCACCGACATTGCGATCTTCGTCGACGACATGCCGATTAACATGCGCACCCATGCTCATGGACAGGGTTATGCGGATTTGAACTGGCTGATGCCGGAAACGATCAATACGGTCGAAGTGCGCAAGGGACCCTATTTCGCCGACGAAGGTGACTTCGGCTCGGCCGGCAATCTCCACATCGGCCTCATCGACAGCGTCAACAAGACCATCGCGCAAATGACCGTCGGCAGCTTTGGCTACGAGCGGTTTTTCGGCATGGGGTCGACCAAACTAGGCGAAGGGACGCTGCTGTTTGCGGGCGAGGCCGGCGCGTATAACGGACCATGGGTCAATCCCGACGATATGCGCAAGATCAGCACGATGCTGCGCTACACCCAGGGGACGGCGCAAGACGGGCTTTCCATCACCGGCATGGCGTATTCGAACAAGTGGAATTCAACCGACCAGGTGCCGCAACGGGCGATCACGTCGGGGGAGCTCGGACTTTACGGCGCGGAAGACCCGACCGACGGCGGCAATACCGACCGATTTTCGCTGTCGGCGCGGATGTCCGGCACCGACGACGCCGGATCCTGGAAGGCCAATGCCTATGTCGTCAAAAGCGACCTCGATCTGTTCAACAATTTCACTTATTTTCTGAGCAATCCGGTGCTGGGCGACCAGTTTCATCAGCACGACAGCCGGGTGTTGTCGGGTGGCACCGCGTCGAGGACCCTCAATGGGACCTTCGCCGGCCGATTGATGGAAACCACGTTCGGGGTCCAGACCCGAAACGACAGCATCGACCTCGGCCTGACCGACACCTTTCAACGCTCCTTCCTGTCAAATGTCCGCAGCGACAAGGTGGACGAAGCCAGTGTCGGCGTCTATGTCGAGAACACCGTTCACTGGACCGACTGGTTGAGGACCATCGTGGGATGGCGCTACGATTATTATTGGGCCAATGACGATTCCCTGTTCGATGCCGCCAACTCCGGAAAGGTCAGTTCCGGGATCGGCAGCCCCAAATTCAGGATGGTGTTAGGTCCGTTCAACAAGACCGAATTTTTCTTCGGAGCCGGCTACGGCATGCACAGCAACGACGTACGCGGCGTCACCATCACCGAAGAGCCGGTCGACCGGGTTGCAAATCCGACCGCGGCTTCCGTGCCCCTTGGCGCTTCGCCGCTATTGGTCCGGACCAAGGGCGCGGAAGTCGGCACTCGGACCAAGATTATTCCGGGACTTGATTCATCGGTCAGTGTGTTCGTCCTCGACCAGGCCTCCGAGATCGTGTTCCAGGGCGATGCGGGCGATACCGCGGCGAGCCGGCCCAGCCAGCGTTACGGAGTCGAGTGGACCAACAAGTATCAGCCCTATTCCTGGCTGACATTCGACGGCGATGTGGCGTGGTCGCATGCCCGGTTTGTCGGCTACGATGCCGAGCAGGCCGACCTTTATGCATCGCTTGCCGGATTTCCGCAGGCCCAGATCGGCAACGCGCCCGGCAACTACATCCCCAATGCACCGTCGATCGTGGCCTCCGCCGGCATCACCATCGGCCAGAAGACCGGCTGGTTCGAAACCTTGCGCTGGCGTTACCTGGGTGTGAGCCCGCTCACCGAAGACAACGCGTTCCGTTCGCCTCCCACCAGCATCTTCAACGGCCGCGTGGGCTACCGGTTTGAAAACGGGTGGCGGATCCAACTCGACGTGCTCAATCTGCTCAACACCAAGGCCAACCAGATCACCTACGCCTACGGATCGCTGATCAAGACCGACAGTCTTTACAATATGTGCTTTGGCGCGGTTCAGACGGCGCCTTCGGCCGTGTGCCAGAACGGCGTCATGGACTATGTCCTGCATCCGGTCGAGCCTTTGGCGATCAGGCTGACGCTTGCGGGTGCGTTCTGACGCAGACGGATCGTGGCGGCGCCCGACCAGCAATTGACCGCGTTCCGCCATGCGCAAATTTGGAGAAGGCCGTGGACGGCATAAGCTTGCGAGCAGCCACGGTCGTGCCGCAATCAGTTCGGCTTTAGTTAAAACAAGTGCGGGTGCCGACTTTGAAATTTCGGGATTGGTCGATGGTCATTGCTTTTCACGCTGATCTTCAACCTCACACCGACGAACTCGCCGTCGCCTTCAAAGATAACGCCGGCTCTCTCGAACGCGCCGCGAATGGCAATGAGATTCGCTCGCGTTGTCTTGCGAACCGACACCTCAAAATGCTTTATCGTTGACAGCCCGAGCCCGGAAGCTTCCGCCAAATCGGTCAGTTTCCAGTCTAACAAACCGCGAGCGGCACGCGATTGCTGCGACGAAATGGACGTTTCATCGGTTCTCCCATGCTGTTTTCCAGCAATCATGTCGATCGCTTCAGGGAGCTCCGCTTCGACGGTGATGTGTTGCATGAGAAGTCGCTCGCAACCGGTATAGTATGCTGTTTTTATAGAAATATCTTACTGTGGTGTCAATATGGCGCGCCGCCAAAAGATATGACGCCGGCGACCGCTCAATAAAGCGAAGGACCAAGGGATCCGCCCCGGGGCATGATCGACGTGAAAGGAATGTAAAATGCCAAAATCGGCAGACAGAATATGGCTCGGCGCGATGATGATCACGGTTTGCTGGATCGCACCCGTTGCCGCCCATGAGGGCCACGGCCACTACTCAGCCGGTGAACCGGGTGATCCCAAGAAGCCCGCGCGCGTCATCACTGTCCTGATGAACGAAATGGACTACACACCGACCAAGATCGAGGTGAAGCGGGGCGAACAAATTCGTTTCGTCATTCGCAATCTCGGCACCGAGAGCCATGAGTTCATGCTCGCCACGACGGCCGAAAACCTCAAGCATGCGGAGGTGATGAAAAAGAATCCGGATATGCAGCATGACGATCCCAATGGCGTAACCTTGGCGCCCAGTAAAACAGCCGAAATCCTTTGGAAATTCTCGAAAGCCGGTACGTTCGAGTATTCGTGCCTGATCCCGAAGCACCGCGAGTCCGGGATGATCGGTACAGTCAGTGTAAAATAAACCGTCGAAACGAAGGGCATCCAATGGTGAAATCCAGACTGAAATGGATCGTGACGCGCTCTTTATCTTCGCGCGGGAGGCGTTCGTACAAGAACCCAATGTAGACTTGCCAGCATGATTGTAACGCGCTCCGCGACGATCGAAGATGCCGAACCGATTTCGGCGCTGCTCACGGCGAATTCGCCCGGCCAGGGCGGCGCTCTCCATGGCGAATGGCCGGTCGGCCTGGTGACGGAGTGGATCGAAAGCGGGGCGCTGGTCGTGCTGGCGATGGATGGTCCGAAACTTCTCGGCGCGCTGTTGACGTCGGAGCGAGCGCAGGCATCGGCCCCGCCGGTGGTCGCGATGCTGAAGGCGTGGCCCGGCAGCGCCGATGCCTATGTCTATGGTCCTGTCTGCGTCGATCAGGCCGCGCGCGGGCTGGGCGTGCTCGAGGCGATGTATGCACACGCCGTCACCTTGTTGCCGGGCCGGGAAGCCGTGCTGTTTATCAACGCCGGCAATACCCGCTCGCTGAAGGCCCATGCCAGGCTGGGAATGGTGCAGGTCGCGAGTTTCACGCTCGGCGAACAGGCGTTCATCGTTCTTAGCAGCAGAAATCAAGATATCGTTGGCAATTGATCTTCCTGTTCTCGCTGGCATCGGCCTGCCAAGGGCAGTGGCGCGGAACAGCGCCTCAGGATGGTGATTTGAGTTTCCTGCAATCTGACGTAAGGTCACTTCCATCTTGCGATGAAATGGTCCATGTCAGAGTGATGAGTTTCAGCGAAAAAACCGATGCTCCGTGGCGCGTAGGAGTGCTGTTCTCCCAGACGGGAGTGACTTCCGCCGTCGAACAATCCCAGTTGAACGCGACCTTGCTCGCATTCGACGAGATTAATTCCGGCGGAGGCGTGCTCGATCGCATGGTGCAGCCCGTCATTTACGACCCGGCGTCGGATCCAAAGCAGTTTCGCAGCCTTGCCGAGCGTCTGTTTCAGACCGACCGCATCCGGCTGTTGTTCGGATGCTACATGTCGAGCACGCGCAAGGCTGTTCTGCCGGTGGTCGAAAGCCATCGCGGCCTGCTTTTCTATCCGACGCTCTATGAGGGCTTTGAATATTCGCGGCACTGTATCTACACAGGTGCTGCGCCCAACCAGAATTCGCTGCAACTGGCGCGATTCCTGCTGTCGACCTACGGCAACCGCTTCTTGCTGGTGGGGTCCAACTACATCTATCCGTACGAGTCCAATCGGCTGATGGCCGATTTCGTCATGCAGGGCCGCGGCGAGGTGCTGGACGAAATATATGTTCCGCTTGAGCCGCGTCCGCGGGATTTCGAGAAGGTGATCGCGAAAATCAAGAAGACCTCCCCGGATGTCATCTTCTCGACGGTGGTAGGGCGGGGCACCTCGACTTTCTACGAGGCTTATCGCAGCGCCGGCTTCGATCCGGCCAAGATGCCGATCGCCAGCCTGACGACCAGCGAAGCCGAAGTCGCGGAGATGCATCGCGAAGCCGCCGAGGGACACATTACGGCAGCGCCTTTCTTTGAAACCTCATCGTCAGCCTCCGCCCGTCGTTTCGTGGAAAACTTCAAGCGCAAATATGGTCCGGATGTTCCGGTGCCGGCGGCCGCTGAAGCGGCCTATTTTCAGGTTCATCTGGCGATGCGGGCGCTGGCGCGCTGCGGGTCGGATGATCCGGAAAGAGTGCTGAAGGAGTTGCGCGACTCTGAATTTGACGCGCCACAGGGACGGGTCCGGATCGATCCGGAAAACAACCATACTTACCTGTGGCCGCGGATCGCCCGGCTCGACAAATTTGGCCGGTTCCAGACGGTCTGGAATCCCGGTGTCCGGATCAAGCCGGACCCCTATTGTGTTGTGCAGAGCCTTGACGATTGGTCGGCCGACGACCTTCAAACAATCAGCCACTGAGGTTCTGAGCCGGGGAGCAGGTGGTGGCGATCCAAATCCTTCGCGATCTTCGCGGCCTCCGCGTTCAGGTGGTACATCCGCCGGACAACGAGCGCGTCCGGCTGGTGGAGCACCTTCGACGCATTGGCTGCATGGTCGAGATGCAATGGCCGATCCCCGAATGCTGGACCGATAGCTGCGACGTGATGTTGCTTGCCGTCGAGCACGACGTCCGGGGCGATATTCAGCGGCTGCTGAAGTCCAGTGACGGATCCCGGCCCACGCTCATCGCCGTCGTCGGCTATGAAGATCCATCCACACTTCAATTGGTGCTGGAGGCAGGCGCCGTCGCCGTGATCGAGCGACCCATCCGTCCCTTCGGTCTGCTCACCAATCTGACGATCGCGCGCAGTATCTGGCTGGAAAAGCGCGAAACCGAAAAGCGAATCCGCAAACTGGAACGCAAGCTTTCCGGCATTCAGCGAATCCAGAAAGCCAAGGCGATCCTGATGGACGGCCAGGGACTGAACGAGGCCGAAGCTTACGAAAGCATTCGCCGCCAGGCGATGGCGAAGCGGATGTCGATGGATGATATGGCCGCGGCGATTATCCATGCAAATGAACTCTTGCAGTACCGGGTAAAAGATGTTTAGTTTTGTTCCCGACTGCGGTGGGAGGATGAAATCCTAAACGCAGTTTTTGCCTGACCACCGATGCTGTTGGTCCGGCCCGGCTAGGTAGCCCGAAAGATCCGCGAGGATCTGTCGGGCTTTTTTTGTTTTGACGGCCGAGAATGGGCACGGATCTGATCTGGTCCGCCGGCCTCGGGCGACTCTGGAAATTTTCAGTTCGAAACAACGCGCTTCGGCGCGAATGTAACCGGCGTGTCTCGAGTTGAGGGGCTGCCACAAGGGGAGTGACACTATGTCGATTGATCGGCGTAAGTTTTTGAAAAGCGGCCTGCTTGCGACAACCGGAGCGCTTGCATCGCCTTACATTGTCAGCAGTCCGGTGCGCGCCGCGGGAACGATCGACGTGGGCGTGCTGTTCTCGCTGACGGGCGGCCTTTCCATCATCGAGAAATCGCTTCATGACGCCACGCTGATGGCGATCAGCGAGATCAACGCTTCGGGCGGCGCCAAGGGCATGAAGATCAACGCCATTGTCGAGGATGGCGCATCAGATCCCAAAACCTACAACGAAAAAGCCTCGAAGCTGGTAATCCAGGATCGGGTTCCGACGGTGTTCGGATCCTATACCTCGGCGAGCCGCAAGGCCGTTCTTCCGGTGTTCGAGAAGCGCAACAATCTGTATTTCTATCCGACTTATTATGAAGGGTTCGAATGCTCCAAGAACGTCGTCTACACCGGCGCCGTTCCGAACCAGCAGCTTTCAAACTTCATCCCCTGGATCATCAAGACGCTCGGCAAGAAGAAATTCTTCATTGTCGGCTCGAACTACATTTACCCGCGCGAGATGGCCAAGGTATGCAAGATCCTGATCGAGAAAAACGGCGGCGAATGGATCGCGGACGAATATCTCGAGCTCGGGCATTCGGAATGGGGTTCCATGGTCAACAAGATCAAGGGATCGGGTTGCGACGTGGTGCTGTCCAACGTCGTCGGCGACTCGGTCGTTGCCTTCTATCGCGAATATAAGAACCAGGGGCTGACCCACGACAAGCTGCCGATTTGCGCCACCGTCACTTCCGAAATCGAGATCGCGGCGATGGGACCGGAGTATGCGGTCGGAAGCTTCACCTCGTTTCCGTATTTCCAGGCCATCGATACCGACCGCAACAAGGCGTTCGTCGAGCGTTACCGCGCTTTTGTCAAGGATCCCAAGGCCGTGACGCACCACGCGCTCGAGTTCATCCTACTTCCAGGTATTTTTGTGGAAGCAGGCGGTCGAGAAGGCCGCGGAGGTGACGCCAACCGCGATCAGGGAGGCGGTGAAGGGACAGGAGTTCGACGCGCCGAACGGCCACGTGAAGATCGATCCCAACAATCTGCACACCTATCTAACGCCGCGGATTGCGCAGTGGCTGCCGGACGGACAGGGCAAAATCATCGACGCCTACAAGGAGCCGACCATCCCGCTGCCTTACGTGGCCTATGGCGAGACCGAGAGCAACCTGTTCTGCACCGCCAAGGGGTTAGATACGTCGAAACTGAAGATCTGAGTTGGCATCAATATCGTCTGCCGCGCCTGATAGCGCGGCAGACGACGCGACGAGGTTGCCCTGAATGCTCGAAGTTCTGTTTATCGGCCTGAGCGTTGGCTCGATCCTTCTGCTGGTGGCGCTGGGTCTTGCCATCACCTATGGCGCGATGGGCGTCATCAACATGGCCCATGGCGAGATGGTGATGATTGGCGCCTACGTCACCGTGCTGTCCGGCATCTGGCTCGGGGCCAATATCTTCGTCGCCATTCCATTGGCCTTCATCGTAACGGCGCTGATTGGTCTCGCCATCGAGCGCATCATCGTGCGTCGCTTGTATGGTCGCCTGCTTGATACGCTGCTGGCGACCTGGGGCGTTGCGATCCTGATCCAGCAGGCGGTGCGACTTGAATTCGGCCTTACGTTCTTCGGCATCCATATCGCGGGCCTCGGCCCGGGACTTCAGAATGTCAGTGTTCCGCCCTTCCTGCAGGGAACCTTCATGCTGGGGGGAGCCGAGATCAACCGGTATCGCGCGTTCATCATTCTGGTGACCGCGATACTGACGTTTGTGACCTGGGTGATGATGTATCGCACGTCGTTTGGCACGCAGGTGCGTGCGATCATCCGAAACCCCAAGATGGCCGCGGCTTGCGGCATCGACGTGGCACGGGTTAACGCACTGACGTTTGCATTCGGCTCCGGCCTTGCCGGCGTCGCAGGCGTGATGATGTCTGGCTTCAAGACGGTTTTTCCCGACATGGGCACGCCGATGGTCGTCGACGGTTTCATGGTCGTGGTGATGGGAGGTGTCGGCAGCCTGCTCGGGTCGGTGCTTTCGGCGGGCATCCTCGGAGAGATCAACGGGCTGGTCGCTGCCGGCACCAACGACATCCTGGCCAGGGCGGTGGTGTTCGGGGTGGTGATCATGATCATTATCCTCAAGCCCAAGGGCCTGTTTTCGCTGAAGGGGCGTTGAGCGATGTCCAGTAAGCGTCGCTTCGAGATCGCAATCTATCTGGCGTTCTTCGCGCTCATCATGTGCGCGCCGCTGGTGCTTGATCCGTTCTGGCTCAATCGCATCGCCAAATACCTCGTGTTCGGCATGCTCGGCGTCGCCGTGGCATTGTCCTGGGGCTATGCCGGAATTCTCAATCTGGGCCAGGGCCTGTTTTTCGGCGCGGGCGCCTACATGCTGGCGATGTCGCTGAAGCTTGCGAGCCCGACCAGCCTGCAACAGGGGTCGGACAAGCCGGTGCCGGATTTCATGCTGTGGAACGCCGAGCCGGGGGCGCCCACGGAACTGTGCTGCATCACCAAGGCGTCGTTCCTCTGGCTCCCGTTTCAAAATCAGTGGTTCGGTGTGGCGATGGGCCTGGTGGTTCCGGTCGTGATCGCGACGGTCATCGGGCTTATCGTATTTCGCAAACGCATCTCGGGAGTATTCGTCTCGATTATCACCCTTGCGCTGGTGCTTCTGGTGCGTCTGGTGGTGATCGATGCACAGCCGGTCACCAATGGCTTCAACGGGCTGACCGATCTGGGGTGGTTCAAGGTCGGGGGACTCGAGTTCGATCCCTATATCGTCCCGACCTATTATTTTGTCGCCATCGCGCTGTGTCTGGTTCTCGCCAGCGCGCGATTGCTGATCGAAACCCGGGCGGGCCTTATTCTCCAGGCGATCAGGGACGACCAGAACCGTGCGCGTTATCTCGGCTTCGATGTGACGTTCTATCAGACCTTCTTCTTCGCGGTTTCGGCCGGGATCGCGGGCCTTGCCGGAATGTTCTATGTGGTAGTTTCGGAGTTTGCCTCTCCCACCTTCATGGACCTGACATTCTCGATCACGATGGTGGTCTGGGCCGCGGTCGGCGGGCGTTCATCGATCCTCGGCGCCTGCATCGGCGCCATCGTCATCAACATGATTTCAGCGAAGGTCAGCGAAACGGAAGGCTTCGCCGAGGCGTGGAAGGTCGTCATCGGACTGATCTTCGTACTGGTCGTGCTGTATCTGCCGCGCGGTTTCGCCGGCCTCGCGCACGATCTGGTCGATGGCTTTCTTGGCCGCCGGAAGGGCGTATCGCGGCGCACGGCAGAGGCTTCCGACGCCTCGCAACCGGCGGAGTAGGTCAGATGGCTCAGAGCGCACTCACCATCGATGGCCTCGGTGTCGACTTCGGAGGGTTCAAGGCCGTCGACGGTGTGACCTTGACGGTCGAGGACGGCGAGTTGCGCGTCCTGCTCGGCGCCAACGGTGCCGGCAAGACGACCTTGATGGATCTGGTGTCCGGCAAAACCAAGAGCACGCAGGGCCGGGTGTTTCTGCACGATATCGACATCACGAACTGGGAGGAGCACAAGATCGCCCGCGCCGGCGTGGGACGAAAGTTCCAGATCCCGAGCGTGTTCAAGGATCTGACGGTCCGCGACAATCTCAAGGTCGCGAGTTGCCGCAATCCCGGCGTGCTGCCCAATCTGCGCTTCGGCTTCGGCAAGCAAGCCAATCAGGATGTCGATCAGGTGCTCGAGTTGATCGGCCTGACCGAAGAAGCCAACCAGCTCGCCGCCTACCTCAGCCACGGTCAAACCCAGTGGCTCGAACTCGGCCTTTTGATCACGCAAAATCCGAAAGTGATTTTGCTCGATGAGCCGACCGCCGGCATGACCCAGGCGGAAACCCACAAGACTTCGGAGATCGTCAACAGTCTCAAGGGCAAGCATACCCTGATCGTGGTCGAGCACGATATGGCGTTCGTGCGCGAGATCGCCGAGCGCATCACGGTACTTCATCTCGGGCAAGTGCTCGCCGAAGGCAGCGTCGAACAGATCGAGACCGATCCGAAGGTGCGCGCGGCCTATCTCGGATCGAAGGGGATCAGCTGATGTTGAAGCTGACGAACGTCGACAGTTTTTATGACCGCAGCCACATCCTGCACGCGGTGTGCATGGATATCCCGATCGGAAAGGTAACGGCGGTGCTCGGCCGCAACGGCACCGGAAAGACCACGCTGCTCAAGACGCTGATGGGTCTCACCGACCGCATGGAAGGACAAATCAATCTCGACGGCACGGAAATCGGAAAGCATCCGACATTCCGCCGCGCCCGCGCCGGAATAGCCTACGTTCCGCAAGGTCGGGAGATCATCCCTGATTTTACCATCCGGGAGAATATCCTGATGGGCGCTTTCGCCCGCGCGGACGGCAAGCGCCAGATCCCGGAACTGGTGCCGGAGCTGTTTCCCTATCTGATGGCTAATCTCGATCGCGCCGGCGGCGTTCTTTCCGGCGGACAGCAGCAGCAGCTCGCTATCGCGCGCGCGCTGGCCGCCGACCCCAGGATCATCCTGCTGGATGAACCGAACGAAGGCATCCAGCCGTCGATCGTCGAGGAAATCGAAGCGATCATCATTCGTCTCAACAGGGAAGTCGGCCTCACGGTCGTGCTGGTCGAGCAAAATGTCGCGTTTGCGCGCCATGCGTCCCACTGCTTTGCCATGATGGAGAAAGGACGGGTTGTCGTGTCCGGCGCGATCTCTGAACTCAGCGATGAAATGGTCCATCGGCATATGGCGGTGTGATGCAAATGATCTTGAGAGCGCGTCTGCGAGTGTGCCGAGGCTGAGAAGATTTCAAACGTAAATCAACCGCAAGGAGAGCAATATGCTGCACGGCGATATTTCATCAAGCAATGACACGGTCGGCGTCGCCGTCGTGAACTACAAGATGCCCCGCCTTCATACCAAGGCCGAGGTGCTGGCAAACGCCAGAAAGATCGCCGACATGATCGTCGGCATGAAGACCGGTCTGCCGGGGATGGATCTCGTGATCTTCCCGGAATATTCGACCCATGGGATCATGTACAACTCCAAGGAAATGTATGAGACGGCCTCGGTGGTGCCCGGCGAGGAAACCGAGATCTTCGCCGAAGCCTGCCGCAAGGCGAAGGTCTGGGGCGTGTTTTCGCTGACCGGCGAACGGCACGAGGAGCATCCGAAGAAGGCGCCCTACAACACCCTGATCCTGATGAACGACAAGGGCGAGGTGGTGCAGAAATATCGCAAGATCATGCCGTGGGTGCCGATCGAGGGCTGGTATCCCGGCAATTGCACCTACGTTTCCGACGGGCCCAAGGGTCTCAAGGTATCGCTGATCATCTGTGACGACGGCAATTATCCCGAGATCTGGCGCGATTGCGCCATGAAGGGGGCCGAGTTGATCGTTCGCTGCCAGGGCTACATGTATCCGGCCAAGGACCAGCAAGTGGTGATGGCCAAAGCAATGGCATGGGCCAACAACGTCTATGTGGCCGTTGCCAACGCCGCCGGCTTCGACGGCGTTTACTCCTACTTCGGTCATTCGGCGATCATCGGTTTCGATGGCCGCACGCTCGGCGAGACCGGCGAGGAGGAATACGGCATCCAGTACGCCCAGCTCTCCAAGATGCTGATCCGCGACGCACGCAAGAATGGCCAATCCGAGAACCATCTCTTCAAGCTGGTGCACCGCGGCTACACCGGGATGATCAATTCCGGCGAAGGCGACCGCGGCGTCGCGGCATGTCCCTACGAGTTCTACAACAAGTGGATCGCCGATCCCGAAGGCACTCGCGAGATGGTGGAGTCTTTCACCCGAACCACCGTGGGAACCGAAGAGGCGCCGATCGAGGGGATTCCCAACAAGGTATCGGCTCATCGCTAGCTCAAGATTAAAGACTTCGCGCCGGCGTTCTTGCGCCGGCGCGCGAGGGA
Source organism: uncultured Pseudomonadota bacterium (assembly GCA_963819325.1). Classification (GTDB taxonomy): domain Bacteria; phylum Pseudomonadota; class Alphaproteobacteria; order Rhizobiales; family Xanthobacteraceae; genus Bradyrhizobium. The sequence continues at coordinate 65,758 of CAWFVT010000007.1, forward strand.
GGGGGAGAACTCGCAAATCCGGATCGGTATCCTGGCTTTCGGTCACGATCCGCATGAAGCGGCACATGATTCATAACAACAATGACCCCGGCTGCTTCGCTGTCGCGGTTGCGACGGCGAACGAAATATCGACGTGACCCGCAACCCCACTCATTGAAGGATTTGTATCATTATGGACAGTTCCGCGACTAAACCAGGCTCCGTGGTGGATACCCTCCACGTGACCGAAGATCAGGTCGACCATCTTCTCGGGGACGAGTACGAGCATCAACCTGTGCCGATGAACGCGCGCCGCAGCGCGTTCTCGGTCACGATGGTCTGGATCGGCTTCCCCATGATCATCACTGGCGCCATGACCGGCTCGATTCTCGTGCTCGGCATGGGCTTCTCCAGGGCCCTTACGGCGATGATCATCGGCAATATCATTATGTTCGGCTATGTCGGGTTGCTCGGCCTCATCGGTACCAAACGCGGCATGAACTTCGCGCTGATTGCCAGCATCGTGTTCGGCAAGAAGGGCTATGTCTTCGCATCCGGCCTGCTGTCGACCCTGCTGCTCGGCTGGTACGCCGTGCAAACCGGAATCACCGGCGCTCTCGTCAGTTCGACTTATGGCTTGAACTATGTGGCCATGACGGTGATCGCCGGGCTTCTGTATATCTGCATCACTTTCGTGGGCGTGAAGGGGCTGCACTATATCGGGCTGGTGTCGGTGCCGTTGTTCGTCATACTCGGCCTGTATGTTGCGTTCGACGCCGCGTCCACCAGCAGCGCGTCGGCGATCTTCAATTACGCCGGCAACAACGGCGTTGCCACCATGTCCATGGGGGTCGGTCTGACGGTGGTGCTTGCACTGTTTATCGATGCAGGCACGGTGACGGCGGATTTCAATCGATGGGCCAGGACGCCGACGGCCTCGCTGGTGTCGACCTTCAGCGCATTCCCGTTCGCCAACCTGATCGCGATGCTGGTTGGTGGTGTGATGACGGCGGCGCTCGCGGTACCGAATGCAAACCCGTTCGGCGCCGACAATATGTTCGGCTACATGAACGGCAAGCAGATGGCATGGTTGAGCGGGCTGGCGTTCATATTCCTCTACGTTAACCTCGGATCGGTCTGCTCGCACTGCCTCTACAATGCGGCAACCGGCTGGTCGCGCATTCTCGGCAACCACATGCGCCTGATGGCGGTGATTCTCGGCGCCATCGGCATCGTCGTCGCGGCTGGAAATGTGTGGGCGTTCTTCATCCAGTGGCTGTCGTTGCTTGGCATCCTGGTGCCCCCGATCGGCGCGGTCATCCTTGTCGACCAGTATCTGATCCGGCCGAATGCGCAAATCGAAGCTGACTGGCGACCCGATGCGTTCATCGCCTGGGCGGCCGGTTCGATCTGCGCCTTCATTGTCGAAGAGAAGATGCCATTTCTCTCGACCGCGATCTCCGCGGCCCTGGTTGCGAGCATCGTATACTACGCCATTGCCAAAGCGCGCGGTGCGGAGGTGGCGGCGGTGAAGCCGTAAGGATCGTTGGGTCGGCCTTCAGGAGGGCCGACCCGCTTTTTTCGGCATCAACGAGAAACAGGGACATTATTATGAGTTTTGACTACGAGATCTACGATTTGGGTGACGTCAAGCTGCAGCGCGGCGCCACGTTGCGCGACTGCAAGCTGGCCTACAAAACGTTTGGTACGCTCAGCCCGAAGAAAGACAACGTCATCGTCTATCCCACCTGGTATTCGGGTCAGCACTACGACAATGAATGGCTGGTCGGCGAGGGTCGGGCGCTCGATCCGAAGAAGTACTTCATCATTATCCCGAACATGCTCGGCAACGGTTTGTCATCGTCACCGAGCAACACGCCGGAGCCCTACAACGGCCCGCGCTTTCCGCAGGTGACGGCTTGCGATAACGTGCGCGTGCAGCACCGTCTGGTCACCGAGAAATTCGGCATCCAGCATATCCGGCTCGTGACCGGCTGGTCGATGGGCGCGCTGCAGACGTTCCATTGGGGCGCGCTCTATCCTGGCATGATGGACCTGATCGCGCCGTTCTGCGGCTCGGCGAAATGCTCGCGTCACAACTTCGTTTTCCTGGAGGGCGTCAAGGCCGCGCTCACCGCCGATGCGGCGTGGAAGGAAGGCTGGTACACCGAGAAGCCGCAACGCGGCTTGCGCGCGGCGGCGCGGGTCTACGCCGGCTGGGGTTTTTCCCAGGCGTTCTATCGCCAGAAGCTGGATATCGAGGCGATGGGTTACTCCTCGCTTGACGATTTTCTGGTGGGCTTCTGGGAAGGGTTCTTCCTGCCGAAGGACCCGAACAATCTGCTGACCATGCTTTGGACCTGGCAGAACGGCGACATCGGCGACAACGAACTCTACAAAGGCGACTTCAAGGCGGCGCTCGGCGGAATCAAGGCCAAGGCCTATGTGATGCCCGGCCAGACCGATTTGTATTTTCCGCCGGAAGACAGCGAGTTCGAGGTGGCGCACATGCCGAACGCCAAATTCATTCCCGTTCCTTCGATCTGGGGTCACTTCGCCGGAGGGCCCGGCACCAATCCGAAGGATGTCGAATTCATCGATGCTAAGCTGAAGGAGCTTCTTGCGTCGTAAGTGTCTGCGTCAAAGTAATGTACCGGGGCCAGCAATTTCCCGGGAAGGATATCTGAGCATGCTCGGCATCAGTCACACTCTCGGCAGCTGCCTTAAATCGCGAAGTCGAAACCTGAAGCTTCGCGCCGGCGTAATATTGTCGCCGCGAAGCTTTGCTTGCTTCTGTCGCAAGCCTAACGTTGAAAGGATCTGGCGCGATGCTGCGCATTGATCATGTCCTGGGTAGCCGCCTTGAACCCGCCTTCTCGGAGGAAATTCATCGCCTCGAGCATCACGGTGCGGTCGATGTGGTCAATATACCCGCGGCTGATCTGGCGCGGCGCCGGCTGCTGGCGACAACGCGCGGTGGCGAAGAACTTGCGATCGCCTTGCCGCGTGACCAGAAGCTGTTCGACGGGGCGGTGCTGTTGATCGACGGCAAACGCGCGATCGTCGTGCGCGCCGCTACCGAGCGATGGATGCGCCTCGAGCCGCGCTCGATCAGCGATGCCATCGAATTGGGCTATCACGCCGGAAACCTGCATTGGCGTGTCCGTTTCCAGGGCGAGGTTCTGTTTGTTGCGCTGGAGGGCCGGCCCGAAGATTATACCGCCCGGCTTGGAGACATGATTTCGGAGCGCCGGGTCGGCGTCAGTATTCTGGACGAGGATGGCGACGGCGGTCGAAGCTCCGCGCGGTCCGGTGACGTTTCACTCTCCGCGAAAGACCATTCTCATCACGAATGAATTTCAGCGCCGGGCGAGGCGGAAATAGAGCTCGGACAACCGCGCCGGCAGGTCCTCGACCCGAGGCACCAGCATGGTATTGCCGCGTCCGAAGATACGCGTTGCTGAATTCATGGCGCCCGATCCCAGCACCACACCGAAACCGTCGATGCCGCGCGTCCGCAATCCGACCGCGGCACGGCGCGCATCTTCCACCAGTTCGAGCGGATCGGCGACGTCGATGTCGGACGGTTCGCCATCGGTCAATACGATAACGAGCTTCCGGAAGCTGCGGGCGTGGCTGATCAATTCGCCGGCGTGGCGAAGCGCGGTGCCGAGCCGCGTCGACAGGCCGGACGACAATGCCGCCAAGCGTCCGACGCAGGCGCGGTCGTAGGGTTCGTTGAAGGCCTTGACGGTGGTCATTTCGACGTCGTCGCGTCCGTTCGAGGCAAAGGCCAGCATGCTGAAGGGGTCACCCAGCGCGCTCATGGCTTCGGCGAGAACCGCGACCGCCAGACGCTCGACGTCGAGAATCGAGGCGCCGGATACCAGGCGGTCGCGGGTCGATTCCGAAATGTCGAGCAGCAGCAGGACAGCAAGATCGCGATGCTTCGAGGTGGTGGTGCGGAAAATGCGCGGATCGGGCTCCTGACGCATCCGCAACGCGATCCCTGCTTCGAGCATGGCGTCAACATCGAGATCGTGGCCATCCAGCTGTCGTTTCAACCTGATCGTTCGGCCGACCCGGACGCCGCGGACCAGCCGTCGAATCCGGTTGCGTAGAACATCGGCGCGATCGAGCGCTTCCTCGACGAGGCGTGGATCGCCGGGCCGCGCGGCGACCTCGCGCACGGTGGTCCACTCCGGCCGCTCGATGCCGTGCGCCCGATCCCATTCGGGATATTTCGCTATCACGATGCCGCGCTGGTCTGGCGCGACCGGGCGCGCGCGACCGACCGTGCTGTCGTCCTCCAGCACATCGGGATGAAGCGTGGACTGATCCGGATCGTCCCGTTGCTCGATGCGCGCCGCATCTACCGCAAGATCGAGGGCCGCGCCGCTCGAGGGCGCGTCTTCGCCGAAGTCCCACAGACCGAGGCCGTCGTCGCGGTAGACCGGCTCGACGACGTAGGTCTTGGCGTTGAACTGAATCCGCATCTGGCCGAGATCATTGCCCAGCAGCATGCCGATCTCGCGGCTGATCGCGGGGTCTTCAAGGCGCGGCAGCCGGGCCTCGAACATCGCGCGCCCCTTGGCGACAAAGCTGTCGTCGTCGCCATAGAGCGGGTCGAACAGGGCACGGGCCAGCCGCGCCAACAAGGTGGGGGCCGTGGCGACGCCGGCCGGCACGGCGATGTGGTAGGGCGACCACAGCTTGCGCAATCCCGGCAGTTGCCGCATCGCCAGCAACTCGATGCGGGCGTCCTCGATCAGGGTGACAAGCGAGACCTGAAGCGGTTTCAGGGTGCCGACCGCGAACCGCGGGCCGCCGAGCACGAGATGCGCCTGGGCATGGGCCGCCGCAGCCTTGTACAGCGCGTAGGCGGCATCGCCATGGATGCCGCGATAGATATCCGGCAAACGGATCAGCGGCCCCGCGATCCCGGCACGGCGTTGTATCGTTTGGCCGGTATCGCCGGCAAAACTCCGCAGCAGAGGCGGGCGGCCCCACAATGAGGTCACGAACGCCTTGGTTTGCCGTTCGGTCTCGGCAAATCCGATGCCGGCCGATGCCCGTTCAATCAGGCGGCGCGCGAGTTCATCCTGCAGCGTGAAGAATTTGAGCCGTCGGCGCCGGTCACCGGCCGCCAGTTTCAAGCCGGCCGCCACGAAACTCTCGAACGCGTTGATATTGCCCGCCGAGAGGATTTCGCCCATCCGGGCCGCCGTCGCTTCGACCAATTCAGGGGCTTGCAGCGCCAGTTCGTCCATGGTTCGCCACCAGCGCGGCAGCCCCGCGCCGGCCCCAAGGATTCGACGCGCGACCGCGACGGAATTGATCGTCGCAGCCGCCGCCTGCGCGCCGGCATGGCGACAGACATTGGCCGCCGTATGCGCCGCCACGATCAGGTGAGCGATGCCTTCGTCGGTCGGCTGGTTTCGGCTCATCTCCCAGAAGGCAACCAGGCAGGATGGACCGGCGTTGACATCGGCCAGCGCCAGCACGCCCGCGGCCCAGCCTTCGAGTTCGTCGGCGTCGAAACGGGCCGCGAGATTGTCCCATGCGATCCGGAACAGCGGCCTCAACACGTCGCGCTGGCGCATCAGCAAGTGAACGCGGCGGACGACGCCGTCGGGCTGGGCTGCAATCAGTCGCAACGAGGTTGCGGCACTCACGGTATGCAAGCCTGGATGGCTGCGCTGAGGGCTTCGCGGATATCGTGATCGTCGGTGATGGGTAGAACGATGCTGGAGCGAACGGCGGCTTCGAGCGGCAGGCCGGCACGCGTCAGCCGTCCGGCATGGATCAGCATGCGTGTCGAGGCGCCTTCGTCGAGGCCGTGGCCCTGAAGGTTGCGGGATCGTTCCGCGATGGCGACCAGGGTTCCGGCCAGTTCGATATTCGTTCCGGCTTCGCGCGCCACGATGGCGGCTTCGACCGCCGGTGGCGGATAGCTGAAATCGATCGCGAGAAAGCGCTGCTTGGTCGATTCCTTCAGATCCTTGACCGCGCTCTGATAGCCGGGATTGTAGGAGATCGTCAGCTGGAAATCGGCGTGGGCAGGCACGATCTCGTTGTGCTTCTCCAGCGGCAGAATTCGCCGCGCATCGGTCAGCGGGTGGATCACCACCGTGGTGTCCTGCCGGGCTTCGACGATTTCGTCGAGATAGCAGATCGCGCCATATCGGACCGCCATGGTCAGCGGGCCGTCGTGCCAGACGGTGCCGTCCGGCTCCAGCAAATAGCGGCCGGCCAGATCAGAGGCGGTCATGTCTTCATGGGCTGCGACCGTCACCAGCGGCTTGCCCAGGCGCCAGGCCATGTGCTCGACGAACCGGGTTTTGCCGCATCCGGTCGGCCCCTTCAGCATCACCGGCAGGCGTTCGGCGAAGGCGGCTTCAAACACCGCGATCTCGTCGCTCACCGGCTGGTAGAACGGCTCCGAGCTGATTCTGTAAGCTTCGAGATTCATGCGCATCTCCACGAATGGTTTGTGGGGAAGCCGCCCGCCAACGCGAAGACTTCCGCCCCTTAAGCAGTGGGTTCGGCAAGCATCGCCTTATGGGCGCGCCACAGCATCGGAGCGCGCAAAGCAGGCGTTTCGAGAACGCCTCGGCGATTATTAGACTGCTATTTGCGGCTTTGTACAAGTGACCCTTGGCGTGTAAGCAGCCTTCGTGTCGGGAACAGTTGCAGGCCCCGTTGCGCCGCCAGACTTCCCCAGATGCCGGCGGGCACGAACAGCATCATGGCAACCGCGATCACGCCGAGAACGAGAAGATAGAGGCTTCCGTACTGCGCGAGGTTGTAGACCAGCGCCCAGAATATCAGCACGCCGACGATCGGTCCTTCGATGGTGCGGACCCCTCCGATGACGACGATGAACAATACGTAAGCGGTCCAGTCCACCACGCTGAAGGCCGCATCCGGCGAAATCCTGGCTTTCTGCAGATAGATGAGCGCGCCGACCATGCCGGTAACGAAGGCCACCGCAATCCAGAGGATGTAGCGGATACGGCCGGTTTGAACGCCGACGCTTCTGGCCGCGGCCGCATTGTCACGGCTCGCCGCCAGTCCAAGTCCGAGCCGCGAACGAACAAAGGCATAAAGGCCCAAGGTAATGCCGACCACGAGAACAAGCGCGATCCAGTAGACGATGATATCGCGCGCGACCGCGGAGCGAACCCCGAACAGGGTCTGCACCCATTTATTTCCGGTCATGTCGACCAGGGCCGCATTGGACAGCGACATCCCGGTGCCGCCACCCAACGGTTTGAATTGGGCGCAGACCAGCCGCAGCGCTTCCGCCACCACCCAGCTGCCGATGGCAAAATAGGGCCCTTCAAGCCGAAACAATAACGGTCCGACGGCGGCGGCCACGGCGGCGGCAAAACACCCCGCCAGCGGAATCGCAAGGACCGGATCGATCCCGGCCAATGTCACGCAGGCAAACAACGCGTATGCGCCGAGCCCTACAAAGGCCTGTTGTCCGACGGAAACCAGCCCGCCCCATCCGGCAAGCGCGTTCCAGAGCTGCGCCAGCGCCAGCATGGTGAACACGAAGACGAGGTCCTGGATGAGGTTGCGCGATGCCACCGCTGGAACGGCGATCAACGCCAACACAATGACGGCGCCGACGATGCCCGCGGCGCGCGACAATCGCGTGCCGGATTGGGCGTGCCAGACCGGCGTTGGTGCTGATGTCGCAGTGGTCGCCGCCAAGGAATCGCTCGCGCTCTCGACGGTCATGGTCGCCTCGATGGAAAAAGGCCGCGCGGACGCACCATCAGCACGGCCAGGAACGCCAGATGGCCGGCAAGGATTTGCCACTCCGGATCGATGCGGGCTCCGATGGTTTGCGCCAGTCCGAGAACAATGCCGCCGGCCAGCGTTCCCCAGAGGCTTCCCAGCCCGCCGATAATGACAGCTTCGAACGCATACAGCAGCCGAGCCGGTCCGATGGAGGGATCGAAATTGGCGCGAATGCCGAAAGCGACCGCGGCGACCACGGACACGGCCAACGAGATCCCTACGGCCGCCGCGTAGATGTTGCGGTGATCGATCCCCATCAATTGCGCGATTTGCGGATTATCGGCCGTGGCCCGGAAGGCGCGGCCGAGCGAGGTGCGATAGAACACCACCTGCAGAAGGGCGACCGCCAGGATCGCCAGGATCAATGCCGTCAGCGGCGCGAGACCGACGCCGAGGCCGGGCGCGAGCATGATCGAAGAGGACTCGAAGGCCCCGGCCTGAAGCCTGCGGCTGTCGGCCCCGAACACCAGCAACAATCCGTTCTGGATGATGATCGACAGCCCGAAGGTGACGAGCAAAGGCGGCAGGATGTCGTCGCCGAGCAAGCGCTCCAATACCAGCCGCTGAAGGATGAATCCCAGAGCGAACATGGCTGCGATAATGACAACCGTCGCAACCGCCAGCGGAACCCCGAGCGCCGTCGTCACCGTCAGAACCAGATAGGCCGCGAGCAGGATGAGATCGCCATGGGCAAGGTTGACCAGGCGCATGATACCGAAGATCAGCGACAGGCCGAGCGCGAACAGCGCATAGATGCCGCCCAGCAATATCCCCGCCAACACCGTATCGATGAGCCCGGTCATTTCAGCCTCATGCCCCGAAATAGGCCGCGCGGATCGCGGCCTGATCCACATCTGACGGCCGGCCCGAAAGCGTCACGTGTCCCTCCTGCAGGCAGTAGAAGCGATCCGCACTTCGCAAGGCTCGGGCGATATCCTGCTCGACGACGATCACGCCGGTGCCGTTCTCACGGATGCGGGGAATCATCTGATAGATGTTTTCAACGATGATCGGCGCGAGGCCGAGGCTGATTTCATCGCACAACAAAATCGATGGATTCGACATCAACGCCCGTCCGATCGCGATCATCTGCTGCTGTCCGCCCGAAAGTACCGTGACGCTGCTTTTCCGACGCTCTTGCAGAACCGGAAACATTCGATAGATCGCGTCGACATTCCACGGCGACGTCCGATCGCCGCCATAGGCGCCGATCAAGAGGTTCTCTTCGACGCTGAGTGAGGGGAACAACTGCCGGCCCTCGGGAACAAGTGCCAGCCCCATCCGCACGATCTTTGCGGCGGTCGTATCGCCGATATTTTGTCCGGCCAGCCGGATGGCGTCCGGCCGGTTCGAAACCAGCCCCGCGAGCGATTTGAGCAGCGTCGATTTTCCGGAACCGTTGGCGCCGATCACCGCGACCGCTTCACCGGGATGCAGCTCGAGATCGATCCCGAACAGAGCCTGAAAATCGCCGTAGAAAGCGTCGAGCGCCGTGACGTTCAGCAGCGCGGTCATGCCGGAACGCCCATATAGATGGTCTGTACTTCGCTTGAGCGCATCACTTCCGACGGCACGCCCTGCGCGACGATGCGCCCGAAATCCAGCACGATGAGACGGCTTACGACCGCAAGCAACGCGTGAACGACGTGCTCGATCCAGATGATGCTGATGCCGCGCGCATGGATGGAGCGTATGGTCTCGATCAGGATGTGACACTCCGCATCCGTCAGGCCGCCCGCGATTTCATCGAGCAGCAGAATCCGCGGTCGTGTGGCTAGTGCGCGCGCCAGTTCCAGCCGCTTGCGGTCGAGCAACGACAGGCTGCCCGCCCGAAGGTTGGCCTTGGGCTCCAGCCCGGTCAGCGCCAGCGTCTCGCCGCACACTTGAACCGCTTCGGCTTGCGACATGCCGCCGCCGAATAATGCGGCGACCGAGAGATTCTCGAACACCGAAAGATGTTCGAACGGCAGTGGAATCTGGAATGACCGCCCGAGCCCCGCCCGGCAGCGTTGCTCCGGCGGCAATCCGGTGATGTCGCGGCCTTCCAGCACGATGCGGCCGCGATCGGGCCGCAGCATGCCGGTGATGAGGTTGAACAGGGTCGACTTGCCGGCCCCGTTCGGGCCGATGATGCCGAGCGCTTCGCCGCGCGCTAGCGACATATCGATGTCGCTGGCGACAACGATCATGCCGAACGCCTTGGAGACCGACTTCAGCTCGAGCATCACCGAACCCTGCCTGTTGTCCCGATCAGTTCAAGGACTGCATTTTCCCGCCAACAGGAATTTGCGGCGCCTGGCCGTTCTCGACGATGACCATGTTGTATTTGTTGCCGTCCAGCCGCCATTGACCGCCGACCAGCGGCGTCTTGGCGATGTTCTTCGCGGCAAACGGCGGCACCTTGTCGGAGCCGAATGCGATCGGACCGACCACGGTATCGAGTTTGGTGGCGCCGATCGCTTTCGCCAATGCGGCCCCGTCCGACGGATCCTGGGCGCGCTTGAGCGAATCGACGGCAACCTCGAACAGCGAATGCACGAAGCCGATCGGCTGGGTCCATTGCTTGCCGGACGCCTGCTCGTAGCCCTTGGCGAGGTCGGCGGCGCTGATCCCGGTCAGGCTCGACTTGTAGGGATGGCTCGGGGTCCACCACACCTCGGTGGAAATGTTGTGCCCGCTTTTGCCGAGCGCCTGCACCGTTGTCGGAAACAACAGCGCCTTGGCGACCGACACTACTTTGGGCTTGTATCCCTTCTGCTGCGATTGATTCCAGAACGTCGTGAAATCCGGCGGGATCACGACGCCGGTCACGATCTCCGCATTGGCGCCGCGAAACGCCGATATCTGCGCGCTGAAGTCGTCGGTCAGATTCTGGAAACGTCCGGGATCGGTCAGGGTGAAACCCTGTTTCGCAAGAACGGGCGGAAATCCCACGACCTTGTCGCCCCAGGCATTTCCGTCGCCGTCATTCGGAAACAGCGCACCGACCGATTTGTTGGTCGCGACCTGATTCCACATGCCGGTGAAAACCCCGATCACGTCTTCCAGTCCCCAGAAATAATGGAATGTGTAATCGAACGGCTTCCAGCTCTTGGGATCACCGGGATTGGCCTGCCGCGCGATGAAATTGGTCTGCCAGGGCGCCACCGACGAAAGGCAGGGAATTTGCTCAAGCTCACACTGCGTCGACACCGGATTGTTGGTCTCGGGCGTGGCGCCGACGAGAACCAGCCCGACATTGTCGCGCGTGATCAGTTCCTTGGTCACTTCGGCGGCACGATTCGGATTGGACTGGCTGTCCTTGGTGATGATCTCGACCTGATAGACCTGAGATCCCAGCTTCAGTCCGTCCTTGACCGACTTGCGGAATTCGCCGAGCACAAAATCATCGGCCTCGGCGAACGCGGCCAGTGGACCGCTCTTTGGCGAAACGTAGCCGATCTTGATGGTCTTGGCGGCGTGAACGGCCGGCCCGAACAAGGTCATCCCGCCGGCAGCGGTGATACCCCCAGCCATTCCCTGTAGAATCCTGCGGCGGTCGTAACCTGTCTTGATGCGTGTCATGTTTCCCTCCCATTGTGATGGACCGATTTGCTACCGGTCGCGATCGTTCGCTAAAATGAAAACTCAGGTGATCCAAACAATGCTATTCGGCGGCGACCGACGCGGTGTTGCGGCCGCTGCCGCTATCGATATGGCCGAGCAGCTTGCCGAACACGTCGACCAGGATGCTCGACGCGTTTGATGCCGCCTGCTTCGCGCGCCAACCGACATACATGTCGGGGCGGACGACGACGCAGCCGTCTTCCTCGACCTCGCTTTGCCGGTACCAGTCGGCATAGATATCCAGCGCGTCGCAACCGGCCGGACCAATGGTGACGACATCGATCGGCAAGCCGTAAGCCGCCGTGACGGCGACCGCGGCTTGCTTCCAGCCGTCGCCCCCGATTCCCGTCAAAATCGTGAAGCGGCCTTTGCCGACAAGATCGAGCACCGACTTGCGCGTCCCGTGATGCTCGACCCAGACATGGGGCAGGTGCGCGCCCGGCCATGTCGTCGCTTGATAATAGAGCTCGCGATCGCGTTGGTACTCCGGCTCCGGCGTGCCGTCGGCGACGACCGCGCCGGAGGCATAACGCTGGTTCAACTCGACGCCATGGCAATTGAATTCGTAACTCTTATACGCAATGGCATCATTGAGTTTCTTGCGCCGCGCCTTGCCCTCCGCGGTCGGAGCCTTGCGCGCCTCAATATTCTTTCTGGCTTCGACCGGATCGGTCGATGACAGCAGGCCGACCGCCTCGAAGATCGGCGGGAAATCACCGATGCTTTTGTTGGCGCGGGTCACGATCTGCTTGCCGACCGGCTGCCGCTCCGCCGAATAGCTGTCGAGCAGCGCGGGCGCGGCCTTGTTCTCCAGAACGAGCTTCAGCTTCCAGCACAAATTATAAGCGTCCTGCATCGAGGTATTGGAGCCGAGCCCGTTGGTCGGCGGATGACGGTGCACGGCATCGCCCATGCAGAACACCCGGCCCGACGTATAGTGGCCGGCATACATTTCATTGACCGTCCAGGTCGACGTCGAGCGGATGGTGACGTCGAGGGTCTCGTCGCCGACCAGGTTGCGGACGATCGATATCGCCTCGTCGTTGGTCAGGGTGCGTTCGCCCTGTTCGATGTCGTATCCCCAGATGAACAGCCACTCGTTCCACGGCCGCACCATGCGCACCAGACCGGCGCCGATGCCGCCGATCTGTGCGCCCGGCTGCAGCACCCAATACAGAACGCTCGGACGATGGGCGACGTATTTGGTCAGATCGACATGGGCGACAATATTCATGCTGCCGGCGCGGCCCATCTGGCCCTCCATCGGCAGGCCAATGACCTCGGCGACGCGGCTGCGGCCGCCATCCGCTCCGATCAGATATTTGGCGCGGATCTGTGAGGTCGCACCCGAGAGGCGGTCCTTCACGGTTGCCGTCACACCATCTGCATCCTGAACGAGGTCAACAAATTCGGTATTGAAGCGGATCGATGTTCCGCGCTGGCCCGCGGCCTCGAGCAGGATCGGTTCGAGAAAATTCTGCGGCAGGTCGCAGATGCTGACCGGGCTGGCCAGATCATAATCGGCCTTTCGAGAGGGGTGATTGCCCCATGAATAGAGCCGGCCGAACTCTTCGCCTGCCAGACTTTCACAGAACACGTTGTTGGCCATCAGATGTTGCGGCGCTGCCTGGGCCACCGCCTTCTCCTCGAGGCCGAGGTCGCGCAGGATTTCCATGGCGCGCTGGTTGGTGATGTGGGCGCGCGGCGTATCCGCCAACCATCCGTATTTGGTGACCAGAACATGCTTCACGCCGTACATCGCCAGCAAGGCGGCGGAGGCGGCACCGGCGGGACCGCTTCCCACCACCAGAACGTCGGTTTCGATCGTATGGACCATCGCTGTCTCCAAATTATTTGGCTATGCGTTGCTCTGTCGGTTGCGCCGTCCCGGTCATTCCGCGGCCGACATCAGCGGTTGCGGCACGGCTCCGGTTCCCGGTTTCATCTGGAATTCGTAGGACATCACGTGCCACGGTCCCGACGCCGGCTTGCCGTCCGGCATCACCGGCTCGTCGTGATGTTCGATCTTTGAGATGAGATCATCCTTGACGCCGAACACCGCATCCGAATCCAGATACTCGTCGCCTTCGATAAAGACATGCGTGATCAAAGGCTCGTAGCCTTGCGCGTTGACCAGGAAATGCACATGCGCCGGCCGCATCGGATGACGTTTGGTCGCCCCGATCAACTCGCCGACCGGCCCGTCGGTCGGGATAGGGTAGCTGCACGGCAGGATGGTCCGGAACGAAAAGCGGCCATCGGAATCGGTGATGAAGCGGGCACGCAGCGATGGCCCCTGCGTTTCGTAGGACGGCTTTTGCGAATTGTAGAACCCGTCATCGTCGGCATGCCAGACATCGACTTCGGCGTTCGCCAGCGGTTTGCCTTCGAGACTGGTGACACGGCTGCGGACGAACATCGGCTCTCCGCCGATGCCGGCCGAGATATCGGCGCCATGCGGCATCGGCTTGTGCTCGCCGACATAGAATGGACCAAGCACCGTCGTCTGGGTCGCGCCTTCGCGTTCGCGGTGGTTCACGGCATCGACCAGCATCGAGACGCCGAGCACATCCGACAATAGAATGAATTCCTGCCGCGTCGAGGTGCTGGTCTGGCCGGTGCGCGTGAGAAAATCGATGGCGTAATTCCATTCCTCGAAACTGAGATCAGTGTTGCGGACAAATCCGTGCAAGGATTTTACAAGCTCGGTCAGAACGAGCTTAAGCCGCGGGTTCGGGGTCGCCGCGAAACTGCGGATGACTTCCGCGGTCAATTCCTGATCGTCATACTGGGGCATATGGTGTCGTCCTTCGGGATGTCGGAGATGTCGCGGCCTTCATTGCAGCAACGGCGGGTGGCCATCCCACGCGCGGCCGATCAGGCCGTGCAGGGCCGCGCGATCCACCGGCCGGGGATTGGCGTACGGATTTCGGGTTGCGAGGTCGGCTGCCTCTGCGATGCCGGCGTGCGGCATGCCGATGTCGGCGAGGCGCTTCGGGATGTTCAGGCGTCGCGCCAGATCATAAAGGCCAAGCGCCGCGTCTGGCTGGCCCAGGGCCCGGGCAATGCGTTGCATCGCCTCCGGCGCTGCCGCGGTGTTGTAAGCGGCGACATGCGGCAGCACGATCGCATGGGTCAGTGCGTGCGGCAGATCGAAGGAGCCGCCAAGCACGTGACAAAGCTTGTGATGCAACGACATTCCGACAGCGCCAAGACAAGTGCCGCACAGCCACGCGCCGTACAACGCATCGCGTCTGCCGGCCCTGTCGGACGGCGCGTCAAGAATTCTCGGTAGCGCCCGCGCCAGCGCCGCGATGCCTTCCTCGGCCATCAGCGACGTCACCGGATTGGCATCGGGAGCATAAAGTGCTTCGACCGCATGCGCGATCGCGTTCATTCCGCTCGATGCCGAGAGATCCGGCGGCAGCCCCAGGGTCAGATCGACATCGTAGATCACCGTATCCGGAACCAGGTCGCGCGACCGCCGGGTGGTCTTGATACCGCCCCGGGTTTCACCGAGGATCGGCGTCATCTCGGATCCGGCATAGGTCGTGGGCACGGCGATTTGAGGCAATCCGGTGCGTGCCGAGAGCGCCTTGCTCAGCCCGACGGTCGAGCCGCCACCGACCGCGATCAGGCCGTCGATGTCATTGGTGTCCACCACCTGGACCGCCGCCTCGGTGACCTCGACCGGCGTATGCATTTCCGCGTTGGCAAACGCCGCCGCGAACCGGCTTCCAAGCTGCCCGCCGATCCGTTCGCCCTCGCTGCGTTGATGGCGCGTGGTCAGAATCAGCGCATGCCTGATCCCAAGCCGGTCGGCTTCGTCGCCGAGCCGGGCCAGCGTGCCGGAACCGAACACGACCCGGTATTGCAGGGCGTCATAGGCGAATGCGCCAGAGAGCGCGGCATCGCCCGCGACCTCCTGGGTATCCGCGCTGGCGCGGCTCATCGGCGTTCTCCCGGTAACGCGTCGCGACTGCTGGCGACGCCTGCTATCGAGGGAGAAGCTAACGGGGGGTCAGCGGGATGGCCTGCATGAAACCGGGGCGTTTCTGCACAAAACCGGACAATAATGCGCGGCAGCGGATTCCAGGTGGCCTCAATCGCGGCCGCGCCGGTAGAGGCCCGGGGTCACGCCGGTGAAGCGGCGGAACATTCGCGTCATGTGCTCCTGATGCGAAAAACCGCATTGCAGCGCAATGTCTGCGAGGCTTTGCTTGTTTTCGCCAAGCAGAATCTTGGCACGTTCGACCCGGCGGTTGAGGACATATTGGTAGGGCGACACCTGCAACGTCGCCTTGAACAGGCGCACGAAATATTCGGTCGACAGACCGCAGATGTCCGCCATCGTGCTCAGCCTGATATCCGTCTCCAGTTTCGATTCCACGAAATCACGGACACTGCGGAGTTGCCTACCGGTCAACTGGCTCGGACGCCGCGCCCGATCCGCAGGCTGATCGTGGTAGTTGAGAACAATAAAGCGATTGGCGATGGCCTTCGCGATCGGATCCACGAACAGGGAGGATCCCTGGATATTCTCCCCAATGACGTTGCCGATCGCTTGACCCAGATGTTCCAGCACCGGATCGCGATCCCCGAAAATCGGCGCCAGCGACGCCGCGCGGCCGAATTGTGCGTTGTCCTGTTCGGCGAACAGATCCGCCCGAAGGTAGATATGAATGGTATCGAGCGCAGAGTGCAGCGATACATCGCAATCGTGACCGGCGGGCAGGAAAAAGATGCCGCCTTTGGGGATGTGCTGATCGATGGTCTTGCCGCCCATCCTGAAGGTCACATCGACCGGGCCGCCGCGATGCAGCACCATCAGGCAATCCGAGATCGCCTCGAAGCGCCCCTCAAAGGGTCTTTCGCGCTGCATCGAGGCGAACGTGCTGGACCATCCCAGGCCCTCACTCGAAGCGCCGATATTGGCCTCGAATCGTTGCAGGACACCGTGGGTGTCGTCGACGCTGAAGACGGGTTTGGTTTCCATCGGAAGCCCGGACAATCGACAAAGGGAGCCTTGCCTTCGCGGTTGTCTTAGACAAACCCAAATTGACGCCGAACACAACGGCGACTTGTGTCGCTTGTTGCGGTGCAATAGGTGCTCGATAATCCCGCTGGGCTCGTCAAACCAGCACTGCGCTGCGAACGCGGCCGGCGTTGCCGAATACGCGTAGATATCGCTCCACTTCGGATGCGCTGCCGGTGGCTTTTTCCGGATTGTCCGAAAGCTTGACGGCCGGTCGCCCATCCACCGAGGTCACCTTGCACACGATCGAGATGGGATCGAGATCGGCGGAGCCGTCCGGCGCGCATCCGATAAAATCATTGGTCAGGTTGGTGCCCCAGCCAAAGCTTACCCTGACGCGGCCCGCAAAATGCCGGTAAGTCTCCTCGATCGATCCGACGTCCATGCCGTCCGAAAAGACAAGGAGCTTCTCCTTGGGATCGCGGCCCATTTGCTTCCACCATTTGATGATTTCTTCGCCGGCCGCGATCGGTGGAGCGCTGTCCGGTCGAAAGCCGGTCCAATCCGCCACCCATTCGGGTGCGTCTCTCAGGAACGCCTTGGTGCCAAAAGCGTCAGGTAACGCGATCAGGAGATTGCCCGCATAGGTGTGGCGCCATTGATCGAGGATACGGTATGGCGCCCAGCGCAGCTCGGTGTCGTCGTTTGCCAATGCTGCGGCCACCATGGGTAATTCATGCGCGTTGGTTCCGATCGCTTCCAGATCGTTGTCCATCGCCAGCAGAACATTGGAGGTGCCGGTGAAGGACGGTCCGAGGCCCTCCTTGACCGCCTCGACGCACCAGCGTTGCCACAGGAAACCATGGCGTCGTCGCGTGCCGAAATCGGAAAGGCGCAAGCCGTCCAGTTGGCGCAGCCGTTCGACCTTGGTCCAGAGCTTGGCCTTGGCACGGGCATAAAGGACATCGAGCGCAAACCGCCCTTGTCCCTTCGTTACCTGGCGCGAGCGCAGCTCGTTGAGAATGGCGAGCGCCGGGATCTCCCACATGGTGGTATGTGTCCACGGCCCGTGGAAGTGCAGTTCGTACTGGCCGTCCACCTTGTGGAGCTCATATTCGGGAAGTCGAAATTTGGCGAGCCAGTTGATGAAATCCGGCGAAAACATCTGGGTCTTGCCGTAGAACGTATTGCCGGCGAGCCAGATCAGTTCCTTCTTGCTGAACCGGATGGTGCGGGCATGATCGAGCTGGGCGCGAAGTTCGGCCTCGTCAATGACTTCGGCAAGGCGCACGTGCCGGCTGCGATTGATGACCGAGAAGGTCGTATGCTGGTCCGGGTAGAATGCCCGGATCATCTGCAGCATTAGCAGTTTGTAGAAATCCGTATCGAGCAGGCTGCGCACGATAGGGTCGAGCCGCCAGCCATGATTATAGGTCCGGGTCGCGATGTCTGTAACTGCCATTTAGGCACTGTATCGTGCCCGAAAGCCTGCAGCCAGTGGCCGGAACCCCGAATTGGCGAGGAAATTACCCTTCATCGGAGGGTGTCGAAGGAGCCGTCGTTTTTTTGCCTGGTGTGGCCAGGCGGGCGAGGGTGGCTTGCTGCCGCATCCATTGCCTGCTCGTGGTCGCCGGATAGCCGCCCCAGGTCTCCCCCGGCGGGACATCGTGCATCAGGCCCGAGCGCGCCGCCACCCGGGCGCCCTTGCCGATCTTGACATGTGGCGCAAGGCCAACCGCGCCACCGAGCTGGGCAAAATCCTCCAGCGTCACGCTGCCGCTCAATCCGCACTGCGCGACCACGACGCAATGGCGGCCGATCACGACGTTGTGGCCGATCTGGCAAAGGTTGTCGATCTTCGTTGCCTCACCGATCGTTGTGTCCCTGATGCTGCCACGATCGATCGTGGTCCCGGCACCGATCTCGACATCGTTCTGGATAATCACGCGGCCGGTTTGCGGAATCTTTTTCTGTTTGGCGCCAGCGTAGCCGAAACCGTCCTGCCCGATCCGGGAGCCCGGATGGATCACGACGCGATCGCCGATCAGCGCATGCATGATTGAGCACCCTGCGCCGATCACGCAATCGCGCCCGATCAGAACGTCCGCTCCGATCACGGCCGTCGCGCCGATGATGCTGCCGGCTCCGATCTCGGCACGGGGGCCGATGACTGCTCCCGGATCGACCGTTACGTCGCTCTCGATCCGGGCTGTGGGATGGATCGTCGCGTTCGGCGCGATGTCATCGCACTCGAACAGGGAACCGGGGCGCAGGGATTGCGGGTAGAGCTCACTGTGGACCGTGACGAAGGCCTGGAAAGCTTCCGGCGTACGCAGCACGATCAGGCCGTTCGGCGCCCGGCTTTCAAAACGCGCCGGCATCAGGCAGGCTCCGGCATGGGTTGTCGCCAGGGCGTCAACGTATTTGTTGCTTTCGATGAATGTGAGATCGGTTGGCCCGGCATGGTCGATGGGGGCGACATCCCTGATCAGGTGCGACAGCCGCGCCGCATCGCTGGATTCGGCTCCCGTCAGCGCCATGATTTCGGCAATGGTCAAACCTGACGGGCGATCAAAGAAGCTTCGTTTCGTCATGTTCCAATCCTGAATTACGAACCGATTCGGCAGCAATATCGCTCATCGAAATCACCCGGGCGACGGGTGTTGTTAAACAGTATTCTCGCAAGTTTGGCGATAGCGACGAGTTGCTTTCGTCGAGCGCGGCGTGCAGAAACCATTGACGATGGCGACCAGGGTCGGCGGAGGAGCTGGTATTTCCTCACCGCCGATAATGGGTTTGTTGGGGTGTTCGAAGCCGATATGCTGGCGGTCGTCAAGTCGCTTAGCGACGAGACGCTGGGCTCAGCGCATTGTCCAGTGGAGACATCGGATCAATTATCATTCCTGCTGCAGGCGAAGGCGTCGCACGCGAAGCTGGTGGGACTGGCCGGCTTAGTCAGGAGCCAAGGCGCCAGAATGGCGCCTTGCGAGGCAGGCATCATCGCAGGTCCAGACTAGGCCCTTCGCTTGCCGGCGGCTGTGGCGTCGGCAACCTCATCAAGGTTCCCCGTCTTGACGTCATAGATGAAGCCGTAGATCGGGATATGTCCGGGAACGAGCGGATGATTGCGAATCCGCAAGACGTCCTCGGTCACGCTCTTCGCGTTGTCGTCAAATGTATGCCAATGGACGTAATGGCCCGCCACCGAACCGCCGCCGTGTTTCGGATTGGACCATTTCTTGCCGTCAAATTTCGCAGTTTCGAGATTGTCTTCCAGCAAATCGCCAATCACCTCGCCGGTAAAGAGTTGCATACCGCAATCACTGTGATGAATGACGAACCATTCTTCAGTTCCGAGCAGCTTGTGCGAGATGACGAGTGAACGAATGGCATCGTCCGATGCCCGCCCGCCGGCATTGCGAATGACATGGGCGTCGCCTTCGGCAAGACCGGCGTATTTGGCCGGGTCGAGCCGGGCATCCATGCAGGTAAGGATCGCGAAGTGCCGCGCCGGCGGCAGAGCCAATTTGGCTTTATCGCCGAAGTCGGAAGCGTAAGCCTTATTCGCGGAAACGACCTCGTTATAGGTGACGCTGGCCATCGTTCGGTCCTCCCAATGCGCTGGTCTAGGTAGCGCGTCGCGGATTGGAGCGATTGCGGTGCTTTCGGTCAAGGAAATGAAAATTCGAAGTTAAGCCGATTAGAATGCAGTCATCCTTGGAACCGTGGTTTAAGCAAAAAGAATCTCGAATGCCGCAGCAAAGGGCACGGCTTGTCCGGGGTGACACACGGTGGCAAGCTGACGGTGGCAAACTGGCCCACCTCGATGATCGCGAGATTCAATAAATGAGCCAACTCATTGTCTATGCCGGAGACTTCACCTTCCAGGCGCGTTTCGAGGAACAACTGGCGCCGAAAACCTGCGCGGCGTTCCGCAAAGCAATGCCGTTCGAAAGCCAGGCTATCCATGTCCGCTGGAGCGGCGAGGGGGTCTGGATGCCGCTCGGCGATCTCGATTTCGGTGTCTCTTACGAAAACCACACCAGCTATCCAGCGCCCGGCCAGATCATTCTTTATCCCGGCGGCATCAGCGAAACCGAGATCCTGCTGGCCTATGGCGGCGTGCATTTCGCCAGCAAGATGGGCCAGCTCGCGGGCAATCACTTCATCACCTTGATCTCAGGTTTGGAGAATTTGCCGGCGCTGGGGAAGACCGTGCTGTGGAAGGGTGCGCAGAAAGTCCGCTTCGAGGCCGCCTGAATGGCCGAAGCCGGATATCCTCGCAAAAGCGCCGACAGGATGAAAGCGGGAATCGGCAGGTCCGAGAACACGGCGCTTGGCGATGAGATCGTCGGCCGGATCAACGCATTGGCGGCGATCTCCGAGACCCCGGATCATCTTGCACGGCTCTTTCTCACCAGCGAGCATCGTGCCGCGGCGGATCTCATCTTGACGTGGATGAGATCCGCCGGAATGCGCGCGCATCTCGACGCGATCGGCAACGTCTGCGGTCGCTATGAGGGTGACCAGCCGGCACTACCGTGCCTGATGCTGGGATCGCATTACGACACGGTTCGCGACGCCGGAAAATGGGATGGACCGCTCGGGCTGATCACCGCGATTTCCTGTGTGGCCGATCTGCACAACAGAGGACGACGATTGCCGTTCGCCATCGAGGTGGTCGGGTTCGCCGATGAGGAAGGGGTCCGGTTCGCCTCCACGCTGCTCGGCAGCAGAGCAGTCGCCGGAACCTTCGACACAAGCGTACTCAATGCGCGGGACAAGTCCGGGTTGTCGATGCGCGATGGCATGATGCAGTTCGGTCTCGATCCCGAACACATCAGCGCGGCGGCGCGGATTCGCCGCGAGTTGCACGCCTATATCGAGCTTCACATCGAACAGGGGCCGGTGCTTGAAATCGAACAGCTTCCGGTGGGCGTGGTGACCGCGATAGCGGGCGCCACGCGGCTCGCAGCACACCTGACCGGCATGGCCGGTCATGCCGGCACGGTGCCGATGCGGTTGCGGCGCGACGCGCTCGCGGGTGCTGCCGAGTGCATCGCAGCCGTCGAGGAGTTTTGTCGAAACGACGAAGGCGGCCTGGTCGGGACCGTCGGATATATCAACGCGATGCCCGGAGCCACCAACGTCATCCCCGGACAGGCCTCGTTTACCCTCGACCTTCGTGCGCCGACCGACGCGCACCGCAAGCTGGCGGTGGCCGATATCGTCCGGCAGATCGAGGCGATCGCACAGCGTCGCAGTCTGGTACTGCAGATCGATGTCACCCACGAGAACCGCCCCGTGCCCTGCGCGTCGTGGCTGAAGGCGCAGGTGGCGGAGGCGATCGCGGCGGAAGGCTACCGGGTGTTCGAACTGCCGAGTGGGGCGGGACACGATGGCATGGCGATGATCGACATCGCCGATGTCGGCATGGTGTTCGTGCGATGTCGCGGTGGCGTCAGCCATCACCCCGACGAGCATGTGGACAAAGCCGATGCCGACGCCGGCGCCCGCGTGTTGCTGCGGCTGATCGAAAATTTTCGTCCGAAAACGACGGACGGGTAAGGATTACTCGGCCGCCTTGTCGGCCGCCGGGCCAAAGATGCGCGTCGGCGCCGGAAAGCCGCAGGATGTGCCGTCGGTAACCTTGACCTGATCCTCCCATGGCAACCGGAATGTGCCGGCCACCATGTCCTGCATGAAGGTGTAGGGGCAATCCATCGCGCCGCCCTTCACCGCGACGTAGCCGCGATGCCAGAGCTGATAGATATTGTTCTCGACGCCCCAGTGGATCCGCGCTTCGCGGACCAGATCGGGGCGGACTTCCGCGGTGATGATCTCGTCAGCCCGCCCGGTGGTGCCGTGGACGATGATGCTGCCGTCGAAATTGACGATCATGCCTTCGCCCATGGAATCGAACGAACCATCCGAGCCGCACATGCAGACATTGGCCGTTACCATCAGGTTCTGGAACGCATTGGCCTGGTTGGTGAAGCGCCAGCTTTCGCGGATCGGGGCGGTATAGCCGGCGGTTCGGATCATGATTTCCGCGCCCTTGTAGGCGCACTCCCGCGCCATCTCCGGGAACATGCCGTCGTGGCAGATGATCAGCGCGATCCTGGCGCCCTTCGGTCCTTCGATCACGGGAATGCCGATGTTACCGGGCTCCCACGGCTCGACCGGAATCCATGGATGGAATTTCCGGTAGTACAGTTTGATCTCGCCATGATCGTCGATGATCAGGCCTGAATTATACGGATTGCCGTCGGGGTTGAACTCCATGATCGAGAAGCAGCCCCAGATCTTGTTGTCGATGCAGGCCTGCTTGAAAGCCGCGACTTCCGGGCCGTCGAGGCGGCACATGATGGCCGGATTGGTATCCATCGACAGGCCGTGCAGGGAATATTCGGGAAACACCACGAGATCCATGGTGCCGAGATTGCGCCGCGCCTTGCCGACCATGTAAACGATGCGATCGGTCTGGCGCGCCAGATCGGCCTTGGTCACCACCACCGGCAATTGCAGTTGAACGAGCCCGATGACGACACCCTCGGGCGATTTGTTGAGGCCACCAAGTCCGCTCATATCGATCTCCGCCAGTCGTTCCGTCCATCGGCAGGTCGCGGGCGCGAAGTGCCGCAGCGGAGCAAACCCGATTTTTGCGGACAGCAAAAGATCATTTTTCAGGCTTGGCGGATATGGCTGCAACCTTGCGTGCGCCGGGTCCGGGATGCACATGGACCTGCTTGGCCGCCAGCGGCTCACCGCATTCCGAGCACACCATCACCGGGTCGAACATTTTGCCGCAATTCTGATGTTCGTGAAGCAAGGGACGGCCACGGGAGTCGACCATGTGGGTATCACCCCAGTGGACGATCGACATGATCACCGGATAAAGGTCGAGGCCTTTCTGGGTCAGGATGTATTCGTATCGCTTCGGCAATTCCTGATAGGGGATCCGGCGCAGAACGCCGAGCCGCACCAGCTTCTTGAGCCGCTCGGCGAGCAAATGCCGCGTGATCCCGAGCGTCGACTGAAACGCCTCGAACCGCCGCTTGCGCAGGAAGCACTCGCGCAAGATCAACAAGCTCCAGCGGTCGCCGATCACGGCAACCGTGCGAGCCAGTGAGCATGGCTCCTCTTCAAGCTCGTCCCATTTCATGGTTCGGTCCTTCGCCTGGCCAAGGCTCAATTCGAAGTCTCCATCCGGTTCCGCATTCTAAATAGGTACTGACTTGGATACAACCGGCCATTAACAGCTACAGGGAGCCGAAGGTGCATAAAACAGCCACTCGGAATTGACAGTTCAATTTTAGAACTTTAAAAGCGGGTCCTCCGATCCGGTCACCGCGATCGCGGCCTCAAAGGAGAAGTCCGGTGGGAAATCCCCTGAAAGTCGAATTTCAGTTCGATTTCGGCAGCCCCAACGCCTATCTGGCGGAACTCGCCATTCCGGGAATCGAACAGCGTACCGGCGTGAAGTTCGAATACGTCCCGGTGCTGCTCGGTGGGATCTTCAAGGCGACCAATAACATGTCGCCGTTCGAGTCGCTTCGGGGCATCAGGAACAAGCCCGAATATCAAGCGCTGGAAACGCAGCGTTTCATCCGCCGCCACAACGTCACGAAATTCGCCAACAACCCGTTCTTTCCGGTCAACACGCTGATGCTGATGCGCGGCGCCGTTGCCGCGCGGTTCGAGAACATGTTCGATGCATATTTCCGCGCCGCCTATCATCATATGTGGGTTGAGCCGAAGAAGATGGACGATGTCGCCATCTTCCGGGATGCCTTCATTTCTTCCGGCATCGATATCGACCGGCTCGTTGCCCGCGCGCAGCAGGACGATGTCAAGAAAAAGCTGATCGAAGACACCACCGATGCCGTCAATCGGGGAGCCTTTGGTTCGCCGACATTCTTTGTCGGTCGGGAAATGTTTTTCGGCAAGGATCAGCTGCGTGATGTAGAAGAGGAAATCATGCAGCAGACGGGAACTCTCCGGTCCCGGATCGCCTGAAAGCCGGTTGCAACAACAAAGAGAAAACGTCATGTCAGGGCCACTCAACGGCGTTCGCGTACTGGATTTGACCGGCGTGGTGTCGGGACCGTTCGCGACCATGTTTCTCGCCGACCAGGGGGCGGACGTCCTCAAGATCGAACCGATCGGCGGCGATATTACTCGCCGCAGCCGCGCCAGCATCGACAAGGGCGGCGAGTTTTCCGCGCTGTTCATCTCCTCAAACCGCGGCAAGCGTTCGCTGTCGATCGACATCAAAAGCGACGCCGGCCGCGAGGTTCTGACCAAGCTGGTGGCGCAGGCCGACGTGCTGGTGCAGAATTTTCGGCCCGGCACCATGGAGCGGCTCGGTCTCGGCGCTGACGAATTGCGCCAGCGCCATCCGCGCCTGATCTATGTGTCGATCAGCGGCGTTGGCGACAGCGGGCCCTACGTGAAGAAGCGCGTGTACGATCCGATCATCCAGGGCCTCTCCGGCTTTGCGGACATCCAGTCGAATCCGGCGACCAACCGGCCGCAGATGATCCGCACCATCGTCTGCGACAAGACCACGGCAGTCTTCACTGCCCAGGCGGTGTCGTCGGCGCTCTATGCCCGCGAGAAGACCGGGCTCGGCGATCACATTCAAGTGGCGATGCTCGATACCATGATCTCGTATCTGTGGCCCGAGGGCATGATGCAATACACGGTAATCGGGGCCGAGGCGGCAAGCGCCGATCCCAAGGACCGGCCCGATCTCGTGTTCAAGACCAGCGATGGCTATATCACCGCCGGCACCCTTTCGGATTCCGAATGGCAGGGCTTCTGCAGGGCATCCGGCGATCCCGAATTAGCCAAGGATCCCCGCTTCGCAACGCCTTCGGCGCGCACCGTCAATGCGACCGCGCGAATCCACAAGATGGCTGAGTATATTACTCAACGCACCACCGCCGAATGGCTGGAACGGCTTGACGCCGCCGACGTGCCGTGCGCACCGATCCTGCGCCGCGGCGAGATCATCGACAATGAGCAGGTGGTGGCGCGGGGCCTCATCACCGAGTTCGATCAGCCGATGGTCGGACGGGTGCGGCAGCCAAAGCCCGCGGCGCGATTTGCCGTCAACGAGGCGGTCATTGGCGGGCCAGCGCCGCGTGTCGGCGAGCACTCCCGCGAAGTGTTGCGCGAGCTAGGCTATGACGAAAGCGCGATCGACCGGATGATCAGCGACAAATCGGTTCGGGCAGCGATTTAGCCGGGTCAGGTCTTCTGCACGGGCGTGATCGGCGCCAGTGGTTTGTTGGCCGCGGTGCCGAGCTGATACGCCTGTCGCTGATGGATGCGCTCGAGATAGGGACGAGCATTGTCGCAGATGCCGACACCGTAGGCGATCGCCCAATCGAGACAGGTCGTGAGCAGGATATCGGCGCTGGTGAAGTGATCGCCCATCAGATATTGGCGTCCGTCCGTGAGCGCTGCTTCCACATGACGCAATTGTTCGCGAAAATACTCGCCGGCCTTGGCGACGACTTCCGGCGCGATGCCGTAGATGGGACCGAGCGCGTCCGCCCGATGGCGCCGCATCACGTAAAGACTGGTGGAGTCGAGCTCGGTGACGATAAAAAAGCACCACTCAAGCCACGCGGCATAATCGCGTTGCCTTTCGGGGATCAGCACACGCTCCGGGCTCGAATAGGTTCTCGACAGATACGCAACGATCGCCGCACTTTCGCCAATACAAAAATCACCATCCTGCAGCAGTGGAACCTTCTGGCGCGGATTGAGCGCGGTGTATTCGGCCGTCTTGGTCTCGCCGGTGCGCGGACCGATCGGCTTGGTCCTATAAGGCAGATCAAGTTCGTGCATCGCCCAATGCGCGCGAACGGTGCGGCTCGTTCCAACTCCCCAAAGGGTCAGGTCGGGCGCGGCGGCCATCTCACCATTTCTCCACGCCCGGCCGCAAATCCAGTTCATGGGTCCAGCCATCCTTGCTCTGATGATGCGCGAACCAGTAGGCATCGGCGATCGAGGAAGTCCTGGTCAGACTGTCGGGCGGGATTTCCGCGGCATCGATGCCGGTCGCGGCCTTCATGCGCTGATGGATGGCCTCGCTGTCGACGCCGGCATCGATCAGCAGATGGACAACGTGAATGTTCCTTGGTCCGAGTTCGCGAGCCATCGCCTGGGCCACGGCGCGCAGGCCGAACTTCGCCGACGAAAACGCCGCAAAGCCCTTGCCGCCGCGAATGCTGGCGGTCGCGCCTGTAAACAGGATGGTGCCGCGGCCTCGCTGCAGCATGGCGCGGGCGGCTTCGCGGCCGACCAGAAAGCCCGCATAGCAGGCCAACTCCCACGCCTTGAAGAACAGCTTTTCGGTGGTCTCCAGCAGCGGCTTGTTGACGTTGGAGCCGGCATTGAAGAGACAGACTTCGATGGGCCCGATGGTTTGCTCCACGCGAGCAAACAGATCCTGAACCTCGGTTTCCTGACGGGCGTCGATGCTGAATGCGTGAACGTCGTGTCCGCCGGCCGTCAGTTCATCGACCAGCCGCCGGGATTTGGCTGCGTCGCGCCGGGCAATGCAGACCTTGTATCCGCCCTCGGCAAACCGCCGGGCCACAGCCGCGCCGATGGCGTCACCCGCGCCGACCAGCATCACGACGCCGGTTCTGTCTGCCATCACGCTTCGTCCCTTAAGTTCTTATTTGATACTATAATTTATAGACGGGGACCGCCGTCATTGCAAATGAGATTCCGAAAACAAAAATCCAATCAATTTGCGCACGAAGAACAACCGCTTGCATGCAAATTCGGGCCTTCTTTTGTCAAGCATCAATTGACAAGTTCTAAAAAAGAACCTTAATGTTCGGCATCGGCCCTCTTTGTTGCGGAGACAAACCTTGGAAAAGCGAAACGCGACCGTGGCCGTTGTCGGCGCCGGAGACTTTATCGGCGGCGAGATCGCCAAGAAATTCGCGGCCGAGGGTTTCACTGTCTTTGCCGGACGCCGCCAGGGCGAGAAGCTCGCGCCGCTCGTCGGGGAAATCGAGGCGGCGGGTGGCACAGTGTTCGGGCGGCCGCTCGACGCAAGAAAGGAAGACGAGATCGTGTCCTTTCTGGGCGACGCCGACAAGCACGCGCCGCTCGAGGTTTGCGTCTTCAACATCGGCGCCAATGTGAATTTTCCGATCGTCGATACGACCGAGCGGGTTTTTCGCAAGGTTTGGGAGATGGCCTGCTACTCAGGTTTTCTTGCCGGCCGCGAGGCAGCGCGTCTGATGCTTCGCCGTGGCAAGGGCAACATCTTTTTCACCGGAGCCACCGCAAGCCTGCGTGGCGGATCGGGTTTCGCCGCATTTGCCAGCGCCAAGTTCGGATTGCGCGCGGTGGCGCAGTCGATGGCGCGCGAGCTAGGTCCCAAGAACATCCATGTCGCCCATCTCGTGATCGATTCCAGTGTCGACACCGAATGGGTGCGTCAGCTCATCGCCAACCGGGAAGGCGCGCAGGCGATCGAAAATCTCGATCCCAATCGCCTGATGCGGCCGGCCGCGGTGGCGGAGGCCTATTGGCAGCTCTACCAGCAGCCGCGCGACGCCTGGACCTTCGAGCACGAAATCCGCCCTTTCGGGGAGAAATGGTAACAAGCCGATGCCGGTGGCCGGAACGGGAACTGCGGGGCTCTTGGAAATAACCCACTGATCGCGCATAAAGAGCCATAAATTGACCACGGGATCGAAAACGCCACCGCTTTGCCGGAAACAGGCTTTGCCGGGATCAGGATGGGAGCTTCCAATGAAAACAGCCATCACCGAAATGTTCGATATCGAGCATCCGATCATTCAGGGCGGCATGCACTATGTCGGCTTTGCTGAACTCGCTGCCGCGGTTTCGAATGCGGGAGGCCTCGGCATTATCACCGGCCTGACGCAGCGAACGCCTGAATTGCTGGCCAAAGAAATTGCGCGCTGTCACGACCTGACGGACAAGCCGTTCGGCGTCAATCTGACGTTCCTTCCCGCATTCACTTCGCCGCCCTATCCGGAATACATCGCGGCCATCAGGGAAGGCGGCATCAAGGTCGTTGAAACGGCCGGGCGCAGTCCCGAACAATATATGCCGGCGCTAAAGGCCGCCGGTATCAAGGTGATTCACAAATGCACCTCGGTTCGGCATTCGCTGAAGGCCGAGAAGATAGGGTGCGACGCCGTCAGCGTCGATGGCTTCGAGTGCGGCGGGCACCCGGGCGAAGACGACGTCCCCAACATGATCCTGCTTCCGCGTGCCGCGGAGGAATTGAAAATTCCGTTCGTTGCCTCCGGCGGCATGGCCGATGCGCGCAGCCTGGTCGCAGCCCTGGCGATGGGCGCGGCCGGCATGAACATGGGCACGCGATTTATCGCGACGAAAGAGGCGCCGGTCCACGACAACGTCAAGAAAGCGCTGGTTGCCGCTTCAGAGCTCGACACGAAGTTGATCATGCGCGCCTTGCGAAATACCGAACGGGTGCTCAAGAACGCCGCAGTCGACAAGTTGCTCGAAATCGAGCGCGAAAAGGGAGCCAAGCTGCAGATCGCCGACATCCACGAAGAGGTTGCCGGGGTCTATCCCAAGGTCATGATCGACGGGAAGATGGACGCGGGAGCCTGGAGCTGCGGCATGGTCGTCGGCCTGATTCACGATATCCCGACGGTCAAGGAATTGATCGATCGCATTATGGCCGATGCCGAACGGCTCATCCGGGAGAGGCTGATGGGCTTTCTTGGCGCTGAGGGCAAAGCATCGCTGAAGGTCGCCTAAGCTGATTTCCAGGCGATCGCCGGGAGGATTGAATGGCTGAACACGTTATTCGTGAAGTGTCCGGCGGCGTGTTGACGCTGACGCTTGCGCGGGCAGACAAGAAGAACGCGCTGAGCAACGCGATGTACAGCGCGCTGTCGGACGGGCTGGAGGACGCGGAGAAAGATCCCGCGGTGCGGGTCGTGCTGTTTCAGGGCGACGGGGACAGCTTCACCGCCGGAAACGATCTTGCCGATTTCAGCGCCCAGGCGAACGGCCAGGACACCGGCGAGAGCCAGGCGTTTCGGTTCATCAGCAATCTTGGCAAGGCCACCCGCCCGCTGGTCGCCGCCGTGCAAGGCAACGCGGTCGGCGTCGGCACCACGATGTTGTTGCATTGCGACCTGGTGTTTCTCGCCGACACCGCAAAGCTGACGACGCCGTTCGTCAATCTGGCGCTGGTTCCGGAGGCGGCGTCAAGCTGGCTGTTGCCGGCGAGGATCGGGCACGTCCGCGCCTATGCGATGTTTGCGCTCGGAGAGCCGCTCGATGCGGCCGCCGCATTGGCTTGCGGTTTGGCCAACGCCGTGGTGCCGGCCTCGGACTTGCGCGCCCGGGCCCGAGCAGCCGCCGAAGCGCTGACCAAACGACCGGCCGGTTCTCTCAGCCAAACCAAGGCGCTGATGCGCGAGATGGACAAGATCGCGGCTCAGATCAGTCGCGAGAGCGTCCTGTTTCGCGAGCGCCTGCAAACCGGCGAAGCGCGCGAGGCGTTCGCGGCATTTGCCGAGCGCCGCAAGCCGGATTTTTCGAAAGCAGGTTAGGTCCGAACCTTCTTCCCCGAAACTATTGATCGCGGTAGCTCGGAGGCCGCTTCTCGCGAAAGGCTGCGACGGCCTCGCGGTGATCGCTTGTTTCCAGCAGAATGACCTGTTGCCGGTCCTCGATCATCAGCGCGGTGTCGAGACTGGGAGCGTCGATCAAGGCGTTCAGGGCCTGCTTGGTCAAACGCAGTCCCATCGGCGAGGTGCGGGCCATCTCGGCCGCGAATTCGAGACCGGTCTCCAGCAGTCGGTCCGCCGGCACCACGTCGCTGACCAGCCCCACGGCCTTTGCCCGGTCGGCGCCGAGAAAACGCCCGGTGAGCAACAGTTCGGACGCCACCGAAAGTCCGATCAGCCGCGGCAGCAAATATCCGGAGCCCATGTCGCATCCGCCGACACCCACCCGAATATAGGCGGCATTCATCCGGGCTTCGGGCGCGGCGAAGCGCACATCCGAGGCCAGCATCAGCGAAAAGCCGGCGCCGCATGCAGGTCCCTGAACCAGGGCGATAATCGGCTGCGGGCAGCTGCGCATCAGCCTGATCACGCCTGAATAGCGCTGTTGCATCTGAAACTGACGCTGTGGCCGACCCTCGCCCGGCGAGGAAAATGCCTCCGATCCGAGTTCGGCTCCGGCGCAGAACGCCCGTCCGTTGCCCCTGAGGATGACCACCCGCGTCTTCAGGCGCTGATGAAGCCCGGAAAAATAGTCCGTGAGTTCGTCGATCATCGCCGGGGTCACCGCGTTGAGCGCGTCGGGACGGTTCAGCGAGAGAATCTCGACGTCGTCCCGAAGCTCCACGGAGATGGTCGCGTATTTTTCCATGCCGTTAGCCATTATTTCGTTGTCGACGTTTGTCGGATCGCGCCGTCGTCGATCAGCTTCCAGCTCGATCCCTCGAACCGTGCCATGCGCAAGGACTGATAGGGTGCATGATCATCGACCGAATTGTTGAGTTCGACGCCAGGCAGCATCATCTTCAAGCGCTGTCCCTTGAAGCTGAGCGCCTGCTTGAGGAAATTTTCGCGCGTCAGTTCATCACCACAGTGTTCCAGCCCGTAGGCGATAGCCTGGGCGTTGATGTAGCCGGACAGCGCGACGAAATCACCCGGGTTGTCATTCGGTGTCCATTTTTTCATGAATGCGACATATTCCTTGACCTCGGGATCATCGGCCCATGCCGGATCGCCTGCCTGCTTGGTAAACTGGGTGGTGAAAACGCCTTGCACGTTTTCCAGGCCCGCCGGCTTCAACACCGCCGCCACCGAATTGGTCGGGCTGACGAGGAACTGTGACGGATGCCAGTTCAGTTCAGTGGTCTTCTTGAGCGTCTGCGCCGCGAATTTCGGTGTTGTGAAGTCCATCAGCACATCGGCTCCGGAATCTTTCAATTTGACGATCTGCGAGTCGATGGTGGGGTCGGTAAGTTCGTAACTGGCCTCGGCCACGATCTTGGGAGACGCCTTCTCCAGCGCCGCCTTCAGCCCTGTGAGGAAGTCCTTTCCGTAATCGTCGTTCTGGTAGATCACCGCGATTTTTGCGTCAGGTTTGTTCCGGATGATGTAGTTGCCGAAGGTTTTTCCCTCCATTTCGAAGGCGGGATACATCGGAACGGTCCAGGGGAAATTCTTCGGATCGTTGAAGCGCCGTCCGCCCGCCGAGACGAAAACATGCGGGACCTGGTTCTGGTTGAGGTACTTCTGAATCGCTGAATTGGGTGTGGTTCCGACCGTACCCACGTCCGCGAACACGCCGTCGTCTTCGACCAGCTTGCGGGTCTGTTCCAGGGCTTTCGGAGGGCTGTATGCGTTATCGAGCGATAGCAGCGCGACCTTTCGGCCGTTGATGCCGCCGGCTTCGTTGATCATCTCGAAATAGGCGGCCATGACGCGGCCATAACTCGAGAAGGCCGATGCCGGTCCACTGTACGGCACCGTTTGCCCCAGCTTGATTTCCTTGTCGCTGATGCCCGGGCCGTATTTCTTGTCGGCGGCGCCGGCGCCACAAAAGCTTCCGAGCAGCAAAGCCGCCGACAGCGCGAATCCCAATCCTCTATTCATTGTCTCCCCCCAATCCTGTTGCGCTTTTTGTTGAGGCTAACAGGCGCCAGTCCATGTTACAAGCAGTACAGCCGGTATATGAGTTGGATCGGACGGCGGCGTTCCGGAAGATCGCCATTGCCGTCAAATTTATTCTGCTGCAACGGCGAAGCGATTGTTATCCAGATCGGCGAGAAGACGCGCGCGTTGCTGTGATGCTTTCTGGATGCTCTCGTCCTTAATAAATCCATAGCCGCGGATCATCTCGGGAATCCGCGCCAGCCTGATCAGCGTGGGCAGGTCACGGCTCTGCAGCGCCGCCAGGCGCTGACGCAGCATCGCCTCGTAATCCACGATCAGTTGCCGTTCGGCCCTGCGCTCCGGAGCATAGCCGAACGGATCGAGCGCGGTGCCGCGCAGGAATTTGAGCCGTGCCAGAAGGCGAAACAGGTGGATGGTCCAGCCGCCATATTCCGACTTCCGGGGGCGTCCGGTGACCTTGTCGCGACGTGCAAACAGCGGCGGCGCGAGGTGGAATTTCATCCGGAAGTCCCCGTCGAACTGCGTCTTCAGTTTGTCCGCAAAGCTGCCATCGGTATACAGCCGCGCCACTTCGTATTCGTCCTTGTAGGCCATCAGCTTGAACAGATTCTTTGCTACCGCATCGGTGAGATCGTTTGATCCCGGTAGCACGGCGCCCTCGGCCTTGCGCGCCGTGGCCACCATCGCGAGGTAGCGGTCCGCGTAGGCCTGGTTCTGATAGGCGGCAAGAAATGCGGCGCGATGAGTGATCGTGTCGTCAAGGCTGCGGGCAGGGGCGGAGGCACGCGCCCGGAACTGGGTTACGCTGCGCACGCGCGCAAGGTCGTGTGCCGCGAGCCGTCCCCAGGAAAACGCCTGCTTGTTCATCTCGATAGCGGCACCATTGATTTCGATGGCGCGCAGGATTGCCTCCAGTGAAAGCGGAATGGCGCCTTTCTGGAATGCAAAACCGAGCATGAAGGCATTGGTCGCGATGCTGTCACCCATCAAGGCTGACGCGATGCCGGTCGCGTCGATGATATCGAGCTTCTTTTCGCTGATCGCCTCGCGAAGCGCTCCCTGCATCGCATTCATCTCGAAATCGATGTCCGGATTCATCACGAAGCTGGCGGTTGGCTGCAAGTCGGCATTGACAATGGCCTGGGTCACGCCGCGTTCGGCACGGCTGAGAGCGGCAGTGCTTGCGGAAACCACCATGTCGCAGCCGAGAATAAGATCGGCGCCACCGGAAGCGATCCGAACCGTGGCAATTTCCTCCGGCGTTCGGGCGATCCGGACGTGGCTCATGACCGCGCCGTTCTTTTGCGCAAGGCCGGTAAAGTCGAGCGCGGAGCAGCCGCGGCCGTCGAGATGGGCGGCCATGCCCAACAGCGCGCCGATCGTGATGACGCCGGTGCCGCCGATGCCGGTGACGAGGATATTGAAGGGCGCATCCAGCTCGTGCTTATCGGGCAATGGAAGGTCTGCGAACAACTGGCCGGAATCGACCGAGGAGGTCGCTGCCTTCTTGAGCGTGCCACCATGAACAGTCACAAAGCTCGGACAAAATCCCTCGGCGCAGGAATAGTCCTTGTTGCAGTTCGATTGGTCGATCTTCCGCTTGCGCCCGAATTCGGTTTCGAGCGGCTGAACCGAAACGCAGTTCGAGGCCTGCGAGCAGTCGCCGCAGCCTTCGCACACGAGATCGTTGATGAAGACGCGCTTGGGCGGATCCGGATACAGCCCGCGCTTGCGACGACGACGTTTTTCCGCAGCACAGGTTTGATCGTAGATCAAAACAGAGAGGCCGGTGATCTCGCGCAGCTCGCGTTGAACGAGGTCCAGCTCGCGGCGATGATGGACGGTAGCACCTTGTGGAAAATAGCTTTTGCCGGGATATTTGCCGGGATCGTCGGAGACGATCGCCACGCGCTTCGCGCCTTCGGCCCATACCTGATGGGCGATTTGCGAGACCGTGAGCCCGCCTTCGGCCGGCTGCCCGCCGGTCATCGCGACCGCATCATTGTAGAGAATCTTGTAGGTGATATTGACGCCCGCCGCCGCTGCCGCGCGCAGGGCCAGCAAGCCGGAATGGGTATAGGTGCCGTCGCCGAGATTTTGAAAGATGTGAGCTTCGTCAGTGAAGGGCGCCTGACCGATCCAGGTCACGCCCTCCGCACCCATATGCGAGATCGTCGCGGTGCGCCGGCTCGGCACGGACAGCGCCATGCCATGGCAGCCGATCCCGGCCATCGCGCGGCTGCCTTCCGGCACTTTGGTAGAAGTGTTGTGCGGGCAGCCGGAGCAGAAATAGGGCGTCCGCTGCAGCGCCATCGGAGAGGGCGCGTTGGCCGGATGCTCAAACGCTTCGAGCCGGGCCAGTCTTTGTTCGAGGTCCGGACTCTGGTGACCAAGCCGGCGCATGCGCGAGACCAGCGCCGCCGCGACCATCGTCGGCGTGAGCTCGCCTTCGCTCGGGAGCAGCGTCGCGCCCTGTTCGTCGCGTTTGCCGACGACGGAAGGACGCTTTGAAGCCTCCATATTGTAGAGAATCCGCACCAGCTGATCTTCAACGAAGCCGCGCTTTTCCTCGACCACCAGCACGTCCTGCAAACCCTCGGCAAAACGTCGCGCGCCACTCTCTTCGAGCGGCCAGGTCAGCGCGACCTTGTAGATGCGCAAGCCCAGTTGTTGGGCGTCCCGCTCAGCGATGCCGAGGTCGGCAAGGGCTTGCCGCAGGTCAAGATAGGCCTTGCCGGTCGCGACGATCCCGAGCCGGGCCGGTTTGCTGTCGAGCACTACTCGATCGAGTTGGTTGGCGCGCGCGAATGCCGCGATGGCATCCATTTTCGGGCCGTGCAGCCGTCTCTCCTGTTCGAGCGGCGGGTCGGGCCACCGGATGTTGAGGCCGCCCGGCGGCATCGCGAAGTCCGACGGCAACACCACCTGCACGCGCGCGGGATCGCTGTAGATGGAAGCGGAGCTCTCGACCGTTTCGGAAATCGCCTTGAACCCGACCCAGCAGCCGGAGAAACGCGAGAGCGCAAAGCCGTATAGTCCGAGATCCAGATAATCCTGCAGCGTTGCCGGATTGAGGATCGGCATCAACGCAGCGGCAAACACCTGTTCGCTCTGATGCGCCAGCGTTGAGGATTGGCAGCCGTGATCGTCGCCGGCCAGCGCAAGGACGCCGCCGTGCCGGGCGGTGCCGGCCGAATTGGCATGCTTGAGCGCGTCGACCGAACGGTCCACCCCCGGTCCCTTGCCATACCAGATCCCGAACACGCCATCGACCTTGGCTCCAGGAAACAATCCGACCTGCTGGCTGCCCCAAACGGCGGTCGCCGCCAGATCTTCGTTCAGCCCGGGGACGAAGGCGATGTCGTGCGATTGCAGAAACGACTTTGCGCGCCACAAGGCGTTGTCGTACATGCCGAGCGGGGAACCACGATATCCCGAGATGAATCCGGCCGTGTTGAGATTTTGCGCGCGGTCTCGTTCGCGCTGCAACATCGGCAGTCGCACCAGAGCCTGGATTCCGGAAAGGTAAATTCGCTTGCTTTCGACTTGGTATTTGTCGTCCAGCCCGATCTGCATCAGCGTCATCTTGTGGCTCCGTTAAATCATCATGGCTGGCTGGAACGTCAGGCGGGATTGATTTTCGCGACTATCCGCAAGGCGCGGACAGGCCATCGACCCCGAGCAGATCGATGCGGTCAATCAGTGAAAACGATGTGTCGCCAATGTCAAGATCGGCCGAGAAATTCATCGGATCCGCGTGTCCGCAGATGACGTCGGCGAAACGCCACTCGGCTGATCCCACCGTCTTGCCGTTGGCCATGATCGCGAGCTTGATCGGATGTCCGGCGCCGACGCCGCGCGAGGTCTGATATCCATCGGCGACGCAATAGAGTTCGACGCGGACCTTGCCGGTTGCAATGCTCTGAACCGACAGTTCGACATCGAAAAAGCCGAACGCAGCGTCATCATTCGAATCCTTCTCATAGAAATAGAATGAGCCGATTTTTCCGTGCACGCATGGCCCCAATTTGTGGTCCCGCGGCACCTGCGGGTCGGGCCGTGCCGGCGTTCGCGGCGGCAATGGCCCCAATGAGCAGTATTGTCGATATGAGTAACACTTTCCCACCAATTTCTCCTGATCTTCCGTCTTGTCAGTCTGCGCGCTAACCAGCGAAACGCGACCAATTCACGAAGCGTGCGGCGTTGTCCGCAAATCTCTCCCGACTGATTCCGAGCGCCTGTTCGGCGAATTCAGCCGGGCGGTCCTGCTTGATCGAGAACGGATAATCCGATCCGACCACGATATGATCGGCGCCAACCGAGTCTGCGAGGAAGCGCAAGGCGCGGCCGTCATACAGAATGGTGTCGTAGTAGAATGCCCTTGCCATCTCAGTAGGATCGCGCGCGAACAACTCCTGCAGTGGAGGTCCGAGCGCATGGGCGTGCTTCAGGCGGGGAAGAATCCACGGCAACGCCCCGCCGCCGTGACTGAGCAGGATTCGTAACTTTGGAAATCGCTCGGTAACCGCATGGGTCAGAAGCGACGTCGCAGCCAACGCGGTTTCAAGTGGAAAAGCCGCAACGGCGGCCAACTCCGGCCGGCCGCCCATTCGTTCCATGCCGGTTGGATGCAAGGGATGGATCATGATCGCGAGATCGGCCTCTTCGGCGGCGGCGTAGAGCTCGTGCATGCGCAAGTCACCCAACGCGACGCCATTGATGTGACTGCCGATTTCAATGCCGCAAAGTCCAAGCGCCTTGACGTCCGCCAGCCGGCGCGCCGCACGTGCGGGATCCTGGGCGGGGATCATGCCGATTCCGATAAAACTTTCCGGGTGAGCCGCGCATAAACTTGCGATGGAGCGGTTGATATGACCGGACAACAGGTCGGCATCATCAGCAGGAAACCAGTGCGAGAGCAATTCGGGCATCGGGGACACGACCTGGACGTCGACGTCGTCGGCTTGCATATCCTGCAGCCGCCGGTCGCCATCCCAGCTTCTGGAATCGATGGCGCGAAACACCTTGCCGCCGACGATGACCGCGGCCTTGTTCCCGTCCCTGTGTTCGATCGACGGCCAGAGCGGGTTGCGACCGGCCCCCGGTGGCATGGTTGCCGGCACAAAATGGGTATGCACGTCGATCGCCCTGGCCACCGCTTTCTCCCGGTTGTGATGCACTGCGATAGCCGCGTGGATCAACATTATCACTTTACAAGCAGGTTGGACTGTTTTTAATGTCCATGCAATCCAAGAATGTCCAGAGCGCTTCCCTGTTTGGCAAAAAAGGGAAGGTGTCAGGCGCCAAGGGAGATGAAGTGCCGCTGCCATCCATCCAGAAAATTGTGATCGCCGGCGCCGGCCAGGCGGGCGGACGTGCCGCGGAAGCGCTGCGTTCCGCCGGCTTTCGCGGGTCCATCACGATGATCGGCGAGGAAAAGCATCCACCCTATGAGCGTCCGCAACTGTCAAAGGAACTGCTCGCGACGCCGGATGCGCCAGTCACCTATCTCAAGCCTGCGAGCGACTGGAGGGATGTGCTCGACGTCAGCATGATTACCGGAACCGCTGTCGTCGCCTGCGATGCAGAGCGCCAGACCGTAGCGACCGGCGACGGCGGGACGTTCGAATATGACCGGTTGTTGCTCGCGACCGGCACCCAGCCGCGGCGGATTGCGACGCTTGAGGGAGGAACAGGTCCGCGGGTTCACTACCTTCGCAGCATCGAGGATTCGATGAAGTTGCGTCAGTCGTTCCATCGTCAGTCCCGCGTCGTCATCATTGGCGGCGGCGTTATCGGTCTCGAGGCTGCCTGCGCCGCGGCGAAATGTGGATGCGACGTTACCGTAGTCGAGAACCAGGAGCGGCTCCTGGCCCGGGCATTCCCTGATCTTGTCAGCAAGGTTGTTGAGGCCAGGCATCGCCATCATGGAGTCCGGTTCGAATTTGGCGTTTCGGTCGCCTCGGGAACGGCGAACGGCGTTCGTTTGACCAATGGCGCCGAACTGAAGGCGGATGTCGTGCTCGTTGGAATTGGAGTTGATCCGACCAATGCGATCGCCCGCGATCTGGGGCTATCCGCCGATGCGGGTATCAAAGTCGACGCACTCGGACGGACCGCGGTACCCAATGTCTTCAGCGCCGGCGATGTCGCGCTGCAATGGAGCAAATGCCACGACCGGGTCATGCGGATTGAAACCTGGGCCAATGCCCAGAACCAGGCGATTTCCGTGGCCGGAAACATGCTGGGAGCGGACCGCGAATATGACGATCCCTGCTGGTTCTGGTCGGATCAGTACGATCTCAACATTCAGGTCGTCGGCGATATGCTAAACGCCGACCACATTGTGCGCGGCGATTGCCGAAGCGATCGCTTCTCCGTAGCCGCATTGCGCGGTAACGAAATGGTCGGCGCGATCTCGGTCAATGCTGCCAAGGACATGGCCATGTTCCGTCGGCTGGTCGCACGGCAGGCCACGCTCGACCGATCCGATATTGAATCGCCCGCATTCGATCTGCGACGGGCGTTGAAAAGCAATTGATCAAGGGAGGCACGTCAATGAACGCGATCGGGCCGATGAAGACAGCGCTTCTGATCGATGAATCACGGAAGATCTTCAAGGTTTCCCGTCAGGCCTTCGTCGATCCTGCCATTCTGGAGGTGGAACGGGCCCAGATCTTCGACAAATGCTGGCTCTATCTCGGTCACAGTTCCGAGCTTGCCAAGCCCGGCGACTTCGTCACCCGTCAGGTCGGGGGCCGAAGCATCCTGTTTGCCCGCGACGGCCAGGGAAATTTGAAGGCAATGCTGAACACCTGTCCGCATCGCGGCGCGCAGGTCTGCCGCGAGAAACACGGCAGCGCGAAATCCTTCCAGTGTTTCTATCATGGTTGGGTGTTCGGCCTGGATGGTACGTTGCGGAGCCAGCCCGGGGAGAAGTCCTATGCCGAGGACTTCAAGGAGCGCAGCACGTCCAATATGCAGCAAGTGCCGCGGCTGGAGAGCTATCGCGATTTGAATTTCATTTGCTTCGACAGGAATGTCGAGAGCCTCGCCGATTACCTCGGCCCGGTCAAAGAATATCTCGATGTGATCTGCGACCAGGCCGAAACCGAGATGACGATCGTCGGCGGCACGCAGGAATACTCGATGCGTGCCAACTGGAAGTTGCTGACGGAAAACAGCATCGACGGCTACCACGCGCTGACGACCCAT
Source organism: uncultured Pseudomonadota bacterium (assembly GCA_963819325.1). Classification (GTDB taxonomy): domain Bacteria; phylum Pseudomonadota; class Alphaproteobacteria; order Rhizobiales; family Xanthobacteraceae; genus Bradyrhizobium. Next base: position 105,025 of record CAWFVT010000007.1, read on the forward strand.
GCGACCTACCTGGATTACCTGAAAGCGACCACCGGCGGCCTTGCCCAGGTTGCGTTCGAGGGATCGGCGCGCGACCTCGGCAAGGGCCACGCCGTTCTCGAATACAAGGCGCCATGGGGCCGTCCGGTCGCGCAGTGGATTCCGTCGTGGGGCGAGGACGGCAAGCGAGAGCTTTCGCGGCTGTACGACGGACTGGTCAAGCGGTTTGGAGAACAACGCGCCGATCGTATCGCTACCTTCAATCGAAACCTGTTTATCTTCCCGAATCTGGTGATCAACGACATCATGGCGGTGACGGTGCGAACCTATTATCCGGCAGCGCCCGATTTCATGAACATCAGCGCGTGGGCGTTGGCGCCGAAGGAAGAGACCGAGTGGGCGCGGAAATACCGGCTGTTTAATTTCCTCGAGTTTCTCGGGCCCGGAGGCTTTGCGACGCCCGACGACGTCGAGGCGCTCGAGCAATGTCAGCGCGGCTTCCGCAACTCCAGCGAAGCGCAGTGGAACGATATCTCGAAGGGAATGGGCAAGGAGAACCCGTCCTACGATGACGAAGCCCAGATGCGCGCGTTCTGGTCGAACTGGAACGAGCATGTCTTCCGGGTGCCGGCATGAGCGAGGTTGAATTGGCCATGCACCCGATCGCTCGCACCGATGTCGAGGATTTCCTGTTCGCCGAGGCCGAACTGCTCGACGAATGGCGTTTGCCGGAATGGCTGGAGCTCTTCACCGATGATGCGATCTACTACGTGCCGGCCACGGATCTCGCCGTCGATGCGTCGCCGGACAATAATTTGTTTTATGTCGCCGATGATCGGTTTCGGCTCAGCGAACGCGTGAAGCGCCTCATGAAGCGAACCGCTCACGCCGAGTTCCCGCATTCGCGGACGAGGCACCTCGTCAGCAACGTGCGAATCAGGAAACGCATCGGCGACGATCTCGAGGTTAGTTCGGCGTTCATCACCTATCGCACCAAGGACGGCGTGACGGATACGTATTTCGGCAGCAACCGGTATCGTCTGGTGCCGGGCAACGGCACGTTCAAGATCAAGGAAAAGCGCTGCCTTCTCGACAGCGAAGGTCTTCGCGCCCAAGGGCGCGTCAGCATCATTCTGTGAAGGTAACGCCTGGTATGGACAAGAAGCTGAAAAACAACGTTGCCGTCGTAACGGGCGCCGCCAGAGGCATCGGCCTTGCGATCGCGGAGCGTCTGGCGCGTGACGGCGCCAGGCTGGTCGTCGCCGATCTGGATGAGGCAGAGCTCGACAAGGCGACAGAACACCTGATCAAGGAATTCGGCGCCGAGGTGGCCAGTTATGCCGGCGATTTATCGTCGGAAAGCGTCGCCAAGGGTACGATTGACCTCGCGGTCGATCGTTTCGGCCGGCTGGATGTGCTGGTGAACAATGCGGGCGGTGGCATCATCAAGGCCTTTGCCGAGCACACCCCGGAAACATTGCGGACCACGATCGATCGCAATCTGTGGACAGTGCTGTGGTGCTCCTGGCATGCGATCCCGAAAATGCGCGCCAACTCCTACGGCCGGATCGTCAATCTCGGTGCCGACTCCGTTCGCAACGGGCTTTGGGATCATGCCGCGTACAACGCCGCCAAGGGTGGCGTCCATGGCTTGACCACCGGAATGGCGCGCGAATTTGCGCGCGATGGCATCACCGTCAATACCGTGGCGCCGTGCGCGGTGAACACGCCGCAAATGGTTGCCATCACCAAACGCGATCCCGCGCTTGCAGCGAAGTTCGTCAGCGTCATACCCATGGGCCGGCCCGCCGAGATGGAGGAAGTCGCGTCCATGGTCAGCTACCTCGCGTCCGCCGAAGCGTCGTTCGTGACCGGTCAGGTCATCAGCGTCAACGGCGGAAGCACGATGCTCTAGGTCCAGGCCGATGTCGGAAACGGTGGTGTTATGTGGGATCGACGAGGTGGCGGAAGGCGAGATCAAGAAGGCGTCGCTTCCCGACGGTTCGCATGTCGCGTTGTATCGCGTCGACGGCATGATTTATGCCACCGCCGACATGTGCACCCACGGCGAGGCGTCGCTGTCCGAGGAAGGCATTTTGACCGGAAAGATCGTGGAATGCACCTTTCATTTCGGAACTTTCGACGTCACGACGGGAGAACCGACCGGCATGCCCTGTGAGATTCCGCTCAGGATCTATCCGGTCAAGGTGATCGATCAACACGTCTGCATAGAGGTCTGACATGCCAGCTCGCGCCAGCAGAATTCCTTCGACGGCACGACCCGCGCGGCATTCGGTCGAAGTGGCGCGCCGCCGCACCCAGGCCGAGCGCAGCGAGGAAACGCGGACACGGATCCTGAAGGCAGCTGCAAATCTCATCCGCAAGCGCGGCTATGCGCGTTTCAGGACCGCCGAGGTCGCGGAGGAAGCCGGTCTGTCCAGAGGCGCTCAGCTTCATCACTTCCCGACCAAGGATTCCCTTGTCGTCGCCACCCTCGAATACGTCTTCGAGCAGGCGCAGGTGCTTAGCCGGCGCCGGGCCTCCGCGGTCAACAAGCCCCGCGACCTGATCGAGGCGGTGATCGAGGATGCGAGGGAATTCTTCTTTAGCGAGCATTTCATGGTTGCGATCGATATCGTTCTTTCGACCTCGACCGATCAATCGGTGCGTAAGCAAGTTCTCGATATATCACGCAAGGCGCGACGTCCTGTCGAAACCGCATGGACGGGGGCACTGGCGGCGAGCGGTGTGCCCGGCCAGCTTGCATCGGATATTGTCGCGTTGACGCTCAGTCTTGTTCGCGGAATGGCTCTGCGAACATTGTGGGACAATGATCCGAAGTGGTTCGATGAGTTGTTCTCGCTCTGGCGTCAAATGATCAAGGTGTTCCTCAGCGATCGGAAACCCCGATCCGGGTCGCGGTGAGCGGGAGCCTGCGCAGATGAACTCCACTGACCATCCGCTCGTCACCTCCGTGTGTTATGTTCGCCTTGCCATCGCCGAGTTGCAGGCCGGAGCAAGATTTGCATCGGATATTTTCGGATTGCAGCGAGTTGCCGGGCTGGATGATGAAATTGCGTTTCGCTCGGACCACCGGTTTCGAACCGTCAGCTTCAACAACGATAGCAACGGCGGTTCCAGCACCGGCGTCGAGGTGTGGAGCGAGACGGCGCTTGACGGAATCGAAAAGCTGCTGCGCGACCGTGATTTTGTCGTGACGCGCGCGAGCCCTGATGCGTGTCATCGCCGCCATGTCCGGGCGGCATTGTTGGCGGAAGACGGCTCCGGCAACCCTATCGACCTGGTGGTACGTCCCAGCCACAGCGGCAGGCGGTATTTTCCGAGCCGCGACGCTGGCATTACCCGCCTGCACGGCGTCGGGTTGAGATCGACCGATCCCGGTCGCGATCTCGAATTCTGGAAAGTTCTGGGCGCTCAGATTCGGGATTGGGTAGGTGACATCGCCTATCTGCAGATCGACAATTTTCACCATCGCATTGCGCTTTATCCGGCGAAGCGGAATGGTTTGCTTTACGCCGCGTTCGAGGTCGAGACGCTCGATAGCATCATGCAGAACAGCTATTTCATGCAGGAGAGCCAGGTCAAGATCGTACAGGGTCCCGGACGCGAACCCTGTTCGGAACAGATCTTCCTGCATGTCGAAGGTCCCGATGGCGTCATTTTCTCCTACGTCAACGGCATGACGGAACCGGGCCCTCCGCGCCATCCCGCGCGACAATTCCCGCTCACATCGGAATCGCTTTGCGGCTGGGGAAGCCAAAGCAAGGATGTTCCGGAGCTGAGCGCGGGCGGCATCTGAATCACTTTGGAGAACCAGAATGATCAACCTCAGGGATGTGAGCTATGTGCGGCTCGGCTCTCCGGATCTGGAGTCAGCGGAGACGTTCGCGACCAGTTGCCTTGGGCTGCAGGTGGCGGAGCGCGGCAAGAAGGCGCTGTATCTGAGATCGGACGACCGCTCGCATACGCTTTGCTACACGGAAGGCGATCCCGCGGACCAGACCGTCGGCTTTGAAATCGAGGACGAAGCGAGCCTCCAGCAGGCGGCAGCGACCCTTGAGAGCCTCGGTCATCATGTCGAAGCGGGCTCAGCCGAGGAAGCGCAGAAGCGCAAGGTGCGGGCGTTCATCGGGTTTCGCGACCCGAGCGGCAATCACATCGAACTGGTGGTGCGGCCCGAGCGCAATGGTCGGCGTTATTTCGCGGCGCGCGACGCCGGTATCACCGGCTTCAGCCACATCGGTCTCAACTCTACCGATCCCGCGCGCGATGAGCGATTTTGGACGCAAGTGTGCAACGCGCGCGTCAGCGACCGGATCGGCGATATCCCCCTGATGCGTGTCAACGCCATCCATCACACCATTGCGCTGGTGCGGGCTACGCATCCCGGCATCCAGCACGTCAATCATCAGGTTGAGACCAGCGATGACGTGCTGCGCTCCTATTATTACTTGAGCGAACGCCGCGTCCCGATCGTATTCGGCCCCGGCCGCCATCCGACATCCGGCGCGCGGTTTCTCTATTTCAAGGGGCCGGACGGAATGGTGTTTGAATATTCGGTCGGGGTCAATGAAGTCGCCGACGATGCCAACCATCAGCCCCGGCAGTTCGGATTCGAACCGTCGAGCCTGTGCATGTGGGGCTCCAAGCCCGCAGGCATGTCGTTACCGACCGGTCGTTGAACGAGCGAACAGAACAGCCGACGCGGACCATCCCGGTGCTTGGCAATCAGGACAGCTAACATGGATTTTGGATTGCGGGGGCGGACGGCGATCGTCTGCGCGGCGAGTATGGGGCTGGGCAAGAGTTGCGCGCTGGCGCTGGGCGGTGAGGGCGTGAAACTCGTCATCGTCGCGCGACGTCCGGATGTTCTGCAACATGCGGCTGATGAAATCGAAGCAGCGACAGGCACCAAGCCGGTCGCGATTGCGGCCGACGTGACGACGGCGGACGGGCGCGGGGCAATTCTCGCCGCCTGTCCGGATCCGGATATTCTGATCAACAACGCCGGCGGGCCTCCGGCCGGCGACTTCCGGAATTGGAGCCGCGAAGACTGGATCAAGGCGCTCGATGCCAACATGCTGGCGCCGATCGAACTGATGAAAGCGACGATCGACGGCATGATCGCGCGCAAATTTGGCCGGATCGTCAACATCACGTCACATGCCGTCAAGGCGCCCGTCAACATGCTCGGCCTGTCGAACGGCGCGAGGTCCGGCCTGACCGGCTTTGTCGCGGGCCTTGCTCGCGCCACCGCCGAGCACAATGTCACCATCAACAATCTGCTGCCGGGCACGTTCGATACCGACAGGTTGAAATCCAACCTGCAGGCGCTTGCGAACAGCACCAAACGCACGGCGGAGGCAGTCACCGAGGATATCCGGAGCAGCAATCCATCACGACGATTTGGAAGCCCGGAAGAGTTTGGCGCGACCTGCGCGTTCCTCTGTTCGGTTCAGGCAAGCTATATCACGGGACAGAATATTCTCATTGATGGCGGCGCCTATCCCGGCACGTTCTGAGCGACCATGCGCTTCGATTCGCGCAGGGGATGAGGTTTTGGAAAGCGTGAGGAAGATACTGGAAGTGACTTGGGCGGATGATATTGGATAGCAGCCGGTAACGTGATAATCCCCGCTCCTGGAGCAGGCTGACATTGGCGGGGAGTTCGATGGGATCGAAGGCGTTTGAAACGATCATCACGGAGACTTCCGAATCGCTCGTCGGGCCATGGCGCCGGCCACATCAGATGCTCAATGCCCAGGTCTACGACTCCCACGCCTCGATCCACGATGATGCGACGGCGCAGAAACTCGGGTTCCAGGGCGGTACGATCGAAGGGCCGACCCATTTTAGTCAATTTGCACCGTTGTGCGAAAATCTGTGGGGAAAAGCGTGGTTCGAGACCGGATGCATTTCGGCGCACTATCGCAATCCCTCCTTTGCGGGGGAAGAGGTGCAAGCCATTCTGGAAAAGCCTGAGCCCGGCGCCAAACAGGGCAAAATCCAGATGGTGAAGCGCGATGGAACCGAGGTTCTTCGCGGCACCGCTTCTGTCGGTGATGGAGGTGCGGCGACCGCGCTCGATCAGCGACTGACCGAACTGAAGCCGCTTGCCGATCCGGTGATACTGCACGACGTGAAGGTCGGAATGAAAACCGCCCGTCAGATCGTGCGGATGGGCTTCGATCAGAATATGGGCGAACTCTATCCGTTTTCACTCGGCGATAAGCTCAAGGTCATCACCGAACCCAGTCCATATTATCGGCGGGAGGAAGAATCCGCCAACCCCTGGGGGCGTCCGATCATTCCGATCGAGATGCTCAGCGTGCTGTTTCAATATCGATCGAGGGACGATCGGTTGCCGATCAAGGGTCCAGCGGTCGGCTTGTTTGCCGATCAGGAAATCCGGCTGATCCGGGGGCCGTTGTTCGTGGGAGAGGATTATGAAACCGAGCGTGAGGTCATTGCCCTGAGCGGAAGCCGCAGGACCGAGAGCCTCTGGGTTCGGACCACGGTTTTTGCCAACGATGACCTGCCGGTCGCGAAAATGCTGCTCAATCTCGCCAGCATCAAGGATTCCTACGCCCCATACGCCCAGGAGCACGGTCGGCTTTATGCCTAGGGGGCAGAGGGTCCACTATCGCCCGGGCGACAGCACGGGTTGATTTCGCAGCCCGGCGAACCGCCGATCGGAATAACCGGGAAGACCCGAAAGCACCTCGACGCCATCCGCTCCGAGGATTCCGCCGCGCGTATCGAGCATTTGGTTCGTAGCCGTTGCTGACAGCACCGGGCTGGCAGGACACCGTGCGCTTGTCTTGCGCAATCGAATTTGGCCGAAATCGGTATTCATATACTGTCTGGATTGATCGGAATATGCAACATAATGCATTATTCGGATTTTATCCCATAGACAACGGTCAGATAATATGCATTATTATTCATAGTCTCAACAAGAAATCCCAAGGGGTGGTCCATGGCGGGTGAAGATCGCGTTCTTGCTGGCGGCGCCAGGTACATCGATTTTCAGACCAATCCCTCGCGGTATCGGCATTGGAAGCTCGACGTCGAAGGCGACGTCGCGACCTTGACCATGGATGTCGACGAGAATGGCGGGCTGTTCGAAGGCTATCAGCTCAAGCTGAATTCCTACGATCTCGGCGTCGATATCGAACTCGCCGATGCAGTGCAGCGGCTGCGCTTCGAGCATCCCGGCGTCAAGGTGGTGCTGCTGCGCTCAGGCAAGAACCGGGTGTTCTGCGCCGGCGCCAATATTCGCATGTTGGCCGGCGCCACCCACGCCCACAAGGTCAACTTCTGCAAATTCACCAACGAGACTCGCAACGGCCTCGAGGATTCCAGCGAGAATTCCGGGCAGCGCTTCGTCACCGTCATCAATGGCACGGCGGCCGGCGGCGGTTATGAGCTGGCGCTGGCAACCGATCACATCATCCTCGCCGACGACGGCTCGGCGGCGGTGGCGCTGCCGGAAGTGCCGCTGCTGGCGGTGCTGCCGGGCACCGGCGGGCTGACCCGCGTGGTCGACAAGCGCAAGGTACGCCGTGACCACGCCGATTATTTCTGCACCATCGAGGAGGGCATCAAGGGCAAGCGCGCGGTTCAGTGGCGGCTGGTCGATGAAATCGTGCCCAACAGCAAGCTGGAGGCCAGAGTCGCCGAGCGCAGCAAGGAGTTCGTCGCCGCCTCGAAGCGCAACGGCAACGGAAAAGGCATTTCGCTCAGCCCGCTGACGCGCAGCTTCGACGACAGCGGCATCCGTTACGGATTTGTCAGCGTCGATATCAACCGCGCCGAGCGCATCGCCACCATCTCGATCAAGGCGCCGGACGCAGCCCCGCCTGCCGATATCGACGGCATGATCGGGCAGGGGGCCAATTTCTGGTCGCTGCAGGTGGCGCGCGAACTCGACGACGCCATCCTGCATCTGCGCATCAACGAATTGGAGACCGCGATGCTGGTGTTCAAGTCGCACGGCGATCGCGCCCAGGTGCTGGCCTATGACGCGTTTCTCGAAGCCAACAAGGGTCACTGGCTGGTCAACGAGATCAGGCAATACTGGAAGCGCGTGCTCAAGCGCATCGACGTCACCTCGCGCACGCTGGTGACGCTGGTCGAGCCGGGCTCGTGTTTCGTCGGCACACTGGCGGAACTGGTGTTCGCCGCCGACCGCTCCTACATGCTGATCGGCCAGAAGCAGGGCGACAACCGCGCACCGCCGACGATCGAGCTGAGTGCAATGAATTTCGGGCCGTACCCGATGAGCCACGGACTGACGCGGCTGCAATCGCGCTTTCAGGCCGACGTCGCCGATCTGGAACGCGCGCAGGCCAGGATCGGCGAGGCGCTCGATGCCAGCGAAGCCGAAGAGCTCGGCCTCATCACCTTTGCACTCGACGACATCGACTGGGATGACGAGATCAGGGTGTTCTTCGAGGAACGCGCCAGCTTCTCGCCGGACAGCTTGACCGGCCTCGAAGCCAATCTGCGCTTCGTCGGGCCTGAGACCATGGAATCGAAAATCTTCTCGCGCCTGACGGCGTGGCAGAACTGGATATTCCAGCGCCCCAACGCGGTCGGCGAAGACGGCGCACTGCGGCGCTACGGCACCGGCCAGAAGGCACAGTTCGATATGACGCGAGTGTAGGAGCGAATGGCGAGTAGCGAATAGCTGTTTTTTTCCATTCGCCATTCGCCACTCGCCATTCGCGAAACCAGATCGCCCAACACGGGAGACCAAAGCCATGAACATCATGAACGTCGACTACTCCACCAAGATTCCCAACAATGTGAATCTTACCGAGGATCGGCAGGTGCTCAAGGCGCTGGAAGGCTGGCATCCCGGCTATCTCGACTGGTGGAACGATATGGGCCCGGAAGGCTTTCAGGAATCGCTGGTCTATCTGCGCACGGCCGTGAGCGTCGATCCGAAGGGCTGGGCCAAATTCGATTACGTCCGCATGCCGGAATATCGCTGGGGCGTGCTGCTGGCGCCGCAGGACGAGGCGCGCAAGGTCAATTTCGGCCAGCATCTTGGCGAGAAAGCGTGGCAGGAAGTACCAGGCGAGTATCGCGCCATGCTGCGCCGCCTTGTCGTGGTGCAAGGTGACACCGAGCCGGCGTCGGTCGAACAGCAGCGCTATCTCGGCAAGACCGCGCCCTCGCTCTATGACATGCGCAACCTGTTTCAGGTCAATGTCGAGGAAGGCCGCCATCTCTGGGCCATGGTCTATTTGCTGCAGAAGTATTTCGGTCGCGACGGCCGCGAGGAGGCCGACGATCTGTTGCGCCGCCGTTCCGGCGATGCCGACAGCCCGCGCATGCTGGGTGCCTTCAACGAGGCGACGCCGGACTGGCTGTCGTTCTTCATGTTCACCTTTTTTACTGACCGCGACGGCAAGATGCAGCTTGAGAGCCTGGCGCAATCCGGCTTCGATCCCTTGTCGCGCACCTGCCGCTTCATGCTGACCGAAGAGGCGCATCACATGTTCGTCGGCGAAACCGGTGTCGGCCGCGTGCTTCAGCGCACCTGCGACGCCATGAAGCAAGCGGGCATCGAGGATCCCTATGCGATCGAGAAGGTGCGCGCACTCGGGGTGATCGATCTGCCCACCATGCAGAAGAAAATGAATCTGCATTACTCGCTGTCGCTCGACCTGTTCGGCTCGGAAGTTTCCACCAATGCCGCGAATTTCTACAATTCCGGCCTGAAGGGCCGCTTCCAGGAAACCAAGATCGACGACGACCATCGCCTGACCAACGATATCTACAAGGTATTGAAGCTGGTGGACGGCAAGATTGCGCTGGTCGATGAACCGGCATTGACCGCGTTGAATATGCGGTTGCGCGACGACTACACGCTGGACTGCGAAAAGGGCGTCGAGCGCTGGAACAAGATCATCGAAAAGACCGGAGTGAAATTCCGCCTTGAACTGCCGCACACCGCGTTCCACCGCCAGATCGGTGAATTCAGGGACGTCGATGCGACGCCCAAGGGGGTCATCGTCAGCGCCGCCGAATGGGCGAAGGTCAGAAGCGACTATCTGCCCTCGGCCGATGACGGCGACTTCATCTCCTCGCTGATGGAGCCGGTCAACGAGCCGGGCAAGTTCGCGAACTGGATCGCGCCGCCGAAAATGGGCATCGACAACAAGCCCGGCGATTTCGAATACGTCAAGATCGAAGCAGCGTGATCGAGCCGGGCCGAACGATATGAACGCGCCGACCCAGGAATTGATCAAGCAGCATCTCATCGATCCCGAGATATGCATCCGCTGCAACACCTGCGAAGAAACATGCCCCGTGGATGCGGTGACGCATGACGGCAACAATTATGTCGTCGACGCCAGCATCTGCAATCACTGCATGGATTGCATTTCGCCCTGTCCCACCGGCTCGATCGACAATTGGCGGGTGGTCGCGAGGCCCTATTCGCTGGATGAGCAGTTTTCCTGGAACGATTTGCCGGTCCAGGACGAAGCCATCGCCGATGCGGGCGGCGGCGCTGCCGTCGAGGCGCTGGAGGACGATGTCAGCAAACTGCTGGAGGAAGCGCGCAAGGGGCTCGGCGGCAAGCCAGTGGCACCGCATTCCGCCAGCAAGCCGACCGTCAATCTCTACAACCGCGGCAAGCCGGCGATCGCGACGATAACCGGAAACTATCGGCTGACCGATGCAAGATCGGACTCCGATGTCCGGCATATCATCCTTGATTTTGGCCAGTCGCCGTTTCCGGTTCTGGAAGGCCAGAGCATCGGCATTGCCGTGCCCGGGGTCGATGCCAGCGGCAAGCCGCACCATCCGCGGCTTTATTCGGTGGCCAGTTCCCGCGACGGCGAGAAGCGCAACGCCAACAATCTGGCGCTAACGGTAAAGCGCGAAGACAAAGGGGTGTGTTCGAATTATCTCTGCGATCTGCCGCGCGGCGCCAGGCTCGAAGTCACCGGCCCGTTCGGCGCCACATTCCTGATGCCGGACGATCCGGCCGCCAATATCGTCATGATCTGTACCGGAACCGGCTCCGCGCCGTTTCGTGGCTTTACCGAGCGCCGTCGCCGCGCGATGCCGGATGCCGCGGGAAGGCTGCTGCTGTTCTTTGGCGCGCGCCGGCCCGAAGAGTTGCCATATTTCGGCCCGCTGCAAAAGGTGCCGGAGAAATTGCTTGGGAAATATTTCTGCTATTCGCGGGTGCCGAACCAGCCCCGCGTCTATGTACAGGACCGCATCCGCGGCGAGGCCCGACAGATATCGCAACTGCTCGACGATCCCCAAACGCACGTCTATATCTGCGGGCTGAAAGGCATGGAAAGCGGCGTCGATGAAGCCTTCGCCGACGCCTGCCGCGCGGCGTCGCTCGACTGGACATCGCTCAAGCCGGCCATGCGCGAGAGCGGGCGCTATCACGTCGAGACCTATTAAGTCTCACGACCCGGCCGCGCCCGCCGCGCCGCTATTGCATGGCCTTTTGAGCCGCCGTCTTGGCGTTGACCTCGTCGTACAGCTCTTTCTTGGACAGTTTGCCGACGGGCGTCCTCGGCAGCGAAGCCCGAATCTCCATTTCCTGGATCATTTCATGTTTGCCAAGACGGTTCTTGAGGAAGTCCTTTAATTCCTTGAGCGTTATTTCCGGCGCGCCGGGTTTCAACGCCAGATAGGCTTTCGGCGATTGCCCGCGATATTGATCGGGAATGCCGATGACGCAGACCTCGGCCACCGAGGGATGCTCGTAAATCGCCTCTTCGATGTTGCGCGGATAGACATTATAGCCGCCGCACAACAACATGTCCTTGGTGCGATCCACGATGAAGATAAAGCCGCTTTCATCCATGTAGCCGACGTCGCCGGTGCGCATGAAGCCGTCAGCCGTCATGTTCTCCGCGGTCGCTGCTTCATTCTTCCAGTAACCGCGCATCACGTTCGGTCCGCGGATGATGATTTCGCCGCGCTCTCCCGGCGGCACGAGCTTGGTGGGATCGGCAACATCGAGGAATTTGATGGTAACCCCGGGGACCGGGATCCCGCACGAACCCGGCTTGTTTGCACCGACCGGTGTGAACGTTCCCGACGGCGACGTTTCCGTCATGCCCCATCCCTCGAAGATCTGGCAGCCGGTCAGCCGCTTGAATTCCTGAAGCGTTTCGACAGGCAGTGGCGCGCCGCCTGAAGCGCAATACTTCAAGGCCCGAAGATCGACCTTGTCGATCCCGGGAAAGCCGATAATGCCCATGTACATCGTCGGCACGCCCAGGAACATGGTGACGTGCTTTTCGGCAAGCTCGGCGATGACCTTGTCGAGCTCGAAGCGGGCATGCAGGATCAATTCGGCGCCGATGCGGATTCCGAGCAGCATATTCGCCGACAGTGCATAGATGTGGAACAGCGGCAGCACGATCAGCATGCGTTCCTTGGCAGGCTCGATCAGCGGCGGCTCGCCTTGCGCGGTCTCCCAATATTGACGACAGGCGCTGCTCAGGTTGGCATGCGTCAGCATGGCTCCCTTGGGAAGACCGGTGGTGCCACCGGTATATTGGAGCACCGCGATGGTCTCGCGGAGATCGCGCGGCTTGGCCGGTTCATGCCGCCCGTCATTGTCGAGCAGTTGCTCGAATTTGAGGTGCTGGCTATCGGTGGGCAACTCGACAAGCTGCTTGGCCGCTGCGAGGCTCGCGTTGACCGCGTCGCGGTGAGAAGCCATTTCTCCGATGTTGCCGACGATGAGTTTCTTCAGCCGGGTCTTGCCGAGCAAGGTCTTCATCTGCGGATAGAGCGTGACCAGGTCGAGCGTGATCACAAAATCGGTTTGGCTGTCTTCAATCTTGTGCTCAAGAACCTTACCGGCATCGAGCGGCGAGTAATTGACCACCGTGCCCCCGGCCTTGAGGATCGCAAAGAAGCTGATCACGTAGTGGGGCGTATTGGGAAGGTAAAGTCCGACGTGAATGCCGGGCTTAACGCCGAGCTTCTGCAGTCCGGTTGTCGCGCGGTCGACCAAAGCGGCAAGTTCACGGTAGGTCAGTGTCCTTCCCATGAAAGACACGGCGGGAAGGAGCGGCCATTTCGCAACGGCGTCATCCAGGATTTGATCGACCGGAACGGGAGTGAGGTCGGCGTCCCAATGGATACCCTTGGGGTAGGATTTTAACCACGGACTATCGAGCATTGTTTCCTCCGGGAATGGTTGAGCCTTGGCGGCTCTATTTGGCATTCGAAATTATCAGGCCGAGCCGGCGCCGGGGCACGGTGCCGGAACAGCATTTCTGTCAAGCTTGAGCCGGTCTGCGCGTAGAGGCAAGAGCGAAAGGTCCGGCTGCTCCATTGGGCGGCGAGAAAATCTACCGCTGGGTCCAGGACGGCTTGTATCGGCCTGCTTAACCGCGGCCGATTTGATGCTATGGAAGGGCCGTCGGCCAACGCCGCGGTTTCGGCCCCGCCGATGATCAGGAGACAAAATGAAAATCGAAGAGCTCTTCTCTGTGCGCGACAAGGTCGCGGTCGTCACCGGGGGCAGTCGTGGTCTCGGCGAGATGATCGCCCGAGCCTATGTCGAAAATGGCGTGAAGGTTTACATCACCGCACGCCGCGCCGAGGCGTGCGAGCAGTTGGCGAGGGAATTGTCTGAGATCGGCGAATGCATTGCGATTCCCGCCGATCTTTCGCGGATGGATGAGATCGGTCGCTTCGCCGGCGAGATCGAAAAGCGGGAGAACAAGCTCGACATTCTCGTCAACAATGCCGGCGCCAGTTGGGGCGCGAGCTTTCACGAATTTCCGGAAAATGGCTGGGACAAGGTCATGGACCTGAACGTCAAATCCGTTTTCTTCCTGACCCAGCGCCTGCTCCCCTTGCTGGAGGCGGCGGGGTCGGCGGAATCCTATGCACGGGTGATCAATATCGGGTCGATCGAAGGCATCAGGACCTCTCATCTTGAGGCCTATTCGTATGCCGCCTCGAAGGCCGGGGTAAACCACCTGACGCGCATCATGGCGAAGTTTCTGGCGCCGAAGCGCATCGCGGTCAATGCCATCGCGCCGGGCTATTTCCCGTCCAAGATGACGGACGCGATCGACGAGCAGGGCTCCAGCGCCGTGGTCGAAGATGCGCCGATGAAGCGGATGGGAAATCCCGACGATCTGGCGGGGATCGCACTCTATCTCGCTTCAAAGGCGAGCGCCTTTGTTTGCGGTGCGGTCATTCCGGTCGACGGAGGGCTAGCAACGACGGCTTGATGTCACGCCAGGATAGCTCTGAATTTGATTTGCGATGGGTAGCGGATATCCGTTACGGTTTGAGACGTTGGCCTGCCGGCGCGGCATCGGCAAATCCGTTTCGGGCGAAGGCCAACGCCGCACTGCGAGAAAGCAGTAGCGAGCTTGCAGGGAGGTTTAGTGTGGCTCTTTCGACCGGCAATTCTGCTTTCTGCGTCGCCGTTGCACTGGCGGCGTGCCTGGCGCAGCCGGCCTTCGCGCTCGATCCGCGTTACCCGGACTGGCCTTGCCAGCAATTGAAAGTGCCCGGGATTTCCGTCGCCAGCGTCTGGACGGGTCCGTCGATCGAGGGCCTCGACAAGGCGGAACCCGCTGATCCCAGGCAACCGGAAATCGTCGCGCGTCTGGCCGCCCGCCGCACCCCGATCGAGGACGCGCGAAAACTGATCGCGGAATATCTGGTCGGAACCAATGATGAAAAACAGCAAAAGGCAAAGTCGCTTTTCGCCGCGTTGTATTCCAGGCTCAACGCGCAGCGCGACGAGGTGATGAACGGGATCGAGCGCTTTTCACGCAAGCAGAAGGCGATGGCCGAGCAGATACGCGACGAAACCCGGAAGATGCGGGAACTGCAGGACAGGCCGGATGCCGACCAAGCCCAAAACGACGAACTCGCCAATCGCCTTTCGTGGCAGACGCGTATTTTCGAGGATCGGCGGACATCGACCTCATACGTGTGCGATGTGCCGGTTCTCATCGAGAAGCGGTTGTTCGATTTGGGAGGTGCGATCCAGAACGTCTTGAACGCTGACGCGCCGGCGAAATAGAGATATCCGCTTCGCTCGAAACGCTCTATTCGTCTGGACGCGGCTCCGGCGTGGCATCTTGCAGGGGCAGGCCGGCGGCGCTCCAGCCATCGGTTCCTTCGGGATACCAGGCGACATTCGAGTAGCCGAGGGAGAGGGCGCGCTTGGCGGCGTTCCATGACATCCAGCAATTCGCCTGACAATACAGCACAACCGTTCCGGCGTGATCGCCATGCGTTGCCTTCTCCAACCCCCTGGAGAAATAGCTGGCCATGCTGGGCGCGAGTTCGCCATATCCGGTGTCAGGCAGCCAGATGCTGCCGGGGATATCGGGTCGCGGTTTGTCGTGCCAAAGGGTTCCCTCGGGCAAATTCTTGGGTCGTGGAACTCTCGGCAGCACATCGACAAAGGAAGCCGAATGGCTGCGCCAGATCGCTTCCGCCTCGTCCGTCCCGATGACCTTGACGCCACGCAATGTGGCGGGCGTCGGCGCCCGATAATTTTCGAGGCGATAGCCATCCGGCTCCGGCACCTCGGCCGCGGTAGCCCCGGTGGCGGTGGCGACGATCACAAAGAGCGCGCAGCGGATGGCGGTCCTGATCATGGCCGCTTCGACAGCGTGTCGGTGGTGATTGGCATGTTGGTGTCGTCCAGGATCGGGATGTTGTAGCTGATCAAGAGTTTGTTGATCTCGGGCTGGTTTTCCATGATGAGCCGGTTGAGCGTACGCTTCCACTCCTGGTCCGCAGCGCGCACCGCCATGCCGATGCGATAGGTCATTTGCGGACCGGTCGTTTCCTTGGTCAGCGGCACGACGACCAGGGGTGGGCTTGCCTGGCTGGCAAAATAGCCTGCCATCGGCCCCCACAATATGCCGCAATCAATATCGCCCTTGGCGAGATCGTCCATCATGGCCAGCGCCGAGGAATCGGCGCGGGTGTCGATGAAAAGCGGGTAGGATTTGGCGTGGCCCAAAAGGCCGTTCACCGCCATGTTCGTGCTCGGTGGTGTCCTTGCGACAATCCCGATCCGCTTGTCTTTCAACTTCGGATCATTGATCGCGGTGACATCCTCAAGGCCGCTGCCACGCTTGAAAACCAGCGCATAGGTGGTCCGGTAATAGGGAATTGTCACCTGCGCCTGATCGTCGCCTTGGGGAAATCCCATAATGATATCGCACCGGAACGAGCCCAGCGTCATCCGGACGAAGCCGGTTGCCTGAGGGAAGTAGGTGTAGCTGAGTTTTTTGCCAAGCTTGGCGGCGAACAATTCGGCGAGTTTGTTTTCAAATCCCTCGCCCTTGTCGTTGGAGAACGGCAGGTTGCGCGGATCGCCACAGGCGCGAAAGACGTTGGGATCGACCAGTTCGAGCGAACCGGCTTCGCTATTATTGGCCTGGGCGCTGGCCGCGGCCGGCTGCAGGGCGACAACCCCAAAGGCCAGAGCGCCTGCCAGGATTGGCCCGATCATTGCCGTCGGCCCCGAAACATGAGGGGCCGGCTTCGCTGGCTTTTCGGTATGTTCCAAAATCATTTGATCCCCGTGCAACTGGCTTCGGCGGCTTTGGCGGCCGCTGGCTTGTCTTCGTGTTTGGGTGGACGACCGCCGGGAATGGCGTCGTTGGCGCGCGCGCGCAAATAGACGTAGATGTCGTCGAGATAGCACATCACGTTCACGTTCGAGGCGAACTCCGGCATCACCTTGTCGTTGGCGGCGTCAACGTTTTTGCGGCCATTGGTGACGACATTGGTGAAGTCGGCGTAGCTCAGCGTCTTCAGTGAATTGGCCAGCGCCGGCGCATAGCTCGATCCCTCGCCGTTGGGGCCGTGGCAAACATGGCAGTCCGAATGATAGCGCCGGAAACCCGAGAAGGTGTACCAGTCGACGGTACCGTCCTCGCTGACCTTGTAGGTCGGGTTGCCGTCCTTGTCGGCGTATTTGCCATTGTCGGATGACGCGACCGCCGAATTGCCCGGTTCGTCCGCCCGCGCGGCTGCGCCGGCAAGCGCAACCGCCAGGATAACAGCCGCGCATTTCCCAGGCACAAGTTTATGGATGCTCACGTCAACGTCCTCAAGCACAACTGGTCAGAAAACGATCGGCGCGCAGCAGGATAGCGGCGCGCCGATCCAGGATCATCTCTCCGTGACGCCGCGGCCTATTCGCTTGGCAGCGCGAACACCGTCAACGTCCCGCCCAGCGAGGTGTAGGACGCCAGACCGGCATAGCCACCGACCGCACCGAGGCCCGCGGTATCCACCGTCTTCTCCTTGGTCGGCAACTTGCCCTGATCGACCGCGCCATGCCAGGCCGCGGCGTTCTCAGGCTGCAGCAGACCGGCCGCAAGACCGATGCCCGCCCAGCCGCCAACCCCCGACAGCACCGCCACATATTGCTTGCCGCCATTTTCATAGGTCATCACGTTGCCGATGATGCCGGACGGGGTCTTGAACTTGTAGAGTTCCTTGCCCGTCTTGGCATCGACCGCCTTCAGATAGCCTTCCAGCGTGCCGTAGAACACCACCCCGCCAGCCGTGGCCAACGCGCCACCCCAGGCCGAGAACTGCTCCTTGTTGGACCACACGATCTTGCCGGTCTTGCCGTCCCAGGCAATGAAATTGCCCATATTGGTATCGCCCTTGGGCGGATACATCGCCACCGCCGCACCGACATAAGCCTGACCGGCCGTGTAGGTCACCTTGTAGGGCTCATAGTCCATGCAGACATGGTTGGTTGGCACATAGAACAGCTGCGTTTCGGGACTATACGCCGCGGGCTGCTGGTCCTTGGTTCCCAAAGCTGCAGGGCAGATACCCTTCGAGTTGGTATCTTCGCCGTTGTGCTGGGTCGAATAGGCGTCGACGACCAGCGGACGACCATACGTTTTGGACGACTTGTCCATGTCGACCTTGCTTGCCCAGTTCACCGACGGATCGTATTTCTCTGCGACCAGCAACTCGCCGGTGGCCCGATCCAGCGTGTAGCCGAAGCCGTTGCGGTCGAAATGGGTGAGCAGCTTCCGCGCTGCACCGCCAATGGTCTGATCGGTCAGGATCATCTCGTTGACGCCGTCGTAGTCCCATTCGTCGTGCGGCGTCATCTGATAGACCCATTTGGCCATACCGGTATCGAGATCACGCGCGAATATCGTCATCGACCAGCGATTATCACCCGGACGCTGCACAGGATTCCATGTCGAGGGATTGCCTGTGCCGTAGTAGACGAGGTTCAACTCGGGATCGTAGGAATACCAGCCCCAGGTGGTGCCGCCGCCGAGCTTCCATTGATCGCCCTGCCAGGTCGAGGTCGACGAGTTAGATCCAACCGGCTTGCCGAGCGAGGTGGTCTTGTCGGGGTCGATCAGCATCTCGGAGTCCGGCCCTGTCGAATAACCACGCCAGGCCAGCTTGCCGTCTTTGATGTTGTAGGCGGTGACAGAGCCGCGAACGCCGAACTCGCCGCCGGAAATACCGACCAGCACCTTGTCCTTGTACACAAACGGAGCATCGGTGCCGGATTGGCCTTTGCCGGCCTCGCCGTTCATCACCGACCAGACCTTGGCTCCGGTCTTGGCGTCGAGCGCGACCAGCGTCGTGTCGGCCTGGTGCAGGAAGATCTTGCCGTCCGCATAGGCGACGCCGCGATTGACGGTGTCGCAGCACATGATCGGGATGACGTTGGGATCCTGCCTGGGTTCGTACTTCCAGAGGATCTTGCCTTCATTCTTCAGGTCGAGCGCAAAAACCGTATTGGGGAACGGCGTGTGCACATACATCACGTCGCCGATCACCAGCGGGCCGCCTTCGTGACCGCGCAGCACGCCGGTCGAGAACGTCCAGGCCACCTGCAGCTTCTTGACGTTGGACGCGTTGATCTGATTGAGCTTCGAGTAACGCGTATTGGCGTCATCGCCCTGCTGCATCACCCATTGCTTCGGGTCCTTGGCCAGCTTGTCCAACGCCTCGTCCGCGCGCGCAGGAAAACCTTGCACGGCCATCAAGCCGGAGATCGAAGTCGTAATGATTAAAAGCTTATTCATTCGCTTCCTCCTTGGGGTATTCGCCAAGAGGGTAGCTGACGCTTCCCTGGACACATCTTCTCCACGGGACGTCACTCCGCCCTCTTTTGGATGAATCGTTTTGGCACCGCGTCACAGCCTATGATCCATCGCGGCCCATGACTCGCATCATGGCCCGTGAACTCCTAGAGTGCCGCGAACGAACAATGCCTGCTTAAGTCTTCGAAACAACGGGCTCCCTATTACCGTGTCTCACGAAGACCAAAGCAAAAAAAGATTAGGTAACTCTCCCTGTATAAGCAAGTTAATGATTTCCTCGCACTGCAGTGCGGAAGCGTAACTTTGGTCGTAGGAATTAACATTAGACCGGTCGGTTCGTTCCCGCCGCCTCGAGGCCTCGAGCCTTTCGGAGAGACAATGACAGGTAAATTGGCACGGATAAAATCAGAATGGGCAAATTCGCGTGCGGTAACCCGGCATCTCGCCCGGATTGTTTGGCGCGTAAAATCTGATGGAGTCGCGAAATGGATGTCGGGCCTCGCGACAATCTTCGCTCTGATGCTACCCTTCTTCGCTTTGGTGCTGCTCTCCGGCGCTAGCGACGCGCAGGAGCAAAAGATGCCCGCGCCATTCGCCATCTCCGAAGTCGCGCCCGGCGTCTATGCTCATATCGGTAACATCGAATTGATGACCGAGGCCAATCAGGGTGATGCCGCCAATGTCGGCTTCATCGTCGGCGACAATGCGGTCGCGGTGATTGATTCCGGTGGCAGCACACGCGAGGGAGGACGCCTGCTGGCCGCGATTCGCAGCGTGACGCCGAAGCCGATTCGCTATGTCATCAATACGCACATGCATCCCGACCACATCTTTGGCAATGCGGCGTTCGCACAGGAGGGAACCGTTTTTGTCGGACACAGGAACTTGCCGCGCGCGATGACGGCGCGGGGTGAGTATTACCTGAAGGCATTTCGCGAGGTGCTCGGCGATGCGCTGATCGAGGAAGTGAAGATTATTCCGCCCACGCTGCTCGTCGACAATGAGATGCAGATCGATCTCGGCCGCCGAATATTGACCCTGAAGGCCTGGCGGTCCGGGCATACCGACAACGATTTGACGGTGTTCGACAACACAACTTCAACCCTGTTTGCGGGCGATCTCCTGTTCGTCGGGCACCTGCCGGTCGTTGACGGCAGCATTCGCGGTTTTCTCGCCGACCTCGATGACCTCAGGAACATGGCCATCGAACGCGTCGTTCCCGGGCATGGTCCGGTCCCAGGCGATTGGCGGGGCGCCGTCGACGACGAGCGACGCTATCTTGAGGGTCTTGCCAGCGAAGTGCGCAGCCTCATCGTCCAGGGCGTGCCCCTCACCAAGGCGGCCCGAGAGGCCGGGCAAGGCGAACGGTCACGATGGAAATTGTTCGACGATTACGGTTCGCGCAATGTCATTGCGGCGTTCGGCGAGCTTGAGTGGGAGTGACGCCTTTCTGCGGCCCTGGCGCGACTTGTCGGTGGCAGGCATTTCGGATAAGTTTGTCGTAGATTGATGATCGAAAAGGAATTCGACAATGTCGACTTTCTCCAGAGTGATTATCCCCGCCTTGATCGCGGTGCTTTGTCTTGCCGGGTCGCCGGCGGCGCGTGCTCAGTCTGCCACCGCCGCCTCGGAGCAACCTTCGGAAGAAACCTGGAACGGCATCAAGGGTGATATCTTCAAGGATCGTCCGATACTCGATGGCGCCGGTCTGGTGATCCTCGATGCGCCCCGGCGGGCCGAAGACGCCGCCGTGGTTCCGATCGGCATGCGCGTCAATTTCGCCGCCGGCGACAAGCGCACGCTCCAATCGCTGACGCTCGTCATCGATGAGAATCCGGCGCCTGTCGCCGGAACGTTCACGATCGGCCCGCATTCCGGTGTGACATCGATTTCAACGCGCGTTCGGGTCAACACCTATTCTTTTGTGCGCGTTGTTGCCGAACTCAGCGACGGCCAGCTTTATGGCGTCAAGGCTTACGTGAAGGCCTCCGGCGGGTGCTCGGCGCCGGCGGCGGCGAATGCCGACGCCACCAAATCGATGCTCGGTCAAATGAAATTCCGTGCCTTCCATCTGCACGCCGATGCGTTGCCTGAGGCCCAGATCATGCTGCGCCACCCGCAGAATTCCGGTCTGCAGATGGACCAGGTCACCCGGCTCTACGTGCCGCCATTTTTTATCGAGAATCTGAAAATCTGGCAGGGCGACGATCTCGTGATGGCGATGGAAGGCGGGATTGCGATCTCCGAAGATCCCAACATCCGTTTCAACTATCGGCCTAACGGCGCTGTCAACTTTCGTGCCGAAGCGATCGACACCGGCAAAGACCAGTTCAAGGATGAGTGGCCAATCGAGAAATCGATGCTAGTGGGCAATTTTTGACGAGTACCGTTCAGAAACAGCGAATTTCCGCTTCCGCCTGGGCACGGCGGAATTCCTGTAATGCGACCTTGGCCGGCTCGGTCGATCGAAATTCAGAACCGACCGGGCCCGTAACCTGGGACATCGAGATAATTGTCTCGGCCGCCACGTAACGGTCGTAAGGAATAATCGAGGCAATCACGTCGATCGAGCACGAGCATTTTTGCAGAAGCTCCTGCGTTTCGCCGTTGGCCTTCATGCACCCGAAAACATAATCTGCGCGTGCCGAAGTCGGATAGTCGTTGAGATCGTCAGCCCTCGCATGCGGCGCCGCTGCGACGATCAAAGCCAGCAAAGTGCAGAATCCGCGCAGGGCAGGCAACCGAGCCATCGTCGACGTCTCGCGTTGCCGTTGCTCAGGATTTCTTGCCGTCGGGCCCAAGCTGCTTGAGATAGGCGATGACATTGTCGATGTCCTCATCCTTCGGCAAACCAGGGAAAATCATCTTGGTGCCTGGAACCTTGGCGCGGGGGTTCTTCAGATATTCCTTCAAGCTCGCATCGTCCCAGGTGATGCCGGAATTCTTGTTGGCATCGCTGTAGGCGTAGTCGGGATAGGTGCCGGCCTTGCGGCCAACAATGCCGTTCAGCACCGGTCCAACGCCGTTCTTGGCTGCCTCGCCGACCTGGTGGCAAGCCCTGCATTTGAGAAATACCTTCTCGCCAAGGGCGGCGTCCTGGGCGCCCGCGGCGCCCGCCGTGCCCGCAAGCGCGAAGGCAGCGAAAATGTAAACCTTCAGATTTGTCACTGGCCCATCCGTGATTTGTGTGTCGAATGAATCACAGCAGCCAATTCACGCCGCTCCGATTTCAAACCAACGTTTGCAAAATCAGCCGCCTGGGTCAAGCCGGGGGGCTTGGCAGGTGCCGTCAATCAGGCATGGACGTTCGAGGGCCGCTGTCGTCGAGGCTTCCTGGTTTTTTTTGACAACAGTGTTAGCCGCGGATCGCGATATCAACTACAGTCGGGAAAACCGGTTCCGGGCCTTGATGGCGAGGAGCCAAGGTCCGCGTGCGAATATTCAGCTGCAGTGCCGTTCATGGAAGGCTAGCGGCGCCGATATTGCGCTGCGAAAAAATACTTCGAATTGGTGGGATTGCCGCATTGAACGAGCGCCTCGCGTCTTCCGTTCGTTGGTCGTCATGGTGGAGCGGCACGGTCAAATCGTGTCTGCTGCTGGCACTCGCGCTGATTCCGGCAGCCGGCCACGCCGAACCGATCGAGACTGAACATCTGTTCGGTTTCACGATAGGAAGCGATGTCGGCGATGTTGGAGACAGAGAGATAGAGGGGTCCGCGACCGGCCGATTTGCCAAGCACGCTGGAACATATGATGCGGGCTCCAGTACGCTATCTGCGGAGTTCGTTCCGTTGGCAAATCTCCGGACCGAATTTACCGCAGCGGTCGTCTCGTATGACATTGCCGGCGT
This sequence comes from uncultured Pseudomonadota bacterium, assembly GCA_963819325.1. Taxonomy (GTDB): domain Bacteria; phylum Pseudomonadota; class Alphaproteobacteria; order Rhizobiales; family Xanthobacteraceae; genus Bradyrhizobium. The sequence continues at coordinate 127,963 of CAWFVT010000007.1, forward strand.
CAGCGGCTTCGCCGATCAGCGCTATGCCGCATTTGGAGGCCTGTCCGCCGACATCCGCTACAGGATACTGGATCGCGCAACCGCGCCGTTCGGTTTTGCGATCGGCGCCGAGCCCCATTGGGGGCGAGCCGATGAGATCACCGGCGAACCCGTCGGCCAATACGGCAGCGATTTCGTCGCTGCCGTCGATTGGGAGATCATCCCCCAACGTGTGGTTGCGGCCTTCAACCTGCTTTATCAGCCTGAAACCGAACGTTCGAAGCTGACCGGCACCTGGTCGCAGCAATCCACGGCCGGCGTCGCATTGGCCGTGATGGCGCAGGTTAAGTCGGGGATTTTCATCGGCGGCGAAGCGCGCTACCTGCGCCAGTACGATGGATTGGGGCTGGATATGTTCGCCGGCCAGGGATTTTTCATTGGGCCGACGATCTATTTCAAGCTTTCCGAAAAGGCATGGTTGGCAGCCGCGTTCAGCGCTCAGGTTGCGGGGCAAGCAACGACCGTCGCTGGTTCTTCGCTCGACCTGGTCAATTTCGAACGCCGCCAGGCGCGGCTGTTATTCGGGGTAAGTTTTTGAACGTACGGCGCGATGGTTGCGTTCCGCGAACGCCGATATCGACCACTATTATTTGGTGCAGTCCTTCAGATTTTTCTCGTCGATCGAGAAGATCGATCCTGCCTTGACCTGAATGTTCGGGACAACACAGGTCCGCCCGGTCTTGTCGACAATCTTCACGTCGTACGCGCCGGAGGGCGTATCGGTGATTTTCAGGCGTTCGTCGTGATCGACCGTATGATCCTTGTCGTTGTCGGACTGGTTCCGGCCCCATTCGTTCTTGCCGGGCGGTGACAGCTGCAACGACGTGATGGTATTCGCTGTCAGATTCCAGAACTGGGTGTCTTTTGCCGACGCGCCTGTTGGAATGAATAGCAGTACAAAAGCTATCAGAGTCGCGGCCTTGACCATCGCTTGCTGGACCATTGCTTGCTGCTCCCCGGAATGTTGCGGCTCCGCCTCTTGCCCGGGCAATTCCGCTCGATGGGCGGCGAACGACGGGGGAGGGGCTGATGCCATTGGTTGGCGCTTGTTACTAGCAATCCGCGGCGCTTGTCGCAATCTGGCGCCGGGCCGTGTCCGGTCCGTCAAAAGGACGCAGGCATCATGTCGGGTGCCTTCAGGATTTCAATCGCGCGGCGTGCCAGCGCATGTGATCTTCCATGTAGGTCGATACGAAGTAATAGCTGTGGTCATAACCAGCCTGGCGGCGAAGGGTAAGCGGGATTGCCGCCTGCCTGCAGGCGTGCTCCAGCAGTTCAGGGCGAAGCTGTTGGGCCAGGAATGGATCGGCATCGCCATAGTCGACGAGGAAATCGGCAAACCGTGCGCCATCCTCAATAAGGGCTACGGCATCGTGCTTGCGCCAGGCGGAGCGATCCTCGCCCAGATATCCGCCCAACGCCTTGAGCCCCCACGGCACCTGTGATGGTGCTACGATCGGCGAAAAGGCGCTGGCGGCGCGATAGCGCCCGGGATGCCGCAGCGCGATGGTGAGGGCGCCGTGCCCACCCATCGAATGCCCGAGGATTGATTGCCGCTTGGGATCAGCGGGGAAATGCCCGGCGATCAATTCGGGCAGTTCTTCGGTCACGTAACTCCACATCCGGTAGTTATTCGCAAACGGCGCCTGCGTGGCGTCGACATAGAAGCCGGCGCCAAGACCGAAATCGTAGGCGCCGGCGGGATCACCGGGAACACCTTCGCCGCGCGGGCTGGTGTCAGGCGCGACAAAGATCATGCCCAGTTCGCTGCAGGCCCTGCGAAATTCGCCCTTCTCGGTGACGTTGGCGTGCGTGCAGGTCAGTCCGGAAAGATACCAGACCACCGGGAGCTTCGCGTCGCCCTGATGCGGTGGGACATAGACCGAGAAAGTCATGGCCGTCCGGGTCTCGCGGCTGGCGTGTTTATAAACGCCCTGGACGCCGCCATGCGATCGATTGAGAGAAACGGTTTCGAGCGTCATGATTTCAAGGCTCCGGCGCCGCAGGGACGCAAAAAAGAGGGACGTAAGGAAGATGGCCACGGGTGAGGATGATCGGCGCCCCCGCTGGCTATGGTTTTCGCCGGCGAAGCCGATGTTAAGTCTGCTGAAAATCCTCTGTCTGTTCGTCGCGAAGTCAGGGATCAGGCATTCGCAGTATAAACTGCAAAGGCAAATCTCCTGTCAACCAGGGACAACCGCGCGATTCCTGTCGAAATTTGAAACGCGGGGATGAATTTGGCGTAATATGACAGAGGCAAGCTCTTCAATGGAGGACAGATTGATTGAAATCATCCTGACCGTCTGTGCCATCGCCAATCCCAACAATTGCGAGGAAAAATATCTTCAGTTCGCCTGGGATGGTTCGCTCAATCAATGCATGATGGCTGCGCAACCCTATATCGCGCAGTGGATCGGCCAGCATCCTGCATGGGTGGCAAAGAAATGGAGCTGCGACTATCCCGGCAACGAAAAGCGTAAAATTTGACGCTTCTTCCGGGGAGCGCACGGCAGCCACGGTTGCGGTCAGTTGCCGGTCAGGCGAACACCGGCGCTGTCGGTTTTCAATTCTGTCGGGCCTTCAATTGGGACCGAAGGCAACGCTCCAGGGCAGTTCTCCAACCTGAATGGACTTGATAACCCGCTGGCTCGCGACATCAATGACCGAGACGTCATTCGAGACGCCATTGGCGACCAGCAGATATTTCTCGTCCGGCGAAAACGAACCATGCCAAACTCTTTGGCCGACTAGCAAATATTTCAGGACGGCGTGCGTGACGCCGTCGACCACCGCTACGCGATTGGCGGGCCCGAGGGCAACAAAGCCTAGCTTGCCGTCCTTGGTGATATTGATGCCGACGGGCTGGATCGCTTCGGACCGAAGTCCCGGAATTTCGAATCTGACGGTTTGCTTGAGTTGCCTGGTCGCCGGATCGATGATGGCAAGAGTCCCGCCGATTTCGGAAGTCACCCATAATTCAGATCCGTCGGACTTGAACGCCGAAAAACGTGGGCGAGAACCGACCAGCAGATTGGCCACGATCTGGCGGGTCGTCGTGTCGATGAAATGCACCATGCTCGTCGTCTCGGAGGTGCAGATCAGGACCTTGGAATCCGGACTGACGGCGAGGCCCTCGGGCTCGATGCCGACCGACACTTGGCCGATGGAGGCGCGCTTCTCGAGGTCGATGACGGTCACCATCGCGTCATTTTCGTTGGCGATGTAGAGCGACTTTCCGGTCGGATCGAGTGCGAATTGTTCAGGGTCTGGACCGGACGGCAGCTCTCCAACAATGCTCAGGCTCTTGGTGTCGATGATCTGGACCGTGTCGTCGTCGCCGACGGCGACATAGACGAACTTGCCGTCCCGGGAGACTTCGATGCCGCGCGGCCGTTGCCCGGTTTTGACGGTTGCAATCACCTCCATTTTGTCGGTGTCGATCACCGAGACCGAGTTGCCTTTTTCGTTGGAAACATAGCCGCGGAAGGCAAGGGCGGAATCAAACGAGGCCAGAAAGCCGACCAAAGCGAGGCCGACTACCATGATCCAGCGCAAATCGAACATGTGTCAGTTCCAGTTCAGGCAAGATTATATTTGGACAATAAAGCCCCGTTTCGTCGATGGAACAAAAATATGGCGTCATATCAACGCAGGATCCGCTCATGAGCCATCATCTCAACACCCGACGTAACGCCAATTGCCGAATTAGACAATCGTAGCGGTTCGAAGTTCAGCCAGCGATTTCGCGCTTCCTTGTGCTACACGATAAATCGAGTACCCTAAAGATAACGGAAAACAGACCGAAATGCCGGCGTCGATCGCCGAAGCGGCTGGACCGGATCGCATCAAAACGAATGTTGCGGTGCAATCCAGTCACGCAGCGTGTCTGAACATGGCATGGGAGGTGTGATTGCTGCGGCTTCTGCTTGGTGTCTGTGTGCTTGTCGCCTTGAGCGGAGCGGGCTGGTCCGATCAGCCGCTGGAAATCAAGATCGGCTACCTTCGCCAGGCGCCATCGAGAATCAAGATATCGCTGCTCGATGTGCCGGCCGGTAATGACGGTCTTGCCGGAGCTCAACTGGGGATCGAAGACGATAATACCACCGGGCGCTTCCTCAATCAGCATTATACGCTGGTCGAGACGTTGCTGGGCGAGGGCGACGATCCAGTCGCGGCCATGAATGCGCTCGCAGACCAGGGCGCATCGTTCATTGTCACGAGCCTCGATGCCGATCGGCTGCTGAAGACGGCGGACGCCGGCAAGGCTCGCGGGGTGATGCTGATCAACGCATCTGCATTGGACGAACGGCTGCGCGAGCAGGACTGCCGCGCCAATGTCATTCATGTCGCGCCGACACGCTCCATGCTCGCCGACGCGCTTGCGCAATACCTGGTCTGGAAGAAGTGGACCAAGTGGATGCTGCTGACGGGCTCGCACGAAAAGGATGCGCTGTTCGCCGAAGCCTTGCGCCATTCTGCGACACGGTTCGGCGCCAAGATCGTCGAGCAGCGGGAATTCAAGGACAGCGGTGGCGCGCGGCGCACCGACAGCGGCGTCACCGAGATTCAGCGCCAGATGCCGGTGGCGACACAAGGGGCGCCCGAGCACGATGTGCTGGTGGCGGCGGATGAGAGCGAGGTTTTTGCCGGCTATCTACCCTATCGGACCTGGGATGCGCGTCCGGTGGTCGGCTCGGCTGGCCTTGTTGCCAACACCTGGAATGCGGCGTTCGATCAATGGGGCGCCGTACAGTTGCAGAACCGCTTTACAAAGGCATTCCAGCGTTCGATGACGGCCAGCGACATGCAAGCCTGGACGGCGGTTCGCATGATCGGCGAAGCGGCGGCCCGAACCAACTCCGGCGACGCCGGCAAGATGCAAGCCTACATCAAGAGCCCGGAGTTCTCGGTGGCGGCCTTCAAGGGTCAAAAGTTGACGATTCGCGACTGGAACCTGCAACTGCGGCAGCCGATCCTGCTGTTCGACGGCCGCAACACCGTATCGGTGTCTCCACAGGACGCGTTCCTGCATCAGTCATCAGCGCTTGATACGCTCGGTCTCGATCGTCCCGAAACCAAGTGCAAGCTGCAATGACAATGCCTTGAGGTTTCGACGGGGGGATCGTCTCTGATCCTGACATTATGGCCGCGCTATGCTCCGCAACCTGAAAATCTGGGCGCGCCGGCTGATCCGCGACGTTCACGCGGTCTATCTCGCCGCCCGCGATCCCCGCGTGCCCTGGCATGCCAGGGTTCTCGCGATTGCCGTTGCGGGATATGCGCTATCGCCGATCGATCTCATCCCGGACTTCATTCCGGTGATTGGGTATTTGGACGATTTGATCATTGTGCCGCTCGGCATTTGGCTGGTTGTGTCATTGATCCCGAAAGAAGTCATGGCGGAGTATCGCGCCAGGGCGATCGAGGCCGGGCAGCGTCCGCGCAGCAAGATCGCAGCGATCGTCATCGTTGCGATCTGGATTCTTGCAGCGGCCGTATTGGCCTGGATCGGGTTTGCCTATTGGCGCAAATGACCGGCGCATCGCCGCTCGTCGTCGTCATGGGCGGCAGGCTTATGCCGGGTGGAAATCAGCGGCCACTGACGTGGCGCTGTTCCGCGGGCTTCTTTTTGCGACGCTTTGCCGGCTTTGCGGTATCGGCATTCTCGCTATCTTCCGACATCGTTTCCCCCGACATCGCCAGCAGGTTGCGCTTCATCGCCAGCAGGGCATCCGACGTAATCTCGAGCTGGTTTCGCTGGATGCTGCTCACGATCTTGGCGTTGAATTTGTCGGTCTCCTTGCGGAGCTTTTCCAGAAAGCCGCGCGCCTGCTTGGTCAGGTAGACGCGCTTGACGCGGCGATCGACCGGATCGGCCTGCCGGACGACAAAGCCGGAGGTCTCCAGCCGGTCAATCAGCGCGCCCAGCGCGACCTTGCCGACGTCGAGTTCGTTGGCGAGCTGGGTTTGCGGCAGGCCATCCTTGCGCGAAATGAACGCCAGCACCCACCACTGCGACCGCGTGATTCCGAGCGGCGCCAATTCCCTGTCAAACATCATTCGCCGCAACCGCGAAACATCGTGGATGAGATATCCGAGGCGAAGATACCAGTCTGGCCGATCGATCATCGAGACACTTCTTTCGCGGATGGCAATTTTAGGGAGACGGCGATGCCGGCCGGGTTTCGCCGGAGACGGGACTGAAGCGCAGCCATATCATACGCCAGCGTATCTTAAAAGGTCGAACGCTGGCAGGGCTGGTTTACAAATTAAGTACGGTAGCGTATTAATTTTGCTGACCGCCCCGCCACCGATGAGGATCCCGGCCCGTGTTTACCCGCGACGTGCTTGACGGAAAGCGTATTCTGGTCACCGGAGGTGGAACCGGCCTCGGCAAGGAAATGTCGGTGGGGTTTGCCGCCCACGGCGCCCATGTTTTTATCTGCGGCCGCCGGCAGGACGTGCTCGATCAGGCAGTCGCCGAGATCCGTACCCGATCGGGCGGCCGGGCTGACGCGTTTGTCGCCAATGTCCGCGATTCCGAAAGCATCGATGCGATGATGTCGGCGATCTGGGCAACCGGGCCACTCACGGGCCTCGTCAACAACGCCGGCGCGAATTTCCTGGCCCCGACCGAGACATTGTCCCCGCGAGGCTATGAAGCGATCCGCGCCACGGTGATGGACGGATCGTTCTACGCCGCGCAGGCCTGCGGCAAGCGCTGGATCGCAGACGGTCTTCCCGGCGCGATCGTGAGCAACCTCGTCACCTGGGTGTGGACCGGTTCGGCCTACGTGGTGCCGGCGGCGATGGCGAAGGCAGCCGTGCATGCGATGACGATGTCGCTGGCGGTGGAATGGGGGCCTTACGGAATTCGCGTCAATGCGATCGCGCCGGGTCCGTTTCCAACCGAAAGTGCCTGGGACAAGCTCAATCCACTGGCGGAAACCGCTGTGGGACCGACACAGGCCGACGACGTGCCGCTGCGGCGCTTCGGAAAAATGGATGAGTTGCGTCATTTGACGATCTTTTTGATGTCGGATGGCTGCAGCTACATCACCGGTGACACCATCAGCATCGACGGCGGCCATCATCTGGCGGCGCCCAGCACCTTCGCTGGACTCTCGAAACTTTCGAAGGAAGACTGGCAGCGTGCGCGAGAAGCCATCCAGGCTTCCTCGCGCAAGGAAAAAGCCGGCCGGTCGACCTGAACGCCGCGGGCTTCACGACCTGCGAATCGGACAAGCCGGGAGGAAAAAATGAGTTTGGCGACACCTACAACGAGCTTTGAATGCACGATCTCCGATGGTCTGGCGCATATCGTGCTCAATCAGCCCGATCGGGGCAATCCGATCGACGGTGCGTTCTGCCGCGAGTTCAATTTCTGTATGGCCGAATTGAGCGAGCGCGACGACGTCAGGGCGGTATTGGTTTCGGCGCGCGGAAAATTGTTCAGCGTCGGCGGCGATTTGATCGCGCTGGCGGCAAGCGGCGATAAACTGCCGCAAACCGTCAAGATCTGGACGTCCGATTTGCACCACGCGATCGTGCGGATGGTTCGGATGCGGGCGCCCGTGGTGATGGCGGTGCAAGGCAATGTCGCCGGCGGAAGCGTCTCGCTGATGGCAGCGGGCGACTTGGTCGTGATCGGAAAGTCGGCGCGCATCTCGGCGGCGTTTGCCAGGATCGGCTTCACGCCGGACAGCGGCTCGACCACCACCGTGACACGGCGCATCGGCCCGTCGCGCGCGCGTCGCTTCTTCCTGATGTCGGAAACGATGGATGCGGACACAGCGTTGTCGTCCGGCCTGGTCGACGTTGTCGTCAGCGACGACGCGGTTCTCAAAGAAGCCGAAAGGATCGCGCGCGAACTGGCGTCGGGGCCGACCGAGGCCTTTGGCGGCATCAAGCGGCTGTTCTTGCAGACGCCGAACCGTTCGCTGGAAAGCCAGATGGAGGACGAGGCGCAAACCCTCGCCGCTGTCTCCCGAACGGCGGATGCGCAGGAGGGCGTGAAGGCGTTCCGGGAAAAGCGCAAGCCGACATTCCGCGGAAAATAGCCTCGGCTGGACAAGGGACGCCACTCATCACCATCGCCGAAACCCGCGTGCAGGCCATGCCATCCGCGGCGGTTGCGGCGCTTTTCCGGTTGGCAGAAAGTCGTTCTGTGATATAAGGTACGCTAGCGAACTATATTAAACTAATGGGCCGAGAAGCTTCGTTGACGGCAGGCGCGGTTCCGGGCGAGCGGCCTTCGTTTCACGCGCAGCCCAGCAGAAAAAATACCTGCCGGAAAACCGGCGCGGAGAACGCGATGCCCTATCAATCCATTTTTCGGCCCGATCTGTTCAGCGGCCAGACCATCATCGTCACCGGTGGCGGCAGCGGCATCGGCCGCTGCACCGCCCATGAGCTCGCGGCGCTCGGCGCCAATGTTGCGATCCTGGGACGCACCGCCGAAAAACTCGCCGAGGTCAAGGCCGAGATCGAGCAGGATGGCGGCCGGGTCACCAGCCACGTCTGCGATATCCGCGACGAGGCGATGGTGATTGCCGCGATCGATGCGGTGCTTGCCACGCACGGCCGGCTCGATGGCCTCGTCAACAATGCCGGCGGTCAGTTTCGCGCGCCGATGAAGACGATCTCGACCAGGGGCTTCGAGGCCGTGGTCCGCAACAACCTGACCGGCGGCTTCATCTTCATGCGCGAAGTCTACAACCGCTGGATGGAGGCCCATGGCGGCGCCATCGTCAACATCATTGCCGATATCTGGCACGGCTGGCCGGAATTCGCTCATTCAGGGGCGGCGCGCGGCGGCATGCTGACGCTGACCGAAACCGCGGCCTGCGAATGGTCTGCTTCTGGCGTGCGTGTCAACGCGGTGGCACCGGGTGGAATCATATCCAGCGGCTTCGACACCTATGCGCCGGAGATGCAGGCCAAGATCCTCGACTTCACCGCCGGCGTGCCGCTGCAGCGCTTCGGCACCGAAGCGGAGATATCCGCGGCGATCCTGTTTCTGCTGTCGCCGGCGGCGGCCTATATCACGGGGTCCTGTGTCCGCGTCGATGGCGGGACGCCGAACGCGCGCAACACCTGGAAGCTGGAGCCGCATGATCGGTCGACTCCATTTGAGGGATTTCATCGCTCGACACTGCCGGACCTGCTGAAGAAAAAACCTGACCTGCAATCCTGACGGATTGCCATTCGCAGGCGTTTCGGTAGTTTCGTTTCCCGGATGGAAACAACAAGGAAAAGACAGCAATGGCGGGACTTTATCTCGAACAATTCTCGGTCGGGCAGATTTTCGTGCACGAGATCAGGCGCACGGTGACCGACATGGACAACATCCTGTTTTCGGCGCTGACCTATAATCCGGCCAGGGTTCATATCGACCACGAATATTCCAAGTCGACCGAGTTCGGCAAGCCGCTGATGAATTCCATCTTCACCCTCGGCCTGATCATCGGCCTCACGGTGCAGGACACCACCTTGGGGACCACGGTGGGCAATCTGGGGTTCGAGGAGACCAAGTTTCCGCGCCCGGTGTTTGCCGGTGATACGCTGCGGGCGGAGACGAAAATTCTGGCGGTTCGCGACAGCAAGTCGCGCCCGACCCAGGGGATCGTCACCTTCGAACATCGTGGATTCAACCAGCGCGACGAAGAGGTGGCGTATTGCCGCCGCACCGGGCTGATGATGCGGCGGCCGACATGAAGCTGCGCTCGCTCCTGTTCGTGCCCGCCGACAGCGCGCACAAATTCACCAAGGCATCCGCCTGCGGCGCCGACGCGCTGATCCTCGATCTCGAGGATTCCGTCGCAGCGGGACGCAAGAGTTTTGCGCGCGATCACGTCAAGGAATTGCTGGGCGGGGCGCCGCGCGACTGGTCGTTTCTGGTGCGGACCAATCCGTTCGGCACCGGGCTGACGCTCGAGGATCTGGCGGCGGTGGTTCGTCCAGGTCTCGACGGGATCCTGATTCCGAAGGTCAATGGCATCGAGGATGTCGAACTGGTCTCGCATTATGTCGATGTGCTGGAAGTCGCCAACGGCGTGACGCCAGGGCATGTCAAGCTGCTGGTCGTTGCCACCGAGACGCCGGCGGCGATGATCGGGTTCAGCGGCTATATGCGACCCAGCAAACGGCTGGTCGCCATGACCTGGGGCGCCGAGGATCTCGGTGCGGCGCTCGGCGCGCTCACCAACAAGGAGCCCGGCGGCGAGTGGACGTTCCCCTATCAGGTCGCCCGGGCCCAGTGCCTGTTCGCGGCGGGGGCCGCGGGGGTGCAGGCGCTCGAGACGCTGTATGGAGACTTCAAGGATCCGGAAGGTCTTGCCGAAAGCTGCAGGATCGCGCGCCGCGATGGTTTTGTCGGCCGCATCGCCATTCACCCCAATCAGGTCGCGACCATCAATGCGAGCTTCACGCCGTCCGAAGCCGATCTGGCGCATGCCCGCCGCGTCGTGGCGGCCTTTGCGGCGAGCCCCGACGTCGGAACGATCGGCATCGACGGCAAGATGTACGACATGCCGCATCTGACCGCCGCGCGGCGTGCGCTGGCTTCCGTAGGCGAGGGCGGATCATGAGTTCGTCGCTGACCAACGAGTTCGCGCCCTCCGACGATCATGCCGCGATCCGGGAAGGCGTGCGCTCGGTGGTGACGCGGTTCGGCGACGACTACTGGCTGGGACGCGATGACGACGGCGTGTTTCCGTTTGAGTTCCACCGTGCGATGGCGGATGCGGGCTGGCTCGGGATCACCATGCCGGAGGAATATGGCGGCGCCGGGCTCGGCGTCACCGAAGCCGCCATCATGATGCACGAAGTCGCAAGCCACGGCGGCGGCATGGCGGCGGCGTCCGCCGTTCATATCAATCTGTTCGGGCCGCATCCGATCGTCGTCAAGGGCACGCCGGAGCAGAAGGCGCGCTGGGTGCCGCGGCTGGTGGCGGGCGAGGATCAATGCGCGTTCGGCTTCACCGAGCCGGATGCCGGCCTCAACACCACCCGCATCAAGACCTTCGCGCAAAAGGTTGCAGGCGGCTACATCGTTCACGGGCAGAAGGTGTGGACCTCGACGGCGCAGGTCGCCAACAAGATCATGCTGCTGACCCGCACCACCCGCTATGAGGATTGCGCGCGGCCGACCGACGGCATCACCATCTTCTACACCGATCTCGACCGCTCGAAGATCGAGGTCCGCCTGATCCCCAAGATGGGACGCAAGGCGGTCGATTCAAACGCGATTTTCATCGACGGTCTGTTCATCCCGGATGAGGACCGGATCGGCGAGGAGGGCAAGGGCTTCTCCTACATCCTGCACAGCCTCAATCCGGAGCGTGTCCTGCTCGGCGCCGAAGCGGTGGGCATCGGCCAGGATGCGCTTCGCCGCGCCACCAAATATGCGCGCGACCGCATCGTGTTCGATCGCCCGATCGGACAGAATCAGGGCATCCAGCATCCGCTCGCAGAGAAATGGATGTATCTCGAGGCGGCGTGGCAAATGGTGATGCGCGCGGCGTGGCTGTACGACCACGGCCAGCCCTGCGGCGCGGAGGCCAACAGCGCGAAATTCCTCGGCGCACGCGCCGGTCACGACGCGGCATGGCAGGCCATCATGACCCATGGCGGTTTCGGATACGCCAAGGAATATCATGTCGAGCGGTTGTTCCGCGAGGTATCGATCGCGCGGCTGGCGCCGGTCACCGAGCAGTTGATTCTCAGCTTCATCGCCGAGAAGGTGCTCGATCTGCCGAAGAGTTACTGAGCGATCGACGGAACCGGAAAGCGCGCTAAGGAGCAGAAGAGATGCGGTTCGATCACCAACTAAGCCGTCATTGCGAGGAGCGACAGCGACGAAGCAATCCATTCTTCCTTTGTGACGCTATGGATTGCTTCGCTTCGCTCGCAATGACGATTCAACCTGATCTATCCCGCTAAAGATTTCGCGAAATCAGCTCGCGCATGATTTCCGAGGTGCCGCCGTAAATTCGCAGCACACGCGCGTCGGCATACAGGCGGCAGATTTCATATTCGCGCATGAAACCGTAGCCACCGAAGAATTGCAGGCACTGATCGACGACCCGGCCGTGCATCTCCGTGATCCACAATTTGGCGGTCGATGCCGCATAGGTCGTCAGCTCCCGGTTGACGTGTTCACGAAGGCACTGATCGACATAGGCCCAGCCGACGGCCAGATCGGACTTCAGATCGGCCAGCTTGAATCGGGTGTTCTGAAAACTGCCGATCGGCGATCCGAACGCGTTGCGCTGACGCACATATTCCTTGGTGAGGTCGAAGGCCTTCTGGGCTGCTGCGATCGAATGCAACGCGATGGTCAACCGTTCCTGCGGCAGTTCGCTCATCAGTGCGCCCATCGCGCCGCCGCCCGCTCCCAGGACGTTCGTGACGGGGACGCGCACCTCGTCGAAAAACAATTCGGACGTGTCGGACGACAGATGTCCGAGCTTCTCGAGGTTTCTGCCGCGGCGAAAGCCCGGCCTGTCGGTCTCGACCAGAAGGAGGCTCATGCCGCGCGAGCCGCCCTCCGGCGTGGTCCTGGCGACAACGATGACGAGGTCGCACATCTGTCCGTTCGAGATGAAGGTTTTCTGGCCCGAGATCACGAACTCATCGCCCTGGCGCTCGGCTCGCGTTCGGATGCCCTGAAGGTCGCTGCCGGTACCGGGTTCGGTCATCGCGATGGCGCATACCGTTTCGCCGGAGACCATTCGCGGCAACCATTTTTTCTTTTGCTCGGGGCTTCCATAGCTGAGCAGGTAGCCGCAGCACACATCATTATGCACCGAGAAGTCGGTGGCGGGACCGGCAAAGCCGGAATAGCTGAGTTCCTCGATGACGACCGCGTTGTGCCGAAAGTCTCCGCCGGCGCCGCCGAGGTCTTCGGGGACTTGCGCGCACAGCAATCCGGCTTCGCCCGCGGCCGCCCACAGCGAGCGGTCGATGATGCCGGCGTCCTCCCAGCGCTGAAAGTCGGGCGCGATCTTCGCCGCCGCGAAGCGCCGCACGCTTTCCCTGAACTGCTGGTGTTCCTCGTCGTAGACCGCCCGATGTGGCAGCATGGCGATGCGCAAGTCCTTTCGTTGAATCCCGTAGTGCGGGTTTGAACAACAGATCGATTCAGAATCCGACCTTGTCGCCGCCCTTCAGCGTCAGAATTTCCCGCGCCTCGTCAGGCGTCGCGACTTCCAGGCCAAGGCCTTCGATGATCTTGCGAACCTGCGTCACCTGGTCGGCATTCGATTGCGCGAGCTTGCCGGGACCGATCCACAGGCTGTCCTCCAGGCCGACGCGGACATTGCCGCCCATCGCGGCCGCCATCGCCGCGATCGGCATCTGGGCACGTCCGGCGCCGAGCACGGACCAGCGATAGTTCTCGCCGAACAGCCGGTCGGCGGTGCGTTTCATGTGCATGACATCGTCGGGGTGCGGGCCGATGCCGCCGAGCAGGCCGAACACGGTCTGGATGAACAGCGGGGCCTTCACCAGGCCTTCGGTCCAGAAGTAATGCAGATTGTAGAGATGGCTGGTGTCATAGCATTCGAACTCGTAGCGCGCGCCGGTGTCGTTGAGCGTTTCCAGCGCGTAGCGGATATCCTTGAACGAGTTGCGGAACACGAGGTCGCGCGAGCCTTCCAGCATGGCGGGCTCCCAGTCATGCTTGAAGGTTTTGAAGCGCTTGAGCATCGGAAACAATCCGAAGTTCATCGATCCCATGTTCAGGCTTGCGATCTCCGGTTTCCAGACCGCCGCCGGTTTCACCCGCTCCTCGACCGTCATGTAGGGAGAGCCGCCGGTGGTCAGATTAACGACGACGTTGGAATTCTGCTTGATCACGCGCAGAAACGGCTCGAACGCTTCCGGCGACTGGTCGGGGCGGCCGTCCTTCGGATCGCGCGCGTGAAGATGGACGATCGCGGCACCGGCTTCGGCCGCGGCCAGCGCGGAGGAGGCGATCTCGGCTGCCGTGACCGGCAAATGGGGCGACATCGATGGCGTGTGGATCGATCCGGTGACGGCGCAGGAAATGATGATTTTGCGCGATGCCATGATGTTTTCCCCCTATGATGGTGTTATCGGCGACGGCGCGGACGTGAACCGGAAATTACCGGCACGCCGCCGCGCCATCGCCGTCATAGATCAAGACGAAAACTTATTGAAGTCGGGCGAGCGTTTTTCGTTGAAGGCGGCGACGCCTTCCTTCAATTCCGGCGTGTCGTAGAACATCTTCAGGGCGTGTAGCGCGAAATTGCTGACGCCGCGAATGCTGTCGGAGTCGGCGTTGAACGAGCGCTTCGCCAGTGCGATCGCCATCGGCGACCGCTGCGCCAGCTTGTCGGTCCAGTCCTTGACCGCGGCATCCAGCTCGGCCGCCGGAACCACCTTGTTGACAAGGCCCATCTCGCGCGCCTGTTCGGCGGTGTAGCGGTCGTTGATGAACCAGATCTCCCGCGCTTTCTTGTCGCCGACATGACGGGCCAGAAACGCGGTGCCCCAGCCGGCATCGACCGAGCCCATTTTCGGCCCGACCTGGCCGAACTGCGCGGTGTCGGCGGCAATGGTCAGGTCGCAAAGCGTCGCCAGCACGTTTCCGCCGCCGATGGCAAAGCCATTGACGCGGGCGATGACCGGCTTCGGCACGTCGCGGATCAACCCCTGCAGTTCTTCGATCGGCAGCCCGACAATGCCGCGGCCGTCATACTGCCCTTCATGCGCGGACTGGTCGCCGCCGGTGCAGAAGGCTTTTTCGCCGGCGCCGGTCAATACGATGCTGGAGACGTTGCGATCGTTGGCGGCAAGCTGGAAGGACTGGATCAGTTCTTCGACGGTCTGGCCGCGGAACGCGTTGTAGACCTTCGGCCGGTTGATGATGATCCAGGCGGCGCGGTCGCGGACTTCGTAGATGACGTCGGTGAATTTGGATGTATCTGCCATGGTGCAACCTCGTATTGAACTAGATCATGTTCATGCCGCCGGAGACCGAAATGGTCTGGCCGGTGATGAATTTGCCGTCGTCGGACGCCAGCAGCGCGACGATCCCGCCGTAGTCGTCCGGTTCGCCCATCCGCTTCAGCGGAATGCCGCGAAGCATGGCATCCTTCCATTTCACGGCCTGCTCGCCTTCGCCGAGCACCGCGGCCATCATCGGGGTGTTGGTCGGTCCCGGGCAAACCGCGTTGAGCAGAACGTTCTTGCGCGCCAGTTCGCGCGCCATCGATTTGGTGAAGGCGACAAGGCCGCCCTTGCAGGCGGAATAAACCGCTTCATCGCTGGTCCCGACCCGGGCGGCGTCGGAAGCGATGTTGACGATGCGGCCGCCGCCACGGTCCGCCATCAGAGGCGCGATCGCATGATGGGTGTTCAGCGGTCCGTACAGATTGATCCGGATGATCTTGTCCCAAAGCTCCCTGTCGGTCTTCAGGAACGGCATCGGCTTGTCCCAGCCGGCATTGTTGACGAGCGTCCAGATCGGCCCGATCTCCGCCTCGACCTTTGCGACGGCGCTGTCGACCGAGGCCCGATCGCCGACATCGACCGCATAGGTGGTGATGGAAGATTGCGGCGCGAGCTTCGCGGTTTCCTGT
The DNA here is from genome assembly GCA_963819325.1 of uncultured Pseudomonadota bacterium. GTDB lineage: Bacteria > Pseudomonadota > Alphaproteobacteria > Rhizobiales > Xanthobacteraceae > Bradyrhizobium. Next base: position 143,610 of record CAWFVT010000007.1, read on the forward strand.
CCCGCATCGGGCTTGATGTCGAAGATCGCGACCTTGCAGCCTTCTTCGGCGAGCCGAAGCGTGATGCCGCGCCCGATGCCCTGGCCGCCGCCGGTGACGATCGCCACCTTACCGGATAGACCTTTCACGTTTCATCTCCCTGGGTCGAGTTGGTTTTCGGCCGACGGCAACGATGCTGCCGTTCATCCGCTTTTTGCTATCGAATGTCCATGCTGCGCGAACATCTGCCGGGCGATGATCGTTTTCATGATCTCGATCGATCCGCCGGCGATCTTGACCACCCTGGCGTCGGCATAGGCGCGGGCGATCGGATATTCCCACATATAGCCCCAGCCGCCGAATAGTTGCAGGCACTCGTCGACGGTCTCGCAGTGCAGTTCCGACGTGAACATTTTCGCCATGGCGGCGTCGACCGGATCAAGCTTGCCCTCCATGAACAGCGCGATGCACTTGTCGGTGTAGACCCGGGCGACGGTGGCCCTGGTCTTGAGATCGGCGAGCTTGAACTGGGTGTTCTGGAAATCGGCGAGCTTCTGCCCGAAGGCGCTGCGGCCGGAAGTGTATTCGACGGTCCAGCCGATCACCGTTTCGGTCACGGTCGCCGAGCGGATCGCCTGCGCCAGGCGCTCCTGCGCCAGCTTGGTCATCATCAGCGCAAAGCCTTTGCCCTCGCCGCCGAGCATGTTGGTGGCGGGGATGCGGACCTCCTCGAAGAACAATTCCGAGGTATCCTGCGCCTTCATTCCGATCTTTTCGAGATTGCGCCCGCGCTTGAAGCCCGGACGGTTGCTCTCGACGATGAACAGCGTCACGCCCTTGGCGCCTGCGTTGGAGTTGGTCTTGGTCGCGAGCACGACGAAATCGCAGAGCTGGCCGTTCGAAATGAAGACCTTCTGGCCGTTGATCACGAAGTCATCGCCGTCGCGAACCGCGCGGGTCCGGATCGCCTTGAGGTCGCTGCCGGCATGCGGCTCGGTCATCCCGAGCGAACCGATGGCTTCACCGGACACCATCTTCGGCAGCCATGTTCGTTTCTGCTCTTCGGTTCCGAACGACAAGAGATAAGTCGCAACCAGATCGGTATGGATCAGGAAGCCCGGACCGCTGGCGCCGGAACGCCATAATTCCTCGAACACCACGACATCGAACAGATAGTCGAGCCCGAGGCCGCCATAGACCTCCGGCACGGTGCAGCACAGCAGTCCCGCAGCACCCGCCTTGAGCCAGAGTTCGCGCGGAACAACGCCGTCTTCCTCCCATTTGGCGTGGAACGGGCACAATCTCGCGCTCGACGAATTTGCGGACTGAGGCCCGGAAAATGTCATGCTCTTCTCGGAACAGGGTTCGCTCGATCATGGACGAAATGGCATCCTGCTGTTTTAGTTCGCTAGCATACTATATGTTAAGCGCACTGAAATGCAAGGCCCGACCATGCTTGCGAACCAATTGGTACGCAAGTATATGGTATTGTAAATTTTCCGATGGACGGGATCGCCGTGACAAAACCTCTCGCCGGAATTCGCGTGCTCGACCTCTCGAAAGTGCTGGCCGGCCCGTTATGCGCGCAATATCTCGGCGATCTCGGCGCCGAGATCATCAAGGTGGAGACGGTAGGGCAGGGCGATGAAACCCGGGGCTGGCCGCCGTTTCCCGCCGCCGGCCTCGGAACGGTATTTCTCAGCGCCAACCGCAACAAGCGCAGTATCGCGGTAGATCTGAAAACCGAACAAGGACGCGGAATCGTCCATGCGCTGGCCAAATCCGCCGACGTTGCGATCGAAAGCTTCGGCACAGGTGTCGCCGAACGGCTGGGAATCGATGCGGCGACGCTTCGGCCGCTGAACGATCGCCTGATCCATTGCAGCATTTCGGGGTTCGGCCGCGCCGGACCGCTGAAGAATTCGCCGGGCTATGACGTCATCCTGCAGGCCTTCTGCGGCATCATGTCGATGACCGGCGATGAGGATGGCGGCTTCATCCGCAGTCCGATTTCGCCGATTGACCAGATGACCGGCGTGCACGCCTTCAGCGGCATCATGGCGCTGTTGTTCGCGCGCGAAAAGACCGGGCAGGGCGGCACGATTCAAGTTTCGCTGTTCGATACCGCGATGGGCCTGCTCGGCTATAATCTGCAGACCTATTGGGAACGCGGCGAGCAGCCGAAGAAATGCGGCTCAAGCCACGAGTCGCTCTGTCCCTATCAGGCGTTCGAGGCGGCCGATGGCCCGATCATGATCGGGGTTGCGAACGACAATCTGTGGCGGAAATTTTGCGGCGTCACCGGGTTGCAGGCGATCGTCGACGATCCCCAGATTCAAGACCAATGCGGATCGGGTTAAACACCGCCAGGAAACACTGGATCATGTCCAGCGTGCGCTGTCGACGCAATCCGCGGCGTTCTGGAACGATGAACTCGCCAGGGTCGGCGTACCCAGTTCGCCCATCAACACGCTGTCGCAGTTGCTGGATCATCCGCACACCCGCGCCAGCGGAATGATCGTCGACTACGATCATCAGGTTGCGGGTCCCTTGCATGGGATCGGCCATCCGGTCCTGATCAATGGCGCGACGCGCCGAGCCGGGCTGCCGCCGCCGATGCTCGGCCAGCATACCGACGAAATACTCGGCGAACTCGGCCTGTCATCCGACGAAATCAGCGAACTCAGGCGCGCGAAAACGATCGGTTGACAAGTCCTTCGGGCAAACCGGCCGGACAGCGACAACGGCAATGCCGCGACGCTATCCGGCCGCAAGCCGCTACTTTTGCGACTCGGCCTTGGCGTAATCTGCCGATTGCGTCTTCACGACGCTCCAGACCTCGTCCTTGAACGCGGCACTCCAGTCGGTCTGTGGCACCCACTTCTCGCCGTCCCACATCTCGATACGGGTTTTGCCGCCGCCGCCGTGATCCTGCGCGGTGACGGTAACCGGCGCCATAAATCCGTTGGCGTCGTAGTCCTTGATGCTTTCGAGGCCGTCCTTGATTTTCTGCGGCGTCAGTGGCCAGCCGTCCTTCTTGATCGCAAGGCGGGTGCCTTCGGTGGCGATCGACCAGATCGCCAGGCCGGTGTTGTAGTAGACGTCGTCGAGGTTCTTGCGGTCGCCGTTGCCTTTACCCTTGTCGTAGAGCTCCTTGATGATCTCCTGAATCAATGGCTGGTTCGCGCCGCCGGCGACGTTGGTGCCGCGCTTGAGTCCCTTGGCGTCGGCCGGTCCGATGTTCTTGATGTCGACTTCGTTGAGCCAGTTCACCGAAATATACTTCTCGATCGGGATGCCGTTGCGCTTCATCTCGCGCGAGGCGATGACGTGCATGTTCGACAGACTCCAGCTGATGATCCAGTCCGGATTCATGCGGCGAATCTGCGTCCAGGCCGAGGCCTGATCGTTGCCGGGCAGCGGATAGGGGAAGAGCTGCAGGTCGAAACCCTCTTTCGCCGCCAGCGTTTTGAGAATGCCGATCGGTTCCTGTCCGAACGGATAATCGACATAGAGGAACGCGATCTTGACGCCCTTGAGGTTGCCGCCGGATTTCTCTTGATGTATCCGACATCGTTGGCGACCTGGCCCCAATAGGTCGGGCCGATCGGGAATACCCATTTGAAGACGTCGCCGTCGACCGCATCGCCGCGGCCGGCCAGCGACTGAATCATGACGTTGCCGTCCTTCATGACGCGCGGCAGCACCGCGCGCGAGACCGGCGTCGACAGCATGTCGAACACCATCACGCCCTCGCGCTTCAATTTCTCATAGCATTCGATGCCGCGCTGCGGTTCGTTGCCATGGTCCTGCACGATCATTTCGACGGGATGCCCCTCGATGCCGCCCTTCAAATTGAGAAGGTCGGCATAATCGCGCGCGGCCTGGGCGACCTGCGGCGTGACGAAGGTGTAGGCCTTGGTCAGGTCGTAGCACAGCGCAAAGCGCATCGGATCGGCCGCGGATGCGGGCATGACGCTGAACAACGTCAGCGCCAGTCCGGATAGTATGGATGGTAATTTCATTTCTGGATCCTCCCTTGTCGATTGATTGAATTACAATGCCTTGATCGACGCCAGCCCTTGTTGGGCCATGCTCGGCTCTGCCGCTATGTCAGCCATCGCTTTCGCCGCCGGTAATGCTTGATGTCGCGAAAATTCTTGGCTTCCGCGCCGCCCAGGTAGAACTCCCGGATATCGGGATTTTTCTTCAAGGCCTCGGCACTGTCATGCATCACGATGCGGCCGCTCTCGATCAGATAGCCGTGGGAGACGATTTCGAGTGCCGCGATCGCGTTCTGCTCGACCAGCAGGATCGAGAGCCCTTCATCGCGGTTGATGCGGCCGAGAATCTGGAAAATTTCCGCAACCAGAAAAGGAGCCAGTCCGAGGCTTGGCTCGTCGAGCATCAGCAATTTCGGCTGGGTCATCAAAGCGCGGCCGATCGCCAGCATCTGCTGCTCGCCGCCGGAGAGATAGCCCGACGCGACCGACCGGCGCTCGTGCAGGCGGGGGAAATAGCTGTAAACCCGCTCCTTGTTGCGGTTCATGTCCTGGCGGCTATGCAGCGCCGAGGCTGCGATCAAATTCTCCTCGGGCGTCAGATGTTCGAACACCCGGCGGCCCTCGAGCACATGCGCGATCCCGAGCCGGACGCGGTCCTGCGGCATCAGGCCGCCGATGCTCTGGCCGCGGAATTGCAATTCGCCGCGCCGCACCTCGCCGCGCTCGGCCGCCAGCAAGCCGCTGATCGATTTCAGCGTCGTGCTTTTCCCCGCGCCGTTGGCGCCGAGCAGCGCCACCATTCCGCCTTCGGGCACCTCGATGGAAACGCCCTTGATCGCAAGCGAGACGTAATCGTAGACGACCTCGACATTGTTGAGCGACAGGATCCTGGCAGCGACGGTTGCGTTCATGGCATGCGTGCTTTGCGCTATTTCTTGGTGTAGCCGAACGGCCAGACCAGCAGGTAGTCGCGGATATTGTTGTAGATCTTGCCGAATCCAAGCGGTTCGATCAGCAGAAATCCGATGATGAGCGCGCCGTAAAGCGCCTGCGGAAGGTGGCCCAGCGTCTCGATGCCGAGCGAGAGCCCGAACCGGGTGGCGAGCCACGAGATGAAGCTGTTCATCGCCCCCGGCATCAAAAGGATGAATGCGGCGCCGAAATAGCTGCCGATGATGCTGCCGAGCCCGCCCACGATCACCATCGCCAGCGCCTGGATCGAGACGTCGACGGAAAACTGTTCCGGCGTGACCGCGTGGTAAAACGTTCCGATCAGGATGGCGCCGGTGACGCCGCCGATGAACGACGATGTCGCGAATGCCACCAGCTTGAAATAGAAACTGTTCACGCCGATCACGGCGGCGGCGTAATCCTTCTCGCGAACGGCGACCAGCGCACGGCCGAGCGCGGTCCGCCGCAGGTTGAGCATGAAGGACGTGACCAGGATGCACCAGACCAGCGCGATGTAGTACAATCCGGCGTCCGATGTCACGGGTATGCCGAGCAGGCGGATGTCGGGCGCCTGCAGCGTGGCCTGGGTGCCGCCGCTGATCGCCGGCACGTGCGAGATCGTCCAGTCCATCACGAACTGCAAGGCCAATGTGCTGAGCGCCAGATACAGGCCCTTGACGCGAAGGGCGGCAAAGGCAAACACGATCCCGATCGCCGCAGCCGTCAGGCCTGCGAGGATGATGGCGAACTCCCAGGGGATGCCGGCCTTCATGGCATGCACCGCGGCATAGGCGCCGATCCCCATCACCGCGGCATAGCCGAGGTGAAACTGCCCGGCCCATCCGAGGATCAGGTTGAGACCAAGCGCGCCTGCGGTCCATACCAGCCATGGCAGCATGTAGCTACTGAGATACAGCTGGTCCATGTAGAGCGGCGCGGCCAGCGCCAGCACCAACAAAATGCCGATCATCCAGCGGTCGGCTGGAATCGGAAACAGCGCGCGGTCGGCGGCGTAGTCGGTGTGAAAAATGCCGGCCTGACGGAAAAGCATGCGCTCACACTCGCTCGATGTCGTGGCGGCCGAACAGTCCGTGCGGCCGGATCAGGATGGTCAGGATCAGCATCGCCGCGTCCACCAGGTCGCGGCTGGCGCCTCCCAGCATCGGATCGAGGATGCTGGAGGCGACGCCCTCCACGATCCCGAGCAGTGCGCCGGCGAGCAGCGCGCCGCCGATACTGTCGAGCCCGCCCAGAACCGCGACCGTGACGCCCTTGAGCAGCAGTTGGGCGAGCGACTGATCGACGCCCTGCACCGAACTCCAGAGCACGCCGGCAATCGTCGCCACCACGGCCGACATCGCCCACGACAGCGCCACTCCGCGCTCGACCGAAATGCCGACCGACCAGGCCGCGGTATAATCATCGGAAATCGCGCGCAGCACGACGCCCAATCGGGTGCGAAAGAACGCCACGAACAGGCCGAACATCACGATCGCGACCGCCGCGCCGACGGCATAGGCGCGGTTGATCAGCAGCGGTCCCAGAAACAGCGGAGCGTCGCTGATGCCGATCGGCATCGGCCGCGCGGTGCCGCCCCAGATCGTCATCGAGCCTGCGCGCAGGAAAATCTCCAGCCCGAGCGTCATCATCAGGATCATGATGATGGGACGGCCGGCAAGGCGGCGCAGCGCCACCCGTTCGATGCCGATGCCGATCACGAACATGGTCACGATCGCCAGCGGTATCGCCAGCCAGATCGGCGCGCCTGCGTTGTTGGCGAATGCGAGCACGACATAGGCGCCGAGCATGGTCATCGACCCCTGCGCCAGATTGGGCACCGAGGAGGATTTGTAGATCAGGACGATTCCGATCGCGACCAGCGAATACATCAGGCCGACCAGCATGCCGTTGACCGCCAATTCCAGGAGCGAGATCGCGTCCATGCGTCAGGCCTCCTGCACCGACAAGGTCCGCTCGATGACGCCGACTTCACCGGTTTCGTAGCTGATCTGGGCCTTCATCAGCACGGTCTGCCGGTTGTCGTAGATCGCGTCGATGATCGGTTGATAGCGGGCTTCGACGACATTGCGCCGGATCTTGCGGGTGCGGGTGATCTCGCCATCGTCGGCGTCGAACTCCTTGTGCAGGCAAACGAAGCGCCGCACCTGCAATCCTTCCAGCAGCGAGCGATTGACGTGCTTGACCGCGGCGGCGACCAGTTCGGTCACTTCGGGCTTTTGCGACAGGTCGGCATAGGAAATGTACGAGATGCCGCGCAACTCCGCCCAAAGGCCGACGGCTTCCCTGTCGATGCAGATGATGGCCGAAAGCGTCTCGCGGCCGCGTCCGAGCACGGCGGCATCCTTGATATACGGGCTGAATTTCAGCCGGTTTTCGATATAGTTCGGAATATAGCGCTCGCCCTTGGCGGTGTGCACCACATCGGAGAGACGCCCCAGCACCACCAGATGGCCGTCGGGTTCGAGATAGCCGGCGTCTCCGGTATGCAGCCAGTCGCCGTCGAGCGTTTCGCGGGTGGCTTCGTCCTGCTTGAAGTATCCGGCAAACACGCTGCCGGACCGGATCAGGATTTCGCCGGCTCGGCTGATCTGAACCTCGACGCCGGGCAGCGGACGTCCGACCGTATGCAGCCGGACTTCGTCCATGCTCTGGATCGCGTTGTAGGCGCTGCTTTCGGTCTGGCCGTAGAGCTGCCGCAGCTTGATGCCGAGCGCGCGGTAAAACACGAAGGTATCCTCGCCCATCGCCTCGCCGCCGGTGAAGGCGCCGCGCAAACGCGCCAGACCGAACTGATCCTTGATCGGCCCGCAGACCAGCCACTCGCCGAGCGGACTGAGCAGGCGTTCCTTCAATGTCGGCTCGCCGCCGTCGAGTTTTCGCCGTTCGGCTGAAAGGGCTGCCGCCATGAAGAACTGATAGATCAATTTCTTCAGCCGCGACGAATCTTCCATGCGAACCTGGATCGCGGTCAGGAGATTGTCCCAGCTGCGCGGCGCGGCCAGATAGAAGGTGGGAGCGATCTCGCGCAGATTTTGCAGCACCGTTTCCTGCCGCTCGGGAATGTTGATGGTGAAGCGAAGCGCGATGCCGGCGCCCATGGTGACGGCGAAATCGCCGACCCAGGCGATCGGCAGATAAGCCAGGATCGTCTCGTCGAACTGGAAAGCCCCGCCGCGATAGGCGTTTCGAACGCCGGCGAGCAGATTGCGATGCGACAGCACGACGCCCTTCGGCTTGCCGGTGCTGCCGGAAGAATGCACGAAGACGGCAGGGCCTTCCGGCTGCGCGCGCTGGATCAACGCGTCGCGCAAGCTCGGGTCTGCGGCCAGCCGTTCGGCGCCTTTGGCCTGCACCGTTTCCCACGAGATCAGGCCGGGATTGGGGTAGGCATTCAGTCCGCGCGGGTCGTCATAGATGATGTGTTCGATCGTCGCGCCCTGATCGCGCAGATCGAGGATCTTGTCGACCTGCTCCTGGTCTTCCGCCAGCATGAAGCGCGCGCCCGCCTCATGCACAAAGTGGCGGATTTCGTCCAGCGTCGCGTCCGCGAACGCCGGCATCGCATAACCGTTGAGCGCGCCCGCCGCCAGCATGCCGGCATAGAGCCTTGGCCTGTTGTCGCCGAGCACCAGCATCACTTCGCCGGCACCGAAACCCAGGCTCTCAAGCCCCGCCGCGCATGAAATCACGCTGTCGAGCAACTCCCGCCAGGTCGTCTCCTTCCAGATGCCTTTGCTTTTTTCGCGCATCGCGACGCGATCGGGAAATACCTCGGCATTGCGCGCCAGCACGCGGATCAGCGTGGTATCGACGGCGAAGTCCCAGGCTCGATCCGGGCTCAGCGCGCGGCATGCGCGCCTCCGATATAGGCCTCGACCACGCGCGGGTCGGCGACGACATCGGCGGGTATGCCGCGTACCGATCATCGCGCCATAGTTCAGCGCCAGCATGCGATCGCAGATGCCGGTGATGACATCCATGTGGTGCTCGATCAGCAGCACCGTGACCTTGCGTTCGTCGCGCGCATCGAGGATGAAGCGCGCCATGTATTCCTTTTCTTCCTGGTTCATCCCGGCCATCGGCTCGTCGAGGATCAGGAAGCTGGGCTCGGCGGCCAGCGCGCGCGCCAGCTCGACCCGCTTCTTCAGGCCGATCGGAATCACATCGACCAGTTCGTCGCGCACGCTTTCAAGCTGCAGGAAGTCGATGACGTCCTCGACCGCGGCGCGGTTCGCCGTCTCGTCATTGCGCGCCAGCCACCAGTAGAATGCGGTGCGTATCACGCTCGGCTTCATGTGAACGTGACGGCCGAGCAGGATGTTGTCGAGCACGCTCATGCCGTTGAACAGCGCGAGATTCTGGAACGTGCGCGCGACGCCAAGGGTCGCGACCTTGTGCGGCGCCATGCCGGTGATGTCGCGGCCGTTGAGCAGCGATGCTGCCGCGCTGCGGCGGGTAAAAGCCGGTGATGGCGTTGGTCAGCGTGGTCTTGCCGCATCCATTGGGTCCGACCAGGCCGAAAATCTCGCCGCGCTCGATCCGCATGTCGATGCCGTTCAGCGCGACGATGCCGCCAAACCGCCGTTCAACGGACCGGCATTCAAGTACCGGATCGGTGGTCTCCCCAGCAGCCAACTTGTTGTTCCGTCCCTGAAGGCTTTGGCACCGCGCGGCCGTGCAAATCGGCGGTTTTAGTGCTTCTTTTGATTGGTCTTATTGGTAAGCTAACGAACGTCATAGGGTCAGGCAAGCGGACGTTCGGCCTAGATTGCGAGGCCTAAGCCTCAGCGGCGGCGTTTCGGGCCTTGAATGAAGGTCACGACGGCTTCGGTGAAGGCGTCGTTGCGATCGCCCGCGATCATGTGGCCGGCGCCGGCGACGTCGGTGTAGACGGCATGCGGGGCCAGTTGCAGGAACAGTTGCGCGGCACTCTCCGAGACCAGATTGCTCGATCCGCCGCGGATCAAATGGACCGGCAAATGCAGATGCCTCGCCGCCGCACTCAGGCGTTCGGTGGTTTGCCCGGCTTCGCCCTGGTTGACGGAAGTGACGAAGCGGGGGTCCCAATGCCAGCGAAACCGGCCATCGTCGCCCTTGCGCAAATATCGGCTCAAGGTTGCGGAGCCATCGCGACGCTCGCGATGCGGAAGGTAGGCGGCGATCGCATCGGCGGCTTCGTCGGGCGAGGCGAAGCCGTCGGCCAGATGCGCCCGCATGAATCCCAGGATGTGAGCGACGCCGCTTGCCTCCATATGCGGGGTAATATCGACGAGCGTCAGCGAAGCGAATACGCCCGGCTGCAACTCGCCCTCGGCGATCAGCCCCGCGAGCCCGCCAAGCGAGGCACCGACCAGCGCCGGCTTCTCAGGCAGTTGCGCCGATATCGCCAGCAGGTCCGCGGCGAAATCGTCGAACGCATAGGCGCCGGATGGCGACCACTCGCTCTCGCCGTGCCCGCGCATGTCGATGGCAATCGCCTGATGTCCGGCCTGCATCAGCGCCGTGGCGGTTCTGGCCCATGCCGCGCGGGTCTGGCCGCCGCCATGCGCCAGCACCACCGGCGAGCCCGCGACCGACCACATCGGCCACAATCGCTTGCCCATGGGCGCCGGTAAAAAGCCGTCTTTGCTTCTCCAGCGCTGTCGTCGGCTCCGATCCGCCCGGCATCGACGATACCGTCAGCCGAATTTCGGCTTTCGCTTCTCGCGGAACGCGGTGATGCCTTCGCGTGCATCGTCGTGCATGAACAACAGCGGAAAGCCGTCGATCGCATGCCGCATGTCGTCGCCGCCAAGGCCGCGATTGTAGAACGATTTGGCCATCTGCACCGCGAGCCTCGGCTTCGATGCGATTTTCTCGGCGAATTCCATCGCTTCCGCCATCAGTCTTGTCGTGCGGCACGACGCGCAGCACGAGCCCGAGCCGATAGGCTTCCTCCGCGCTGATGGGATCGCCGAGGATGCTCAGTTCCTTGGCCTTGGGGCGGCCGACGATCTCGGCCAGCCGAACGATCGCAAATCCCGGCAACAGGCCGAGCTTGATTTCCGGCACCGCGAACTGCGCCCGGTCGGAGGCGATAATGAAATCCGAGGCGATGGCGACCTCAAAGCCGCCGCCATAGGCGAGGCCGTTGACGGCTGATATCACCGGCTTGCCGCAGTTTTCCGGCGCGGCCAGCACGGCCAGTGCGACCGACATGAAGTTGCGGACCGCCTCGGGATCGAACTGAAAGCCGCTGATGTCGGCGCCGGCGCAAAATGCCTTCTCGCCGCTGCCGGTGATGATGGCGACACGGACATCATGGTCCGCATCGACCCGCTTGAGGCCTTCGATGATCCCTTCGCGAATGCCTGGGCTCAACGCATTGAGCTTGGCGGGCTCGTCCAGCGTCAGGATCGCGATTTTTCCCTTGGTCTCGTAGTTGACGCTTCCCAGTCTCATCACTCTCACTCCTGGTTTATGGCCGAGTTTTGCAGATTCGATCCCGGCATCAATTCGACGTGTTCCGGCTCGACGATGACGATGACGGCGTTGCGTTCGACGGTTTCGCCGGCGCGGCAATTGACGGCGGTCACGACGCCGTCGATTTCGCTGCTGATGCGCAATTCCATCTTCATCGATTCGAGAACCGCGGCGACGTCTCCGGCCTTGACCTTGTCACCGACGGCGACATTGACCTTCAGGATCATGCCCATCATCGGCGCCCGCAGTTCGCCGCTGGTTTCCGCCACCGCGCTGATATAGGTGAGATACGGTACCGCGGTCAGTGCGTGAGTGCCGCGGCGGTCGTGCACGAAGATCGTCTGTGCTTCCTGATGAATGCGCACGGTCTCGCGGCGCGCGCCGACGATGGCGGTAAAGCTGTCGTCGGCAAGCGGGACCAGCGCGACCTGGAGCTTGTCGTCGTTGACGCTGACGATCATCGATCCGTCGGCCTGCAGCGGCGCGAACCGGATCTCGGCGCTGGCGCCGCTCTCCTCAAGATGCAGGATCGGTATCGGCGACAATCCCTCGCCGCCGGCGGCCATGTGCCATCCCGTCATGTCGCGCGACTGCCACGGGCTCGCGGCGCGACGGGCTGGCGCTGCCGGGTGATCCAGAAATACGCGCCAAGCGCGAGCGCTTCGGTGTCGGGTCCCTTGGTCTTGTCGACGAGCTGATCGATCTGGTCGTCGATCAGCCGGGTATAGAAAGTGGCGCTGCGCGTCGCCGGCAGGTCGATCAGGCGCTCGAGAAATCCCTGATTGGTCGTGATGCCGAAGATCGAGGTGTCGTCGAGCGCCTGTTTCAGCCGGTCGAGCGCCTCGTCGCGGGTGTCGGCATGGGTGATCAGCTTCGCCAGCATCGAATCGTAATAGGGCGTGACGACGGACCCGCTCTCGACGCCGGTCTCGACGCGAACCCCGTCGATCGGGAAACCTGACATAGGCCAGTTCTCCGGTGCAGGGCAGAAAGTTGTTGGCGGGGTCTTCCGCGCAGATCCGCGCCTCGACCGCGTGGCCGCGGCATGTCACGTCATCTTGCGCAAACGGCAATCCCTCGCCGGCGGCAATGCGCAGCATCAGTTCGACGATATCGATGCCGGTGACCAGTTCGGTGACGGGATGCTCGACCTGCAGCCGTGGATTGACTTCGAGAAAATAATAGCTGTCGCCGCGCAGGATGAATTCGACGGTGCCGACGCCGCGATAGTTCAGGCGCTTGCCGAGCCTCACCGCGTCGGCGGCTATTTTTTCGCGCAGCGTCGGCGGGCAGATTCGCCGCCGGCGCTTCCTCGATCACCTTCTGGTGCCGCCGCTGCAGCGAGCATTCGCGCTCGAACAGATGGATCACATTGCCCTTGCCGTCGCCGGCGATCTGCACCTCGATATGCCGGCCGCGCTCGACCAGTTTCTCGACGATCAAGCCGGCATAGCCAAAGGAGTTCTTGGCCTCCCGCATCGCGGATTCGATCTCGCCGGCAAGACCATCGAAGTCAGAGACCGCGCGCATGCCCTTGCCGCCGCCGCCGGCCGCGGCCTTCAGCATGACCGGCGGCTCGAGGTCGCGCACGATGCGGTCGATTTCGGCCGGATCCTCGCTGGGCGTCTTGCTGCCGGGAACGATCGGCACCTTGGCGGCTTCGGCTTCCAGCTTGGCGGAGGCCTTGTCGCCGAGCCGCTCGATCACCTCCGGCGGTCGGCCCGATGAACACCAGCCCGGCGGCCTCCACGGCGCGGGCAAACGCGGCATTTTCGGCCAGGAAGCCGAACCCGGGATGGATGGCCTCCGCGCCGACGGCTTTCGCCGCGGCAATGACGGCATCGATGCGCAAATAGCTCTCGGACGCAGCGGCGCCGCCGATCTCGATCGACTCGCCGATTTCCTTGACATGCAGCGCGTCGGCGTCGGCCGAGGAGTGAACGCCCGCGACCGCGATGCCGAGCCGATGGCAGGTGCGCGCAATCCGGCAGGCAATTTCACCGCGATTGGCGATCAGGATTTTCTTGAACACTGCAGATATCCCCTGTCGTCACATCCTGAACACGCCGAACTCGGTTTCCTGCGGCGGCAGGCGGCCGGCCAGATCGAGCAGCAGCGCCATCACGTTACGGGTCTCGAGCGGATCGATCACCATGTCGCACCAGGTATTGACGCGCATAATTATAGGCGTTGGCGAAATCCTCGAAGGTCTTGCGCACCGGCGCGCGGTAGGCCTCGCGCTCCTCGTCGGTCCAGCTGGTGCCGTCGCGCTTGTGCGCCTCGTCCCTGACCATGGCGAGCGTATTGGCGGCCTGGTCCGGACCCATGATGGCGGAACGGCCGTGCGGCCACATCATCATCGCATGCGGTTTGAAGGCGCGGCCGCACATCGCCAGATAGCCTGCGCCATAGGCATTTCCGATGATCAGCGTATATTTCGGAACGTTGGCGCTGGCCATCGCGGTGATCATCTTGGCGCCGTGCTTGGCGATGCCGCCTTCCTCCGCCTCGCGGCCGACCATGAAGCCGGTCACGTCGGCCATGAACAGCAGCGGGATATTTCGCTTGCAGCACAGGTCGATGAAGTGCGTCGCCTTCAGCGCGCATTCGGAAAACAGCACGCCGTTGTTGCAGAGGATTCCGACCTCGAAGCCCATGATGCGGGCAAAGCCCGTGATCAGCGTCTCGCCATAGAGCGGCTTGAATTCATGAAACTCGCTGCCGTCGACCAGCCTTGCGATGATCTCGCGGTTATTGGTGGGAATCCGCGGGTCCGCGCTGATCAGGCCATAGATGTCACGGGGATCGAAGCGCGGCTCGCGTGGCGGCGCCACGTCCCAGCGCTGCGAAGGAATATCGCCGAGATTGGCGACGATGTCGCGCGCGATGGCGATGGCGTGGCTGTCGCTTTCGGCCAGATGATCGGTGACGCCGCTGACGCGGCTGTGCATCTCGCCGCCGCCGAGCGTCTCCATGTCGACTTCTTCCTTGGTCGCGGCATAGACCAGTTGCGGACCGCCCAGGAACATCGCGCCCTGATTGCGAACGATCACGGTCTCGTCGCACAGCGCCGGCATGTAGGCGCCGCCGGCGGTCGATGGCCCATGCACGGTGGCGATCTGCGGCGATGCCTTCGCTCGACATCCGGATCTGGTTGTAGAAGATCGAACCGAACTGTCCTTCGTCGGGAAAGATATTGGGCTGGTCCGGCAGGTTGGCGCCGCCGGACTGCACCATGGTGACGCAGGGCAGGCGGTGCTGCCAGGCGAACCTCTGGGCGCGGACGTGCTTTTTGCAGGTGATGCCGTAATAGGTGCCGCCCTTCACCGTCGCGTCATTGGCGATGATCATGCAGGCGCGACCCGACACCATGCCGACGCCGGTGACGATGCTGCCGCCCGGCGGCACGCCGTCATACATGCCTTCGCCGGCGAGCTGGCAGAATTCAAGAAACGGCGAGCCGGGGTCGAGCAGCGCCGAGATGCGCTCGCGCGGCAGCAATTGCTTGCGCTCCTTGTGCAGCCGCCGCGCCCGTTCCGGGCCGCCCAGCATGGCGGCCGCGCGACGCGCATGCAGATCGGCGATTCGGCCGTCATAAGCCGCGCGATTGCGACGGAATTCATCGCTTCCCGCCGATACATCGGACTTCATCACGGCCATCGCAGGCGACCCTTTAGTAGCTACGCGGCAAGCCCATCACGTGCTCGCCGATGTAGTTGAGGATCATTTCGCGGTTCAGCGGTGCGGTCTTCAACAGCCGCACCAGCGGATAGATATCGAAGATGCCATATTCCTTGGTGAAGCCGTTGCCGCCGAAGCATTGCAGCGCGATGTCCACGGCCTTGGTGCCGGCATCGGCTGCGGCGAGCTTTGCCATGTTGGCGAATTCGCCGGCCTCGCGGCCCTGATCGAACATCCACGCCGCCTTCAGCGCCATCAGGGAAGCCATTTCGATATCGGTTCGCGCGCTGGCGAGCGGATGCTGCAGCCCCTGATAGGCGCCGATCGGAACATTGTTGAAGACCTTGCGCTCGCGCGCGTATTCGACGGCGCGGTTCAGCGCGTAGCGGCCGAGGCCGCAGCAGATCGATGCCACCAGAATTCGTTCCGGATTGAGGCTCTTGAACAGAATGCCGAAGCCCTTGTCGACTTCGCCGATAACGTCCTCAGGCCCCAGATCGACGTCGTCGAAAAATATTTGCCACTGCGTCTCCGGCGCCGGAATGCTGACCGGAATATATTGCTTCTGCACGCCCTTGGCCTTGAGATCGACGATGAACAGCGTGAAGCCGTCGGTCTTCTTCTGGACCTCGGTATGCGCGATCGTCCGCGTCACGACCAGCGCATAGTCGGATCCGTCGGCGTCGGTGATGAAGGTCTTCTGGCCGTTCAACGCGAAGCGATTGCCGCGCTTTTTCGCCATGGTCGATGTGCGGATGGTGTTGCTGCCGGCGTCGGGTTCGGTGATGGCAAAACAGAATCGCGTCTTGCCGCTGCAGGCCTCGGGTAGATAGCGGTTCTTTTGCTGCTCCGAGCCGTATTTGGCGATAAATCCGAGACTCATCGCAGCCCCAACCACGAGGTTGAGCAGCGGGATGCCGTTGTTCGACAATCCTTCAAGGAACAAATGCATCTCGATCATGCCTTGCCCCGCGCCGCCATATTGCTCCGGCACCATGGTGCCGACGAAACCGTCTTCCGCGACCTGACGGTACAGCGCCTCCGGAAAGACGTGCTTCTCGGCGCAATCCATCCAGTACTTGCGATCGTACTTCTGAGCGACCACATCGCCGTATTCGAGAATCTGCCGCTGCTCGTGCGTCAAATCAAAGTCCATCGAGGAACTCTCCGCTACGGGGCCTTCGGTCCAATTGAGGCTGATCCTGCCGGTAAACACCGGAGATCGCGGCACAAGCCGCGATCCGACAACCTGATCCTGCTTGCCATCTTTAGGCAGAAGCCTCTAGGATTTCAATCGAACAATCGTTAGAAATCGAACAAATGTTAGAAAACAGCCCATCCGATTTTATTGCGTTTGTCGCCACGTTTTGGTGCTCGGGAGATCGTCGATGACGGCGATGAAATCGACGGTTGCGACCGGCTCGGACGAATTTCAACACAACCGCGCACGTTACCTTGAGCGGATTGCCGATCTGCATCAGCGCCGGGCCGCGGCCAATGAGGGCGGCACCGCCAAGGCGCGCGCCTTGCATAAATCGAGGGGGCAGTTGCTGCCGCGCGAGCGCATCGCAGCACTGATCGATCCCGGATCGCCGTTTCTCGATTTCGGCCATCTGGCCGGCGAGGGCATGTATGACGGCGTGCCGCCGGGCGCCACCATCATCACCGGTGTCGGCCAGATCGGTGGCCGCAGCTGCATGCTCATCGCCAACGACGCCACCGTCAAGGGCGGGACGTTGTTCGGCATGACCACCAAGAAACACACCCGCGCGCAGCTGTTTGCGTGGCAACACCGGTTGCCCTGCATCACCATGGTGCAATCGGGCGGCGGCTTTCTGCCGGATCTGGCCAACATCTTTCCGGATGAAGGTCAGGCCGGATCGATCATGTACAATCAGGTGAAGATGTCGGCGGAAAACATCCCCCAGATCGCGATCGTGCACGGGCCTTCGACCGCCGGCGGCGCCTACATTCCGGCGTTGTGCGACGAGGTGGTGATCGTGCGCAATCAGGGCGCGATGTTTCTCGGCAGCCCGCAACTGGTATTCGCCGCCACCGGCGAAGTCATCGACATCGAGCCGCTCGGCGGCGCCGAGATGCACAGCCGCGTCAGCGGCGTCACCGATCATATCGCCGAGAACGACAGCCACGCGCTGGCGATCGCGCGCGACATCGTCGCCCGGTTCGGCGAGCCGCCGCCCTTGCGCTGGACGCCGAAGCCCACGCTGCCACCGGCCTACGCCGTGGAGGAAATCTACGGCATCGTCAGCGCCAACAGGCGGACCCCGACCGACAATCGCGAAATCCTGGCGCGGCTGATCGACGGCAGCGAGTTTCAGGAATTCAAGGAGCTTCACGGCGAGACCATGCTGTGCGGGTTCGCCCGCATCAAGGGCTTCGAGATCGGAATCCTGGCCAATAACGGCGTAATGTTCTCCGAAAGCGCGATCAAGGGCGCGCACTTCATCGAATTGTGCTGCAAGCGCGACATCCCGCTGTTGTTTCTGGTCGACGTCTCCGGCTTCATGGTCGGCACCGCGGTGGAACGGCAGGGTATCGCCAAGCATGGCGCGCAGTTCATGACCGCGATGGCCTGTGCCGACGTGCCGAAATATACCATCATCACCGGCGGCTCCTACGCCGCGGCGTATTTCGCGATGCTGGGCCGCGCCTTCAAGCCCAACGCCACGCTGATGTGGCCGAGCGCGCATGCAGCACTGATGGGTCCGGAACAGGCCGCCACCACGCTCGCCATGGTGCGCGACAACATTCATGAGCGGGAAGGGACGTCCTGGACCGACGAAGAGCGCGAGGCCTTCAAGCAGCCGGTGCGCCGGGATTTCGAGGCGTTTGCCGATCCCTACAACTTCGCCCGCAATCTGTGGTGCGACATGGTGATCGATCCGGTCGAGACCCGCGAGGTGATGGCGCTGCTGCTCGATCTCGCCGGCCGGACGCCGGCGAAGAAGACCAAATTCGGGGTCTTCAGGATGTAAGGAGCGCTCCGGATGTAATCACGCCCGTTTGAGCCGGGCTTCGAGCTCGTGACGCTGCACCTTGCCGCTGGTCGAGCGCGGAAACTCCGAGAATTCGATGAACCGGAATTGCCGCGGGCATTTGTATCCGGCGAGATCGCGCCGGCAAATGACAAGCAGATCCGGTTCGGTGATGGTGGTGTCGCGGCGCGACACAAAGGCCACCGGCACTTCGCCCCATTTGGCATCCGGCGCGCGGACGACTGCGGCTTCGGTGATGCGCGGATCGCTCATCAACACCCGCTCGATCTCGGCGGGATAGACGTTCTCGCCGCCCGACTTGATCATGTATTTGGCGCGGTCGACGAAATCGAGCGTGCCGTCGTCGTTGCGCCGGAACACGTCGCCCATGTGAAACCAGCCGCCGCGGAAATCGCGCGCATTGGTCTCGTCCGCCTGCCAATAGCCCGAAAACAGGGTCGGGCCGCGGATCGCGAGTTCGCCCGGCATTCCCGCGGCGACCTCGTTATCGTCGGGATCCACCAGCTTGACCTCGCAGAAAGCGCTCTGCTGTTTCGACAGGCGGTCCGGAGTTTCGCCGATGGCGATCAGCGAACGGGTAGCTGGCGGCAATCCTGTCTCGGTCGAGCCAAAGCTGTTGACATAGGGCGCGCCCAGCAACTCGGTCACCTCGGCCAGCACGTGCGGCGGAACAAGGTCGGCCATCGCGCCGCAACAGCCGACGCCCTTGACCGTGATCTCCTGCGCCCGGAAGCCGGCAATGAACGCATCGATCATGCCGGGGATCAAGACGAACCAGCCGATGTGATGGCGCTGCAGCGCGGACAACAGCGGCTCGACCTGAAAGCCGTCGACGATGACGACGGTTCCGCCGCGCAGCAAGGTTGCCAGGCTGTGATCGGTCGATGCCATGTGAAACAGCGGCGCCCACGCCACGAAAGCGTCGCGCTGGAGAATGTTGAGTTCGGAGCTGAATACCAGCGCCCGCGCGACCATGGCGCGGTGCGAGATCACGGCGCCTTTGGGCAGACCGGTGGTGCCGCTGGTGTAGAGAATGACGAGGCCGTCTTCCGGATCGATCGCGATGGAGCGCGAATGAGCCTCCTGCTGCCGCAACAGATGCTCATATTCATCGCCGATCAGGATCAGTTCGCGGCCGCCGGCGCCGCGGTTGCCCAAATTGGCGGTCAAATCCTGTTCCGCGATCAGAAGCTTCGGCGACACGAGTTCGATGCAATAAGCCAGTTCGCGCTCCGACAACCGCCAGTTCAGGCACGCGGTGATGACGCCGAGATTGGCCGCCGCCAGTTCAATCTCCAGATATTCCGGCCGGTTGCGTGACAGCAAGGCGACGCGATCGCCGCGAACAAGGCCGCGGGCCGCCAAGACGCCAGTCAGGCGGTCGACGCGATCCAGCAACTCGCCATAGCTGATCAGACGGTCCTGATATTCGATCGCTGCCAGGGATTTCTGAATCCGCGCCCGGGCGCGAAACAGCTCGCCGACGCTCGGGGTTGCGCCCGCCACTTCCGTCGGAGATTTAACAGGCTGAAATCCAACAGGTTGAAATCCAGGAGGCTGACTTGGCATCGTTATCCTCGAAAGTCTGTTCTTGGTTTTTGCGATTGTTGCTTTCCGGCCCATTCGGCTTGCGGCATCAATCGAACGTATCTAAATTCTAACACCTGTTCGAATGAAAGTAAGGGAAAAACGATGTCCAAGCGTTACCAGGCCTACACCCGACTGAAGCTGGATTATCCGTCGAAGCGTATTCTTCGCATCACATTCGACCGGCCCGAGACCTACAATTCGGTCGATGCGGAAACCCATACCCAGCTCACCAACATATGGCGCGACATCAACGACGATCCCGACATCAACGCGGTGATCGTCACCGGCGCCGGCAAGGCGTTTTCGGCCGGCGGCGATTTTGAGTTGATCAAGAGCATCCTCGACAATCCGGTCGCGCGCATGGCGACATGGAAGGAAGCCAAGGATCTCGTCTACAACGTGATCAACTGCAACAAGCCGATCATCTCGGCGATCAATGGCGTTGCGGTCGGCGCCGGGCTGGTGGTCGGCATTCTCGCCGACGTGTCGATCTGCGGAAAGTCCGCGCGCATTGTCGATGGCCATACCCGGCTCGGGGTTGCGGCCGGCGACGTCGCCTGCATCATCTGGCCGCTGTTGTGCGGGCTTGCCAAGGCAAAATACTATCTGCTCACCTGCAAGCCGTTGTCGGGCACGGAGGCGGAGCGGATCGGGCTGGTTTCGCTGTGCGTCGAGGATGCCGATTTGCAGAAGATCGCGCTGGAGACCGCCGAAGAACTGGCCAACGGCGCGCAGAGCGCTATCCGCTGGACCAAATATTCACTCAACAACTGGCTGCGCGTCAACGGCCCGATCTTCGACACCTCGACCGCGCTCGAGCTTCTGGGCTTTACCGGCGCCGAGGCGCGCGAGGGCCTCGCCTCGCATCTGGAGAAGCGCAAGCCGGAATTCCCGCAGGAATGTCCGATCTGATTTCAGACGCGGAGTCTGAGTTCGGCGAGGCCGAGTTCGCCCGGCCTCAATTCACACGGTCGCGAGCTTTTCGCGCAGCCGTTCGACCGCCTCGGGGTTTGCCAGGGCCGAGAGGTCGCCGGGATCCTTGTTCTCGAACACCGCGCGCAGCACGCGCCGCATGATCTTCAGGTTGCGCGTGCGCGGCAGGTCGTCGACAAACACAATGCGCTCCGGCCGGTACGAGGCGCCCATGCCGCTGACGATGGCGGACGACAGTTCGTCGGCAACGCCACGGGCGACATCGACGCCGGGCATCGGCACGCAGGCGCAGACGATCGCCGATCCCTTGATGGGATGCGGAATGCCGAACACCGCCGCCTCGGAAACCTTGCCGGTATCGATCAGGATGCCTTCAAGTTCCGCCGGTCCGGTGCGCTTGCCTGAAATCTTGATGGTGTCGTCGGAGCGGCCGAGAATGTAATAAAGCCCGTCATGGCCGCGCATCGCGAAATCGCCGTGCACCCACAGACCCGGAAGCGTGCTCCAGTAGCTCTCGATGTAGCGTTCATCGGCTTTCCACAGGCTCTTGGTGAGGCCGATCGACGAATGGCGCAGCACGAGTTCGCCGACTTCGCCGGGTGGCAATTTCCTGCCGGTCATATCGACGATATCGGCGCCGACGCCGAGCCCGGGCACGGAAAACGAGCCGGGGTTCATCGGATGGTTCGGGGTTCCCATGAAGATGCAGCCGCCCACTTCAGTGCCGCCTGAAATATTGATGATGGGAATCTTCTTCTTGCAGACATGTTCGAAGAACCACAGCCAGGGAGCCGCGGTCCAGGCTTCGCCGCCGGACAGCGTGATGCGCAGGCTGCCGAGGTCGTAGGGCTCGACCTGCCCGGGCCCATAGCGCATCAGGCTGCGGACGATGGTCGGCGAGATGCCGAGATAACTCACTTGGTGATTCTGCGATCAGCCGCCAGAACCGCCCGGTGTCGGGGAAATCCGGCGTGCCTTCGGCGATCAAGAGACTGGCGCCGGCGAAGCTCGGGATGCAGGCGCACATCGCGCCGACCATCCATCCCATGTCGCTGAGAAAGAAGAACCGGTCGGACGATTTGAAATCGCCGCAGATGATGATGTCGCGGGTGACCATCGAGCCGATGAAGCCGATATGCGTCCACACGCAGCCCTTCGGCTCGCCGGTCGTGCCCGAGGTATAGAGCAGAATTGCCGGATCCTCCGCGTGCATCTCCGCCGTCGCAAGGGTTCCGTCCTGACCGGAAATCAGATCGTGCCACCAATGGTCGCGCCCTTCGCGCATCGGCGTCTCGATTGCAAGGCCTTCACGGCCGATCACGATCACCTGTTGCACGGACGGCGAGGAATCCAGCGCCACATCGAGCGTGGATTTCAGCGGCGTTGACACACCGCGGCGCCAGGTGCCGTTGGCTGTTATTACCGCCTTGGCGCCGCCATGGTTCAACCGTGATTGGATCGGGCTCGGGCCAAACCCCGAAAACAGCGGCATCGCGATGGCGCCAAGCTTGAGGATCGCGAAAAACGCGACAAAGGTTTCCGGCAGATTCGGCATGTAGATCGCGACCACGTCGCCGCGGCCGATACCGAGGCCGCGCAACGCATGCGCGAGGCGTCCGACCTCGCGGTCGAGTTCGCGATAGGTCAGTTGGCGCTGCTCGCTGATATCTTCGCCCTCCCAGACCAGAAAGGTCTGGTCCCACGCCGGCGTATCGCGGTGCCTGTCGATGCAATTCAGCACGATATTGGTGGTGCCGCCGACGCACCATTGCGCCCATGGCTCGCCGCGCGAGACATCCAGCAACTTCTCATAGCGGCGATAGAACCGGACGTCGCAAAACCTGAAGACTTGTTCCATCAGCCAGGCCGGATCGGCTTCGGCGTGCGCGGCAAGCCCGTCGTAATCGGCGTGGCCGGCGGCGCGCAGGAATGCGGTCAGGTTGCTGGCCGCCACCAGCTCCGCGGGCGGCTCCCATATGTACGACGTTTCTTCCGTCATCGCGGTCCTGGCTGGCGCAGCGCAATTGGGCAGCGGTGCATCGAGGATATCGCCCGGAAGCTAGACCTGTCGCACAAACCGCGTCAACAAATTCTAACGCTTGTTCGACAGCCCGGATGATGGCATTTTTGCGCGATTGAATTTGACGGAAGGAAAGATAATGACGGCCGACGCCCATCCTTCTGAGTTTTTGCGATCGACGCGCTTCGTCGACAGCGATTCCCCGGAGGTGCACGAATTCGTTTCGCGTGCCCTGGATGGATCGGATCTTTCGGCGACCGGGAAGGCGATCGGCCTGTTCAATGCGGTGCGGGATCAGATCAAATACGATCCGTTCCATATGGGCGCTGGCCGAAGACGACTACCGCGCCAGCCGCATCGCCGGGAGGCCATCGAACTTCTGCGTCCCCAAGGCCATTCTGCTGACTGCGGCGTTACGCGCCGCCGGCATTCCCGCGGCGGTCGGGTTTGCCGACGTGAAGAATCACCTCAATTCGCCCAAGCTTTCCGATTTGATGGAAACCGATCTGTTCATCTATCACGGCTATGTCGCGCTGTGGCTGAAGGGACGGATGTTCAAGGTGACGCCGGCGTTCAATACCGAGCTGTGCCAGCGGTTCGGCGTCAGGGAACTGATCTTCGACGGCGAGCACGATGCGCTGTTTCACGAATTCGACACCAGCGACCAACGCCATATGGAATACGTCAACGATCGCGGCTGGTTTGCCGATCCGCCAATCGCGCAACTGCTCAGGGAGTTTCGCGCCACCTATCCCAAGCTGATGGCGGCGAGCGCCAGCCGCGACTTCATCAGCGATCCCGCTTTCAACGGAACCCGATGACATCGAGGCGAGCGCGCGCCGTCAACCTTTTTGCGGCTGCTTGGCGTATTGCACCGCGATCCGGCCGACCTTCTCGCGTGCAATCACCAGCTTCTGGATTTGCGCGGTGCCGTCACCGATTTGCAGGCCCATCACATCGAGGTAGCGCTGATGGAACGGCAGGTCGGTGGTGTAACCGTAATGCCCGTGGGTCAACAGGCATTGATGGATGATCTCGCAGGCCACCTTCGGCACGTACCATTTGCACATCGCGGCTTCCGCGGTATGCGGAAGCCGGCGATCGCGCAGCGACAGCGTGTAGTAGCAAAGCTGGCGCATCATGGTTAGCTGGGTTTCGGCCTCCGCCAGCGGAAAGCTGACGCCCTGAAACTGCGCGATCGGCCGCTCGAATGCGTTGCGCTCGGAGGTGTAGTGCCAGGTTTCGTCCACCGAGGCTTGCGCCGGCCCGAGGCATTCCAGCCCGATCAGGGCGCGGCTGAAATCGAAGCCGGTCATGATCTTGGAGAAGCCTTTGTTCTCTTCGGCCATCAGGCACTCGGCGGGAACGAACAGGTCGTCGAGGAAGATCGATCCGCGCCCGACCGGCTTGGTGCCGATGTCGTCGAAATGGGTCCGCGTCACACCCTTCTGGTTGAGATCGACGAAAAAGGCACTGACGCCGCGGGCGCCGTCCTCGACCTTTCCGGTGCGGGCGAAGATCACCGCGGCCTCGCATTGATCAGAGAAGCTGATCGAGGTCTTCTCGCCGTTCAGCCGGTAGCCGTTTCCGGATTTTTCCGCGCGCAGAATGAGGTTGGCGGCATCCGACCCGCCGCGCGGCTCGGTCAGGCCGAGGCCGATGATGGCTTCGCCGGCGGTGACTTTCGGCAGCCATTCCTGCGCGATGTCGGGGGAAGCGTGCTGGGCCAGCATGCCGCCCATCAATGAGGCCAGCAACGGAACGTAGCTGGCGTTGAAATCGGCATAGGCGATCTGCTCGATGATGATGCCGGCGGTGACACTGCTTTCGCCGAGGCCGCCATATTGCTCGGGCAGGTCGGGCGCGATCAGGCCGAGCGCCCCCATCTCCTTCATCAGCGCGCGATCGATGCGGTCTTCGGTGGCGCGCTTTTGATAGTGCGGCGCCAGCTTTTCCTTCGCAAAACGCATGGCGGTTTCGCGGAAGGCCTGTTGCTGCTCGCTAAGCGCGTAGTCCATGGTAGCCTCCCACAGAATGTCCTTGATTTATTCGCTTCATTCTAACAAGTGTTAGAAAGTTCGCAACGCTAGTGCCCCGCATCCGAAGTTCGTGATACGTTGCAGCACGCTCTTACACGAACTTCGGAGGCGAGAGGGCACTGGCAAATCTATGATTTTAGTGCCGCTTTTCGATCGGAAGTTCCTGGGATGAGTTTGCGGCAAGTGGTGCAGGAACTTCAGATCGGCGGTACTAGCCATTACGGGGCAATGTTTATGCAGACCAGTCCGGGGACGTCGCTCTATCCGCATCTGCTCGCACCGTTGAAGGTGGGCCGCACCACGCTGCGCAACCGGATGATCATGGGATCGATGCACACCCGCCTCGACATGGAGGAGAACGGGCTGCACAAAATGGCGGTGTTTCTCGCCGAGCGCGCCAGGGGCGAGATCGGTCTGATCATCACCGGCGGTTACGCGCCCAATACCGCGGGGCTGATCGAGCCGGGCGGCCCGATCCTGACCGAACATGCGCAGGCGAAGGAATTGCAGCAGGTCACCGACGCGGTGCATCGGCACGACGGCAAGATTTGCCTGCAGATATTGCATGCCGGACGCTATGCGCGACAGGAAGAATGCCTCGGCCCCTCCGATATCCGTTCGCGCATCAACCGCTTTCCGCCGCGCGCGATGACGCATGCGGAAATAGAGCAGACGATTTCAGACTATGTGCGCTGCGCGATGCTCGCCAGGGAGGCCGGGTTCGACGGTGTCGAGATCATGGGCTCCGAAGGCTACCTGATCAACGAATTCACCGTGGTGCGGACCAATGATCGAAGTGACGGGTGGGGCGGATCCGCGGAAAATCGTCATCGTTTCCCGGTCGAACTGGTCACAAGGGTGCGGGCGGCGACGGGGCCGGATTTCATCATCATCTACCGGATATCCGCCATCGATCTGGTCGAAGGCGGCGCCACCGGCGAGGAAATCGTCTCGCTGGCGCAGAAAGTCGAAGCGGCCGGCGCCGACATTCTCAATACCGGGATCGGCTGGCACGAGGCGCGGGTTCCGACCATCGCCTATCCGATCCCGCGCGGCGCCTGGCGCTTTGCCGCCGCGCGTCTCAAGCGCGCCGTCGGCATTCCGGTGGTGGCGTCCAATCGCATCAACAAGCCCGAGCTTGCCGAGGAAATTCTGAGCGTTGGCGACAGCGATCTGGTGTCGATGGCGCGCCCGCTGCTCGCCGATCCGCATTTCGCGAGGAAGGTGCGCGAAGGCAATGCCGGCGCGATCAATGTCTGCATCGCCTGCAACCAGGCTTGCCTTGATCTGATTTTTTCCGATCGCAGCGCCAGTTGCCTGGTCAATCCGCGCGCCTGCCGCGAGACCGAGTTCGACGAGGGACCGGCGGCGAAATCACGCAAGGTCGCGGTGGTCGGCGCCGGCGCCGGCGGTCTTGCGGCCGCCGCCGAAGCCAGCCGTCGCGGCCACAAGGTCACGCTGTTCGAGGCCAGCGATCGGATCGGCGGCCAGCTCAACCTCGCGCGCGCCGTTCCCGGCAAATCCGAATTCGACGAGATGCTGCGCTATTTCGGCGGGCGGATCGAGAACGGCGGCGTCGATCTGCGGCTCAACCAGTCGCCGACCGCGCGCGATCTCGGCAACGGCAATTTTGAAGCGGTGGTGGTGGCGTCAGGGGTGCATCCGCGAATGCCTGAGATTCCCGGCATCGATCACCCCAAGGTGGTTTTCTACAACGATCTGCTCAGCGGCAAGCGCCATGCCGGGCACAAGGTTGCCATCGTCGGCGCCGGCGGTATCGGCTTCGACGTCGCCGAATATCTCTGCCATTCGCAGCCGGATGAGGGCCCAAAAGCGCGGGGGCTGGATATCCCGGCGTTTCAGCGCGAATGGAACATCGACTCCAGCCTGACCCAGCCGGGCGGGCTGGCCGGCGATCCACTGGCGCCGCGCAGCAGCCCGCGTGAGATCACGCTGCTGCAACGCAAGGCGACGCGTCCCGGCGTCGGTCTCGGCGTATCGACGGGCTGGATTTTGCGCAGCAGTCTCGCCAAGCGTGACGTCAAGATCCTCGCCGGGGTCAGCTATCAGCGGATCGACGATGCCGGGCTGCACATCGTGGTGGACGGCGTGCCGCGCATCATCGAAGCCGACACCATCGTGATCTGCGCCGGGCAGGTCTCCAACCGCGAACTGTTCGATGAGCTCGGCGCCGCAGGTGTCGAGGCCCATGTTATCGGCGGCGCCAAGGAAGCCTCCGAACTCGACGCCATGCGCGCGGTCGAGGAGGGGGTGCGGGTCGCGCAGGCGCTGTGAGGTTGGGGCCTATTTCGTCTTCCCGTCGCCGCGCTCGCGTTTGTTGAACTTCATGGCGTCGATCATCTGGCGGGCGTCATGGGCAAGATGCAGCGTCTCGCCGCCGTCGATGTACCATTCCTCGCCGGTGACGAACTTGCCGAGCGGCGAACTCAGGAAGATGATCGCTGCCGCAATATCTTCCACATCACCCATATGCCCGAGCACGTTGCGATTGAGCTTGAGCCACTGCTCGGGATCGATCGGGTAGTGACCCATGCCTTCGGTCTTGACGGTTCCGGGCGCCACGCAATTGAGACGGATGCCGAATTCGGCCCACTCAAAGGCCAGCGTCTTCATCATGCCGAGCACGCCGCCGCGCGCGGCCGCGGTATGCACGAAGCCGCTCAAACCGGAGCGGATGCACGCGGTCACGAACACGATCGAGCCGCCGTTTGCCAGCATGAAATGATCGGCCGCGGCCTTGGTCATCTGCCATGAGCCGATCAGATTGTTGCGGATCACGGTCTCAAAGCCTTTGTTGTTGAGCTCGCGTGCGGGTGTCACGAACTGGCCGCCGGCGTTGTTGACAAGAATGTTGAGCCCGCCGAATTCGCTTTTGATGCGTTGCATCGCCGCTTCGATCCGGTCGGGCTCGCGGATGTCGGCTGACACCGCAAAAGCCTCGCCGCCGGCATCCCGGATCGCTTTCGCGCAATCCTCGATCGGCTCTAGCGCGCCGGCCGAGCACCACGACCCGCGCGCCGCATTGCGCCATCTCCACTGCGGTGGCGCGGCCCATCCCGGTGCCGCCGCCGGTCACGAGGGCGACCTGATCCTTCAGCAGATCCGGCGCGAAACGCATTTTTGCAGGCTGCGGCATAGTATTCGTTTCCGGTTGTGTTCGGTTGCACGGAAGGTATTCTAACGGACGTTAGATTCTGCGAAAGAGACACCTGATCGATCGGGATTGTCAATGCGCCGGGATCATGACGCCGTTGATTTTGCCGATTTGGTCGGTGGATGCTAGGACTGATTTTACCATGCCTTACCCTCTTAACCCCGCCAGGTCTTGATGAATACGCCCATCGCCAATGCCGCGTCGCGCTCCGTCTATTTCGGCGAGGAGCATGAATTGCTGCGGGACCAGATCCGCCGCTTCGTTGATGAGGAGGTCAAGCCGCACGCCCTGCAATGGGAGCAGGACGGCATGGTGCCGCGCGCGGTGTTGCGAAAAATGGGCGAGCTGGGCTTCTTCGGTATCCGCTACTCGGAGGAGTATGGCGGCTCCGACATGGACACGCTGGCGACCGTCGTGCTTGCCGAGGAACTGGGGCGATCGACATTTTCAGGCGTGGCGATCACGGTGTTGGTCCATACCGACATGGCATCGGTGCATCTCTACAATTCCGACTCGATCGAATTGAAGAACCGCTTCATGCCGGATGTCATCGCCGGCAGGAAGATTGTCGCGGTCGGCGTTACCGAGCCGGGCGCCGGTTCGGACGTCAAGGGCATCCGCACCACCGCGCGACGCGATGGCGACAGCTACATCCTCAACGGCAGCAAATTGTTCATCACCAACGGCGTCCACGCCGATCTGTATTGCGTGGCGGCCCTGAGCAATCCGGAGGCGCGACCCTCGCAGCGGATGTCGATGTTTCTGGTCGAGAAGGGGACGCCCGGCTTCCGGGTCGGACGCGCGCTCGACAAGCAGGGCTGGCGCTCCTCGGACACAGCGGAACTGCTGTTCGAAGATTGCCGGATTCCCGCCGGCAACCTGCTCGGCCAGGAAGGCCAGGGCTTCTATGCGATCATGCGCAATTTCCAGAATGAGCGGATCGTGATCGGCGCGATGGCGATGGGCGAGGCGCAGGCCGCCATCGAACTCACGCTGGATTGGGTGACCCAGCGGCAGGCGTTCGGCGAGCCGCTATGGACCAAACAGACGATACGCCAGCGGATGGCGATGCTGGCGAGCAGGGTCGAGGCGGGAAAGCAGCTAGTCTATCACGCGGCATGGCTGGTGGCGCGCGGCATCGACGCCACCAAGGAAGTGTCGATGGTCAAGGCCTATTGCGGCGA
This sequence comes from uncultured Pseudomonadota bacterium, assembly GCA_963819325.1. Taxonomy (GTDB): domain Bacteria; phylum Pseudomonadota; class Alphaproteobacteria; order Rhizobiales; family Xanthobacteraceae; genus Bradyrhizobium. Next base: position 172,666 of record CAWFVT010000007.1, read on the forward strand.
ACTGGTCAACGAGGTGATGTATACTTGTCTGCAGTTCCACGGCGGTATGGGCTACATGCGCGAGAGCACGATCGAGCGGATGTCCCGCGACGCGCGGGTGCAGTCGATCGGCGGCGGCGCCACCGAAGTGATGCTGGAAGAGGTGGCCAAGAGGATGACCGGCAGCGGTTCGAACCGGTAGTGCGGCGGGAATGAAGTTGCCCGCCTATTTCCTGGTGACGCCGTCCAGGATCAACAGCTCGGTTCGCTGCGCCAGTTTCTGGACCGCCTCCTTCTTCGAGTAGCTGAACCATTCCACGGTCCAGTTCAGCGCACCCAGTACGAATATCCGTAACGGGACGATCTCGATGTCGGCGCGAATTTCCCCCGCGCGCCGGGCGTCCAGGAACAGCTGATCCCAATATTTGGCGTAGGCGCGCCGCAGCGGCCGGTGGCGTTTTTTCAGTCGCTCGGGAAGCTGGCCATAGATTCGAATATTGGCCGAGGTGAAATCGCTGGCTTCCAGTAGCGCCACCAGATGCGTCTCGATCGCAAGACCGATCCGGCGCCGATGCGAAACCTTGCCGGCCTTCTTCAGCGCGGTCTTCACCGCTTCAAAAATCCGGTGCAGTCCTTGATCGAGAACCTCGTCGAGGATCGCTTCCTTTGAATCGAAATAGTAATAGATGCTTCCGGCCTTGATCTCGGCCATGCTGGCGATCTGACGCAGCGTGGTCGCGGAATATCCTTGCTGGCGAAACAGTTTCGCGGCTGCCTCCAGCACCGACTGCCTGGATTTTTCGGATTTTGTCGCCAGCGCCTTGTCGCGGGAGGGCTTTTCCATGGCCGCGCCCGGGCGAGGTTCGGGGATCGATTTGCTCGCCCGTGAGGAGCCGAGGGCTTGCTTGCTCTTCGATTTGACCGGCCGATCAAGATTGGAAACCAGCAAGCCCCGCCGCGTCGGATTCATCTTCAAGGTGCTTTCCAGCCCGGACCAATGCAGACGTTAAGAGAGAAGGCAACAGCCGGCGAGCCTAGGCGAAATGCGCGCCTTGCGCCACTGTTCAGATGTGTGGAATTCGAACAGAACCAAAGCGTGAAATCGATAAATTCAGATTAGTCGGCGGACATCCGCTTTGGCTGACCGCAAGGAATCTGCCGCCGGTTGGCGTCTCAGCTGGCTTCCTGCCCTTGCAAGGCCGAACGCTCCATCACTTGCTCACGGAAGCTTGCCTCCAGGTCGCTGCGCTCGATCCCTCTCGAGATGAATACGATCCTTGAGCGATGATCGGAATCAGGCCAGGCGTCGAGAACCACCGGTGGATGAAAAATGTGATGCACGCCGTGAACCACCACGGGGCCGCTTTCGCCAATCAGGTTCAGGATGCCCTTGACGCGCAGCAGATCGTCCGCTGCGCCGTTGCGCAACCGGCCAAGCCATGCCGAGAACGCCTCCCATGAGAGCGGCTGGTCGCTCGAGAGGCAGAACGAATGAATGTCGTGATGGTGATGATGATGTTCATGGTCGCCGTGATCTTGCCGCTGGCTTTCGTAAGCCTCCTCATTGATCCAGCGCCGGGCATCGACCGTCTTGCGCGAGGGATCGAACAGTGCCGCGCCAAACAGCGCTTCCGGTGCAATCTCGCCGTTTGTAACAACGTTGTGCGCTGCGCCAGGATTTAGCACGACGAGTTGCCGCTGCAGCTCCTCGATCGTCTCAGATGTCGCGAGATCAGTCTTGGTCAGCAGCAGCCGGTCGGCCAGCGCGGCCTGCTTGATCGCCTCGGTGTGCTCGCCGAGGTGGCGCAGGCCGTTCGCCGCGTCCACCGTGGTCACAACGGTATCGAGACGCACGAAGTGACTGACCAGCGGATTGTTCAGCATGAGCTGTATGATCGGCGCTGGATCGGCAAGTCCGGTCGTCTCCACCAGGATCCGGGAGAAAGCTGGTATCTCGCCGCGATCGCGCCGCGACAGAAGGTCGCGCAGCGTCTGCTCGAGATCGCTGCGCAATGTGCAGCACACACAGCCGCTCGCCAGCACAGCGACTTCCCCTTCGATCGATTCAACCAGTAGATGATCGAGCGCGACCTCGCCAAACTCATTGATGATGACCGCACTGTCGCCCATGCCGGGATGACGCAAGAGCTTGTTGAGCAAGGTCGTTTTGCCGCTGCCGAGAAAGCCGGTGATCACTGAAACGGGCAGCCGCGACGCCGATTTGTCGATATCAAATAACCCCATGCTGGATTCCCTCGGCTCTGCAATGGATCGAAAACGCCGCCCAGGCCGTTGTCATATTTCTGTCATGTAACTGTCTTGCCGGCTCAATACCGTCATCGTTGTCAACGTCGTCACTCATCGGCGAGCAAAGCGAACTCTTGGGAGGAACACATGACAGACGGCAATGAGCCTATCGATGATACGGGATCGGCGTCAACCGACCGCCGAAATTTCCTCAAGGCCGCCGGCGTCGCCGGTGCCAGTGCGGTAGCCGTCGCTGGTGCGTCGCACGGCAAGTTCGGACTTGCGCCAATCACGGCTGCGCAGGCCGAAACATCGGCGATGCCAAAACTAACCGACAAGCCTTGGTGGCCCTCGAAATGGGGTGCCGATGACCAGGCGGGTGCTTCCAATCACATCACGCCCGCGAAGGTGCTCGATAGCGTCAAGTGGATCAAGGACGGCAAGATCCACAAGCTTGGCCACACCTACGATTTAAACATGCCTCTGTTCGGGAAGCGGGTATTTACGTTGCGCATCCCCGGCAGCCCGACCGGCGGTCCGTTTGGTGAAAACCGGATGGTCTACCACGACGAGTTCGTGACCGCCGAGATCGGTCAGATAGGAACTCAGTTCGACGGCCTCGGTCACATCGGCATCCAATTGGGCGCCACGGGCGACAAGAAGGAGATGAAGTTCTACAACGGCAATGCGGCAGCGGATTTCAGTGACGCTTATGGTCTCAAGAAGCTCGGCGTCGAGAACTGCAAGCCGTTTTTCACCCGCGGTCATCTGATCGATATGGTCGCGGTGAAAGGGCGCATGATGGAAGCCGGCGAAGAGATCAGCGTGGCCGATATACGCTCAGCTCTCCAGAAGCAGAATATGCAGGAAGCTGACATCAAGCCTGGCGATGCCATCTTCTTCCATACCGGATGGAGTTCGCTCTGGGGCAAGAACAACGACAAGTACAACAGCGGTGAACCCGGTCCGGGTCTTGAGGTCGCGAGCTGGGTGATCGAGAAAGACCTTTGCTTGACCGGCGCCGACACCTGGGCAGTCGAGGTGGTCCCTAATCCGGACAAGACGCTGGCCTTCGCGGTCCACTCGACCCTGCAGACCAAGTACGGCATCTACAATCACGAGAACCTGGTGTTCGACAGCTTGGTTGCCGACAAGAAGTATCAGTTTGTTTATGTGTTCACCCCGGTCCCGCTCGCCGGCGCGACCGGCTCGCCGGGCGTACCCATCGGCCTGACCTGAGACAGGCGACAGCGGCGGGTTCATTGAACCCGCCGCTGTAGTCGTTGGTGAAGCACAATTCTGGCAAACCGCTACTGGCGTCTGCATCAGGTTGAGTTCCGGCTGTCACCGGAGCTTTGCTTCTTGCAGCCGCTGAGGGTCGTTTACGTCGCTCAGTGTGATGCCCCCCGCATGGCCCGGCTGACGGCCGCGTGAACATCGACCCAGGGCGGCTTGCCGGGCGCGAATTGTTGCCGCAGGTAGGACACGAGTTCCGTCACTTGATCGGTTGAAAGGCTGTCCTTGAAGCCGGGCATGTAGCCGAGATCGCTCGACACCGGTGATGTGACGCCGTGCAGAATCACCTGGATCAAATTATCCGGCACCGCGCTATGCAGATTGCTGTTCAGCGCCAGCGACGGCCGGCTGCCGAACAGCGGCGCGCCACCGACCTGATGACAGACTGCACAGGCGCCTTGATAGAGCCGTGCGCCGATGGCCGAGGCCGCAACCGCCCTGGTGGCGGTTGCGCTTTCGAGCCTGGCGGCGAGCGCGTCCTGGTCGGATTGGCTGATCGCCTTGTCGTTGAAGGAGCTGAGGTAGACCGCCATCGCCCGGATGTCCTGGTCGGGCAGGTTTGCAAGCTCTTTCACCACCGGCGCCATCGGGCCGGCGGCGACGCCGTGAAAACGGGACTCGCCTGTTCGCAAATAAGTGAACAGTTCGTCCTCGCTCCAGGGGATCGGCGCGTGCGACAGCGACGTCAGCGGCGGTGCTTCCCAGCCTTCCGCGTAACCGCCGGCCAGATACGCTCCGGCTTTTTCCGCGCCGAGCGCGTTGCGCGGCGAGTGGCAGGCGCCGCAATGGCCGAGGCCTTCGACCAGATAGGCGCCGCGATTCCAGTTCGCCGATTGCGTAGTATCGGCTTCGAATGCGCTGGCCTGATGGAACAGCGCGTTCCATCCCGCCACCAGCGGACGAAGATTGAACGGGAACGCGAGGGTTGTCTTCGGACTTTCGGCGCGCACCGGCGGCTGCGCCACCAGGTAGGCATAAAGCGCCTGCAGATCGGCGTCGGTGGTTTTGGCGAAGTGCGGATAGGGAAACGCCGGATAGAGATGCCGGCCGTCGCGGTGAATGCCGTCGCGCATCGCGCGCTCGAAGGCTGGATAGGACCACGCGCCGATGCCGGTGTCGGGATCGGGCGTGATGTTGGTGCTGTAGATGATGCCGAACGGCGTCTCGAGGGCCCGGCCGCCGGCATTGATGGTGCCGTTCACGGCCGTGTGGCAGATCGCACAGTCGCCGAGCGCGGCGAGCTGCCGGCCGCGGGCGATGGTCGCGGCGGAATAGACCGACGCATCGGGTCGGGCGATCGGCGCGATCGAGCGCCACGGCAGCACGGCCGCCGCGATGCCGATTGCGGCGGCAACGAGGGCGGCAGCGCTTGCAAATATGCCGCGTCGCTTCGCGAAAGGATTAGGCTGCCAATGAGTTGAAGCCAAGCCCGCGGTTAAGTCTGCGCTCATGGGCGCTGGTCTCGGCAACGCTGCCGACGTTGCGCTCTGTTCGCCGCGCAATCCCGCAAGGATTCGTTCGGGCGTAAACGGCAATTCACGAAACCGCACCCCGGTTGCGTCAAAGATGGCGTTGGCAATCGCCGCGGCACTCGGGACCGATGCGGATTCACCGACGCCGAGCGGCGGCTGATCCGGTCGCGGCAGCATCAAGACGTCGATCTTGGGGACATCCGGGAAGGTGATGATCGGGTAGGCGCCCCATTCGCGGCTCGTCACTGAACCGCGATCGAACGAAACTTCTTCCATCAGCGCGCGGCTGGTCGACTGGATGACGTTGCCGTGGATCTGGTGGCGGACGCCGTCCGGATTGATCATCAGGCCGGAATCCTGGCCGGCGACCACGCGCGTCACGCTGACATCGCCGGTGGATGTGTTGACGGCAACGTCGGCGATCCAGGCCGACCACGCCGCGCCAAAGCCCGGAAACGTGCTGTGGACGTAGAGCGCGTAGGCAAAGCCCCGCCCGCGCACGATGTCGCCGTCGGCGACCGGCTCTTTCCAGCGCGGGCGAGGGGCCCAGTCGGCGCGTTTGGCAACGGCGTTGACGAGGTCGATCGCGCGCCGATCCTTGAGGTAGCGCAAGCGGTATTCAATCGGATCGACGCCGGCTTCGGTGGCCAATTCGTCGATGTAGGATTCATGGGCGAAGGTGTTCGGCAGCGCCGAGACGCCGCGAAACCAGGAGGCGCGTACGATCGGCGGCATGTCATGGGCCACCACGCGCATGGCGTCGTAGTCATAAGGCGGGATCGCGGTGCGGTCGCCCATCTCGAACACCGCCGGGACCGGCGCGATCGTTCCGGTCAGCAATAGCGCCAAAGTGGGCGCGCCGTTGGACGGATAGCGTGTCGCAAAATCGTAACCGGCGACGCTGCCATCGGCACGCAAGCCGCCCTTGACGTCCATCAGTTGCGCGGTGCCTTTCGGCTCCCAGGCGTGCTCTTGTTCGCGCGTCAATTGCACGCGGACCGGACGGCCGACCGCGCGCGACAACAGAACCGCGTCGGCCGAAACATCGTCAGCACAGTTGCGGCCGTAACATCCGGCCGCCTCCATCCGGATCACGTCGATTTCGGAATCCGGCCGCTGCAACAGCAAGGCGAGGTCGGCGCGCAGGATGTGCGGATTTTGCGTGCCCGACCACACCCGAACCTGATCTTCCCTGACATCCGCGACCGCGCAGGACGGGCCGATCGAACCGTGCATCTGGTATGGCCAGATATAAGTCCGCTGCATCGGCTTTTCGGCAGCCGCAATCGCAGCATCGACGTCGCCCTTGTCGATAAGGATACGTGGCGTCGACGGATTGGCGCGGAGCGCGGTCTCGACGTCCTTCATGTCGGGCAGCGTCGGGGTCGGCTTCCAGTTGACCTTGAGTTGGGTCGCGGCCTTGACCGCGTTCTCCTCACGCTCGGCGATGACGCCGACGAAATCGCCGATTTTGACCACGGCAATCAGCCCCGGAATATCGCGGACCGAAGCTTCGTCGACCGCGATCAGGCTGGTGCCGACAAAGGCGCCGGCATCGACGCCGGCATAGGGCGGGCGTACCACGCGGCCATGCAGCATGCCGGGCACGCGCACATCGTGAACATAAACCAGCTCGCCGGTGGCTTTTGCCGGAAGATCGATGCGCGGCACCGACTGCCCGACAATGCTGTAGGAACCAACCGCCTTGACGACGACGTTCTCGGCCAGTTCAAGGCGGATGGTCTCGCCGGCAATCAATTCGCCGTAGCTCACGCTGCGGTTATCGCGTCCGCGGATCAGGCCGTCTTCGACGACAAGATCCTGCTCGGCAAGCTCCAGCCGCTCCGCGGCGCGCGCGATCAGGAAATGCCGCGCCTGCGCTGCCGCCCTGCGCAAGGGTACCGCGGTGACTTGAATGGTTTCGCTGGCAATGGTCGCGCCCTGATTGGGAACCAGTGACGTATCGCCCAGCACGACGACGACCCGCGCAAAGGACACATCGAGTTCTTCGGCGACGATCTGTCCGAGCGCGGTCCGGATGCCCGTGCCGAGATCGACGTGACCGTTGTAGGCGGTGACCGATCCGTCGGCCGTAATCTTGACGAAGGTCTCGAAGGTGCCTTGCGAGCCAGACCCCGCGGCGCGAATGACCGACAGCGATCCCGGCCGGCGATCAGGCTCCGGCGCGGCCATCAATCCCGGGCCTCCGCGGCATAACCCGCGGCGCGCTTCACCGCGCGCATGATTTCGACATGCGCGCCGCACCGGCACAGATGATATCGCAACGCTTCGTGCATCTCGGTCTCGGAGGGCTGAGGCGTGCGATTCAACAACGCCTTGGTGGCCATGATCATGCCGTTGAGGCAGTAGCCGCATTGCGCGGCTTGTTCCCTAATAAAGGCGTCCTGCACCGGATCGGGATGATCGCGCGAGCCAAGACCTTCGAGCGTGAGAATGTCGCGCTCGACGCAGCCGCTGATCGGGATCACGCAGGAGCGCGCGGCCAGGCCGTCGATCAATACGGTGCAGGCCCCGCACTCGCCGAGCCCGCAGCCGAATTTCGGCCCGTTCAATTCAAGATCATTGCGCAAAACATAAAGCAGCGCGGTATCGGGAGCGGCGGTGACGTCATGGATCCTGCCGTTGACTGTCAGGCGGATCGTGCTCTGCGTCATGCTGCTGGTTCCACTCCGATGTTGCGTTGCAAACACCGCTCTAAACCCTTGCGAAGATACCGTTTGCATACAAGCGTGCAAGCTTGGCATTCCCCGGCAAAACCGCTTGCCCGATTTATGAACAGCCGCGGCAGGCAACTGAGTTATTATACGGCAGCGGCGTTTTTCGGTTCCGACAACGCTTGACAGGTTTCCGCAGCGCGCGCAAGATCGTTCGTATACAAACAAAATGCCCGGACCGCTTGGACGTGAACTATCGACACTGCCCTGATTGCGTTACCGTGGGTCGTTACCAATTCCACAGTTTGACGCCGGCTTCGAGCGCTTGTTCATGCTGACAGATGCGACAGCTGCCACCGACAAGATCCGCTGCGATGCCTGTCCGGTGATGTGCTACATCAAGCCGGGCGCGGCGGGTGCCTGCGATCGCTACGCCAATCACAACGGCGAGCTGGTGCGCGTCGATCCGCATATTGTGCTGGAGCGCACGGTGTCCCATGGCGGGCGGTTGGTGCCGTTCCAGGCCACCGGCGACTGGGACGGCAAACTCGTCCGCGAGCCGAACGTTTTCGTCACCGCCATCGGCGCCGGCACCACCTATCCCGACTACAAGCCGGCGCCGTTCATCGTGTCCTCCGAGATCGACGGCGTCGACATGGTCACGGTGGTAACCGAGGGCATCTTCAGCTATTGCGGCGTCAAGGTGAAGATCGATACCGATCGGTATCTCGGGCCCGAGACGGCGACAGTCCGGGCGCAGGGCGAGGCCATCGGCCACGTCACCACCAGCGAATACGGCTCGCAGATGCTGTCGCTGGGCGGCGTCCATCATCTGACCGGCGGCTCCAAGAAAGAAGGGCGCGTCACCTGCGACGCGCTGATGGATCTGAGCAACTGCAAGCCGGTCGAACTGACCATCGATGGCGGCGCGACGGTGGTGGTGCAGGCCGGATATCCGCCAATCGTCAACGGCGTTGCCGAGGAACGCATGCGGGTCGGCTGCGGTTCGGCGACAATCGGCATGTTTGCCAAGCAATGGCATGGCAAGGTCGATGAGGTCGTTGTCGTGGACGACCACATCACGGGGGTGCTCTCGGAACACCAGGCCGGCAAACTGCTCGACATTCCCGACACCGGAATCAAGATGAAGGGGCGGCGCTCCACGCCGGGGCGTTATTTCCAGGTGGCCGAACCCGGCACCGGGTGGGGCGGCACCATGATCTCCGATCCGCTCTCGGTGCTCGGCCCGTTCGACCCCAAGACGGCGCGATCAGGCATGACCATGCTGATGGTCTCCACCACCGGCGAGCACGCGGCCTATTATGAACTCGACGAGACATTGCGGCCGATCGAACAGCCGATGCCTCCCGAACTCCGGCAATCGGTCGAGCGGATCCAGGAAAACTGCGAACCGGCCTTGTGCACGGTGCTGTTCATGGGCGGCGCCGGCGGATCGCTGCGCGCCGGCGTCACCGACAATCCGGTGCGCCTGACCCGATCGGTGAAGGAAGCATTGACGCGGGTCACCAGCGGCGGCGCGCCGGTTTACGTTTGGCCGGGCGGCGGCATCACCTTCATGGTCGATGTCACGCGGCTGCCGGCCGGCGCCTTCGGTTACGTGCCGACGCCGGCGCTGGTGGCGCCGATCGAGTTCACGTTGCGGCTGTCGGATTATGCCGCGCTCGGCGGCCATATGGATCATGTGCGTCCGCTGGCATCCTTGAAGGAAAATACTGAATTCCGTCAGATGTCGCCGCAGCCGCCGGCGCCGGGACCGCGCACGTGAGCAGAGCCCCGCAAATCAAGTTGCTGGCTGACGGCAAGCGGCTGCATTTGCAGGACGGCCCGATCGACCTGATCGTCGAGGCGCGCGGCAGCGAGACGAATGTGCGCGCGGCCTATGACGCCGCGGCACGGCGTTTCACAGGCCTGCTTGATGAACTCTGCGACGAGCTGAAGATGCTGCGCGAGGCGGCTCATCCAGCGCGCTGCCTGCTGCAAGGCGCGGTCGCGCGCCGCATGCACGCCGCGGTGGCGCCGTTTGCAGGAGGTCATTTCATCACGCCGATGGCGGCGGTCGCAGGCTCCGTCGCGGAAGAAATTCTCGGCGCGATGGTGCGGGAGGCGCGGCCTCGATCGCGCCTATGTCAACAATGGCGGCGACATCGCGCTGCATCTTGCGCAAGGCCGGCGCTTCACTGTGGGTCTGATCGACCGGCCGGACCGGCAAGGCTTGATGCAAACCGCGATCATCGATGCCGACGATCCTTCACGGGGCATCGCGACCAGCGGGCGGCATGGGCGCAGTTTCTCGCTCGGCATCGCCGACGCCGTGACGGTGCTGGCGCGGACCGCGTCGCAAGCCGATGCTGCCGCCACCATCATTGCCAACGCGGTCGACCTGCCCGGTCATCCTGCCATCCTCCGCGTTCCCGCGCAGGATTTGCAGCCGGACAGCGATCTTGGCCCGCGTCTGGTCACGCGCGGTGTCGCCCGGTTGTCAGGCGATGAGATTGCGGCGGCGCTGGATGCCGGTGCCATATGTGCACGCGCGCTGCTCGCGGCGGGATTGATCGACGGCGCGGCATTGCGGTTGTGCGGCGAAACCGTGTCGGTTGCTGCACGACCGATCAAACTGCACGAATCGCGCAGGGTTCACGGGGATAGAATAGAAAGTGCGGCACATGTTTAACAAGGGACAAGGCGGAAGGTCATGAGCGCGATCATTCGCAAGATCGTTACGGTCGTTGAAGAGACCCATCTGGAAATGGGACGCCCCGTCATGCCGCCAACCCGCCGCGCCGCGGCGATCGCGGTGATCGAGAATCCGTTCGCCGGAAAATATGTCGAGGATCTCTCGCCGCTGATTGCGATTGGCGAGGAACTCGGCGAATTGCTCGCGGCAAGGGCAGTGGCGGCGCTCGGCATCGAAGGGCCGAAGGCACACAGTTACGGCAAGGCCGCCGCGGTCGGCGAAAACGGCGAGCTGGAGCACGCGGCAGCGATCTTGCATCCCAGGATGGGCGCGCCGGTGCGCAAGGTGCTGGGCAAGGGCGCGGCGCTGATTCCGTCGTCCAAGAAGCGTGGCGGTCTCGGAACCACACTGGATATTCCGCTCGGCCACAAGGACGCAGCGTTTGTGCGAAGTCACTTCGACGGCATGGAAGTGCAGATCAACGATGCGCCGCGCGCCAACGAGATCATGGTCGCATTGGCAGTCACCGACAGCGGCAGGCCGCTGGCGCGCGTCGGCGGTCTGACGGTCGCCGAGATCAAGGGCGAAGACGGTCTGCGCTAATCGATGGGTTAATATTGGAGGTCTGGGATGCAACCAAGCAAACGTCTGTTGGGTGGGGCTATCGGCGTTTGGCTCGCCGGCATCGCAAACGCCGCCGTGGCGCAGAGCGAAATCAAGATCGGCGAAATCAACTCTTATTCGTTGCTGCCTGCCTTTACCGAGCCCTATCGCAAGGGCTGGCAACTCGCGGTCGAGGAAATTAACGCCGCCGGCGGCATCAACGGCAAGAAACTCGTGGTCGTCTCCAAGGATGACGGCGGCAAGCCGGCCGACGCGCAGACCGCGGCCAACGAACTGGTGTCGAGCGAGAATGTGGTGATGCTGACCGGCGCATTCCTGTCCAACATCGGTCTCGCCGTCAGCGACTTCGCCAATCAGAAGAGGGTTTTCTTCCTGGCCGCCGAACCGCTGACAGATGCCATTACCTGGTCCAAGGGTAATCGCTACACGTTTCGCCTGCGCCCTTCAAACTACATGCAGGCGGCGATGCTGGTGGAAGAGGCGGCGAAACTGCCAGCCAAGCGCTGGGCGACGATCGCGCCGAATTATGAGTATGGCCAGTCGGCGGTGGCGGTGTTCAAGAAATTGATGTCGGAAAAGCGGCCGGATATCCAGTGGGTCGACGCGCAGTGGCCGCCGCAGGGCAAGATCGACGCCGGGCCGGTGGTGCAGGCCCTCAACGAGGCCAATCCGGAAGCCATTCTCAACGTGACCTTCGGCGCTGACCTGGTGAAGTTTGTGCGCGAAGGCAACACCCGCGGCCTGTTCAAGAATCGCGCGGTGGTCAGCTTCCTCACCGGCGAACCGGAATATCTCGATCCGCTGAAGGATGAAACGCCGGAGGGATGGATCGTCACGGGTTACCCCTGGTACAGCATCAAGACGCCGGAGCACGACGCATTCCTGAAAGCCTATCAGGCCAAGTACAATGATTATCCGCGCCTCGGCTCGATCGTCGGTTACCAGACGATGAAATCGGCCGCCGCGATCCTCGCCAAGGCCAAGTCGGACGATCCGGACAAGCTGATCGCGGCGGCGGAAGGGTTGTCGGTGCCGTCGCCGTTCGGCGAGATCACCTTCCGCAAGATCGATCACCAGTCGACACTCGGCGCGTTCGTCGGCAAGACCGCGCTGAAGGACGGCAAGGGCATCATGGTGGATTCAGCCTATCGCAAAGGCGCAGACTATCTGCCGAGCGACGAAGAAGTCTCGAAGCTGCGGCCGAAGGAGTGAGGGGTCCGGGGCCATGAGTTCGTCATTGCGAGCGCAGCGAAGCAATCCACACGCGCCCGCGACAAGCAAAGATGGATTGCTTCGTCGCGGAGCCTGTCATCGGGCCGGCCGAAAGGCCGGACCCGTTGGCTCCTCGCAATGACGAGAAAGAGAACACGCACCCCAAATGGCCTTCTACTTCGTCCAGTTCCTGACCGGCCTTGCCAGCGCGGCGTCGCTGTTTCTGGTGGCGTCGGGACTGTCGATCATTTTCGGCGTGACGCGGATCGTCAATTTCGCGCATGGCGCCTTCTATATGCTCGGCGCCTATGTCGCGTTCACGCTCACGGCGAGATTTTCCGGCGCGATCGGGTTCTGGGGCGGCATCGTGGTGGCGGGCCTGATCGTTGCGGTCGTCGGCGTGCTGGTCGAGATGGTGCTTCTGCGGCGGATTTATCATTCGCCCGAATTGTTTCAATTGCTGGCGACATTCGGCCTGACCCTGATGGTCGAGGATCTGGTGGTCTTGATCTGGGGCCCGGACGATCTGCTCGGCCCGCGCGCGCCGGGATTTCGCGGCGCCGTTGATTTCTTCGGCCAGCATGTCCCGAGCTACGACCTGTTTCTGATCGCGCTCGGCCCGATCGTGCTCGGCGTGCTGTGGCTGTTGTTCCAGCGGACCCGCTGGGGCGTGCTGGTTCGCGCCGCGACCCAGGATCGCGACATGGTGGCGGCACTGGGTGTCAATCAGAAATGGCTGTTCACCAGCGTGTTCGCGGTCGGCGTGTTCCTGGCGGCACTCGGCGGCGCGCTGCAAATTCCGCGCGACGCGGTCAATCACGCCATGGACCTGCGGATCATCGTCGACGTGTTCGTGGTGGTGGTGATCGGCGGTCTCGGCAGCATCGTCGGCGCCTTTGTCGCGGCGGTACTGGTGTCAGAATTGAACGCGTTCGGCATTCTTATTTTTCCGAAGATATCGATCATCCTGGTGTTTCTGGTGATGGCCGCCGTCCTGATCGTGCGGCCTTGGGGACTGTTCGGCAAGCCCGAGGCGCCGGCACGCCGCACGCCGGGACTGACGGTCACCCCGTGGCGGCCGCTGACCTCGAATGAACGCTTTGCGGCGCTCGCGGCACTGGTGCTGGCGGTGGCGTTGCCGCTGTTCGCCGGCAATTATGCGCTTGCGGTAGGCTCGGAGATCGCGATCTTTGTGATCTTTGCCGCCAGCCTGCATTTTCTGATGTCGGTCGGCGGGCTCGCCTCGTTCGGCCATGCCGCCTATTTCGGGCTCGGCGCCTATGGCGTCGCCTTCCTTGCCAAGCTGGCCGGCCTGCCGATGATCACCTCATTGCTGCTCGGCCCGCTGCTCGGGATGTTGGGCGCGGTGGTGTTCGGCTTCTTCGCGGTGCAGTTATCCGGCGTCTATTTTGCGATGCTGACCCTGGCGTTTGCACAGATCGTCTGGTCGATCGCGTTCCAGTGGGTCTCGTTGACCGGTGGCGACAACGGCATCCTCGGCGTCTGGCCGGAGAAATGGGCGGCGTCGCCGTCGCATTTCTACTGGCTGTCGATCGGGGTCGCCGCGCTCTGCGTGGCGGCCCTTCGCATCATCGTCTTTTCTCCGTTCGGCTATGCGCTGCGGGCGACACGGGACTCGATCCGGCGCAGCGAGGCGATCGGGATCGACGGCAAACGTGTGCAATGGACCGCCTTCGTGATTGCGGGCACCGTGGCGGGCGTCGCCGGTGCGCTGTTCGCCTACCTCAAGGGCAGCGTGTTTCCCGACAGCCTCGGCATCTCGCTGTCGGTTGATGCGCTGGTGATGGTGCTGCTCGGCGGCGTCGAGACCGTGTCCGGTGCTGTGGTCGGCGCCATCGCCTACAAGGCGCTCAACATCTGGCTGGTGAGCCGGACCGATTTGTCCAAGCTGGTGCTCGGCGGTGTCATTGTCCTGATCGTGGTCGCCTTTCCCAAGGGCATCGTCGGGATGTGGGAGACGATCCAGCACCGCCGCCGGCCTGAATTGCCAAAGCCGCTGGCGTCGGGAATCGAGAGCGCCGAATGAGCATGGTCCCCACGCTGTTGTCGGTCGAAGGCCTGAGCAAATCCTATGGCGGCGTCCAAGCGGTGCGCGGTGTGTCGTTTGTGCTTCATGCCGGTGAAATCCTGGCGCTGATCGGCCCCAATGGCGCCGGCAAGAGCACGTGCTTCGACATGCTCAACGGCCAGAACGTTCCTGACTCCGGCCGCATCAATCTGCTCGGCCAGGATACCGCCGGCATGAAGCCGCGCGCGATCTGGCGTCTCGGTGTCGGGCGCACCTTCCAGATCACCGCGACCTTCGCGACCATGACGGTGCGCGAAAACGTCCAGGTCGCGCTGGTGTCGTATCGTCGTCAATTGTTCAATCTCTGGACTTCGACTCCCAAGTTTGCGCGCGCCGAGGCCGGCGAACTGCTGGAGTTGGTCGGCATGAGCGGTTATGCCGAACGCGCCTGCGGCGAGCTTGCTTACGGCGACCTCAAACGGCTGGAGCTCGCGATCGCGCTCGCCAACCAGCCGAAACTGTTGCTGATGGACGAGCCGACCGCCGGCATGGCGCCGCGCGAGCGGATCGAGCTGATGCGCCTCACCGCGCGCATTGCCCGTGAGCAATCGATCGGCGTGCTGTTCACCGAGCACGACATGGATGTGGTGTTCGAACACGCGGACCGCATTCTGGTGCTCAATCGCGGCACATTGATCGCGGAGGGAACGCCGGAGGAAGTCCGGCGCAATTCGCAAGTGCGCGCCATCTATCTCGGTGAGGGCCTGGTCTATGATGCCCGCCACCGCGACGGAGCGCCGGCATGAAGCTCTCAGTTCACGGCCTCAACAGTCATTATGGTCCGGCCCACATCCTGTTCGATATTGCGCTTGATGTCGGCGATGGCGAGGTGGTGGCGCTGCTCGGGCGCAACGGCGCCGGCAAGTCCACCACCTTTCGCTCCATCATCGGCCTGGTCGAGCAACGCACCGGACGTATTGTCTTCGAGGGCAGGGATATCTCGGATGCGCCGACGCACGCGATCGTGCGCGGCGGGCTCGGTTATGTGCCGGAAGAGCGGCGGATCTTTACTGATTTGACGGTCGAGGAAAACCTCGAGGTCGGCCGCCAGCCGGCACGGCCGAACGCGCCGACCTGGGATAGGGACAAATTATTCGCGCTGTTTCCCAATTTGGGAGAGATGCGCGGCCGCCAGGGCGGACGCATGAGTGGCGGCGAGCAGCAGATGCTGACGATAGCGCGGACCTTGATGGGTAACCCGTCGCTGGTGCTGCTCGACGAGCCGTCGGAGGGATTGTCGCCGAAGATCGTGGAGCAGATGGTCGAGGCGATCCTGACCATGAAGAAGGCGGGCGTCAGCATCGTCGTCTCCGAACAGAACCTGCATTTCGCGCGATTGATCTCCGACCGCGCCTACATCATCGAGCGGGGCCGGATTTGCTTTGGCGGCACCATGGCCGAACTCGACGCCCGTCCGGACATTCGCGACGCGCATCTGGCGCTGTGAAGATCAGGAAAAAAAGAGACAAAGGCAGGAACGCACATGACCAGGGTTCTCCAGCCGAGACGGAGCATCAAGCCGTCACGGCCGTCCTATGTTCTGGAAGAGCAGATCGGCTTCATCCTGCGCCAGGTATGGCAGCGCCACGCCGCGATCTTCGCCCGCGAGATCGGAATCAATCTGACGCCGACGCAATGGGCGGCATTGGCGAAACTCACCGAAACCGGACCGTGCTCGCAGAACCAGCTCGGCCGGCTGACCGCGATGGACGTCGCCACCATCAAGGGCGTGATCGACCGACTCACCGCCCGTGGCCTGACCGAAACCAGCGCCGATCCGGAAGACGGCCGCCGCTTGCTGGTCAGCCTGACCCGCGCCGGCGCGCAGATGGCCGAGAAGGCCGCGCCCAATGCGCTCGCCATCACCAAGGAGACGCTGGCGCCGCTCGACGCTAAAGAGCGCGAGACGCTGGTGGCGCTGCTGAGCAAGCTGCGGTGAATGGCGGCTCCGGCTAGCGGCATGCCCGCAGCCTTCGCCAGCCGAGCACCACACCGGAGAGACTGAAGGCGAGGCCGCACAGGCAAAGCACGACGATGACGGTCGTGCGCAGCATGGGACGGGATTGCAATACCGGGAAGTCAAGCCTGTGCAATCTGCCGAAAAGCCAGCGATAGGTGCGCTGCGAGGGATCGAGCCGGTTCAACAATGCGCCTGTCGAACCATCGGTCTCGTACCAGATGTTGCCGCAGATGATGCGAAACACCGGTGCCTCCCGCAGCGCGGCTTTCACGCCATCGGGGTCATCGGCGCTCACGGCCAAGGCGTGACCGCAATCGCCGCCGAGCTGTTTCGCAGCGAGATCGATTTCTTCCGCGCGAAGAAATGCGCGAGCACCCGATGCGGCGCCGGTTTCGGGCACCGCCAGCGACAGCCGTTGCGCTTCAAGACTGGTGTGCTCCCGCCGGTAGATATTGCCCGCCAGCGCGAACCATTCGACTTCTCTGGAGGCCGCAGAAACCTGGTTCGGTTGGTCGGGGTGTAGCCGGTCCCATGCCGGCGTGCCCGCCAGCGAGCGCGCGTCGGCGCGCAAGGAAGGCGACCCGCCGTCAGACATCGACAGAAATCCGCTGAAGATCCAGCTCAGGATAAAGGGAGCAAAGACCAGACCGAGACGGTGATGCCAGGCCTGCAGGCCGCGATAGGCCGGCGCCGCGCGACGACCCGCCGTGCTCAAGCGCAGCAAGCCGATGATGACGCCCAGACCTGCTCCCATCGTTGCGACCAGCGAGAGCCACCACATCAGGGCGTTCCATGCCAGCCGGTGCTGACGCAGGGCTGTCGGATAAAGCCAGTGCGCAATGCTGCCGAGATAGTTCAGCGTGCGAGTCTTGAGGGTGGTGACGAGAACGACATCTCCGGTGGTCGAGGCGACGTAGAGCTCGCCGCCGCTGCCGTCATCGAGGGTCACGCGATAGAGCGGGCGATCGGAATCGAACTCGCCGGCAACGGTCCATTGATCGAACGGGATCAACCCTGCGACGCGGGCGTGTGATGCGTTCCATCCGCGCGCGCTCGCATAGGCGATCCCGATCTCCTGCGCGGTCCGTTCCGAGCCGACCTTGCCGTCGCCGAGGTCGCTGGCGCGCAGCGCCCGCGCGCCCGAAGATCCGAAGATCAGGTAGATCGGTCCGTCACTCCGCCCGACGAGACGTACCCGCAATACATCGGCGATGCCGCTTTTGGCGATCGCCTCGGCAGGGCCGTGAACGACCCCTGCGGGATCGATCGGCGACAAGGCCGCGAAGCGGTCCGCGCTCCGCGCCGGAAACGGCACGAAATGCATCACGATGCCCGACGCAAACCACATCGCGAACAGCAGGGCAAACAGAACGCCCCACCAGCGATGCAGCCATGTCAGGAGCCGCATGCCGGTTGGTGCTCCTTACCACTTCGCCGAGGCAGCAATCTCAAACGTCCGTGGCGCGCCGAGATAGATCTGGTCGGGATAGCCCGGATCGGACCAGGCCGCATAGACGGCATTGGCCAGATTGCGAACCCGGAAGGTAACGCGCATGGTATCGAGACCCCGCCACGGCAGATCCCTGCCGGGCACATCGACGAATGCATAGACGTCCGCGGTGGTGTAGGCCAGCATCGTCGTGAGGTCGTCCTCGAACAGATAGCGGTTCCCGACATGGCGGATCGAGCCGCCGATCTCGACCGGCCAGCGCCAGTTGTTGAAGCGATAGGACGCGCCGGCGTTGATGATGAGGGGCGCGACATTCGACGGCGTGTTGCCGGTCCACGTGCTGCCATCAAAATCGAAATTGCCGTAGTGGGCGGAGGTGAACGCGACATTGCCCCAGATCTTGACGCCATCGACGGGCCGCACCGCCGCGGCCAACTCGACGCCTTTGCTTCTGATTTCGCCGGCCAGCGTCGATGTCGTGTCGTTGACCTGTACATAGACATTTTGCCGCGCGATGTCGTAGATGGAAAGCGTCCACTCCGCCTTGCCGCCCCACAGCAATTGCTTGACGCCGGTCTCGTAGGTGCGGGAGCTGGTCAAGGCGAGCGTCGTTCCGGGTGACACCGAGAAGATGCCGGCCGCCGCCGGATCGTACGCGGTGGCATACATGCTGTAGAACACCAGGTTGCGGATCGGCTCGAACGTATAGGCCGCGCGATAGGACACCGGGTTCCACGTCGTGGTGAATGGCTGGTTTGAAACCGGCGAGCCGTCGAAGTTGCTTCCACTTCTCCCCAGCGTGAAATCATCGACCCTGACGCCGCCGATCAACGCGAACATCGGAGTGAGCTTGATACGGTCTTCGATCGATGCCGCGAAAGTGTTGAGGTGGCTGTCTCGAACATTGGGTTCCATCCCGCCATAGACCCCGGGAGTTGGATTGAGCACGGAAACCGTGTCGAACGGGTAGGCGTTTGGATTGCCTTCCTGAGAGAATGTAATGTCGTTGCGGCTCACCTGTAGCTGGGCAGCGAAACGGTTCTCCATGCCGAACAGCGAGCTGTTCCAGATCAGGTCGGTGTTGTCGCCGGCCACATGTTGATTGTGCGAGACGAAGAAGCGATCGCGATCGATGGTCGAGGTGTCGAGGTTGAAGGCGTAGGTCTCGCTGTCGATCCAGTGTCGTTGGGCGCTGAAATAGTAGGCCTGGTTCCTGATCGTGATGTCGTTGTTGAGCGCCCATTCGAATCCGCCGCGCAGCCAGAGTTGCTGCGCACCGATGGAATTGTCGGCAACGTTGTAGTTGGTGGTCAGGGTCCGCGAATCCACCGTCAGCGGCCCAAGGATGCTGCCGTCGAAGGTGTTGACCGCCGTGCCCGAGACGACGCCGTTTTTGGCGAAGGACCCGGCGAAAGAGGGCGGGACCAGCGGCGTTCCCCAATAGGCATGACCTGCATCGTTCCTGTACTCGACGGCTCCGAATACCTTGAACGAGTCCGAGACCCGATAGTTTAGTTGCGTCGAGAAATTGCTGAGGTTCTGATAGTCGCCGTCAATGAAGCTGGCGATTTTGGACTGGCTCAGGTCGACGCGATAATCCAGGCCATCGATCGTCGTGCTGCCGCCCGAGCCGAAATGGGTCCGATAGGTTCCGAGCGAATCCAGCGACGTGTCCAGTTCGTTCTTGATCGCGCCGCTGGTCGGCTGCCTGGTTACGTAATTGACCGACCCGCCGATCGCATCGAGCCCGGACATCAGCGAGGAGGGGCCTTTGAGAAATTCCACGCGTTCGAGATTGGAAGTATCCATCACGCGCGAGGTGATATCCTGCGGACCAATCCAGATTCCGTTGTAGAGGATATTGATCGAGCTGCCGGTGAAGCCCCGCATGGAATAGCCGGCGGGCGCGCCGGCCGCGTCGCCGGAGAGCACGCCGACCGCGCCTTGCGCGGTTTCCGTGGTGGTCCGGTAGCCCTGTTCGCGCATCGTCTGTTGATCGACGATTTCGACGCTTGCCGGTGTCTCGAGAACGGTAAGACCCAGCCGGCTGGCGCTGGTTGCCACGACATTCGTGTTGAGTGGGGTTCGCGCCACTTCAGTCGCGCTGGGCGCCGGCCCCGGCACGGGTTTAGGCTTCCTGGCGGGGGTTCGCGTGTGGCTGGCGACCCGCGCATGCACGCGGGCGCGGCCGGCGTTGCTCACCACCCGCTGAACCGGCTTGCGCTTCGGCTCCGTGACGATCAAGGGTCCGATCGCGCTGGGATCGTTTGGTGTTGTTTGAGCTATGGCCGGTGCGGCCGCGGCGGAAGAAAGCAAGGCAAGCAGGCTGAGCGGGGTTACTTTCGAGCGCAACCAGCGTGGCGCCGCATGCGACCACGCGAGCCCGCGCATCGGCGCAGAACGCCGGCAATCCTGAAAATGTGACACAGGTATAGTCCCAACGGCGAATGCCCAACCGTCAGCACGTTTGCCGTTACGATCTGCCATTCGCCCCTAATAAGGCAGACCAAACCGGCTCTCTCGGCACTTCGGGACACCCCGCCCGACGCGCGCGTGCATGACTCATGACTGGCAGCAGGTTTCCTGGCTCGCGGGTCGTCACCTTCAACCACCTTCCCAGGATCAATCGACCCCAGTGGTATTAATGGTTGTCGGCTCGCCGCTTACAGTTGCGGGGGCAGCCGCGGCATTGTCCGTGGTAACGGACGCACCGCATTCCCTTGGTTAGCCCTTTCGGGCACTACCATCGCAGACAATGGCATTCGCTTCGGGCGGGAGTCAAGGAGGTGGGCGAAGCGCCAGCGCGGCGCGACGTCGCGTCCTACTGGTACGCCGCCACGATATCCGACACCGCGCGCTCGAGCTGCTTGGCGGTCGCGCATTGGCGCACCACGCTGCAGAAGGACGCATAGCGCGGCATCTCCGAATCGCCCCAGCCCCAGGCCATGCGTCCCTCGGGGTTGAGCCAGACCAGCCGCTTGGATCGTTCCGAAATGCGGCGCAGGATATCGGCGCGCGGATCGAGGTTGTTGGTGCGGGCATCGCCGAGCACGATCACCGTGGTCTTCGGCGTCACGGTCTTGATCCAGCCCTTTTCGAAATCCACCAGCGAGCCGCCATAGTCAGACGAACCGAAGCCGACCTTCGACATGATCTCGCGCATGGCTTCTTCGGGCGATTTGGTGTCGAGGATATCGCTGACCTCGATCAGATGCCCCGAAAACGCAAACGAGCGCACGTCGTCGACCACCTCATGCAGGCTGTGGATCAACAGCAGGAAGAAATCGGATACCTGCGCCACCGAGCCTGAGACATCGCAAAGCGCCACGATCTGCGGCCGGTCGCGGTGCCGGCGTTTCCATGACGTGAGAAACGGCACGCCGCCCCAGGCCGCATTGCGCCGCAGCGTGCGCCGGATGTCGAGATGGCCGCGGCGCTGGCGCTTGCGGGGCTTGCTGTAACGCTCGCGCAGCCGTCGCGCGATGGCGTGGATCAGCGCCTTCATCTGTTCGACCTGCCGTCGTTCGAGCCGCGCCAGCGGCGCGTTGCGCAGGATCTCGTTGCGCAGGTTTTCGCTTTCCTCGCGCCCGTAGAGCACCAGCGCCTGCGAGACGATTTCGCCGACGTTTTCGCGCAACGCCGTCAATGCCGCGGCGAGCCGTTCGGCTTCCGCCGGATTGGTCGATGTCAGCGCGTCGAGATCGTCGCGCAGCCGCTCGATGCCGAGCAGGTTGAGAATCCGGGTCGAGAAGATGCCGCGCTGGGTAAAATAACGGATGTCGGACAATGAGGCGGCATTGGCCGCGTTCGCCAGTGCCGCTGCGACCGCGTTACGGTCTTGCGACATCAGCATCTGCGCGAGTTCGCCCATTTCCGGCGCCGGCGCGCCGGCTTCGCCGGTCTCGCCTGCCGCTGCATCCGGCGAGGTGCCGTCTGCGGCATCCTCTTTGGCATCCTCGGGCGCGGTCTCGTCCTTCACCTCGGGCTGGCTGAAGAACAGATCGAAGGTCTCGCCCAGCGCGCGCTTTTCGTCCTGGTTCTTGGCGAGCGTCAGCAGCAGCGTGTCGCGCAGGATGTCGCGGTCGGCAAATCCGACATCGGCCACCGCCTTCATGGCATCGATGCTTTCCGCGGGCGACACCCGAACGCCGGCTCCGCGAGCCGCCCGGAAAAATCGATGCAGTTCTTCGCGCATTAACCGAATACGCCTTGCCGTCCGGCCCTGGCGACGAAGGTCGTCACCTGCGGCAGCGTGGTCTCGATGTCGGCTTCGTATTTCAGGAGCACGTTGAGCGTGTCCTTGACGGTTTGATGATCCAGTTCCGAAGATTGCAGCAGCACCAGCACGCGCGCCCAGTCGATGGTCTCGCTGACTGAAGGCAGCTTCTTCAGATCGAGGGTGCGGACCTGGTTGATGAAGCCGACGATCTGCGTGCGCAGGGATTTTTCGATTCCCGGCACGCGGCTTTCGACGATGCGTTCCTCGAGCTTCTGTTCGGGGAAGCCGATGTGAAGATGCAGGCAGCGGCGCTTGAGCGCGTCGGAAAGATCGCGCTCGCCGTTGGATGTCAGGATCACCGTCGGTTTCACCACAGCCACCACGGTGCCGAGTTCGGGAATGCTGACCTGGTAGTCCGAGAGAATCTCGAGCAAAAGCGATTCGAATTCGGCGTCGGATTTATCGATCTCGTCGACCAGCAGCACGCAACCCCTGGGCTGTTCGAGCGCCTGGAGCAGGGGGCGCGGCTCGACGAATTCCTTGGAGAAGAACACGTCGCCGAAATCGTGCAGCCGGTCGAGCGCGCCGGCCAGCGTCTCCGCGCCGCCCAGCACTTCGCCGAGCTTGTCCTTCAGAATCTGGGTGTAGAGAAGCTGCTTGGCGTATTTCCATTCGTAGAGCGCCTTGGCTTCATCGAGCCCTTCATAGCATTGCATGCGGATCATCTTCAGCCCGCGCCAAGCCGCCAGCGCCTTGGCGAGCTCGGTCTTGCCGACGCCGGCCGGGCCCTCCACCAGGATCGGCTTCTCGATCCGCTCGGCGAGATAGACCGCGGTCGCAATCTGCCGGCTGGCGATATAGCCCGCCGAGGCCAGTCCTGCGGTGACGGCCTCGATCGAATCCGCCGGTACATTGATGTTCATTGTGTTCTCGATTTTGGGCTTCAGGTCTTGAGCGAAGAGAGCTCCCTCTCGCCTTGTGGGAGAGGGTTGGGGTGAGGGGTTACGATCTATCGTTTGGCTCTGAAGAATGACCGCTGGCGTGCCAATCCGATCCAAACCCATGCCGGTTTTAGAACGCGCGGAGCCCCGTCGCTAGGTCATTTTTGACTGCGAGACCGGCTCAAATGCGATGGAGCATGGCCTTGAAATCGGCGCGGGCGCGCTGGGCCTCGAGCCGCGCGGTTTGGGAGGCTTCGCCGAGGCCGAAATAGCCGTGAATGAGCCCGGCGCCGTGATGATATTTCGTGGTGACACCGGCGGCGCGCAGCGCATCGGCATAGGCCTTGCCCTCGTCGCGCAGCGGATCGAACCACGCGGTGCACACTGTCGCCGGTGCGAGCCCGGCATGGCTTTTCGCGCGCAATGGTGAAACGCGCCAGTCGGCGCCTTGTTTGACATCGCCGAGATAATGGCCGGCGAACCATTGCATGGTGGCGCTTGTCAGGAAGTAACCTTCGGCATTTTCCGTGCGCGAGGCAAAGCGCGCGTTCTCTTTGGCGTCGGCAAAACCTCCGGCGACGTCGGTCACAGGATAGACCAGCAATTGCGCGGCGAGATCAATCGATGCGTCGCGGCAGGCGATCGCTGTGGCCGCCGCCAGATTGCCGCCGGCGCTGTCGCCGGCAACGCCGATGCGCTTGGCATCTCCGCCGAATTCGGCGATGCACGCGATCACGTCGTGCGTCGCAGCAAAGCCGTCATCGAACGCGCCCGGAAAGCGCGTTTCCGGCGGGCGGCGATAGTCGACCGAGACCACGACGGCGCCGGTTTCGATCGCGAGCAGGCGCGCCTGCCGGTCATGGGTTTCGAGATCGCCGGCGACCCAGCCACCGCCATGAAAAAACACCACGGTCGGCGATTTGTCGTAGCTGACGCGATAGACCCGCGCGGCCAGCGGCCCGGCCGCGCCCCTCACCCGGATATCGCTGACGCTCTCCACCGGCGGCGGCGGAACAGCCGCACGCGACGCCGCCAGCGCGCGCAGCGCGTCGCGGGCGCTTTGTGGGGTCATGGTCTCGGGATCGCGCAGCGGCAACTTTGGAATGATGTCGGCGATAACGGGATCGAGCGGGGTGGTCATGCGGGCTCCGGGCAAATGAAACGGAGCGAGCATAGGGGGCGGGCGCGGATGCGGCAATCAGGTCTCAGCGGAAATGTTGGGCCGTCATTGCGAGCGAAGCGAAGCAATCTCAGCTTTGCACGCCGAAGGGTGGATTGCTTCGTCGCTTCGCTCCTCGCAATGACGACGGTAAATTGGATAGCATCAGGGCGGCGTTCAAGTTGCCTTGAAGCGCCGCCCTGATTTCTTGTCGCGTCGCGCTTGGATCAGGCGAGATCAAAACGGTCCGCGTTCATCACCTTGGTCCACGCCGCCACGAAATCCCCTGCAAACTTCTCCTTGGCGTCGTGGCTGCCATAGACTTCCGCGATGGCGCGCAGTTGCGCGTGCGAACCGAAGATCAGATCCACGCGCGTGCCCGTCCACTTGACCGCCTTCGTCTTGCGGTCGCGGCCTTCGTACTCGCCATCGGAGCCCGCGGGCTGCCATTCCGTGCTCATGTCGAGCAGGTTGACGAAGAAGTCGTTGGTCAATGTCCCCGGCTTCTTGGTGAAGACGCCGTGCTTGGCGTTGCCGGCATTGGCGCCGAGCACGCGCAGGCCGCCGACCAGCACCGTCATCTCGGGCGCCGTCAGCGTCAAGAGTTGCGCCCGGTCCACCAGCGCCTCTTCCGGCTTCATGAACTGCCGCTTGCTGCTGATATAGTTGCGGAAGCCGTCGGCGCGGGGTTCGAGCGGCGCGAACGAGTCCGCGTCAGTCTGCGCCTGCGAGGCGTCCGCGCGGCCGGGCGTGAACGGCACCGTCACGCTCACGCCGGCATCCTTGGCCGCCTTCTCGATCGCGGCAACACCGCCGAGCACGATCAGGTCGGCGAGCGAGACTTTCTTGCCGGCCTCCTTCTGGATCGCTTCGAGCTTCTGGATAACCTTCGCCAGCTCAGGCGGATTGTTGACATGCCAATCCTTCTGCGGCGCGAGCCTGAATCCGCGCGCCGTTGGCGCCGCCGCGCTTGTCGGAGCCGCGGAATGTCGATGCCGACGCCCAGGCGGTCGAGACGAGCTGTGACACGGTGAGACCGGACGCGAGGATCTTCGCCTTCAGGGCGGCGATGTCTTGCTCTCCGATCAGCGGATGATCCACGGCCGGAATCGGATCCTGCCAGATCAGCGTTTCCTTCGGCACCAGCTTGCCGCGATAGCGCACGATCGGTCCCATGTCGCGGTGCGTGAGCTTGAACCAGGCGCGGGCAAAGGCGTCCGCGAACTGGTCCGGATGCTCGTAGAAGCGCCGCGAGATCTTCTCGTAGGCCGGGTCGAGACGCAACGCGAGGTCGGAGGTCAGCATGGTCGGAACATGCTTCTTCGACTTGTCATAGGCGTCGGGGATGGTGGCTTCGGCGCCCTTGGCTTTCCACTGCTTGGCGCCGGCCGGGCTCTTGGTCAGCTCCCATTCGTACTTGAACAGGTTCTCGAAGAAATGGTTGCTCCATTTCGTCGGTGTCTGCGACCAGGTCACTTCCAGACCCGCGGTGATGGCGTCGGCGCCGAAGCCGGTGCCATGCTTGCTCTTCCACCCCAGGCCCTGATCCTCGAGCGCAGCACCTTCCGGCTCGGGGCCGATCAGCGACGGATCGCCGGCGCCGTGGGTCTTGCCGAAGGTGTGACCGCCGGCGATCAGCGCCACGGTTTCTTCGTCGTTCATCGCCATGCGGAAGAAGGTTTCGCGGATGTCCTTGGCTGAACCAAGCGGATCGGCATTGCCGTTCGGGCCTTCCGGATTGACGTAGATCAGGCCCATCTGCACCGCGCCGAGCGGTTCGGCCAGTTGACGTTCGCCGCTGTAGCGTTCGTCGCCGAGCCAGGTGCCTTCGGGGCCCCAATACAGCTCTTCCGGCTCCCACACATCGGCGCGGCCACCAGCGAATCCAAACGTCTTGAAGCCCATCGATTCGAGGGCGACGTTGCCGGTGAGGACCATCAGATCGGCCCAGGAAATCTTGCGGCCATATTTCTGCTTGATCGGCCACAGCAGGCGCCGCGCCTTGTCGAGGTTGGTGTTGTCGGGCCAGGAGTTGAGCGGCGCGAAGCGCTGCTGACCGGCACCGGCGCCACCGCGACCGTCGGTCGTGCGATAGGTGCCGGCGCTGTGCCAGGCCATGCGGATGAACAACCCGCCATAATGGCCGAAGTCGGCCGGCCACCATTCCTGCGAGTCCTTCATCAGGGCATGCAGGTCCTTGATCACGGCGTCGAGGTCGAGGCTCTCGAATTCCTTGGCATAGTCGAACGCCTCGCCCATCGGATCGGCGGCGGGCGCGTTGGTATGGAGCACGCCGATATCGAGGTGCTCCGGCCACCAGTCGCGGTTCCGGTGTCCGCCAGTTCCGCGGGTGAAGGGGCATTTGCCCGCGCTGTCGTCAGTCTTTGCGTCCATGGTTTTCTCCGATCATGTTCCGTTATTTTTCTTCGATTTGTTCCATATCGAAGGATTGTGACCAGTAGGCGTGGTGCCGACGAGATCCGGTTGCCTTCGGTATGGAATTTCGAGGCGAAGCCGCGTACCGCATCGCGGTACCGGGTTCGCCGGCGGGGTAGGGCGACGTTTCGCTGTTGCTGGAGCGAATTTGCCCAGGCGCGCTCGCCGGCGGCAGTTTGGAAGATATCTAACATCAGGTCCAGTCGAATTGTCTTGAGCTATCGATCAGTTTATCTGATCGGGCATGATCACCCTTCGACAGCTTCGTTATCTTTCCGCGCTTGCCAAACACGGTCATTTCGGCCGTGCCGCCGAGGCCTGCGCCGTGACCCAGCCGGCGCTGTCCATGCAGATCCGCGACCTCGAGCGCACGCTTGGCGTTGCGGTGGTGGAGCGGCGGCCGGGCGACGTGCTGCTGACCGATGTCGGGCGCGAAATTGCCCGGCGTGGCGAGGACGTTCTGACTGCCTCGCGCGATCTGGTCGATTTCGCGCGCCATCGCAGCGGCGTGCTGACGGGACGGCTGACGCTTGGGGTGATACCGTCGCTGGCGCCGTATCTATTGCCTCGGATTCTCCCGCTGCTGCAAAACCAATACCCGGAATTGCGGCTTGAATTGCGGGAAACCCAGACCCGGCAACTGGTCGAGGACATCAAGAGCGGCGCGCTGGATGCGGCGCTGCTCGCTCTGCCCGTGGGCGAGCCCGACATCGATACCTTGCCGCTGTTCGAAGACCTGTTTCTGCTGGCGGTGCCCGCCGCCGATCCGCGCAGCGAGACGGCGCGGGTTGCGGCGACAGACATCGATCAAAGCCGGTTGATCCTGCTGGAGGATGGCCACTGCCTGCGCGACCAGGCGCTGGCATTTTGCGCCACGGTCGGACGCGGCCGCTCCAGCGCCGGGGGTGCGACATTTGGCGCCAGCAGTCTGACGACGGTGATGCAGATGGTCGCAGGCGGCTACGGCGTGACGCTGATTCCGCAGATCGCCGCCGATGTCGAGAAGCGCGACGAGCGGGTAAAATTCCTGCGCCTGAAGAACCCGCAGCCCGGCCGCAGCATCGGCCTGGCGTTTCGGCGGACGTCGCCGCGCAAACCGGATTGCGCCGCGCTGGGAGAGGTGGTGAAAGCCAGCATGGATGTCCCGTCCGCGGAGACGTCACGGAAAAAGCGCGGTTGATCCTGCGGTTGATCCTTGGGGCTTCGAGGCCTTCGGCGGTCGCTGTCATCTAGCTGTCGTGATCTATGCCACAGACCGCTGTCTGCATCATGTCTGCTCCGCGTTCAATGCAAGGCGGGCGGCCCGAGTTAGCGAAAGCAAATCCAGTGTACGTGTCTGGTCAATTTGCGGGAATTGATCGCTTGGCATTTTAGGAATGTTGCGACGGTGTCGCCATCAACCATTCCATTCGTGAACCATTCCACCCAAGGATGTCGTTGCGGCGTTGGACATGCTTGGCTCGCAGCCATAAAGTCGGTCGCGTTGATTCTTGATTGTTCTTGATTGATTCTTGGGCGATCTCCGTGGTTGAGGCATGCGCTGAACGGCGGCCGGCGCGATCTGTCGGGCATGGAAATCCCTCGGATGTCGACCGAAGCTTGGGATGGATCGTAAAGGGAGGGACTGATGTCTCGAAAACTCGCCGCGGAATTCTTCGGAACCTTTTGGCTCGTGTTTGGAGGCTGCGGCAGTGCCGTGCTGGCTGCGGGTTTTCCGCAGCTCGGTATCGGATTTGCCGGTGTCGCTTTCGCATTCGGATTGACGGTGCTGACCATGGCCTATGCCGTCGGCGGAATCTCCGGCGGCCACTTCAATCCCGCGGTCTCGCTCGGCCTTGCGATCGCCAACCGTTTCGAATGGTCCGAACTGATCCCGTACTGGATCGTGCAGGTGGTCGGCGGGTTCGCTGGGGCTGCGGTGCTGTATGTCATCGCCTCGGGCGCACCCAACTTCGCAGCTGGTGGTTTCGCCTCGAACGGGTACGGCGCCTTGTCGCCGGGGAATTACAGCCTGCTGGCGTGTCTGGTCGCTGAAGTCGTGCTGACCGCGGCCTTCCTGATCATCATCCTCGGCTCGACATCGAAAGCCGCACCCGCGGGCTTTGCGCCGATCGCCATCGGATTGGGGCTGACGCTTATTCATCTGATTTCGATTCCGGTGACCAATACCTCCGTCAACCCGGCGCGTTCGACGGCGGTCGTGCTGTTCGCGCAGACCGGTGCTGCCGGTCAGCTCTGGCTGTTCTGGGTTGCTCCGCTGGTGGGAGCCGCGGTCGGCGCCTTGATCTGGAAGACGCTGCTTTCGCCGGGCGAATCCCCGGGATTGATCGGGCAGGAAAGGTAACGCTCGTTCGCGCAAACGATACCAGCGGGGCGCGCCAATGCGCGCCCCGTCACGGGCTGCGCATCATCCGGGTCATCCGGTGCATTCAAGAACTGGATTTTCGCCGGCGATGAATCAAGGGCTCGCCTTTCAGCGCGGCACAGGAGCTTTGTTCCGCTTCTTCTCTTGTTGACTCGGAGCTGGTCCAAACCTGCTGGATACCGTTGAAAAACAGGTAGCGACAATGTTTCTTGTAGAATGGCACCGGATAGTCGTCGCTTAGTCTCGCCGTTTCTATTCTGGATCCAACCAGGATCCCGCGATTGAGACCGTAGCCAACCGATATCACGATCGCCAAGCCGAGCACCCAGCGGGCTGACAGTAATCGCATGGCTTTTATCCCCGATAGCCTGACCACTTCGCCACCTCCGCTATTCTTCCATGCATCGAAGGATGAAGTCGGTGCGGTCTCTGGGCAGGATACCCTCAGCATCCGCCGTTTGCCGGCATTTCAACTGTACGATATGTGCGGCCAGTGCCTTGGCCCGAGCCGCATTCACAGCAGAGCTGGATGCGCTGATGGTCGGATTGGATACGCTGATCAAGTGAACCCTGATGGGTGAGCCGTCCGATTCGAATTGAAGCTGATATCTATTGCCGTTTGCATCGGTGGCATCGCAGGTGATGCTGGACACCTGTTGTGCGGCGAAATTCCCGATCTGTTTACATGTCCCGGTCGATAACACGACCGATGGCACCGGCAGCCCATCGACCTTGGGTCGGTCCTTGGACTTGAACAGCATCTGGTCGACCGACAGCTCATACAGATTATCCCGTTCTCTCTTACTCTTTTCACCCGAGAACGTGATGATGTGGCTGTCGTCGTCCGGATCATTCAGGGGGACAGTGAAACTGGATCGCCCGCCGGGGCTGTGAAAGAAGGCCAGGGTCTTGCACGTGAAATCGCGCTCCGCGACCTTCAGCGTGCTGCAACTGCCGGCCATTGACGCGAACATATCGATGTCCGGTTCATGTCGCTCGATTTCGTCTGCAACGAGTGGGCCTGAACCCGTCAAAAAGCAAATAAACGCAACGGCGACCGCTCGCCGGCAGATGCGCATGAAAATACCCTCCAGCCCAAATGCAGCCTAAACTCTGCCTGTGCAAAAATAAACACGCAATGGCTCGCCGTCCCGCGCGGTGCACCCGGGCTGTCACCAGGTCGGATGAACCGCCCGCGGCTGATTTTTCCGCACCCAATATGAACCGGTTCACATTCCCTCGTGGGCGTGCGTGGTAATCGTTTTTTGCCATCCGCCCAACCGGAGCATTTGCGTGAATGGATGGGCGGACCCGAAGTCGACCAACCCGATTGGAAGGCGTCACATGCAAAAGCCCCTCGCATATTCATCGATCGACCCCATTGCTCGGGATTCATTTTTTTCGGTGTGGGAATTGCCGATCGTCGCATTGGTGGGCGTGGTCATGCTGTTCATGATCAGCTTCGCGCTCGCCAACCCGTCATCCCGACACGATCACGCCGCGAACGGACCGCTTTCCGTGGCGGGCGAGTTCTCGATTGGCATGCCGCTGCCGTAATCAGTGCCGCGCTTGCGGCGATTTTGGTGTCCTACGGACTCAGCGGCGCAAGCGCACCGCGCAGGGTTGCGCTTGAAATCCCCATCAGCCCCGTGAAGGGGTTGTCCAGCTCCAGAACCAGAAAGATCGCGCCGGCAAACGACAGCGCGCATGTCAACAGGGCGGCCATTACCACAAGATCGACGCGCGCGAACAAAGTGAAGCTCACAAAAATCGCGCTGAGCCAGAAAACCAGAATGATCAGGAACGGAACCGGGATCGAGCCGCCGGCCTGGGTAAACAACAGCAACCGGGTCTGCGCGCCTTCCGTGAACGCCTGAATGGCGCGCGATTGCAGCCCGCGTTGCGCGTCATTGTTCGGCGACAGGTGTTGCAGTTCATTTTCAAAAACCGACGCCTGGGCGCTCAACTCGAAATGAGCTGGACTAGCGGTCGAGCTTGCTTGCTCATGCCAGATGCGGTTCGCCAGCGGCGGAACGCTCTCCCGCAGACGCGTTCGGAGCGGAGCCGCTTCCGGCCCGTATTGCGCCAGCAGATCGTCGAGAACGATGATGGTTGCTGTCAGTTGCCGGACCTGGCTGACCTTCTGGTCGAACGAGGTTTTCGCGGACGCGATCAACAGACCCAATACCAGGGCGGCCAGCGTGCCGATCAGGCTTGTGGCCGTTTTGACGACGTCTTTCGAGTCGGGCCGCAAATGGCTTTCCGACAACGAATGCCGAAGCACAACGCCGAGCAGGGCGCCGCCGAAAATCACCGCGAAAACGACGAGAGAGATCAACAGGTCGTTCATGAATATTTCCGTCCTTTCGGCCAGTCAGGCTCCGGAGGCAGCTACCGGTCTGCTCGCGAGCATCGATCGTCGATCGTGAATCAGGCTCTCGAGACGATGGGCCGCCACGTTCAGGGTGGCGTCATCGACCGCGGTCTCATCTCCGCCCGCGGATCTGGCCCTTTGCGTTCTGAGAATAAGGTCGATCTCTTCCTCGATATCCGACAGCTCGGCCTCGGAGCCGGCGTTCCGGATCCGGCGTCCCAAAGCATAAAGGGTATCAAGAGGGCCTTGTCCGTTCGCGGGCCCGCCCAGTCCCAGAAATTTCCAGGCCCCGGCAAGCACAGTGGCCGCGCCCCCGAGCAACATCGGCGTCAGGTAAATCCAGTTGCCGTATTCATCCATGAAGCTTTGCTGGGTGCTGTTATAGACGGCTGCTGCGCCGGGATGCAGGGGAAGGTAGGCATCCTGATCGGTGCTGGGCGCGGTGATCTGTGCGAAGATTGGGTCCTCGCTCATAAGCTCCCTGCGCACTTTCATGATCGCCAGCGTAAGGCTGGTGATCAAATCAGCGCCGAGCTTCTTGTTCGCAACCAGATATAATGAAGTCCTCAAGGTCGTCAGGTCATCTTCCGGAACCGGCGGCGATCCTCGCAGCGTGCCCTTGGGCACCTCGAAGCTTTCATAGGCGCGTTCGGCTTGTGCGATCGCCCCGGCGGACTCGATCGGGAGCAGTACCGGCAAGGCTTTGGGGCCCTGCGCAAATACGTCTCGCACCAGTGACAGATATTTTCCGGCCAACGGGATCACCACAAGCAGCGCACTTACCTCCTTGGACTGAACAGCGCGTCGCGCATCCGGCAACGCGACATCCTTGAACACCTTGGCGGGGTCGAGCCCGAATTCCTTGCTCAGCACCTCGACAATTTTGGCATTGGTCTCGCCGCCGATTACGCCGACGCGGCGGCTTTTCAATTTGTCGATACTGTCGAGAGCCGAACCTGGAGGCGCGACGACAAGGACAACCATATGGCTTACGACGACGACGGCTTGCGCTTGCGACAGATCACCGACATCGCCGCGAACCACCGCGAGATCCGCCTTGCCCGCCGCAAACGTTTTTGCCGCTTCAAGCGCGGTGCCGCTGTCGATGACCTTGAGCCGCACCGGCGCGTTCGTTGCAACGAGCTGGCTGGCGATCGCCGACATCGCCCTGGCGGCTTCGCCGTCGATCGAGCCCACGGCCACACTCAGCGTTGTCGGGCGCGTAAAATACCGATAGGCGAGGAGGCTTGCACCGGACGCGAGGCCGACAGCACCGATCAGCAGGACAAAGCGAAGCCAGAGCGGCAACTTCGACGAGGTCTTCATAAGGGGAAACTCCGATGAGTCAGTCGGAGGACAAGGCCGATCGATAGATTCCCAAATCCGACCAAGACGGTAATGGCTGCGGCAATGCAGCCATTGCCTGAAACCTGGCTCAGTCGCATCCTCTCGTGCGTTTCCATTAGTTCATGCCCGTAGGCCGACATTGCATCCGATGCGACGGGGAAGCAAGCAGGGGATTATAGAAGGGCGCTATCCAGCTGCAACTGAGCGCCGGCTCGAGACCCTCCACCGCGTGTCATCCGGTAGACATGTCATCATGCCGATTCAAGCGCTGTGACGCCGCTCGAAGAATAACTGTACAAGCGTTTTGTCGCCGACGATATCGCCATTGGTTATGAAATCGCCCGTGCGCAATAATGCTGGCCAATAATAGGCAATCGGATCATGATCGAACGCAACAGGGGAGTCCGTGATAGCGCATTGACTTCCCGAACATTTGCTTGCCGAACATTTGCTTGCCGAACATCTGCAAGTCCCGGACCGATATCGCTTCGCATCAAAAGCTTGGCAAGGCGCAGTCGATTGAAGGCAGATTTTGCCAGAAAGAGTTTTCGCAAGCCGCAACATGGTCCGCGAGCCGGACTGGTGCGAGCCTGGCGTCTTTTGCTGCTTGGTGCGTCCCTATCGATTGGCTTTTGTCATTCTGCGCACAGTGCGGACGCCGATAGCGACCCGGCAAAGGCGGCTTCGACCTTGCCGAACATCTATCTGGATCTGAGGACCATCTACACGACGGTGTCCGGCAACGCGTTGTCGATCGGGTTCAGCAATCCTTCATTGGCATCGGCGCTCGCAACGCTTCAGTCGCTCGCGGCATTGACGAATCGCCCGGCGCTGCCGATCCGGCCATCGCTGTCGATCCGGAGTGCCGCCGTCGATGTTCCGCTGACGGTAGACCTCACCGACCGGTTCTCGGTCTATGGCGGGTTCAGTGCCAGCGCATCGCAAACCAACCTGTCGGACTGGTCGACGTTCGCGGTCAGCAGCTGGAACGTCGGATTTCAGGCTGACGTCTATCAGCAAAACGGCGGATCAATCCCGACGATTACGCTGCAGTCGACGTTGACGAGGGCGGTACCGGACTCCCCGCTTGCCACGACGTCCCTTAATACACGGGTCGAATTTGGATACGCCCTGAACAAGGATGAAACCAAGGGATTGCTGGCCGGTGCGCAATACACCGGGGTTGCCGTCGATTCGGCGCTGGCAGCGATCAATCCGAACATCATCGGCTATGTCGGTGGATACTATCAGTGGGACAACAACTGGAAGGTCACCGGTCGCGCCGGCGTTCAATCGTTCGGCGGCGCACAGCTTATCAACCTGACGCCGTTCCAGCCCTTTACCCAGCCGATCGTCAGGTTCGATCTGGACCGGATGGATGACAACGACAACCGGTTGTTTGGCGTGACCGCCGAGATCGCATGGACGCCGAAGCCGGCCTACCAGTTGACGGTCAGAACGCCGCTCTATGCGGTCAGGCATTAGAGCGTCATCTCTTGTTTTGGCTGGAAAATAGAATCCGCAAATGGCAGATCTAGAGCGCGATGGCTTTTGATTAAATCCGCTCACTTCACCTCTCCCCTTGTGGCAGAGGCCGGATCGCATCGTTGAATGCGATCCGGGTGAGGGGTTGCGATCTATCGTTAGGCCGAAACCCCTCACCCCAACCCTCTCCCTTTGGGCGAGGGAGCGCGCCGCCGCTGCCTTGGCGTATCGATCTAATGTTATCATGCTCTGGAGCAGGCATTGCCAACGATTGACGGAGAAGAGCGCGCGCCCAACGCTACATTGAAATCTGATCAGCCCCTGCGTGGGCTTTCTCGTGTGCCATATATTGGTGGACGAACGCGATCGCCATGCTTCCTTCACCGACGGCTGATGCAACCCGTTTGACGGGGCTCAGCCGCACGTCGCCACAGGCAAAGACGCCGGGCGCGCTCGTCTCGAGAAGGTAGGGATCGCGATGATACGACCAGCGCCCGGCCTTCTTCACATCGTCACCAGTCAAGACATATCCACGGTCATTGCAGGCGATTTCTGCCGGCAGCCACCTGGTCTCGGCGTCGGCGCCTATGAAAATGAACAGCCCGCCGCATTCATATCGACGCACTTCACCACTCGCTCGTTCGAGGATGTCTATCGCCGACAGGTTGCCGTCGCCGTGTACGGAATTGATTTCAGATCCCAACTGCACGGCTATGTTCGATTTCAAGCGGAGCTGCTCGATCAGATAATGAGACATGCTGTCTTCGAGGCGCTTGCCTCTGACGATGAGTGTCACTTTGCGCGCGTGGCTTGAAAAGTGAAGTGCTGCCTGGCCGGCCGAGTTTCCCGCGCCG
The DNA here is from genome assembly GCA_963819325.1 of uncultured Pseudomonadota bacterium. GTDB lineage: Bacteria > Pseudomonadota > Alphaproteobacteria > Rhizobiales > Xanthobacteraceae > Bradyrhizobium. The sequence continues at coordinate 207,545 of CAWFVT010000007.1, forward strand.
ATCAGATGAACGTCCTGTCCATGGATGGTGTTCGCTTCGCTCCGCGCGGCTCCATAGAATACCCCTTTGCCGATAAGCCGGTCGATGCCTTCGATGGCGAGACGCCGCCATGTCACGCCCGTTGCAAGAATAAGGCTGCGGGCCCGAATAACGTCGACCCCGTCGAGGAAAACCTCGTGCCTGGCGGGATCGACGCTCGCGACGGAACGCGTGACCAGAATTTCGGCTCCAAGCCGCCTTGCCTGCCCAAGGGCGCGACTGGCAAGCTCGTCGCCGGATATGCCGCTCGGAAAGCCGAGGTAATTCTCGATCCGCGACGACGTTCCAGCCTGCCCGCCGGGCGCCTCTCGCTCGACCACGATGGTGCGAAGTCCCTCGGATGCCCCGTAGACCGCCGCCGCAAGGCCAGCCGGCCCACCTCCGACGATCGCAACGTCGTATTCGGCGCCACGCGGGGAAGTCTGCAGCCCAAGTCGGCTTGCAAGGTCCCGCACTCCAGGGTTTTCGATAATGGTACCGTCAGCCAATCGCGCCATGGGACCATCGATGGACGGCCGCTGCGATGCATCCAGAAAAGCCATCGCCTCCGGAGCATCGGGCGTTTACCCAATCGAATGAAATTTGATTGCGTGTCAGAAATCGACGCAGGTCAGCGCAGGCGCTGTCCCCGCGATGCCCGATCAATGTGACGCGCGGCTTGTGCGGCTCCGCGGCGATGGCCTGCAGCCCACCCAGTCGTTCGCGGGCAAGTGCATTGATCTTCTGGGCCACGTCCTTCGACACCGCGGCAATGGCGTAGTATTGTTGAATCTCCAAACGCATCACGCGCGATGGCTCGGCCGCGCGATAGCCTCCGGGAAACGGCGTCCCGAGAGTAATAGGGACCTCACCGAAGATCGTCCCCGGCACACGCCAACCAAGTGTGCGCTCGATCCCATCGAATGTCTTGATGACTTCAATCTTGCCGGAGATGACCACAAAGAGTGCGCCCTCTCCACCCTCGTGGACTGCAAACTCTCCGGCCGCCAGTTGAAGGTCGGCTGACGTCCGAGCCAGGCGCTCCTGTTCAGCGGCCGGCAGCGCGGAGAACAACGGAATTGCCCCAACTTCTTCAACGGTGAGCATCGCTTCCCCCTGCCTGACCCTGTTGGCCGGCTATGTTCCATGGCGCATCAAGCGAGGTCAATGCGACCATTCAGGCCAGTGCGGCTGGACGCATGGCGACTGAATGGTCTGATGTCCGAGATGGGTCCAATAGCGGACTTCAGAATGTTTGGACATGGCGATAGAACGTTTTTGCCTCCGGCTAAATCGGCTCAATCTCTCCCGGTCGCCAGGTCTTGTTGAACCAAGGTTCGAGCGGGCCGTACAACCGCAAGAGGGTGTTCCAACCCTTGCCGGGGATTGTCTGGACCCAATTCGCTTCCTTGCCGCTCGGGGCCTTCGGTCCGAAGTAAACATCGACGGAACCATCGGCGTTGATGAGCAATCCCCTGGTCAGACTACCGACCGCCGGCGATCCATCGGTCTGGAGCATCGAGCGTGTCTGGTTGTCGTACAGCGTGAACGACCAGAAATTCTTCGCCGGAATGTTGGGCGGCAGATGGATACGATACATTTTGCTGCCATCAAGCGGGTTGCCCTTGGCGTCGACGAAGGCACCAGCATACTGCGAACCTTCCCCCACCATTTTCATCGTCATCGCCGGCGTCACGCCGGTGGCATAAAAGAAAAACATGCTCTTGGCGTCGAGATTGACCGCACCGTCCTGCTCGAACTTGTAGCTGCCGCCAATGAATGGCGTTACCCACGCGCTGTTCGTATAAAGAAAAGCATCCTTGAGCCGGCTTTTATAGGTGAGCGAGCGCGCCGTCGCATCGCCGACCGCCGCTGCCTCGGTGAGTATCTTTTTCATGCGGTCGTCGGGTGCGAATGGTTTGCCTTTTTCAATGCCGATGGCGGCAAACAAGCCCAGCGTATCAGGGTCCACGGCGTCGATTGGTTCGTCCTGAATGACGCGATTGACGAACTCGAACAACGAATAGTCGCCGGGGCCGATGGTGTTGAAGGCCTTGCCGGATATATCGACGAACTTCATGGGGGGCGGATTGGCGGCTTGACTGAGCGGATAAACGCGCAAGCTGCTCTTGACACTATCCACGCCGGGCTTCGGGTCGCCGTTCTTTAGGAAGGTTCGGAAAAACAGCAGATTTCCCACGGTGCGGGAACGAGCGACAAAGTAACCGTCAGGGACCGCGCCGGTGTAACCGGGAGGCAGCAACAGATACTTTCCGCCCTTGCCTTTGTCCGGTCCGGTGATGCCAACATCGGTAACCCAACGGAACCACGCATCATCCATCGGGCCAAGCACCTCGGGAGGGACTTCCACGACAAGCGGCCCGTCCTTTGTGCTCAGATAGAGCATCGTGTAGGGGGTGGTTGTGTTGGCGGTCAGGAATAGTGATTTGGCATCCAGCAGCTGCTCCGAGATGAGGACGGTCTGGTTGACGGGACCGAACTCGGAGAAGCCTTTGAGAAAAGCCTCGATCGAAACGGCGGGCAACGCGGCAAGATAAGCCTGAATGCCGCGCTGAAAATCGAGGTTGTCGTAGACCTTTGCGGCAGTTGCATCATCCGGGAAACCATCGGTGAAGTTAAGCGTACCGATCCGCGTTTCGACCGTATTGGGCGACATGAGCGACGCGGGAATGTCGGTGGTCATTTTCATCTTGGGCGCCTGTGCGATCGCCGCACCTGATAACAGGATTAGCCAAGTTGCCGTGCCAAGCTTCAACGTATCTCTGACGCTCATGATGACGCCTCCGAGTGAGGAAAGGCATAGGCAGCAAAGGACGAAGTCCTAAGCCACCAAGCAGACACCAGCATCGCAGGTAAGCGCGTTGTTTCACAGGGCTTGAACCGCGACCAATTCGGACATCTCACGTAAAAATGTGCGTTCTGGGCATTTGCAGAAATCGATCGCGCGCATTTGTCGTCTGCTGCCACGCCGGCGGACGTTGCTGCGCTCGCTTCCGATGTCCGAAAAGTGCCATGGCGGACTTCAGAACGTTTGGACGCGGCGGTAGAGGCTTTTTTGGCTCGCTCTTTCGTCGCAAACGGGCTTGCTCGATGTCCGGTAGCCCCCCTTTCTCTCGAAGAAAGGCCTGTCCGGCCGTAGAGCTGCAATGGCGGCAAATCTCGGATTCTGCGTCCACACGAGCAACGGCGCCGAAGGGCTACATCGTTCTGCAGGGCACAAAGCTCTGATTCGCATGCCGGAAATGCCGGTACCATCTGCCTTTTTTGGGCTTTGACGGCCCGCGGCGCCTGCCGTGATGAATTAATTCTGCTTTCCACGAAACCATTTTCGGACTCCGACGCAACCGTCCCGAAACGGTTGCCAGCTACTGGTTAGGCGCAGGGAATGCGCCGGAAAGGCGCACTTAGGCGCTCAAAACAGTCAAACAGGGGAATACGATGTTCAATTTCGGTATCTCTGGAGCCGGTTTCCGCAGCACAGCAATTGCGCTTGGCGCGATCGCGACCCTCACATTTTCCCACACGGCCGGCGCGGATCCGCTGCCGATGTATCAGTTGGCCATGGCTTCCCCGGGACAAACCGCGCCGCGGCTGCAGATCGCGCCCTCCCAGGGTGGTGTCATCGCCGAACGCTTGAAGCGCCAGGTCGTTGGCTATGCCACCCGCGAAGCGCCGGGCACCGTCATTATCGATACCCCCAACACATATCTCTATCTGGTGCTGGGCCACGGACAGGCGGTGCGCTACGGCATCGGCGTTGGCCGCGACGGCTTTACCTGGTCGGGCGTGCAGTCGATCACCAGGAAATCGGAATGGCCGGATTGGATACCTCCGGCGGAGATGATCGCGCGCCAGCCCTATCTGCCGCGCTATATGGCGGGCGGTCCCGGCAATCCGCTCGGTGCCCGCGCGATGTATCTCGGCGGTACCGTCTATCGCATTCACGGCACCAATGCTCCCGGCACCATCGGCACCCGCGTGTCGTCTGGTTGCATCCGCCTGACCAACGAGGATGTCGCCGACCTTTATTCGCGGGTCAACGTCGGCACCAAAGTGGTCGTGCTTCCGATGGACCGCCGCGCCGATAATTCCGCCGGCAGGCGCGGGTGAGGGGGCGAGGATGAATCATTCCTTTTACAGCGCCGACCGGTCGACCCATCTCAAGATCGTGGTCGCGGCACTTGTGGCGGCCATAGCGGTATCTGGCCTCGCACTGTCGTTCCGCGCCAATCCGGACCAGGGCTCCCAGCAGGCTGCACGCGTGATCAAAGCCGGAAAGCCGGTGGTCGTCACCAGTTCGGACGCAGCGGTTATTCGCTGATCGGAGAACGCAGCGGTTGCCGTCGACCGGAGTCCGTGAAGGTGTAGCGAATATCGACGGACCACATGCTCAGCCGTCATCGCCCGCGAAAGCGGGCGATCCAGTATTCCGAGACGTCAGTGATCGAGCTGGGCCTACTATACGGTGACAGTGCATTACTTCTATTACGGTGACAGTGCACTTAATTGACATGGCGCTCCTGTGCGGGCATCATGCCGCATGGCCCGTCTCGCTCGTGTCGTCGTTCCCGGTCACCCGCATCATGTCACCCAGCGCGGCAACGGCCGTGCGCGGACTTTCTTCGGCGATGCCGACTATGCATTGTATCGCGACCTGCTCGCCGAAAATTGCCACGCTGCCGAGGTCGAGGTGTGGGCCTGGTGCCTGATGCCGAACCACGTACACCTCATTCTGGTGCCGTCCGATCCTGACGGGCTGCGCCGCGCGCTGGCGCGGGTGCATCGCAGCTATGCCGGCACGATCCAGGCGCGGCGCAAACGCAGCGGTCATTTCTGGCAGGGCCGGTTCGGCGCCGTGGCCATGGACGAGGAACACCTCGCGGCGGCGCTGCGCTATGTGTCGCTCAACCCGGTGCGGGCGCGATTGGTGGAGCGGGCACAGGACTGGCGCTGGTCGAGCACGCGCGCGCATTTGCGTGGCAAGGAAGATGGTTTAACGGCGCTGGCGCCGATCAAGGAACGTTTCCCCCGCTTCGCCGATCTGCTTGCCAGCGAGCCCGAGGCGGAACTGTTCGCCCGCCTGCGCGCTGCGGAGAGCATCGGCCGGCCGCTGGGGAACGATGGCTTTCTCGCTCGGCTTGAGCGACTGACGCGACGCACTCTCAAGCCGGGCAAGCGTGGGCCGAAGCCGTCCGAACCGGAGGGACGTTGACGAGCGCTATCGACGAACGGAGGAATTAAGTGCACTGTCACCGTAATTGCCGTAATTCCGGGCATTCGACGTTCCTTGTTCCTATACTGTCAGCAAGTTAGTCTTGTTTGAGAGCTGGGGGAAGCATGTCCGCTAAAATCAACGTCATTGCTGCTGTCGGCCTTGCACTCGGCGGGGCGTTGGGTATGGCGGGAGCCATGGTCTTGCAACAGAACGTGCAGGCGATCCTATGGGCGATCGACGGCGCCGGGCTCGTGATGGCTACACCATTGCTGGCCATAAAATACTTTCGAATGGGAAATGACATTGTTGCCGGTGGGTTTCTGGTTTTTGCCATTGGCGAAGGCGTCATCTTGCTTTCGGGCCCGGCGGCGGGTCTTGCCGGTAGCATTCCTGCATTTGCCGCCGGCACCGCGCTTTGGGGAACGGCGCTACTTCTTGTCAGCATTCCGAAGCTGTTCGCCGCGCCGGTCCGCCTTCTCGGGATCGTGAGCGCGGTGCTGTTTATGATCACCTCGGCGAGAATCTTTTGGGGTGAGCAGCTAGTACCGACATCGACGCCGCTGCCGACCTATGCTTATCCCTTCCTTGTGGCGACCTTCGTTGGCTGGATCTGGACGCTTTGGCGGGAGCCCGACTAACCCTGTCACTTGGTTGCAGTGATGGCTTGGTTACGGTGACAATGCACTCGTCGCTGCGAGGTCGGCTGGCTTGCCTCGTTCGGGCAAATCAGTGTCCAGCCCCATTCGCAAAAATATTTCCGTTCCCTCCTGACCCAAATCACTTCACTATCCTTCGCCATCCCGGCCCACACAGAGGGGCGTTTCGCGATCGTCACGAACGTTGGGCATGGGATGCGATGGACGCAGGCGGCGCTGCTGACGAGAGCGCTTATCTCGCGGACGGTGAAGTCGTGTGGTCCTGACGCCTCGACGCTGGCGTCAAGTTTGCGGAAGACAAATCCGCAAGCGACGGTGACAAGAAAGCCCGATCACCGGGGAGAGCGCGAAATAAGCTGTAAAACCATCGCGTGCGGGAATGCCGGGTGATCCCGGTGCGACCGTGGTGACTAACGCGTGTGCTTTCTACCACTGCGCACGCGGCTGCGGGTGCAACGGGCGCCCGGCATTCCCCGCTCCCTTCGTCTTGGGGGCGAAAGGTTCATGCACAACTCGGGCGTATCGCGCCGCGGGAATATGAAGGTGTGTTTGAAATTGGCCTTTGATAAAATCTACCCGCGTCATTCCGGGATGCGCCGCTTGGCGCAGGCCCGGAATCCATACTCCCTGCAGGGGTTATGGATTCCGGGCTCATCGCTACGCGATGCCCCGGAATGACGGCTTAGTTTTCGTTGTCCTGCGCTGGACAGAAAACGTTGCGGGTGTTTTGGTCAGTACGAAGCGACCCATCAATGCCCGACAATCTCCGGCACCTTCGTCGCCGGCGGCGTGTTGCGGCTGCGCTGGGTGCGGACGATGCCGTCGATCACGGTCATGCCGATGCCGGGCAGGTCGCCGAGCTGCACGCTGTCGAGGATGTCCTTGCCGGCGGAATGCTGCGCCTTGTCCATGATGACGAAGTCGGCCGCGCGTCCGACCTCGACGATGCCGCAATCCAGCGCGCGCATCCGCGCGGTGTTGCCGGTGGCAAAGCAGAACGCGATTTCCGCAGGCACATCGCCGAGCGACGACAGCAGCGACACCATGCGCAGGATTCCCAGCGGCTGCACGCCGGAGCCGGCCGGCGCATCGGTGCCGAGGATGACGCGGTTGAGGTCGCCCATCTCGCGCGCAATCCGCAGCGTGTAAAGTGCCGCGCGTTCGTTGCCATTGTGAACCAGTTCGAGGCCGCGCTTGCAGCCTTCGCAGATACAGCGGATCTGGCCGTCGGGCAGGGCGGTATGGCCGCCATTGATGTGACCGACCACATCGGTGTCGGCTTCCAGCACCACATCCTTGTCGATCAGGCCGGAGCCTGGAATCGAGGGGCCGCCGGTGTGGATGGTGCTTTGAATGCCGTATTTGCGCGCCCACGCCACCATCTTGCGCGCGGTCGGGTCCGTCCTTGACGCCGCCGAGCCCGACTTCGCCGAGCAGCTTGACGCCGGCCGCGGCCAACTCCTTGAAATCTTCCTCGACCATGCCGGGCTCGATCACCGGCGCGCCGGCATGGACCTTGACGCCGCCGGGACGGAGATTGTCGAACGCGCGCTGCGCGAAAATCGCCATCGCCTTGACGCCGACCACGTCGCGCGGCCGGCCCGGCATGTGAACTTCGCCGGCGGAGATCATGGTGGTGACGCCGCCGTTGAGAAAGCTGTCGATCCAGCCGATCTGGTTTTGCCGCGGCGTCCAGTCGCCGGCGACGGGATGAACATGGCTGTCGATCAGGCCGGGCGTGACCGTGGTGCCGTTGGCATCGATGATCGTCGTCGCACCCTCGGCGTTGATATCCTTGGCGCGTCCGATCGCGGTGATCCTGCCGTTTTCGGCCAGGATCGTATCGGCATCGAGGATCGGCTTCTCCATCGCGCCGCTCAGCAGCAGGCCGATATTGCGGATCACCAGTTTGGTCGGGCCGGTGGCCTGAGGGGCGTCATGGGCCATGGATTTTGTTCCTTTTTCTCAATGCCTTCGCGTTGTCGTCACCGACTTGAGCGCGGCTTGACGCCGGGATCAAGTTGGATTATTCATTTGTATACAAATGAATGTATACGAATGCAATTCGGCGCAGCTTTCAGGCCCTTCAGCCAGGATCAAGCGGAAAGATGAGCCATTTCAATCTGGAAAGCGTTCTCAGCGTCCATCACTGGACCGATACCCTGTTCAGCTTCACCACCACGCGCGATTCCTCGTTCCGGTTTCGCAACGGCGAATTCACCATGATCGGCCTGAAGGTCGGCGAGAAGCCGCTGCTGCGCGCCTATAGCGTCGCCAGCGCCAATTACGAGGACCGGCTGGAATTCTTCTCGATCAAGGTGCCGGACGGGCCGCTGACCTCGCGGCTGCAGCATCTGAAAGAGGGCGATGAGAGTCATCGTCAGCCGCAAGGCGACCGGCACGCTGGTGATCGACAATCTCGAGGACGGCCGCAATCTTTATCTGATCGGTACCGGCACCGGGCTCGCGCCGTTCCTCAGCGTGATCAAGGATCCGGAGACCTATGAGCGCTTCGAAAAAGTGGTGCTGCTGCACGGCTGCCGCCGCGTCGCCGAACTCGCCTATGGCGAGATGATCACCGAGAAGCTGCCAAACGACGAACTGATCGGCGATCTCGTGCGCGACCAGCTGATCTACTATCCGACGGTGACGCGCGATCCGTTCCGCAATCGCGGCCGGATCACGGACCTGATCACGTCAGGCAAATTGTTCAGCGACGCCGGCGTGGCGCAGCTCGAAGCCGGTCACGATCGCGTCATGATCTGCGGCAGTCCCGCGCTGGTTCACGACACCCGGGCGCTGCTGCTCGGCAAGGGTTTTCGCGAGGGTAATCACGGCGAGCCCGGCCAGTTCGTGGTCGAGAAGGCGTTTGCCGAGCGCTGACAATCACGCGGCGCTGGCTCGCTGGTTTTCCTTCGTCCCGGAGTTGCCGAGAAGATGCTGCGTCACATAGGCCGCATCCCGGCCGACGCCGACGAAGCGTCCAGAGCCCCAGGTGTAGAGCCAGGGCAGGCCGAGCACATAGACGCCGTCCATCGACGTCACGCCGCGCCGATGGGTTGGATAGCCGGCGCCGTCGAAGATCGGCAGTTCGACCCACGACCAGTCGGACCGGAAGCCGGTGGTCCAGATGATGGTGGAGATGCCGGCCTTCGCCGGATCGAGTTCGGCGGGCGTGGCGGTCGGGGCCCAAACCGGCGCATAATGCGGCGAGGCCGGCGCATCGATGGCGTTGCGCGTGATGTGATCGTCGATCAGGCCGCAAATGCCGTTATAGACGCGATCGGCATTGTCGAGATTCTTTGTGAGGTCGTCGGCAAATATCAGCCGCCCGCCCTCGATGTCCTTGAGCCGGCCGTACAGCGACATCCCTTCGAGGGCAAACTTGCGCAGATCGATATCGCGGCCGCCGTCGCGCCCGGTCAGATAGTGGTTGGCGTTCTTGCGGACCTTTTCCTTCAGGCCGTGCTGATCGACCGGCAGGTCATATTGCCCGAGGTCGTCGAGCCATTCGACGGCGTCACGGCCGCGATAGACCCGCGGGCATCGCGGCGCGCTGCCGACGGCGAGATGCACCTTGCGTCCCGCCAGATGCAGGTCTTCGGCGATCTGGCAGCCGGATTGCCCGCTGCCGATCACAACGACGTCACCCGGCGGCAATTGTTCCGGGCTTCGATAGGCGGCGGAATGCAGCTGGGTCACCGACCCATCGAGCCGATCCGCCATCCGCGGCACGTTCGGTATGTGATAGCCGCTGACCGCGAGCACGACCGCGCCCGCGGTCATTTCGCCCGCACTGGTTTCAAGCGCAAATCCGCCGTCCGCATTCTGGCTTCAGCCGGGTGACGGCGACACCTTCCTTGACGGGTGCGGCGATGTGCCGGGCGTAGTTCTCGATATAGGCGACGATCTCGTCGCGCAGCATGAAGCCGTTGGGATCGCTGCCTTGATAGGGATATCCCGGAAGCCGGCACTGCCAGTTCGGCGTCACCAGGCAAAAGGCGTCCCAGCGCTTGGTTTTCCACGAATGGGCGATCTGGTGCTTCTCCAGAATGACGTGGTCGACGCCGCTCTGCTTGAGATGATAGCTCATGGCGAGACCGGCCTGACCGCCGCCGATGATGACAACGCTGGCGTGCGAGGGAATGGTTGAATGTGTCATGTGACTTTCCCAGTCTATTGGTGGAAGGATATGACGGTGACGCGGTCGCCGCCGTTGTCGCCGAAAATCTCAGGCATGCTGCAGCTCCATCAGTTTCTGATAGGCCGGCAGGTGGGCTCGCGCGGTATTGGCCCAGTCATGCTGCCGCGCAATCAAACCGCCGCGCTGCGCCATCCTGGAATGCAGCGGTTCGGCCAGAACGATCGCCATCGCATTGGCGATCGACGCCACGCTCAAAGGATCGCACCAGACCACGTCGTCGGCACCGAGGTATTCGGTGAACGGAGCGATCCGCGAGGTCACGACCGGCGTGCCGCTCGCCATCGCCTCCAGAACGACAAGGCCGAAGCCTTCCTTGATGGACGGGAACACCAGCGCGTCCGCGATCCGGTACAGCGAGGGCATATCGGAATCCGGAACCGGGCCGAGGCAAACAACGGCGCGGCTGAGCTCGCTGTCTGCCGCGATCAGGGCGTCGAACTGCCGCCGATACATCGCATGGTCGAGCAACGACGCGCCCCCGGCGATCACGAGTTGGGCGTCGCGGTGGATTCGCAAGAGCTGCCGGAACGCGTCGAGGATTCGGAGGCTGTTCTTGCGCTCTTCGACGCCACCCACAGAAAGCAGCACCGGGCTTCCGTTGATGCCATATTGTTCCCGCACCTGCCGGTCGAGCGCGCGGGCTTGGTTGGTGAAGCGTTCGGTATCGACGCCGTTCCCGACCTTGGTGGAGGTCCGGCCAAACTCGGCCATGATCCGGGATTGCCAGAGCTCGCTGACGACGAACAGTTCGTCGGCCTCGGTGATCGAACGCGTTTGCCAATCGCTGAGGCGGGGATCCCCGAAATTGTCGATATGATGGACGGTGCGCGCAAAGCGCCGGATCAGGCCACGCTGCCTGAGGGTCGCCAGCGCGTTACCCGAGATCGAATCCTGCGCATGAAACACGTCGAATTGCCTGTTGGCCGGCAGCTCGAAATGCTTGATGTAGTCGGCGATGCGCGCTTGTACCATCTCCGCGACGTTCTTGCCCGCCGGCGAAGCCATCACTGCGATCGCAGGCGACAGTGGCGCCCGAAAGAATCCCTTGCCGCTGGCATCGGGCGCATGAAGCACCGCCTCACAGCCAAGCCGGGTGAGGCTGTCAGCCAATTCGAGCCCGTGAACGACGCCTCCGCGCGGATTGGTGGAGTGCGCCAGGATGGCAATGCGCGGAAGCCGAGTGCTGGCGGTCATGCCACCGCCTCGACCGCGATGTGGGACGGTGGTCCGGCGCCGATCAACGGCTTCTTGTGCGAAATCCCAGATCGCTTCGGATGCAATGCCGTCGCCGACGGTAAGGCGGTTGCCACGTGCGACGGCGCCGATATCGGCGGCGGCGATCCCGCGCGCCATGAAGCGGGCCGTCACCTCGGCGACGGCTTGAGGTTTGACGGAGAGCAAATAGCCGAAGCTCGGAAATGTCAGCAGCCAGCGCTCGAGCGCGATGCCGTCGGGCTTCGGAACCGCCTGAAGGTCGATGTCGATGCCGACGCCGGAGCATTCGGCAAGCATGGCCGCGGTGCCGACAATGCCGCCCTGGCTGATATCCTTGGCGGCGCGGGACAGGCCTGCTTCCGCGATCAAAGGCAGCAGTTCCAGGTCACCTCGCAGGCGGGAATGCGGCGCATCGGTCGCGGCTTCCCAGTTCGAAAAGGGCTCGCGGTAGCGCCCGCGCAGATCGACAGCCGCAATCAATCGGTCGCCGGGCGAGGCATCGAAGCTGGTCAACAGCTTGCTGGCACGGCCGAGGATCGCGACCGATAGCTGGCCGCGGTCGGTGCGGATGTTGGTGTGGCCGCCGACGACGGGCACGCCATAGGCCTTCGTCGCATCCTTCAGACCGGCCAGCACGGGTGTGGCCTCGTCCTCGCCGTTCGCCCAGATTGCATCGACAATGGCGATCGGCCGTCCACCCATGGCCGCAATGTCTGAAATGTTGACCATGGCGCCGCACCAGCCGGCGAACCATGGATCGCCGGCGACGAATTCGTTCATGAAGCCTTCGATGGCGAACAGCAGATAGCCGTCGCCGTCGGGGAGAGCGGCGCAATCGTCACCAACCCGAATGACGCCGGCACCAGACAAACCCAGCGACCGCGCGACCGACGCGATGTCGCTCTTGGCGGCGATGCCATGGCTGTTTCGCAGCCGCTGCGCCAGCGCCGATATCGCGAGCGAGCCCATCATCACGCGGCCAGCTTCGGCAGCGAGAGGAAGCCGACTTCGGGTTGCAGGAATGGCGGATAGAAGTCGAGGTCTGCCTGCATCATGTGATGCGGCTTGCCGTACAGTTCGACCTCCTTGAGCGTACGCCAGTGCATGTGACGAAACAGATCGGCATTCTGGCTCTGGATATTGCCGAGAAAAGTGTGGCAGCCGCGCGCATGCGCCGAGGCCACGGCAAGGCGGATCAGGCCCGCGCCGACCGCGCCGAGGCGGCGATACTGCCCGGTAACCGCCAGCCGCGAGCCCCACCACACGCCGGGGTCTTCCGGATGCTGGTGAATCCGAACCGTGCCGACCACGGCATCCGCGGCCACGCCGAACAGCGAGATCGCCACCAACGGGATAGCAATATCATCGACCGCGTCGCGATCGTCGCCGTCGAACAGCCCCTGTTCGACGCAGAACACCTGTTGGCGCAGCGAAGCTGCGCCGCGCTGCTCCCACGCTTCGGTTGCGAACTTGATTTGATAGGCGCTGGCGAGAAACGGCTTGAAGGGTTCGAAGATCATGCCGGCACCCTCTTTTCGTAAGTCGAAAGCGCCGAGCAGGCGCCGCATCTGCCGCAGCCGGCCTTGATGTCGCCGGAGCTGAGACCGCCGTCGCGCAGGAGCTTTGCCAACGGCCCGAGGATTTCATGCATGAACGCCGGTGACGGCGTCGGGTGACTTTCCAGCGGCGTGCCGACGATCGGCACAAACGGCACCACGAAGGGATAGACGCCGAGACCGACGAGACGCCCGCAGATGTCGAGGATTTCCTTCTGGCTGTCGCCAAGCCCGGCGAGGATGTAGGTCGAAACCTGGCCATGTCCGAAGACGGGTACCGCCGCCTCGAACGCCCGAAAGTATCGCTCGACCGACACTTGCGCCTTGCCCGGCATGATGCGCTGACGCACGCGCTCGGTGACGGCTTCCAGATGCATGCCGAGTGAATCGATGCCGGCGTCCTTCATCTCTTGGAACCAGATGGCGTCGTCGGGCGGCTCGCATTGTCCCTGGATTGGAAGATCGACCGCGGCTTTGACCCCGAGCGCGCTTTCGCAAAGTATTTTGGCGCCACGGTCGCGGCCCGGCGGCGTTCCGGTTGTCATCACCATATGGGTAACGCCATCAAGCTCGACGGCGGCGCGGGCGACTTCGCCGAGTTGCTCCGGTGTCTTGCGCTCAATGGTACGGCCGGCTGCCAGCGACTGGCCGATGGCGCAGAACTGGCAGGTCTTGGTGCGGCTTTGATAGCGGATGCAGGTTTGCAGGATCGTTGTCGCCAGCACATCGCGGCCGTGCAGAGTTGCAATTTTCGAATAGGGAATGCCGTCGGCGGTCGAGCGCTCGTAAAAGCGCGGCCGCAGCTGGAATTTCACCTCGCCGATCACAGCACCGTCGCGGCTGACCTGGCTGCGGCCGCGCGTATCCGGCTTGTCGACGATGTAGGGACTCTCGAACGCCGGCGCATTATGAACCGGGATCATCACGGTCGCGCCGTCGATCGTCATCGGCATGTGATCGGAGGGGCCGGCCCCGCCGCGCCGGCTGTCGCCGCCGGACCTGGGATCAACGAGACGAACTCCGAAGGATTGCAACTCGTTGATCAGCTGCTCGGTCGGCATCGGCTTCGGTTGTTCGTGCACCAGAATGGGCTTCATCGGATTGTCCTCCGGAGGTGGAGAGAGATGGTGCGGCGTGTGACAAATGCAGCGGGATCGCCGGGCGATCGTCCCACAGCAGCGACAACAGTTCGGGCCGCGCGTAATGGCCAACCGAGTCCATCATGCGCTTGCGTTTGACGATCAGTGCCATGTCGAGGTCGGCGACGAGGATGCCTTCGCCGGAAGTGAGCGGCGGAACGATGTGCTTGCCTTCGGGCGAAACAATCGCCGTCATGCAGCCGCCGCGGATTCCGTTGCGTGGTCCTTCTTCGGGCGAAATCTTGGCGATCTGGTCTTCGGTGAGCCAGCCCGTGGCGTTGACGACGAAGCATCCGCTTTCGAGGGCATGGTGGCGGATCGTCACCTCGATCTGGTCGGCGAAGATCTGGCCGACCAGCGAGCCCGGGAACTGGGCGACGTGAATCTCTTCGTGCTGGGCCATCAGCGCGTAGCGGGCGAGCGGATTGTAATGTTCCCAGCAAGCCAGTGCGCCAATCCGTCCGACCGCCGTATCGACCACCTTGAGGCCGGAGCCATCACCCTGGCCCCAGATCATGCGCTCGTGAAAGGTCGGCGTGATCTTGCGGCGCTTGAGAACCAGCATGCCATTGGCGTTGAAGATCAGTTGAGCGTTGTAGAGCGTGCCGTGGTCGCGTTCATTGACGCCGAGCACGACCACGATGTTGTATTTGCGGGCCGCCGCAGCCACCGCCTCGGTGACAGGGCCGGGGACGACGACCGCATTGTCGTAGAGGTGAATGTGTTCGGCGCCGCTTAGCATCGGCGGACGGATGAAAGAGAAATAGGGATACCAAGGCACGAACGTTTCGGGAAACACCGCAAGCCTGGCTCCCTTGCCTGCGGCCTCCGCGATCGCCGCGAGAACGCGATCGAGCGTCCCCGTCGGCGTATCGAGATCGGGCGCGATCTGCACCGCGGCGACCCTGACGATTTGTTTCTCGGCCATTTGCTTCTCTCCATCCGGTCCGCCGCTGGCGAGTGATGTCGCGGCCTAGAGCGTCCAGGTATGGAGCATGAAGGCGTTGTCGTTGCGGTGGATCAGCGTGAGATCCAGCACATCGAGCGGACTGATCGGGATGATGCCGGGAATCAACGAAGGCTCGCCGTGGCCGTAAAGCGCCTGCAACGCGAAACGGCACGCGTAGACCTTGCCGCCTTCCGCCATGAACTTGACCAGCGTGTTGTTGAAATTCTGGTGACCTGGAAACGCCTCGTCGCCGATTTTCGGGAACCCGCGCTGCACGCCGAGCGTGACACCGGGTCCATACAACAGGATCGAGGTCTCGAAACCTTTGCGCATCAGGCGCGTGGCTTGCAGCATGTTGACGAACCCGATCGAGCCTTCAAAGGCGACCGTGTGAAACGTGACCAGCGCTTTTTCGCCGGGTTTCGCTTTCACATCTTCGAAAACTTTCTGCTCATAATCGACGAGGTAGTCGCCTTTCTGGCGTGCTGGCATTGATACGGCTGGCATGTTCCACTCCTTGTGATCGTCCCAGGCATCGGCCGGGCGCGTCGCAAGCTTTGCAACGGATGTGCCAGTTGACGTTTTGCACAACAGATCATCAAAACAGTCAATTTGCATTCAAATATGCATTCAATAATGAATGGATTTTTGACGGGATCCAAATCCCTGCCGCAAAAAAATGCGTATAATTCCTGTGCGTCGTGCATTTCCGTTGAGCAAAGCGTATTGAAAACCATCAATCATCGCCGTCCAGCGCCTGCGCCAAATACGCGATTGAAACTTTTGGTAAAAAATCCTATACGCAACA
Source organism: uncultured Pseudomonadota bacterium (assembly GCA_963819325.1). Classification (GTDB taxonomy): domain Bacteria; phylum Pseudomonadota; class Alphaproteobacteria; order Rhizobiales; family Xanthobacteraceae; genus Bradyrhizobium. The sequence continues at coordinate 223,326 of CAWFVT010000007.1, forward strand.
ATATGCAGTCAATTTCTCGATTCCGTGACGAAAGAATCTGATGGCCGAATGGACGCCCGATCTCGCGACCAGCGACAAACCGCGTTATCTCGCCATCGCCGAGGCCATCGCAACCGACATTGGAGCCGGCAGACTTGCGGTCGGAGACCGGCTGCCGCCGCAGCGCAAGCTTGCCAAGCGTCTCGATGTCGATTTCACGACAGTGGCGCGTGGCTATGTCGAAGCCCGCAAGCGAGGCCTGATCGAATCCAAGGTCGGGCAGGGCACCTTCGTGCGCGACAAGCCGCGGCCGCGGCGTGGTCAGCCAATACCGCCGCCGCGCCCGGTCGATCTTTCAATGAATCTTCCGCCCGAACCGGACGATCCCGAGTTGATCGAGCGGATGCAGGCCGGCATGGAATATGTCTCGCGCGATATCGTCGCGCTGCTGCGCTATCAGGGCTTCGGCGGCACGCAAGCCGACAAGGACGCCGCATCGAGCTGGCTTGGCAGGAGGGCTTTGGTACCCGCGCAGGAAAGGATATTCGTGTCGCCGGGCGCCCACCCGGCATTGCTAGGCATTCTCACCATCCTCGCCAAGCCGGGCGATGTCGTGCTGTGCGAAACCCTGACCTATCCCGGCATTCGATCGATCGCGGCGCAGCTCGGCCTGCAACTGGTCGGCCTGCCGATGGATGCCGAGGGAGTTGAGGTCGATGTGGTGGCGGACGCCTGCAAGAAACTGAAGCCGAAGGCGCTCTATCTGAACCCGACGCTGCAAAACCCGACCACCATCACCATCAGCGATCAGCGGCGGCGCGACATCGCAGCCGTGGCGCGGCGCTTCAAACTTCCGATTGTCGAAGACGATGCCTATGGTTTTATTCCCGCGCACGGGCATGCGCCATTTGCCGCGATCGCGCCGGACTTGACCTGGCATGTCGCGGGTTTGGCCAAATGCATCGGCGCCGGGCTGCGCGCCGCTTACGTCGTGGTGCCCGATACCCGTTCGATATGGCCCTTCGCAGCAGCGCTCCGCGCCGCCACGGTGATGGCCTCGCCGCTGACCGTCGCTCTGGTGACGCGATGGATCGAAGACGGCACCGCCGATACGATGCTCCGGTTCATACGAAGCGAGACCACCGCGCGGCAGAAGCTGGTCTCGGAAATATTGCCGAAAGGGATGCACAAGAGCGATGCCTTGAGCTTCAATATCTGGGTCGATCTTCCCGGCCTGTGGAATCGCACCGCCTTTGTCGAGCACATGCGCTCCACTGGAATTGGCGTTGTCGCCAGTGATGCGTTTACCGTGAGTGGCGCGCCGCCCGAAGCGGCGCGCGTTTGCCTCGGCGGTCCGATCGGCCGTCCCCGGCTGGCCGCCGGCCTCGAATACATGGCGCATGCCCTGACGGAATCGCCGGCGCTGGCTTCGGCATTCCTGTGAGGATGCACGGCCTGAGGTTACGGGGGCGCGGGTCGATCGAACTATCGCGGTGAGGAGTCGCGACGAGCGCCACCTGCGGTGTCGTCCCGCTTGACCTCGGGAAACAGCCACATCGCGAAAATCATGAAGAAACCGAGGAATGCGACGACATACTGGATACGGTCATGCCCGAGCACATGCTGAAAATAAAACGCAATGGCCGCCACCACGACGACCATCAGCGATAGACCAAGCTTGATTTTTACCGGCATCGCATTCTCCGCACCAATTCACAACAGATTTGCCCAGGGCGTTCCCGCGACTTTCGCCAGCGTTGCGATGGCCAGCGCCTGAACGCCGACCAGAACGACAAGCCCGGTGTTGCCGTCGCGCCACGACGATGGCCAGGCCTCGAACAGTCCGGGCGCAAACAGCACGACAAGCCCGGCCACGACAACCAGCGTGCTCCACCGAAGTTGAGCGTAGCCGTAGAGTCCGGTACCCGTCAGCAGCGCTGCCAGCAAAATCGTATTGCCGACCACCAGCAGCGTCGCTTTACCTGATCCCACCGCGTCGGGGCGGGTGCGGAGCGGAAACATGCCGGCGACCATCAGCAAGGCGACGGTGCCGACGGTCGCAAAGGCGGCGAACCACAGCAGCGAAATCCAGTTCGGTTCGATCGCCTGCATGAAGATTCCTTCGCCCGGTTGTGCGGCTATCGCGCGGCGCCTTACTCGGCCGGCGCAATAAATCCAGTGGACGGTTGCGCCATCTCCGGCCTCGGTGTGCGCGAGGTCTTGCGCATGTTGGTCTTGACGAAGCGGGTGTCGTAGCCGTTCAGCAGGTGGCCGATCAGGCCGCGATCGAGATCCGAGGTGCCAAACAGCCAATCCATCACCGGAAACGTCAGGTTCATGTTGCGCTCCATCATGATCGACTGGTTGTGATGGGCGGTATGATGACGCCGGATGGTGTTGACGAACGGGGCGTGCCGCACGAACCAGTTCTCGTCGACGTGGCAGCAGAAATGCATGAACTCGTAGATCAGGTACATCGATGTCGTCGTCGAGATCAGCAGCCATCCGACGTTGGGCGAGATCAGCCAGCCCAGCACCAGCGCCGGCGGGATCGACATCATGGTGAAAGTGACCAGCGCGTAGGGCGGAAAGAAGGTCACGCGCCAGTCGTTATGGTCGGCAAAGCGCATCTCCTGCTCGGTGAAGAACTGGTGATGCATCAGTGTATGGCGATTGTAGATCGCGCGGAACGCCTTCACCTGCGACGGCCGGTGCATGACGAAGCGATGGATCCACCATTCGAAGAAATTGGCGAACAGGAAAGTCACGGGCACGATCGCCAGCTCCCACCAGCGCAGGTTGCTGATGTTGGCGAAATAGACCGACAGGGCAGTGAACCCGATCACATAGATCACGAAGGCATGGAGCCAGCCATTGTACCATCCGGCGATGCGGTGGCGGTAGGTCGCCCGGTAGTTCCGCTGCCGCTCCGTCATTGGACTTGATGATAGTTCCATCATGCCACCTCCGTCCTTCAAAGTCATCGCGTCTGATATATCACCAATCTATTAGACCGGCAACGAGTGTTTCTGCGCTGTTGAAGGGCGCCGGCCTAAATAGCGCTTGCTGCGATCTCATTGATATATTTATGGTATGGCAATGAGCGCGGGACGCACGACGACGCCGACAGGCGTGTTGATGAAACGCGCGCCACGATCCTTCGGAACTTGCAGGCAGGTTTGAAGACTGGAGTGTACCATGAAACACTATGCGGGAGACCGGACCATCGACGGCGTCAAGGTGACTGTCGACGGTGCACCGCTCGATCCTCGTGTGGATATTACCGAGTTCAGCAAGAATGGTTTCGAGTGGAGCTACGAGGGTCCCGAGCCGCGTCAGCTCGCACTGGCACTGTTGGCCGATCATCTCGGCGACCATGCCGCCGCGAAGGCTGCGGTCGAATCCTTCATGCGCGCGATTGTCGCGAATTTCGGCAACGAATGGGAGATGAGTTCGGCCGATATTGACCTCGCTTTGGCCGCGCTGGCCGGCAGGGCAGTCGCCTGAATTGAGGCCGCTCAGCTATCGAGCGTCTTGCGCGCGAAATCCTCGATGTAGTCGATCAGCCGGTCGGATGCGGTCGCGGCGGCCTTGACCTTCTTCTGCGAAACCGCTTCGGCGACCGCTGCGTGCAGCTTGGCGGCCAGCGGCAAGTCGGCGACCTCCTGATAATGCTGGTACCAGAACCGCCGCGACAGCGCGTTCATCAGGCCCATCGACCGCCGCGCGAATTCGTTGCGGGCGGCGACTGCGATCAGGATGTTGAAACGCTGGTCGAGGCGCATAAAGGCGATGTCGTCTGATTTGGCGGCGGCCGCCAGCATGGCTTCCGCCACCTCGGCGAATTCGCGCCGTTCGTCGGGCGAGGCGCGTTCGGCCGCGAGACCCGCCATCAGCCGCTCAAGCTCGCGGCGCACCTCGAGCAGCCGCAGTTGCAGCTTCAAATTGATCTCGGAGACCATGATGCCGCGCCTTGGCATGATCACGACGAGGCCGTCCCGCGCCAGACGTTGCAGCGCTTCCCGGATAGGGGTTCGTCCGATCTTCAGACGCGCGGCGAGCGCCTGCTCCGACAGCACCGTTCCGGGCGACAATTGCAGCGTGACAATCATCTCCTCGAGTTCGCGATAGGCGCGATCCGTCAGCGTGCCGTCCTCGGCTTCGACCGCGCGAGGCCGGCGTTTGGTCGGCGTCTTCGATTTCAAATCGAGCCTCATATCTGCCGGTGAAAAAGGCGGGGGAGCGAGACCGCTGGATACCCATCCCAAGTGTATATCGGCCATATATCAGGAAGCAACTTGAGCCGTTAGCGATATCCGGCGGCCTGCAATTCAAACAGTTCGGAATAGCGGCTCGACTGCGCCAATAGTTCGTCATGGGTGCCGGAGGCCTCGATCGCGCCGTCGGCGAGAACCAGAATGCGGTCGGCCATCCGCACGCTGGAAAAGCGATGCGAGATCAGGATGGCGGTTTTTCCGGAGCTGAGCTCCTTGAAGCGCTGAAACACTTCGAATTCGGCTCGCGCGTCCAATGCGGCGGTCGGCTCGTCCAGGATCAGCACCGCCGCCTCGCGCATATAGGCGCGCGCGATCGCGATTTTCTGCCATTCGCCGCCGGATAATTCGACGCCGTTCTTGAACCGTTTGCCGATCATCTGCTGGTAGCCGGCCGGCAATTTGGCGATGACTTCGTCGGCCTGACTGCTTTTCGCCGCGCGGTCGATGCGCGCCAGATCGTCGCGCGCGGCGATCTTTCCGACCGCGATATTGTCGCCGGCGTTGAGATTGTAGCGGACGAAATCCTGGAAAATCACGCCCATGCTGCCGCGTAGCGCGTCGAGATCGTATTCGCGCAAGTCGTGGCCATCGAGCAGGATGCGGCCTTCGACCGGATCATAAAGCCGGGTGAGAAGCTTCACCAGGGTGGTCTTGCCGGCGCCGTTTTCTCCGACCAATGCCAGCACCTCGCCGGCGTGAAGGGTAAAGGAGAGATGGCGCACCGCCCATCGCTCCGAATCAGGATAGCGAAACCCGACGTCTTCAAAATCGAAGCCGTGCAGAATTGGACTGGGAAACGGTCGCGGGTTGGCCGGCGACAGGATTTCCGGCGTCACCTCGAAAAATGAAAACAGATCGTTGAGATAGAGCGCCTGACCGGCCGTGCTGGAGAAACTGGTCAGCAACCCCTCAAGCAGCGCGCGCAAGCGCCGGAACGAACCCGCCAGGAAAGTCAGGTCGCCGACCGAAAATTCTCCCGTCAAGGTGCGCCAGGTGATGTAGGCATAGGCCAGATAGTAGCCGACGGTGCCGATCGCGGTGAACAATCCTCCCCAGCCGGCGCGCCGCAGCGCCAGCCGTCGATTGGCCGCGTAAAAATCGGTCGCCAGACGGATGTATCGATTGATCAGGAATCCGTTGAGCCCGAAGATTTTCACTTCCTTGGCGGTATCGACACTGGCGGCGGTTTGCCGGACATAGTCGAGTTCGCGCCGCTCCGGGGTGCGGCCAAAATCGAGCGAATAGCTTTGGGCGTTGAAATGCGCCTCGCCGACGAACGCCGGGACCAGCGCCAAAAACAGCAGGGCGATCAGCCAGGGGGCGTAGAAAACCAGGCCGGCGGCAAAGCTGACCACGGTGACGATGTCCTGCGCCTGGCCGAACAGCTGGCCCATCAGCGACATTCGTCCGCTGGTCTGCCGGCGTGCCCGCTCGAGCTGGTCCTGAAATTCGGAGTCCTCGAAGTCTTCAAGGTCGAGCGTCGCGGCGTGCTGCATCAGCCGCACGCTGGAGGCGTTGGTCACGCGCTCGGACAAGAGGCTGTCGATCAACGACACGACGCGCCCAAGAATGTCCGCCAGCACCGCGAGCGCGAATTCGGCCAGCAGCAGCATCCCGAGCCAGTTCAACAGGCCGCTGTCGAGCCACAGCCGCAGCGTATCGGGCTTGTGCGGCGCCTGCACCAACAACACAACATTGTCGATGATCAGCTTGCCGACATACAGCGTGACGACCGGCATGACAGCGCGAACCAGCCGCAACACCAGCGACGCCGCGGTCAGTCCGGGGCTGGTGCGCCAAACCATCATCAGGAAGGGACGCAGGTTCTTTAAGGCGCCGACGCGCTCCCTGAGCGATCGGTTGGATGCCCCCATGGCCGCTGAACCGGAAGAGCGCCTGGTATCCCGGCCTCCATTGCCAGGTTTGGAATCGTTGGATGTGGGTTGCATGTTGCTATGGAAGGTAGGCACGGGCAGTCGCGAAGCAAGCCACGCCGGCGAAATGCGGGGCCGCGAAAAACGGAAGTTTCGAAGCGAGCCCCACGCTCGCGGCCCAGGAAGAAGCTCGCGGCCCAAGAAAAAGAGCCGCCCAGTTCCCGGGACGGCTCAAGTCGCAGCCTGGAATTTGATTCCGCAGCGTCCGTGTACCGCCGTTACCTTGTTTGCGGCCATTACCACGTCAAGATAGACAGCAGACTGTCGATTCGTCTGTAACCTGGGCAGCACACCGGGTGTATTTTCGAACGCCGACGAGATCACGAGATTGCAAGCATCCATCTGCAGGGGACACTCACCGGTACGCCGTGAGCAGCATGGGGATGGAACAAGGAGCACCTGGCTCGATACGAACCATCGAATGGGAGTGGTGCAACTGCGATGCGGCATATGATATCAGTCGCGCTCATCCCGTGGTTTGATGGCTGCCATCCCTTTGCATCTCTTCACCCGTTGCCGTCGCCCGATGTATAACCGCATGCGGGACAATTCGGCAGCCGCCGGGATTTTGGAATGCATTCCATCGGGTCGAAGTTGCGAGTTGCGGGGCGCCTGACCATCATCGTGGTGTGCGCGCTGGCGCTCTCGGCCTGCAACATCGGCATCTTAGCGCCGCAAGGTCCAATTGGCGCGGCTGAGAAATCTATCCTGATCGATTCCATCGCGATCATGCTGGCGATCGTTGCGCCGACCATCGTTGCGATCTTCGGATTCGCCTGGTGGTTCCGTGCGTCGAACACCAAAGCGCGCCATCTTCCGGAGTGGGCTTATTCGGGCCGCATTGAACTCGTCGTCTGGGCCATTCCGGCGCTGGTCGTCATGCTGCTGGGCGGCGTGGCCTGGATCGGAGCACATGATCTTGATCCCGCCAAACCGATCGCGGCATCGCGGCCGCCTCTCGAAATACAGGTCGTTTCGCTCGATTGGAAATGGCTGTTCCTGTATCCCGAGCAAAAGATCGCAACCGTCAACACGTTCACCATCCCCGTCGGGGTGCCGGTGCATTTCTCGTTGACATCGGCCAGCGTCATGAACGCGTTTTTCATCCCGCAACTCGGCAGCATGATCTACACCATGAACGGCATGACGACCCGGCTTAACCTGCAAGCCGACACGGCGGGCGTTTTCCATGGCCTGTCCTCGCACTTCAGCGGCGATGGATTTTCCGACATGAACTTTGAGGTCCATGCCGTCCCGGCAAAGGAATTCTCGGATTGGGTGCAAACCACAGCTAAGGCGACCGCAACGCTCGACGCCGGCAGCTATGCCGAGCTTGTCAAGCAAAGCATCAAGGTCGCACCGGCCAGCTACCGGCTCGACGACCCCGAACTTTTTCAGTCCATCGCGACGCAGAAGATAGCTGCGGGGCCGGGACCGCAGGACGAACCGTCCACACCGGCCGCTCCCCGATCGGGAGGCGCCGATGTTCGGTAAGTTGAGTTGGGCGGCGATTCCGCTGGATCAGCCGATCCCAATGGTTGCGTCTAGCGTCGTCGCCTTCACCATTTTGGGGGTTTTGGCCTGGGTGTTCCTGAAGGGGCATTTTCCCTATCTGTGGCGCGAATGGATCACCAGCGTCGATCACAAGCGGATCGGCGTCATGTACACGCTGCTGGCGCTGGTGATGCTGCTGCGCGGTTTCTCCGATGCCATCATGATGCGTGCGCAGCAGGCGCTGGCGTTTCATGCCCCGGGTTTCCTGCCGCCCGAGCATTACGACCAGATCTTTTCCGCGCACGGCACCATCATGATCTTCTTTGTCGCGATGCCGTTCATGATCGGCTTGATGAATTTTGCCGTTCCGCTTCAGCTCGGCATCCGCGACGTGGCCTTTCCGACGCTCAATTCCGTCGGCTTCTGGCTGACCGCGACCGGCGCGCTATTGGTCAATATTTCGCTGATGGTCGGCGAATTCGCCCGGACCGGATGGCTGCCCTATCCGCCGCTCTCGGAACTGACTTATTCGCCGGGTGTCGGCGTCGATTACTATCTATGGGCGCTGGAGATTTCCGGCATCGGCACTCTCGTATCCGGCATCAATCTCGTCACCACCGTGCTTAAGATGCGGGCGCCCGGCATGACCTATCTGCGGATGCCGATGTTCTGCTGGACCACGCTGGCGACCAACCTTCTCATCGTTGCCGCGTTTCCAATTCTCACCGCGACGCTGGCGATGCTGATTCTGGACCGCTATCTCGGATTCCATTTCTTCACCAACGAGGCCGGCGGCAATGTCATGATGTTCATGAACCTGATCTGGGCATGGGGTCATCCTGAGGTTTACATCCTGGTTCTTCCCGCCTTCGGCATTTTTTCCGAGGTGATATCGACCTTCTCGGGCAAGCCGCTGTTCGGATACCGCTCGATGGTGCTCGCGACCATGGCGATCTGCATTCTGTCGTTCATGGTGTGGCTGCATCACTTCTTCACCATGGGCGCGGGCGCCGACGTCAATGCGATCTTCGGTATTGCCACCATGATCATCGCGGTGCCGACCGGGGTGAAGATCTTCAATTGGCTGTTCACGATGTATGGCGGCCGTGTCAGGTATTCCGCATCGATGTTGTGGTCGATCGGGTTCATGGTGACCTTCATTCTGGGTGGAATGACCGGCGTGCTGATGGCGGTGCCGCCGGCGGCCTTCATTCTCCACAACAGCCTGTTTCTGGTGGCGCACTTCCACAACGTCATCATCGGTGGCGTGTTGTTCGGCGCGTTCGCCGGCTACACTTACTGGTTTCCCAAGGCGTTCGGGTTCAAACTCGACGAGCGGCTGGGTCGGGCTGCGTTCTGGTGCTGGATCGTCGGCTTCTACCTCGCTTTCATGCCGCTTTACGTGCTGGGCTTTCTCGGCATGACGCGAAGGATGCAACATTATGACGTGCCGGAATGGCATCCATGGACGCTGGTGGCTGCCGGCGGCGCCGCGCTGATCCTGGTCGGTATCATCCTGCTGATCGCTCAACTGACGGTGAGCATACGAAACCGCGCCGCGCTGGCGGACAAGACCGGCGATCCCTGGGACGGACGGTCGCTCGAGTGGGCTACCGCCTCGCCTCCGCCGGCCTTCAATTTCGCTGTTCTGCCAAACGTATCGGGAGAAGACGCCTATTGGGGCATCAAGCAACGGGCGCGCCGGCAGACCGGCGACACTGAGCCGCCGCGCTATCACGATGTCGAGATGCCGCGCAATTCGCCGACCGGTTTCATTTGCGCCTTCTTCGCCACGATCATGGGCTTTGCGCTGATCTGGCACATCTGGTGGCTGGTCGCCGCCGGCGCTTTGGGCGCATTCGCCACCTTCGTCGTGTTTGCCTGGCGGGATGAGGACGAATACGCGATCCCGGCAGCGGAGGTCGAACGGATCGATCGCGCCAACATCGCAACGCGACGCGCTGCCCTTGTCGAGGCGGGGCAGGCGACATGACCGCAATACCCCTCTCGCCCGATCATGTCGGCCCGCACGGCCACGCCGGGGCCCGAACCGACAGCGGCCCGGCGCCCAAGCGGATCGTTGTCGCCTTCGGGTTCTGGATCTTCCTGCTCAGCGACATCATCATGTTCTCCGCCTTCTTTGCGACCTACGCCGTGCTGGTCGGCGAGACCGCGGGCGGACCGACCGGCGCGGAACTGTTCGATCTTCGTAATGCCGGCATCGAAACGGCGTGCCTGCTGGCATCCAGTTTTACCTGCGGCCTTGCCAGCATCGCTGTCAGCGTCCGCAACAAGATGTGGTTCTACGTTGCGATGGCGGTGACCTGCCTTTTTGGGTTGGCGTTTCTTGGGCTGGAGCTGAAGGAGTTCGTGTCGCTGGTGATGCGCGGGGCAGGGCCGTCACGAAGCGCCTTTCTGTCGGCATTCTTTACACTGGTCGGATGTCACGGCCTGCATGTCTCGGCCGGCATTCTCTGGCTTTTGACGATGATGGCCCAGGTCTTTGCCAAGGGCTTCCGGGCCGATATCGAACGGCGCATCCTGTGCTTTGCGCTGTTCTGGCACGCGCTCGATATCATCTGGGTTGCGCTCTTTACGGTCGTCTATCTAATGGGAGCCTCGCGATGAGCCTTCAGGACAACCAATCCCTCACGCGGGATAGCGCACCCGGCGATGAGCAGGCCGAGGGCCATGGCGTCGGACAAGCGGTGCTAGTTTACGTAATCGGGCTGGTGCTGGCGATTGGTCTGACGGCGACGTCCTTTTTTGTTGCAGGCACCGACCTCGTCTGGGCGCCGAGCATTCCGGTGGCGCTGGTCGTGCTCGCGATCGCGCAGATGGGCGTGCATCTGGTGTTTTTCCTGCACATCACCACCGGGCCCGACAATACCAACAACGTCATGGCGCTCGCGTTCGGCGTTCTCATCGTGGTGCTGTTGATGGGTGGTTCGCTGTGGATCATGGCGAACCTGAACCACAACATGATGCCGATGGATCAACTGATGCGGATGCAGCGATAGCAGGCGATCGGAATTACGCCTAGCGAATGAGCAATTGCATGTCACAAAAGCTCCGCCCGGGAAATAAGCAGACTTCGTCTCGGCAGACAACCGACTGAAAATACGAAAGATTTCGATACGAAGCGGCTCCGTCCGGCATTGTACACAATGGCATAGGCCTTGCTTAGTTCTGTTCGGGTGTTCTCTCGTTCGGGGCGGGCGCAGGTCATGGCGAAGTCAAGAAGTCCTTCCAGCGGCACCGTCGCCGCGGAGCCAACGCCGATTGTTCTCGACTGGTCGGCCACCGCACTTCTCATCATCGACATGCAGCGTGATTTCATGGAGCCCGGCGGCTTCGGTGAAACGCTGGGCAACGACGTCTCGCAACTTGCGCGCGCGGTCAAGCCGATCGCGGCGGTGCTGGCCGCGGCCCGCGCCAACGAGATGCTGGTCGTGCACACCCGCGAGGGTCATTTGCCTGATTTGTCCGACGCGCCGCCGGCGAAGATCGAGCGCGGCGAGCCCAGCCGGCGCATCGGCGATCCCGGCCCGATGGGCAGGATCCTGATCCGCGGCGAAGCCGGCCACGACATCATTCCGGAATTGTATCCGCTCGACAACGAGATCGTCATCGACAAGCCCGGCAAGGGCGCGTTCTACGCCACCGAACTCGGCGACGTCCTGCAGAAATACGGCATCGCGAATTTGCTGGTGTGCGGCGTCACCACCGAGGTCTGCGTCAACACCACCGTGCGCGAGGCCAACGACCGCGGCTATCGCTGCGTCGTGCTGGCGGATGGCTGCGCATCGTATTTTCCCGAATTCCACGACATGGGCCTGAAGATGATCAAGGCCCAGGGTGGCATCTTCGGCTGGGTCAGCTGACTCGGCCGCGGTTCTTGAGGCAATGACAGCGGAGACTTCAAACAATCTGGCAGCGGGAGCATCACAATGAGCACGAGCATGGCCGTGGAAAAATCAGGTTTCAAGCCGGCGCTGTGGACGCCCGGTGACTGGAATGCCTTCTTCGGATTCGGCACCAACATTCTGGTCAATATGCTGGTGCTGACCGGTCTGCTGCGCTTCGTCTTGAAGATGCCGGACACGCTGGTATTCGGCCGCATCCTGCCGGCGCTCGGGCTGATGCTGTGCCTTTCCACATTCTATTATGCGTGGCTGGCCTACCGCCTGGCGCAAAAGACCGGACGCAACGACGTCTGCGCGCTTCCGTCGGGCGTCAGCGTGCCGCACATGTTCATCGTCACCTTCGTGATCATGCTGCCGATCACCATCAAGACCGGCGATCCCCTCAAGGGCTGGTCGGCCGGCCTCGTCTGGGTGTTCTTTCAGAGCTTCATCCTGATGATCGGCGGCTTCATCGCGCCCTATATCCGGAAAATCACGCCGCGTGCCGCCTTGCTCGGCACGCTCGCCGGCGTCTCGGTGACATTCATCTCGATGCGGCCGGCGCTCGAAATGTACATGACACCGCAGATCGGTCTCGTGTGCTTCGCCATCATCCTGATGAGCTGGTTCGGCGGCGTGAAATATCCCAAGGGGATCCCGGCCGGATTGGTCGCGATCGCCGTCGGCATGATCATCGCCTGGGGCTCGAACTTGTTCGGCCTCGGGCTCGGAGGCCTGAGCGTCAAGGGCGTCGGCGACGCCTTCGCCAATTTCGGCTTCTCGCTGCCGATACCTGCGATCAGCCAGGTGTTCTCCGGCTTCGAATTTCTCGGCATCATTCTGGTGACGGCGATACCCTTCGGCATCTACGATCTGGTCGAGGCGATGGACAATGTCGAAAGCGCCGAGGCCGCGGGCGATGAATATCCGACCACGCGGGTGTTGACCGCCGACGGGGTCATCAGCCTGATCGGCTGCCTGATGGGAAATCCGTTCATCAACGCGGTTTACATCGGCCATCCCGGATGGAAGGCGATGGGCGGCCGGATCGGCTATTCGGCGGCGACCGGAATCATGGTGGTGGTGCTGGCCTGGTTCGGCATCATCTCGGTGCTGCTGGCGCTGGTGCCGGTGGTCGCGATTTCGCCGATCCTGCTCTATATCGGCATGCTGATCGGCGCGCAGGCGTTCCAGACCACGCCGGTCAAGCATGCACCGGCGATCGTGCTCGCCCTGACGCCGCATCTCGCCGCCTGGGCCAAGCTGCAAATCGATACCATGCTGGGAGCGACGCTGAGCGCGGCCCAGACCGTGGGCGCGCTGGCGCCCGACAAGGTCGGCGCCGTCAAGACCGCGGCCATCGCCTCGCTGCCTCAGCAAGGCGTGCTCTATCACGGGCTGGAAGTGATGGGCGGCGGTTCGATCCTCGCGGGTCTCATACTCGGCGCAATCGGCGTCTTTGTCATCGAGCGCGACTTTACAAAGGCCGCGGCGTTTGCATTCGCGGGCGCGGTGCTGACCTATTTCGGCTTCATGCATGGCGAGGCGGTCGGCATCGGCGGCGGCCTCGGTGTCACGCCCGGCGTCGCATTGGCCTACGCCGTCGTGGCGGCGGCATTCCTCGCGGTCGAGAGATTTGGCGCGACAAGCAGTCAAAGCCTTTCGCATTCGGATATGCCGCTGGCAGCAGCACCCGCCGAATGAGATGACGGCCCGCTGAAAACGGCTCGATCGAGCCCGCGCTCAGTGCCCCGCCATGTGCCGGCCGATTTCCGTGAGGTCCGCCTCGCTGGCGCGCGCTTCATAGACCAGCTCGCCGTGGAACATCACGGCGAGCCGGTCGGAGAGTTCGAGCAGTTCGTCGAGATCCTCGCTGACCAGCAGCACCGCGGCGCCGCGATTTCGCGCGGCCATGATTTCCGCGTGAATTTGCGCGACGGCGGCGAAGTCCAGTCCAAAGCAGGGATTGGCGGCAATCAGGACTTCAACGACATCGCCGAGCTCGCGCGCCAGCACCGCGCGTTGCACGTTGCCGCCGGAGAGCGCTGCGATCGGCGTATCGGGGGTCCGGGTCTTGATCTTGTACTGCGCGATCTTCTTGTCGGCGTCGTCCTGAAATGCGGTGCGATTGAGCCACCATCCGCCGCTTGCAAACGGCGCACGGTCGAACTGGCGGAAGGCGATATTGTCGGCGACGCTCATGCCGCCGACGCAGGCGTTCTTTAACGGTTCTTCCGGCAGCAGCGACATCTTGTGCCGGCGCATTTCCTCGCGGCGGGCATGATAGATGTCGCCGGCGACGCGGATTTCGCCGCTTTCAGCCTCGCGCTGGCCGGCGAGCACCTCGACAAGCTGCCGCTGGCCATTGCCGGAAACGCCTGCGATGCCGACGATCTCTCCGGCCCGGACGGCCAGCGACACGCCTTGCACCGCGACCGCGCCGGCATCGTCGCGCGCGGTGAGCTTGCTCAGTTCGAGCCGCGTCTCGCCGACTTCTCCGACCCGGGGCGGCTGAATGGTCAATTCTTCCGCGCCGATCATGGTGCGCGCCATATCGTCCGGCGTCAGGTCCGCAACACGGCCGTGACCGGCAAGCTTGCCGCGGCGCAGGATGGTGACCTCGTCGGCGAACGCCATCACCTCGCGGAATTTATGCGTGATCATCAGGATCGTCAGATCGCCTTTGACGACCATCGCCCGCAGCATGCCGAGGACCTCGTCTGCTTCGCCCGGCGTCAGCACCGATGTCGGCTCGTCAAGGATCAGAAATTTGCGCTTCAGGTAGAGCTGCTTGAGGATTTCGCATTTCTGCCGCTCGCCCGCGGAGATGTCCGACACCCGGGCGTCGAGCGGCACCCTGAACGGCATGCGCGCGAGGAACGCTTCGAGGTCCTGTTTTTCCCTGGCCCAATTGATCACGGCCGGGACATCGTCGCGCGCCAGCACCAGGTTTTCGGCTACCGTCATCGCCGGCACCAGCGTGAAATGCTGGTACACCATGCCGAGGCCAAGCGCGTGGGCGTCCTTCGGATTGGCGATCGCCTGCTCGCGGCCGCCGACCAGCACCTCGCCCTGGGTCGGGTGGTAGTAACCCATGATGCATTTGACCAGCGTGCTCTTGCCGGCGCCGTTTTCGCCGAGCAGCGCATGGAAGGATCCGGGACGTACTTTCAGTTCGACATTGTCCAGTGCCGTGAATTCGCCGAACCGCATGGTCATGGCAATGGCGTCAACGCCGAGCGCCCCGCTCGGCATCGGCACTTCGCCGATAATCACGACAACGCTCCGATCAGGCTTGCCGATGTAGCGACCGCCCCGAACACCCCGCCCTGCATCTTGATCATTTTCAACGCATGTTCGTGATTGCTCTTGTCGGTCGCCGCACAGCAGTCCTCGACCAGCACGCATTCGAAGCCGCGGTCATTGGCCTCGCGCATGGTGGTATGCACGCAGACGTCGGTGGTGATGCCGGTCAGAACCAGGTTCTCGATGCCGCGCAGCCGCAACATCAGTTCGAGGTCGGTGGCGCAGAATGATCCCTTGCCGGGCTTGTCGATGATCGGCTCGCCCGGCCGCGGTGCGAGGTCCGGAATGATCTCCCAACCGGCTTCGCCACGCACCAGCACCCGGCCGCACGGACCGGGATCGCCGATCCCGGCGCCGATCTGGCGCGATCGCCAGCGCTTGTTGGCCGGAAGATCAGCCAGATCCGGCCGATGTCCCTCGCGGGTGTGGATGATGTGGAAACCCTGATCGCGCATCACGGCTAGGAGCCGCTTGATCGGCTCGATCGGCGCGCGGGTCAGCGACAGGTCGTAGCCCATCTTGTCGACATAGCCGCCGACACCGCAGAAGTCGGTCTGCATGTCGATGATGATGAGCGCGGTATTTTCCGGACGCAGATCGCCATTATAGGGCCAGGCGTAGGGCTCGGATTTGAGATAGCGTTCGGCCATGTCGTCGTCTCTCTATCGTGTGATCGAAAGTTCCGCGGGCGCGCCGGTCAGCGTGCGTTTCGGCGAGCAGGTGATGATCATGATCGCCAGCGTCAGGATGTAGGGCGCGGCGTTGAACAGGTGATAGCCGGAGGTGACGCCGACCGACTGCAGCGCCGGTCCGAGGGCTGCCGCGCCACCGAATGCCAGCGATGCCCACAGGCACAGCATCGGGTCCCACCGCGCGAAGATCACCAGCGCCACCGCCGTGATGCCCTGTCCACTGGAGAGGCCCTCGTTCCAACTGCCGGGATAGAACAGCGACAGGAACGAGCCGCCGATACCGGCAAGAAAGCCGCCGACCATGGTCGCCCGCAGCCGGATCGCGAGTACGGAATAGCCCATGGCGCGCGCGGCATCCGAACTTTCGCCGGCGGTCCGGATCAACAGGCCCCAGCGTGTGGTGCGAAATGCCCAGTATAGAATCGGCGCCAGCGCTACCCCGATCAGAAACAGCACATTGATTCGCAGCGCCGCGCGAACCTGCGAGACGTCGCTCCACCATCCGAAATCGATCGCCGGCAATCGCGGCGCGGTGGGCTCGATCAGCGGCTTGCCGAGATAGAACGCCAGACCCGTTCCGAACAGCATCAGCGCGATGCCGACGGCGATGTCATTGACCCGTGGCAGCGAACAAATGCCGGCGTGAAGCGCGCCGAGCAGCGCGCCGGTCAGGCCGGCGGCGAGAACCCCAAGCCAGGGCGAACCGGAGAGATAGGAGATGCCGTAGGCGCTCATCGCGCCCATCACCAGCGTGCCTTCGAGGCCGAGATTGATGCGTCCCGAGCGCTCGGTGATGCATTCGCCGAGGCTGACGAACAGAAACGGCGTCGAGACGCGGATCGCGCCGCCGAACACCGCAAGCGGGACCGTCCAGAGTCCAATCGTGCCGTCCGCCATGTTCAGGATTTGCCTTTCAGAAAGCCGATCCGCCCGTACAGCGCATCGCTCGCCAAGACGGCGACAAAGATGATTCCCTGCAGCACCAGCACCGATGCATCGGGCAGCCCAAGCCGCCGCTGCAACAGCCCGCCGCTGGCGCTGATGCCGCCGAGCAGGATCGCAACCGGAATGATCGCCAGCGGATTCTGCCGCGCCAGGAAAGCGACCAGGATTCCGGTGAAGCCGTAACCGGCGGCGAGGTTGGCGTTGGTTTTGCCTTGAACCGCGGCGACTTCGATCATGCCGGCGAGACCGGCGGCTGCGCCCGCCAGGAAGCAGATCGTCAGGATTAGCCGGCCGACACTCAGGCCGACGATCTTGGCGGCGCGAATATTGCCGCCGGCGACCCGCGCGGCGAAGCCGAACACGGTGTGATAGATCAGGATGTAGGCCGCGATCGCGGCGACGATGCCGAATACCAGTCCCCAATGCACGTCGGTGCCCGGGATCGAGCCGATCATGTTGACGGCGCCGATCTCGCGGGTCGACGGCTTGTTGAGACTGGCGGGGTCGCGCATCGGGCCTTCGACCAGATGGTTGAGGATCGCGAGCGCAATATAGACCAGCAGCAGGCTCGAAATCGTTTCGTTGACGCCGCGATATTGACGAAGCCCGCCCGCCAGCATGATCCAGAGGCCGCCGCCGGCCATCCCGGCACAGACCATGACCAGCTGCACCACCAGAGGCGGCGCGGACTGCACCAGCAGCGCCGCGCCGGTTGCCGCCAGGGCGCCGATCAGCAGCGCGCCTTCGCCGCCGATGATCACCATGCCGAGCTGCGCGGGCAGTGCAGTGCAAAGCGCGGTCAGTATCAAGGGAGCCGCGCGCGTCAGCGTGTTCTGCCAGGAGAACCAGGTGCCGAACGCGCCGTAGTACATATAGAAATACAGATCGAGCGGGTTTTTGCCGAACAAGGCGACGAATATCCCGAACACGCCGAGCGCGCCGACCAGCGCCGCGCCCGGAATGAGGATGTATTCGATGGTTGCGCCGTAGCGTTGCAGAAATCCCGGATCAGCGGCCGGTGAAACCGCGACTGCTTCGGCGGGTTCCGCAACGCCTGATGTCACGAAGTCGCTCCGACGACGCCCTCGACCAGATAGTCCATCTTTTCAAGTTCGGCGTCCTTCTGGCCGCGCTCGGTTCCGGCGCCGATCACGGTCTTGCCCTTGTTGTCGGCGATCGGGCCCTTGAAGATGACGTAGTCGCCGGCGACCAGCTTGGCCTTGATATCATCCGCATGTTTGCGGGCTTCGGCCGAGACCGCTTCGCCATAGGGCGAGACCTTGACGATCTCTTCCTTCAGGCCGCCACGGTAGAAATTCGGTATCTCCTGTCCGGCGGCGATCATCTTCACGAACTTCGGATAGAGCGCTTCCCAGTTCCACTCGGCGCCGGTCAGATAGGCCTTGGGCGCCAGCGGCGACTGGTTGACGTGATAGCCGCAGACCATCGCGCCGCGCCGCGCCGCGTTCTCGACCATCGTCTTCGGTCCATCGACATGGCAGGTCAGGACATCGACGCCCTGATCGATCAGGCTGTTGGTGGCTTCGGCTTCCTTGACCGGCATCGACCAGTCACCGGTGAAGATCACCTGGGTGGTGGCCTTCGGGTTGGCGAGTTTGGCGCCGAGCGTGAAGGCGTTGATGTTGCGCAGCACCTGGGGGATCGGCTTGGCGGCGACGAAACCGAGCTTGTTGCTCTTGGTCGAATAGCCGGCGACGATGCCGGAGATATATTGCGCTTCGTCGATATAGCCGAAATAGCTGCCGGCGTTCTTGGGATCCTTGTCGCTCCACAGTCCGCCGCAATGTTCGAAATGCAGCTTTGGAAACTTCGCCGCCATCTTGATCATGTGCGGATTGTAGTAGCCGAACGAAGTCGGGAAGATCAGTGTGGCGCCGTCGA
This sequence comes from uncultured Pseudomonadota bacterium, assembly GCA_963819325.1. Lineage (GTDB taxonomy): Bacteria > Pseudomonadota > Alphaproteobacteria > Rhizobiales > Xanthobacteraceae > Bradyrhizobium. The sequence goes on from CAWFVT010000007.1 coordinate 241,760, forward strand.
GATTGATCATCAATTCAATCGTCTTTTCGACCGCGTCGGTTTCCGGAACCTTTTCTTCCTCGACAACCTTGACGCCCGGCATTTTCTTCACGGCCGCGGCCCCCTGGGCATGGGCCTGGTTGTATCCATAGTCGTCGCGCGATCCGACATAGATAAAGCCGATGGTGGTGTCCGCCGCCGCGGCGGAACGGGCGCCAAGAGCTGTTCCGAGCGTCAGCGCGGCACTTCCCTGCAACAGATGTCGTCTTGAAATCCTGCCAAAATCCATTGGTTGCTCCCTGTGGCGGGCTGACCGCCGCTGATTTCGCGGCTTCGCCGGACCGGCAAAGCCCGGAGCTTGCATCGCAAGCTTCGTGCCATCGCCTAATGCAGGGTCAATTTCTTGTAATTATTTGATAAGATTAATATTTTACGTGACGACGTCCGGTGCAAAAGTTGGGCATGCAGCTCGCTACTGTCTAAAATTTCATCATTATTCGTTGATTGTATGCAATGGAGTTGGGCAGCCTGGAAGGGAGTCGCAGCGCTTCCGGCACGCGCAACAGCACCCCCGCGCTGTGGCGCGGCAGGATCAAATTTGGCCGACAAAGTCCGCGTTTATTCGGCGGCAGCAAGTGGTGCGCGTTCGAGGGCATGGTCGTGCCCGAGTGCCAGCACGATGCCGATCGCCATGATGCCGAGGGCTGCCAGCAGCAACAGCCCGCCGGTGTAGCTGCCGGTCTGGTCCTTGATCCACCCCATCGCAAACGGTCCGGCAAATCCTGCGAGGTTGCCGATCGAATTGATGGCGGCGATCCCGGCTGCCGCACTTGCGCCGGACAAGAAGGCGGTGGGCAACGTCCAGAACACCGGCAGGAAGGCGAAGATACCGAAGCCGGCCACGCAGAACGAAATCATTTTCAAGGTCGGATCATCGAGTACGGTGGACGCCGCGATGCCGGCCGCTGCGATCAGCAGCGGGAAAGCCGCATGGAAACGCCTTTCGGCCTTGTGGTCCGAACGTCGGCCCCACCACACCATGGCGATCACCCCGACGACATAGGGCGTAGCCGCGACGACCGTGGTGAGAAAGGTGGTGAGGCCAAAGGCCTTGACGATCTGCGGCAGGAAGAAACTCAAGCCGTAATTCATCGCCACCGCGCCGAAATAGACGAGACTCAGTCCCAGCACGCGCGGATTGAGCAGCGACTGAATGACGGAGTAATTGTGCACCGCCTGACGCTGACGCTCCTCAAGCGTCAATCGTTCGGCAAGCCAGGCCCGCTCGTCGGGCGCGAGCCAGGTCGCGTCAGCAGGCCGATCGGTAAGATAGAAGAAGACCACCCCGGAGAGCAGGATCGCAGGAATGGCCTCGATGATGAACAGCCACTGCCAGCCGGCGAGCCCGAGGCCGCCCTCCAAATAGAGCAGCAACCCCGAGACCGGCCCGCCGATCACGGTCGATAGCGGAATCGCGGCCATGAAGTAGCCGACGATGCGTGCACGATATTCCGCCGGGAACCACAGGGTCAGATAGAAGATGATGCCGGGAAAGAACCCGGCTTCGGCCGCGCCGAGCAGCACCCGAACCAGGTAGAAACTGTGTTCATTGCCAAGTCCGGTGGCGCGGGCGATGGCGGGGATGAACGCCATGGCGCCTGACAGGATGCCCCAGCTCAGCATGATGCGCGCAATCCATTTGCGCGCGCCGAACTTTTCGAGCAGCAAGTTGGATGGCACCTCGAAGATGAAATAGGCGAGAAAGAACACGCCGGCGCCGAAGCCGAACGCGGTCTGCGACAGCCCGAGGTCCTTGTTCATCGTCAGCGCCGCGAAGCCGACGTTTACCCGGTCCAGATACGCGACGAAGTAGCAGACGATCAGGAACGGCACGAGCCGCATCGAGACTTTGGCGATAGTGCGGGTTTCGACAGCGTTCATTTGATTTCCATCCAACTTTTTTTGGCGGCCGACAGGTGAGCGGCTTCGAGCGGGCGCACCCTTTCACATTTCGCCGCGCAAATGAACTGAACTCTATTGTGCAGTGCGCAAGCGACCGTGCGCGAGTTCAGCGCTTTCGATGCGGCCCTGACCTCCGGCGCGCGCTGATCCATGCGCGATGCCCGACGTTCCGGGCACCGGCCGGTCGGAACACGTCTTATGGATGTCATCAATTCGGGTTTTCGAGGCCCCATCGAACAAGGGTTCCGCAACCGGCCGGCAGGTTCTCCCGATTGCAGTTGTAAAGTTCAGAATCATACTGACACGATCGCAGAATCGGTCTTTGATGGTCTGGGGGGCTGCTGGCAGGAGGCGTCAAATGAATGACCTCGTTCGCTACCGCGCCATGGAGTCCCTGTGCCGGCAGAGCGCGGTGTTTCGCCCGCTGGAGAGTTGGCGGCTGCTTGCTGAAGCTGAGATGTGGCACCACAAGGCGCAGGAGGAAATCGCCTCGCGCTTTATGGAATGCAACCGGATCCCGCCGGCCGGCGCAGCCGCCCGTGCAGCGTCTCGTTCCCATGCAAGCGACGAAAGCCAATTATTGGCCGGCTGACAGAACGACGGGCAGAGCAATCCAGCGATTTGCAAGAGGGCCCCGCATTTGCGGGGCCTTTATTTGGCAGGCGCTTGACGCGCGCGGGTCAAACTCAATTCGTGATGTGAGCCGTGACGAGCGCTTGAGTGAACATGGCCTTCAGATGCGCTGATCGGGCGCTCGATAAAGGCGATGCGATCGCCGCGGGAGAATCAGCAGGCGGCGCCGGGCAGGAACTTCTCGTCGCCGGTTTCCGGATCCCAGGGCGGTGCCGGCGATCGGGCTGTCCGCAAGGCACCAGACCTGTCGAGGCCGCCACCATCTGTAAGCGGCTGCGACGGCCTCGGGTCAGGGTGACGCCGTCCACGCTTCCGGCTCCCGACCCGGGGTCGATCCTGCTGCGGCGATCACGCTGAATTCACGATGAACGGGCAATCTCGAATTTGCGACACGCTGGCAAATATTTTTGCCAGGGGGCATAACAAGGTTTGAGGCGCCAATGACTGCGGTAATTTATAATTTTGAGCGCTCCCGCGAGAGCGCGCCCATTGATGAAACGGAACGGCTTTTCTCGGCGCTAGAACGGTACACCAGTGCGGAACTTCTCGAACTGCTCTATGTCGGGGAGGAGCCTGGCTTTTTTGAACTGATTCGCGGGCTGTTCGGGCTCTCGGACGAGGACCGGCTAGTGCTGCAAAATTTCCTTGCAGCCATGCCCCCGCAGTCGATGACGGTGACGATCGACCCGGCAGGACGGTGCATTCTTGCTCCCAGGAATTCTCCTGCCAGGAATTTTCGTACGGTGGAAAAATCCTGACAATTGCGACCCAGCTCATGCGATTGAGGTCATACAGTGCCTCTGGAAGCCGTGCGGCATTCCAGGGGCACTGAGATTTCGGTCAGCCGCTAGCGCGAAGGACGCGTCTTTCGCGCTGCAGTGAATCGGAAATGAACTCGCCGATCCAGTTGCAGCGCCTGGCCTCGATGTGCCATGCCATGGCCTCCAGCGAAGACGGCGCCGGGTCGGGAATGTCCTTGCGGACTTCCCTGCCATCGAGCCAACCGCAACTGTGCGAATAGCGGGTCTTGCAGACAAGGCTGATCGTCTCGCGCTGTTGCAGCAATGCGTAGCCGTCGGCGGGAAAGAAAGTGCCGGCGAGTTCCACCGGAATCGGCAGCTGGCGAACCAGCAAGAAAGTGCTGGCAGCCTCCTTTTCTGATTCGGAGACCAGCACGCCGAACAGGCTATGGATCGGAGCAATGGCGTCGGGCGCAGCAGCTCCGCTGGGTCCCAGTATGGCGCCGGCCGTGGCGATCGACAGGTATTCGCCGTCGGGACCCCAACGGCAGGCGATCAACCACTCACGGCTGCGGCTACGGATGACGGTTGGCTTTGCGTAGTCCGACCGGGCAATATCGGCTGTCATGGCGACGACAAAAGCTTTGGCGAGCATATTTTTCTCCGGGGGTGGACGTCCTCATGAGCAGACTGTGCTCGGCAGGCGTGAGACCATCGTGAACAGGCGGGAGATCCGATGCCAAATCTGTTCACGCGCGCCGCTTCATGGTTGCTCCGCGATAATCCGAACGACACCGGCGACCCCGATGCCCGGCTGCTTTTGGAGGCGCTTGGCTACGTCGATCCGGCCGGTGTCGGTAAATCCGGCCCCGAGACCCACCACCGCGCCCGCCTGTTGATGACGGCGTCCCGGTTCGTTCGGGTTTTCGAACTGGCCGCGCCCGAGGCTCCCGGTCTGGTCTGCTTTGGCGCCGAAATCGATCCGGCGATGGCCGACCCCATACATGCCGGCAGTCCCGCGGTCAGTGTTTCCGGCGTAGGTCTGACGCTGCAGCAAGCCTTTCAGGGATGTATCGGCGAGGGCATCGAGTATCTGTCCCAGTTGCAGACCGGGACCGATGTGCTGGAATCGTCAGGTCCCGGCGGTCCTGCTGCCGGGCAGGGACCGGTGACACGGGAGTTCCTCGCCGCTCTCGAGGCTTGCCGCCTGCGTCCGGATGCTGAGCTTTCATGGCACCGCGTCACGCGGGTTACCGATCGTTGCGAGGTCTTGTTGCCGGCGGACCTGTGCCTGCGCCGTCCGCTGGACCAGCGAGAGATCAGGCCGCCGTTCCCGCTGAGTACCGGATCGGCCGCCGGCACGTCCTGGCACGCGGCGGCGTTGCACGGGCTCATGGAGGTGATCGAACGGGACGCGGCCAGCCTTTGGTGGCGGGGCGGCAACCGCGGCCGATCTATTCCGCCCCGGCACGAGGCCCACATCATGGCCCAGGCACTGCTGGCGCGGCTGCGGCAGAATGCTTTGGCGCGGCGGAGCTGGTTGCTCGATATCACGACGGATATCGGTGTGCCCAGCGTTGCGGCGGTCTCCTGTGCGGCGGATGGCTTTGGTTTTGCCTTTGGCCTCGCCGCGCGGCCGACACTCGCAGCCGCGGCCTGCGGCGCCGTTCTGGAAATGTGCCAGGGCGAACTGGCCTATGCGGTGGTTGAAGCAAAGTGCCGGGAGCGCGGGGAGGCAGCGCTCAACGAGCGAGATCGGGTTCATCGGCGCCGGGCGACCACGATCAACGCGGATCGATGCCCTCTGCTGCAACCGGTGGCGGAGCCATCTGAGCACCTTGCCATCGACACCACCGACGCAAACGCCGCGCTGCAGCTCATCGCCAAACATCTGGAGCGATTCGGTATCGAGACCTTTACTCTCGACCTCACGCGTGCGCACCTGGCCATTCCGGCGGCCCGCGTCATCACACCCGGCCTCCAGCCTGAACCTTCCGAGATCGTGATGCCGCGGCTCGCCGACATGATGGCGCGAACCGGCGGCGGCGCAATCTATACCGGTGGGGTCGCTTTGATGTAGATTGTCCGTACCGCAAACCGGACCGGTATCTGTGGATGCAAGAAGCTGTGCGCGCTCAAAGGTTGGCTGCAGGCAAGTCCGCGACCACGCCGGGAAGCGCTGCGCGCCTTTCGGTGTCGCTGGTGGGGCGTCTTGCCATCAGATTCAAGGGCCGGTCGATCGAGCTTCGAACCCAGAAGGCCGGCGCCGTTCTGAGCTATCTCGCGCTCACCGAGGCGAAACACGAAAGCCGTGAACGGCTGGTCGGCCTGTTGTGGAGCCGATCGGACGAGGAAAAGGCACGCGCCTCGTTGCGCCAGGTCGTTCGTGAACTTCGCTCCGCCTTCGAGGAAGCCGGATATCTCGGGTTTGTTGCCGGCAGGCTCTCGATCCAGCTCGATCCCCAACAGGTCGAGGTCGATGTCGAAAGCATCCTCCGCACGGCGGAGAGCGGCAGCGTGCACTCGCTGCTTCTCAATACGCCGCATCTCGCCGAGACGATCCTGGATGGTATGGACGATCTCGATCCTTCATTTCGGGTCTGGGTGCTGGCGAAGCGTCAGACCATCCATGACAGGTTGATGCGAAGCCTCGATGCAGGGTTGGTAGGAAACGATGTCGCCGCCAGCGTTAAAAAAGAGATCGCAACCGCCATCGTCAATCTCGATCCAACCCACGAAGAGGGTTGTTGCCATCTGATGCGGGTGCACGCGGAGGAAGGCGATGTCGCAGGAGCCCTCCGCATCTACAAGGCGCTCTGGAATCTGCTGGACCGGGATTACGGCATGGAGCCGTCACCGGTCACCGAAGAACTCGTTGCGAAGATCAAGCTCGGGGAGTTCGAACAGCCGCTGGCGCCCCGGCCAGCCGAACAGCGCGCATTGGGGGAGACCAAGGCAAGTGTCGGCCAAGCCTTTCCGCAAACTGCGGCGGTCAAAGCAGGTGCCAAGACCTGCCTCGTGTTGCGGCCGTTTGCCATGCATGGCGTCGACGGCGATCGAGCCTATCTTGTTCAAGGTTTTCGGCAGCATCTGGCGGCCTCGCTCGTGCGCTTCCGTGAATGGAGCGTGGTCGATCGCGCTCCCGCCGCTGTGATACCCCCGGCGCAGGATTCGGCGGCGCAATACTGCATCGAAACCACCGCCTACCAGGCCGGTCCTGAAATCAACATCGTGATGGTTCTGAGAGACGATACCACCGGCATTTATGTCTGGAGCGAAAGTTTTCGCCTCGGGCTCGCCAATTGGTTCGAGGCACAGCAGCGCATCATCCGCCGGATCGCGACCTCGCTGAACGTGCAGCTATCGACCGAACGGCTGATGCGGCTGGCAGGCGAGCCGGACGTGTCGCTGGATATCCACGACCGCTGGCTTCGCGGGCAGAATCTGATGGCAAAATTCGACCCCGAAAGCTGGCAGCGAGCCGTCGCCATCTTCCGCGATGCCATCCGTGAAAATCCTGCGTTCTCGCCTTGCTACAGCAGTCTGGTACAAATGAATAACTTTGAACATTTCGTGCATCCTGGCCGCTTTCGCGATCTCGGCAAGGCCAGAGCGACCCTCGAACTTGCGAAGACCGCCGTTCAACTGGATCCGGTCGATTCCCGGGCGCATTTGTGCTGTGGCTGGTCTCATGTGCTGGCGTTCCGGGAGGCGGAGGCGGCGTCGCATATGGAACTCGCCTGCGAGTTGAACGACAATGATCCGTGGACACTGCTGTCCTATGCGCATTATTGCGCCTTCTGCGGATCGATCGAGCAAGCCCGGCTGCGGGCGGATCAGTCGCTGGTTCTTTCGCGGGCGCCCTCGCATCTCGATTGGGCCTACCACACCACCATTCGCTTCCTGTGCGGCGACTATTCCGGTGCTCTCGAAGCCAGCGATCGCGCGCGCGAAGTCATACGCATCCTGCCGGTATGGCGGACGGCGGCACTGTTCTACCTCGGGGAGACGGCCAGGGCACTGGAAGAGGGTCAACGTTTCGTCAACGGAATACGTTCGTTCTGGGTTGGATCGTCCGCCCCGACTGACGAGGCCGTGGTGCGTTGGGCTCTGCAAGCTCATCCGATCAATGTAAGGTCGCGATGGGAAGCCCTGCGCGACGGATTGCGCGGCGCCGGGCTTCCTGTCGAGGGTATCGTCCAGCTATCGCTGTAAGCTGGATTTTTCAGCCACAGAAGCTGATCGTGTAGTCGCCGATGCGTTCGGCATGCACGCGGAATTTTTCATCTTCGGGGATCACCGGATCCATGCCGTTGAACAGACGCTTGTAGAATGGCGGGATCGGATAGGTTGAGCCCGGCTGACTGAGCCGTTCCTCGGAATCCTCGATCGCAAACTTCGGCGGCAATCGCACCACGATCGTATCGATGTCCTGTGCCACGAACTTGATCTGAGTGTAGCGCTCCGGCACCGTCATGAACACCTGGGCCTTGGCGAGCTGCTCCTTGAATTCGTCGACGCTTTCCGGGATCGGGTACTCGTTGTCATCGCCAAGATAGTTCTTGCCGGTCGACCAGGTCTTTACCAGGTTGCCCCAACGTTCATGGTTAGTAACGACCAATCTTTCAATCGCCATTGATCACTCCTCCGGGTTGCGTGAGGCGGAATGAGCCCAACTCACAAAAATGCGGGCACGGCCTGCTTCAGGTCACCGATCTCCGCGGTGAACTCGACCAGTTGGTCCATGCGTTCAATTTCAGGTACTTCTGCAAAGACATTTGTCGGAAAATATTCTGCGGAAATTTCAGCGAGCGCGTCGGCAAGCGAATTCGCGCTGCGTCCGGCCGGAATCTCGTGATGTTCGAGCGCGCCGAAGATCACTTCGGACACGATGATCGAGCCCAGCGGTCCAAGGCACAGCCCCTCCGCCTGCGGCTGCCGCATCGCCTCGAACAAGATGAAAAACGGCAGCGGCGGATCGCTCGCCAGCGTCTCGACGTCTTCGGCAGTCAGTCGGCCGTAAGTTGGTTCGCGGACCAGCCACTCGCGGAGCTGTTCGACCCGGTAGCAACGATCGGCAAGCAGCGGAGACATGTTGACAAGGTGCGGGCGCCGGACCGCAATCTCGGCAATCAGCGCATCCACCGACCACAGCCCGGCGAGCGCTGAACCCAGAAGGTCGCGATAGAGCAGGCCGACGCGGTTGGTCTGGTCGAAGGCGGGAAATATCCGGTCATTGCCCAGCCCGTCGCTGAGATACGGGCCCATGCGCCGGCTGAAATTCGGCCTCGACCCCTTGATCTCGAAGAAGCGCGACCATTTCACAATCCATGTCGTATCGAGCGGCATGTTGACGGGATCGTTCGCCGAGGTCTTTTCCAGGGTCGTGTTAAGATCGTGGGTGGAAAGATCATTGATCACGTATTCCGGCCGCACCAGCGCGTGACCGAAGCGGAATGCTCCGTGGGAGAATTCGAGCGGGACCTGCCAGCCGTCGCGCTCTCTTATGCCGAGCACGGGTCGATCGATGAAGTCCGGGGCCGGGCCGGAATAGGCCGCGTAAACAGCCGGATGCATCACCCGCCGCATCAGGTCCTTGCGAATGATGGTGTGATAAATCACCGTCAGTGCGTCACGTGCGCACAGGAACCGTTTGTAGGCGGCGCCGAGGTTGGCGTTGATCCCGGTGGCGGGCTCGCCGCGGCGAACAATATCGACCAGGCCGTTGTGCAGCAGCGCAAACAATGCCGTCAGCTGCGACATAATGGCATGATCGTCGTTGCGCGGATCGGCCACCAGCGCTTCGGTAAGGGCAACGCGATGTCCCGCGATGCTGCGATCGATCCCCGTGACATTCTCGGCCGGGGTTCGCGCGATGTCGCGGAACGGACAGCCGGGCTCGGCGCCTTTCTCATTCCAGCGCATCCGGCCAAGCCGCAGCTTGGTGCGGCGCTCGTCGTTTGGCGCATCCAGCGCATATACAAAGGGCGAGCCGACCGGACCGGCCCCGAACAGCGTTTCTAGTTTGAGGGCTGAGCGGCGCGCATTGGCGATGCCGGCATTAAGTTCGCCGGCAACCGAAAGCGGTATCGCCGAGTGCACGAGATCATGTGCCACAAATTGCAGCAGGTAGGTGTAACCCGAAGGGATATGAGGGTTTTCCCAGCGTTCGATCGTGCTGTCGGGATGGCTCGGCCAATCCAGTTGGGCGTCCATTCGCCGGGACAACCGATTCATCAGTCCGCGAACTTTCGGCAGATGTTCCGGGGCGTCGAGCGGGTCCAGCCCGTAGGCCTTGAACCGTTGCGAGGCGTTTGGCGTACCGAGGAAATGCCGAAACCCGGAAGGCGCCCCATGACGATGAGCGGGACAGTTCATCGGTGCAGCTTGCCAAATCGCGGCTGAAGCTTCAGATCCTTTCTGCACGAAAGTCTCTCCCTGCTGTCAGGACGCGAGACTGGCGAGCCCGTCGTGAAATTATCGTGATCTGGGACTGCGGACGCGGCGCCGTATTGCCGCAGCTGTGCACAACTCGGCCGTGGAATGGAGCTGATACGCCGCGCATCGATCGCGGCGGCTCGAATCTGGAGCACGATCTGAAAGCCGCCGGCAACAGATGATCAACAATGTGGCAGCGCTCTCGCCAGCTCCGGTGACCGTGAGGTCGTGCTGATCAAGTTTCGCCTTCGCGAGCGGATTTGGCGTGCGGTTTCGCTTGCCCGGTGCGCAAGCGTGGTTAGAATGACGGAAGGCAACGTTAAGAAGGCTATCGCTTTGAGAAGGCGATCACTTTAAGAACGCGATCACGCTAAACGGCCTATCACTTTGAAAGACGCCGAACACCTCGAAAGACGATGACTTTAAGAGACGATGACTTTAGAAGACGATGACTTGGAGAGAAACGACATGACAAGAACATCCCGACCGCCTGCTCTTGGGTCACTGGGCAGGCTGCTCGGAGCAACCGCGCTTGGACTGCTGGCTGCGGCGTCAGGTCAGGCCCTGGCCGCGGACCCGATCAAGATCGGTGTCATCGCAGAGGCGCAGGCCATTGCCGGTGCGTCGATCCCGCAGGCCGCCCAGATGGCCGCCGACGAGATCAATGCGAAGGGCGGGATTGATGGACGTCAGATTGAAATCGTCACGTACGACAACCATAGCTCCTCGGCGGATTCGGTTCGCGCATTCCAGCGCGCGGTCAATGAGGACAAGGTCAATGTCGTCATCGCAAGCTATATCAGCGAAGTTGTGCTGGCGCTCGAACCCTGGGCGGCGCGCCTGAAGACGCCCTTCATTACCCCCGGTGCTGCGTCCAACGAGATCAGCAAGAGCGTTCATACCGATTACGACAAGAACAAATATACCTTCCATGGCTATCTGACCTCGGCGGCGCTCGCATTGTCGGTCTGCGACGCCGCCAAGGAGTTGCTGGTGGAGGGAAAGCACATGACGACCGCCGTCGTCATGAGCGAGGACGCCGCCTGGACCAAGCCGCTCGACATCGGATACGAGGAGTGCCTGCCCAAGATCGGGTTGAAGGTGCTGGACCATATCCGCTTCTCGCCCGATACCACTGACTTCACGCCGATCTTCAACAAGATCGAAGCCGCAAAGCCGGACGTGATCATCACCGGCATCTCGCACGTCGGCGTGCAGCCGACGGTGCAGTGGAAGAACCAGCAGGTTCCGATCCCGATGCTCGGCATCAGCTCCCAGGCCACCAACAGCACCTTCGGCAAGGACACCAACAACGCCTCCGACGGCGTGCTCTATCAGGGCGTCTCCGGTCCCGATGTCGCGGTGACGCCGAAATCGGTTCCCTTCGCCGAAGGCTTCAAGGCGAAGTTCGGCAATTATCCCTCTTATGCCGGCTATACCGCGTATGACGAGGTCTACTATATCGCCGACGCCGTGAAGCGCGCGGGGTCGACCGATGCGGACAAGATGGTCGAGGCGCTGGAAAAGACCGACTGGGAAGGCACCATCGGGCGCACTCAGTTCTACGGCAAGGACGATCCGTTCACCCATTCGATCAAATACGGCAAGGGCCTGATCACCGGCCTGATGCTGCAGTGGCAGGATGGCAAGCAGGTCAGCGTCTGGCCGAAGGAAGTCGCCAAAGGCCAGTTGAAGTTCCCAAGCTTCATCAAGGTCACGTCGAACTGAACCCTCCATGATCATGCTCCCGGGCTGACCCGGGAGCATTTTCGCATTTGTAGTTTCCAGAGAGTGAGGCAGCGGTGCTGCCGCGGCCATCATCAATGCTTGCCTTACAGATCCTGATCGACGGTTTTGCCATCAGTGCGTTGTACGCCCTGGGCGCCACCGGCTTCACGCTGATTTTCGGCGTCTCCGGCGTGCTCAATCTTTCGCATGGCGCCATCATGGTGCTGGCGGCAGTGGCGGCATGGGCCGCCGCCAGCGTGCTGCACACGAACACCTATGCCGGCGCGCTGATCGGCGTCGCGACGGCACTCGTCGCGGCGCTCATCACCTACTTCTCGGTGGTGCAGCCGATCCAGAAATCGACGCGCATCCCCAATGAGGAGAAGGAAATTTTCGTTCTGACCGGGACCTTGCTTTGGGGGATCATGATCCAGGAGCTGATCGCCTATTTCTTCACCAACAATGCCAAGACCGTGCTCCCGATCGTCGAAGGCGTTGTCGACATCCTCGGCGTGCGCACGCCGAAGAATGAAATCTTTACGGCGCTGGTCTGCTGTCTGGTGATCGGCCTGCTCTGGCTCTTGGTGAACCGCACGCGGACCGGCAAGGCGGTGCTGGCTGCGTCGATGAACCCGCGCGGCGTCACGCTGCTCGGACTTGAACTCACCAACATCTATGTCGTGGTCTGGGCGATCTACGGCATTTTGGCCGGGATCGCCGGCGTGCTGCTCGGGATGTTTCTCGGCGTCAGCTCCTACAGCGTCGGGCCGCTCACCGCGAGCGCGTTCTCGATCGTGGTGCTGGGGGGCCTCGGCAGCGTTTCCGGCTCGCTGATCGCGGCCTTCGTCGTCGGTTATCTCGAAACTCTCACCGCCTATCTGGGCTCGCCCGCGTACCGGACCATTCCGGCCCTGCTGCTCTTGGTTGTGGTGATGTACATCCGGCCGCAGGGCCTGCTCGGGAGGCGATGAGCATGTCGGATTTCTTCAAATCCAGGCTGTTCTGGATCGCGCTCGGCATCGTCATCATCGCCTCGACGCTGCCGCTCTATGTCTCCGGCTATATTCTGGGGTTGCTCACGGTCGCCTATTACTTCGGCGTGTTCGCGATGGCGTGGGATCTGCTGTTCGGTTTTGCCGGCGAGGTGAATTTCGGCCCGACCTTCCTGATCGGCGTCGGCGCCTACACCGCGGGCATTCTCAACAATCAATATGGCTGGTCGGTATATCTGTGCATCGTGCTCGGCGCGTTGGCCTCGGTGATCGCCGGATTTGTGCTGGCGCTTCCGGCCTTGCGGGTGCGCGGACCCTATTTCGGACTGACCACACTGGTCGCCGTGCTGATGTTGCAGAACTTCATCGTGGTGTTCGCCGATCTCACCGGCGGCGAAATCGGCCTGACGATCCCCGACGTGATCACGATCAACGCCGGCGCCAATTACTGGATCGCGCTTTGCTTCATGACCATCAGTGCGGCGATCCTCTACGGGCTTTCCCAATCGCCGGTCGGCCTCGTGCTACAGGCCAGCGGCCAGGACCCGGTGCAGGCCGGCGCGCTCGGCTTCAACATCGTCAAGCACAAGCTCGCCGCCTTCGTGGTCAGCGCATTTTTCTCAGGCCTGTCGGGGGCGTTGCTGGTGTTTTATTTCGGGACGGCATCGGTCGGAACGGTGGTCGATGTCGCCGTCGGCGTGCAGGTGATCGTTGCCGCCGTGCTCGGCGGCCGCCGCACCGTACTGGGCGCGGCACTGGGCGCGATCTTCCTGATCGTGGCCGGCGAATTTCTGCGCCCGACCGGTGAACTGGCGACCTTCATCGTCTCGACTGTGGCATTGCTGGTGATTTTGTTTTTCCCCAACGGCTTCCTCGGATCGGCCCTGGCGCATGGGGCTCGGCAATAATGGATGCTGTCAGCAACGCTCCCGTTCTCGAAGTCCGCGGCCTGACCAAGCGCTTCGGCGGCCTTACCGCCGTCAAGAACCTCAACCTCGATCTGCGCGCCGGCGAGATCTTCGGCCTGATTGGTCCGAACGGTTCCGGCAAGTCGACCGCGATGAAGGCGATCATGGGCATCGAACGTCCGACCGCAGGCGATGTCATTTTCCAGGGCGAAAACGTCGCCGGCCTTCCCGCGCACAAGATCGCGCGCAAGGGTTTTGGCATGGTGTTCCAGCATTCACGGCCGCTGAACCGGCAGACCGTGCTGGAGAACATCATGGTGGCGCTGCTGCCGGACAGCCTGTTCATGCTGTTCGCCGACAAGGCGCTGACCGAACGCGCCAAATGGATCGCCAACCGTGTCGGCCTCGGTGCCGTGATGGACCGGCATCCGCCGACCTTGCCGTTCGCAGACCTGCGCCGGCTTGAGCTGGCCAAAGCCATCGCGCGCGATCCCAAGGTGGTGCTGGTAGACGAGCCTTTCGCCGGACTGACCTTGGCCGAAGTCGGCACGTTCTCCGAACTGATCCGCAGTTTCCGCGACGAGGGCCGCGCGGTGCTGCTGGTGGACCACAACGTCAAGAGCGTCGCCGCACTGGTCGATCGCGTGCTGGCGATGTATCTCGGCGAGGAGATCATCACCGGCCGCGCCGACGAGGTGATGCGCAACGAGACGGTGCGGCGGGTCTATCTCGGCGGCGCGATCGAAACCTCGGCCCGGCCGGAAACCAGCTTCAAGGACAAGGTGCCGCTGCTGCAGGTCGAGAACGTCAGCGTGCATTACGGCAAGGCGCAGGCGCTGGACGGCGTGTCGATCCATGTGCACCAGGGTGAATTCGTCTCGGTCGTCGGCCTCAATGGCGCCGGCAAGACCACGCTGTTCAATGCCATTTCGGGCTTTCTGCCCTACAGTGGCGAAATTGTTCGGGACGGCGAAAAGCTGCGCGGCATCAGTCCGGCCCGCATCGCGCGAAGCGGTCTCGTGCAGTGCCCGGAATCGCGGGAGCTGTTCGGCGAGATGAGCGTGCGCGAAAATCTCGATCTCGGCGGCCAGCACCTGTCGCCGGAGGACAAGGACAAGCAATTGGCCTGGCTGTTCGAGCTGTTTCCGATTCTGAAGGAGCGGCAGGGCCAGGCCGCGCAGACGCTGTCGGGCGGAGAACAGCAGATGCTGGCGATCGGCCGCGCGTTGATGATGCAGCCGAAGATCCTGATCCTGGACGAACCCACGCTCGGGCTGGCGCCGGTCATTCTCGAACTGTTGTCGAAGGCACTGGAAAAACTGCGCCAGACCACCCCGATCACGGTTTTGCTCGGCGAGCAGAACGTGACCTTCGCGCTTCCCCATGCCGACCGGGTCTATGTGCTGGAACATGCGCGCATCGTCTGGGAAGGCGATCCCGGCCGTTTTGCCGCGGAAGCTGGCGAGGGTTATTTGTGAAGGCCTCAACCTTCTCCGTTGTGAATCGCGCGCTGTGGCCGCGCCTTGAATAAATAGTGATCAAGCGATAAACAATTTGGCGGACCGCTTCAATTGGTCTCGTTGCGTTGCGGCGCAGTTGCTTTCAGGGGAGGCCCGCCATGAAGGTTACCGGCTTCAATCATCTTTCGATCGGTTCCCGGAATCTCGAGGAGTCGGTGAAATTCTACCAGACCGTGTTGGGGATGCAGGCGATCCCGAGCTACAATTTCGGTTTCAAGACCAAATATCTCCGTTGCGGAGATCTGCAATTGCACATCTTCGAACTCGAAGATCAGGTTCCGGTCTACCAGCACTTTGCCGTCGATGTGGACGACTTCCATGCCGCCTACGACGCCGCCAAGGCGATCGGCGCGCTCGAACTCGACGACGTTTCGCAATCCGGTCAATGAACTGCCGGATGGCTGTGTTCAGATGTATCTGCGCGACCCCGCGGGAAATCTGCTTGAGATCGACTGGCCCGACGTCGAGACGCTGGATCGCTCGCGAATTCCCGAGATGAAGCTCCTGACCGAATTCGCCGAACAAAACGCGGAAGGGCTGGCCGCTTCGCTGTATCTCGACCGGCCGCATCTCAAGACCGCACGACGGGCGAGATAGCGAGGAACCAAATGGCGGGTGTTGGTCGGAAGCCAAACGCAAGCCTGTACTCGGGGCCGGATCTGGAATCCGGCGCCTATGCGGCCATGGTCGCCCGGGCCGAAGCGCTGATCCCGCAACTGAGTGCGCGCGCATCCCGCACCGAGGAGTTGCGGCGCCTGCCGCCCGAGACCGAACGTGATTTGCATGAGGCTGGCCTGTTCCGGATCCTGCAGCCGAAGCGGGTGGGTGGTTCCGAATTCGATTATGTCGCATTGGTCGATTGCGCCGATGCGATCGGGCGGGCCGACGCCTCGGTCGCCTGGAACCTGGCCAATCTGGCCAGCCATCACTGGATGCTGGGCATGTTCGACAAGCGCGCCCAGGATCTGGTCTGGAAGGACCCCAATGCCCTGATTGCATCCTCCTTCATCTTTCCGGCCGGCCGCGCCAGAAAAGTCGACGGCGGATATGTGCTGCGCGGCAGTTGGCCGTTCGCGTCCGGGGTGGATTCCTGCGACTGGAACATGCTGGCCAGCGTCGTTTCATCCGACGATGAAGCCGACGGCATCCAGTACCGGATCTTTCTGCTCAACAAGAGTGACTACAGGATCAGGGATACCTGGAACGCGACCGGATTGCGCGGAACCGGATCGAACGACGTCGATGTTACGGATGCCTTTGTTGCCGAGCCGATGACGCTTGCGGTGAGCGATCTCGACGGCGGCCCGACACCGGGCAGCGTCGTCAATCCGAACGCGCTTTATGCGCTGCCGGTATTCTCGCTGTTTCCCTTTGTGCTTTCCGGCGTCGCACTGGGAAATGCCCAGGCTTGTCTCGACGATTATGCCGGTATCGCGCGGCACCGCGCATCGACCTACAACCGCGCCAAGATCAGCGATCTCCAGAGCACCCAGATCAAGATTGCCGAGGCTTCCGCCAAGATCGATGCGGCCCGTCTCATCATGCGATCGACATGCATCGAGGCGATGGCCGACGCCCGGCGTGGCGACGTTCCGGATACCGCCGTCAAGACCAGGCTGCGGCGCGACGGGGCTTTTTCGGTCAATCTCTGCACCGAGGCGGTGTCGCTGCTGTTTGCCGCCAGCGGCGCACGGGGCTTGTCCACGGCAGGCGCCTTGCAGCGGCAGTTTCGCGACGCGCACGCGATCAATTCGCATCTTGCGTTCAATTTCGATTCCGCCGGCACCAATTACGGCCGTGTTGCGCTTGGCCTGCCATCCGAAAACCTGACGCTCTGAGGCGAGGGCATGACCGAGGCGCCAAAGCATCCAATCAATCCGGATCCGGCCAACGAACTGGCCAGCGATCAATCACCGATCGATCCGCGGGATTTTCGCAATGCGCTCGGCACCTACGCCACCGGCGTCACCATCATCACGGCGATGGCGGCCGACGGCAAGCCCTATGGGCTGACCTGCAATTCGTTCACTTCGGTATCGCTGAACCCGCCGCTGGTGCTCTGGAGTCTGGTGATCTTTTCACAAGCCATGAGCATTTTCCAGAACGCCAGCCATTTCACGGTCAATGTGCTGGGCGCATCGCAGCAGGCCCTCGCCAACAAATTCGCGAAATCGTCGGAAGATAAATTCGCCGGGGTCGAGTGGACGCCGGGCCTCGGCAACGCGCCGATCCTTGCGGACAGCGTTGCGAATTTTCAGTGCCGCGCCGCTGACCGCTATTATGGCGGCGACCACGTCATTTTTTTGGGCGCAGTCGAGGCCTATGCGTACAACCGCCAGGAGCCGCTGCTGTTTGCTCGCGGCGGTTACGGCCGGTTTGTCACATGACCAGGAAGGCGGCGCCCAAGCCGGTTCGCGCCAAGCAAAGGCGGTTGTCGCCGGATGATCGCCGCAAGGAGTTCGTCGCCAAGGCAACCGAATTCTTCGCAGAGGAGGGGTTTGACGGCGGGACCCGTGATCTGGCGCGCCGGCTCGGCGTGACCCAGCCGCTGCTGTATCGATATTTTCCAAGCAAGGACGACCTGATCAAGGAAGTCTATCGCACGGTGTATCTGGAACCACTCGATACCGGGTGGGAGAAGCTGCTGGCCGACCGGTCGCGGCCGATCCGCGATCGGCTGCAGGAATTCTACAGCGCCTATACCGAGGCCATCTTCACCCGCAAATGGCTTCGCATCTATCTCTACTCCGGCTTGAAGGGGCTCGACATCAACCGCTGGTATGTCGGCGTGGTGCGCGACAAGATCCTGACCCGCATCATCCGGGAGTGCCGCCATGAGGCGGGGCTTCCCGTGCAAACCAGACCGACCGCGTCCGAGCTTGAAATGGCGTGGGTGTTTCACGGCGGAATTTTCTATTACGGGATTCGCAAATACATCTACGAGTCCGTCCTGCTCGAGGACAAGGAGCAAATGATCAGCGACGCGCTGGACGTTTATCTCGCCAGCTTCGAGCGGGCGTTCGGAACCAGCGTTCGCGCCCAGCGGCCGCCGGTGAAGGCGGTCGGATAGAAAATCACGCGCGATTCGGCATCTCGGCGCGATACCAGTCGCCGATCTGGCTCGCGGTCATCAGCGCAACGCCGTCATGGCCGATCACATAATCCAGCAGGGCTTCCAGATATTTGATGCGGTGGGGAACGCCGGTTATGTAGGGATGAATCGAGATCGCCATGATCCGCGCATTGCTGGCGCCCTCCAGGTACAACCGGTCGAACTGATCGGTGCAGCGCTTGAGAAACTGCTCGGAAGCAAGGTGCTGCAGCGCGTGGATCACGATATCGTTGGTCTCCACCGAATAGGGAATGGTCGTGATGGTGCCGTGAGGCGTTGCGATATCCTGCGGCAGATCGTCGATCACCCAGTCCGCCAGATATTCGACGCCATTGAGGCGCAACAGGTCGATGGTTTCCTCGGTCTCGGTGAGACCCGGGCTTTCCCATGATCGCACTGGCTTGCCGGTGAATTGTGCAATGGTCTCGACGGCCCGCCGGATGGTCTCGGCCTGATTGTCCAGCCGGTGCATCGGTCCCTGAACAAATCCGTGGCCCATGAATTCAAAGCCGGCCTCGCGGGCAGCCGATGCGACGCGAGGGTAGGAATTGCAGACATTGGCGTTGAGCGCCAAGGTCACCGGCATGTTGCGGTCCGTCAGCGCCTTGAATTGCCGCCAGAAGCCGGCGCGCATGCCGTATTCGTGCCAGGACCAGTTCGGCACATCCGGCAATAGCGGCTGTCCCATCGGCGGGCTCAGCACGGTTCGCGGCATCGCGCTCTCGATCCGCCATTCCTCGACATTGAGGATGACCCAGACCGCCAGCTTCTTGCCGTCCGGCAGCCTCAGTCGGGGCCGGTCGACTTGCGCCTGATAGGGGATGCGATCGGAAAGAGCCATGGCGAGCCGTGCCTTGCGTTGGCTGCGGATTATTCCGCGGCGTTGGACCGGTTCGAGATCGCCGCGTTGATCCGCGGCATGACCTTTTCAGCCATCAGAATCATCGACTGCCGTCCAAGCTCGGGGTCTTTCCAGTCCTTGCCGGCATATAACAGCGTGCCGAATGCGCCGACCTCGTCCTGGAAAGCCAGCACCTGATCGGCGACGCTCTCCGGCGTGCCGTAGATGACGAGCTTGTCGCAGATCATCTCGAGCGTCACCTCATCATCGGGTTGATCGCGGTGGGTCTTGAACAGTTCGATGCGGCCGTTCTTCTTGAGCTTGGTGAACAGCGAGCGATAATAATACACGTAAGGTCCATCCGGGTCGGTGGCATAGGCTTTTGCCGTCGCTGCGTCGTTCGCGACAAAGACGCTCTTGGCGACGCGCCAGTTCGCGGGGTCTGCGGTGCGGCCGCCGCGCTCGCAACCTTCGACATATTTCGGCCAGTGGCTCTTCACCCAGGCCGGCATCAGGAAATTCGCCGAAATCGGGTCCCAGCCGCGCGCCGCCGCCTCGGTGACGCCCTTTGAGAACGGCGCCACCGCGGTCACGACCACAGGCGGATGCGGCCGTTGCAGCGGGCGGGCGATGATGCCCTGGCCGATCTCCTTGATCAGGGTCTTCCGGGTCGAGATGTTCCAGTATTTTCCATGAAGGTCATACGGCGGATCGCCGGCCCAGATGTCCAGAACCTGATTGATCGATTCAAGAAACATCTCGTTGCGGTTGGCATCGAGATTGCCGAACAGCTCCGCGTCCGACAGCAGCCCGCCGGGGCTGATGCCGAAAATCAGGCGGCCGTCGAGCATGTGATCCAGCATCGCCAGGCTGGCCGCTATGGCGGCCGGATGCGTATTAGGCATGTTGATGGTGCCGGTGCCGAGCCGGATCCGCTTGGTCGCTGCCGCGACCCACGCAATGAAGGCGATGCAGGAGGTGATGTTCTCGGCCTTGTCGGTGACGTGTTCGCCAACATAGGCTTCGGTAAACCCGAGTTCCTCGGCGAGCAGGAACGCTTCGCGGTCTTGCCGGAGGGATAGTCGCCAATCCTTGTCGAGCGGATGGATCGGCATCGTGAAGAAACCCAAATTCATCGCGCGCTCCTCCCTGCGACCGGATCCCGATGAGCACCGAGCCGTGTGCGGTTGATCGCATTATGACTAATCCAAAAGTCGAGTCGCTGGAAATAATCGTTCGATAAACAAGCTTGACCTTTGAAAGTGGCCGCCGTCTAATCCTCCAAAAATGCGCTGGAATCCGGCTGGGGAGAGATCACGCTCATGAAAGCCTCGGCTTTCAGTTATGCACGCGCAACCAGCGTCGTGAACGCGCTGGAACTGCTCGCCGCGCACGGCGACGATGCCAAGGTGCTCTCGGGCGGCCAAAGCCTGATGCCGGCCATAAATCTGCGCTTGATTGCTCCGGAATGGATCGTCGATATCGGCGGAATCGCCGAGCTGCAGGGAATTGCGGTGAGGGGGGAAGTCCTCACCATCGGCGCGCTGACGCGCCATGTCGATCTGCAGCGGTCGCCCGAAATCGCCGCGCACGCGCCGCTACTGACGGAAGCGATCGCCCATGTCGCGCATCCGGCGATCCGCAACAAGGGCACCATCGGCGGCAGTCTCGCCCACGCCGACCCCGCATCGGAATTGCCGGCCTGCATGGTGGCGCTGGACGCGACCATTGTCATCCGCGGCCAGACCGGCGAGCGGCGGGTCGCGGCGAGGGATTTCTTCACCGGGATCCATGAGACCGCGTTGTCGGCCAACGAGTTGCTGACTGCCGTCGAGCTGCCGGTGGCGCGAACGAATTCCGCACACTTCTTCTGCGAGTTCGCGCGGCGGCATGGCGACTACGCCATCGTCGGCGCCGCGGCGCAGGCGATCGTGGCAGGCGAAAGGCTCGCCGACCTTCGGCTTGTGTTGTTTGCGATCGGTGATCGGCCGGTACGATCCAGTGCCGCATCGAGACTGATCAACGTCGCCATCACGCCCGAAATCTTGCTGGATGCTTCGGCGGCCCTGGAACACGAGCTTGATCCCCCGGAAGATCAGCAGGCGACGCCATCCATGCGCCGGCACTTGGCGAAAGTGCTGCTGGGGCGTTGCGTTGCCGCACTGCTGGGCCGGCCCGATCTCGCCGCCGGGGTACGCGCGTGAGCGCGCACATGCAGATCTCGCTCGAGGTCAACGGCGAGCGCGTCGATGCGCATGTTCTGCCGCGGCTCAATCTGGCGGACTTCCTGCGTGAGCATCTCCAACTGACCGGCACGCATGTCGGCTGCGAGCACGGGGTGTGCGGCGCCTGCACGGTACGCGTCAACGGAGATATCGTTCGTTCCTGCCTGATGCTGGCGGTGCAGACGGACAACGCCTCCGTCGAGACCATCGAAGGACTATCCGACAGCGGCGAGATCGCCGATCTGCAGGCTGCCTTTCGCGATCGCAATGCGCTGCAATGCGGCTTCTGTACCCCCGGAATGCTGATCGCCGCGCAGGACTTGCTGAGGCAATGTGAGGCGCCGGATCGCGAGCAGATCCGCGAGCATCTATCCGGCAATTACTGCCGCTGCACCGGCTATCAGGCCATCATCGATGCGGTCGAGAGCACGGCGCGCCGGCGCGTGGGCCGCCAGCCATGACGGATGCATTGGAAAATTCCGCGGGTCTTTCCGTACTGGACCGGCCGAATTCCTATATCGGCAAGACGGTGCCGCGGCCCAACCTTGAGCGGCTGATGCAGGGGCGCGGGCTCTACGTCAGCGACGTCGAGCTGCCAAGGATGGCGCATGTCGTGTTCCTGCGCTCGCCGCATGCCCATGCGAAAATCATCGCGATCGATGCCGATGCTGCAAGGCACTTGCCGGGTGTCATCGCCATCGTCACCGGCAAGGAGCTGTCTGATGTGATCACGCCGTGGGTCGGCGTGCTCGCGCATTTGAAAGGGCTCAAATCGGCGCCACAACATGCAATTGCGATCGACCATGTCCGCTGGCAGGGCGAAGCCGTCGCCGCCATCGTGGCGAAAAGCCGGGCCGTCGCCGAGGACGCCGCCGAAGCCATCGCGGTTGAATACAGCGAGTTGGAGGCGGTCACCGACATGCGCACCGCGCTTGATCGGCAAACCCCCGTCATCCATCCCTCGCTCGGCGACAATCTGGCTTTCGAGCGTCAGCTCCACGCCGGCGCGGTCGATCAGGCGTTCGCAGACTCCGACGAGGTCATAGAGGCGGATTTCATCTTCGGACGGCACACCGGCGTGACGCTGGAGCCGCGCTCGGTGGTCGCCGACTGGAACGTCGCCGAGGCCCGGCTGACGATTTATCAAGGCACCCAGGCGCCGCACATGGTGCAGAACATCGCCGCGCTCCATCTTGGCCTCCGGGATTCGCAGGTGCGCGTGCTCTGCAAGGACGTCGGAGGCTCGTTCGGCATCAAAGTCCACATCTATGCCGACGAAATGGCGACCTATGCGCTGTCGAAATTGCTGCGGCGGCCGATCAAATATGTCGCGGACCGCGTCGAAAGCTTCAACACCGATATACACGCCCGCGACCATCGCTGCCGGGGGCGGATCGGCGTCAAGCGCGACGGCACGATCACGGCATTCGAGATCGACGATCTCACCGGCATCGGTCCCTATTCGATGTATCCGCGCACCAGCGCTGTCGAAGCGAACCAGGTCATCAACCTGACCGGCGGGCAATACGCCACCCGAAATTATCGCGCACGGACCAGGGTCGTGTTCCAGAACAAGAATGTGATGTGCCAGTATCGCGGGGTCGGCCATCCGATCGCCTGTTCGGTGACGGAAGGGCTGGTCGACCTCGCGGCTTTAAGGATCGGGATGGATCCGGTGGAAATCCGTCGCCGCAACCTCATTGCCGATGACGCCTATCCCTGCGCCTCGCCATCCGGCTTGAAGTTTGAGCAGTTGTCGCATCACGCCGCGATGAACAAGCTGATGGCGATGATGGACTATGACGGCCTGCGCGCCGAGCAGACCGCCTTGCGCCGGAAAAATATCCATCGCGGCATCGGCATTGCGAGCTTCATCGAGATCACCAATCCGAGTGCCGCGTTCTACGGCGTCGGTGGCGCCCGGATATCGTCGCAGGACGGCGTCGCGGTGCGGATGGACGCCCAGGGCTCGCTGATCTGCCAGACCAGCATTACCGAGCAGGGGCAGGGCTCCGAATCCCTCACCGCGCAGATCGTCGGCAGCGTGATGGGCGTCTCGATGGATCGCATCCGCGTCATTCTCGGCGATACCGACAACACGCCCTATGGCGGCGGCACCTGGGCATCGCGCGGCGCGGGTATCGGCGGCGAGGCCGCACTTCAGGCGGCGAAGATCCTGCGCAAGAACGTGCTGGATGTGGCAGCCGCGATCCTGCAATCCTCACCGGCCGAACTCGACATTACGGACAACACGGTGGTGAATGCGGACGACAGGTCGCCGCGCATCGAATTGCAGGAACTCGCCCGCATCGTTTATTTCCGACCGGACACCTTGCCGCCAGGCATTCAGCCCGAATTGATGGCGACACGCCATTTCACGCCCCGCCAATATCCGTTCGCCTTTACCAACGGCGTCCAGGCCTCCTGGCTGGAAGTCGATGTTGACACCGGCTTCGTAAAACTGCTCAGGCATTGGGTGGTGGAGGATTGTGGTACGATCATCAATCCGCAACTGGTGGACGAACAAATCCGCGGCGGGGTCGTGCAGGGCATTGGCGCGGCGCTGTTCGAAAAGTGCATCTACGATGAGCGCGGCCAGCTGACCAACGCCAATATGGCCGATTACCTGGTGCCGATGTCCGGCGAAATGCCCGACATCGATGTGGGACATGTGGTGTCGCCGACCCTGGAAACGGAACTGGGCGCCAAGGGCGCCGGCGAGGCCGGGACGGCGGGAGCCGCCGCTGCCGTCGCCAATGCGGTGAACGATGCGTTAAAGCCGTTCGGCGCCGTTATCACCGAGATACCGCTGACGCCGCAGCTTATCCTTAAGGCGCTGGGACGAATTTGAACGAGGACGACGCCAAAAAAGCCAAATACAGTATTCAGGGGAGGATGCCATGACCAGGAAGACTACCGGATCGATTTCCCGCCGACGATTGCTGACGACGGTGAGCGCGGGAGCAGCCCTCGCCGCTTCGCCGTTTCGCATCAATCTTTTGCAGGCGCAGGAAGCGACCATCAAGATCGGGTTTCCGGTTCCCTTGACGGGACCCTACGGCGCCGAAGCCCAGGATCAGGTGCGAGCCGCGCAGGTCGCCATTGCCCAATTCAACGATGGCGGCGGCCTTAACGGGCGCAAGGCCGAATTGATCGTGCGCGACGACAAGCTCAATCCGGGCGAGGCGGCGACGCGGACCCTGGAACTGGTCGAGAAGGAAAAGGTGAACTTCGTCGTCGGCAGTCTTTCCGCCGCCGTTCAGCTCGCGGTCAATAACGTTACCAAGGAGCGCGGCATCATCTTCAACTCGATCAGCCAGTCCGATGCCATCAACGAAGCCGCCGACTTCAGCAAATACACCTTCCATGAGGCGCTCAATCCGCATCTGACCTCGGGAGCGGTGGGCCGCTACGCATTTCCGAAATTCGGCAAGAAGGTCGCATTCCTGACCGCGGACTATGCCTACGGCCATGAAATGGTTCGCGGCTTCCTCGAAGTCGGCAAGGCCTTCAATATTGAAAACCTCGGCGATATCCGCCACCCGATCGGCACCACCGACTTCTCGACCCTGCTGCCTCGCCTTCAGGCGCTGAAGCCCGACATTCTCTGCATCAGCAATTTCGGACGCGATCAGCAGATCTCGCTGAAACAGGCGACCGACTTCGGCGTCAAGAAAACCACCCAGATCATCGCGCCGCTGCTCACGCATGCGAGCCGGGTTGCGGCGGGGCCGCAGGCGTATGAGGGTGTGATCGGCGGATCTTCGTTCTATTGGGGCCTTGAGGACAAGTTCGCCTCCACCAAGGCGTTCAACGAGGCGTTTCGCAAGATGTATGACGGAAAATTGCCGACCGACTACGGCGCGCTGGGCTATGGCGGCGTGCGGACAATCCTGGCCGCGGTCAAGAATGCCGGCAGCGTCGACACCGACAAGGTGATCGCAGCAGTCGAAGCGCTGAAGTACGATTTCTACAAGGGACCGCAATACTATCGCACATGCGACCATCAATCGGTGCAGTCGGTGCTGGTGATCCAGTCGAAGTCAAAGGAACTGCGCAGCGATTCCGATGTCTTCGAGATCATCTCAACCGAAGAACCCAACGAGGCAAGCCTGCGCAGCTGCGCGGAACTCGGTCATAAAAGCTGATGTCATAGAGCTACGCGTGGCGTTGCCGGCGCGTGCCGGCTGGTGGGGGAGCGCATGGCCGGTCTGAGCTTCGATCTGATCGCGTTGCAATTGTTTGCCGGCCTGGCGCTGGGCGCGATCTACGTGCTGTTTGCGATCGGTCTTTCGCTGATCTTCGGCATGCTGACCGTGGTCAATTTCGCCCATGGCGCGTTCTATATGGTCGGCGCCTATGCCGGGATCACCATCCTGATGCTGGGCGGGAATTTCTGGATTTGCCTGATCGCCGTGCCGCTGGCGGTCGGGTTGTTCGGCCTCGCGGTCGAACGTATCTTGATACGGCCGCTGTACGGCCGCGGCATCGACTATCCGCTGCTGCTGACCTTCGGGCTCAGTTACGTGATGGTCGAACTGGTGCGCATCGCCTTCGGCAAGACCGGATTTCCCTTCGATACTCCGGAAGTGCTGCAAGGTGCGGTGAATATCGGCGTCGGCTATTTCCCGCTCTATCGTTTGTTTGTGATCGGCGCCGCCGCAGCGGTGCTGCTGGCGCTCTGGCTGTTTCTGGAAAAGACCAGCTTCGGCCTGATCATCCGGGCCGGCGCGCGCGATCCGCAAATCGTTGGTGTGCTCGGCGTCAATGTGGCCCGGGTCTGGCTGATTGTGTTCGGGATCGGGACCGCGATCGCGGGCTTTGCCGGGTTGCTGGCGGCGCCGCTTCAAGGCGCCAGCCCCGAGATGGGCGGAACCATCCTTGCCGAGGCCTTTGTCGTCACCGTGGTCGGTGGCATGGGGTCGATCGGCGGCGCTGTGCTGGCCGGGCTTCTGGTCGGCGTCGTCGTCAGCATGACCTCGCTGTTCGCACCGGAAATGGCCAAGGTTTCGATCTTCGCGTTGATGGCCGTGGTCCTGATCATCCGGCCGCAGGGATTTTTCGGCCGTGCCGGATTGATGAGTTGAAGGTGAAGTCCGCGAATGAATGAGATGACCCAGCCATATCCGCGGGCGCAGGCAGTGCCTGCAAGCTGGTTTCAGTTGGCCACCAAACATCGTGCCAGCATCGCCAGCCTGGTGGTGCTGGTATTTCCGCTTGTGATGCCGTTCACGGCCCTTGCCGCCAACATTCTGATCTACGGTCTCTATGCGCTCGGCTTCAACCTGGTTTACGGCTATCTCGGCTTGTTGTCGTTCGGACACGCCGCGTTGTTCGGAACCGGCGCTTATGTCTGCGGGATCGCGATCGTCCATTTCGGTTTGCCGTGGTTTGCGGCCATCGCGCTCGGCATTGCCGGCGGCCTCGTCATGGCGGCGCTGATCGGCGTGCTGGCGATCAGAACGCGTGGCATTTACTTTGCGATGGTCACGCTGGCGCTGTCGCAATGCGTGTATTACCTGTTCTATCAGGCGGTCGACTGGACCGGCGGCGAGAATGGCCTGCGTGGAATCAATGTCCACGTCATCAATGTTTTCGGCATCAAGCTCGATTTCATCAACCCGCTGACCCGCTATTATGTGATCGCGGCATTCGTGATCGCGGCATTCTTCGTGCTGTCGCGGATCCTGGCCTCGCCATTTGGCGCCGTGATCGAAGCGGTGCGTGAAAACGAAATCCGCGCCAGGGCCTCCGGCTACGATGTGACGCTGACGCGCCTGGTGACATTCGTGTTGTCCGGCGGGTTTTGCGGGCTGGCCGGCGCGCTTCAGGCGTTGCATCTGTCCATCGTGCCGATCGAAATTCTGCATTATGACAACTCGGGCGTGGTCGTGATGATCGCGCTGCTCGGCGGCATGGGAACGTTCTTTGGGCCGATGATCGGGGCTGCGGCCTTTCTGTTGCTCGAGAATCTGGTTTCGCTCTGGACCGTGCATTGGCAACTCGTCGTCGGTGCCGTCTTCATGATTTGCGTGCTGTTCTTCCCGGCCGGAATCTGGGGAACGCTGATCTCGCGGGGCAAGCGATGACAGCGATCGAGCCCGCATCGAGGGAAGTCATCCTGCGCACCAAAGGCGTCGGCAAGGTATTTGGCAAATTCGTCGCGCTGAACAACATCTCGGCCGAGTTCACCAAAGGTGCGATCACGTCGATCATTGGCCCTAACGGCGCCGGCAAGAGCACGTATTTCAATTTGCTGTCCGGGGCGTTTCCGCCCTCGAGCGGCAGCGTGGAATTCGAGGGCCGCGATGTCACCGGGCTGCCGCAGCACCGCTTTGCCCATATGGGTGTGGCGAAATCCTTCCAGATCACCAACGTGTTTCCGCAATTGACGACCCGGGAGAACATCCGCGTCGGATTGCAGGCGTTGGTGTCGCGTTACGATATGTGGCGGCCCCGGGCCCGGCTTCACGAATTGACCGAGCAGGCCGATGAACTGCTGGCGCTGGTCGGGCTATCGGAGGCGCGGGGGCGTACCGCCAAGACGCTCGCCCATGGCGAGCAGCGTGCGCTGGAAATCGGAATGGCGCTGGCGAGCCGGCCGCGATTGCTGCTGCTTGACGAGCCGACCGCCGGCATGAGCCCGGAGGAAACCC
Organism: uncultured Pseudomonadota bacterium; assembly: GCA_963819325.1. GTDB lineage: Bacteria > Pseudomonadota > Alphaproteobacteria > Rhizobiales > Xanthobacteraceae > Bradyrhizobium. The sequence continues at coordinate 269,494 of CAWFVT010000007.1, forward strand.
GCGTCATGATGGATCTGATCGTGAAGCTCGCGAGCGAACGGACGGTCATCCTGGTCGAGCACAAGATGAAGCTGGTACTGGGGATCAGCGATCGTATCCTGGTGCTGCACCATGGCGAGCTCTTGGCGGAAGGAACCCCCTCTGAAGTACGCAAGAACGAAGCGGTGAAGCGGGTCTATCTCGGACAACGGGAGCACTGAGCGGATGTTGCAGGACCGGATGTTGCAAGTCAGCAACCTGAACGCCTGGTATGGCGCCAGCCATGTGCTGCAGGATATCAGCCTCGAGGTTGCCAAGGGCGAGATCGTTTGCCTGATCGGCCGCAACGGCGCCGGCAAGACCACCACCTTGAAGTCCATCATGGGCCTGATCGACAAGACCCGCGGGTCGGTCGTGTTCAGGGACAAGGAGCTGTTGGGCCAGCCGGCGCATCTGCGTTTCGCGCTCGGTCTTGCTTACGTGCCGGAAGAACGCCGCATCGTGCAGGGTCTTTCGGTGCGGGAAAACCTTCGGTTGGGGCTGGTGGCGTCGCCCGAAAAGAAAAGAGAAGTCGAGCTGATCGAAAGCATCGCCAGGATTTTCCCGCGGCTCGCCGAGCGGCTCGATCAGGAGGCGGTGACGATGTCGGGCGGCGAACAGCAAATGCTGGCGATCGCGCGGGCGATGATCTCAAAGCCCGATCTGATCATGCTCGATGAGCCCTCGGAAGGCATCATGCCGGTGCTGGTCGATGAGATGTTTGAATTGTTTCGCACCATGAAGCTGCAGGGCACCACAATTCTGCTGGTCGAGCAGAATGTGGAACTGGCGCTCGATATCGCCGATCGCGCTTATGTGCTGGATCAGGGCGCGGTGGTGCATCACGCATCCGCGCGCGAGTTATTGGCCAACAATGACATCAAGGAGCGCTATTGTTCCGTGTGAACCGGTAAATCCCCACATTTCTTTCATCCAAGGGCTATGATGCCGCGTTTGATTTGAAAGGATATCTTTTTTGGCAAATTTCTGGGCGCGCAAGTCCACGGCACAACTCGCAAATGAGGCTGCTCAAGGCGAGGATGGCGAACAAGCCTTGCCGCCGAAGCGGACCTTATCGGCGCTCAATCTCGTCGGCATTGGCGTCGGCGGCATCATCGGCGCCGGCATTTTCGTCTTGACCGGACACGCCGCCGCCACCAACGCAGGGCCCGCGGTCACGCTGTCCTTTCTGTTCGGCGCCGTTGCATCCGGGTTCGCCGGTCTTTGTTACGCCGAACTGTCGTCGACGATCCCGATCAGCGGCAGCGCGTATACGTTCACCTACGCCACGCTGGGCGAACTGATCGCCTGGATCATCGGCTGGGATCTGATCCTTGAATATGCGGTGGGCGCGATCGCCGTCTCCATCGGCTGGTCCGGATATGTTGTCAGTTTTGCCAGGGATTTCGGCCTCATCATGCCCGCGCGATTTGTGTCGTCGCCGTTTTCGTTCGACGCCGCGCAACGCGCATGGTCGTCGACGGGCGCCATTCTGAACGTTCCGGCCATGCTGATCATTGTGATGATCACGGCATTGCTGGTGGTCGGCATCCGGGAGTCGGCCCGGGTCAACACCGTCATTGTCGCGGTGAAGCTTGCGGTTATCGGGCTTTTTATCGTCTGCGCGGCGCCCGCCTTCAGTACCGCGAACTGGGTCACGACAAGCAATCCCGCCGGCGCGTTTATTCCTCCGAACGCGGGCGTCGGCATTTACGGCTGGTCGGGCGTGATCCGCGGCGCCGCCGTGGTGTTCTTTGCCTATATCGGCTTTGACGCCGTCTCCACCACCGCGCAGGAGGCCAAGTCGCCGATGCGGGACCTGCCGCTCGGCATATTGGGCTCGCTGGCGATCTGTGCGGTGCTTTATCTCGCGGTAGGCCTCATTCTGACCGGGATCGTGCCGTTCGACCGGCTGAACGTGGCCGATCCGATCGCGGTCGGGATCGATGCCGCCGGCATCGGCTGGCTCTCTCCACTGATCAAGCTGGCGATCGTTTTCGGCCTGACTTCGGTCATTCTGGTGATGCTGCTGGCGCAGCCGAGAATTTTCCGCGCCATGGCGCATGACGGGCTGTTACCGGCGGTGGCGGGCCGAATTCATCCGCGCTTCCGCACCCCCTATATCGCCACCATCGGTACTGGCTTGGTGGCGGCGGTCTTTGCGGGCCTGCTGCCGATCGGGCTGGTCGGCGAACTCGTCAGCATCGGAACGCTGTTCGCCTTCGCTGTGGTGTCGATTGGTACGCTGATGCTGCGCGTGACCGAGCCCGAACTGGTCAGGCCGTTCAAATCGCCCGCGATCTGGATTGTCGCGCCGTGCGGTGCCGCGACCTCGATCTTCCTGATGTTCGGTCTGCCGATGGATACCTGGATCCGGTTGGCCATATGGCTTGCGATCGGTCTGGTGATCTACTTCGCCTATGGCTCCCGGCACAGCCGGGTCGGCAACTCCAGGTAGATCGGGATGGCTTGCCGGATCATTTGAACCATGAAAGGGTTTGGGGCAGCATGATAGTTGCGATGGCGCCGGCCGGCATCGGGAAATGGGAGCGGGGATGATGCGGATAACTTCGAAATGGATTCTGGTGGCCGGAGCGGCACTGGCTGGCATGGTTGCCGGCGTGAATTCATCTCACGCCCAGCAAACGATCCGCGTCGGCTGGACCATTCCGGCGGAGGAATCGAAATACTGGATGATGCGCAGGCCCGCGGAATTTCCTGATTTGGGCAAGACCTACAATATCGAATGGACCCAGTTTCAGGGCACCGCGCCGATGACGCAGGCGCTAGCGGCGGGCGCACTGGACTGCGCGACGCAGGCGCCGTTGTCGCTCGCCAACGGCGTGGTTGGCGGCAACTTGAAGGCCTATATCGTCGCCCAGCATGTTTACGAAAAGCCCGGCGGCTTCTCGGTCTATTGGGCGGTAAAAGACGACTCCCCGATCAAGGCGATCGCCGATCTCAAGGGCAAGACGATCGGCATCTCCGTGATCGGCGGCGGCACCTATGGTCCATTCGCGATGCTGTTGGAGAAGAACGGCGTCGACCCGAAAAAGGACATCAAGCTGGTCGAGGTGGGTTTTGCCGTTTCAGAGGACGCCTTGCGGCAGGGCCGCGTTGACGCCGTCAACATGAACCAGCCATTCGCCGCGCGCGCCGAGGCCAAGGGCGGCACCCGCAAGCTGTTCGCGCTGTCCGAAGCGATGCCGAACATCGTCCACATTCTCGAGGCCTGCCGGGCCGACTTTGTCGACAAAAATCCGGAACTGGTACGCGCCTATGTGCGGGATATTACCTCCGGCATGAAAAAGGCGCTCGCCAACCGCGAGGAAACGTTAAAGGTCGTCTCTGAAGTGTTGAAGGCGCCGGTCCCGGTGCTGGATACTTATTTGCTCAAGGACAACGATTTCGGCCGCGATCCGGGTGCGGCGCCGAATTTCAATGCGATCCAGAAGATGCTCGACATTTACACCGCGACGGGAATGTTACCCAAGATGGACGTCGCGCAGTTCAAGCATCCTACCATCGTCGCACCGCTGCAATAGACAAGCGTCAGCGTCGTCCGGGCAAACGCCCGGCCGGCATCCGGAGAAACCACGCATGAAGAAACGGCGATCGCGGGTGACGATCGATGGTCTTGATCGCGCACCGCACCGCGCCTTCATGCGCGCGATGGGACTGGACGACGAGGCGCTGACCAAGCCCATGATCGGGGTTGTCAGCATGAAGGGCGAACAGACGCCCTGCAACATGACCCATGATTTCCAGGTCGATGCCGCCAAAACTGGAATCGCGGAGGCCGGCGGCGTGCCGCGGGAATTCTCCACCATTTCGGTTTCCGACGGCATCAGCATGAATCACGAGGGGATGAAATTCTCCCTGGTGTCACGCGAGTTGATCGCCAATTCGATCGAGGCCGTGGTCCATGGCCTGGCCTATGATGCGCTGATCGGTTTCGGCGGTTGCGACAAGACGCTGCCCGGCGTGATGATGGGAATGATCCGCTGCAATGTGCCGTCGATCTTCATCTATGGCGGCAGCGCGCTGCCCGGACGGTTCGAGGGGCGGACCCTCACCGTGCTCGATTCCTACGAGGCGGTCGGCGGCTTCATGACCGGCGAGATCGACGAGGCGACGCTTCATGGCATCGAGCGGACGTGCCTGCCGACGATCGGCGCCTGCGCGGGACAGTTTACCGCCAATACCATGGCGATGGTTTCCGAGGCGATGGGGCTGACGATCCCCAACGTGTCGATGATTCCCGGCGTTTATGCCGAGCGCGCACAAGCCGCGCGCCGGGCCGGTCGCCTGGTGATGCAGATGCTGCAACGAGGCGGCCCATTGCCGCGCGAAATTGTGACGCGGCGATCGCTGGAAAATGGCGCGGCCATTGTCGCCGCCACCGGCGGATCGACCAACGCCGCGCTGCATCTGCCGGCGCTCGCCAACGAAGCCGGCATTGCCTTCACCATCGACGATGTCGGCGAAGTATTTGCGCGCACGCCCCTGATCGGCAATTTGCGGCCCGGCGGAAAGTATACCGCCAAGGACGTCTACGATATCGGCGGCACTGCGGTCGTCATCCGCGCGCTGGTCGAGAGCGGCCATATCGACGGTGATTGCCTCACCATCACCGGGCGCACGATCGCGCAGGAATATGGCGATGCGAATCCGCCGGACGGCGAGGTCATTTTTAGTACCAGCGCGCCGATCATGCCGGATGGCGGGGTCGCGGTTCTAAAGGGCAATCTTTGCCCGGATGGCGCCGTCATCAAAGTGGCCGGCCTGAAGAAGCTGGTGTTCGAAGGCAGCGCACGCGTGTTCGAAGACGAGGAGGCCTGCGTCGATGCCGTGCGCAATCGCAAGTACGCCGATGGCGATGTGCTCGTGATCCGCAATGAAGGCCCGGTCGGCGGTCCCGGCATGCGGGAGATGCTCGGTGTCACCGCGCTGATTTACGGGCAGGGGATGGGCGAGAAGGTTGCGCTCATCACCGACGGGCGTTTTTCCGGAGCTACCCGCGGCATGTGCATCGGCTACGTCTCACCGGAATCATTCGTCGGCGGTCCGCTGGCGCTGGTGCGCGAAGGCGACCGCATCCGGATCGATGCCGCTGCGCGCCGCATGGATTTGCTAATCGACGACCACGAATTCGCGACGCGCCGTCAGGCATGGCAACCCCGGCCGCCGCGGCATCGCGCCGGGACACTCGCCAAATATGCGCGTCTGGTCGGTCAGGCGCCGCGCGGTGCCGTCACCCATGACGGCGCGGCGGAGTGGCCCTGGTTCGACTAACCGCTCACGCCGCTATCCGGGTTCCCATGGGCCGAACCCGGTCCCAAATGAACAAATTGTAACCCGCCAAGCCAGCAGGTAGACACTATCATCGATGTGATTCCGGCCGGGAGGAACAGATGCGCAAATGGTTCAAGCACGCCGACGGCGATGATATCAAAATGGTTCTGTCCGGCTGCATCGCGGTGATGGCATTTTGCGCACTCGTGCTGGTCTGGTTTCTCGAAACACCGGCGCCGGAATGCGGCGTGAATTGCAGCACCGAGTTCTCCTCCGTTAACCGGTAATATCAAAGCTTCGATATCGCCTCAGGTCACATCGAGCACCCTGCTGAAGCGGGGTTCGCGCCAGACTTCCTTGGTGATGCAATCAGCCAGTATTTCGGCGGCGTCCCAGACATCCTGAAACCGGACGTAAAGCGGCGCAAAACCAAACCGCATGATGTCAGGCGCCCGAAAATCGCCGATCACGCCGCGTTCGATCATCGCCTGAATGACCGGATAGCCCTTGTCGAAGGCGATCGCGACCTGGCTGCCGCGCAAGGATGGTTGCGCCGGTGTGACGATTTCAAGGCCCGGCAACAGATCCGCAACGCGCGCCATGAATAGTTCGGTCAAAGCGAGGCTCTTCTGTCTCAACTCAGACACCTCTGCTCCGGCCATGGCGTCGAGCGCGACGTCCACGCCGCGCAGGGAAATGATCGGCTGGGTCCCGCAGAGAAATCGCTTGATGCCGTGGTCCGGCCGGAAGTCGCGGTCGAAGGCGAAGGGGGCGGCATGACCCCACCAGCCCGATAGAGGCTGCTGTGCGGCGGCGTGATGGGCTTCCGCCACTGCAATAAAGGCCGGGGAGCCCGGGCCGCCGTTCAGATATTTGTAGGTGCAGCCGACCGCGAAATCGACGGCGTGGAGGTCGAATCCGATTTCCACCACGCCTGCCGAATGACAGAGGTCCCAGATCACCAGCGCGCCGGCGTCGTGAAGACGTCTGGTGATGGCCGCGATGTCGAGCAGCGCGCCGCTGCGGTAGTCGACATGCGACAGCACCGCGACCGCGACCTTCCGATCAATCAGCGCGTCGAGCGATGGGCCATCGCGGCCGATCAATCGTCGCTGCATCGGGCGGCCGGCCGACTTCATGGCGCCCTCGATGATGTAGAGATCGGTCGGGAAAGCAGCCTCCTCGGCGATGATCACGTCGCGGTCGGGCCGCAGGCCGGTGGCAGCGTGGATGGCCTTGTAAAGGTTGATCGACGTGGTGTCGCAAACCAGCGTTTGACCCGGTGCTGCCCCGATCAGCGCCCCGACGCGGTCGCCGAGCCGCACCGGCATATCGAACCATCCAGCGCTGTTCCAGCTACGGATCAGGTCATGGCCCCACTCCTGTTCGATGGTCCGGCTGAGAACGCCGGTTGCGGCGCGCGGCATCGGGCCGAGCGAATTTCCGTCGAGATAGATGATGCCGTCAGGAATGACGAAACGGTCGCGCAAGCTGCGAAGCGGATCCGTAGAGTCCCGTTCGACACAAGCGGCACGCGCTACATGGGAGGAGATGACCGACATTCTGAGAGTCCCGTGATCGCTCCGCAAGGAAATCCCGATTGACAGCAAAAGTCTATCCTTTTAGGTTTAAAATATTATCCTGCGCTGCGACAAGAGGTGTGGATGCTCATCCATGCGCAACAGGCCATGCGTGGCTCTGGCAAATCATGGTGCGGGCGATTTTGTCGCAGCAAATCCGTGGCGCACTCGAAGACGCGATCGTTTTCTTCGTTGAAGCTGGCGTGGTCACGATGACTGAACGCAAAGACATCACATATTCCGGCTATCTCCAGCTCGACCGGATTCTGCAGGCCCAGCAGCCGCTTTCCACCGCTCACGACGAGATGCTATTCATCATCCAGCACCAGACATCAGAGCTGTGGATGAAGCTCGCGATTCACGAATTGAGCGTCACCTGCAGGATGATCGCGGAGGACAATCTGCAGCCGGCCTTCAAGGCGTTGTCGCGGGTATCGCGCATCCTTGAACAGCTCAATTCGGCCTGGGACGTGCTTCGTACCATGACGCCCAGCGAGTACACGGAATTTCGCGGGGCGCTCGGACAGTCATCCGGCTTTCAGTCCTGGCAATACCGGACGATCGAGTTTCTCGTCGGCAACAAGAATGCCGCGATGATCGGCGTTCACCACGCTGACAAGGCGATCGTCGAACGGCTCGAGGCGGCGCTTGCCGCCCCGAGCCTCTACGATCACACCATCCGGCTGTTGCATCGTCGCGGCCTCGGTATCGACAAGTCCGTGCTCGATCGCGACGTATCGCTTTCGCATGTCTGCAGCGAAAGCGTGTTGAGCGCATGGCTATTGGTCTATCGGGATCCGGCGCGGTTCTGGGAACTGTATGAGCTCGCCGAAAAGCTGGTCGATTTCGAAGATTACTTCCGCCGCTGGCGTTTCAACCATGTCACGACCGTCGAGCGGGTGATCGGGTTCAAGCGCGGCACCGGCGGCTCATTGGGCGTATCTTACCTGCGAAAAATGCTCGATGTGGTGTTGTTTCCCGAGCTCTGGCAAGCCAGGACCCAGCTATGAAGGAGCTGATCGACATCTCGCCCGCGCTAATCGTCGGCATGGGCGTGTTTCCCGGCGACGCCGCCTTCGAGGTCAGTCAGACCTTCGCGATTGGACCCGGCTGTCCCGTCAATGTGGCCAGGATTGCGATGTCGACGCATTGCGGTGCTCACGTCGACGCCCCTCTGCACTACGATCCCGCGGGCGCCAGTGTCGATGATCTAAGTCTCGACGATTTCATCGGCCCCGCGAGGGTGATTGACGCGCGGGGTCCAGGGCCCCTTTGCCGATTTGAGGAGATCGAGTCCGCTCTGGATGGCGCGCCACAGCGATTGCTTTTCAGGCTGATGGAGGAGAGCGATCACTTCAGCTGGCCCACGGGTTTTCGCGCGCTGGCGCCGGAAGCCGTGGAGCGTCTGGCTCAGGCGGGTACCCGGCTGATCGGCGTCGACGTTCCCTCGGTCGACCCGGAAACCTCGAAGGAACTGCCGTCGCACATGGCATGTCGGCGGCACGATATTCGCATCATCGAGAACCTGGTGCTGGCAGATGTGATGCCCGGCGACTACGAATTGATTGCCTTGCCGTTACGGTTGAAGGGGCTCGACGCAGCGCCGGTGCGCGCGGTGCTCAGGCGTCCGAATCCACGATGAGATCGGTGGCGGAAATGCTTTCGGACCCGAAGACCTGTCGGCGCGATGGTGCCCACATCGGCATCACCAAGCCTTGCAAGTTTCCGGCACGCCCGATTTAACCTTACCATGAGCAGCGATAGGCAACTTGCGGACCATGTCGGGAAGAAAAGCGGAAATGAAGGTATCGCGGCCGAACGTTGAGGCAAAGCCCGCGCCAGCGGGCGGGCCAGCGACCGCCATGATCGAGATCGATCATGTCTCGCAGGTATTTCGGACCTCCGGACGCCAGGACCATCTGGCATTGTCGGATATCTCATTGACCATCGAAGATGGCGCCTTCGTCTCCATTCTTGGTCCCTCCGGCTGCGGAAAATCGACGCTTCTTTATATTGTCGGCGGCTTTGTCAATCCGACCGGAGGCGTGGCCAAGGTAAAGGGCAAGCCGATCACCGGCCCCGGGCCTGACCGCGGGCCGGTGTTTCAGGAGTTCGCGCTGTTTCCGTGGAAGAGCGTGCTCGGCAACGTGATGTATGGCCCGCGCCAGCAGGGCGTGAAGCATGACGAAGCCGAAGCGCAAAGCCGCCGGCTGATCGAGATGGTCGGCCTCAAGGGTTTTGAGCATTTTTATCCCAAGGAATTGTCGGGAGGCATGAAGCAGCGCGTCGCGCTGGCGCGCACGCTGGCCTATCACCCCGCGGTGCTGTTGATGGATGAGCCGTTCGGCGCGCTGGATGCGCATACCCGCACCCGGCTGCAGAACGATCTGCTCAACATCTGGGAACGCGATCGCAAGACGGTGCTGTTCGTGACCCATTCGGTGGAAGAGGCGGTGTTCCTGTCGGACCAGGTGGTGGTGATGACGCGCTCGCCCGGCCGCATCAAGGAGATCGTCGATATCGGCCTGCCGCGTCCCCGCCGCCGGGCCGAGCTGTTGCTGGATCCGCGTTATCAGAAATACGTCGTCGATATCGAGCGCATGATCGACGACACCAGCGAAAACGAGCTGCACCCATGATGACGGCGCGCGCGCTTGTCTCGCGGTCGGCGCCGCTGCTCGCCTGCCTCGGCCTGCTCGGTGTCTGGCAGGTCGCCGCACTGATGCTGAACAATGACAGCTTTCCGACCGCGCTGGAGGCGATCCGCGCCATCCCGTCCATCCTTGGCGACAAGGAATCCCTGATCAACATCCTGGCCTCGCTGCGCCGGATGGCGATCGGCTTTGGCCTGGCGGTGGCCGTCTCGATCCCGCTCGGATTGATGATGGGCCGCAGCCGCGCCGTGGCGTCGTTCTTCAATCCGCTGCTGATGGTGATCTATCCGGTGCCGAAGGCGGCGCTGATGCCGATCATCATGCTCTGGCTCGGGGTCGGCGACGTCGCCAAGACGCTGGTGATCTTCCTCGGCGTCAGCCTGCCGGTGATCTATCACAGCTTTCAGGGCGCGAAAGCCGTCGAGGAAAAGATGCTGTGGTCCGGTGCGGCCATGGGCCTGTCGGCGGCGCAACGCATGATCCGGATCGTGCTGCCGGCGGCGTTGCCGGAAATTCTCACCGGCTGCCGCACCGGTTTGGTGCTGGCGCTGATCACCATGGTGACCAGCGAGATGATCGCGCGGCAGTCCGGCGCCGGGAACATCCTGTTCAATGCGCTCGACATGGGACAATACGATACGGTTTTCGCGATGATCATCATCATCGGTGCGATGGGCATCGGGCTTGACGCGGCGTTCGAGAAGATGCGCGCGCGACTTGTCAAGTGGTCCGAGCCGCGCTTCGATCTACCATTGAGCTTCTCATGAACGCACGCGCTGTGACAACGGATGTTCTGCTGGGGATCGTGCCGATCGCGCTGCTGATTGGGCTATGGCAGGCGATCGACTCCTTTGGATACGCGCCGGTGACGCTGCTGCCGCCGCCCGGCGCGGTGTTCATGCGTCTGGCGCAGCAATTGGCCACCACCGCGTTCCAAGAGGAAATCGCCGCCACCCTGTTTCGGTTGTTCGTCGGGTTTTCGATCGCGGTGATTCTCGGGGTCGGCATCGGCCTTGCCGCGGCGGCCAGTCCGCCTGTCAACGCCGTGGTGCGTCCGCTGGTGCGGGTGTTGGCGCCGCTGCCCAAGGTGGCGCTTTATCCGGCGCTGCTGCTGTTGCTCGGATTCGGCCACGGATCGAAGATCACACTGGTGGCGGCGGACGCGCTGTTTCCGATCCTGCTGTCGACCTATTACGGCGCCTCGATGGTCGAGCAGAAACTGATCTGGTCGGCGATGGCGGCGGGGACGCCGCGCTATCAGATCCTGTTCAAGGTGGTGCTGCCGGCCGCGGTGCCGTCGATCCTCACCGGCTGCCGCATCGGCCTCGTGATCTCCTGCATCGTGGTGTTTCTGGCCGAAATGATCACCTCGACCGACGGCCTCGGCCATCTGCTGGTGACGGCGGCGCGGACCTTTCAGGCTGTCGACATGTTCGTGCCGCTGATCACGATTTCGCTGCTGGGTCTTATTCTCAACGGACTGCTGCAGGCGCGTGCGGTCGTATCTGCTGCGCGGGTTTCCGGAAGTCTGATATTGCAAGGTCGTCATTGCGAGCGTAGCGAAGCAAAGGAAAAAGGGGAATCAAACCATGCTGGCAGATCGCATCGAAGCGAAATGGATCGACGCGTTCTGCGAGATATTCGAGCGCTGCGCGGTCAACCCCGGCGACACCGCCGCGATCCTTTCCGAGACCCAGTCCCGCGCGCTCAACGTCCATCTGGCCGAGCTTGCTTTGTTGCGAATGGGCGCCCGGCCGTTTCACGTCGTGGTGCCGACGCCGCGCAACCGGCAGATCGTGCCGATCCGCTCCACCGGCGCCAGCGAGGCGATCCAGCGGCTGGGGCCGGTGATCACGGCTTTGCAGCAGGCAGGCTTCGTGGTCGATTGCACCGTCGAAGGGCTGATGCATGCGGTGGAGACGCCTGAAATACTGAAAGCCGGCGCCCGCATTCTCAATATCTCCAATGAGCATCCCGAAGCGCTTGAGCGCATGGTGCCGGATCTGGCGCTGGAAAAACGCGTGCGCGCCGCCGCCAAAATGCTGCGCGGAACCAAACGAATGCGCGTGACCTCCAAGGCGGGGACCGACCTCGATGTCGACATGGTCGGCGCCTCGACAGTTGGCGTCTGGGGCTGGACCGACAGGCCGGGAACGCTGGCGCATTGGCCGGGCGGCATCGTCGTCAGCTTTCCCAAAAGCAATAGCGTCAACGGCACGCTGGTGATGGCGCCCGGCGACATCAATCTGACCTTCAAGCGCTATCTGACGGCGCCGATCCGGATGACGCTGAAGGATGATTACGTCACCGATCTGCAAGGCGAGGGCGCGGACGCAACCATGATGCGCGCCTATCTGGCGGCGTGGGGCGACCGCGAGGCCTATGCGGTGTCGCATGTCGGGTTCGGCATGAACCCCGCCGCCCGCTACGAGGCACTGACGATGTACGACCAGCGCGACACCAACGGCACCGAGCTGCGCGCGGTGGCCGGCAATTTCCTGTTCTCGACCGGCGCCAACGAATTCGCCGGGCGTTACACCGCCGGACATTTCGATCTGCCGATGATGGGCACCACGATCGAACTCGACGGCGTCGCCGTAATTCGCGAAGGCGTGCTGCAGGATGTGTTCGGGTAGTTGCTGGTCGTTCCACAATCACCACCGTCATCCTGAGGAGCATCGCGAAGCGATGCGTCTCGAAGGATGGGCCGCATGTGCCAATCCTCTCATCCTTCGAGGCTCGCCGAAGAGGCTCGCACCTCAGGATGACGGCAACGCTGTGGCGCGCAGGATGACCGCGCCCACTATTCCCGATCGCGCACCGGCGGCCTTGCCAGGCCGAAATGCCGGAGCAGTTCGACCAGTGCGGCAAGGCGTTGCTCGCGATAGGCATCAATGTCGAGGCCGGCATAATCAAGGAAGCCGGCGCCGGTGCGCATGCCGATGCGGCCGCTCTCCATGTTGCGTGAAATCACCTCGGGCGCGCGATAGCGGTCGCTGCCGAGCGCACCCTCCAGATATTTGCTGGCATAATAGAGAATGTCGCCGCCGCCCCAGTCGATGAATTCCAAGAGGCCCATCACCGCGTAGCGAAAACCGAAACCGTATCGAATGGCCTTGTCGATATCCTCCGGGCTGGCGACGCCTTGCTCCACCATGCGCGCCGCCTCGTTCATGGCCAGCGCCTGGATGCGCGGCACGATGAATCCGGGCGTGGCCGCGCATACCACCGGTACCTTGCCGATGCCCTCGAGCAGCGCCTTGACCCGTGCGGTGACGGCCGGGTCGGTCGCAGCGCCCGGTGAAATCTCGACCAGCGGGATCAGGTAGGCCGGGTTCAGCCAGTGCACGTTGAGAAAACGCGCAGGGTGGTCGATCGCGCCCGAGAGATCGTCGACCAGGATGGTCGATGTGGTCGAGGCGATGATGGCGTCGGGCGTGACGCATTTCGAAGCCGCCGCCAATACTTCGCGCTTGAGTTCGACCACTTCCGGCACGCCTTCGAACACCATGCCGGCGCCCGCCAGTGCCGCAGCCATGTCCTGCGCCGGCACCACCGAGACCCGCGCGATGATGGCTTCGGCGTCATGGCCATCAAGCAAGCCGAACCGCGCGAGACTGGCGAGAGTCTTTCTGACTTCACCGAGCGCATCGGCTTCGAGTGTCGCGAAACCATCCGCGGAACGCGTCTTGATATCGATCATGGTGACGGCATGGCCGGCATAGGCGAACGCCACCGCGATGCCGCGACCCATGCGGCCGGCGCCGAGACAGGCGACGAGGGGGCGAGTGGCCGTCATCGCCGAAAACCTTCGCGCAACAGGGTTTGCAATTGATTGCGGTCGAGCCCCCCGAGACCGAGGCTTTTAAGCGTGCGACCGTTATTGACAAAATCCTCGCCGCAGATCGCGCCTCCGATGGCCAGAAACGATTTCGCCAGCGGCGTCGCAACGCCGGCGAGTTCAGCCACCGAAACCAGCAACGACAGCCCGAGGCGCAGATCCTCGCGCATGTAGCGATGCTCGGTCAGCACGATCCGCTCGCGCCAATCACCGGAATCGGTCAACCGATCATGCGAGCCGCGGCCATACATCCATTGCTCGCCTTCGCTGGCATAATGATGCGCCAGCGGAAAATGCGGGCCGCCATAGCCGAAGCCCTCGCGCACCGCGATGCGTTCGGCATCGAGCGCGTCGGTGACCCGGCGAATAGCTATCTGCGTGCCTTCCTTGTGAATGTCCCAGCGCTCGAAATGCTCGATTGGTCCGGCATTCATGACGATCAGCGGCGGATGAATGACCGGCCCGGCATTCATCAGCGCCGCCGACAGTGCGTCGCCGCACGGCTCGATCACGCCGGGAAAGGCGCGTCCGATCACGTCAATGGCATGCTCGGCGGTATCAAACGGAAATACGCCGATCGGCAGCCGCTTGGCACGGATGGTGATGGCCACTTCAAACGGTCCGTGCTTGCGCGTCAGCCACGGCAGCGTGCCGGTCTCGGCAAAACTCACTGCCGAACGATTGCCGGCGGCGCGCGCGGCTGTCGCAAAGATCATCGAGCCGAACGTCGCCGGCGGCAGGAACACCACCTGGCCATCGGCAAGATGCGGCGCAAGACGTCGGGCGATATCGTACTGCGCGAAAGCCGGGGCCGGGCACAGGACCAGCTCGGCGTTCACAACGGCCTCGGCGATGTCCGAGGTCACCAGCGCCAGTTGCACATCGTGTCGGCCATGGACATCCCTGACGATGATGCGGGAGCCCGCCGAGCGATGCGCCGCGACTTGATCCGTGTCGCGCCGCCACAGCCTGACGTCGTGGCCCAGCAGCGCGAAATCGCCCGCGGCGGCGAACGAGCCGTTGCCGCCGCCCAGCACGGCGATCTTCATGACGCCTCTCCTTGCGCCGGCACCGGCGCGTCGATCCGCCGCAGCATGAAATGTTGCACCTTGCCCAGCGCCGTGCGCGGCAGATCATCGACAAAAACGATCTCGCGCGGCACCTTGAAGCGGGCGAGCTGCGTCAGCACATGCGCTTTCAGATCCTCCGCCGCGACCGAACCTCCGCCGCGCCGGATCACATAGGCCACCGGCACCTCGTCCCATCTGGGATCGGGCCGGCCGATCACGGCGCAATCGGCGACGTCGGGATGCTCCAATAATACGCGTTCGACTTCCGCCGGATAGATGTTTTCGCCGCCGGAGATAATCAGGTTCTTCTTGCGGTCATGCACCCAGAAATAGCCGTCCGCGTCGCGCCGGCCGATGTCGCCGGTGCGATACCAGCCGTCGTGCAGCGCCTCGCGGGTCGCTTCCGCGTTGCCCCAATATTCGAAGAAGACATTGGGGCCGCGCACCACGATTTCGCCTGGCACCCCGGGTGGCAACTCATGGCCGGCGGCATCGATCACCGCCGCCTCACAACAAAGCCCTGTCAGGCCGGTCGAGCCGGCGCGCGAAAGTTCGCCGCCGAGCCGCGTATAGATCGCAACCGGGCAGGTTTCGGTCGAGCCATAGACCTGAAGCACCGGCACCCCGCGCGCGACCAGGCGCTCGATCAGATGCGGCGGCACGATGGTCGATCCGGTCGAGACCGCCTTGAGCGAGGTCAGATCAATGGAAGGCCAGTCGGGATGATCGGTCAGCGCCTGGATGATGGCGGGCACCAGCACCGTCAGGGTCGGACGATCGCGTTTGATAACGGCGAACGCTGCCTCTGGCGTGAAGCGCGCAAGGATCGTCACGGTGGCGCCAAAATGCAGCGCCGGGGTGGTCTGGATGTTGAGGCCGCCGACATGAAAGAACGGCAGGACGGTCAGCACATGATCGTCCGAGGTGAGGCCGTGCATGTGCTGGCTCATCACCGCGTTCCACAAAAGCGCCTCCTGCCGCAGCACCGCGCCCTTGGGCCGGCCCGTCGTTCCGGAGGTGTAGACGATCAGCAGCGGACAATTGAGGTCGATATGAGGGTGACGGCTGTCGCCGCGCGCCTGCGCCAGCAGCGTACCGAACGCGCTGCCCTGCGGAGGTACAAAATCGAGCCCAACGAGGCTTGTGGTGGGCAGGCTCTTTTCAAGCCCGGGCAGGATCGCGGCAAAGGCCTGCTCGAGCGCCAGAACTTTCACCGAGGCATCCGACAGGATGAACAACTGTTCGGCCACCGCCAGCCGCCAGTTCAGCGGCACCAGCATGGCGCCAAGCCGCGCGCAGGCATAGAGCAGCACCAGATAATCCGGCCGATTCAGGCTGAGGATCGCAACGCGGTCGCCGCGGCCGACGCCGAATTCTGCCTTCAGGACGCGGGCCGCCGCTTCGATGCGATCATGAAAGGCCCGGTAGCCGAGCACTTCATCTTCGAAAATGATCGCAGGCTTGCCCGGCGTGAACGCCGCATTACGCTCGATGAGATCGGAAAGGTTCATTGCTCACTAGTCGTCCGATTCGCCGTTCTCGTACAGCGCTTCGCGGCCGATGCGGTCGAGGCAGAGTTCGGCGGTCCACGGCAGCATCAGCGAACCGCAGCGGCTGTCGCGATAGATCCGCTCCAGCGGCAGCGACTTCAGCATCGCCTGACCGCCGCAGGTGCGGATCGCCAATGTTGCGATCTCGTTGGCGCCTTCCATGATGGAATATTGCGCAGCGTAGGCGCGCAGCACCTGTTCCTTGGATGGATTGGAGCGGGCTTCGGTGACCGCCTGGAACCAGATCGCCTTGATCTGTTCGAGCTTGATCTGCATCTGTGCCACGGCGATCTGCTTGGTCGGATACATCCGGCGCTTGACCGGTGGCGTACCCGGCATCTCGCCGCGCAGGTAGCGCACGGTGAAATCGTAAGAAGCCTGCGCCAGCCCCATATAAGTCGGCGACAGCGTCAGGAACATATGCGGCCAGCGCATCGCCGCCTGGAAATAGACGCCGCGCGGCATCAGCGCCGCATCCTCAGGCACGAACACGTCCTTGAACAACAGCGTGCGCGATACCGTGCCGCGCATGCCGAGCGGATCCCAGTCACCGACCACCGACACGCCGTCGGCCTTGGCGGGCAGCGCGAGGTAGAGCGTGTTGCGGCGGGAGGCTTTCTCGCCTTCCGCAATTTCAGTGCAAAGCACGCCGTAATAATCGGCATGGCCCGAAAGCGACGCAAAGATCTTCTTGCCGTTGACAAGCCAGCCGCCTTCGACCGGTTTGGCCTCGGTGCCGAACGCGACGCCGCCCGCCGCGGCCGCTCCGCCTTCCGAGAACGGCTGCGAATAGACAGCGCCGTCGTTGACGATGCGCTTGTAATGCATCGCGCGGCGGCGCTCGTGCTCGGCGCGGGTTGCAGCATCCATATCGAGATCGTCGGCCAGCGGACCCGACCACAGCGTGGAGCAGACATGCATGTTCCAGGTCAGCGCGGTCGCGCCGCAATAGCGGCCGATCTCGGCAGCCGCCAGCGCGTAGGTCTGGTAGTCGGCGCCAAGGCCGCCATGCTTTTTGGGAATGGCGATGCCGAGCAGACCTGCGCGATGCAAATCCCTGTAGTTCTCGCTCGGGAATCTTCGCTTCACGGTCGTAGGTTGCCGCGCGGCCAGCGAACACCGCCTGGCCGAGCTCGCGCGCGCTCGCGATGATCGCGGCCTGTTCGTCGCTCAGACGAAATGCCATGGGATCGAAGATCGGCGCATCGAGGCTGATCCCGTCGGCCACCGTCATACCTTTGCTGACTTGTACTGTCATGATGCCGTCTCGCGTGTTTGGGTCATGTTCGCCTTCAGGAAGTGATCGAGTGCTGCGTTGAAGGCGGCCGGACGCTCCAGATTGGCGAGGTGACCGACGCCGTCGAGCTCAACATATTTGGCGGATGGAACATAGCTCGCCATCTTCGCCATCATCGGCGCCGGCGCATTGTTGTCCCGCGAGCCCGACAGCAACAGGGTCGGCACTGCGATCTTCCCAAGCGCGCTGCGCAGATCGAATCCCATTAGGGCCAGCATGGTGGCGCGATAGGTCGCCGCCGGCACCGCGGCCATGCAATCGCGAGCAAGCTCCATGCCGCGCGGGTCGGGATCGTCACCGACCAGTTCCTGCACCAGAGACGGCGCCAGCGAGACCAGCGTTTCGCCGCGATCGAGCGGGCCGAGCCGCGCGCCGATGAAGGCTTTCTGCCAGTCGCCATCCGGTTTCCCGAAGGCCGGGCTGGTCTGCGCGAGGACAACCGCGCTGGCGATGCGAGGATTGTTCGCCAGCAACTGCTGAACGATCATGCCGCCGATCGAATGCCCGACGAGAACGGGCCTGATCGCGCCGGCCTGCGGCAGGAAATCCTGCAAGGCATCGGCCAGATTCGTAATGCTGACGTTGGGCAATGGCGCCGAGCCGCCATAGCCCGGCATGTCCCAGGCGATGGTGTGAAAGCGATCCTTGAAAAATTCCAGCTGGCCGCGCCACGCCCGCGCCGCGCCGCCAATTCCGTGCAGGAATACCAGCGGCGGCAAAGTGGGATCGCCGGCGGCCTCATAGGCGAAGCGGCCATCCCTTGTCATGGACGAAAGATCGTTCTTGATAGGCGCAGAATAGGCCACGCCGGACCTCCGGTACTGTCTGACCGGGTGATGCTAGCAGGGCCTTCGCGGATCAAAAAGCGATATTTTATATTTAAAGCAATTTTTGTCGCGTCGTGTTTTGCGCCTGCTACGCTGCAGCGACCTTGTAGTCCGGGGCCGAGGCCAGAAAACGCGCATATGCGTCAGCGTCAGGCGGCGTGAACTTCTCGGCCAAGGGGCCACGCCGGCGTATCGTCGCGCCCATGTCCGCCAGCAATTCGTCGAAATGCTTGAAGTGATAGGGCGCCACACACAGCCCGCCGTAAACGCCCGCGGCCGGCCGCTCGACCCGCTTGAAGTGCAGCATCATGTCGATATTTTTCCGCATCTCGGCGGCGGTCGGTTGCTGGGCCAACTGGCCGTCGCTGTAGCGCACCAGCCAGTTCGCGGCCATCTCGGCGCAAAGCACCGTGCAGAAACTCGAATTAAAGCCGACGAAGCCCATGTCGGGAAGGTCGGGATTTGCGATCACGCGGTACAGCCGATATTGGCCGTCGGGTTCCACGAGCTTGTTGCGATAGGCTTCAGGGAGAAACGGAACGCCAAGTTTGAAGCCGATCGCAAGCAGGGCGACGTCAGCCGCGACCCGTTCGCCGCCGGTCATGACGATTGTCTTGCCGTCGTAACGCTCGAACGTGCCGCGAATGGCCTTGATCCGGCCGTCCGCCACCATCGGAAAGAATTCCGGCGTGGCAATCGGCACCGAGCAGTTGACCCCGTCCTCAATGCGCTGCTCGGGGATCATCCCGCATTTTTTCAGCTTCAATTGCATCTTCAGCATGCTTTCCAGCCCGCGCCAGTTCGCCCAGATGAAGGGTTTGGCGATGGCATGGGAGACGCGGGACATCGTGCTGAGGCCCCAGCCGCGAAACATTTCCTCCTGGGCGCGGATGTAGAGAATCCGCTTGAAATTGATCAGCCCTCCAATGAAGTAAGGGATGCGCCAGACCGGTTCGCGGTAGACCAGCGTCACTTCGCTCGCGCCGGCGTTGACGGAATTGACGGCAATGTCGGTCGCGGATTTCGAGCCGCCAAGCACGACGACCTTCTTTCCCTTCACGGTGGAGGGATCGGTGTGCTGCGCCGAATGCAGGATCACGCCGCCGGCCGCCTTGAAGGCTTCCTCGCCGGGGTGGCTGATGGTTTGGCGTTCGTTGAACTGGCCGGTGCAGACGGCGACGAAGTCAAATTCCTCGTTTGTGACGCCGCCATCCGGATTGCGGATTTCCAGCGTCCAGCCCGGCAGGCTCGAGTTCCGGCGCGCCATGCCGACGACGGCTGTGTTGAAGCGCATCCGCTGCATCAAGCCGTGATCCCTGGCATAGTCGGCCAGATAAGCGTGGACCTGCGGTCCCTTGGGCCATTCCGGATAGGAGTCCGGCATCGGCTTGTCGGTATAGCGATAGAGATCCTTCGGGCTCTGGGTCTGAACTTCAGGATAAGACCGCGCCGGCTCCCAGACGCCTCCGAGATCGCCGCTGCGTTCGAGGATGGTGACCTTGTGTCCGCGCGCGCTGAATGTTTTTGCCGCGGCAAGCCCGGCGACGCCTGCACCGATGATGCACACATTCTTCTGCTTGACCATGGATCAACCTCATCGTTCGAAATCGGCGGAACGGCTCGATATCAGCGGCACACGGATATCCGAGGCGCCGCGAATGGGTACGCGCCGGCCAGTCGGTTATTCGCCTGTCCTGAAGTTTCCGGGATGCCGGACGCTTAAGCGTTGGCTTCCTCGGGCAGGAAATTCACTTCGTGCTCGGCGGAGATGCGGACGATTTCACCGACATCCGTCAGATTGTGAAGCTGATTGAACAGCGCTTCGAGCTTTTGGGTCGGCGACACCCAGAACAAAGCCCGCGCCGGCTTGTCCGATTTGTTGAAATAGCCATGCGGAATACCGCGCGGCAGCCGAACCAGGTCGCCGGCCTTGGCCTGGACCCAGACGCCGTCGAGCTTCAAGTCCAGCATGCCGTCCTGGACCAGGATGAATTCGTCCTGGGTCGGATGAATATGAACCGGGACAAACTGGCCGGGGTCGCTGTTGGTCTCGAAGGCAAAGGTCGAGTCCGTCACCGCCTTCGGAAAATAGACCTGTCCGAGAATATTCCAGGTCTTGCCGGAATAGCCCGTTCCGTTCTTCGTGATGCCTTTTTCGAGTGCTGCCATGGCGGTCCTCCTTGTCGCGTTGTCCCAGACGAGGGTGCAACGTAGGGCGGCCTCGATCTAGCCGCTAGACGAATCCGCTGTCCGCCTGACGAAAAACAATGAGGCCGTAGCGGGGAGGGCCGGCCTCATGCGCGGACGGCTGCTCGCCCAAGGTGCGGAAACGGCTGGAATTCGGTCACCGGGATGGCTTTCCAAATGGAAATGACTGGATATTATAAGCCTCAAATAACGAAGGCGGCCAGGCGATGGTGTCGGACGCAACCGTTTTGGGTATGGCTCATGCCGTGACCGGCGCGAGGCTGGCATCGTATTCGCGCGTTCATACAACCGATGTCGATGACGCCGCGGAGTCGATCGGACGAATATTCTGTCCGCATGCGCTGGATCCGCTGCGGCATTCCTGGCCCGATTTCCATGCGCTGCATAACTGCGCGGCTTTCGACGGTTTTTCGGTCAACTATGTCGCTTACGGCGGCTCGGTGTCGATCGATCCGGGTTGCCTCGATCGCTTCTTTCTATTGCAGATGCCGGTCCGGGGGCGGGCGCAAGTCAGGACCGGAGGCCGCGAGATAGAGTCCCGGCCTGGTGTTGTGGCGTCGCTATTGTCTCCGACGCTGCCGACCCGAATGATCTGGCAGGACAATTGCGCGCAACTGATCTTGCTGGTGGATCGGCGGCAGGTCGAAAGCAGGGCTGCAGCACTTGCGGAAAGGCCGGCGGGCCCGATCGAATTCGAACCGCATATCGACCTCGACACACCGTTCGGACGGGCGCTTCAATTCCAGATCGAATATCTGGTCGATCTCGCCGAGCATGGCGGACCGGCTGCGGATCTGCCGCCCGTGATGATGGCCACCTTGCGCGAGTCGATCCTCGGGCTTCTTCTCACCGGCCAGCGCCACAATCTCAGCGACGCGATCAATCGGCCGGCGCTCCACCGCGAAGCATTGCCCCCGGTGTTCAAGCGGGCACGGGACAGCCTGGAGGCCCACGCCGCCGAGCCGCTCGATCTGGAAAAACTGTCGCGGACGTCCGGCATCGGAATCAGGTCCTTGCAACTGGGTTTCAGGCGCCATTTCGGGGTTTCTATTTCGGAAGCGCTGCTGGATATTCGCCTCGAGCATCTCAACGCACGGCTTTTGAATGCCCGTTCCGGTGAACGGATTATCGACATCGCGTTTGAACTCGGGTTCACGCATTTGAGCCGCATGGCCAGCGTTTATCGCGCCAAATTCGGCGAAACTCCCTCAGCGACGCTCAGAAGAAGCCGCTAGCCCGGAAAACGAGGGCGGCCCGGCGCACCAAGCCGCGGAACGCCCGGATCGCGTTTCTTGCAAAAGCTTGAAGTCTAAAATATACGCCTTGAGAAGGATCGATCATTCAGGGAGGCCAGCGCATGTCCGGACTGCCGCGTTCCTCGCATGCGCTCGTCACCGGGGGCGGGCGAGGCATCGGCCGCGCGATCGCTGCCGCGCTGGTGCAGGCCGGAGCCACGGTTACCGTGCTCGGCCGCGACCGGGCCGCGCTGGATCACGCCGTCGCCGCCGGCGCCGCGCATTTCGCCGGGGTCGCCGATGTTGCCGATCAGGCAGCCGTCAATGCCGCGATCGCCGAGGCGGCGGCGCGCGCGCCGATCGATATCCTGATCGCCAATGCAGGGGCAGCCGAGTTCGGCGCCGTTCGCAAAATCCGATGCGGCGCTGTTTCAGCGCATGATGGATGTCAACTTCATGGGCGTGGTTTATGCCGTCCAGGCCGTGCTGCCCGCGATGAAGGAGCGGCGTTACGGGCGCGTGGTCGCGGTAGCATCGACCGCCGGCCTCAAGGGTTACGCCTATGTCAGCGCTTATAGCGCTGCCAAGCATGCGGTGGTCGGATTGGTGCGCTCGCTGGCGCTGGAACTGGCCAATGCAGGCGTGACGGTGAATGCGGTGTGTCCCGGCTTCACCGATACGGATCTGGTGGCCGGCAGCATCGACAACATCATGAAGAAAACCGGCCGCAGCCGCGAGCAAGCGATCGCCGAACTTGCCAAACATAATCCGCAGGGCCGCCTGGTGACCCCGGCGGAAGTCGCCGATGCTGTACTGTGGCTGTGCGGCGAGGGCGCCGGCGCGATCACCGGACAGGCCATCGCAGTCGCCGGCGGTGAGGTTTAGACGCGTGAAGTAAAACGTCATTCCGGGCGATGCAGAGCATCGAACCCGGAATCTCGAGATTCCGGGTCTGCCCCTTCGGGCCATCCCGGAATGACGGAATCGAAGGAAGGAAGATCCCATGAGCAAGCCAGCCAATCCCGTCACGCTGCCATTGGCGCTGTATACGCCGCATCACTTCCTGCTGAAGGTGAATGACGGCGTGGCGACGGTGACGCTGAACCGCCCCGAGCGCAAAAATCCGTTGACGTTCGAGAGCTACCGCGAACTGACTGACTTCTTCCGCGCCTGCGCCATGGACGATGAAGTCAAGACCGTTGTGGTGTCGGGTGCCGGCGGCAATTTTTCCTCGGGCGGCGATGTGTTCGAGATCATCGGCCCGCTGGTCAAGATGGACACCAAGGGCCTCACCGGCTTTACCCGCATGACCGGCGATCTCGTCAAGGCGATGAGGGCCTGTCCGCAGCCGATCATAGCGGCGGTCGACGGCATTTGCGCCGGGGCCGGCGCCATCGTCGCGATGGCGTCGGACATGCGCCTGGCCGCGACCGGCACCAAGGTCGCATTCCTGTTCAATAAAGTCGGCCTTGCCGGCTGCGACATGGGCGCCTGCGCCATCCTGCCCCGTATCATCGGACAATCGCGGGCATCGGAACTGCTCTATACCGGCCGCTTCATGACTGCGGAGGAGGGCGAACGCTGGGGCTTCTTCAGCCGCATCGTGGCACCGGATCAGGTGTTGTCGCAGGCGCAACTTCTGGCCAGGCAGGTTTCGGAGGGGCCGACCTTCGCCAATACCATGACCAAGCGGATGCTGGCGATGGAATGGGCGATGTCGGTGGAAGAGGCGATCGAGGCCGAGGCGGTCGCCCAGGCGCTGTGCATGACCACAGCCGATTTCGCCCGCGCCTTCGAGGCGTTTTCGAATAAAGTGAAGCCGGCATTTCAGGGTAATTGAGGTTATTCTTAGTGTAGCCCGGGTGAGCGCAGCGAAACCCGGGTTCTTGCCGGCGTGCCCGGAGAGCGCGGATATCGCTGCGCTCATCCGGGCTACAAACAGGCATCAGGGCTTGCCCCAAAATTACTTTAGGTTTAAAACAATCCGAAAGGTCGGATAGCGGCGCCGGAGGCCCTCATGAAGATCGCGATCATCGGCGGTGGACCAGCGGGTCTCTATGCGGCGATCCTGCTGAAAAAGCAGCGGCCGCAGGCCGAGATCACGGTCTATGAGCGCAACCGGGCCGACGACACCTTCGGCTTCGGCGTGGTGTTCTCCGACGCCACCCTGGACAATTTCGAAAAATACGATGCCCCGAGCTATCGCCGCATCACCCAGGAATTCGCCTATTGGGACGATATCGCCGTGCACTTCCGCGGCACGGTGCATCGGGTCGGCGGCAACGGCTTCTGCGGTTGCTCGCGCCGGATGTTGCTTTTGATCCTGCAGGAGCGGGCGCGCGAGCTTGGCGTTACATTATTGTTCGAGGCCGACATCGACGACGAGGCGCGGTTTGCCGATGCCGATCTCGTGGTATTGGCTGACGGTATCAACAGCCGCTTCCGCGACAAATATGCCGCGCATTTCGAACCCGAGGTGGATGTCCGCTCCAATATGTTCGCGTGGATGGGCTCGACCCGGCCGCTCGATGCCTTCACGTTTATTTTTCAGGAAACCGAATGGGGCCCGTTCATTGCGCACGCCTATCAATACGAAATGGGACGCTCGACCTGGATCTTCGAGACCGATCCGGAAACCTTTGAGCGGGCAGGGCTGGCGGGCCTCAGCGAAAAGCAATCCGCCGATCGCATGGCCGGGATTTTCGGCTGGTTCCTCGAGGGCCATCAGCTCCTGACCAATCGTTCGATGTGGCGCAATTTCCCGATGATCCGCAGCAAGCGCTGGGTCAAGGACAATATGGTGCTGCTGGGCGACGCCAAGGCGACCGCGCATTTTTCGATCGGCTCCGGCACCAAGCTTGCCATGGAAGACGCGATTGCGCTGGCGGACGCCATGCACCGGGCGCCTACGGTCGACGCCGCCTTGCAGCAGTATGAAGAAGGCCGCCGGGAGGAGGTCGAGAAGACCCAGCACGCCGCCGACGTGTCGCTCGTGTGGTTCGAGCATGTCGATCGCTTCTGGGAGTTCGATCCCGTACAGTTCGCCTTCGGAGTCATGACGCGGGCCAAGGCGATCACCTACGACAATCTGACGCTGCGGGCGCCGGACTTTGTCGCCGAGGTCGACAAGGCGTTCGCGCGGCAGGTCCGCAGCCACGGCCTGGACGTCGACGTCGAAAAGCCGGTCGTGCCGATGTTCCAGCCGTTGCGGCTGCGTGAGATGCAACTCGCCAATCGCGTGGTGGTGTCGCCGATGTGCATGTATTCGGCGATGGAAGGCGTGCCCGGCGATTTCCATCTGGTGCACTACGGATCGCGCGCCATCGGCGGCGCGGGCTTGATCTTCACCGAAATGACCTGTGTCGGCCGCGACGCCCGCATCACGCCGGGCTGCACCGGATTGTGGAATGACGAGCAGGAATCCGCGTGGCGACGCATCGTGGATTTCGTCCACGCCAATTCCACTGCGAAGATTTGCCTGCAACTCGGCCACGCCGGCCGCAAGGGCGCCACCAAGCTGATGTGGGACGGCATGGATCGTCCGCTGGAGCAGGGCGGCTGGGATGTGTTGTCGGCGTCGCCGATTCCGTATTTTCCCGACAGCCAAGTGCCGCGCGAAATGGACCGCGCGGCGATGGATGCGGTCAAGGCAGAGTTCGTCGCTGCGGCCGAGCGCGGGATGCGCTGCGGCTTCGACATGCTGGAGCTGCACTGCGCCCACGGCTATTTGCTGGCGAGTTTCATCTCGCCGCTGACCAACCAGCGCAGTGACGCCTATGGCGGCTCGCTGGCCAATCGTTTGCGGTTTCCGCTCGAGGTGTTCGAGGCGTTGCGGTCGGCCTGGCCGTCGCATAAGCCGATGTCGGTGCGCATCTCCGCCACCGACTGGGCCGAAGGCGGCGTCACCGGCGATGACGCGGTGGCGATCGCGCGCGCGTTTGCCGAAGTGGGTGTCGATCTGGTGGATGTCTCCACCGGACAGACCGTGCGCGATGCCCAGCCGGTCTATGGCCGCATGTTCCAGACGCCGTTCTCCGAGCAGGTCCGCAACGAGGCCCGGGTGGCGACCATGTGCGTCGGCAACATCACCACATCGGATCAGGTCAATACCATCCTTGCCGCCGGGCGGGCCGACCTTGTGGCACTCGGTCGCCCGCATCTGGTGGATGCGTCGTTCACGATGAAAGCCGCGGCCTGGTATGGCGCGGAGATTTCCTGCCCGCCGCAATATCTGCCCGGCAAGGAGCAGATCTTCCGCAACAGCGTGCGCGACCGGCAGGATTACGACGATCTGAAAATTAAGGCTAAGCCAAAGACTCGCGCCGAACTGAAAGCGGAAGCGACAAAGCCGCTTGCGGCCGAGTAACGGACCATGCGACGTTATGGCTAGGTTTGCGTAGTGGAGTTAAGCCGATGAAGGCGATTATCGTCGGGGGCGGTATCGGGGGCCTGACCACGGCGTTGATGTTGCGCGCCCGCGGCATCGGCTGCGAACTGTTCGAGCAGTCGGACACCATCCGCGAACTCGGCGTCGGCATCAACACGCTGCCGCATGCGATCCGCGAACTCGCCGGTCTCGGATTATTGCAGAAGCTCGACGACGTCGCGATCCGCACCGACGTGCTTTATTATCTCAATCGCCACGGCCAGGAAGTCTGGCGCGAATCCCGCGGCGTCGAGGCCGGCCATGACGTGCCGCAATTCTCGATCCATCGCGGCCGGCTGCAGAGCGTGATTCATCGCGCGGTCGAGGAGCGGCTGGGGCATGAGGCCATTCACACCGGCTGCCGGCTCGGCGCCTTCACCCAGGACGAGGGCGGCGTCACCGCGCATTTCTTCGATCGCGCCGGCAGCCACGTCACGACCGTGCGCGGCGATATTCTGATCGGCGCCGACGGTATTCATTCGCGGGTGCGCGAGACGCTGTTTCCGGGCGAGGGACCGCCGTGCTGGAACGGGCTGATGCTGTGGCGTGGCGCGCGCGACTGGCCGGTGTTTCTGACCGGCCGTTCGATGATAGTCGCCGGCGGGCTGCATGCCAAGGTCGTGGTCTATCCGATCGCGGAAGGATCAAGTCCGGCGAGCCGCCTCACCAACTGGGCGGTGCTGGTCAAGGTCGGCGACGGCAATGCGCCGCCGCCGCGCCGCGAGGACTGGTCGCGGCCGGGCAAGCGGGAGGAACTGATGCCGCATGTAGCGCGATTCTCGGTGCCGCATGTCGATGTGCCGAATTTGATCTCGGCGACATCCGAATTCTACGAATATCCGACCTGCGACCGCGATCCCTTGCCCTATTGGTCGAGCGGCCGCGTGACATTGCTGGGCGACGCTGCGCATCCGATGTATCCGGTCGGATCGAATGGCGCATCGCAGGCCATTCTCGACGCGCGCTGTCTGGCAGATGCGCTGGCGCGCTCTGAGCATCCGCGTCAGGCGCTGATGGAATATGAGCAAAAGCGGTTGCCGATGACCGCCGAGATCGTGCGCTCCAACCGGCGCGGCGGCCCGGAAGGCGTGATCGACGCGGTCGAGCAACTGGCGCCGGATGGTTTTACCGATATCGACCAGGTGCTGAGCCGCAGCCAGCGCGAGGCGATCGTGCGCGGCTACGCCAGCAAAGCCGGTTTTGCGGCGCTGCCGGGCCTGGCGGCGGTGCGGGCGTAAGCCTAGCCGCAAAAGCAGACGTCATCCTGAGGCGCGCGCCCTTGCGCGCCTCGAAGGATGGGCCGCACGCCCGCTGCTGTCATCCTTCGAGGCTCGCCGAAGAGGCTCGCACCTCCAGCGATAACGGCGAAGCCGTTACGCGGGGATGACGGATGCCCCGCCGCCTCACGCGCCCGGCGGGGGCGGCAGGAAGTGGATGTTGTATTCGGCGGCCATCGCCACCACGTCCTCGGGCTTCTGCTCCTTCATGTTGTGAAGGCCCCAGAACAGATCGTACAGCCTGCGGCTCGGCGACACCCAGAACAGCACCTTGGCGGTCTGATCGGATTTGTTGAAGATGCCGTGGGGAACGCCCATCGCAAGACGGACCAGATCGCCCGGCGTCGCCTGGGCCTCGCCGCCGCCGAGCATGAAATCGAGCTTGCCTTCCAGGATATAGAGATATTCGTCCTGATCCGGATGGATATGCGGCGGCACGAAGGTGCCGGGCGGCAGCGTCGCGTGCCAGGAGAAGGAATGCTCGGTGCAGTTCTTCGGCACGTAGGTCTGGCCGAGGATATTCCAGGAAATTCCCTGCATGCCCTCATTGGCACGGGTGATGCCGGCGATCTCGCTTTTCATCGTCTTGTTTCCTTGCCCTGTTTGTTATTTGCCCGGCGCGCAATCCTTGGCGTAACTGTCGCCGTAGTTCTCGAACACCGTCTGGACGATTTCAGTCTGGTACTTGCCGTCGGGCCGCTTGGCGACCTTGGTCAAATAGAAGTTCTGGATCGGATAGCCGTTGGTGTTGAACTTGAAGCCGCCGCGCAGCGAGGTGAAGTCGGCCTTCTTCAGCGCCGCCGCCACCGCGTCCTTGTTGGTGAGATCACCCTTGACCGCCTTGACCGCGCTGTCGATCAGCAACGCGGCGTCGTAGGCCTGCATGGCGTAGGAGCCGGGCACGCTGTTGTAGGCGGCTTCATAGCTCGCCACGAATTTCTTGTTTTGGGGATTGTCGAGGTTGGGCGCCCAGTCGGCGCCGCCGAACATGCCGACCGCCGCATCCTGCTGGGCCGGCAACGTCGATTCATCGACGGTGAACGCCGAAAGCACCGGAATCTGATCGGCAAGCCCGGCCTGCTTGTATTGTTTCACCAGACTGACGCCCATGCCGCCCGGCATGAAGGTGAACACCGCGTCGGGCTTGAGCGAAGCGATCTTGGAAAGCTCGACCTGGAAATCCAGCGTGCCCAGCGGCACGTAGCTCTCGGCGACGATTTCGCCGTGGTAGTCATGCTTGAAACCGGCCGCGGAATCCTTGCCGGCCTGATAGTTCGGAACGATCACATAGACGCGCTTGTAGCCGCGTTCCTGCGCGACCTTGCCGAGAACCTCGTGCACCTGATCGTTCTGGTAGGAAGTCACGTAGAAAAACGGGCTGCAGTTCTTGCCGGCATAGCTCGAAGGGCCGGCATTCGGACTGATCAGGAAGGTCCCGGAATCCGTCACCGGCTTGTGGATCGCCAGCAGGATGTTGGAAAAGATCGGTCCCACCACGAAATCGACCTTGTCGCGCTCCAGCAACCCCTTGACCTTGCTGACGGCGACGTCCGGTTTGAGTTCGTCATCGGCCCCTACGACCTCGACATCGCGGCCCGCCATCTTGCCGCCGAGGTCCTTGATGGCGAGCGCAAAGCCGTCGCGGACCTGCTGGCCGAGCGCCGCCGCCGGACCCGACGAAGTCACGAGCACGCCGATCTTGAGCTTTTCCTGTGCTGTGGCCGGATGGGCCGTCATACCCAGCAAAATCGCCAATGCGGCCCATTGCAAATGCTGCTTCATGATTTTTCCCCCGATCGGCGCTCGAAAAGGCCAGCTTATTCCGATGACGGCTGCCGCCGCAAGCAAAGCAGCGACGAGGCGGCCCAAAAGCAAGAGCGCGCAAGCTACCATGCAAGCCGCGCGCCAGTTGTTTGAAGCCTAAAGAAATCAAAAAAAGCGCGCAAGTGGTGACTTTTGGCGTTTTGACTTGCGACACCCCCTGAATTATTTGAAGCTATTCGCGCTATCCCGAGCAGAACTGATTGCATCATGATCCTTGATTCCGAGACCAAGGCCGTCGAAACCCCGGAAGATCACGGCAACGAAATCCGGCTATGGCTCCGCCTCCTGACCTGTACCACCCTGATCGAGGGCGAGGTGCGCAGCCGCCTTCGCGAGCGCTTCGATGTCACGCTGCCGCGTTTCGATCTGATGGCGCAGCTCGACAAGGTGCCGGACGGCATGACGCTGTCGGACGTTTCGAAGCGGATGATGGTCTCCAATGGTAATGTCACCGGACTGGTCGAGCGCCTGGTCGAATCCGGGCATCTCGACCGGCGCACATCGGAATCCGATCGTCGCGTGCAGATGATCCGGCTGACCAAGGCCGGCCGCGCCGAGTTTCGCAAAATGGCCGCCGAACACGAATTGTGGATCGCCGACATGTTTTCGGATCTCGGCCCGAAGGATGTCCGCGAATTGATGCGCCTGCTGGCCAAGACCAAGGCCTCGGCGCAGAAATCCGCGCAAGCACGGGCGTCGTAGGTCTTGAGCGCTGATGTCGACTACGAGGTCGAATACAACAACCGGGCGCGGGTTCCGGAAAATCCCGCGCTGATCGCCGGTTGGGCGCGGGACGCGGCAAGCTATCGCGTGCAACACGCCCCGCGCGCGATGCCTTATGGTCCCGGTGCACGGCATACGATTGATTTTTTTCCCGGCGATGGTGACGGCCCGATCGTCGTTTTCATTCACGGCGGCTACTGGCAGGCGCTGGACGGTTCGTTCTTCAGCCATCTCGCAGGCGGGCTCAATGCCCATGGCATCAGCGTCGCGATTCCGAGTTACGACCTTTGCCCCGAGGTCACCGTCGATCGCATCATCGAGCAGATGCGGATGGCGGCGCGCGAGCTGGCCCGGCGGGGCCAGCCGCTGGTGGTCAGCGGCCATTCCGCCGGCGGCCATCTTGCCGCCTGTCTGCTCGCAACCGACTGGCCCGCCTTCGATGCCTCGCTGCCCGCGGACCTCGTGACGGCGGCCTACACCATTTCGGGATTGTTCGACCTTGGGCCGCTGGTCGATACCTCGATCAACAAGGCGCTGCGTCTCGACCACGCGGCGGCGAAGGCGGCGAGCCCGTTGTTCTGGAATGCGCCGTCGCGCGGAAGCCTCGATGCGGTGGTCGGCGGAAACGAAAGCGCGGAATATCTTCGGCAAAGCCGCAGCATCGTGGAACGCTGGGGCGCGGCCGGTGTCGCCACGCGGTTCGGCACGGTCGCGGGCGCCAATCATTTTACCGCGATCGCGCCTTTGGCTGACCCCGACGCGCCGATGGTCCTGCGCCTGAAGGAATTGGCGGCGCGCTGAGGCCAGCGGCCCAACACTCGTGGGTCCATAAAAAAGCACTGGACGGCTCGGATTTGGGCCCTTGCGCCCAATTACTTTAAGTATAAAATGATTGCGGATCAGGCCTTTCATCCCGAAAAACGAGGGGCAAAGAGACATGTCAGACAACATTCCAAACCTTGGCCCGTCGGGGCACGTCGACGATTTTGCGCGGCGCAATCTTCCGCCGTTCCAGCAATGGCCGGAATTACTGCTCGACCGGCCAGAGTTCAACTACCCCGAATATCTCAATGCCGCGGTCGAACTGACCGACCGCATCGTCGAGAAGGGGCTGGGTGATCAGGTCGCGCTGATCGGCAACGGCCGCCAGCGCACCTACAAGGAACTGACGGACTGGTCGAACCGGCTGGCGCATGCGCTGGTGGAGAATTATGGCGTCAAGCCCGGCAACCGGGTGCTGATACGCTCGGGCAACAATCCGGCGCTGGTCGCCGCCTGGCTGGCGGCGACCAAGGCGGGCGCCGTCGTCGTCAACACCATGCCGATGCTTCGCGCCGGCGAATTGAGCAAGATCGTCGACAAGGCCGAGATCGCGCTGGCGCTGACCGACAGCCGCATCGCCGATGAGCTGGTGGCGTGCGCCAAGACCAGCCGCTTCCTCAAGCAGGTGGTGAATTTTGACGGCACTTCGAACCACGATGCCGAGCTTGATCGGGTGGCGCTGAGCAAGCCGGTCCGTTTCGACGCGGTCAAGACCGGCCGCGACGATGTCGCTCTTTTGGGATTTACCTCGGGCACGACAGGCGAACCCAAGGCGACGATGCATTTCCATCGCGACCTCATGATCATCGCGGATGGTTACGCCAAAGAAGTCCTCAACGTCACGCCGGACGATGTGTTTGTGGGATCGCCGCCGCTGGCTTTTACCTTCGGGCTCGGCGGTCTTGCGATCTTTCCGTTGCGGTTCGGCGCCACCGCGACGCTGCTGGAAAACGCCGCGCCCGCCGAGATGGTCAAGATCATCGAAACCTACAAGGCCACGATCTGCTTCACTTCGCCGACCGCGTATCGGGCGATGATGGCCGCGATGGACCGCGGCGCCGATCTGTCATCGCTGCGCCTGGCGATCTCGGCCGGTGAAACCTTGCCGGCGCCGGTGTTCGAAAGCTGGACCCGCAAGACCGGCAAGACGATTCTCGACGGCATCGGCTCAACTGAAATGCTGCATATCTTCATCACCAACCGGGTCGGCGACTCGGTTGCCGGAACGACGGGGCACCCGGTTTCCGGTTATGAGGCCAGGGTCGTCGACGATGACATGAACGAATTGCCGCCGGGCACCGCCGGCAAGCTTGCGGTGCGCGGGCCGACCGGATGCCGCTATCTGGCAGACACACGGCAATCGAATTATGTGCGCGATGGCTGGAATCTGACCGGCGATACGTTTGTGCGCGACGCCAGCGGCCGCTTGTCTTTCGTGGCCCGATCCGACGACATGATCGTTTCCTCCGGCTACAACATCGCCGGCCCCGACGTGGAGGCGGCATTGCTGAGCCATCCGGCGGTGGCCGAATGCGGCGTGGTCGCCGCCCCCGATGCCGCGCGCGGCATGATCGTGAAGGCCTATGTGGTTCTCGCGCCAGATTTTACCGGCGATGCGGAACTGACGACGGCGTTGCAGGATCACGTCAAGCGCGAGATCGCGCCTTACAAGTATCCGCGCGCGATCGAATTCGTCACCCAACTGCCGAAGACCGAAACCGGCAAACTGCAGCGATTTGCCTTGCGGCAGATCGCGTTGAGCACGGCCGCGGAATGAAAAAGAAAATCGTCATTGCGAGCGAAGCGAAGCAATCCATTTTTGCTTCATTGTTGCCTCGTGGATTACTTCGCTTGCGCTCGCAATGACGTCTGAGATTGAGGAGAACACTTAGTGAGCACGCCAAAGGCGCCCAACCTCGCTGTGCTGCCGATTGCAGATGAAGCGGCCCGCCCGCAGATCCTGCAGCCGAGCGGCTGGCCGCTGCCGAAGGGATATGCCAACGGCATGGCGGCTGACGGCCGCATCGTGCTGACCGGCGGTGTGATCGGCTGGAACACCCTTGGTCATTTGCCGCCTGATTTTGTCGCGCAGGTCCGCCAGACCCTGAGCAATATCGCGGCCATTCTCGCCGAAGGCGGCGCGCGGCCCGAACACCTGGTTCGGCTCACCTGGTATGTCGTCGATATCGAAGAGTATCTGGCGAACCTGAAGGCGCTCGGGCAGGCCTATCGCGAAATCTTCGGCGCGCATTATCCCGCGATGGCGTTGGTCCAGGTGGTGCGCCTCGTGGAAAAAGCCGCGCGGGTCGAGATCGAAGCGACCGCGGTCGTGCCGCGCTAATTCCGATGCGCTAATTCCGATACGAGGGATCGACGCGGTCGAGCTTGCGCAGCAGCGCCGGCCAGGCGAGGTCGCCGTTGCGGCTGGCGTGGCCCGGGCGCGGCTTCATCTTGTCGTAGGTCTGCTCCAGCACATCCTGCGGCGGCTGCACCAGCTTGGTGTTGCAGGACAGCGCCATGATCTGCACCTCGCAGGCGCGCTCCATGCGCCACAGCACATCGAATGCCGCCGGGATGGTTCGCCCGACCACCAGCAGGCCGTGGTTGCGCAGAACCATGGCTTCATGATCGCCGAGGTCGGCCACCAGCCGCTCACGCTCGCCGACATCATCGGCGATGCCTTCAAAGTCGTGGTAGGCGACGTGCAGAAACCGCATCGAGGTCTGCGCCAGCGGCAGCAACCCGCATTCCATCGCCGACACCGCCATGCCGGCCGGCGTGTGGGTATGCGCGACGCAATCGACATCGTGGCGGGCCATATGAATGGCGCTGTGAATGACAAAACCGGCGGCGTTGACGCCGTAATCGGAGGCATTGAACAGCGTATTGCCGTCGAGGTCGACCTTGATCAGGCAGGACGCATCGATTTCCTCATACAGCATCCCGTAAGGGTTGATCAGGAAATGATCGGGCGACCCCGGCACCCGGCAGGAGATGTGGTTGGCGACCATCTCGGTCATGCCGTACAGCGCAGTGAGGCGATAGCAGGCGGCGAGATCGACCCGGGTTTGCCATTCCTCCGGGCTGACCTGCTCGCGGACCGATTTGACGATCTTGATCGCGGGTGAGCTTACGGGAGGGGTCATCAAGCGGCTCCGTTGCAACGGGTCATGTTCTGGGGGCTGAATTCTTCTGAATTGCTGGGCCCAGAATACCGGCAACCCCTGTTGCGCCGCAAGGCGGCCGGTCGGCCATCGCTGCAATGCAGCTATCGCCAAACCGCTGTGGGTGGCCCGCCAAGGTGCAATTGAAAGGACCTGCCGATTGATTTGTCCGACGACCGGGCAAATCGCTGAGTCGCATGCGGAGAATTCACGCACAACTTGGGCGCAATGCGCTGCTGATCCGGGGTCCACGCTTGATGCGGCACACCCCTGGGTCCCGGCTCTGCGGTGCAGCGTCAAGAGACGCTGCACCGCGTCGGGGACACCGGGCAGAATGCTCGCTATCCTTCCCGCTATTCCGCGCTGCTCACCAGCTTGATCCGCGGCTCTGCGGCCCGCATCAGGCTGCGATAGGCGGCGAGATAATCCAGCGCCATGCGGCGTGCGGTGAACCGCTTTTCAAACTGCTTTCGGATCGCATCGCGGTTCAAGCCGGCGAGCCGGCTGACGACAGCGACGGCGCTGGTTTCGTCCTCGACGATGAAGCCGGTCAGGCCCTCATCGATGATCTCGGGGACCGAACCGCGGTTATAGGCAAGCACCGGCGTGCCGCATGCCATCGCCTCGATCATGACGAGGCCGAATGGCTCCGGCCAGTCGATCGGCACCAGGAGCCCGATCGCGCCGCTCAGGAAGTCGGATTTTTCGTGATCGCCGATCTCGCCGATAAATTCCACCAGCGGGTGGTCCATCAGCGGGCGAATGATTTCATCGTAATATTCCTGGTCGGCGCGATCCACCTTGGCGGCGATCTTGAGCGGAATGCCGCACCGGGTCGCGATCTTGATGGCCCGGTCGACGCCTTTTTCCGGCGCGATCCGGCCGAGCACCGCCAGATAGCTCGGGGTTACCGGCCGCGGCGTCAGCAGCTTTTCCGGCAGGCCGTGGTGGATGGTGCCGACCCAATTGGCCTGCGGCACCGGACGCCGCTGCGCGTTCGAGATCGAAATCACCGGAATGGAAGAGAAGGTGTTGAAGACCGGCTGATGCTCAGGCAGGTCGAGCCGGCCGTGCAAGGTGGTCACGAACGGCGTCGGTTGCCGAGCAAACAGCGAAAAAGGGTAGTAATCGAGATGAAAATGCAGAAAATCGAACTCTTCCTCGTCGCATTTCTGCCGGACGCGTTCCAGCATCACCATGTGCAGCGCGTTGGGGTCGCGGACCGAGCCGTCGAGGCGCAGCGCCTTCGGCCAGGTTGCCTCGAGCTTTGCCGAAGTCCGTGAATCGCCGCTGGCGAACAGGGTGACGTCGTTTCCCAACGCGACCAGTTCCTCGGTCAACCAGTGGACCACCCGCTCGGTTCCGCCATAAAGCTTGGGCGGGACAGCCTCCGTCAATGGAGCAACCTGCGCGATGCGCATTTATCCGTCTCCTCTTCTGTGGTTGAAAAAGACCCAATTTTGCAGATGGCACCGGCATGCCGGGTAGGGAACGTTTCCGCATCTGCGAAGTTCCCAAGGGGCGCGCACTTCTTCACACCATGGTCTTGTTGATGCCATCACCTCCAATCAGACTTTTATTGTTCGGAGTTTTGCTGTCGCCAATGCTGCGGAAATGTTGCGCAATATTGGCAGGATGGTGGGCGCATCCGATCCAACGGGCGCCCAGATAGAATTTTCGTTCTTCTCCAAGGGGTTTGCAGCAACATGGACAATCTTTCAGGATATGCGCATCGTCCGTTTCCGTTCGTGTTGCGCTATCTCCGTCAGCGTTTGGCGTCGCACGTCGTTATCCTGACCGCCGTTGTTGCCGCGGCCTGCTGCTCAATCGGTACGCAATATGGCGTGAAATATCTGGTCGACAGCCTGACGGCCGGGCCGGCCCATGCAACCGGCGTGTGGCTGGCATTCGTTTTTCTCGTATCACTGATAGCGGCGGACAATTCGCTGTGGCGGATCGCCAGCTGGACCGCCAGCTTTACGTTTGTCGGCGTCACCGGCGACCTCCGCCGGGACATTTTCCGCCATCTGACCGGACATGCGCCGAGCTATTTCTCGGACCGCTTGCCGGGGATGCTGACGAGCCGCATCACGGCGACCTCCAATGCCGTTTTCACCGTCGAGAACATGTTCGTCTGGAACGTGTTGCCGCCGTGCATTGCAACCATTGCGGCCATTGCGCTGATAAGTACCGTGAATTGGATGATGGCGGCGGGGTTGATCGTGGTCGCCGGCACGATGGTGATCGCGATGTTTCATCTGGCGGCCGCCGGCAAGCCCTTGCACGACGACTTCGCCAACAAGGCCGCCGCCGTCGATGGCGAGATGGTCGATGTCATCAACAACATGCCGCTGGTGCGCGCGTTTTGCGGTCTCCGTTTCGAGCATGATCGGTTCGACGCGACCGTCAATCGGGAAATGACGGCGCGGGGACGCAGCCTGCGCTATCTCGAAAAACTGCGGATCGCGCATGCCGCGGTCACCATCCTGCTGACGGTCGCGTTGTTGGCCTGGGCCGTCATGCTTTGGCAGGGCGGCGGAGCCACCACCGGCGACGTCGTTCTGGTCTGCACATTGGGAATTTCCATTCTGAGCGCCACGCGGGATCTTGCCGTCGCACTGGTCGACGTCACCCAGCATGTCGCCCGGCTGACGGAAGCCCTCGCCACCTTGTTGCTGCCGCACGAGCTGCAGGACCATCCGCAGGCCGAGCCGCTGGTAAAGGCGGGGGCAGCCATCGCCTACAACAACGTCTCATTCGCCTATCCCGGCGGACCCCAGGTGTTCGACCGCTTCAGCCTTCGTCTTCAGGCCGGCCAGCGTGTTGGGCTGGTCGGTCAATCCGGCGGCGGCAAGTCCAGCCTGTTTGTGCTGTTGCAGCGGTTTTATGATGCGCAGCATGGCAGCATCACCATCGATGGCCAGGACATTTCCCGGGTCACCCAGCAAAGCCTGCGCGAGGCCATCTCGGTGGTGCCGCAGGACATCTCGATGTTCCACCGATCGATCCTGGAAAATATCAGGTATGGACGGCCAACCGCAACCGACGATGAGGTGTTGCGCGCGGCGATCGCGGCGCGCTGCGATTTCGTCGAGACCCTGCCGGAAGGGCTCGCGACCCTGGTCGGCGACCGTGGCGTCAAGCTTTCGGGCGGCCAGCGGCAGCGCATTGCCATCGCGCGCGCCTTCCTAAAGGACGCGCCGATCCTGCTGCTCGATGAAGCCACCGCCGCGCTCGACAGCGAGTCCGAGGAGGCGATCCGTGAAGCGCTGGCTCGCCTGATGCACGGGCGCACCGTCATCGCCATCGCGCATCGGCTGGCGACGCTGCGCAGCTTCGATCGGGTGGTGGTGCTGAGGGCAGGCAAGATCATCGAAGACGGTCCGCCGCATCGCCTGATGCAGCGCCAGGGTCCGTATCGCGAACTGGTGACGCAGGAAATGAGCCGCCTTGCAACCCATGCGGCGTAATACGACGGTGGGGTTGAGTGCCCGTGCGTTTGCCGCAAGGCCGGGGGAACCGCTCGAGGTGAGATGCCAGCCGAAGTCGTAAGCCAGATCATCGCGACCCGGACCGTCGAACTGGTCTCGGAAGCGCCGTTCTACATCCCGATGACCGGGCCCGCGGCGCGGCCGCGGCGCTCGCTCAAGCACGACGATACGTTCATCGTGCTGGACAGCCACGGCGACATCGGCGCTTCCGCCGGCGGACCGGACGGCCTGTTCAACGCCGACACCCGTTACCTCGCCCGGCTGGAACTTGTGCTGGACCACGTCCAGCCGCTGCTGCTCGGCTCCAACCTGCGCGACGACAATTCCGCGCTGACGGTCGATCTCACCAATCCCGACATCTATCGCAATGACCGGATCGTGCTGCAGAAGGACATGCTGCATATCGTGCGCACGCTCTTCCTGTGGCGCGGAACCGCCTATCAGCGCATCGGCCTGCAGAATCACGGCGAGAATCCCGCGAGCTTCGACCTGACGCTGCTGTTCGACAATGATTTCGCCGATTTGTTCGAGGTGCGCGGCGAGAAGCGTCCGCGCCGGGGCACCGGCTCCAGCAAGCTGCTTGGTCCTGCCGATGTCGTGCTCGACTACAGGGGGCTCGACGGCAAGTCGCGCAGCACGGCGCTGCATTTCGATCCCCGGCCGACGCGGCTTGCGGTGAATGCCGCGACCTATCATTTCGAGCTGGCGCCGCAACAGACCAGTTCGCTGTTCGTCGCAGTATCCTGCAACAAGCCGGCTGGCCATAAGCAGGTGCCGTTCTTTCGCGGATTGCTGGCGCATCGCCGCGAGATGCGCCACTCCGCGGCGGGCGCCACCAGCATCGAGACGTCAAACGATATCTTCAACGAGGTGCTGTGCCAATCAATGGCCGACCTCAACATGTTGATGACCGATACGCCGCAGGGGCGATATCCCTATGCCGGCATTCCGTGGTATTCGACGACCTTCGGCCGCGACGGTATCATCACGGCGCTGCAAATGCTGTGGATCAACCCGCGGATCGCGCGCGGCGTGCTGAAACGGCTCGCATTCTATCAGGCAACGAGCGTCGATCCGCTCGCCGATGCCGAACCCGGAAAAATCCTGCATGAGATGCGCGGCGGCGAAATGGCCGATCTCGGCGAGGTGCCGTTTGCGCGGTATTACGGCAGCGTCGATGCCACGCCGCTGTTCGTGCTGCTGGCCGGCCTTTACGTCGAACGCACCGGCGATGACGAAACGCTGGCTGAGCTGTGGCCGGCGATCGAGGCCGCGCTGGGCTGGATCGACGGTGCCGGCGATCCAGACCGCGACGGCTTCGTTGAGTATCAGCGCGCCTCGGAACGCGGATTGGCCAATCAGGGCTGGAAGGATTCGTATGATGCGATCTTTCATGCCGATGGCCGTCTCGCTGAAGGCTACATCGCACTCGCCGAAGTGCAGGGCTATGTGTTCGCCGGCAAGCAACTGGCGGCGCGCTGCGCTCTGCGCCTTGGCAAGGCGGACCAGGCGCGGAAGCTGGCGGCGGAGGCGCAGCGCCTTGCCGAGCGGTTCGAAGAAGCATTCTGGTGCGAGGAACTTGGCACCTACGCGCTCGCGCTCGACGGCGCCAAGCAGCCCTGCCGGGTGAGGACCTCGAACGCCGGGCAACTCCTGTTCAGCGGCATGGTGCGTGAAGACCGCGCCCGGATGGTAGCGGCCGATCTGATGCGGCCGCATTTCTTCACCGGCTGGGGCATCCGCACCGTGGCGCGCGGCGAGGCCCGCTACAATCCGATGTCCTATCATGACGGCTCGATTTGGCCGCACGACAATGCACTGATCGCGCTCGGGTTGGCGCGCTACGACCTCAAACATTCGGTCGAGCACGTCTTCAAGGCGCTGTTCGACGCCGCAACGTACATGGATCTGCGGCGGCTGCCTGAATTGTTCTGCGGGTTTCAGCGCGAAAAGCAGCGCGGCCCGACCTTGTATCCCGTCGCCTGCGCGCCGCAGGCCTGGGCGAGCGCCACGCCGTTCACGCTGCTGGAAGCGGCCCTTGGCCTCGAATTCGACGCGCAGCGCGGTGAAATCCGGCTGCGAAACCCGCGGCTGCCGGCATTCCTCAACGAGGTGATTTTACGCGAATTGCAACTCGGCCCTTCAAGCGTCGACCTCCGGGTCCGCCGTCACGGCGACGACGTATCGCTGGAAGTCTTGCGCCGGCGCGGCCGGATTCAGGTGTCAATCGTTCTTGCGCATTAGAAGCGGGACACCTTTATCGCGCAGCAAAGTCGAACTTTGATCGGCGGTCCCGGTTGGAAATGGAGTGTCGCTGGTTCCGCCGAAGCTGAATGGTGAGCGGCCGCCGGGAAGGGCGTCCGCGTTTCAACTCACACCCTTCGATCGGGTATTTCGGGAGGCCGTATGCGCGCAAGACCTCAGTTTGCGTTCCTTGCCATCGTTGTTGCAGCATTCGGGACTGCCGCCTGGGCAGCCGGTGAGACCGCTTCGGCGCCAGCGGCCCCGCCGCCGGCGCAGGAGCAAAAAGCAGCGCCGGCGGCGGTGCCGAAAGAGGCCGCCCCGAAAGAGGCCGCGCCGCCGGCCTCTGTCACGATCATCGAGGCGACGGATGCGCGCGGCGTTCTGGGGCGCGATGTGCGCAGCCCGGCGGATGAGGATATGGGGCGGATCGTCGACGTGATCGTAGCTCGCACCGGGCAGGTGCGCGCGGCCGTGATCGATTTCGGCGGCTTTCTCGGTGTCGGCAGCCGCAAAATTGTCGTCGACTGGAACGCGCTGCATTTCGGACAGATCGCCAACAAGGGCGAAAGCATCACGCTTGAATTGACCAAGGACCAGGTAAAGGCGGCGCCTGAATACAAGGAAGATGCGCCGATCGTGGTGCTGGGCGCGTCGGGCGCCCTGCTGCCATTCATCCCCTGACATTTGGAGCAAAAGCCTGTTCGCGCGCTCGACCAGACAGCCGATCGACCAACGGCCGGCCGGCGGTGATCCGTCGCCGCCACCGCAGCCGGAGGCGCGCGGGCCATCGCCGTCGCCGTCGCGCCAGAGCCTGCGTGGCCTCGATTGGTTCATCTTTTTTCTGGCCGATGTCCAGACCGGATTCGGGCCGTTCATCGCAGTCTACCTGACAACGCAAAAGTGGACGCAGGTCTCGATCGGTTTCGTGCTGTCGATCGGCGGTCTGGTCGCACTGGTCGGCCAGATGCCGGGGGGCGCCATTGTCGATGCCGCGCGCTCCGAGCGGCTGGTGGCCGGTCTCGCCGTGGCGACGATCGGCATCAGCGCGCTCGGATATGCCGCATGGCCGATCTTTCCGGTGGTGGTGGCGGCCGCGACGTTGCACGCCGCCGCAAGCTGTGTACTCGGTCCGGCGATCGCCGCGATCAGCCTCGGTCTGGTCGGGCCGGTGGCGATCGGCGAGCGGTTCGGACGCAACGCCCGGTTTGCGTCGCTCGGCAATGGCGTCGCCGCCGCCGTCATGGGTACCTGCGGATATCTCCTGTCCAGCCGATCGGTATTTCTGGTGACTTTCCTGCTCGCCATTCCGACGCTGCTTGCGCTCGGCAGCATCCGCGAACAGGAAGTCGATTTGGCCCATGCGCGTGGCAGGGTGCTGCGCGAGGCGCCCGATGCCAGCGCAACCAGCGTTCTGAAACTGATGCGCCATCGTCCCCTCCTGATCTTTGCCGGCAGTGTGCTGCTGCTGCAACTCGCCAACGCCGCCATGCTTCCATTAATGGCAGGCGTCGTCACGACGCGTTCAAGCCACTGGGCGCCGGTGCTGATCGCCGCGTGCATCGTGGTGCCGCAGGCCATTGTCGCGCTTGCATCGCCCTCGGTCGGACGCAAGGCGCAACAATGGGGCCGCCGGCCGCTGTTGCTGCTGGGCTTTGCCGCGCTGGCGATCCGCGGCTTGCTGTTCGCTACCGTGACCGATCCGTATCTGCTGGTCGCGGTGCAGGTGTTCGACGGCATCACCGCTGCGGTATTCAGTGTCATGGTTCCGTTGATTGTCGCCGACGTCGCCTTTGGAAGCGGTCATTTCAATCTGGCACAGGGCATCGTCGGCACCGCGGTCGGAATCGGCGCGTCGCTCTCCACCGTGCT
The DNA here is from genome assembly GCA_963819325.1 of uncultured Pseudomonadota bacterium. Classification (GTDB taxonomy): domain Bacteria; phylum Pseudomonadota; class Alphaproteobacteria; order Rhizobiales; family Xanthobacteraceae; genus Bradyrhizobium. The sequence continues at coordinate 310,909 of CAWFVT010000007.1, forward strand.
GGCCGGCTACGTCGCCGACCATTTCGGAAGCAGTATCGCATTCACGGGGCTCGCGGCGGTGGCGGCCACGGGCCTCGTCATGATCTGGTTTGTGATGCCGGAAACGCGGCGCAGCCCGGACTGAGCGCGCAAGGGGGGAACAAATGGGTTGGCATTATGGAGCCACCGCCTTTCGATACAGGGCGCTGTAGCAGGCCGCGGAAATGTCCCAGCTGAACGATCGCGACATCGCATTGCGGCGCATGGAGTCGAGGCGATCCTTTGCGACAAAAGTCGTGAACGCGCGCCGGATGCCGCCGAGGAGCGACTCGGTCGATGGTTGGGTGAACAGGAATCCGGTTTCGCCGTCCATGATGGTTTCCGCGAGCCCGCCGGTCTGGTGGCCGATCGGCAGCGATCCGAATTTCTGCGCGTACATCTGGCTCAGGCCGCACGGTTCGAAACGCGACGGCATCAACGTAAAATCGCTGCCGGCGAAAATCCGCCGCGCCTGGCCGTCATTGAAACCAATGGCGACCCCGATCGCTTCGGGCCGGCGGCGATGCGCATCGACCAGCGCCTGCTCGATCTCCGGCTCGCCGCTGCCGATCGCGACAATCTGGCCGCCTTGTTCGATGATCTCGTCGGCGGCGGAAAGGACGAGGTCGACGCCTTTCTGATGAACGAGCCGCGCCACCAGACCGAAAATCGGACCGCGGGACAACGCCAGGCCGAATTGCTGGCGGACGTAATCGGCGTTGGCGCGCTTGCCCTCCCAGTCTCCCGCGCCGAACGGCTGTGCGAGCTGGGCGCAAACCCGCGGATCCCAGCTTTCGTCGATGCCGTTCAGTATTCCCGTCAGCTGCGCGGCGTCGGAGCGGCGGCGAAGCAATCCCTCGAGCCCGCAGCCGAGTTCTTGCGTGGTGATCTCCCTGGCATAGGTCTCGCTGACGGTGGTCAGATGCGAAGCGTAGACGATGCCGCCTTTGAGGAACGAAAGCTTGTCGTAGAATTCGAGGCCTTCGATATGAAAGGTATGCTCCGGCGCGCCGATCCGGCGCAGCAATTCCCTTCGGGAAAAGACCCTGATAGGCCAGGTTGTGGATGGTGAGAATGGTGGGAATCCTGACCGCGTTCCAGGCGAGGTAGGCCGGCACGAGGGCGGCCTGCCAGTCGTTGACGTGAACCAGATCCGCAGCCCAGTTCTTGTCGAGAGCGCCCGCCGCGAGTTGGGCCGCGGCCGAGGCAAACCGGCCGAAGCGCACGTCGTTGTCCGGCCAGTCGCGGCCGGCGGCGTCGCCATAGGGATTGCCGGGGCGGTCGTAGAGTTGCGGACAGAGCAGGATGTAGACCGGCAGACCATCCTTGGTCGCAGCGACCCCGAGCGAACAGGCGGGCATTTCCGCCAGCGCGGCGCACTGGCCGACAATCTGGATATGGGTGAATTGTTCGACGACGTCCCGGTACCCGGGCAGCAAGATCCTGACGTCGCTCCACCGCCGCAAGGCCCGGGGCAGGGCCGCCGAAACAGCCGCGAGACCTCCCACCCGGACAAAATCGTCCATCTCCGTGGTTACGAAAAGTACTTTCAAGAAATGCCCTCGTACCAGCCTTAATTGAGACTATGCAAGAACGGGTCCATTTCGTTGCGCTGCGAAGGAAAGGTCGAATCCCGGCAGGGCGCCGATGACCTCGCCGGTCCGATGCCGATAATCGCTTCCCAGGGAAAGCCGCGGCACTTAGGGTCTCGGCGCCCAACGGATACATGAGTCCAGGAGTCCCGGAATGACGGAACGGCGAAATGCCGCGAACCATTCGACCAAGAGCTTACAAGGCCTTCGCGTGCTTGATTTTTCGACCACCATCGCCGGTCCGCATTGCACCCGGATGCTGGCCGACATGGGCGCCGAGGTCATCAAGATCGAGCCCGCCGACGGGGAGACGATGCGCAATCGTCCGCCGCTGCGGAATAATTTCAGCTCGGTTTTCGGCCAGCTCAACGTCGGCAAGAAGAGCCTCGTCCTCGATCTGAAATCGCCGCAGGCTATCGAAGTGATCCGCCGGCTGGTCGCGAGCGCGGATATCCTGGTCGAAAACTTTCGCCCCGGGGTGATGCGGAGGCTGAAGCTGGACTATGGCTCGCTGGCTGAGCTCAATCCGGGACTGATCTATTGTTCGATCTCCGGATACGGCCAGACCGGGCCGTCCGCGGAGCTCGCCGCCTACGCGCCCGTGATCCACGCCGCCTCCGGTTACGACATGGCCCATTTGTCGTACCAGCCGGGGCGCTCGCGTCCCGACTATTGCGGCATTTATCATGCCGATGTGATCACCGGCGTCTATGCCTTCGGCGCGATCTCGGCGGCGCTGTACCAGCGCAGCAGCAGTCAAACAGGTCAGCATATCGACGTCTCGATGCTGGAATCGATGCTCAGCCTGACGCTCAATGAAGTGCAGGCGTCGCAGTTCGCAGTCACCTTGCCGAGCCGTCCGATGTTCGGTCCGGTCGAGACCTCGGACGGATATGTGATGGTGGCGATCGCCAGCGAAAAGACGTTCCAGAATCTGGTGACGGCGGCCGGTCATCCGGAGTGGATCAGCGATCCGCGCTTTGCGAAATATGCAGACCGGCGCGATCACTGGAAGGATCTGATGGAGAGCGTCGAAAGCTGGTCGCGCACATTGACCACGGGGCAATGCCTTGCGGCGCTCAATGAGGGCGGCGTTCCCTCTTCTGCCTATCGCACTGTCGCGCAGGCATTGGCTGATCCTCAGCTCGCGCATCGCGGCGCGCTGGCCGAGGTCGAAGACGGGGGCGGCACCTTCAAGGTCATGAATTTGCCGTTCCGGATGTCGCAGGCCCATGTCGCCGCGGGACGGCGCGCGGCAACTTTGGGCGAACACACGGTGGCGTTTCTGAAGGAGACCGGACACTCCGACGATGAAATCGCCGGCTTTACCGGGAAATCGCCGATGACAGAGCGGCGCTGACGGCATGGCCGCTATACCGGTCGGCAATTCCGGGCCGGCGCGGTCTCGACGGCACAGGGAAATGCGTGGCAATGTCGAGCCGAGAACAAAAGCCGCGCCAATGGGAGAGAAACGATGAAGAGTTTCCAGGTCACCGATTTCAACAAGCCGCTGACAGAGGTGAATGTGCCGACGCCGCAACCGGCGGGAACGCAGGTCCTGATCAAGGTCAAGGCGGCCGGCGTTTGCCATAGCGATCTGCACATCTGGGAAGGCGGCTATGATCTCGGCCATGGACGCAAGCCGCTTTCTCTGAAGGACCGCGGCGTGTCGCTGCCGCGAACCATGGGCCATGAGACCGTCGGCGAAGTGGTGGCGTTCGGACCGGATGCCAAGTCTGCCACCGGTGGTCTCAAGGTCGGCGATGTCGCGCTGGTCTATCCCTGGCTGGGCTGCGGCAAATGCGAGACCTGTCTGGCCGGCGACGAGAACATGTGCCTGAAACCCAATTCGGTCGGCGTCTATTGCGACGGCGGCTATGCCGATCACCTGACGGTGCCGCATCCGCGTTATCTGCTGGATCTGAAGGGGCTCGATCCGGTGACCGCCGCACCCTATGCGTGCTCCGGCGTCACCACCTACAGCGCCTTGAAGAAGGTCGAGGCCCATTTCAACACACCTATCGTGATCTTCGGCGCCGGTGGCCTCGGGCTGATGGCGCTGTCGCTCTTGAAGGCGATGGGTGGCAAGGGTGCCATCGTTGTCGATATCGACGCGCGCAAGCGTGAAGCTGCCGAGCAGGCCGGCGCGCTCGCCACCGTCGACGGCAAGGCGCCCGACGCGCTGGAGCAACTGGCGAGCAAGGCCGGCGGCCCGATCCGCGCGGTGATCGATCTCGTCGGCAACGCCGCGACCACGCAACTCGGTTTCGACTGCCTGACCAAGGGCGGCAAGCTGGTGATCGTCGGCCTGTTCGGCGGCGGTGCGCCATGGGCGCTGCCGCTGATTCCGATCAAGGCCATCACGATCCAAGGCAGCTATGTCGGCAATCTCCGGGAAACCCAGGAACTGCTCGATCTGGTCCGTACCAAGAAGGTCGCGCCGATCCCGGTAACGCCGATGCCGCTCGCCAAGGCCAACGACGCGCTGGTCGAGCTGCAGAAAGGCAGGCTGGTCGGACGCGCGGTGCTGACGCCGTAGGATTCCGCTCTCACCACCGTCATTGCGAGGAGCCAACGGGTCCGGCTTTCGGCCGGCCCGATGACAGGCTCCGTGACGAAGCAATCCATTCTTTCTTCGCGTGGACCGATGGATTGCTTCGCTTCGCTCGCAATGACGAGCTACCTGATAGACTGTTTTCGACCCCCATAAGGAAGCCCCATGTCTGCAAATAATGCGCTCCATATCGCCGTGCTCGGCGGCGACGGTATCGGCCCCGAGGTGATGGCGCCGGCGCTCGAGGTGCTGCGCAAGATCGAGGCGACTTCGGACCTGAAGTTTCGCTTCACCGACGCGCCGGCCGGCGCCAACAACTATCGCGCGACCGGAAAATCGATGCCGGAAAGCACGGTGCGGCTCTGCGACGAAGCCGACGCGATCCTGCTCGGCGCCTGCGGCCTGCCTTCGGTGCGCTACCCCGACAACACCGAGATCATGCCGCAGGTGGAGTTGCGCTTTCATTTCGATCTCTATGCCGGCGTGCGCCCGGCGCGGCTGATCCCGGGTGTGCCGAGCCCGATCGTCGGCGCCGATCAGCGCGGCATCGATCTCATCGTCATCAGGGAATCCACCGAAGGCCTGTTTGCGTCGATGGGCAAGGGCGTCGTCACCGATACCGAAGCCCGCGAGACGCTGGTGATCACGCGAAGGACCTCCGAGCGGCTGTTCGAATTCTCGTTTCGCCTCGCCGAGCGCCGCAAGGCGCGCGGCAAGCCGGGCGGGCTGACCTGCGTCGACAAGGCGAACGTGTTCAAGGCGTTTGCGTTCTTCCGCGAGATGTTCGATGACGCGGCCAAGCGCCATCCTGAGGTCAAGGCCGACCGGCTTTATGTCGATGCCTGCTCGGCGCTTCTGGTGAAGCGTCCCTGGGATTTCGACGTGATGGTAATGGAGAACATGTTCGGCGATATTCTCTCCGACATGACCGCCGGGCTGATCGGCGGCATGGGCATGGCGCCGTCCGCCGATATCGGCGACCGTCACGCGGTGTTCCAGCCATGTCACGGCACCGCGCCCGACATCATGGGGCAGGGCAAGGCCAATCCGACCGGCATGATCCTCTCGACCGCGATGATGCTGGACTGGCTGGCCGACAAGCATGGCATCGAAGCCGCCGCCGAAGCCGGCGAGCGCATCGAGCGCGCCGTCGACAAGGTCTATGCCGACGGCATCAAGCCGATGGAATTCGGCGGCAGCAACGGCACGGCCGATATTGCGAAGGCGGTATTGGCGGCGCTGTAGGTGAAGGTGCGCTGAACGCGCGCCGCCGAGCGAAGGTGTCGTACTCCGCGAAAGCCGGGACGACGAAAGGAAACTCGTCATTGCGAAGTGCCAACGGGTTGGGCGAATGCGTGCTCGATGACAGCAGTAGCCCGGATGAGCGAAGCGAAATCCGGGAAGTTGAGGCTGGCCCCGGATATCGCTTCGCTCATCCGGGCTACGGTTTCGTTTTTCATCTCGCAGACACGACCCCGCAATCTCGCGGCGCGATGCGCCCGAGGTTTGCTCCAACATCCCGCCCTCTTCATACAGAGGGCGCAGTGCTACCCCAAGAGGGGAGCAGGGAATGCCGGGCGCCCGATGCGCCCGCAGCCTTGCGTGCAAAAGTAGAAAGCACGCAAGCAAGTCACCACGGTCACGCCGGGTCGCCCGGCATTCCCCGCGCAATGGTTTTAACGGTTTTTTCCGCGCTCTCCCCGGTGACCGGGCTTGTTTGCCACCGTCGCCGGTGAAATTTCTTTCACCAACTTGACGCCAGCGTCGGGGCGTCAGGACCACACGGCTTCGCCGTCCGCAAGATAGCGCTCTCGTCAGGTGCGCACCTTACGTCCACCGCATCCCGCCCCGCGTTCGTGACGATCGCGAGCCGCCCCTCTATGGGACGGGACAGTGCGGGATAGGCAGGTGATTTGCGCCAGAAGGGAACAGAAATATTTTTGCAAAGAGGGCTGGACACACCCCCCAAATCACCAGACTTCGTCGCGAACCTTTTGCATTGAGCGCCCGCACCATCGCAAGGCCTGCATCGAAAGTAGAGGCTTCGCCATTCGCGACCTTACTTCGAAGCGTTTGCGATCTTGTGCTCCAGGTGGCCGGTCCCATGATCGCGGCGGAGCTGACTCAGTGACGTTTCGTTGAGTTGAAGGAGAATCTCGCCCAGTTTCTCGGTCGCGGGATAACCGGCGGCAAAACCTTGTCCGTAAATCTTGCGCAATGTGCCGATCAGGGTGTTGCCGTGCTTGTGGCTGATTTCGCCGTCGTGGTTGCGGTGGCGATTGTCGAGACCTGCCTTGCTCATGCTGCTCTCCTTGTTCCGCGAACGACAGCATCCTCCCGCCGGGACCAGATGGCAATCTTGCGCCGCAGCACGTCAAGGCTGGGCCTATTGAGCGATCTTGCACGCCGTGGCTCGTTTTCGGCGCTGGGCACCGTTTCATCTGTGGTCGTCGACGCTGAGACCGGGGAAGACATTACCCGTGTAAAGACATTCCTCGTGCAGTGCCGATCTGATGATGCCCGCCATCACCGTTGGCGTGAGTGCCACGCATTGCAGCCGCATTGCTTTCACTGAATGGCCACATGAGAATCAGACGCTAACCAAATTTCGCGGATAGGATTTTTTGCTGGTCTTGCAAATCGGAAAGGAACGACCATGCGCATCTTTACCGCATCCGCCATCGCAGCAGCCCTTGCTCTTGGAACACCAACTTTCGTGCAGGCACAAACGCAAGGAGCACCGCCGCAATCCGAGTCACAGACACCGCCTGCTCAATCCAACAAGCTCATACAGAGCATACAGATCGTCAACGTGAAGGACCTGAAGCCGGAGATGCGCTCGAAGGTCGATGACGTCGTCGCGCACACTAGCGAGGAAGATATGCAGTCACTTCGGAAGTCTATTGATGCGACACCGGAGGCAGCATCCGCGCTCAAAGCCCAGGGCCTCAGTTCATCGCAAGTCGTTGCGATCAACATCGCTGGCGGTGTCCTGACGCTGTTTGCCAAGACGGCTTGAAAGACAGCTTGAAATAGTTGCATACAACAAGAAAAGCCCGTCGCGCGAAGCGGCGGGCAATGATTTCAAACGGACGCCTCGGCGGGCTCTGACATCGTCACCCGGTTCTTGACGCTGGGACGCTGCTGCATCCTTGCGTACCAGGCCTGAAGAGCCTCGCATTCCGCCGGCACCGGCAGCTTCAATAACTCCGCAAAGATCAGCCCGCCGATCACCGTGATGTCGGCCATCGAGAAAGCCTCACCGGTGACGAACGGCTGTCTTTTCAAGATGCCATCGAAGTAGTGCATCCCCTTCAGGGCCTTGTCGCGCTGGCGGAACCCCCACTCGGCGTTCTGATAAATCTCGACGTCGGGTCCAAGCCCCGGCGTGGCGTGGTGGAAATACACACTGATGGCATCGAGCAGTTCCAGTTCAGCGCGCTTGCTCATCATGTGGATCAAGCCCTTCTCGCGCGGTGTCCTGCCGGTGAGTGTCGGAGTGCCGTCAAGCGCGTCAAGGTATTCGGTAATGGCCGTGCATTCGCCAATGAAGGTCCCGTCGTCGAGTTCGAGCACCGGCAGCGTGCCTGAGTAGTTCTTGGCGAGGAAGTCAGGCTTCTTGTGCTCGCCTTTCCACAGATTGACCGGCACAAACTGGACGCGCGATTGCAGGTTCTTCTCGGCCAAGGCGATGCGGACGCGAGCCGGATATGGGCCGGTGGGCCAATCGTAAATCTTCATCGCTACTCCCTTCGTTTTTATCCTACCTATCACTTGGTAGGTTAACGATTTAGAGCCTTTAACTTGCGCGGTCAAGCCCTATCTGTCACTTGGTAGGTAGACGAGGGACGCTGCGAGGCGGTGAAATGGGTTCAAGCTCCAAGGAAGCCATTCTGGCGGCCGCCCGACGGACCGCACAGGCTCACGGCTATAGCGGCTTGAATTTCCGCGATCTGGCGGACGAAGTGGGCATCAAGGCCGCCAGCATCTACCATCATTTCCCGAGCAAGGCCGATCTCGGCGCGGCGGTAGCGAGGCGCTATTGGGAGGATACGGCGGCTCATCTTAAGTCGATGTTGGCCGAAACCCCGGATCCGATCCGCTGTCTGCGTCGATATCCCGATGTGTTTCGCAAAGCGCTCGAGAGAGACAATCGCATGTGCCTCTGCAGCTTCATGGCTGCCGAATATGACGACCTGCCGGAAGCGGTGAAGCAGGAGGTCCAGACCTTTGCCGATGTCAACGTGGCATGGCTGAGCCGGCTGCTGTCCGCTGCGGGCGTGGTCAAATCCGGGGAGAGCGAACCGCGGGCTCGCGCGATCTTCGCCGCGGTCGCGGGCGCGCAGCTCATGGCGAGGAGTCGCTCCGATATTTCGCTGTTTGATTCGCTGATCGAGAGCTATCGCGCCGCGGGTCTCTTGCCGGCGTAGACGAGATCCACAGCTGCCGCGCCGGCAGACGCGTTCGCGTCGGGGGTACGCTTGTGGACTTCCCGATTTGCGGGAAATCAAGCTTCCAAACCACCGCGACCGTGGTGTCCCTGCGCAGAAGCTGACCGCTGCGCAGAACTCTTTGGATGTTGGACGGGTACCGAAGGGCGAGCGTAAGTCCCCCAAACAAACCTGGCCCAAGTCTCTTCGGCCTGCTTGCTACGCTTCGCCCCTCAACCATCAACGACAAGGGTCGGATCAACCAACCCTGTCGCGTATCAGTAAGCCCGCGTTACCACCGGCTCCTTGCCGATCGGGCCCTTCCCGATGGGACCCTTGCCGATCGGCATCTTGCCGACGACCGGGGCCGGCTCAGCCTTGTAGACGGGCTGCGGATGCGGAAGGTCGGCCGCGCCAGCGACGGTCACGAAGGCAAGCGTTGCGCCCGCTACGATCAAAGTTTTCATCATTGTATTTTCCCCTTGGTAAGCGGAAACAAAGCAGCAATCTGCTGACGTTCCCCTCGGATGTTCCTACACCCGAAGCTTGTACGTCGGAATACGTCTGCAGTGCGGCAGGCGGGATACCGGGAGGATTTGGTCGGCAGTGTGGCGGATGAGACACATGGGGGGAACTTCATCCCAAGGTTAAAGGCAGCGCCAAGCCGTCGCCGTTATCGCTCCAATTCGAAGGGATGCAGGCGAAATGGACGACCGCCTACTGCGCGAGATGCGCGGTCAATGGGTGGTTGCCGGCCCTGTTGAAGAACGCTGCTTCCTCGGCGGTGGCTTCCAGTAGCTGCTCGTCCTGATCGTAGATGTCATTGCGGAACTGCACGATCTGGTCCTTTGTCATCCACCCCGTGAGGTAGATCCAGGCTACCGGAACCTTCTTCGGCAGCACGACGTCCTCGTGGTGGCCGGTGGCGATGGCCGCGTCGATGGCAGCCCGATTCCATTTCGGCATCTCTTCCTGCAGCAGCCAGGCGGCAAGATCGCGCACATTGTCGACCCGCGAGCAGCCGTGCGAATCGAAGCGGTAATCGTCGCTGAACAGGTTGCGCTGGTTGGTGTCGTGCATGTAGACCGAGTACGGATTAGGCATGTCGATTTTCACCGCACCAAGCGCATTGAAGCTGCCGGACTGCTGGCGCACCGTGAAGTTCGGCGTGCGCGCGCCGGACCAGTCGACCGATCGCGGATCGATCGGGACCTCGTGCGCATCAAGCACCTCCATGTGCATGCGGGCGAGATAGCCGGGATCCTTGCGCATGTGCGCCGAGATTTCGGTTTTTGAAATCGAGGACGGAACGGTCCAGGTCGGATTGAGGATGACGCCGGTGATCTCGGCGGTCAGCGTCGGCGACGGCTTTTCGGTCTTGCCGACGATGACCCGATAACGCCGCACCACATGATCGTTTTCGACCGCTTCGGCAAACGTCGCCGGCAAATTCACGACCACGTAGCGCTGCCCAAATCCAAAATTCATGTTTTCGAGGCGCTCGAGCGAGGCCTCAAGCTGCTTGATCCGCTTCTGCACGGGTACGTTCAGCGCGGCGAGGGTGCGTGGCGTCACGGTGCCGGTCGGGGCAAGGCCATGGCGCGCCTGGAAACGCATCACGGCCTCGGCGACCACCTCGTCGAATGCGCCGGAGGCCTTGTCGGCGGCAAGATCGCCGCTGATCAGCAGACGCCGCCGCAGCAGGTCGTCATGCGGTCCCGGCACGCCGATGGCGAATTTGGCGTCGGCGGGTATAGCCGGCCAGCCGCCGCGCACCGCCAAATCGGAATAACTCAACGCCGCGTCCCTGATGCGCTGGGCGGTGCCTTCGTCGAAGGTCGGTTCATGCGACAGCGCCAAAGCAGCCGCCGAACGTGACTCGGGGGTCGATGCGGGCGGCTTCACGGCGGCGGTGTGCGGGGCCGGATTTGTCGCGCCCGCTGGCTGCGCGGTGACCGGCTTGACGGCAACGGGTGCTGCGCCAGGGGCGGCGGTCCCGGCGTTTTGACCGAACGCCGAAGCGGTCGTCAGCATCGTGGCGATGGCAACGATTGTCATAGTTCGCATGGAATGGTTCCTGATTGCGAAATTCGGCTGCCGCAACGGCGCCAATGAGAAGCATGATCTTTTCGGAAAACCGGCAACCACTTTTCCGGATCATGCTCTGATCGCGGCGACCCGATCCGCCACTTGCGATTTCGCAAATCTAGCCCCCGAGCGTTGCGTTCTGATTAAGCTCACACTGCGACCGCTGCACCGCCGCGCCCGGGCCGGTGCGTCCTGGCCGTGGATGTGTCGCGGAGGCCGCCGATGTGGTTCGCGCCGGGCAACGCCGATCCGAAAATAAATCCGGCAATCCAACTCAGCGATTGCCAACGACATCCATTGCCGCCGACCGCCATTTCATGCCGCAGCGGGAGGTTGTTGCGCCGGAGCCGGCAGGCACGCAGCGATACGCCGCCGCCGTGCCGTACACGCCGGACGATCATGTTCGCAGTGGACTAAATAAGACGAGCGAGGCCGCTAACGGCCTGGCTGTCTCTTGGGCGCTTAACCGTTTGGGCGTTCAGCCTTCGTTCGCCGCGATCAATTCCATCAAGGACACCAGTTGACGCTGCACGGTCTGGTCCTTGATCTTGCTATAGGCCCGCAACAATCTCAGGCTGAATGAGCTGTCGAGAAACAGCAGGCTTTCGACCTCTCGCGCCTTGCCGTCGCCGTCGTAGAAGAAGGTGACGGGCACATCGAGGGCGGTAGCGATTTGCTGAAGACGAGCAGCTCCAACGCGGTTGACGCCCTTTTCGTATTTCTGAACCTGCTGGAAGCTGACACCAAGCTGGTCCCCGAGCTCCGCCTGCGAGATCCGTTGCTCGACGCGCCGTAGCCGGATCCGCTTGCCGAGTTCAATGTCGGGTTTGCCGGCACTGCGCTGCTTCATTTTCTTCGCCGCTGATTTGTTCATACCTACCGTCTTTCCGTCGGGAGCCCCCCGCACAGATGGATCAAAGATTCACCCTTGCATATTGCTTATATACTACTTGAGGTCGATGGAATGGGCCATTTTGTAGCACACTGTTGATTTTGTGCGCCGGAGCGTAGCCGCAAAACCCGGCTGACACGCCAGCCGCACCGCAAGCGGCTTAGACTTGTTCTATTTGGGCGGCTTTATGATTTCCGCCAAAGCAGGCAAACGAGTGTCGGAAACACAACACTACCTGTGGCATAGTGGCGCGATAGCCACGGCGGTCGCGGTTTTTGCGGTGCCGCATAGCTGATCGACAAGATTTCCAGCCCGCCAGGCGGCCAAGGGCCGGCGCATCAGGCCCGAGCCTTTGGCTTGGCTGGTCTAGCTGTCGCCCTCAAGCGCGCAGGTCAGCGTGTAGACCACGCCCCGGGGCAAAAAATTAACGGTGGCTTCGCCGCCGAGCTGATCGCGCGCGCTGCGTTCGATCAGCTGCGATCCGAACCCGCGCTGCACCGGTTCCACGACGGGCGGGCCGCCGGCCTCGGTCCAGATCAATCGCAATTTCGGTACGGCGTCTTCCCTGGTGACTTCCCAATTCAGCGCCACCGTGCCGGTCTCGTTCGACAACGCTCCGTATTTTGCGGCATTGGTCGCGATTTCATGCAGGATCATCGACAGCACTACCACCAGCCGCGGGGACAGCGGCACGCTCGGTCCGACCATTCGCATCCGTGCCGGTTTGTTGATCAGATAGGGCTGCAACACGCGGTCGATCACGTCCTTCAGCTCGGAGCCCTGCCACTTCTCCTGGCTGAGCAGATTATGCGCCTCTGCCAGGGCGCCGAGCCGGCCCTCGAATTTCTCGCGCTCGGCGCTGCTCGCGCTTTGAAAGGTCTGCACCGCGATCGCCTGCAGCATCGCCAGCGTGTTCTTGACGCGATGATTGAGCTCGTCGATCAGAAGATTATGAAGCGCTTCGCCGCGGGCGATCGTCGTGGCCATGCGCGCGGCAAAGGCAAGCCCGGTCAAGAGCAGTGCGCCTCCGATCAGGCCGGTGACGGCGAGGTTGCGCCACAGCGGGCCGACCAGCGAGCTTTCCGCGATCCCGGCGGCCACTGTCCAGCCGGTCAGCGACGACCGCACGAACGTCGTGATCAGCGGCGTGCCTTCAAGCGATATCGTCGGCAGGCTTGCTTCCTGCTTTCGAAGCATCTCGGCATAGAGCGACGGCGACGCACGCTTGCCGACGGTCTCTTCCGGGTTGGGCACGCGGGCGAAATTGACGCGGTCGCCGTCGAAAATCGAAATCGTCCAGTCCTTGCTGGGACGCTGTTTTTCGATGATGGCCTGGAAAACCGCAAGCGGCGGCCCAAAGGAAACGTCGTATAGCACCTCGCCGTCGCGAAGCACCGGCACTTCGACGGTGACGAGCGGTCGTTTCTGGACCACGCCCGTGAACAGATTTGAATACTGCGGGCTTTTGGTCGCAAACACTTTTTCCACGATTTCGCGATTGTTGCGCGAAGGCAGGTTGGTGCTGTCGGGCGCGGCGGAGGAAAACAACAGGTGGCCTTCGCGGTCCGCCACCAGCACGACGCCCTCCTTGCCATATTGGTCGAGGAAACCCGAAGCGATGCCGCGGAAACCTTCGAAATCGCCGTTGCGCAGCGGGCGGGTGAGTGCCAGGACCTGGAGGCCGCCGGTCATTCGCTGAATCTCGGCTTCGAGCACGAGACGGATGCTGCGCGCGGTTTGGAATACGCGCTGTGACGCTTCCTTGCGATGTTGCTGGTAATTGTTGAAAACAATGACGACCGCAAAAACAATCAGCGGCAGCGTGGTTCCCGCAACCAGAAGAGCGAGACGCACTGGCAGTGAGGATTTCGGCACGCGGGTCCTGCGAAAGTGATTTGGCGCGAGTGCGGCAAATCACTTTCAGCATAGGAGAAGCATCTGAAATTCGCCAAGGATTTTAGCCCCGTAAGCCCCGGTTCCAGCGGAGCCGGGGGCATACGAAACCCGCCAAATTCCGCAAGTCACGCCTTAAAGATTGCTGTCGGTGATGGCGGCGTAAACCATCGTGCGCAGCTCACGCCGGAGCGGATAGGCGCTCGAGGGCAGCACCTGGGTCATGAAGATGGCGATCAGTTCTTCGGCGGGGTCGATCCAGAACGATGTCGTCGCAGCCCCGCCCCAGGCATACTCACCGGCACTACCGGGAATCAGCGTCTGTGCGGGGTTCATGGTGACGGAGAAGCCGAGACCGAACCCGATGCCGTTATAGGCCGCTTCGCTAAACAGCGACCGCGACATCTCGGGCAGGTCGCGTCCGCCGGGCAGGTGATTGGCGGTCATCAACGCCAGCGTCTTCGGACCGATCAGCCTGACGCCGCCAAGCTCGCCGCCGTGCAGCAGCGCGCGGCAGAAGGTGAGATAATCGGCCACGGTCGAACACAGACCGCCGCCGCCGGAAATGAACGACGGCGGGTTAAGAAAGGAGCTGGTGGTCGGATCGTCCTGCAGGGTGAGGCCGCCCTTGCGATCGGCGGCGAGCGAGTTGAAGCCGCCTTGCGGATCGGCCGAATAGCAGGCTGCGAAGCGATGGGCCTTGTCGGCCGGCACGAAAAAGTCGGTGTCGTTCATGCCGAGCGGATTGAAGATGCGTTCTTTCAGAAACTGTTCGAGCGGCTTGCCGCTGATTTTCCCGATCAGGTAGCCGATCACGTCGGTGGAGACCGAATAATTCCAGCCTTCGCCGGGCGAGAACTCCAGCGGAATTTTCGCCAGGTCCTCGATCATCGATTGCAGCGTTCCCGCCTTCACGACTTCGCCGATCTTCATCTCGCGGTAGGCGGCATCGACATTGGATCGCTGCTGGAAGCCGTAAGTGAGCCCGGACGTGTGCCGCAAGAGATCGACGATCAGCATCGGCCGCGACGGCGGCCGGGTCAGAAATGCCGGCGCGGTACCGGCCTGGAACACGCCGAGATTTTTCCATTCCGGGATGTATTTATGGACCGGCTCGTCGAGCGCGACGCGGCCTTCCTCGACCAGCATCATGAACGCCACGCTGGTGATCGGTTTGGTCATCGAATAGATGCGAAAAATGGTGTCGTCTTTCACCGGCACCTTGCGCTCGACGTCGGCATAGCCCTGCACCGCGCTGTGGACCACCTTGCCGCGGCGGTAGACCAGGAGTTGCGTGCCCGGAAAACGGCCGGACTCGATGTAGCGCTGCTTCAGATGATTTTCGATCCGATCGAAGGCGGCCTTGGACATGCCGGCGGATTCGGGCGAGGCGGGGGTGGGGGCTAACATTGGGACTGATCTCCGAAGCGGTCGAGGGCTGTCTTGATAGCCGAAAACTGTGCCTTGTTCCAATCGCTACATGCTTACCACTGTCGGATCGCTGGTGTAGGCTTGCAGCTATCGTCACGCTCCGCGCAGGACAACTCCCAGGACAACTCCCATGCCTCAATTCAAGGACAGCGAACTTACCGCCGCCGTGATCCGCAGCTTTGACGAGACCCCGAACCCGCGCGTCAAATTCCTGCTGCAGGAACTGGTGAAATCGCTGCACGACTTCGTACGCAAGACCGATCTCTCCTTCGACGAATGGGGCATCGCGATCGAATTCCTGACCCGCACCGGGCAGAAATGCACCCCGACCCGGCAGGAGTTCATCCTGCTGTCGGACGTGCTCGGGGTCTCCATGCTGGTCGATGCGGTGAACCATCGCCAGCGCGACGGCGCCACCGAGACCACCGTGCTCGGCCCGTTCTATGTCGGCGAGCACAAGACGATGCCGCACGGGGCGGACATCTCCGCTGATTTGCCGGGAGACCGGATGTTCGTGCAAAGCCGCGTCACAGATCTCGCCGGCAAACCGCTGGCCGATGTCCCGGTCGATGTCTGGCACGCCGACGATGACGGCTATTACGATTCGCAACGGCCGTCTTATGAGACCCAGGGCCCGTCATCGCGGGCGCGCTTTGTCACCGATGCCGACGGCCGGTTTTTCTTTCGCACCATTCTGCCCTGCAGCTATCCGATCCCGACCGACGGCCCGGTCGGCGAAATGATCCTGCAGACCCGGCGTCACCCGATGCGGCCGGCCCATGTGCACTTTCTTGTCAGTGCACCGGGCTATGAGCCGCTGATCACCCACGTCTTCATCGAGGGCGACAAATATCTCGATACCGATGTGGTGTTCGGCGTAAAGGACGACCTGATTTCCAGGGTCGAGAAACGCAGCGATGCGGTGATGCCCGACGGCAAGCCGGCGTCCGGACCCTGGCATTTGATGACCTACGATTTTCGAATGAAGCCCGGCGTGGGCACCGCGCCGAAGCCGATGATGGCGGCGACCGAGGACGCCTGAACGCTTCTGCGCCGACGTCTGCTCATTTGTTGTGCGGCGCACAAGGATTGAGCGAATCGCAAATTTTGGCGGCGCTCAGAGGGCCCTCGCGCAGAGCTGGCCTGTCACTAACTTATTCTAAAATAATTACTTTTTGCATCGCGGCGGCTTGGCATGAAGCTTGAATAGCTAGTGCCGACGCCATCGATGCCGTCCTTGGAAACCAATCATCTGAATTTTGACACCGCCAGACTGGGGCCTCCCCAGAGCGCGCCCCTATGCGTCTGGCTGATGCACCGACCGTTGAGAAAGGAAATCGCCGATGAGCAAAGACCCGACCTGGATTTCAGAATGGAATCCCGAGGATGAGACGTTCTGGAATTCGAAGGGCAAAGTCGTCGCCCGGCGCAATCTCATCTGGTCGATCGTTGCCGAGCATATCGGATTTTCGGTCTGGCTGATCTGGAGCATCGTCGCGACCAAGCTGCCGCAGGCCGGCTTCCACTTCACGACGGATCAACTGTTTCAACTGGTGGCGGTGCCGGGATTGATCGGCTCGCTGATGCGGTTTCCCTACACCTTTGCGGTCACGACGTTCGGAGGCCGCAACTGGACCATCTTCAGCGCATCCGTGCTGTTCATTCCGACGCTCGCGCTGGCCTATTTCGTCAGCGAGCCCGAAACGCCGTTCTGGCTGATGCTGACGGTGGCCTCCACCGCTGGTCTCGGCGGCGGCAACTTCGCCTCCAGCATGGCCAATATCTCCTTCTTCTATCCCGACCGCATGAAGGGCTGGGCGCTCGGCCTCAACGCGGCCGGCGGCAATATCGGCGTCAGCAGCGTGCAGTTGCTGACCCCCATTCTGATGGGCGTTGGCCTTTTCAATCTCTACCAGGCCACGCCGGTCGGCGGCGTCTATCTCCAGAACGCCGGACTGATGTGGATTGTGCCGCTGCTTGTCGCGGTGTTCGGCGCGTTTTTCTTCATGAACAACCTGACCTCGGCCAAGTCGTCATTCAAGGACCAGCTCGCCATCGTCAAACGCAAACACACCTGGATCATGGCCTTCATCTATATCGGGACGTTCGGCTCCTTCATCGGCTACTCGGCGGCGTTTCCGCTGCTGATCAAGACCCAGTTCCCGACGGTGACGATCGCGATCGCGTTCCTCGGGCCGCTGGTGGGCTCGCTGGCGCGCCCCTTTGGCGGCTTGCTCGCCGACAAGATCGGCGGCGCCATCATAACGTTCTGGAACTTCATCGCGATGGGTGCGGCGACTATCGGTGTCCTTTACTTCGTGGGGATCAAGGATTTCACCGGCTTCCTCGCGATGTTCCTCATTCTGTTCGTCACCACCGGTATCGGTAACGGATCGACCTAC
Organism: uncultured Pseudomonadota bacterium; assembly: GCA_963819325.1. Lineage (GTDB taxonomy): Bacteria > Pseudomonadota > Alphaproteobacteria > Rhizobiales > Xanthobacteraceae > Bradyrhizobium. The sequence goes on from CAWFVT010000007.1 coordinate 328,209, forward strand.
CGGATGATCCCGTCGATTTTCCGCGAGGAAAATCTTCGGAAAGCGCGAGGCACCGGCGAAGCCGGCCGGGCGCTTGCCCTGAAGACCGCGAGCATCGAGAGCGGGGCCGCCCTCGGCTTCATCGGCGCGATCGGCGCCTGCGGCGGCTATCTGATCCCGAGCGGCTTCGGCAAATCGATCGCCATGACCGGTGGTCCGCAGCTCGCGCTGGAAATCTACCTCGCGTTCTACGCGGTCTGCCTTGCGCTCACCTGGTGGCACTACCTGCGCAGGAGTTCGGCGGCGTCGAGCGTATCGAGCCTCGCCGAGGCCCGCGTGTGAACAGCATGGATCGCAATCGCAACCGAGGATGATGGAGGAGATCATGACACCCGATCACGTCAAACTTGTGCAGGAGAGCTTCGCCAAGGTCGCGCCGATTTCGGAAACCGCCGCGGTATTGTTCTATGACCGGTTGTTCGAGATCGCGCCAAAGGTGAAAGCGATGTTTCCGACCGACATGACCGAGCAGCGCCGCAAGCTGATGGCGACGCTGGCGGTGGTGGTGGGCGGTCTTGGTAATCTGGAATCGGTGCTGCCGGCCGCAAGCGCGCTGGCCAAGCGTCATGTCAGCTACGGCGCCAAGCCGGAGCACTATCCGGTGGTCGGCTCCGCGTTGCTGTGGACGCTGGAGAAGGGACTGGGAGACGGCTGGACGCCCGACGTCGCGGAGGCCTGGACCGTAGCGTACGGCACGCTGTCCGGCTTCATGATTTCCGAAGCCTATGGCCGGCCCCAAGCTGCCGAGTAAGGATACGCCACGTGAGCGAACCTCTGGTCGTCGTCGGCAACGGAATGGCCACCGCGCGTCTGGTCGATGAACTCGCCAAGGTCGCGCTGGGGCGTTACGCCATCGCGGTGATCGGCGACGAACCGCGGCTCGCCTATAATCGCGTGCTGCTGTCGTCGGTGCTGGCGGGCGAGACCGCCTCGCATGACATCGAACTCCGACCGGCCTCGTGGTGGCGCGACCGCGGCGTCACCTTGAAATACGGCTGCCGCGCCACCGAGATCGATGTCGGCCGCCATGAACTGAAGATCGCAAATGAGGAGAGCGTATCGTTTTCCAGGCTGGTGCTTGCCACCGGTTCGACGCCGCTGCGGCTGAACGTGCCCGGGTCGGACCTTGCCGGCGTGCATACTTTCCGCGACAGCCGCGATGTCGATCTGCTGCTGACACTGGCCGCGCAGAAAAAGCGCGTCGTCGTGGTCGGCGGCGGGTTGCTGGGACTGGAAGCGGCCTATGGTCTCGCCAAGGCCGGGGCGCCCGTTACGCTTATTCATCTGATGGACCGGCTGATGGAGCGTCAGCTCGATGCGCCGGCCGCTGACCTGTTGAAAACCCTGGTCGAGCGCAAGGGCGTCAAGGTGCTGCTCAACGCCAACACCGCGCGCCTGCACGGTGCGACGCGGGTCGATGGTGTCGAGTTGACGGACGGACGCCGGATCGAGGCCGATGCGGTGATTTTTGCGGCGGGCATCCGGCCCAATGTGGCGCTGGCAAAGGACGCCGGCATTGCCGTCGGCCGCGGCATCATGGTGGACGATCATCTGCAGACCGCTGCGCCGGAAATCTTTGCGCTGGGCGAATGCGCCGAGCATCGCGGCATCTGCTACGGCCTTGTCGAGCCCGCCTATGAGCAGGCGCGCGTTCTGGCGCAGCATCTTGCCGGCAAAACCGCCGCCTATGGCGGCAGTGTGGTGGCGACCAACCTGAAGGTCTCCGGCGTCAGCGTGTTTTCGGCGGGCGACTTTATCGGCGCGGAGGGCAGCGAGACCATCCTGCTCAGCGATGTCAGGCACGGCACCTACAAGAAGCTGGTGGTCTCGGAAGGACGGCTCACGGGCGCAGTGCTGGTCGGCGATGTCGAGAGCGCGCTCTGGTATCTCGAACTGATCCGCAACCGCGAGCCGGTCGCGCGAATTCGCCGCGACATGATGTTCGGCCGCGCGGTCGCGATCCGAACAAAGGCGGCATGATGAACCGGTTGCTCCCATGACGATCGTCGATCCCGCCTTGCGCGCCACGCGAACGACCTGCCCCTATTGCGGCGTCGGCTGCGGCGTGTTGGCGACAGCGGACGGCAACGGCGGCGCGGCGATATCGGGCGATCCCGAACATCCCGCCAATTTCGGACGGCTGTGCTCGAAAGGCTCGGCGCTCGGCGAAACCCTGGGGATTGAGCAGCGCCTGCTCTATCCGATGATCCGCTGCAGCAAGGGCGTCATGGAGCGGGTGGCCTGGAGCGACGCGCTCGACCATGTGGCACATCGCTTTGCGCACATCATCGCGCGCGACGGTCCGGGCGCGGTCGCATTCTATCTGTCCGGCCAAATGCTGACCGAAGACTATTACGTCGCCAACAAATTGATGAAGGGATTCATCGGCAGCGCCAATGTCGATACCAATTCGCGGCTGTGCATGGCCTCCTCGGTCGCCGGCCATCGCCGCGCGTTCGGCGCCGACACCGTGCCGGGCTGTTACGAAGACCTCGACGAAGCCGATCTGCTGGTGCTGGTCGGCTCCAACGCGGCGTGGTGCCATCCGGTTCTGTTCCAGCGTATGGTTGCCAACAAGCAGCGGCGCGGCGCGCGCATCGTGGTGATCGATCCGCGCCGGACCGATACCGCAGGTGATGCCGATCTGTTTCTGGGCTTGAAGCCCGGCACCGACACCGCGCTGTTCAGTGGCCTGCTGGTGCAACTCGCTGACACGGGCGCGCTCGACCATGACTACATTGAACGGCACACCGGCGGTTTCGAAGACGCGCTGGCGCGGGCACGGAGCATCGCCGGCAGCGTTGCCGCGACCGCGCTGGCGACCGGCCTTTCGGAAGCCGACGTTGCCGAATTCTTCCAGATGTTTGGCAATACGCCGCGCGTGGTCACGCTGTATTCGCAAGGTGTCAACCAGTCGGCGCAGGGCACCGACAAGGTCAATGCCATCCTCAATTGCCACCTCGCCACGGCGCGGATCGGCAAGCCGGGCGCGTCGCCGTTCTCGCTGACCGGACAACCCAATGCGATGGGCGGCCGCGAGGTCGGCGGGCTTGCCAATCAGCTTGCCGCGCATATGGCGTTCACGCCACCGGAGATCGACCGCGTGCGCCGGTTCTGGAAGGCGCCGCGCATCGCCACCCATGAGGGCCTCAAGGCGGTCCAGATGTTCGAGGCGATCGGGCGAGGCGAGATCAAGGCGTTATGGGTGATCGGCACCAACCCGGCGGTGTCGCTGCCGGACGCCGATGCCGCGCGCGCCGCGCTGAAGAAGCTCGAGCTGTTTGTAGTCTCGGAAAATGTGCGTTCCAACGACACCATCAATGCCGGCCCGCATGTGCTGCTGCCGGCGCAGGCATGGGGCGAAAAGTCCGGCACGGTAACCAATTCGGAACGGCGCATCTCCCGGCAGCGCGCTTTCCTGGCAGCGCCCGGCGAAGCCAAACCGGATTGGTGGATCGTCAGCGAGGTTGCCAAAAGGCTCGGCTTCGGCGCCGCCTTCGATTTCAACTCGGCGGCGGATGTGTTCCGGGAGCACGCCAGCCTGTCGGCATTCGAAAATGGCGGCAGCCGCGATTTCGATATCGGGGCGATGACGTCGCTGTCGGATGAGGCGTTCGATGCGATGGCGCCGGTGCTGTGGCCGGCACGCTCCGGCGATACCGGGCTGCAGCAGCGCTTCTTCGCCGAAGGCGGATTTTTTTCCAACGACCGCAAGGCCCGCTTCGTCGCGACCGACATCCCGGCGTTGCGAAGTGAGACCACCGCGGCGCGGCCGCTGCGGCTGAATACCGGCCGGGTCAGGGATCAATGGCACACCATGACCCGCACCGGCATCAGCCCGCGGCTGGGACAGCATTTGCCGGAGCCGTTCGTCGAGATTCATCCCGCTGATGCGACGAGGTTCGGCGTCACCGATGACAGCTTTGCACGCATCACCACCGATTACGGCCAATGCATCCTCAAGGTCGTGGTCAGCGAACGTGCGCAGCGCGGCATGCTGTTCGCGCCGATTTACTGGAGCGAAGAGACCGCGTCCGCTGCGCGCGTCGGCGCGCTGGTGGCGCCGTTCACCGATCCGTTTTCCGGCCAGCCCGAAAACAAGGCGACGCCGGCATCGATCGTACCTTACGAGTATGTCTTTCGCGGCTTCGCCCTGTCGCGGACGCCGCTGCAATTGCCGCCGCAGCTCTGGTGGACGCGCGTCGCCGTCACCGGAGGCTACGGCTATCTGCTCGCCGACAACGCCGACCTGGCAAGATGGCAATCATGGTTGCGCTCGGTCGCCGGCGACGATCTCGCCGAATACCGGGATTCCGGTGGCGGCGTTTATCGCGCGGCGGCGTTCGCGGAGAACCGCATCGAGACCTGCCTGTTCGTCGGTCCCGCGCACGATGCCGGCGATTGGGAGGTGGTCAAGAGCCTGTTCTCCGCCGGCGAGATCAGCGACGATCAGCGCCGGATGCTGCTGTCGGGCCGGTCGACCGACGGGCTCGCCAGCGCCGGGCCGATTGTCTGTGCCTGCTTCGGTGTCGGCCGCGGCACGATTTGCGACGCCATCGCAGCCGGTGCGAACTCGGCCGCCGCCATCGGTGCGCAACTCAAGGCCGGGACCAATTGCGGCTCGTGCATTCCGGAATTGAAACGGCTGATCGCGCAGGCGAGTGCGGATAGTGTCGCAGCCGATTCCGGACAACGTCAGTTGGCGGCCGCGGCCAGCTAGATGTTTTCCAAGGCCTCGCGATGAGCGCAGGATTTTATTGGGGCGTGGCCTCATTAATGCTGCCGGCCATGTCCGCATTCCAGGCGAAGCGGAAAGCATATGCTCATGGCGAGCTTCTCAGCTTCTGACCCGAATCGGAAGTGGTGCGCGGGGCGCAGCATGTTTCGCCGCGTCCGTTGGTGACCCCTGCGAGCCGGATCCGGCTCCCAGGGTTGATCTCGACGTTGAGGAGCTGTCGCCGTTACAGCCCTCAAGCTCTATTGGTCGCACTACCGAATGAAAATACAGGATCGTGTCGTTATGTCGCAGGCTCCATGTCAGCCAATTCACAACCTCGATCGGACTACCGGGCATACCCTCTGAAGCATTGATAGACCTTCTGCGGGAGATGGAAATGTCCAACATGCTAGTATTCGGACCGTCCGTCAGGTCGGTTAATATGCCAGTCGGACAGCCTCATGATTTCTTGATCGGGCCCGACGACAGGCTCACGACCCTCTCCGTCGTTCACACAACGGCACAACCGGTCACCAATCGCGATAGCCGAGAATCCGTCGCACAATTTCGTGCGCGAAGTAGTTGCGCGCGCGGTTTTCAACCCCTGTGCTCTGCTTAAAGGCATCGGTGAGCCAAAGCGCGCAGCAATTCTCTCCGTGCCGGATTTTTTCCCATTGTTGGCAGCGGCACGGCAGCACCCATGTGCGCCATGCGATGCGCCAATTGCCGACCCTGTTTGATCAAAGGAGGTTACATGCCAAATCCGAATCAGCCGACGATCTCTCTCGGGGCGACCGGTAATGCCGTGCGCCGGCTCCAGCGGGCCCTGCGCCGAACCCCCAACCTTGGCCTTGTTGTCGATGGGATATTCGGACCAGCGCTTAACACCGCCGTCAAAGAGTTCCAGCAAGGGGCTGGTCTGGCTGTCGATGGCATCGTCGGGCCGCTAACCTGGGCCGCGCTCCCTAATGGTGCTCCCATGCCGACACTACGTGAAGGCTCAACTGGCGCTGCGGTCCGCAGTCTCCAGCAAGTTCTCTCCAACGGAGCATCCGGCCAGTGGAACACATCGCCAGGTGCGATCGATGGCGACTTCGGTCCAAATACCAAGGCCTCGGTTCAGGCGTTTCAGACCTGGGGCGGCGTTACGTCGGACGGTATCGTTGGTGATCAAACGTGGGCCGTCTCGTTGCATGCGGCGAGCGCAACCCTGGAGTCCGCCGTCGGTCTTCAATATGCAACCTGAAGAAAGTTGGCGCAGCTATCCACTATCGTTCCACTTAACGGAGGGCGTTTAAAATGTCTGGCAGCCTCAGCCCATGGCCCGTTGTGTCGATCGGCCAAAATGGACACCCTGTGAAGACTCTTCAGTTTCTACTAAGGGCCCGCGGTCATACCGTCGCGGTCGATGGAATATTCGGTCCGCAGACCAACGCCGCCGTGAAGGCTTTCCAGACGAGCAAGGGCTTGGCCGCCAACGGAACCGTGGATCCAAATAGTTGGACCGCTCTAATCGTCCAAGTCAAAAAGGGCAGCAGCGGTGACGCGGTACGCGGTGTGCAGGAGGAATTCCAGTTCCGCAACGAGTTTGGCGACCCGAACCAGGGAGTCCAGGTCGACGGCATCTTTGGACCGAAAACCGATAGCGCGGTACGGGGATTTCAACACGCCGTGTCGCTCGATGTCCCGTCGGTGGCAGTCGACGGCATCGTCGGTCCGATCACCTGGCAAGCGCTGATCAGCGGCATGTTGTCGGGGTAACGGCCAACCGGGGCGGTCAAAACATCACTCGCGATCCGATCGAGACAAGCGCCGCCGCTGCCCCAAGCAAGCAAAACGTTGAACAGACCTACTGACTTTTTGGCTTCACGAAATATTCTCCGAGCAGCCGGTAGCACCAGAAGGCTTCGTCGTTTCCGGCGCTCCGGCGCAATTGCTCCGGTGTGAAGCCGGTGTGCCGCCGCATTTGTCTGATCATGTGCGCCTGGTCGGCAAATCCAGACTCCGCGGCAAGTCCGGCCCAGTCGACATCGCCGTTCTGGATAGCCTCGTGCAATTTGGCATAGAGCTGCTCGGTATGGCCGAGGCCCTGCAGGTCTCGCTGGCTGGCGCCGGTCCATGATTTGATTCGCCGTGCGACTTGCCGCGTGCTGCGTCCAAGACCGGTTCGCGTGGCCTTGAGCGCGAGGCTTCGGCTCCAGTCCGTTACCCATGTCATCGGTCTGGTTCCGGGACGCGTGCCGGCCCATAGGCTCTCGATCTTGTCTTCGAAAGCCGCGAAGCCTTTTTCGGCTCCTTCGCGCTGAACGTCATCGAAGAAGTCGCGGCAAGGCTGCAGTATTGGCTGAGGGAAGATGTCTTCCGCGGGCCCCATGCGTCGAGCGAAGAGGCTCAGATCGAGCCCGGTCATCGCGGAAAATGCGTCGGGATAAAACGTCACCGTAATCCCATGGGCTTCGCCGGGATTCCAGCTAACGAGCGGTCCGAGTTGCGGCCCGAAGAAGGCAAGGTCAGGCAACCTTGCTCCGGTCCAGGGGCGCCGCATCTGGTCCGGCTGTTCAATCAGATGGCAGTCGCCGGCGAATGTCCAGGCCACACTGCAGAGCGGCGTCGCCGGGAAGAAATTGAACCGTTGGGCATGATCGAGCGCAACGCCCCGTGTGTCCCGGACGATCATGCAGAAGACGCAGCCGGCGACCGCCGGACGCGACCACACGATCCGGGAGATGGTCGTCGCCGTCATTGTCGCGCTCCCAGATCCAGCGGCATCGGTGAGCAATGTCCGAACCGTTCAATACGCCGGCAGTCGACCTGCGGTACACCAAAGCAAGCGAATGGAGGCTCCGGTGGAACTGGTCGCCAAAGATACATCGTTCCTTGAAATCAATAACGAACTCGCGGACAAGGGATTTTTCGTCACCTCAACAGAAGAAATGATTACGTGGGCGCGGACCGGGTCGATCTATTGGGTGACCTTCGGGCTTGCTTGCTGTGCGATCGAAATGATGCAGGTCATGATGCCGCGATACGATCTGGAGCGGTTCGGCTGTTTCCCGCGGGCTTCGCCCCGGCAGAGCGATCTGATGATCGTCGCCGGCACGTTGACCAACAAGATGGCGCCCGCGCTGCGCAAGATCTACGACCAGATGCCGGAGCCGCGCTATGTGATCTCGATGGGGTCATGCGCCAATGGCGGCGGCTACTATCATTATTCGTACTCGGTGGTGCGCGGTTGCGACCGCATCGTGCCCGTCGACATCTACGTGCCCGGCTGTCCGCCGACGGCCGAAGCGCTGCTCTACGGCGTGATGCTGCTGCAGAAAAAAATTCGGCGCACCGGCACCATCGAACGCTAAGCACCCGCATTGGCGGTCCGGAGGCAGCATAGCCATCAAAGAAGCGCTGCAATGTCCGCTGTGCCGAACGCAATGTCAGGCGCGATCACTGCCGCCCCTTCAGCGCCTGCGCGAGCAGCCCTTCCATGGTCTTCAATCGCGACTCGTAGGGCGACGGATTGGGGCACAGGTTCACGGCCTTGATCACGGCATCGGTGAAATCCGCGCCGACGTCGATGATCGAAAAACACCCGGCTCCGGGATCGAAGCGACCGTAGTAAGCGGGATCCCCCGTCAGGGCCTCCGACAAGATGGCATTGTTCACCAACGTATGCAGGACCAGCAGGGCTGTGTCCCAGCCTTTATCGTCGAGCAACGCCTTGATGGCCGGCGCGATGCGACCTTGCAGCTCCGCGACGCTCTCCCTGCCGATGAAGCGCGTATCACCGGCGACGCGCGGTGAATCCAGAGCAAGCAACGTCTTCGGCAAATCGACGGTTGCGACGTCCTTGATTGGGCCATTGCGCATCTCGCGCAGCGCTTCGACTTGCGTAGGCTTGCCGTCAATTCCCGCCGCCGCGAGCACCCGTTCCGCGGTCTCCACCGTGCGTGGCAGATCGCTCGATAGCACCCGATCGAACTTGATCAAGCCGATGCTTTTGAGGTAGGCGCCCGTTGCGTCGGCCTGCGCCTTGCCCTTGTCACTGAGGGTGACTTTATCCGGATCGGCAACCGGTTTGCCCTGCGCGTCAAAATAGGCGACATCGCCGTGGCGCATCAGGATGATGCGTCGACGTTGCGGCGCGGTCCATGCGATCGTGGCTGCGCCGGCCTGCGTGTCCTGTGCAATCGCCGCCGAGATACCTGGCGGGCCGACCATCGCCGCTGCGAGGATCACCGCCGATATCACTTTCGAAATCCATCTCATCTGCACCTCCTGCGCACTTGTAGCCGGCCAGAGCCGCACGAAAGTATCGTTAGTAATCACGCCCGGTCATTCGCTGCAAATCCAGCAACGCCGGGCCAGGTTCATCACCAGGGAACAGAAGCTGCTCGGCCGGGATCCCGACCACGTCCGAAGTAATCGCACGACGCTCAAAACGGTGCCAATGACCCGTGCAGGGGTGTCGGAGGCGAATGGCGCCTGGCGTCCAGTGCAACGGTTCACCATTTGCGGTGAGCCGAGCCGGCGCGCTAACCTCGGCTGCCAGCAATGCCGGGAGGAAAGCATGGGTCGGAAGATAGCTATCGTAGGGGCGGGAGCCGTCGGCGGGTATGCCGGCGCTCATATGGCGCAGGCCGGCGAGGACGTGACGTTCATCGATCCATGGCCCGAGCATGTCGAGCACATGAGGAAGCACGGCCTGCGCGTCACCCACGCCAGGGACGTCCCGGAATTTTCGGTTCCGGTGCGCGCGCTGCACGTCACCGACGCCCAGCAGCTGGCCCGGGAGGCGCCGGTCGACATCGCCTTCATATGCATGAAGTCCTACGACACGGCCTGGGCGACCATGCTGATCCGGCAGTATCTGGCGCCGGACGGCTACGCCGTATCGCTGCAGAACTGCATGAATGAAGAGACCATCGCCGGCGTCGTCGGCTGGGGCAAGACGCTGGGGTGCATTGCCAGCAGTATCAGCGTCAACCTGCCCGAGCCCGGCCACATCCACCGCGGCGCCGGCAAGGGCGGGGCGGCGCATACCGTATTTCGCGCCGGCGAGGTGCATGGCCGCATCACCCAGCGGGCGGAGGAAATCTGCCGCCTGGTCGGCACCGCCGACAGCGCCAAGGTAACCGGCAATCTGTGGGGCGAGCGCTGGTCGAAACTGGTCGCCAACGTCATGGGCAACGGGCTCTCCGCCTGCACCGGCCTGACCGGTGGGCAGATCCTGCAAAGCGAGCCGATCCGGCGCTTCGCCACCAGGCTCGGGAGCGAAGCGATCCGGGTCGGGCAAGCGCATGGCTATCAACTGGAGGAGATTTTGCACCTGCCGCCCGAGACGATTGCACGTGCGGGCGAGGGCGACGAGACGGCGATGCGTGCCTGCGACGAACAGCGTTTCGAGGACGGCAAGCGCACCGCCTCCGAACAGCGTCCCTCCATGGGCCAGGACATGCAGAAGGGTCGGCGCACGGAAATCGAGTTCCTCAACGGCTTCGTGGTGCACGAGGGCGAAAAGGTCGGCCGTTCGTGCCATGCCAATGCCGTGCTGACCGACATCGTCAAGCGCGTTGAACGCAAAGAGCTGAGCCCGGATCCACGGCACATCACCGAGTTGCGGCTGAACTGAGACGCGCAGGGCCGGATGGCCCGGCGTGCTGCCGGAGCTGAATACCAGTTCGCAAAAATCAAGGTTCAGACGATGGCGATCGGAGGCGCGAAGGCGGGGTTTTCGGGGCCAAGGCGTTGAAAGATGGTGAATTGCGAGAGTTCCCGAAAGGGAATTGTTAGCCATTCCCGCAGCGAGGTTTCGGACGTTAACTTAACAAAGCGTGGACGCAGACTAGAAATGTTGGAGCAATTTTATCTGCGGATCCACGCATGTTTCGGGTTTTTACCTGCCTGACTACCCAGCACGACTGGCGCCTGGTCGTCCTGGCCGGCTTTGTTTGCCTGTTGTCGAGCTTATGCGGCACAAGCCTGTTCTACCGGGCCAAGGCAGCGGTTGGTCGAGCTCGCCTGATGTGGGTGGGCCTGGATGCCGCCGCCGCCGGATGCGGTATCTGGGCAACGCACTTCATTGCCATGCTGGCCTACGATCCGGGGCTCAGCACGGGCTATGATCCGGGATTGACGATCGTGTCGCTGATACTGGCGATAGCGGTTACCGGCGTCGGTCTAGGCGTTGCTCTGAGCAGCTTTTCCCGATGGCCCGGTGCGATCGGCGGAGCCGTCATCGGGGGCGGCATCGCCGCCATGCACTTTACCGGCATGATGGCTCTCGAGGTGCCGGGGCACGCCTCCTGGTCGGTCGAGCTTGTCCTGGCCTCTATTTTCCCTGGTGTCCTGTTTGGAGGTTTGGCGTTTTTCATAGCCACGAGGCGCGACGGAAGACGGGACTACTGGTTCGCCACCTTTGCGCTGACGCTTGCGATCGTTTCGCATCATTTTACGGCAATGGGCGCGGTTACCTTCATACCCGATCCCGGAATTGTCACTAACGCCCTCTCTCTTTCGCCGACCTCGCTGTCGCTCATCGTCGCTGGCGTTGCGACCATCATCCTTGGCATGTCTCTCGTCGCGAGCATGAGCGCGCGCCAATCTCAGGACAAGCTGGGTCAACAGCGGATCCTTCTCGATACCGCGCTGGAGAACATGTCGCAGGGATTGGCGATGTTCGACCCGGACGGCCGCCTCACCCTGTGCAACGAGCGATACGCCCGGATGACCGGCCTGCCTTATGCGGCTGTTCAAGGACAATCCCTGGTCGAGCTGTTCAAATTGCGAAAGGCTGCGGGTGATTTTTCAGAAGATCCCCAGGAAGTCTTCGCGCGAATTCTGGCAGACGTGCGTTTGGGAAAATCCGCCATGAGGGTTATGCACACCCTCAAAGGCCGTTCGATCCGAATCATCGAAGAGCCGATGATCGGCGGCGGTTGGGTAGCGACCCTCGAGGACATCACCGCGTGGCGCGAGGCCCAGGAAAAGCTGGCGTATCTGGCGCACCATGATCCGCTGACGAGCCTGCCCAATCGAACGAAGTTTCGCGAGGACCTCGAACAAACACTTCGCCTGGTGAACCGCGATGGACGTGTGGCGGTGCTTTGCCTCGACCTCGATCATTTCAAGGAAATCAATGACTCGCTGGGGCATCCGATCGGCGATGATCTGCTGAAGGATGTTGCCTGTCGTCTCCGCACGAGTGTTCGCGAGGGCGACACGGTGGCACGGCTTGGCGGAGACGAGTTTGCGATCGTGCAGGCAGGCGCGGACCTTCAGGCAACCGAATCATCGTCACTCGCTGAACGCCTCGTTGAAATCCTGGGGGCGCCGTACGTCATCCAGGGGCATCAGCTCAATATTGGCGTCAGCATCGGTATCGCTTTCGCGCCCAACGACGGCGAGGACCCCGATCAGTTGCTGAAGAATGCCGACATGGCGCTGTACCGCGCCAAGGAGGATGGACGGGGCACCTATCGTTTCTTCGAACCCGGCATGGATGCGAGGGCGCAAGCCCGGCGCTTGCTGGAGATCGACCTCCGCGCCGCGCTGACGCGCGACGAATTTGAGGTTCACTATCAGCCCATTCACGATCTCAATACGGATCAAATTACCGCTTTTGAGGCTCTCATTCGCTGGAAGCATCCGCTGCGAGGCATGATTTCGCCGATGGATTTCATCCCCCTCGCAGAAGAAACAGGGTTGATAACGCAACTCGGGGACTGGATCCTGCGAAAGGCGTGCCTGGATGCGGCTACCTGGTCCAGAGAAGTGCGCGTGGCCGTCAACCTGTCTCCCGTTCAGTTCAAGAATTCCAACCTGGTGCAATCGGTGATTTCCGCGCTGGCTGCGTCCGGTCTCGCACCCGGACGCCTGGAGCTTGAAATCACTGAATCCGTTCTATTGCAGGACAGCGAGGCAACCCTCGCCGCCTTGCACAAACTCCGAAGTTTCGGAGTGAAGATTTCAATGGACGACTTCGGGACCGGATACTCGTCCCTCAGTTACCTCCGGAGTTTTCCCTTCGACAAGATCAAGATTGATCGGTCCTTCGTTCATGAACTCGCGACGCGCGACGATTCGATGGCGATCGTGCGTGCGGTCACAGGCCTTGGGAAAAGCCTGGGCATCTCGATCGTGGCCGAAGGCGTCGAAACCAATGAGCAATTGGGTTTGCTTCGAACCGAGGGTTGCACCGAGGTTCAAGGCTTCCTCTTCAGCCGCCCGCGACCGGCTCAGGACGTCGAAGCGATGTTATCCTACGAACTCGAGCGCGGAGCAGCCTGATCCTCGCGTCAGTGCGGTGAGTCGAGCCTGCACTGAGTCGCCGGACGACCACCGGTCCGGCAGGTTCAAATGGCCTGGCTAGCCTAAGTGACGCCTGTCACACAATAGCTTCCGCCTCGCTGCTACCCTTGCAACGCGCTTGACGTCGCTTGGGGCCTGGAAATCATGACTTCCGTTTGGATTCCGTCGACAATTGGAAGGTCGCTCGGAGGCGGAGGCGTTACTGGGCCATCAAATTGTCGAATGGCGAAAAAACAGCCAGCCGTCTCTTTTAAATCGACCTCGCAAACCCGCGCAATTAATCTGCTTATCCTCAGGCATCTACAGGTGCTCCGTTGAATAGTGGTGCTTCTGACGGATTGGGCGCCGAAGGCGTCCGCCAGCAGGATGCCGGCAGGCCGCAATGGCGCCGGCTGGCTCCGCCTCTGATTGCAGGGCTGGTGGCCGGCATTGCCATTGCTGCCATGGTCTCGTCGCAACGGTCGAATGGCGAAGGCGCAGAGCTTGCGAGCGTAGCCGGTCTCCAAATTGACGCCGCCGCAACCACCATGAATCCGGTTGGCGCAAAAGAGGCGGTCGACGACGCCAAGAGTTGCCGTACACCGCTCGCCGAGATCACCCTCGCGGCGGCTTCCGGCACCACCTCAACGATCCGCGTCCACTCCGGAGGCTATGTGTCGCCCTCATACGTATTGACGGATCAACCGCAGCGCATCGCCATTCCCTTCCCGGGGGCCTACCCGAGCGGTCGCGGTGTCATCTCAATCGAGGGCCAGGCGCAGAATCTCGCTGTTGCCCTCACTCCCACCTGGAAAATAAGCTCCTTGACCGGTACGGCGGCAAGGAACGTGATCTGGACTCCGAAAAATGGCTGCTAGAGCGTTTTCGAGCGAGGTGGATGCCGGTTCGCGTGAAGAAAACGCGTCAAGTAAGGAAATAAAGCCTCCGTTCCGATTCAATCGGAATGGAAGAGGTTCTAGTGAAGCGAGCACGCAATGAGCAAGTTCTTCGCCGACCGCCCCCTGCTTGGCTTTCTGGTCGTGTCGGTTCTCGCTGCCTTGATCAGCGCCTGGGTACTGAACCCGCAATCCAGCCCGATCGATACCGTCAAGGCGTTAATCGGCGGACTGAACCTCGCCAAGACCGTCGCGGCAGTGCTGATCCTGTTTGCAGGTGCCGCCATCACCTACATCGCCTGGCGCCTCGGGGGCGATCCGGCTGCGATGGGTCTGGTGCCCGCCGGTGCGGGTTACACCGTCGGCCGCAGGTTGACCGTGACGTCGCCGGACTCAACGACCAGGATTGTCACCCGAACCGCGGACGATGCCCTGAACGATCTGGAAAACATGATTGGTCTCGCCCCCGTCAAAGCGGAGGTCAACAAGCTGCTCGCCAGTCTGGAGATCGAGCGCAAGCGGCGCGAACAAGGCCTGCCGGTGGCACCGACCAGCCGCCATATGGTGTTTACGGGGCCGCCTGGCGTCGGCAAAACCGTGGTCGCGCGTGCGCTTGGCGAAATCTACCGTTCGCTTGGCGTACTGCGCAAAGGTCATCTGGTTGAGACCGATCGCGGCAAGGTGGTGGCCGGCTTTATCGGCCAGACCGCGATCAAGATGCTCGAAGTCTGCAAGTCCGCCCATGACGGCATCCTTTTCATCGACGAGGCCTATGCGCTCGCCAGCGATCCCGGCGGCGGTTCGGATTTCGGGCGCGAGGCCATCGACACGCTGCTGAAATATATGGAGGACAATCGCGACCGCCTGATCGTGATCGCGGCCGGCTATCCCGACGAAATGCGGCGCTTCATCGGCGCCAATCCAGGGCTCGCCAGCCGTTTCACCAAGACCATTAACTTTCCGTCCTACGAGGCCTCGGAGCTTGCGTCGATCTTGCAGGTGATGGCCAAGCAGCAGGGGTATTTGCTCCCGGAGGGGTTTGAGCCGAAGTTCAAGGATTGGGTCGACGCCGAGCGCAACAGTTCAGAGTGGGGCAATGCGCGCTCGATCCGCACACTGCTTGAAAAAGCGCGCGAGGCTCACGCGGTACGCAGCTATTCCGATCCCGCCGCCGACGTATCGAAACTCGAACTTGCTGACTTGGAAAGCGCCTATGGCGCGATGGGATATAAGCAATGACCGGGTTGGCGTCGCGGCTGGCGGCGCTGCATGGCGGCCTTTGGGCGGTCGACCCGTGGTATCAGCGCAGCTGGTTTGTGGCACCACCGGCTATCGCGCTCGTGCTGGCCGGATGGATGATGAGCGACGCCCGGATGCCGGCCAACGCGCCCTGGGCCAAGCCTGGAACCGCCGCCCCGAGCAGTCCCGCCGCGCCGCCGGCAAAGAACGAGCCGCCGGCAAAGAACGAAGCGGCGTCGCAGCAGGAGCAGACCTGCAAGAACGACAATGTCGAAAAGGCGGTGGGCATTGCTGCCTGCGACCAGGCACTGGCGAACGGCGGTCTCGATGCCAACGCACGTTCCGACCTGCTGACCCGTCGGGCCTTTCTGCGCAACCAGACACCTGAGGCCCTGGTCGACCTCAATGAGGCGCTTCGGCTTAATCCTGATAATTACTGGTCGCTGGCACGGCGCGGCGCCCATTGGTTGGGCGAACGCGATTTCGCGCGTGCCGCGGCTGACCTCAACAAGTCGATCGGCGTGAATTCAACGTTCTCCTATTCGCGGCTGGTCCGTGGTGACATGTACTACCAGCAGCAGCAATACGACCAGTCGATCAACGATCTGACAGAAGCGATCAAGCTGGATGAAGCGTCAAGCCGGGCTTACTATCTGCGCGGCCTTGCAGAGTTCAACATGAAATCCTATGCGGCTGCAGCGCGCGACTTTTCCGAATATCATCGGCTCAATCCTTCGGATCTTGCCGGGTTGCGTGCGCGGGGTAATTCCTATGCGCTCGCCAGCCAGTACGACCAGGCGGTTGCGGATTTCGGCGAAGTGCTGCGGATCAGCCCGCGCGATCAGTTTGTGCTCGCGCTGCGCGCCAGGGTCTATTATTGGCAGAAGAAGTTCGATCAAGCCTTCTCGGACGCCAACGAAGCGCTCGGAATCGATGCCTCGGCATCCATCGCCAGCGAAGTCAGAAGTTGGGTCAATTTCGATCGCGGCAGATACGATGCGGCGATCTTCGACCTCAACAACGCGATGAAGGACGGGGCCAGCCTCGACAAATTGCAGACGCGCGGTCGCGCCTTGATGCTGACAGGACAACTCGACGGTAGTTATCGCGATTTCAAGCAGGCCGAACAGATGGATCCGAAAGCCGGCTATACGCAATACCTGCTCGGACTGGTTTCCGAACGCCGCGAAAACGCGCGGCTACGTCGCTGCATTGCCGGTGAAAGCGATGCGAACTGTTCACGCATTCCCGATTATACGGAGACGATGGCGTATTTCTCCAAAGGCATTGATCTGACGCCGAACTACGCGCCGGGCTATTTCGACCGCGCGCGGATATTGATGGCGCAGCGGCAGCTCGATCGCGCTCATGCCGATATCGACGCTGGCCTCAAGCTTGATCCCAATAATTCTGAAGGCTATCTTGCGCGAGGAAATCTGTGGTTGACAATGGAACGCTGGCGGGAGGCGATCGACGACTACTCGCGTTCCATCAACATCAACTCAAGATCGGCAATGGCTTTCCTCAACAGAGGTCAAGCGTATCTGAAACTGAACGATCGCAACAATGCCCTCAATGATTTGCGATCGTCATATGCGCTTGATTCAAATAACGACTACACGAAGAACCTTTTGCGCTCACTCGGTCAAAGAGTTTGACCCGGTCGTTTTTCTAAACAAGATGTCTTCAGACGGATCACGTTTCCCCTGCCAGGGGACAATCACGTGAGTTCATCACCCTCGGACGTACAGGTTGGCCATGAACAAAGACAAAGTGAAGACATTCGCAGACAAGGTCTATGGGGACATGGCGGGTGCCATGGCCGTTGGCATGGCCTATGTCGGCGTCAAGACCGGCATCTATCGCGCCATGCAGGGCAGGGGACCGATGCAAGCCGGCGAAGTCGTCGACGCCACCGGCCTTCAGGCGCGCTATGTCGAAGAATGGCTCAAGGGGATGACGGCTGCCGGCTATCTCGAATACGACAGCGGCGCGGATACCTACTTGCTTCCTGAAGAGCACGCATTTCTCCTCGCCTCCGAAGGCACCGACCACTTCATGGGCGGGCTGTTCTATTTTGGGGCTGCGCTGCTTGGCGCCGCTCCGAAGGTCGCCGACGCCTTCCGCGCGGGTGGCGGGGTGCGCTTCGAAGAGTTCGGACCCGAATGCGTCACCGCCCTCGATATGATCAACAGCGGGCAATACGACAATCGCCTCGGCAGCTATTGGCTCACCAAACTGCCGGATGTGGTGCGACGGCTGGAGGGTGGTGGCCGTGTGCTCGATTTCGGATGCGGCGTCGGCCGCGTCGGAGCGGCAATCGCCAAGGCTTTTCCCAAATGCGAGGTTGTGGGTCTCGATCCGGACGCTGAAACGATCAAGCAGGCTCGCGCTGCGGCAACCGGAGCCGGCCTTGGTGACCGCATCCAGTTCATCGCCAATGCCGCGGATGAACTGAAGCGGGGCGAAGGCTTTGACCTCATCACCGCCTGCGATTGCATCCACGATTTCTCGGCCCCGGGCAAGACGCTCGGAGAATTGCGCCATCTCGTGAAGCCCGATGGCGCGTTGTTCGTTGTCGAACCCCGGGCTGCGGATCGGCTGCAGGACAATATCGGCTCGATCCCGGCCATGTATTACGGTTTCAGCCTGTTCCACTGCATGACGCAATCCTTGGCCGCCGGCGGTCCCGGGCTTGGCACCTGCATGGGGCCCAAGCGTACCGAAGCGTTGCTCCGCGCCGCCGGGTTCGGCAGGGTTGAGATGCTCGACATCAAGAGCCAGACCAACCTCTTCTATGCCGCACGACCGTGATCGCTGCGCGGCATCAAAATGACCGTTGGAATTCTTGTCGCAGGCACCTATCGTCGATCGTGCCTTCGGTCCGATGCGGCCGCAAGTCCACAAAAGGAGGAAACGATGATCACTAAAATAGTGACGATGCTTGCCATTCTGA
Organism: uncultured Pseudomonadota bacterium; assembly: GCA_963819325.1. Taxonomy (GTDB): domain Bacteria; phylum Pseudomonadota; class Alphaproteobacteria; order Rhizobiales; family Xanthobacteraceae; genus Bradyrhizobium. The sequence continues at coordinate 346,339 of CAWFVT010000007.1, forward strand.
CAATCGGCGGAGCCCTCGACATGGCGGCTGCCCAACAGGTTCCGACCGAGAACAAGGGGGTGAAACCGGAAGTATTGTCGGGGTTCGCGCTCAGCAAGCAGGGATTGGACGATTTTTCGCAGCGCCAGATGCGCATGCGGCAGATCACGCTTGAACCGGGCGGAGTTGTCGGCTTTCACAGCCACAAGGACCGTCCTACCCTAAGTTACATCGTGAAGGGAGCTTTGACAGAACATCGCAAGGGCAGCCCTGATCGGACCTATAAGGCCGGCGAGGCGATTACCGAAGGCACTGATGTCGAACACTGGGCGGAGAACGCCTCGTCGGCCGAACCGGTCGTCATCGTCACCGTCGACCTGTTCAAGGAGTGAGCAGGACTTTTCAATCCGCGACGGAAAATCGAAATCTTCAAAGCCCCGGGTGCTCCGGGGCTTTTGTTCGAGGCGCTTGAAAATTGCGAGCGCGGCGTCGGCTGTTCGCGCAATAGCGACCGATCCCCGACATCGCGGATCGGTCGCTACCGACGCAAAAGCAGGCGTGTCTCGGACGCCGCAAGAAAGCTACTTGACGACTTCCCAAAAAATTCCGACGACGGCAACGAATGCCAAAGTGAACAGGATGGTTCGAAGGTAGGCAAGCCCGGCCCAATAGACGATGGCGTGGGCCAGCCTCAAATAGAAGAAGCTCGCGGCCAGGAACGCAGTGGTCGCGTTCGCTTTCCCGGTTAATTGCGCAACGATAACCAGTGCCGCGAACGGAGCAAAGACCTCGACCGCATTCAGGTAGGTACGATGCGCCCGCTGTCCCCAGGCGGGCACCGGCCGCGGCAGAGCGGGGTCGACATAGTTGTTCGGCTGAAGTGGTCCGTTGGTCATTACCTGACAGATGATGTAGGGAATCCACAGCGCGGCGGTCAGCATCGACGTATAGACGAGATATTTGAGGTCGGTTGTCACCTTGAGCCTCCTCGGTGGGGTGCCCGGATCGCGGTTGCGATCCGTTTGGCCTCCACAGACGTTCGAGCCGGAGCCAAAACGACACGGTCTGGACATTTATTTTGCGAGGCGAAAGCAGAAGCCCGTGGCGCCGTGGCAGACCGGAAGTGGCTGGCTCATGGCCAAACTGACGCGATTGAACCACAGCGGATATTCGACGGTGAGACGGCAGGGACGTGCCTTCGGCGGTCCTCCGCGTTCAGCGGGCGGCAAAACTGGCGAGGGCGTCTCGATTAACTTCTATACCCAATCCGGGGCCGCAGGGCACACGAACCACTCCGCCGTCATGCTCAATCGGCGACGTCAAAACTGCCTGACGAATCGGGTGCTCCGTTCGGTCGAACTCCAGCATCGGCTCGATGGGCGCGAGAGAAGTCGGGGTGTGTGTTGGCACAACGGCCAGCAGCTGCAGGGATGCCGCAATTGCGATGCCCGTGCCCCAGACATGCGGATTGTACCGCACGCCGAAAGCCTCGGCCATGTCGGCGATTTTCTTGCATTCAGATAACCCGCCGGCGGCGCATGTATCCGGCTGGATAATGTCCACTGCACGCGAGACGAGCAGTTCACGGAAGCCGAAACGCGTGAACTCGCATTCGCCGCCAGCGATCGGAATCGAAAGCGCTGCTTTCACCGCCCGATATCCCGCGACATCCTCGGGTGGAACGGGCTCCTCGAACCATCCGATGTTGTGCTCTTCGATCATCCTGCCCAGCCGGATCGCAGTGACAGAATCGTAGGCGTGGTTCGCGTCGACCATCAACACGACGCCAGGGCCCGTAGCCTCGCGAACGGCGCGTGTCACCGCGGCATCTTCCTCGACACCGAAGCCAACTTTGAGCTTCACTGCCTTGAAGCCCTCGGCGACGTAATTTTCCGCCTCCTCGGCCAGGTACTGAAGCGGATCCCCCGACCTGCGGCGGTATAGTCCGGTCGCATAGGCCTGCACCGAAGTACGAAGCGGACCGCCAAGCAGTTGGTGCACGGGCACGCCAAAATGCTTTCCCTTGATGTCCCAAAGCGCGATGTCGATACCACTCAGTCCCTGGATGACGACACCCTTCTGCCCATGGTCGCGGAGCCGGGCATAGATCATCTGCCACAGAAAATCGGTGCGCAGCGGATCCTCACCGATCAGCCACGGGGCCACGCTCTTGACGACCGCCTCGGTGATCCGGGCGGGGCCGTAGCATTCGCCCCAGCCGACCAGGCCTGTGTCTGTTTCGATCTCCACCAACATCGCCGTCCGCGTATCGTACCACGCGCGCGAATAGGCAAAGGGCTGAGAGAGCGGAGCTTCCAGCACATGGGTATGGACGTTTGTAATTTTCATGGGTCGCGGCATGGCAAGGAGATCAACGTTCTTCAACTATTCGGTTGCGGGCTGTCATGTCCTTCAACGAGGATAACATCATTAGCGGTCACATCAGGTCAATCGACGACGCAGATGATGTCCTCTATGGTGCGCTTGAACGGATAGGACAGGCAAGACCACGCGATGATGTATCTCGACACGCCGCCGCGGCTGATCGGCACGGAAGTTTTTTCGGCGATGCCGGACCAGCTTCGGCGCAAGGGCACGCGTACCGATTGGGCCGACGCCAATCGGCCCGGTCAACCGACCGACTGTTTCATTGAAGGCCCGTGCTTCGACGCGAAGGGCCATCTCTTCATCGTCGACATCCCGTTCGGCCGCATCTTCCGGATCGCGCCCGACGGCACATGGTCGCTGGTAGTGGAATATGACGGCTGGCCCAACGGCCTCAAGATCAGCCCCGACGGACGCGTCCTGGTTGCCGACTACAGACACGGCATCATGGAACTCGATGTGGCGAAGGGGCGGATGCAGCCGGTATTGACGGCGCGCAATTCCGAATCCTTCCGGGGATGCAACGATCTGCACATCGCCTCCAATGGCGACATCTATTTTACCGAGCAGGGCCAGACCGGCCTGCACGATCCGACCGGGCGGGTTTATCGGCTTTCGCCGCAAGGAAAACTCGACCGCCTGATCGACACCGGCATCAGTCCCAACGGCCTGGTGCTCGATCCCTCCCAGACCGTGCTGTTTGTGGCTATGACGCGCGACAATGCGGTCTGGCGCGTGCCGTTGATGAAGGACGGCGGCGTCGCCAAGGTCGGCCGCTTCTGTTCGACCTTCGGCACCAGCGGTCCCGACGGCCTCACGATGGATAAAGCGGGACGGCTGTTTGTGGCGCACGCATCGCTGGGGCATGTATTTGTTTTCGCGCCCAATGGCGAGTTGATCGCGCGCATCAAATCCTGCGCGGGCGCAAGCTGCACCAATGTCGCGATCGGCGGCAACAACGGCGACCGCCTCTATGTGACGGAGTCGGTGACCGGCACCGTGCTGGTCGCGGACATCAGCGTTCTGGATCACAGATGAGACTTCAATCATTCGGCAACACCGGCCGTCAGGTGTCCGTGATCGGGCAGGGCACCTGGTATATCGATCGCGGCGATCGCAAAAGCGCGGTCGCGGCGCTGCGCCGGGGCATCGATCTCGGCATGACCCACATCGATACCGCGGAGATGTATGGCGATGCCGAACTCGTCGTGGCGGAAGCCATCGCCGGGCGGCGCGATGAGACTTTCCTGGTTTCGAAGGTTCTGCCAGGCAATGCCTCGCGGCGCGGCACCATCGCCGCCTGCGAGCGTTCGCTGGCCCGGCTCAACACCGACCGGCTCGATTGCTATCTGCTGCATTGGCGCGGAGCATGTCCGCTGGCGGAAACCGTCGCTGCGTTCGAAGAACTGGTCAGCGCCGGGAAAATCCGCAGCTGGGGCGTCAGCAATTTCGACGCCGACGATCTCGGCGAGATGCTGGCGGTCGCAGGCCGGGGCAGGATCGCCTGCAACCAGGTGCTCTATCACTTGAGCGAACGCGCGATCGAGCACGCGGTTTTACCCTGGTGCGAGCAGCATGGCGTTGCATTGGTGGCCTATTCGCCGTTCGGTCACAATGACTTTCCGCAACCGCGCAGCCAGGCGGGACGGGTCTTGCAGGCGATTGCCGAAGCGCATGGCGCCTCGGTGCGCCAGGTGGCGCTGGCTTTCCTGACCCGCGCGCCTTCCGTGTTCGCGATTCCAAAAGCCTCGACGCCGGAGCATGCCGCCGACAACGCCGCGGCCGGCAAGCTCGTGCTCGGCAGCGACGAGATCGCAGCCCTGGACAAGGCCTTTCCGCGCGGGCCGAGACCGCGAAGCCTCCCGATGCTTTGACCGGCGGCGGGTCCAATCGCGCATATCGGCTTCCTGTTTTCCGGCCTTGTCGTATCGGCCTATTTCACGTTTGGTGCAGCCTCGCCTGATTCGATTATTGCCACGCTCCGAGTTCAATTTTGACCCCGCCATCCGCTGCGACTGCCCGGCTGGATCGTGTTCCATTGCCGTTGCCTGAGAATTTGCCCGAGAGGAATCCGGCCACGCCAGGCGCGCCCGCGCGCGCCGACCGGCCATTCCGCGGCATCGCGCTGATCCTGACCTCGACGGTATTTCTGGGAATCTCGGACGTAACGGCGAAATATCTGTCGGCGACGCTGCCTTCCATCGAGATCGCATGGGTCCGGTTTCTGGTCTTCGCCCTGGTGATGTCGCCGGCGATGCTGCCGGGTTCGCCGCTTTACGCCCTGCAAACCGGCCGTCCTGGTCTGCAGGTGATGCGCGGTCTTGCGCTGTTGATGTCGTCGCTGTTCTTCATTTCCGGGTTGCGGTTTCTCCCCATCGCCGAAGCGTCCGCCACCGGTTTCGTCTCGCCGCTGTTCGTCACCGCGCTGTCGATTTTTTTTCTCGGCGAGAGCGTCGGCGTGCGCCGCTGGCTGGCGACCGCGGTCGGCTTGATCGGCGTGCTGGTCATCCTGCGGCCGGGCTCGAGTGCGTTTCACCCCGCGGCGTTTTTCCCGCTGGTCTCGGCGCTGGCCTGGGCTTCCACCCTGATCATGACGCGGATGCTGAGCGGCCGCGAACGCGCCATCACCACCATGACCTATTCATCGATCACGGGCGCTTGCGTGATGTGCGCGCTGGTCCCGTTCGTGTGGGTGACGCCGAGCTGGCACGATATTCTGTTCGGCATCCTGATCGGCGTTGCCTCGACGGCGGGGCAGTGGATCGTGGTGCTGGCGTTTCGCTATGCCGATGCCTCGGTGCTTGCGCCGTTCTCCTACACGCAATTGCTGTGGGTCAGTATCCTCGGCTTCCTGATCTTCGGCGAGGTGCCTGACGTCTGGACCGTGGTCGGCGCGGCCTTCATCGTCGCCAGCGGTCTCTACACCGCCCATCGCGAGCGGTCGCGGCGGTCGCAGCTTCTGCTGGTCGAGGCCGAGCCGTCTCCCAACGCCTGATCCGCGGCGAGCAAATTTACCCTCAGGAGTAGCGGGAAGTGTAAAACCGTTGCGCACGCGCAACAGTGTCGCCGAAAAGCTTCCATTTTCCGTCTCGGTCGAGAGATTCCGGCCTGTCCGCACAGTGCGTTTATAGACCGCATGCTAGCGTGGAACCCGGGCAGCGCCGAAAGAGCGTTGGAATGAGGGGTTGGCGTTGCATTTTCAATTGCCATCGCGGGTTAGCGGCCGGCTGCGACAGGGCTGGGCGTCGGGGTTCATTTCGGATCGAGCGAGCTTCCGGGCGATCCTCACATCGATCGCGGCGTTGGCCGCAATCGGCGCTGCTATCGATTCCGCGCGCGCTCAGCAATATTTCAACGGCGCCCAAACCACCCCGAACGCCACCATCAATGGCGGCGGCGGCGTCTGGAACAACACGACGACGAACTGGACCAACGCCACCGGGACTGCCAGCAATCCCTATGATCCGACGGCGGCGATCGGTCACGGTTTTCGGGGCTTCCGGTTCATCGACGCCGGCGACGGGCGGTACGGTCGTTGTCAATCCCGGCGGCATCCAGCTCACGGGCACGGTGCAGTTCAGCGCAACCGGCGACAATTCGATCTACACCATTCAGGGCGGCAACCTGACCATCGCCGCCGGCGGCACGACGTTCAATGTCGACAACGTTGCCGCAAGTGGCGCTTCGGCTGTCATCGCATCGCGCATCGTCGGCACCAACGGAATATCGGTATTCGGTCCGGGCACGCTTCTGTTGACCGGCGCCAATAGCTATGCCGGCGGCACCTTCATCTGCTCCTGCGCGTCGCTGCAGCTCGGCGATGTCACCCACACCGCCAGTATCGTCGGCGCCGTCACCAATGATGGTTTGTTCAACGTCTTCAATGCCAATACGACCGGCATCACCTCGATTACCAACAATGGTGGTGAAGTGGCTTTTTCCAACGCCACTTCCGCCGCGACCGCCCACATCAACAACAATGGCGGTGAGATTTTTTTCCTCGATAGCAGCAGCGCCGGCAGCGCGCACATCACGAATCAGTTCGGCGCTACGTTTTTCGGCACACCGGGCGGCACGGATACCAGCACCGCCGGGAATGCCACCATCAACAATAACAATGGCGGAACCATATTCGCGGCGATGACCAATGCCGGCACCGCCCACATCACCAACGTCAATGGCGGCGGGACCGAATTCTTCGAGAAGGCATCCGCCGCCTCGGCGACCATCGTCAACAACAGCGGTGGCTTTACATCCTTTGGCTCCTTTGGCCCGGATGCGCCAACGGCCGGCCACGCAACGATTACCAACAATTCCGGCGGCGAAACGGATTTCAACACCTTCTCCACCGCCGGCAATGCGATCATCACCACCAACAGCGGCGGCGCGACGTATTTTTACGACGCCTCTACCGGCGGTAACGCGCAGTTCATTACCAACGGCACCGGTTTTGTCGACTTTTCCGGCAGTGTCGGTCCGGGATTTGACGGTCGCATTACCGCGGGCTCGATCGCGGGCTCCGGCACCTATTACATCGGCGCATTCAACACGCTGATTGTCGGCGGCAACAATCTGTCGACCACGGTCAGCGGCGTGATCGCTGATTTCAATCCCAGTCCGCCCTGCGGCTGTCCGGTCTTTCCGGGCCCGGGTTCCCTCGAAAAAGTCGGCACCGGCACGCTGACGCTCTCCGGCATCAATACCTATACGGGCACAACGACCGTGTTCGGCGGTGTGCTCGACGTCGAGGGCTCGATCGCATCGTCGGTTCTCACCACCGTGAATGCCGGCGGCGCGCTGAGCGGCGCGGGCACCGTCGGCAATACCGTGATCGCGCCGGGCGGCATTTTCCTGCCCGGCAACAGCCCTGGGACGTTCATGACGGTCGCGGGCAATCTCTCGTTCCAGTCGGGCGCGCTGTATCTCGTCACGCTCAACTCCACGGCCTCGACCTTTGCCCATGTGACCGGCACCGCGACCTTGGCCGGCACCGTCGGGGCGGCGTTCCTGCCCGGCAGCGAGGTGATGAAACAATACATGATCCTTAGCGCGAGCGGCGGCGTCAGCGGCGCCTTTGCAGGCGCCGGTCTGGCCGCTCCTTCCGGCGGACTCGTTGCCACGCTGAGCTATGACCCGACCCATGCCTATCTCAATTTCGCAGTCGACTTCGGGGTCGTGCCGGGCCTCAACGTCAACCAGCGCAATGTCGGCACGGCGCTGACCAATTTCTTCAATGCCAATGGCGGCATCCCGGTGTCGTTTGCCACGCTGACGCCAGGGGGCCTGACGCAGGCATCGGGTGAACTGGCAACCGGATCGCAGCAGACGACTTTTGACGCGATGAATTTGTTCATGGGACTATTGACCGATCCGTTCGTCGCCGGGCGCGGTGGGAGCCCCGCTGCGGGCGGGAGCGCACCGACCGGCTACGCCTCCACTGAAAATATTGGTGCCGCGCGCGACGCCTATGCGATGTTCACCAAGGCACCATTGGCGCAGACCTACGATCCACGCTGGAGCGTGTGGGCGGCGGGCTATGGCGGCTCGCAGACCACCGATGGCAATGCGGCGCTGGGCTCCAACACCGCGACCTCGAGCGTCTTTGGTACCGCGGTCGGCGCCGACTATCGCATCTCGCCATTTACAGTCGCGGGTTTTGCGCTGGCGGGCGGCGGCACGAACTTCTCGGTCGCGGGTAGCGGCTCCGGGCATTCCGACCTGTTCCAGGCCGGCGCGTTTATCCGTCACACGGTCGGGCAGGCTTACATTACAGCCGCACTCGCCTATGGCTGGCAGGACATCACCACCAATCGCACCGTGACCGTGGCCGGGTCCGATCTGCTCCGCGCGCAGTTCGACGCCAATGCGTTTTCGGGACGTCTCGAAGGCGGCTATCGTTATGTCGCGCCCTGGGTCGGCGGCATCGGCATCACGCCTTACGCCGCCGCGCAATTCACGACCTTCGATCTGCCTGCCTATGCCGAGCAGGCGGTGGCCGGCTCCAACGCCTTCGCGCTGACCTATACCGCCAAGGACGTCACCGATACCCGCAGCGAACTCGGCATTCGCACCGACAAGTCCTTCGCGATGGTGGATGGCATTCTTACGTTGCGCGGCCGCGTGGCCTGGGCGCATGACTACAATCCGGATCGATCGATCGCATCGACCTTCCAGACGCTGCCGGGCGCGAGCTTCGTCGTCAATGGCGCGGCGCAGGCCTCCGACTCCGCGCTGCTCACAGCCTCAGTGGAAAAGAAATGGCTCAACGGCTGGTCGGCCGCCGCCACCTTCGAGGGCGAGTTCTCCGACGTCACGCGCTCCTACGCCGGCAAAGGTGTCGTGCGCTACGTGTGGTGACGATCGTCAATCGCCGCCCCGGGTTGACGCATGGCGTCGCAAGGCGAATAAATCACCGAACAACAAGAACACAAGGAGGCCGCCGATGCGCGCTGCCATTTTCCGGAACGGCGAGATCGTTGTCGATACGCTGCCTGAACCGAAGCCCGGCGCGGGCGCGGTGCTGGTCAGGACGCTGGCCTGCGGCATCTGCGGATCGGACCTGCACGCGCGCAAGCACGCTCATCGGATGGCGGAGCTATCCCGGCATTTCCCCGGCCGCAAGCCGATGGACCTCAGCCGCGATGTGGTGTTCGGCCACGAATTCTGCTGCGAGGTTCTCGATTACGGCCCCGGCACCCAGCGCAAGCTGAAGGCCGGCACGAGAGTTTGCTCGCTGCCGGCGCTGCTGACACCGGACGGGGTGCAGGGCATCGGCTATTCCAACGAAAATGTCGGCGGCTATGCCGAGCGTATGTTGCTCAGCGAGGCGCTGCTGCTGGAAGTGCCCAACGGGTTGGCCGCGGAACATGCGGCGCTCACCGAACCGCTCGCGGTCGGCATCCACGCGGTTGCCAAGGCCAATGTGCGCGGCGACGAGGTGCCGCTGGTGATCGGCTGCGGCCCGGTCGGGCTTGCGGTCATCGCAGGCTTGAAACTGAAGGGTTTGCATCCGATCGTCGCCGCCGATTATTCGCCGGCGCGCCGTGCCCTGGCGCAGCGGCTCGGCGCCGACATCGTCGTGGACCCTGCGCAGACCGGGCCCTATGCGACCTGGGCCGAGCATGCCGCGATGTCGCCGGAACAAAAGGCGGCGCGGCCGCCCTTGCAGGCATTGCAGCCGGCGCTCAAGCCCGCGCTGATTTTCGAATGCGTCGGGATACCCGGCCTGCTGCAGCAGGTGTTCGAAGGCGCACCGCGCGATGCGCGCATCGTGGTGGTCGGCGTCTGCATGGAAACCGACCGCTCCGAGCCGATGCTCGGCATCATGAAGGAACTCAACGTTCAATATGTGCTGGGTTACACGCCCGATGAATTTGCTTCCGCGCTGCGCCTGATCGCGGAAGGCGAGGTCGATGCGGCCTCGCTGGTGACGTCCACCGTCGGCATCGGGGGCGTCGCCGCCGCATTCAACGATCTCGCCAATCCGGAGCGCCACACCAAGATCATCGTCGAGCCCTGGCGGTAGGATCTTTGTTTCCTCATGGTGAGCAGGCGGCACGATAGGATTGATGCCATGCTTTCCGACGATTCCAATCGTCCGCCGGTGCTTGCGCATCAGCGGTTTGTTGCGGACAGCAAATCCTTTGCCGGCTTGAATCTCGCACAGCGCTTTCAACGCATCCATGACACCAACCTGTGGGGAGCGGCGGAGTCGATCTCGGGGCTTGGCTCGGAGCTCGACGCAACCGCGGTGTTGCGCGCCGAATTACCACGGCTTTTCGGCAAACTCGCCATTACCTCGCTGCTCGATGCGCCCTGCGGCGAAGCGAACTGGATCAACCACGCCGATCTCGGCGTTCGTTATGTCGGCGTCGACATCGTACCGGCGTTGATCGAGCGTCTGCAGGCCGGCGCGGCGGCGGGTGACATCGGGGGTGAATATCATCTCGCCGATATCACGCGGGATCCGCTGCCCGGATGCGACGCGATCTTGTGCCGCGACTGTCTGGTGCATCTGTCGTTTGCGAACATCGAACGTGCGGTTGCGAATTTCAAGGCGTCCGGCGCGACCTGGCTGATCGCGACCACTTTTCCGGAGTGGCGGATCAACGGAGATTGCGAGGACGGCGACTGGCGCGCGCTGAATTTCGAACACGCGCCTTTCGATTGGGGGCCACCAGCGGAGCTTCTGAACGAGAATTGCCAGGAGGCCGGCGGCGGATGGCGCGACAAGAGCCTCGGGGTATGGCGGATCACGGAACCGGGCAAGCCGTCATCGCGATAAGCAGTGGCACTCCGGGTTTCTGCAGACGGCGACGGGACCATCGCCGAACCATGTGATTTCGTCAGGTTTTGCAAAGATCGCGGCTCTGCTTGACCTATCCCTTGTGAAGCAGGGCCACCGCGGTGGTGAGAGCCTTGTCGTTTTTCACGTCGGGCGGAATGTAAGACTGCGAGGCCACCTGCTCGACACCCTGACCCGGCAGATGCCGGTTCAGCGTCGCTTCTCCGGCTGGCGCACTCTTCTTGACATCTTCCGGCTCGTCCTGCAGCACTTCGATATCCGGAATGATGCCCTTCGCCTGAATGGAAATGCCCGATGGGGTGAAGTACCGGCTGGTCGTCAGGCGTACCGCGCCGTTGCCGCCGTCCAGCGGGAAGAACGTCTGGATCGATCCGTTTCCGAACGATCGCGTGCCGACAAGGGTGGCGCGCTTGTTGTCCTGCAGGGCTCCGGCGAGGATTTCAGATCCGGAAGCGGTGCCGCCGTTGATCAGCACGACGACGCGTTTGCCTTTACACAGATCGCCGGGCTTGGCGCTGAACCGTTGCATTTCGTTCGCGGTGCGTCCGCGCATCGAGACGATTTCGCCGCGATCGAGCAATTCGTCGGAAACCGAAATCACCGCACTGAGCAATCCTCCGGGATTGTTGCGCAGATCGACGACGTATCCCCTCAGGTTGGCGATTTGCTTGCCGATTTCGCCGATGGCCTGCCTGAGGCCCTGGTCGGTCTGTTCGTTGAAAGTTGTGATCCTGATATAGCCGACGTCGTTGTCTTCGACACGCCAACGTACCGCTGTCACCCGAATGGTGTCGCGGACGATGGTATAATCCAGCGGCGAATCCTGTTTCGGCCGAATGACCCGCAGTCTTACCTTGCTGCCGATCGGGCCGCGCATCTTTCCGACAGCCTGACTGAGCGTGAGCCCTTGCGCCGATTCGCCGTCGATGGTTATCACGACGTCGTTCGCCAGAATGCCCGCCTTCGCGGCCGGCGCCCCATCGGTCGGCGACACGACTTTGATGAGACCGTTGTCCATCGTCACTTCGAGGCCGACGCCACCAAACGAGCCGCGGTTTTGAGTTTGCATGTCGGCATATTCAGTGGGGGTCATATAGCTCGAGTGCGGATCGAGCGAGGCCAGCGCACCGTTGATCGCAACGCGGACAATTCGGCTGTCTTCGTCGTTGGTCGGCTGCTCGTTCATGATTGCGAGCGCGGTATCGTAGACGGCATCGCTGGTCACGCCGCTGCGCAGTTCGGGCGGTCCGGCACTCGAAACCTGTTGCGGGGGAGGGAAGGCCCTTTGCAGGGCGGTATTGGCGGCGACCATCAAATCTTTGTCCTCGCGCTTGTCGATGTAGCTCTTGCGAACCCGGTTTAGCGTCTGGTTGAACGGTTCGAACAGCTTGACCACGTCGGTTCGCGTCAGCCGCGGCGCGGCGGACCTGGGTGGCGGCGCCTTCGGCGTCGCCAGTACGATCTGGCTATTCTTCAGTTCATCGCGGCGCGCGCGGGCGAACGGCCCGTAGATGCTGTCGCCATATTGCTGGATGAACGTATCCATCACCGCGAGGCTGGTGGTGTCGCGGGTCGCGGCCCAGGCTTGCGCCGCGTTGTCGGTTGCGGCCGGGGCCGGCGTTTCCGCCGCCGGCCCGGGGGCCACGAAATAGAAATTGCCGTCGATCGGCGAGCTCGAGACCCAAGGTTGCTGCGAGCCGCCGGTCGAGCGCTTCACCGCGAGCCCGACCTCGTTGAAGGTCTGGAATATGTCGAGCCCGCTTTTGCGGATCGTGGCCGCCAATGCTTTGGTGTAGGGGCTGTTTCCTTCGCCATCGAGGGCGACGTTGCCGGGCTGGGTCGCAAAGGAAATCAGCGTTCCCTCCGGCGCGCGCATCTGGGCAAGGCCCCCATCGGTCGCGCGCAAGCCGCGTCCACCGAACGGGTTGTTGCGGCAGGCATCGAGCACCACGAGATTGAGCCGGGTGCCGGCGCCTTCCATCTGGCGAAGCACCAGGCCGACATCCACCATCTGGAAGTCGACGTCGGCCTCACGGGTCGGGTTGGCGCCGACCGGGACCAGGAAATTCGCGCCGCGTATCTGAACGCCATGGCCGGCATAATAGAACATCGCGACGTCGGCGCCTTGCAGCGTCGACCCGAATTTCTGCACGGCAAGGTCGAGCGCGGCCTTGTCCAGATCGAGCTGCGGCCCGTCGCCGACCAGGGCGAAGCCCAGGCTGCGCAGCGTCGCCGCCATCAACGTGGCGTCGCTGCGTGGATTTTCCAGCCGGGCGACGTTCTGGTAGTTCGAGTTGCCGACTACGAGCGCGATGCGTTTGTCCGCCAGGGCGGGGAAGGCAGCGCCGAGGAAGGCAGCCGCGACGGCTGCCAGAAAAACATGGCGGCGAAACATCGAAGGCCTCGAATATCACGCACAATCAAATTAACGCTTGGATTTTCGCGTCTTTTTCACTCTGCCGCAAGCGGCTCGGACGGGCAAATGATGTCGTGGATTCGATGGCGAAAGGTTTCGTGTGAGGGACCGCACAGAGTGGACGTTCCGATCGGGGCGAGAAACGCCGCCTCACACCGGCAGCGCGATCGAATATTTCACCTGGCTCAGCGCAAAGCTCGACTCGATCGAGGCGATGCCGTCGAGCCGGGTCAGCTTGTTTTTCAGAAACGCTTCATACGATGACAGGTCCGCGGCGACGACGCGCAGCAGATAATCGCGGTTGCCGGTCATCAGATAGCACTCCAGCACCTCGTCCCATTTCGAGATCGCTTTGGCGAAGCGATCGAGGTCTTCCTCCTTCTGCCGCGCGAGCTTGATCGAGATGAAGACGCTGACATGCAGCCCGATCGCTTTCTGGTCGACGGTCGCGATATAGCGGCTGATCACGCCGCGCTCCTCCAGTAGCCGGACGCGGCGATGGCACGGCGAGACCGAGAGGCCGACCTTGTCGGCCAGTTCCTGCATGGTGGTGCGGCTGTCGGATTGCAGCAGGCTGAGGATTTTGCGGTCGATGGCGTCGAGCGTATGCATTGGGATAAACTCGGGTTATTTGGCACTGAAGTGGTAATTTATCCCAATTTTGGACGGTATGTCGCGAAAATTTGAGATTTTTAGCGCTTGCCGGCCCGGTAAAATCGAACAACCCATCACGGTGCCGGAGAGTGCCGCCATGCCGATCGAGCCTGCACGCCTTGAACTGATGTCCGCGCTGGCACGCAAGGTGCTGTGGCTGTCGTCGTGGACCATCCATCACGCCAATCACATCCGGCCCAATGTCGACGGATTGAAGGTCGGCGGCCACCAGGCCTCGTCGGCGTCGCTCGCCACCATCATGTCGGCGCTGTATTTCTCGGTGCTGCGGCCGGAAGATCGCGTCGCGGTGAAGCCGCATGCGAGCCCGGTATTCCATGCCATCCAGTATCTGTTCGGCCACCAGACCCGGGAGAAGCTGGAGAATTTCCGCGGCTTCAAGGGCGCGCAATCCTATCCGTCGCGCACCAAGGATACCGACGACGTCGATTTCTCCACCGGCTCGGTGGGCCTCGGCGTGGCGCAGACGCTGTTCTCGTCATTGGTGCAGGATTACGTCAAGGCGCATGGCTGGATGAAGGACCGGCCCGAGGGGCGGATGATCGCGCTGGTCGGCGATGCCGAGATGGACGAGGGCAATATCTTCGAAGCGCTGCTGGAAGGCTGGAAGCACGGCCTGCGCAACACCTGGTGGGTGGTCGATTACAACCGCCAGAGCCTCGACGCCGTGGTGCGCGAAGGGCTGTGGGAGAAATTCGAATCCATGTTCCGCAATTTCGGCTGGGACGTGGTGATCGTGAAATATGGCCGGCTGATGCAGGCGGCATTCGCCGAACCCGGCGGCGAGGCCCTGAAGCGCTGGATCGATGCCTGCCCGAACGCGATGTATGCGGCGCTTTGTTTTCAGGGCGGCGCCGCATTCCGCAAGCATCTGCGCGACGAGATCGGTGACCAGGGGCAAGTGTCGGCGCTGATCGAGCGGCGCAGCGACGCCGAATTGCTGGAGCTGATGTCCAATCTTGGCGGACACGACATGGCCAGCATGATCGAGGCGTTCGAGGCGATCGATCATGATCGCCCGGTCTGCTTCATCGCCTACACCATCAAGGGCATCGGCCTGCCGTTCGCGGGCCACAAGGACAACCATGCCGGATTGATGACGGTCACCCAAATGGAGAAATGGCGCGGCGACCAGAACATCCGGCCCGGGCATGAATGGGAGAAGTTTGAAGGGCTGGCGCAGGAGCCCGCCGCACTAGAGGCGTTTCTGGCGAAGGCGTCCTTCAATCGCGACGGCCGGCGCCGCCTGACCGCGCCGGTGATCGAGGTGCCGGCGCAGCTTGCGTTCAAGCCGTCGCCGCAAATGTCGACCCAGCAGGGCTTTGGGCTGGTGCTCAACGAACTCGCGCGCGGCGATAGCGAACTTGCATCGCGCATCGTCACTGCTTCGCCCGATGTCACGGTGTCGACCAATCTCGGCGCCTGGGTCAACCGCCGCGGGCTGTTCGCGCGCGCCGAAAAAGCCGACCTGTTCCGCAGCGAGAAGATCCCCTCGACCTTCAATTGGGATTTTTCACCCGCGGGACAGCATATCGAGCTCGGCATTGCCGAGATGAACCTGTTCATCCTGATGTCGGCGCTGGGGCTGTCGCACGCCATCAACGGCGAGCGGCTGCTGCCGGTCGCAACCCTGTACGATCCCTTCATCCAGCGCGGGCTCGATGCGCTGAACTACGCGTGTTACCAGGACGCGCGCTTCATGGTGGCGGCGACCCCGTCGGGCGTGACGCTGGCGCCCGAAGGCGGCGCGCATCAGTCGATCGCAACGCCCCTGATCGGCATGGCGCTGGATGGTTTGGCGTCCTACGAGCCGGCCTTTGTCGACGAGCTGGCCGTCATCATGGCATTCGGCTTCCACCACATGCAGCGCGAGGAAAAAGGCGAGGGCGGTTCGGTCTATTTGCGGCTTTCGACCCGCACCCTCGACCAGCCGCAGCGGATCATGACGCCGGAGCTGCAACGAGGCATCACCGACGGAGCCTATTGGCTACGCAAACCGGGTCCGAACGCCGAAGCCGTGATCGCTTATACCGGCGCGCTTGCGCCCGAAGCGATCGAGGCGGTCGGGCTGATCGGCGAAAGCCGCAGGGATGTCGGCCTCTTGGCGGTCACCTCGGCGGACCGGCTGCATGCGGGCTGGACCGCGGCACGCCAGATGCGCCGCGACCGCCGCGGACCCCAGCATCTCAGCCATATCGAAAAACTGCTGGCGCCGCTGCCGCGCGATTGCGGCATCGTTACCGTGATCGACGGCCATCCGGCGACGCTGGGCTGGCTCGGCAGTGTGCGGGGCCACAAGGTCGAGGCGCTCGGCGTCGAGCATTTCGGCCAGACCGGCACCATCGACGACCTCTACCGCCACCACGGCATGGACGCCAACGCCATCATCGATGCGGCCGAGAGCCTGACCGCCGGCGCCCCGGTGCGGCACCGCAAGATGGCGGTGTGACATCTTACCCTCTTACCCTCCCTGGAGGGTAAGCAAGCGGCCCGTCTTGTTGCCTTGACCGCATCGACCTTATATCCAGCGTCCGCCGCAACACGGCGTCCCGGATATAGCGGGTTCATTTTGCTGGTATTTCGTGCAAGGATGGCCGCCGAACGCTCCGTTCCCTTATCCCTATGCCCCTGAAATCACGAGGTTTACGATGGTCAACCGTATGCAATTCTACATCGATGGCGCCTGGGTCGATCCGGCCGTCAAGAAGTCCACGCCCGTCGTCAACCCGGCGACCGAAGAGGCGATGTATGAGATTGCGCTCGGCTCCAAGGCCGACGTGGACAAGGCCGTCAAGGCCGCCAAGCGCGCCTTTGAAACCTTTTCGCAGACCAGCCGCGAGGAGCGCGTAGCGCTGCTTTCGAAGATCATCGAGGTCTACAAGAGCCGCATGAAGGAAATCGGCGCCGCCGTCTCCGACGAGATGGGCGCGCCGCTGCCGATGGCGGAGAAGCTGCAGGCCGGCGCCGGCCTCGGCCACATCGCAGCCACGCTCGATGTGCTCAAGAATTATCATTTCGAGGAAACGGTCGGCTCCGCCGTGGTGGTGCGCGAGCCCGTCGGCGTCATCGGCATGATCACGCCGTGGAATTGGCCGCTGAACCAGATCGCCTGCAAGGTCGCGCCCGCGCTCGCGGCCGGCTGCACCATGATCCTCAAGCCGTCGGAATTCACGCCGACCTCGGCGTTGATCTTTGCTGAGATCCTGCATGAAGCCGGCGTGCCGAAGGGCGTGTTCAACCTCGTCAATGGCCTCGGCCCTGAGGTGGGCGCCGCCATGAGCGAGCACCCGGACATCGACATGATCTCGTTCACCGGCTCGACCCGCGCCGGCATCGATGTCGCCAAGCGCGCAGCACCGACGGTCAAGCGCGTCAGCCAGGAACTGGGCGGCAAGTCGCCGAACATCATCCTGGAAGGCGCCGATCTCACCAAGGCGGTGACCGGCGGCGTCATGCACATGTTCAACAACTCCGGCCAGTCGTGCAACGCGCCGTCGCGGATGATCGTGCCGCTGTCGAAGATGAAGGAAGTCGCCGCCATTGCCAAGGGCGTCGCCGACAAGACCAAGGCCGGCGATCCCCGCGCCGAAGGCACCACGATCGGCCCCGTCGTCAACCGCGGCCAGTGGGACAAGATCCAGGGCCTGATCCAGAAGGGCATCGAGGAAGGTGCAACGCTGGTGGCCGGTGGTCCCGGTCTGCCGGAAGGCGTCAACAAGGGCTTCTATGTTCGCCCGACGATCTTCGCTGACGTCACCGAGAACATGACCATCGCGCGCGAGGAAATCTTCGGGCCGGTGCTCGTGGTGATGGGTGCCAAGGACGAGGAAGACGCGGTCCGGATCGCTAACGACACGCCGTATGGTCTGGCAGGCTACGTCTCCGCCGACACCGTCGAGACCGCCCGCAAGGTCGGCCGCCGGATTCGCGCCGGCAACGTCAACCTGCAGGGCGTGCCGAACGACCGCACCGCGCCGTTCGGCGGCTACAAGCAGTCCGGCAATGGCCGCGAATGGGGCAAATACGGCTTCGAGGAATTCCTCGAAGTCAAGGCGATCGCCGGCTTCAACGCTGCGTAAGTCTTAGAGCGACACCAAAGCGCCGGCGCGGGACTCATCCTGCTCCGGCGTTTTTCTTTTTTTGGGAAGCGTCGAACAAAATCAGCGTCGTCCCGGCGAAGGCCGGGACCCATAACCCCCGGCGTCAATTTTCGCAGAAGGCATCTGCTCCAATGCCTGAACGACAGGACACGGCGTATGGGTCCCGGCCTTCGCCGGGACGACGATGTGGGATGACGCCCGCTGCCGCCTATCCCCCCAGGGCGCCCTGCGTGTTGACATACAGCGCGTAGATCGACTGGCTCGAGGCCATGAACAGCCGGTTGCGCATCACGCCGCCGAAGCAGACATTGGCGCAGCGCTCGGGCAGGGCGATGCGGCCGATCGGCGCGCCGTCGGGCGCGAAGACCAGAACGCCATCGAGTTCGGGATTGCCCATGCCCCAGCCACACCACAGATTGCCGTCGATGTCGCAGCGCATGCCGTCCGGCGTGCCCGGACCGGCATCGATCAGTACCCGCTTGTTGGAGATTTTGTCGCCGCTTGCCGCTACGTCGTAAGCGAGAATCTTGCGGTTAGGCACGCCGCGCGATTCCACGACATAGAGAATTTTTTCGTCCGGCGAAAAGCAAAGCCCGTTCGGGCCAAGAACGCCCTCGGCGACAATGCTGGCTTTTCCGGTCGCGCCATCGACCCTGTAGACATTGGCTTCGATCTCGGATTCCGCCTTGTAGCCCTCGTAATTAGTGAGCAAGCCGAACACAGGATCGGTGAACCAGATCGAACCGTCGGACTTCACCACGATGTCGTTCGGCGAATTCAGCCGTTTGCCCTCGAATTTATCCATCAGCACCGAGATCGTGCCATCATATTCGGTGCGGGTAATTCGGCGTCCGCCGTGCTCGCAGCTCACCAGGCGCCCCTGGCGATCGCGGGTGAGGCCGTTGGCGAAATTCGACGGCTTGCGGAAGATGCTGACCGCGCCGGTCTCTTCCTCCCATTTGACGATGCGGTTGTTGGGAATATCGCTGCACAGCAAATATCTCCCGTCGCCGAACCACACCGGACCTTCGGCCCAGCGCAGGCCGGTCGCCAGCCGTTCCACCGCCGACAGCTTGATCCAGTATTTCTCGAACCGCGGGTCGAGCGCCTGGATCGCCGGATCGGGATAATAGCCCGCCGGCCGCCAGCCGGGGGAAGATGCGGAATGATCATTCATGGGCGTTTCTCACTATCGTTTCTCATTTTTGTTTTTCTCGCACCGTAGTTTGCTATCATTGCCGCTCAGCGACCGCAAACAAGAAGGCGCGATCAAATGCCACGCATACTAATAACCGGCGCATCGGGAGCAATCGGCACAAGTTTGCGAAAACTATTGCCACCGGTCTATCCGGATCTGCTGTTGAGCGATCTCAAACCGCCCGCCGATCTTGGCGCCCGCGAAAAATTCAAGCCGGCCGAGCTATCCGATCTCGCACAAGTCGAGGCGATCTGCGAGGGCGTCGACGGCATCCTGCATTTCGGCGGGTTTTCGGTGGAGGGCCCGTGGGACAACATCCTGCAGTCCAACATCATCGGCTGCTACAATCTGTTCGAGGCGGCGCGCAAGAAGGGCGTCAAGCGGGTGGTGTTCGCGTCGTCCAACCATGCGGTGGGCTTCTATCCGCGCCATCACCGGATCGGAACCGACGTCACGGCGCGGCCCGACAGCCGCTACGGCGTCAGCAAGGTATTCGGCGAGGCGGTCGGCGCGCTCTATGCCGACAAGCACGGGCTTGGCGTCACGTCCTTGCGGATCGGCAATTTCGGCGACAAGCCGCTGGACCACCGCCGGCTTTCGATCTGGCTCAAACCTGAAGACCTCGTGCAATTGTGCCGGATCGGGCTCGATCATCCCGATATCCGTTTCGAGATCTTCTACGGCGCGTCGTATAACGAGCGCTCATGGTGGGACAATCACCGCGCCTACGATCTCGGCTATCGCCCGACCGGCCGCGCCGAGGATTTTCGCGAGCATGCCTTTGCCGAGCAGGCGAAGCTGCCACCCGATCCGGTCAGCGATTTCTACCAGGGCGGCACGTTCTGCAGCATGGAATTCGACGGTGACACGAGCCGGATCGTGGACTGGAAATAGCCACTCGCCGTCATATGTGCAGTTGCACATCTGGGGTCTGCGCGTTGCGCATCCTGGAACGACCGCTTCTATTCCTCACATTCGAGCTTCTTCTGCTCTGCCGCCGGCCGCGGCCTTTCCGCCCTCAATTTTTGTTGGCCCTCTTCCATAAATTTGGACAATGCGGCTTCAGGCCCGTCAAGGGCCTGAGCAAAGCCAGCAAGGGGAAGAGAAACGCTGTTTTTGCGATGGATCGTGTCCGCCGCCTCGATCGTGATCGTTTGCGAATGTTTCAGTCGTTCGATGAAGTCGCCGCCGATTTGCACCTTGCCTCCACAGACGGGTCCGCTGCATTCCGGATGGAGAATAAGGATCGGGTCGCCTTGATCAATTTGCACGCTGATGGCGCCTTCCAGCGGGCGCCTTGTCGCCAAATGGGCGGACAGGCTCGAGTGTTCCGGGTTCGTTACGATAATTGAGAGACCTCCTCCGGAAGGAAAGCAGGCACCCCGCGCTCCTGATGTGACGAAACAATCCAGATCGCCAGGGCAAAGCTTTACCCACGGCTCATACGTCAGTTGCGTGGCCCTGGGATCTTCGGCAGCCTGGAGAGAATTCGTGCCGAACAAGAGATATATTGCGATCCACAACGATAATACCGGCGCGCGTTTCATGATCGAGTTCCTCGCAATTTTCTGGCGCGAGCGATGATATTGACAATAATTTTATGGACTTCTTTAGTGCTGGCGTACAGAGGGATAAGAAATGGCTGACGGACTGCGCAAGGGACTGACCAGTTATGGCGATGCCGGGTTCTCGCTGTTCCTGCGCAAGGCCTTCATCAAGGCGATGGGCTATTCCGACGACGCGCTCAACCGGCCGATTGTCGGCATCACCAATACCTACAGCGATTACAATCCCTGCCACGGCAACGTGCCGCAGATCATCGAAGCGGTGAAGCGCGGCGTGATGCTGTCGGGCGCGATGCCGATGGTGTTTCCGACCATCTCGATCGCGGAAAGTTTTTCGTACCCGACCTCGATGTACCTGCGCAACCTGATGGCGATGGACACCGAAGAGATGATCCGCGCCCAGCCGATGGACGCGGTGGTGGTGATCGGCGGCTGCGACAAGACCTTGCCGGCACAGATCATGGCCGCGGTCTCGGCCGACCTGCCGACGGTGGTCATTCCGGTCGGGCCGATGGTGGTCGGGCATCACAAGGGCGAGGTGCTCGGCGCCTGCACCGATTGCCGGCGATTATGGGCGAAATTCCGCGCCGGTGAAATCGACGAGACCGAGATCGAGGCGGTCAACGGCCGTCTCGCACCGTCCGTCGGCACCTGCATGGTGATGGGCACTGCCTCGACCATGGCCTGCATCACCGAGGCGATCGGACTTTCGCTGCCGATGAGCGCGACCATACCGGCGCCGCACGCCGAGCGTTTTCGTTCCGCGGAGGCCAGCGGCCGGGTCGCAGCCCGCATGGCTGTCGCCAAGGGGCCGCGCCCCAGCGAACTGCTGACGCCGGCGGCGTTCCAAAATGCCCAAGTGGTGCTGCAGGCGATTGGCGGATCGACCAACGGGCTCATTCATCTGACCGCGATCGCCAACCGAACCCCGAACAGCATCGATCTCGAGGCTTTCGATAGGCTCGGCCGCGAGGTGCCGGTATTGATCGACCTCAAACCGTCGGGCGCGCATTACATGGAGCATTTCCATCATGCCGGCGGCGTGCCGAAACTGATGGCGCAACTCGGGGACCTGATCGACCTTGATGCCAGGACGATCGAAGGCAGGACGCTGCGCGATGTCGTTGACGGCGCGGAGGAGGTGCCGGGGCAGGATGTCATCCGCGCACGAAAAACCCCGATCAAGCCGGAGGGCGCGATGGCGGTACTGCACGGCAATCTCGCGCCGCGCGGCGCCGTCATCAAGCATTCGGCGGCGACCCCCAAATTATTGCAGCATACCGGCCGCGCCGTGGTGTTCGACTCCGTCGAGGACATGACGCTGCGGGTCGATGACCCCGCGCTGGACGTGACCGCCGACGACGTGCTGGTGTTGCGCAACGCCGGTCCCAAGGGCGCGCCGGGCATGCCGGAGGCGGGTTATCTGCCGATCCCGATGAAGCTGGCGCGTGCCGGCGTCAAGGACATGGTGCGGATTTCGGATGCGCGGATGAGCGGCACGGCGTTCGGCACCATCGTGCTGCACATCACTCCGGAATCCGCGGTCGGCGGTCCGCTGGCGCTGGTGAAGAACGGCGACATGATCCGGCTCGACGTTGCGGGGCGACGCATCGATCTGATGGTCGATGCCGCCGAGCTTGAAAAGCGCCGCGCGGCGCTGGCCCCGATGGCGACGCCGGAATGGGCCCGGCGCGGCTATGCGCATCTGTTCAATGCGACGATCCTGCAGGCCGACGAAGGCTGCGATTTCGATTTCATGCGCAGGCAGGGACCGTCGTCACGCGAATGAGCGTGGTCGCGCTCACTTGCCCCTGGAGGTGAATTTCTTCACCGCGGCACGGAATTCATCGGTTTGCATGCAGCCGATGATGGCGTCTCTCTCGGCGTCGAGCTGCTGCTCGATCGGCGTGATCTGGGCGCGATGGATCAGCGCCTTGGTTGCGGCGAGCGCGGCCGGTGCGTTTTGCGCCAGACGATGCGCCAGTTTGCTGGTCGCAGCTTTCAATTCCGCCGCGGGCACGACTTTGGCGACCAGACCCCAGTCATAGGCCTGCGCCGCCGAGAAGCTGTCTTCGGCGAGAAAGATCTGCATGGCGCGCCGCACGCCAACGCTGGCGACCACCCCGGCGGTGCCGCCACCGTCTGGCGACACGCCGAGTTTGGCATAGGCCGGCGTGAAGCGGGCGTCTTCCGCGGCGATGCAGAGATCCGCCACGAAGGCAAGCGAGAGGCCGGCACCGGCGGCCGAGCCGTGCACGCTGGCCAGTACGATCTTCGACATTCGCCGCAAGGTTGCAATGAAGACATGGGCGTGTCGCAGCATTTCGCCAACTACGGGCGCGACATTGTCGGATGCAGCCGCCGCGGCCATGGTTTGCAGGTCGCCACCGGTGCAGAATGCGCGGCCTTTGCCTTCGATCACCAGCACCCGGATTTCATCCGAGGCCTCGACCTCCAGGCCGAGCTGCTCGAGTTTTTTCGCGATCGAAAGATCGATCGAGTTGAAGGCAGCGGGCCGGTTGAGCGTGATGGTGGCGATCGGGCCCTCGATCCGCAGCAGCGCCGGATCGTCCGGACGCGCGACAGCGGCGTGATCAGGCGTTGGCATTGAAAAGAGCCCCGGGATCGCGTGACATTGCCCCGGCAGTTAAACAACAGGGGGAAGGTGGTGACAATCCCCCGCGAAACCTGCAAAATGTCCGGATGGTTTCCTGATGGTGAAGAACCGCGCTTGCGCTACCTTGAACCATGAGGTCACAATGCGGGCTGATCCATCGAGACGCGGCGAATGCGCCGCAGCTCGGGAGAGCCAAGCGCGAACGCGCGAAGATGCCCGGCGGGAGGCGATATGGCGAGCGACCAAGCAACATTGAGCCGGCCGGTTTCCACCATCGATCCGTTTTCGCATGAGTTCCTGCGCGATCCCTATCCGCATCACGAAGCGCTGCGCGAGGCAGGGCCTGTGGTGTGGCTCGAAAAATACGGAATCTGGACGATGGCCCGGCATCAGGAGGTCCGCGATGCGCTGACCGACTGGCAGACCTATTGTTCGTCGGCCGGGGTTGGCTTGAGCGATTTCCGGAAGGAGCCGCCGTGGCGTCCGCCAAGCATCATCCTGGAAGCCGACCCGCCGCTGCATACCCGGACCCGGGCGGTGCTGACGCGCATCCTGTCGCCGGCGGCGATCAAGATTTTGCGGGGGACGTTCGATCGCGAGGCGGAATTGCTGATCGGGCGGCTGGTCGACGCGCGTGAATTCGACGGCATCGCCGATCTGGCCGAAGCCTATCCCCTCAAGGTATTTCCGGATGCCGTCGGGCTTTCCGAGGACGGTCGTGAGAACCTGCTGCCCTATGGCAGCATGGTGTTCAATTCGTTCGGTCCGCGCAATGATCTGTTCGACAAGGCGACGGCCAATGCCGGACAGGTGCGCGACTGGATCATGTCGAAATGCAGCCGCGCAGCGCTGGCGCCCGGCGGATTGGGCATGCAGATTTTTGACGCCGTCGATGCCGGCGAATTGGCCGAGGACGAAGCGGGCATGCTGGTGCGCTCGTTCCTGTCGGCGGGTATCGACACCACCGTCTATGGGCTCGGCAACGCGCTGTATTGCTTTGCCACCTATCCCGAGCAATGGACTATTTTGCGCGAAAATCCGGCCCTGATCCGCGGCGCCTTCGAGGAGGTGCTGCGGTTTGAGGCGCCGGTGCAGAGCTTCTTCCGCACCACGACCAGGGCGGTCGACATGTCCGGCGTCAGGATCGGTGACGGCGAGAAGGTGCTGCTGCTGTTCGCCGCGGCCAATCGCGATCCGCGCCGCTGGGACAAACCCGATAGGTTCGACGTCAGGCGGCGGGCGACCGGCCACATGACCTTCGGTACCGGTATTCACGGCTGCGTCGGGCAGGCGGTGGCGCGGCTGGAAAGCGAGGCGATCTTCGCCGCACTTGCGAGGCGCGTGGTGTCGTTCGAATTGACCGGCAAGCCGGAATTGCGGCTGAACAATACCTTGCGCGGGCTTGATACGCTGCCGCTTCGCGTCGTGCCGGCCTGACCGAATGATGCAAGGACCAGTTTTGATCGTCGGCGCCGGCCATGCGGGCTTTCAGCTCGCGGCATCGTTGCGGCAGCATGGCTTTGGCGAACGCATCGGCCTGATCAACGACGAGGCGCATCTGCCGTATCAGCGGCCGCCTTTGTCCAAGGCCTATCTGAAGGGTGAAGGCCGTCCGGACAGCCTGATGTTCCGGCCCGACAAGTTTTACCGCGACCAGAACATCGAGTTGATGGCCGATCGCGCGGTCTCGATCGATCGCGCGGCGCGCAGGCTCTTGCTCGCATCCGGTGCTGCGCTCGATTATGGCCATCTGGTGCTGGCCACCGGCGCGCGCAACCGGCTGCTCGACATCCCCAACGCCAATCTCAAGGACGTGCTATATCTGCGAACGCTGGATGAGAGCGAGGCGTTGCGGCAGCGGATCGCATCGGGCCAGCGCGTCGTCGTGATCGGCGCGGGGTTCATCGGGCTGGAATTCGCCGCCACCGCGCGGGCCAAGGGCCTCGAGGTGGATGTCGCCGAACTCGGCGCGCGGGTCATGGCGCGGGCGGTGACCGCGGAAATCTCGCAATTCTTTCAGGACCGCCACACCGCGGCGGGAATTCGCATCCATCTCGGCGTGCAGGCGACCAGCGTCGAGAGCGATGGCGTCAACGTCACCGGCGTCAGCCTCAGCGACGGCCGGCACGTGCCGGCGGACCTCGTGGTGGTCGGGGTCGGCGTATTGCCCAATATCGAGCTTGCCGCGCAAGCAGGCCTATCGGTCGCTTCGGGGATCATCGTCAACGAGCAACTCCTGACCTCCGATCCGGATATCTCCGCGGTCGGCGACTGCGCGCTGTTCGCAAGCCCGCGCTTCGGCGGGTCACTGCGGCTGGAATCCGTTCAGAACGCCACCGATCACGCGCGCTGCGTGGCGGCGCGGCTGACCGGCGACGCCAGGACCTATGACGGCCTGCCGTGGTTCTGGAGCGATCAGGGACCCGACAAGCTGCAGATCGCCGGCCTGACCACGGGATATGATCAGGTCGTGGTGCGCGGCGATGCCGGGCAGGGCTCGTTCTCGGCGTTTTGCTACAAATCGCGACAGCTGGTCGGCATCGAGTTGATCAACCGCGCAGGCGATCACGTGTTCGGGCGGAAAATTCTCGGCCTGAACCGGTCGATCGCGCCGGAGCAGGCGGCGGATGCGAGCTTCGATTTAAAGAGCGCGCTGGGCTAAAATAGCGAACCCATAAGTTGCCGGCCCATGCTTAATCCCAAAATTCCTTCTTGCGCCCGATCTGGAACTCTTGCTTGACGGATTCGATGTCGGCGAGCGTCGGCAATCCGGCCTCGTTGCCGAGGCGCTGAATTTTGTAGGTCGACGCTGCACGCGCAAACTCGAAATGGTCGTGCCAGCTCTTGCCGGGATTGTTGAGATACGAAAATACATAAGCGCCGTGAAACACGTCACCGGCGCCGTTGGTATCGAGTACGCGCTCGCGCGCGATCGGGAGCGCGGGCAAGGTGCGGACCGCTCCTGTCTCGTCGTACCAGACCAGGCCTCTCTCACCCTGGGTGACACCGCCGACCCGGCAGCCCCGGCTCTTGAGATAGTCCAGCATCTTTCCCGGGCGTCAGATCCATCTGTTCGCACAGCCGTTCGGCGACGATGGCGACGTCGATGAATTCCAGGAGCTCATGGGTGTTGGTTCGCAAGCCGCCGCCGTCCAGCGAAGTGAGGATACCATCCTCGCGGCACAGCTTGGCATAATGGATCGCTGCATCCGGCTGATGACCGTCGATATGCAGCGCGCGACAGCCTTTGAGATTGAGCAGGGGAAAGGGATGGATGTGCTCGTCGTCGCGGCAGCGCACGATCGCCCGCTTGCCGTCCTTCGGCATGATGAAGGACAGCGACGAGGAATTGACCTTGCGCGGATGGATCGAGATTCCGTATTTCGCGCTCATGTCCTGGAACATCCGCCCCAGCCAGTCATTGGCGACGGTAGCGATCAGGTCTGGCACGATTCCGAGCTTGGCGCAGCAGAACGCCGCCGTGACCGCGTTGCCGCCGAACGAGACCGCATAGGCCGATGCGACATGCTTTTCGTCGCCGGTCGGCATGTGGTCGGTAATGAAGGTGACGTCGATATAAGTCTGTCCGATGAAGAGGGCCTGCATAAAGTTATCCATCACGCGTTGAAGGGTGGTTCCGGCCGGCGTCCTACACTAGCACCGCTTATCGCAGGAGTTTCGCTAAAATTATTTGCAATGGGCGCATCGTATCGCTTGAGATAACCCTGTGGCGGGACTACGACCGATGTTCTGCCAGACAGAAGAGAGCAGGCCATGAAGAGCGTCTATTCCGGCCCGGTGTTCGACATGGCGGTCAACCAGTTCGGTGTGATCGCCAATCATCTGTCGATCCCGATGGACGAACGTGACCGGCTGTTGCTGCCGAAACGGGCAATCACCGTTTCCTGTCCGATCCACCGCGACGACGGTTCGATCACGGTGTTCGAGGGCTATCGCGTTCAACACCATCTGACCCTCGGTCCCACCAAAGGCGGCACCCGGTTTGCTCCCAGCGTCGATATCGGCGAGGTCGCGGCGCTGGCGATCTGGATGAGCTGGAAATGCGCGCTGGTCGGCTTGCCCTATGGCGGCGCGAAGGGCGGGGTCAGGGTCGATCTTGCGACTATCTCCAAACGCGAACTGGAGGCGCTGTCACGGCGCTACATGCAGGAGATGATTCCGTTCGTCGGACCGCATACCGACGTGATGGCGCCGGACATGGGCACCAACGAGCAGGTCATGGCCTGGTTCATGGACACCTATTCGATGTACCAGGGCCGCACCGTAACCGAGATCGTCACCGGCAAGCCGGTGGCGTCCGGCGGTACGCTCGGCCGGCTCGAAGCCACCGGGCGCGGCGTCGCGCATCTGGCGAGGCGCGTGATGAAGGAACGCGCGATCGACCTGAACAACGGCACCGCCGTGATTCAGGGTTTTGGCAATGTCGGCTCCTATGCGGCGCTCGGTTTGCATCAATTCGGTCTCAAGATCATCGCGGTCAGCGATGCCACCGGCGCGCTCCACGACGCGGCCGGCCTCGATATTCCGGCGCTGATGCGGCACAGCGAACAGCATGGCAGCATCGCCGGCTTTTCCAATCAGTTGCAGTTCGATCCCGCGCAGGTTCTCACGCTGCCCTGCGATGTCCTGGTGCCGGCCGCGATGGAGCGCGTGATCGACGCGCGTGTCGCTGAAAACCTGAAGTGCCGGGTGCTGGCGGAAGGCGCCAACGGCCCGACCACGCCGGATGCCGATCTGGTGCTGGAAAAACGCCAGGACGAGATTTTCCTGATACCGGATATCCTCTGCAATTCGGGCGGCGTGGTGGTCAGCTATTTCGAATGGGTGCAGGACCTGCAGCAATTGTTCTGGGAGGAAGAGGAAGTGACGCGGCGCGAATATCATATCCTCGACCGCGCCTTCGACCAGATGGTGGCGCGCGCGAAGGTCGACAACATTCCACACCGCACCGCCGCGATGGCGATCGGCGTGGAAAAGGTCCGCGCCGCGAAGACCACGCGGGGCCTGTTTCCGTGATCAACGGTCTGGATCACGTCGTCGTTCTGGTCGACGACATCAAGGCCGGCGCCACCGCCTATCAGACGCTGTTCGCGCGCGCGCCGGCGTGGCAAAGCAGCGGCGACGGCGTCGAGCGCGTGCTGTTCACGCTCGACAACATGACGCTGGAGCTGATGTCGCCGCGTGGCTATGGCGTGACCGCGGACCGGATCCGTGCCGTGCTGGCTGCGCAGGGCGACGGGCTTGCGAGCATCTGCTTTCGAACGCCCGACATCGCCCGGATGCATCGCCGGCTCGATCGGCTCGCGTTAAAGCCGGAACCGATTGCGGAGGCCGAAAGCCGCGATAGTGCGA
Source organism: uncultured Pseudomonadota bacterium (assembly GCA_963819325.1). Lineage (GTDB taxonomy): Bacteria > Pseudomonadota > Alphaproteobacteria > Rhizobiales > Xanthobacteraceae > Bradyrhizobium. The sequence continues at coordinate 374,949 of CAWFVT010000007.1, forward strand.
GCGGCGCTACCTTGTCGTGGAAGCGAACCCGCGCCGCGACCGAAGCCACGCGTGGGGTACGGTTGTTTTTCCTTGAGCTCGCCAACGAACGCCCGCGCTCGGCCGCGACCGCCGAGGCGTCGATGACAGCGATGGATCATGTGGTGGTCTCGACCGCCGATCCCGAACGGGCCGCTGCCCTTTACGGCGCGCGGCTGGGGCTCGACATGGCGCTGGACCGCTCGCATCCGGATTGGGGCCGTCTGATGTTCTTCCGCTGCGGCGATCTCATTGTCGAGGTGGTGCAACGGCCGGGAGCCAATCTCGACAAGGCGCAGGACAAGCTCTGGGGCCTGAGCTGGCGCGTCACCGATATCGATGCGACGCGGGCGCGGCTTGTGTCAGCCGGCGTCGACGTGTCCGACGTGCGCACCGGCCGCAAGCCCGGCACGCGGGTGCTGACGGTGCGCAACGGCACCTGCGGAATCCCGACGCTGTTGGTCGAGCGGACGGCGCGATCCTGATCCTGGACCGGCTGTTCGCACAGCGACCGCGATCGCGCGCCGGGGCGGGACGATGTGACATGATTCATTCTCAAACCGCGCCGCGCGTGCTACAGGCGTTCGCTGGCGTCCGTGTTTCTTTCGATGTTCTCCGGCGCGTCACCGAGCGGCGGGTCTTTCGGTTTTGGCCAAGGCAAAACGAATTTTGAAGTGGCAGCGCGATCCCGAGGGCATGCGGCTTCGCATTCTCGAGGCCGCGAAGCAGGAGTTTGCCGCCCATGGTCTCGCCGGCGCGCGCGTCGACCGGATCGCGGCCAAGGCCGGCGCCAACAAGCGGATGCTCTATTATCACGTCGGCAACAAGGACGACCTTTATCTCGCGGTGCTCGAAGGCGCCTATGAGAAAATTCGCGTCGAGGAGCGCGGGCTCGATCTGGAACATCTCGATCCGCCGGAAGCGATCGAGCGGTTGATCGGCTTCACCTGGAACTATTTCCTCCGCAACCCGGAATTCCTGGCGCTGCTGAACACCGAGAATTTGGCGCAGGCGCGCTATCTCAAACGCTCCACCAAGGTCAAATCGATGCATTCGCCGTTCGTCGAGATGATCCGCACCGTGGTGACGCGCGGCGTCGAGAGCGGCGACTTCCAGGTCGCCGTCGATCCGATCCAGCTCTACATCTCGATCGCGGCGTTGTCGTTTTTCTACCTGTCGAACAGTGCGACCTTGAGCGTGATTTTCGGCCGCGACCTGCTCAGGAAGCAGTCCAAGGACGAGCGCCTCGGCCATATGGTCGCATTGGTGCTGGCGGCTTTGACCGGAAAATCCGCCGCCGAGTTTGGCAAGGCGAGGGCGAGAAGCAGTCGTGGGTCGGGTCAGCCGGCGGGGCGCGCCATGCGTGCCCGATGATGCAACGAACGTAGCGCCTTCGGATTTTGCATTCGCTGACCTGGATTTCGTGCTATATTTTGACGGATGGACAGTAGCAAAACCCTTGAGACCCTGCGTCGATCCGAGCTGAACCTCCGCGCGCGCGGCGTGCGACGGGCAGCCGTGTTCGGCTCGGTCGCGCGGGGCGACAACCGACCTGACAGCGATATCGACATCATGGTCGAGATCGATCCCGCGGCGCATCTGACCGTGTTCGACTATGCTGATCTCAAGGATTACATCGCAAGCCTGTTTGATGGTCCAGTCGACGTGGTGAACCGCGACGGCCTTAAACCCTATGTCCGCCCGGCTGCGACGGCCGATGCGATCTATGCCTTCTAGACAGTCCGATACCGCGCTTCGCGACATCCTCTATCACATAGAACTCGCCACCAATTTTTTAGCGGGGTTCGAGCGCGACTCCTTCAAGCACGATATCAGGACCGTGTACGCCGTCACACGATGTCTGGAGATCATTTCCGAAGCCTCACGCCGCTTGCCGGATGATCTGAAAGGGCGGCATCCGGCTATCCGTTGGAAGCAAATGGCAGGTGCGGGAAACGTCTATCGCCACGATTACGAAGACGTCGCGGCTGAGTTTGTTTGGGAAACAGTGGAGCGGGCGTTGCCGCCGTTGCGCTCGGTGATTGAAGGCCGAACTCAAGCGGGTCTGAAGCGATTTGATTTTATCACGCTGACGCGCTAGCCGCGCGGCACCGCCAAATCTATGGTGCTGAGTTTCGGCGCTTCGCTGTGATTATTGCGGAAAGTTTGATTTTTGGGACTGGTTCCTGTCGTTTTGCCCACCGCAAAAGCGCTAGACAGTATTTATCCAACGGGTTAATTTGTGCGGGAAACCGGATAAGGGAGCGAGGCGTGGACGAGCCGAAAGGCCCCGGAGGCGTGTCCAGAGCGTTGAACGCGGCATGGATTCGTCCGTTTTTGTTCCTGATTTTCATCGTGGTCGCCTGGGATCTGGCGATCCGCCTGTTCGGAATTCCGCCCTACCAAATCCCGGCGCCGGCCGATGTCGTTGCAGTGCTGTGGCACGATTGGCCCGAACTGTTGCGGGAGGCTTGGCCCACGACCTATGCGACGATTTGCGGCTTCCTGCTGTCGGCGCTGTTCGGCATCCCCGTGGCGATGCTGATCGCGGGATCGAACACCGTTGAAAGCTACGTCTATCCGCTGCTGGTGTTCTCGCAATCGGTGCCGAAGGTCGCGATTGCGCCGCTGTTCGTGGTCTGGTTCGGCTTCGGCCTCATCCCCAAGGTGATCTCGGCGTTCCTGCTCGGGTTTTTTCCGGTGGTGGTCTCGGCGGTGCAGGGGTTCAAATCGGTCGATCCCGACATGGTCGATCTGGCGCGTGCGATGCAGGGCAGCCGCTTTCAGGTGTTTTGCGCCGTCAACCTGCCGCATGCGATGCCGGCGATTTTCTCCGGCCTGAAGGTGTCGGTGACGCTGGCGGTGGTCGGCGCGGTGGTCGGCGAATTCGTCGGTTCGAATTCCGGCATCGGCTACGTGCTGCAACGCTCGATTGGAACCTTCGACCTGCCGACCATGTTTGCGGCGCTGGTGATCCTGGCGCTGCTGGGGGTGGTGCTGTTCTGGATCGTCGACCGCATCGAACGATGGGTGATCCCCTGGCATGTCAGCCAGCGCGAGGACATTGTCTTCGCCGCCTGAACCATGAGAAATAACCGCGGCTCGCAAAGGGTCGCAAGAGATGCCCGCGGAGAGGATGACATGGTGCGATTGGCGACAGCAGTGCTGGTCTGGACGGCGCTGGCCGTGTTTCCGGCCGCGGCGTCGGACAAGGTCGTGCTGATGCTGAACTGGTATGTCTATGGCGAGCACGCGCCGTTCTTTTACGGCAAGGCCAAGGGCATCTATGCCGCCGAAAATATCGATCTCGAAATTCAGGAAGGCCGCGGCTCCGCGGTCACCACCCAGGCGGTGACAGCCAAGACCGCCGACTTCGGTTATGTCGACGTGCCCACCATGATGCGCGCGGCCGTGAAGGGCGCTCCGGTCATCTCCACCGGCGTGTTGCTGCAGACCAGCCCGATGTCGGTGATGGGTCTCGTCGACAAGAACATCCGCAAGCCGGAGGACATCAAGGGCAAGACCGTGGCGATCACGCCGGCGGATTCGATCACGCAAATCTGGCCGCTGTTTCAAAAGAAGACCGGCCTGAAGGAAGCCGACTTCACCACGGTGGCCGGCGACGCGCAGACCAAGCTGAACGCCGTGATCAACGGACGGGCGGATCTGCTGCTCGGCTACGTCATGGACCAGTCGATGAAGGTCAAGGACGCCACCGGCAAGGACGTCTATCCGATCAAGTTCGCCGACTACGGCATCAACATGGTTTCTTCCGGAATCATCGCCAACGCCAATTACGTCAAGGCCAACGCCGATCTGGTCAAGCGCTTCATGTCGGCCACCACCAAGGCGGTCGAAGCCGCCGAGAAGGACCCGAAGGCCGCGGCACAGTCGATCCTCGATGCCAATCCCAAGGGCGGCAAGATCGACACCTTGACGCAAGGTTTTGAATTGACGATTCCGCTCTATCGCACGGTGGAGACCCGGGACAAGCGGCCGTTCCAGGTCACCGACCAGAACATGGCCGACAGTGTCAATCTGATGGTCGAGTATGGCGGCCTCGATGCCAAGGCCAAGGAAAATCCCAAAGCGTTCTACACCAACGACTATTTGCCGAAATAGGCTTGCGGAATGGCGGCTTCGACCCAGACATCCGGCATCAACCCATCGGCCGCGCATCTGCGCGTTGTGTCCGATCGCAGTGAAGGTGCACGCGGAATTCGGCTTGTCGGCGTGTCCAAAACCTACCGGTCGCGCGAGGGCGACGTGCCGTCGCTGCAGCCGCTGGATTTTCATATTCGCGCCGGCGAGTTCTTTGTCGTGGTCGGACCGTCCGGTTGCGGCAAGTCCACGCTCCTGAAAATGATTTCCGGGCTGCTGCCGCCCTCCACCGGCGAGATCATGGTCGAGGGCGAAAAAGTCACCAGCCCGCATGGCAATGTCGGCATCGTGTTTCAGAACTCGCTGCTGCTGCCGTGGCGCAACATCCTCGCCAACGTCTTGCTGCCGATCGACATGAAGCGGCTGCCGCGCGCCGAATATCTGCCCCGCGCGATGGCGTTGCTGAAACTGGTCGGGCTCGAAGGGTTTGAGAAGAAGCTGCCCTGGCAATTGTCCGGCGGCATGCAGCAGCGCGCCTCGATCTGCCGGGCGCTGGTGCACGATCCCAAGATCATGCTGATGGATGAGCCGTTCGGTGCGCTCGATGCCATGACGCGCGAACGCATGAATGTCGAGCTGATGCGGATCCAGCGCGAAACCGGCAAGACCGTGCTGCTGATCACCCACTCGATTCCGGAAGCCGTGTTCCTTGCCGATCGTGTGCTGGTCATGACCGAGCGGCCGGGGGCTGTCGCTGCCATCTACGATGTCCCGCTGCCGCGTCCGCGTTCGCTCGACGTTATGGGAGACTCGGTCTTCACCGGGCTGGTGCAGCGCATCCGCACGCATTTCTTCACCCAAAGCGCGCTGGACTGAGGCAGGACGCCATGCTGCCGCCCAAACAGCCAAAAGCAAGAACAAAGGAGCAGCCCTTATGACGACGCAGCGGCTCGGCGTGATCATGAACGGCGTTACCGGTCGGATGGGACTGAACCAGCATCTGATCCGCTCGATCGTGGCGATCCGCGACACCGGCGGTGTGCTGCTCGGCAACGGCGACCGCATGATGCCGGATCCGATCCTGGTGGGCCGCGACGCCGCCAAGGTCGAAGGCCTCGCAAGGCGGTTCAATGTGGCGCGCTGGACCACCGATCTCGACAAGGCGCTGGCCGACAAAAGCGACACCATCTTCTTCGACGCCGCGACCACGCAGGCGCGCCCGTCGCTGCTTACCAAGGCGATCAATGCCGGCAAGCACGTCTATTGCGAGAAACCGATCGCAACCAGTCTCGATGAGGCGGTCGGGGTGTTGAGGCTTGCCGCCGCCAAGGGCGTCAAGCATGGCACCGTGCAGGACAAGCTGTTCCTGCCGGGCCTGAAGAAGCTGGCGTTCCTTCGTGATTCCGGTTTCTTCGGCCGGATGCTCTCGGTGCGCGGCGAATTCGGCTACTGGGTGTTCGAAGGCGGCTGGCAGGAGGCGCAGCGGCCGTCGTGGAACTACCGCAGCCAGGACGGCGGCGGCATCATTCTCGATATGGTCTGCCACTGGCGCTACGTGCTGGACAATCTGTTCGGTGACGTCGAGAGCGTGAGCTGCCTTGGCACCACCGACATTCCCGAGCGCTGGGACGAGAAGGGCAAGAAGTACCACGCGACCGCCGACGATTCCGCCTATGCCACCTTCCGCCTCAAGGGCGGCGTGATCGCGCACATCAACATGTCCTGGGTGACGCGGGTCTATCGCGACGATCTCGTCACCTTCCAGGTCGACGGCACCCACGGCTCGGCGGTGGCCGGGCTCACCGATTGCGTTATTCAGACGCGGCAGGCGACGCCGCGACCGGTGTGGAATCCCGACGAGAAGCGAACCCATGATTTTTATGCCGACTGGCAAAAACTGCCCGAGAACGTCGTCTACGACAACGGATTCAAGGAGCAGTGGGAGATGTTCATCCGGCATGTCTGCGAGGACGCGCCCTACAAATTCACGCTGCTGGAAGGCGCCAAGGGCGTGCAGCTCGCCGAATGCGCGCTACAAAGCTGGCGCGAACGGCGCTGGATCGACGTCGCTCCGATCAAGGTCTAGGGAACACGGCCATGAACAAACCGGTTGTGCCTGCCTCGTCGCTGTCGTTGAAATTGCCGAACGCGAATCGTGGAATCGAGACTTATCGGCTGACGGCGTCGCGGACGTTTCCTGCAAAACTGGATGGCGCGCTCAACCGTGTGGCGTTTTCCGCCGTCCATGTGGTGGCCGATCCTTTCGCCGATGTCGATCCCTGGCTCGGTGCCGCGATCGACTGGGACCGGACGATTGCCTTTCGCGAGCATATTTGGGATCTCGGGCTTGGCGTCGCCGAGGCGATGGACACCGCGCAGCGCGGCATGGGGCTCGACTGGCCGACCTCGATGGAATTGGTCCAGCGCTCAATCCGGGCTGCGAAGGCGAGGGGGAACGCGCTGGTGTTTTCCGGCGCCGGCACCGATCATCTGGCGCCGGAAGATGCCAAGAACCTCGATGACGTGATCCGCGCCTATGAGGAGCAGGTCGCGGCGATCGAGAAGGCCGGCGGCCGGATCATCCTGATGGCGTCGCGCGCGCTGGCAAAAATCGGCCGGAGCGCCGACGACTACGCCAAAGTGTATGATCGCCTGCTGTCACAGGTGCGCGAGCCCGTGATCATCCATTGGCTCGGCGACATGTTCGATCCGGCATTGGCGAATTACTGGGGCGCGCCCAATCTCGACCAGGCGACCGATGTCGCCGTCGGGGTCATCAATGCCAACGCGTGGAAGGTCGACGGCGTCAAGGTTTCGCTGCTCGACAAGCAGCGCGAGATCGGCATGCGCCGCCGGCTCGACAAGAACGTCAAGATGTATACCGGCGACGACTTCAACTACGCCGAACTGATCGCCGGCGACGAACATGGCTTTTCCCACGCGCTGCTCGGGATCTTCGATGCCATCGCGCCGGCGGCGTCCTGGGCGCTGTCGCGCCTTGCCGCGGGCGACGACAAGGGCTTTCACGACGTGCTGGGACCGACGGTGCCGTTGTCGCGGCACATCTTCAAGGCTCCAACCCGGTTCTACAAGACCGGCGTGGTGTTCATGGCCTACCTCAACGGCCATCAGGATCATTTCACCATGGTCGGTGGACAGGAGAGCACGCGCTCGACCCTGCATCTCGCCGAATTGTTCCGGTTGGCGGATCAGGCGGGATTGTTCGCCAATCCCGAGTTGGCGACGCGACGCATGAAAGCTGTGCTCGCGTTGCGGGGTATTGAAAGCTGATGCGGGATTTCTCGGCCGATCATCGCTGGCTCTCGCTCAATACCGCGACGGTTCGCAAGCAGGGCGATCTGGCGCAGATTGTCGAAGCCTGCGTCCGGCACGGCATCCGCGCCATCGATCCCTGGCGCGATCAGGTCGCAGCCATCGGCCTCGATCGCGCGGTGCGGGCGGTGCGCGATGCCGGGCTCGAATTGTCGGGCTATTGCCGCGGCGGCATGTTTACGTCGGATGCCGCGCATCGCCTCGAGATGCGCGACGACAACCGCCGCGCCGTCGATGAAGCCAAGGCGTTGGGCGCGCCATGCCTGGTACTGGTGGTCGGGGGCCTGCCGCAATATTCACGGCCGGGGAGTGCTGCTTCGAAGGATATCGCGCATGCGCGGTCCCAGGTGGATGACGCCATCGCCGAACTGATGGAGTATGCGCGCGACGCCGGGATGCCACTGGCGATCGAGCCGCTGCATCCGGCCTATGCCGCCGATCGCGCCTGCGTGAATACGACAAAGCAGGCGCTCGATATCTGCGACAGATTGGACCCGCAGCGCACCGGCGTTCTCGGCGTGGCGCTTGACGTCTATCACATCTGGTGGGACCCGGAATTGCTGCGGCAGATCGCCCGCGCCGGCAGGGAACGGCTGCTGGCCTTTCATGTCTGCGACTGGCTGGTGCCGACGCGGGATATTCTCAACGACCGGGGCATGATGGGGGACGGCGTGATCGATATCAAATCGGTACGCCGCGCGGTCGAGGCGCAAGGCTTTGCGGGTTATTCCGAGATCGAAATCTTTTCCGAGGACTGGTGGGGAAAGCCAATCGATGACGTCCTGCAGGTCTGCATCGCGCGGCATCGCTCGGTGGTTTAGCTGTGGTGAACGCAACGCTGTGTCATGCAACAGTCACTAGCTTGCGTTCAGAATGCCGCAGGATTCACCCGTGGCAGGCATGGCGTCCATGACAAGAAATTTGGCTGTGTCGAGGTCCAAAGCCGAATTCGGCGACGAAGCGGGGCTCGCCAATGCGTTGGTTGCCACGGCTGCGACCGTCGGGGTCGTCGTTGTCGGCGCCGCCTTGCTTGAGTTGGCGATCATTCCGGGCGTGCTGATTGGCGGAACCGCGGTGCTGGCGCCGCAATACCTGCCGAAGCTGGGTCGAGGCGTGCGGTCGCTGCTCAACTCAAGCTTCTGGCGCCGGGCAGAGCCAGCGGCTCCACTGCCCGTCCGCACCGACATCAAGGCGGCGCTCGCTCCCGCCACGGTTAAACGGGCGATCGTCAAAACCATCACGTTTCGGATTATCGTCACGACCCTGGACTTCACCGTAAATTACGTGGTGCTTGGCGAACTCGCCACCGCGGCGGGCCTGTCGGCCTTTGCGCTGGTCGCCGGTCCCTTGTTTTATCTGGCCCATGAAACGGCCTGGAATTATCTCGGCGTTTCCGACGGGCAGGTTGATCTCACGGTGGTGTTGCCGCTGCGGCCGGACGTCGAGGCGGCGGCTCCGGGAGGATTTACGATCAGCCGTGCGTTGGCCAAGACGATCACCTATCGCACCATTGCGACGATCGTGGACTTCACCACCAACTACGTGGTGGTCGGCGATCTCGTGACCGCGGTCGGGCTGTCGGCTTCCGGTTTCATCCTCGGTCCCTTTGTCTATCTCGGCCACGAGATGGTTTGGGACCGTTATGGCTTGCCCGGCGAGCACCTGCGTGAACTGGCGCCGCCGGCCGGGCTGCTGCCCGCGCCGGCCTAAATGCGTGCAGGCTCGACGCGAGCGGGCTCCACGGTCGCGATCCCGCGCAGCAGGCGGCCAAGCAGGTCGGAGCCGGTGATAATCCGCTTCTGCGGACCCCAGAACAGGATCAGGTCGTTTTCGATCAGGTCGTCATCGGGGTTTTCCTGCACGACTTTCATGCGTCCGATGACGTCGCCTAATCGCGCCTTCATGTCGCGGATCACGATCGGCCGGTGCCAGTAGGAATTTGGATCCTGGTCAAGTTCATCGAACAGCGCATCGCGGAGAAAATGATGGGCATCGAGCACGAAAACCGGCTCGCCATTGGCGACGTCGGTGATGATCACCCATTTCATGCCGGAGGCGTCGACCTGCCGCAGGAATGGATCGCTGGGAGAGCGATCGAATTTCGGCAGGACGCATCTTTGATTGGCCAGCGGCAGGCTCAGGATGCTCTTGGTGTCGACGATTTCTCCCTCATCGCAGATCGACACGTCATCGAGGTCGAGAAAGTTTTGCGCGCCGGTTGCTTCCAGCCGCCCGATCTCGCCGCCGCTGGCGCCGTGTCGTGCAATCAACTGCCTGACGTCGTGTTCCTTCAGGTAGCTGATGCCTTCCGCTCCGAGCCACCAGTCAAGCAGCATGGCTGTCGGCTTGGCGAGCGGAAACAGGACGACGCGATAGAAATTGATGAAGGGCAGAAACCGCGAGGTCATGCTCAGCGCGTTACGCGAAAAATAGGCCTGCGGAATGATCTCGCCGAGCAAGGTGATCGCAAATGCCGAGAAAAAGAAGGCGCCGATTCCAGTTAGAATGGAATCCGACAGCAGCGTCAGCAATACGTTGGTGGTGACGTTCCCCCAGATCACCGTCGCCAGCACCTGATTGGCGTTCTTGCGCAGGTCGAGCACCTTGACCGCGTCGGGATTTCCTCCGTCCGCCTCGATTTGAAGCCGCAACAGGCTGAGGCTGAAGACGGCGAGGTTGAGACCGGCGAACAGTCCTGACTGCACGATACAGGCAATGACACCGAGCCACGCCCCGGAGGTTGAGATCGAAAACATGACTGGCACCGCGCTTGGGTTGGAAAGATCGATCAGTCTTCAGCTGCCAATTTCTCGATTAGAGGCCGAATAGAAACGGTTCATGACGGGTTCGTGACGACCTGTGCCGACCGATGACATCCTGGACGACAGGAGCCCATCGGGGGCGGAGCGATCTATAGTCTCGCATGCATTCATCGCGCGCTATCGATCCGTGATCCAGTTGCGCCGATCCGAAATGCTTTGTTAATGATCTCCGTAAAGGTAAATTCGCGGTTTACGTTGACGATCCGGGCCGGTGACCTATTCATGGGGATAGTTCGCACCCCGAGGCACACCATGAAAATTTCACGCGTCTATGTTGCCATGATCGCCGCAGCCGCGGCTGTTGCGCTCCCGACCGCCGCGTCCGCAGGATGCTACGGCTGCTACGCGCCGCCGCCTTGCGGCACCTGCTATCAGGCGCAGGTCGCGCCGCCGCAGTACCGGACCGTCCAGGAAACCGTGATGGTATCGCCCGGCGGTGTCGTTGCGCATCGCACGCCGGCTCAATATCGCACCGTGATGGTACCGCAGACCGTGATGGTCGCGCCGGAAGGCGTCCAGTACGAGCGCATTCCCGCACAATACGGCACCCGCGAGCATGTCGAGATGGTCGCACCCGCGCGTACTTACTACGTACCGGTTCCGCCGCGCTGCAATTCCTGCGGCTACTGATATCTCGAACGTCGAAGTTTTGGTGATGGCCGGGCTTTGTCCCGGCCATTCGCATTTTCGTGCCGGCCTAGAGCATCGGTTCTGATTGAATCAGAACCGATGCTCTAGTCTTTTATTTTGACGCGTTTTCTTTACGCGAACCGGAAGCCACTTCGCTTGAAAACGCTCTAGCCGACCGTGCACGGCACACTCAGGAAGCCGCGAAAGCGAACGCGGCCGCCGCGCACCGGCGGAGCGCTGAGCGCGTAGCCCGGAAACCGCGCCAGGAAGCGCGACATCGCAATCGCCCCTTCGAGCCGCGCCAGCGCCATCCCGGCGCATTGATGCGCGCCGGTGCCGAAGGCGAGATGCCGGTTCGGCGTGCGGGCGACGTCGAGGTTTTCCGGATCGGCGAATTGCGCGGGATCGCGGTTGGCAGCTCCAATGCATAGCGTCACCGGTGTGCCCGCCTCAAGCTTGATGCCGCCGAGTTCGACCGGCTCCGTCGTCATCCGGTTGCCCAGCTGGTTCGAGCTTTCAAACCGCAGAATTTCCTCGATTGCCGTCTTGATCATCGCGGGATTTTCGATCAGCCGCTGCTTCTGCGCGGGATTGCCCGACAATGCCACCAGCCCATTGCCGATCAAATTGGTGGTGGTCTCATGGCCGGCGTTGAGCAGGAAGATGCAGTTGTGCAGCAATTCCCGGGCGGTCAGTCGTTCGCCATTGTCCTCGCCCTGGATGAGCCGGGTCAGCACGTCGCGTTCGGGATTGCCCGGTTTGGCCCGCCGGCGCGCCACCAGTATTTCCAGATAGGCGAGAAAATCCTTCACCGCGTCATTGCCGCGCGCAAAGACGTCGGGACCGATCACCGGTTCGAGCGCGCCCAGGATCGCCAGCGACCAGTCGCGCAGCGGTTCGCGTTCCTCCATCGGCACGTCGAGCAGATTGCCGATCACCTGAACCGGGATCGCGGACGCAAAATCCTCGATCAGCTCGATAGTGCCTTTCGCGGCAAGCCCGTCGAGCAACCGGTCCACCAGCGCGATCAGGTCGGGCTCCATGCCTGCAATGGCGCGCGGCGACAGCGCGCCCATGATCAGCCGTCGCACCCTTGTGTGCGCCGGCGGGTCGTTGAAGACGAGACTGGTGGTGTGGTGCTCGTAGAGCAGCGAGTCGCCATATTTGGGCGCGAACTCGCGTTTCTTGTCGGAGCTGAAGAGTTTGGTGCTCTTGTAGGCGCTGACCAGATCATCGTAGCGCGTCAGAAAATACGACCCGTTCGGCAGCCGCTTGACCGGCTCATGCTCCCGCAGCGCGCGATAGGTCGGGTAGGGGTCGACATAGAACTCCGGGGTCAGTTTCTCGATATCGAAACCTGCCGCCAGCTCTCGCGCGTCCGCATTCATGCTGCCATACTCTTTGGTGGAGACCGATATGCCGTTTTCGCTCTTTCCGGAGCCGGGGCTGCCGCTACAGTCCCGCACCGAAACAGGTCTCGTCAACCGACTGGGAATGAAAATGCACGCCCGCGCCGATGCCGCCACCGAAAACCTGCCTTCCTGGCCGGAGGATATTTTTGCGATTTTGCAGCGCTTCGATGTTCGTCAGGTGGCATACGTGCCGGATGCCGGGCATTCGCAACTGATCGAACGGGTGCTGGGCACGCCATCGATGCGCGCGGTCCCGCTGACGACGGAAGAAGAAGGCGTGGCGCTATTGGTCGGTGCCTGGGCCGGCGGCCAGCGCGGCGTGCTGTTGATGCAATCGAGCGGCGTCGGCAATTGCGTGAACATGCTGTCGCTGACCCAGATATTCCGCTTTCCGTTCCTGACCCTGGTGACGATGCGCGGCGAGTGGGGCGAGTTCAATCCCTGGCAGGTGCCGATGGGCTCCAGCACCGAAGGCGTGTTCGAGCTATCCGGCATCAAGGTGTTGCGCGCCTCGCATGCCCAAGAGGTCAGCGAGGTCGTCGAGGCGGCGGCAGGGCAGGCTTATAATGCCTGCACGCCGACCGCTGTTTTGCTGTCACAGCGCTTGATCGGTGCAAAGGTTTTCGTGAAATGAGCAAGGCAAATCTTCTTGAACGGCGCAGTGTCGTCTCCGGTCTGCTGGCGGATCGCCGGGATGCCGTCGTGGTCGGCGGCCTCGGCGCCTCGACCTATGATATCGCCGCCGCCGGCGATCATGATCGCAATTTCTATTTGTGGGGCGCGATGGGCGGCGCCGTCATGATCGGGCTGGGCGTCGCCCTGGCGCAGCCCGAACTGCCGGTGGTGGTGATCACCGGCGACGGCGAGATGTTGATGGGGATGGGCAGTCTGGCAACCGTCGGCCTGCAAAAGCCGGCCAATCTCACCGTCGTGGTGCTCGACAACGAGGTCTATGGCGAGACTGGCGGCCAGGCCAGCCACACCGCCACCACGGTCGATCTGGTCGGCGTCGCCCGGGCGTGCGGGATATCCGACGCCCGCGCGATCGCCACCATGGCTGACATCGAGGCCTTTGCCCCGATCATGCAGGACGTCTCTAGCGGGCCGCGCTTTGCCAGCGTCAAGATCGACGGTGCCAACCTGGAGCGTGTGCTCTCCAGCCGCGACGGTACGTTTATCGTGACGCGGGTCCGCGGGGCGCTCGGATTTCGCCCGATTTGAGGCCAAATTTTCGTAGGTGCACTGCAGCAGGAATCTTGACTTTTGTTAACGTGAGTGCTTACTCACTAACATGAGCACCCTGCGCATGACCGGTGATTTGCGGCGGCAATTGATCCTTGGCGCCGCCAAGCGTTGCTTTGCCCGCAACGGCTTCGCGGGGACCACGACCAAGAGCGTTGCCGCAGCGGCTTCCATTTCGGAGGCGCTGCTGTTCAAGCACTTCCCGACGAAATCGGCCTTGTATGCCGAAATCCTCGCCGAAGAGTGCGAAGCGGATCCGGCGATGCACTGGTTGCTCGGTCTGGAGCCGTCGACGGAAACCCTCGTGATACTGATGCGCGCCATTGTGCAGCACTTCCTGCACGCATCCGATGCGCCCGATCAGGAGGAGGCTCAGCGTCTCAGGCTGATGATCTCGAGCCAGCTCGACGATGGAGAATTCGCGCGGCTGATTTACGGTAAGATCGCGGACTGGTTCTCGTCCGTTTTCGTCACGTCGCTGGAGCGGGCGGTGGCGGCAGGAGACGCCTCAAGGGTTGGAAGCGAGCCGCTGAATTTGTTCTGGTTTGCGCACCACGCCTTGCTGATGACGGCGCTGGGGCGGCTACCCGCCGTTCCAAGTCTGTCCTACGGCAACGCTGCCGATCTCGAACGGCAGGTGTGCGAATTTATTCTTCGCGGAATTGGACTAAACGAAACCGTGATTGCTTCCCATCTGGATCGCGAGACGTCGCTGGTTCCGGGACAGCCGGTAACTGCAGAAGGTGGATGACATGAATATTGTGACCGAAGCCAATATCGCAGGTCAGCCGATCGTCGAAAAACCGCGCGCGCGCCCGGTTCGGATGGTGCGCTGGTTCATCATCATCGGGCTGCTGCTGGCGCTGCTGGTCGGGGCGCTGGTCGGCTTCAACGCCTTCCGCAGCCACATGATCGCGCAGTTCTTTGCCAACAACAAGCCGCCGCCGACATTGGTTGCGGTTGCCGAGGCCAAATCGGAGGTGATTCCGAACCTAATGACGGCGGTCGGCGATCTCGCCGCCGTGCACCAGGTCAACGTTACCTCCGACGTCAGCGGGCGCATCACCGACATCATGTTTACCGCCGGCGCGACTGTGAAGGCCGGAAGCCCGCTGGTGCAATTGTTCGATGCTCCGGAACAGGGCGATCTCGCAAGCTTCAAGGCGCAGGCGATCGGCGCTCAGCTGGCGCTGGATCGCGCCAAGCAGTTGGCGGCGCGTCAGTTTGGTCCGCAGGCGACGGCCGACGCCGCGCAAGCGACGTATGACACCGCCAACGCCGGTATCGCCAAGACCCAGGCGATCATCTCGCAGAAGCTTGTCCGCGCGCCATTCGACGGCGTGCTCGGCGTCCGCCACGTCGAAGTCGGCCAGTATTTGACCGCAGGCACGCAGATCGTGACGTTGACGGACCTCTCGACGCTGTACGCCAACTTCACGACGACGGAAAAGGCTAGCGCAATGCTCAAGGTCGGGCAGACCGTGCGGGTGCTGGTCGACGCCTATCCGGGCAAGGTCTTTGAAGGCAAGATCACCACCATCGAGCCGCAGATCAACACCGATACGCGCAATATCCGTGTTCAGGCCACGATGGACAATCCCGATCATATCCTCAAGCCCGGCATGTTTGCGACCACGACCGTCGTGCTGCCCGACAAGCCGGCGGTGGTTACCGTTCCTGAAACGGCTGTCGACTACACGCTGTACGGAGATTCGGTGTTCCTGATCACCGAGAAGAAAGCTGATGACGGCAGCACCAGCCTGACCGCCGTTCGCAGCTTCGTGCGGACCGGCAACCGGATCGGTGGCAGGACCGAAATCCTCAGCGGCGTGAAGGTTGGCGATCGCGTGGTGGCGGTCGGCCAACTCAAGCTGCAATCGGGGGCTGCGGTGTCGATCTCGACTGACCAGCCTCCGCCGATTCCGGCAAACCCGCCGCGTTACTGACGACCGGAGAGCGTTGCGATGGTCTGGACCGACATTTTCATCAAGCGGCCGGTGTTGGCATTGGTCGTGAGCCTGCTGATCCTTCTGATCGGATTCAAGGCCGCGACCAGCCTGCCGATCCGGCAGTACCCGAAGCTGTCGAATACGGTCGTGACCGTCACGACAGTTTATCCGGGCGCGTCCGCGGATATGATTCAAGGCTTCATCACGACGCCGATCGAACAGGCGGTCGCCTCCGCCGAAGGCATCGACTACATCACCTCGTCCTCGGTGCTCGGCACCAGCACGATCCAGGTCTTCGTCAAGCTGAACTTCGACCCGAACCAGGCGCTGACCGAGGTTCTCGCCAAGGTGAACTCGGTTAAATACCTGATTCCGAAGGAATCCAACGACCCGGTCGTCAGCAAGACCACCGGCGATACCATTGCCGTGATGTATCTCGGCTTCTCGAGCGAGGAGCTGTCGGGCTCGGCGATCTCCGACTACCTGACGCGCGTGGTGCAGCCGGTGCTGTCCACGGTCGATGGCGTTGCTTCAGCGGATATTCTCGGCGGCCAGACCTTTGCGATGCGGCTGTGGCTCGATCCGGTCCGCATGGCGGGCCTCGGCGTGTCGCCGCTCGACGTCTCCCTGGCGATCGCCGCCAACAACTTTCAGGCCGCCGCGGGTCAGTCCAAGGGTTACTTCATCGTCTCCAACGTCTCGACCAACACCGACCTGCGTAACCTTGACGAGTTCAGGCGCATGATCGTCAAGTCGAAGGAGGGCGGCTTCGTGCGGATCGAGGATATCGCCTCCGTCGAACTTGCCGCGCAGAGCACGGATGCGAGCGTTGCGTTCAACGGCGAGCACGCGATCTTCATCGGCATCAAAGCGACGCCGCAGGGCAACCCGCTGACGCTGGTCAAGGGTGTTCGTGCGCTGTTTCCGGAACTTGAGCGCAATCTGCCACCGTCGATGAAAATGAAAGTGGCTTACGATTCGACCAAGTTCATTCAATCGTCGATCAACGAAGTGGAGAAGACGCTGGGCGAGGCGATCGTGATCGTGGTCGTCGTCATCTTCCTGTTCCTGGCCTCGTTCCGCTCGGTGATCATCCCGGTGGTGACCATTCCCCTGTCGCTGGTCGGCGTCTGCAGCCTGATGCTGGTGATGGGTTTCAGCATCAACCTGCTGACATTGCTGGCGATGGTGCTGGCGATCGGACTGGTGGTCGACGACGCCATCGTGGTGGTGGAAAACATTCATCGGCATCTCGAGGAAGGCAAGCCGCCGGTGGCGGCGGCGATAGAGGGCGCGCGCGAGATCGTCGGTCCCGTCATCTCCATGACCATCACGTTGGCCGCGGTGTATGCGCCGATCGGTTTCCTCGGCGGTCTCACCGGCGCGCTATTTCGCGAATTTGCGTTCACGCTGGCCGGCTCGGTGATCGTTTCGGGTGTGATCGCGCTGACGCTGTCGCCGATGATGTGCTCGATCTTCCTCAAAAGCGCCGAGGAGGGGCGATTTGCCAAGATCGTCAACCGGGTTTTCGGGGCGATGACGCGCTGGTACGGCCGGCAACTCGACCGGTCGCTCGACTATCGTCCGATCACGGGGCTGTTCGCCCTGACCATCCTGGGGCTGGTCGGGTTCCTGTACATGAACACGTCGAAGGAACTCGCGCCCGAAGAAGACCAGGGCATCGTGTTCGCGGTGACCAAGGCGCCGAAATACGCCAATATCGACTATATCGACTACTACGGCGAAAAGCTTGACAAGGAGTTCCAGAAATTTCCGGAGACCGATCTTCGTTTCGTTCTGAACGGCATCAACGGGCCGCAGGGCGGCATCGCCGGAATGCTGCTCAAGTCGTGGGATGAGCGAGAGCGCTCGTCGACCAAGCTGAAGCCGCTGGTGCAGGGTCAGCTCAGCAAGATCGAAGGTGTCAACGCGTTCGCGTTCAACCTGCCGCCCTTGCCCGGCGGTCCCGGCGGCTTGCCGGTCCAGATGGTGATCAACTCGACCAACGGATTCCAGGCAGTCTATGAGCAGATGGTCAAGCTGAAGGACGCCGCGCGCAAGAGCGGATTGTTCATCGTCTCGGACAGCGATCTCGACTTCAACCAGCCGGTGGTGCGGATCAAGATCGACCGCACCAAGGCGAGTGATCTCGGCATCACCATGCAGAGCATCGGCAATACGCTGGCGACGCTGCTGGGTGGCAACTATGTCAACCGGTTCAACCTCGAGGGCCGATCGTATCAGGTCATTCCGCAGGTGCCGCGCGACAAGCGGCTGTCGCCTGAATCGCTCGGCGAATATTATGTGGCGACCGCAACCGGCCAGCAGGTGCCGCTGTCGACGCTGGTATCGATCGAAACCGCGACCGATCCCAATGCCCTGACGCATTACAACCAGTTGAACTCGGCCACCTTCCAGGCGGTGCCGATGCCCGGCGTCACCGTCGGACATGCGGTGGATTTCCTGGAGGGCGAGGCCAAGAAGCTGCCGGCCGGCTTCAGCCACGACTATCTGGCGGATTCCCGGCAATATGTTCAGGAAGGCAACCAGCTTGCGGTGACGTTCGGCTTTGCGCTGATCATCATCTTCCTGGTGCTGGCGGCGCAGTTCGAAAGCCTGCGCGATCCTCTCGTCATCATGATCAGCGTTCCAATGGCGATCGTCGGTGCCATGCTGCCGTTGTTCTTCGGTGTAGCCACCATGAACATCTATACCCAGGTCGGCCTGCTCACTTTGGTTGGCCTGATCAGCAAGCACGGCATCCTGATGGTCGAGTTTGCCAACGAGCTGCAGCTCAATGAGGGCCTCGACCGGCGCTCGGCGATCGAGATGGCGGCACGGGTCCGGCTTCGCCCGATCCTGATGACGACCGCGGCGATGGTGACGGGCCTGATTCCGCTGCTGACGGCATCGGGGGCGGGCGCGGCCAGCCGGTTCTCGATCGGCCTCGTCGTGGTCGCCGGCATGTCGATCGGCACTTTGTTCACGCTGTTCGTGCTGCCCGCCGTCTATGTGGCGATCGCCACCGATCACAGGGCAGGTGCTGAATCCGAGCGGACCAAGGAAATCGAGGAATTCGATCTGGGTTCGAAGGCCCTCAAGCCGACCTGAGGTTCGGCCTGACACGCGCTGCGCTGCGACGGTGATGATTGTCGCAGTCCTTTTGTTGTGCCGGGCTGCTTTGATCAAACGCGTCCGGCGGTAGCCATTCACGGGGAGCGCCGGATGGCGGAACGCAAGGCCGACGTTCTGGTACTGGGCGCAGGCATGGTGGGCGTCGGAGCGGCGTTGCACCTGCAGCAGCGCGGGCGGGACGTCATCCTGGTCGACCGGCACGAACGCGCCGGCGAAGAGACCAGCTTTGGCAATGCCGGACTGATCGAATGCGCGTCGGTTTTTCCCTATATGTTTCCCCGCGATGTCGGGCAGCTGTTTCGATACGCGATCAATCGCGCCCCGCAGGTGCGCTATCAATGGTCCGACCTGCCGGTCTTCCTGCCGTGGCTGCTGCGTTATTTTCTGGCATCGTCGCCGGAGCGGACGTTGCACAGCGCGATGGCCGAATTGCCGTTGATCCGGCGCAGCCTGATCGAGCATGAGGCGCTGGTCTCCGAGGCCGGCGTGCCGGAATTGCTGCGACGGACCGGCTGGCTCAAGCTGTTTCGCTCCGGGCAAACCCTGGCCAACGCCGCGCGCGACCTCGATCGCGCCCGGCAATACGGCGTCGATGGCGAACTTCTCGACGGCAACGCGATTGCGGCGCGGGAACCGCATCTGACCGGAGCGTTCGCTGGCGGTGTCTATCTGCCGGCGCCCGGGTTTGTTCCCGATCCCGGCGGTCTGGCCAAGGCCTATGCCGCGCTCTTCACGCGCAAGGGCGGGCGCTTTGTGGTGGGCGATGCACGAACGCTCGAACAAGTGACCGGCGGCTGGCGGGTCAGCGGGCCGCACGGCGCACTGGTCGCGCGCGAAGCCGTGGTGGCGTTGGGACCGTGGTCCGATCTGGTGTTTCGTCCGCTGGGATATTCAATCCCACTCAGCGTCAAGCGCGGCTACCATTTGCATCTGGCGCCGCGCGGCAATGCCGTGCTGCATCATCCCGTGCTCGATGCGGATTTCGGTTATCTGCTGGCGCCGATGAATCGCGGCATTCGCCTGACCACCGGCGTGGAGTTTGCCCGCCGCGACGCGCCGCCCACGCCGATCCAGCTGGAGCGGGCGCTGCCGCACGCACGCACGCTGTTTCCATTGGCCGACGCGGTCGACGCCAAACCCTGGATGGGTGCGCGGCCGTGCTTGCCCGACATGCTTCCGGTGATCGGCAAGGCGCCGCGTCATGCCGGGCTGTGGTTCGATTTCGGCCATCAGCATCACGGTCTGACGCTGGGCCCCGCGACCGGCCGCCTGCTGGCGGAAATGATGACCGGCGAGACGCCGTTCGCCGATCCGCAGCCGTTCGCCATCGAGCGCTTTGGTTGACCATAAGCGCCGATAGACGGCTCACGCCGCGGCAGCGTCCCTTAAGGTAGCTTGCGTCGTGTCGCCTGTCGTGACGATACTGTGACAGACGGTCAAAATGCAATCAGGAGCGCCCATGAAAGTAAACGTTGAAATAGATTGCACCCCCCTCGAAGCCCGGCAGTTCTTTGGACTTCCGGACGTGCAGCCGATGCAGACCGCGGTGATGGACAGACTGCAGCAGCAGATGATGGCCAACATCGAGAAGGTTTCTCCGGAAGCGCTGATCCAAAGCTGGTTCACCTTCGATCCGAAGATCGCCGAGCGTTTTCAGGATATGTTCGTGACCATGGCGGGCCTCGGCGGCGTCCGCACCGGCGACAAGAAGAAGTGATGCCGACTGAACAGCGCCCACCGCCGGCAGCGCGCCAGCTTCGTCCGCCCAGCCTCGGCCTGATGCTGGCCGAGGTGAGAGGCATATTCGAATTCAACACCAGCCTGTTGCTGTCGCCGCTATTGATGCGCGCGCCAAGAGGCGACGGTCATCCGGTGCTGACACTGCCGGGCTTCCTCGCCAGCGATCTGTCGATGGCGCCGATGCGGCGATATCTGAAGGAACTCGGCTACGACGCCTACGCCTGGCAGATGGGCCGCAACACCGGCGGCGTGACGCGGATGCGCGCCGCGTTGCGGGATAGGCTTGCCGAGATTCATGCCGCGACCGGCCGCAAGGTCAGCCTCGTCGGTTGGAGCCTCGGCGGCATCTATGCGCGCGACCTGGCGCTGCGCGCGCCTGACATGGTGCGATACGTCGTGACGCTGGGAAGTCCGTTCGCAGGCGATGTGCGGGCGACCAACGCGACCCGGCTTTACGAGGCGATGTCAGGCGAAGCGGTGGGGGAAGACTCGGAGCTTCGAAGAGCGATCGCAGGCGATCTGCCGGTGCCGACCACGTCGATCTATTCGCGCACCGACGGCATCGTCAATTGGCGAACATGCCTGTTGCGCGCCTCCGATACGGCCGAAAATATCGAGGTGCACCTCGCCAGTCATGTCGGGCTGGGCGTGAATGCCGCCGCCTTATGGGCCGTCGCGGATCGTCTGGCCCAGGCCGAGGGCCAATTCGAGCAATTTTTCCGGTCGGGCCCGTTTGCCATTGCATATGCACCTCCGGAAAATGCACAATCGGCTTGAACACCAGAAGCGCCAGCAAGGCGCCGCGTGAACGTTACGAGGGAGGAAGAAGATGGGTGACGCGAAAAAGCTGTCCTCGATGGACGCGTCGTTTCTGTACCTGGAAACGCCTGAAATGCCCATGCATGTCGGGAGCATGGCGATCTTCCGCCTGCCCGAAGATTACAAGGGCAACTTCTTCGAAGACTTCAAGGCGATGATCGCCTCGCGGCTGCACATTGCCCCGATCCTCAAGGCACGGCTGGAGAAGGCGCCGCTCGACATCGATCACCCCTCCTGGGTCGAGGACGACCAGTTCGACATCGACCGTCATATCTTCCGCGGCAGCCTGCCGGCGCCCCATGACCGGGCGACGCTGGAGCGCATCGTCGGCTGGATGCATGCCAAGCTTCTCAACCGCGCCCGCCCGCTGTGGGAGTTCTATGTCTTCGAAGGCATGAAGGACAACGAGATCGGGCTCTATTCCAAGATGCACCACGCCTGCATCGATGGCGGCGCAGGTGCGGCCCTTACCAACATGATCTATGATGTGACGCCGGTGCCGCGCGACGTCGGCAAGCCGACCGCAAGGGCGAAGGTCGGGCAGGAGCCGCGCGACATCGCCGCCAACTTCATCGATTCCTATCAGCAGCTGTGGCGCCAGCCTTTCGACGCTTCGACGGCTGCCAAGGGCATCGACCTGCCGCGCTCCGGCAAGAGCGATCTCGGCTCGATCCTGTTCGACAATGCGATGTTTCAGATCGAATCCGCGGTGAAGTTCGCCGGCAGCGTTCCGACGATGCTCAAAAGCGTCTCCGAAGTGGTCGGAAAGATTTCCGATCCGAAGTCGCGCGACAGCATCGCCAGCATGGTGTCGCCGTCGACGATCCTGAACAAATCGATCTCGTCGGAGCGCAGCTTTGCCGGCGTATCGATTTCGCTGTCGCAAGCCAAGGCGGTGGCCAAGCAGGCCGGCGGCAAGCTCAATGACGTGGTGCTGGCGATTTCAAGCGGCGTGGTCCGGCGCTATCTGCTGGAACAGGGCGCGCTGCCGACAAAATCGATGACGGCCGCGGTGCCGATCTCGTTGCGCGAAGAGGGCAACACCGACGCCAATAACCAGGTGTTCGGCATGATCTGTTCGATCGCCACCAATGTCGAGGATCCCAAGACGCGGCTCGAGACGATCATCGCGCAATCCACCAAGTCGAAGGAGATGTCGCATCCGCTGCGGGCGCTGATGCCGCAGGTGTCCAACGTCTCGATGCTGGGCACACCGATCCTGGTGCAGATCCTGGCGCTGCTGTACAGCCGCTCCAATCTCTCGGACGTGTTGCCCCCGTCGGCAAATATCACGGTTTCCAACGTGCCCGGCCCGCGGCAAACACTATATGCGGCGGGCGCGGAATTGCTGCACATCTTCCCGGTTTCGATTTCGACCCACGGCCTTGCCCTGAACATCACGGTGCAGAGCTATCGCGATCAACTGGATTTCGGCTTCATCGCCGGCGCCAACATCATTCCGCATGTCCAGGTGCTCTGCGACATGCTGCCGGGAGAATTCGCAGCGCTGCAAGCCGCCTTTGCGCCACCGGCCGATCTCAAAAGTGCGGCGAGCTAGAGCATGATCCGGAAAAGTGGATGCCGGTTTTCCGGACAGATCATGCTCAAAACTGACGAGAGCATGAGTGGGAAAAGTATGCCCTCGGCCAGAAGCACGTCATCGTGCTACTGACCCGAGGGTGGACACCTTTCCGGACGGTTCAAGACCAACACCAAAATACCAGAGTGAGACATCGCCGATGATTGAAATGCCGCCGCTGCAATTCGCCGAGACCAACGGCATTCGCATGGGCTTCTACGAGGCGGGGCCGAAGACCGACACGCCGCCGGTGGTTCTCTGCCATGGCTGGCCGGAGATGGCGTTTTCCTGGCGCCATCAGATCAAGGCGCTGGCGGATGCCGGCATTCGGGTGATTGCACCCGATCAGCGCGGCTACGGCGCGACCGACCGGCCCGAACCTGTCGAAGCCTACGACATCGAACACCTGACCGGCGACCTCGTCGGCCTGCTCGACCATCTCGAGATCGACAAGGCGATTTTCGTCGGCCACGACTGGGGCGGCTTCGTCGTCTGGCAGATGCCGCTGCGGCACACCGATCGCGTGGCCGGCGTCGTCGGCGTCAACACGCCCCATACTGCCCGGGCACCGGCCGACCCGATCGAACTGATGCGCCAGCGTTTCGGCGAGCAGATGTATATCGTGCAGTTCCAGGACCCGGCGCGAGGCGCCGACAAGATATTCAACAGCCGGGTCGAACAGACCTTCGATGCTTTTATGCGCAAGCCCGTGCCGCGCAGCGACACTGCGCCGGCGGAAGCGCCGGTCGCAGGGCTCGGCGCGTCGCCGAGGCTCAATCTGGCATTTCCGCAGATGATTGCCGGTTACGACGCCAAACACGATCCGCGGACGCCGATCCTGTCGCCGGAGGAGAAGAAGGTCTTTGTCGATACCTTCACCAAAACCGGCTTTACCGGTGGCATCAACTGGTACCGCAACATGTCGCGCAACTGGCAGCGCTCGGCGAAGATCGACCATACGGTGCGGGTGCCGTCATTGATGATCATGGCCGAAAACGATCAGGTGCTGCCGCCATCGGCGGCCGATGGGATGGAGAAGATCATTCCCGACCTGGAAAAATATCTGGTCAAGGGCAGCGGCCATTGGACGCAACAGGAAAAGCCGGAAGAGGTCAGCGCCAAGCTGATTGAATGGCGCAGACGAAGATTTGGATAAACGGACGTGCAACATCGTCATTGCGAGCAAAGCGAAGCAATCCATCTTCTGCTGGTGAAAAAAACTGGATTGCTTCGTCGCAAGTGCTCCTCGCAATGACGGCACTTGTTTAGTTGAGGCAGCAGGAGAGACTATCGCGATGGCGTCCACGAATAAATTGAGCCCGATCCCGCATCCGCCGACCAAGCCGGTGGTCGGCAACATGCTGTCGCTGGACTCGACCACGCCGGTCCAGCACATGATGCGGCTGGCCAAGGAACTCGGCCCGATCTACTGGCTCGACATGATGGGTGCGCCGCTGGTCGTCGTCTCGGGCGCCGATCTGGTCGATGAAATCAGCGACGAGAAGCGCTTCGACAAGTCGGTGCGTGGATCGCTGCGCCGGGTTCGCGCCGTCGGCGGCGACGGTCTGTTCACCGCCCATACCAATGAGCCGAACTGGAGCAAGGCGCACAACATCCTGATGACGCCGTTCGGCAACCGCGCCATGCAGTCCTATCATCCGAGCATGCTCGACATCGCCGAGCAGCTCGTCAAGAAATGGGAGCGGATGAACGCCGACGACGAAATCGACGTCGTCCACGACACCACGGCGCTGGCGCTGGATACAGTCGGGTTGTGCGGCTTCGATTATCGTTTCAATTCATTTTATCGCGAGGACTATCATCCGTTCGTGGCGTCGCTGGTGCGCTCGCTCGAGACCATCATGGTGACCCGCGGTCTTCCGCTCGAGGGGCTGTGGCTGCGCAACCGCAATCGCGATATGGCCGACGACGTCGCCTTCATGAACAAGATGGTCGACGAGATCGTGGCCGAGCGGCGCAAGAACGTCGAGGCCGCCGAGGGTAAAAAGGACATGCTCGGCGCCATGATGACCGGCGTCGACCGCGCCACCGGCGAGCAGCTCGACGACGTCAACATCCGCTACCAGATCAACACATTCCTGATCGCCGGGCACGAAACCACCAGCGGAATGTTGTCGTGCGCGATCTATGCGTTGCTGAAACACCCCGAGGTGCTCAGGAAAGCCTATGAGGAAGTCGATCGGGTGCTCGGAGGCGACGTCAACGTCAAGCCGACCTATCAGCAGGTCACGCAACTGACCTACATCACGCAGATCCTGAAGGAAGCCCTGCGGCTGTGGCCGCCCGCGCCGGCCTATGGCGTGGCGCCGATCCAGGACGAGGTGATCGGCGGAAAATACAAGCTCAAGAAAGGCACGTTCGTTCTGGTGCATGTGCTGGCATTGCATCGCGATCCCGGCGTGTGGGGACCCAATCCCGATGCCTTCGATCCCGAGAATTTCAGCCGCGAGGCCGAGGCGGCGCGTCCTGTCAACGCCTGGAAGCCGTTCGGCAACGGCCAGCGCGCCTGCATCGGCCGCGGCTTTGCCATGCATGAATCTGCACTCGCGCTCGGCATGATCCTGCAGCGTTTCAAGCTGCTCGACATCCACCGCTACCAGATGGTGCTGAAGGAGACGCTGACCATCAAGCCTGACGGCTTCAAGATCAAGGTGCGTCCGCGCGCCGACCAGGATCGCGGGGCCTTTGCCGGCCACGCCGCAACGAGCGCGGTTGCATCGGGGGTCGCGTCGGCGCCGCGCGCCCGGCCGCGGCCGGGACATAATACACCGCTTCTGGTGCTCTACGGATCGAACCTCGGGACCGCCGAGGAACTTGCAACGCGCGTTGCCGATCTCGCCGAAATCAACGGTTACGCAACGAAGCTCGGTCCGCTCGATGAGTTTTCCGGCAAGCTTCCCGACAAGGGCGGCGTTCTGATTTTCTGCGCCTCCTATAACGGTGCCCCGCCGGACAACGCGGCACAGTTTATCAAGTGGCTAAGCGGCGATCTCGCGAAGAATGCACTCGACGGCGTGCGTTATGCGGTGTTCGGCTGCGGGAACAGCGACTGGGCCGCGACTTATCAATCAATTCCGCGCCTGATCGACCAGCAACTCGCGGCCCACGGTGCGCGTGGCGTCTATCCTCGCGGCGAAGGCGACGCGCGGGATGATCTGGACGGCCAGTTCGAGGGCTGGTTCGCGAAACTCAACTCTGTCGCGGTAAAGGAGTTCGGCATCGCTGCGAGCTTCGTGCGCAATGCCGACGACGAGCCGCTGTACAAGATCGAGCCGGTTGCGCCGACCGCCGTCAATACGATCGTTGCCCTCGGCGGCGCTGCGCCGATGAAGGTGCTGGCCAACGGCGAACTGCAAAACAAGAGCGGCGCCAATGCCTCGGAGCGGTCGACCCGGCACATCGAGGTGCAACTGCCTTCCGGCACCAGCTACCGGGTCGGCGATCACCTCAGCGTAGTGCCGCGCAACGATCCGGCGCTGGTGGATTCGGTGGCGCGCCGCTTCGGATTCCTGCCGGCCGACCAGATCCGGCTGCAGGTCGCCGAAGGCCGCCGCGCGCAATTGCCGGTCGGCGATACGGTTTCGGTGGGGCGGTTGCTGAGTGAGTTTGTGGAGTTGCAGCAGGTCGCGACCCGCAAACAGATTCAGATCATGTCGGAGAACACCCGTTGTCCGGTAACCAAACCGAAACTCGTGGCCTATCTCGGCGACGATGCCGCCGCCACCGAGCTTTATCGTTCGGAAATTCTCGGCAAGCGCAAATCGGTGTTTGACCTGCTGGAAGAACATCCGGCCTGCGAATTGCCGTTCCACGCTTATCTTGAAATGCTGTCGCTGCTGGCCCCGCGCTATTACTCGATCTCGTCGTCGCCGGCGGGCGATCCATCGCGGTGCAGCGTCACCGTCGCCGTGGTCGCGGGTGCCGCGAGTTCCGGGCGCGGCATCTACAAAGGCATCTGCTCGAATTACCTGGCCGGCCGCCGCGCCGGCGAGACGGTCCATGCCACGGTTCGCGAGACCAAGGCCGGCTTCCGGCTGCCAGATGATCCCGCCGTGCCGATCATCATGATCGGACCCGGAACAGGTCTGGCGCCGTTCCGCGGCTTCCTGCAGGAGCGGGCCGCGCGCAAGGCCAAGGGAGCAACGCTGGGCCCGGCGATGCTGTTTTTCGGCTGCCGTCATCCCGATCAGGATTATCTCTATGCCGACGAACTCAAGGCTTTCGCAGCGGACGGCATCACCGAACTGCATACCGCGTTCTCGCGCGCCGAAGGTCCCAAGACCTATGTGCAGAACCTGGTCACGGCGCAGCAGGATCGGGTCTGGAGCCTGATCGAAAACGGCGCCATCATTTATGTCTGCGGCGACGGCGGCAAGATGGAGCCGGACGTCAAGGCCGCACTGGTTGCGATCTATCGCCAACGCAAGGCGGCCGACGCGGATGCGGCGCTGCGCTGGATCGATGATCTCGGCACCAAAAATCGCTACGTGCTCGACGTTTGGGCCGGGGGGTGACGCGGTCGCGTTATCGTGGCGGCAACCGCTCGAAGGTCGGCATGCCCTGCGGAATTTGATGGAAGGGTTGCTTGTCGATGGTGTAGATCGCCAGCTGCGGGCCGCCGAAAAGATTGGGATCGTCAAGCGTGCCGACTTTGAGAACCAGAGCCGGCAGGCCCTGCGGTCGCGTGACAAGATGCGTGCCGCATTCGGCGCAGAATTCCCGCGTCACCGCGTGCTCAAGGTCGCTGCGCTTGAACTTCTTCGGCGTTCCCTTGGTGTAGCTGAAGCCGTCGAGCGGCATCAGGACAAACATGTTGGGAGAGCCGCCGCTGATATACTGGCATTCGCGGCAATGGCACTGCGCCTTCATCATCGGGTCGCCCTCCGCCTTGTAGCGCACCTGGCCGCAATAGCATCCGCCTTCCAGTTTCATGACGTTCCTCCCTGTTGTCGTTACGCTTTGAGGCTAATGCATCGCCTTTGCGGAAGCCGCGTGGGCATGCTTGTCGATCGCGCCGATAATCTCAGGCCACATCGGGATTGGCAACGCGTGGCCCATGCCTTCGATCATCAGAAGTTTCGCGCCGGGAATCGAAGCCGCGGTGTCCTTTCCGCCCTCGGGCCGCACCAGCGGATCGACGGTGCCGTGAATGACCAGGGTCGGCGCCTTGACGGACGCCAGCCGCGGCTTGCGGCTGCCTGATGCGAGGATGGCGCGGAGCTGCCGCGCGACGCCGGCAGGATTCAGTCCGCGCGCGAAGGTGCGTTCGGCGCGGGAGCGATCAAGCGCTTCGTCTTGCGGGAAGCTGCCGACGCGCAGCACCTTCCAGGTTTGTGCAAAGCGTTCGAAATATTCCTCTTTGGTCTTCGGCGGCGGCGCCATCAGAACGGCAGCGGCCTCCTTGGTCGGCGGCGGTATTTTTGGATTGCCGGTTGTCGACATGATCGAGGTGAGCGAGCGCACCCGCTGCGGAAACGAGATCGCGACTTCCTGGGCGATCATGCCGCCCATCGACGCGCCGACCAGATGCGCCGATTGGATGCCGAGCGCATCCATCAACCCGATCACGTCCAGCGCCATGTCGTGCAGCCGGTAGGGTGCGGCGACCGGGATTTTCAGGAAGCGCAGCTTGAGCAGCTCAACCGGGCTGAGGCGCTTGCCGCCGGTCAGTTTGCTGGACTGGCCGATGTCGCGATTGTCGAACCGGATGACGCGAAAGCCGCGCGCGGCGAGCTGCCGGCAGAAATCGTCGTCCCAATGGATCATCTGGGCGCCCAGCCCCATGATCAGCAGCATCGGCTCGGCGTCGGCGTTGCCGAAGATTTCGTAACAAAGATCGATGCCGTTGGCGCGGGCGAGCTGCGGCGGTTGGTGGGCGAGTGCGTTCACCGGGCGTTCCCTCGGAAATGGTATTTCGATGAGGAATCTATGACACGGTTTCGGCCGGCGCAGAAGGCTTCCCGGCGGCCGGAAGGCCGACAAATCGCGGCCGCGATGTTGACCGCCTCCGCGCAACAGTGTGGTATGGCCAAAACAGGCGAAGCAATCGCCGTTAGTCGGAGGGCGCCAATGGCAGACAAGAGCAACGATCCGGTCGCGATCTGGCAGAACATGATCGGCGAGATGGAGAAGGGATTCAACTCCTTCGCCAATCAGGCGATGACGTCGCCGGAATTCAGCAGGGCCGTCAATCAGGTCGGCGGCGTTGCCGCGGGCGCGCAAAAGCAGCTCGGCGATCTCATGGAGAAATATCTCGTCAGCATGAATCTGCCGAGCCGGGCGCAGATGGTCGGCATGGCCGAGCGGTTGCAGTCGATCGAAGGGCAGTTGAACGAGATCAAGGCGCTGCTGCAGCAGGTCCATAATAATTCCGGGACGCCGGAAGGCGGCTACGGCGCGGCGCCGAGGCCGCCGCGGACCAGGCGTCCGCCGGGGGCGGGCGGAGAGCAGAAATGAGTGCCGCGGCGCCGCTCGATCTGGCGTCGATTCCGGATCGGATCCAGTCCGAGGTGCAACGCGCGATCCAGCGCAGCATCAAGGGCGTCGAATATTTCGCCTCGTCGGGACCGTCGCTGGGATCAACGCCGAAGGATATCCTGCACTCCCGCGGCACGCTCAGCCTCTATCATTACCGGCCGTTGGCGGACGAGATCTACCGGGTGCCGATCCTGATCGTGATGGCGACCACCAATCGCGGCTACATCCTCGACATGGTGCCCGGCCAGAGCTTCATCGAGTTCCTGCTCAAGCGCGGCTACGACGTCTACATGATGGACTGGACCGCGCCCAAGCCTGAAGAGAAGTCGCTGCGGATGGAGGATTACGTCCTCGACTTCATTCCGGATTGCGTCCGCCGCGTGCAGCGCGATTCCGGCGAGACCGACGTCACGGTGATCGGCTATTGCTTCGGCGGCGTATTGTCGCTGCTGTACGGCTCGATCTTCAACGAAGGGCCGATGAAAAATCTGATCTGCTTCACCACCCCGATCGATTTCCGCGAGATGAAGCTGTTTCATAATTTCTCGGACAGGCGTTATTTCGACGTCGACCGGCTGATCGACAGCGTCGGCAACGTTCCGCCCGAGATGATTCTTTCGTCATTTGACATGTTGCGGCCGGCCTCGCGCGCCGCGGGCCAGGTGCAATTATGGGACAACATCTGGAACGATGAATTCGTCAAATCGTACCGCATGTTCGATCGCTGGGCGAACGATACGCTGCCGCTGGCCGGCGAGTATTTCCGCCAGATCACCAAGGACCTGATGTGGGACAACAAGCTCTACAACGACGTGATGTCGGTCGGCGGGCGGCCTGCGGATATTTCGAAGATCACGGTGCCGATCCTGCATGCGGTCGCCGAGCATGATCACATCGTTCCCTACGACGCCGCCAAGCCGCTGATTCAAAAGATCGGCTCGTCCGACAAGGAAGAGGTGATGCTGAAGGGCGGCCATGTCAGCCTCGTCGCCGGCGCCAACGCCATCAAGCGGCTGTGGCCGAAACTGGATTCCTGGCTGGGTGAGAGATCGACATGAGCAGCGAAGCACGTTCCTATCCACGCCGCGTGGCGACCGAGGCCGGCGAGATCGAATTCCGGTTGATGTCGCAGGCCGATGAAGCCGCCGTGCTCGATTTTGCGCGAAAGCTCCCGGTGCATGATCTCTTGTTCCTGCCGCGCGACATCAGCGAGCCGAAGGTCTTGGCCGCCTGGATCAAGGAGATCGAGCGCGGCGCGATCACGAGCCTGCTCGCGGTGAAGGCGGGCAGGGTGGTGGGATGCGGAACGCTGGTGCGCGATCCATTGTCATGGTCGCCGCATGTCGGCGAAATCCGCAACGTGGTCGCCTCCGATGTGCGCGGCCAGGGCGTCGGACGGGCGCTGTCGCAGGAGATCTTCGCCCTCGCTTTGGGCGCCGGGCTCGAGAAGCTGGTGGCGCAGATGACGGTCGATCAAACCGGCGCCATCGCCATTTTCGAAGGCCTCGGCTTCAAGGCCGAAGCGCTGCTGCGCGACCACGTCCGGGACAAAGCCGGCAAAAAGCACGATATCGTCGTGCTCGGGCACAATGTGGCGCAGGTCCGGGCCCAGATGGAGGCCTATGGCCTGCCGGACGCCGTGCAGCCTTAATGCGCTTCCAGCGCGGCGTCTGAGCCGGTTTATCGGGCAGATCGCATAATCCGCAGGCTTATCACGAATTCGTGATATCGCATCGCAACATTGATATTGCGTCGCACCATGGATTGTGACACAACGATCTCGCCCCGGGCCAATCCGGACGGGGTGAGCCCATAGCTCAAACCTGAGGATGGAGAAACCCAATGACCACCGAAACCAACACCGTACTGAACAGCGTCAAGGAAGCTTTCGCGCCCGTCACCGACGCGTTCAAGAATTTCCAGAACCTGGAAGTGCCCGAGGCTGCCCGTGAGTTCGTGAAGAAGCAGGCCGAGACCGCCAAGGTTCGCGCCGCCGACCTTTACGCCGGCTCGGAGAAGGCGACTGCCGCGATCGAGACCGCCGTTGCCGGTTCGGTTAGCGAAGCCGCCAAGATCAGCCGCAACATCCAGCAGGCGATCTATCAGGACGCCGAGGCGTTCTTCGCCGGCATCGACAAGCTGGCATCCGCCAAGTCGCTGAACGAAGCGGTTCAGATCCAGTCCGATATGGTTCGCGCGCGCGGCGAAGTGTTCATGTCGCGAGCGAAGTCCACCACCGAATATCTCGGCAAGCTCGTCGCCGACGGCGCGAAGACCGCCCAGGACAACTTCTCCAAGGTCTACACCAAGACCGCCTCCTGATCGCGATCGACTGACCTCGCGGAAAAATTCAAAGGCCCGCTTGATGCGGGCCTTCTTTTTTGTCGGGTACCTCAATAGATCATCGTTGCATCCTCGCGTCATTGCGAGCGCAGCGAAGCAATCCACTCTCGCTTCCTTTGTCTCATGGATTGCTTCGCTTCGCTCGCAATGACGGAAGCTGTTATCTTCATTGCCCTCATGGTGAGGAGGCGCTCTTGCGCCGTCTCGAACCATGAGACCACACTCCTCATCCTTCGAAACGCGGCGAAGACGCCGCTCGTCAGGATGAGGGATTTTTCTATCCGAAAGCCGCCATGACCGTGTCAGGCACCTTTTCGTTCGACGCTCCCGGTGACGCTGCGCGCGCTGCCGAACTCAGGCGCGTCAAGGTACTGGCCACGCTGGTATTGACCGGCACGCTGGCGCTGTTCGTGACCGCGAAGATGTTGCTGCCGGTGCATCCGGTTTTCGGCTTCGTCGCGGCCTTCGCGGAAGCCGCCACCATCGGCGGCCTCGCCGACTGGTATGCGGTGGTGGCGCTGTTTCGCAGGCCGCTGGGATTGCCGATACCGCATACCGCGATCATCCAGAGCAATCAGCACCGCATTGCCGACAAGCTCGGCGAATTCATCGAGGTGCATTTTCTCGAAGCAAATCCCGTCAATGCGCGGCTGCGCCAGATCGATTTCGGCAGCTTCATCGCCGACTGGCTGCGCGACCGCAAGCGCAGCGCTGATCTTGCGCGCTTTACGCTGCACCTGTTGCCCGAGGCGGTCTCGGCGACCGAAACCTCGGGCCTGATGACGTTCATCAGCCGCCGCATCACCACCCAGTTGCAGATGATCGATATCGCGCCGCTGGCCGCCGGCACGCTGCGCGCGTTCGTGGCCGAGGGCCGGCATCAGGGCCTGCTCGACGATATCCTGCGCGCGGTGCATCAGTCGCTGACCGAGCCTGAAACCATGGCGATGATCCGCGCTAAAATCCGCGACGAACTGCCGACGCTGCTGAAGCTCTATCGCACCGATGCGTTTCTGGTGAAGAAGATCGTCGCGTCCGCGACCGCTTTCTTCGACGATGTCCGCAATGATCCGAAGCATCCGTTCCGCGGCGAGTTCGATCGCATGGTGCTGTCGTTTGTCGACAAGCTCGGCAGCGACCGCGCCTATGCCGACCGTGTCGACGGCTTGAAGCGCGACCTCCTGGCGCGTCCTGAACTCGGCGATCTCGCGCGAAACGTCTGGTCGAATGCGCGGGCCTTTATCGAGCGCAGCGCGATCGGCGAGACCCAGGTGCTGCAGCAGCATCTGGCCCGGATGTTCATGGCGACAGGCGAGGCGCTCGCCAGCGATCCCGAATTGCGCGCCGAGATCAACAAGGGTCTGGTCACGGTGCTCGGAAGTTTCATCGCCGATCAAAAGAGCGGCGTCTCCGGCTTCATCTCCGATCAGGTCAAGGCCTGGGACATGGGGCAATTGATTTCGCTGATCGAAATCAACATCGGCAAGGATCTGCAATACATTCGCTTCAACGGTTCGCTGATCGGCGGGCTTGCCGGACTTGGGCTCTACACCGCCGAATTCCTGCTGCGTTGGCTGTGACTTTTAGATCACTGAGCCTGTTTTAAGTGCGGAGACCTATTGTCCGCCGCAAGTTCCCCCGCTTGAATGCTGGAATCAGCGTCATAGCTGAATCAGGTGATTGCTGCGTTGCGGTACGAGCGTACGAGATTCGCCGGTTTTAAATTGATCGATTAGGCGCCCGCTCGAGGCCCCGCCAGGAGAGGAAATTCGATGTCCGCCACTGCCCAGACGCTGCGCCCGCCGTCCCGAACCCTGATGTTTCTGGAAGGTCGCGCCATCCACGAACTCGGCGCGTTTCTCGGCGCATTGCCGTTGCTGAGTCTTGCGCCACGGGGCGACGGCCATCCGGTGCTGGTATTGCCCGGTCTGGTCGCCTCCGATACCTCGACGCGTCCGCTGCGCAGCTTTCTGAAGAACCGCGGCTATGCCGTCAGCGGCTGGCGCCAGGGCCGCAATCTCGGCCTCCGCGAGGGCGTGCAGCACGCGATGGTCGATCTCGTGCACGAGCTCAATGATGATCATGGCCGCAAGGTCAGCCTGGTCGGATGGAGCCTCGGCGGTCTCTATGCGCGCCAGCTCGCCAAGATGATGCCGGACCGGGTGCGCTCGGTGATCACGCTCGGCAGTCCGTTTGCCGGCAGTCCGAAGGCAACCAATGCCTGGCGCGTCTATGAGATGGCCTCTGGCCGGCGCGCCGACGAAGAAGATCGCCGGTTCGGCGGGGCGCTCTCGGAAACACCGCCGGTGCCGACCACCGCGATCTTCAGCCGGACCGACGGCATCTGCGCCTGGCAGGGCTGCATGGAAAAACCATCCGCCCGGTCCGAGAACATCGAGGTTGAAAGCAGCCATTGCGGCATGGGTCATCACCCCGCGGTGGTTTACGCGGTCGCCGACCGCCTGGCGCAGCCCGAAGGGAAGTGGGCGCCGTTCGACCGCAGCGGCTGGCGCAGCCTCGTCTATCCCGATCCCGCCAGGTGATCCCGATCCCGCCAGGTGATCGATCCCACCCGGTGATCCGATCGCAACAGGCGACCGCCGTGCGCTGCCGCCTCAGTCAAAATAGGACGGCGCGTGCGGGATCGTGGCCGATTGCACGATGTCGTGGTTGATCCAGAGCTGCGCGCTCTCCTCGCGAACGATCGTATCCACCCGCGCCATTGAACTTCGCGATTCCTCGACGTCGTGGTTCATGGTCGGTACGCAGCGATGCTCCATGTTGAAACGGTAGTGGGCGACATCGGCGGAGAGTAGAAGCGGCCCGGCTTCCGCCAAACGTATCAGCCGCGAGCAATGACCGGGCGTGTGTCCGGGCGTGGAAATAACCTTCACTGAACCGTCGGCGAAGATGTCTAGATCGCCGTCCATCAGCGTGACCTTGGCATGCTTGAGGGCTTGATAAAGCGACGGCGAATAACCGTGCTGCGCATAATCAGTGCCGAACATCGCCTCATGCTCGCGGCGCTGGATATACCAGGTAGGTCATCGCGCAAGTCGATGAACTGATAATCCGCACCATCGAACACAACACACTGATGATCGGGCTCGGGATTGTCTTCGGCACGACCGTAACTGCTTCAGCGCAGGTCTCGATTGCCTCATCAAAATTCGCAATTTCGTCCCGACGGACGGTCACAATCCTGTCCATATTGGTGCGCTCAGAGAGACATCCCCGCGTTTGTGAACCATTCGATCGACCTTATGTTTGGCCTGCGCACCACGCATTAGTACTTATTTGGATCATCGCGAGCAGAGTCATCGCAACGAACGGAACGATGACTGCGGCTGTATAGCCGAGCTTCAGCGCGATTGCCGATTGCAATATTTGAGACCAACATCGTCTGCGTTGCGGACCCCTTCTTCTGTATCTGTTAGCGAAGCCCGGCGTACTTTTTGTTGTCGGTGCAAACCAGAATGCGGACCTCATTTTTGACCAGACGCCAATAGTTCGGAGGCGGAGGTGCTTTATTGCCGCTCTTCTTTGCGGCCTTGTTGGGACTGGATTTCTTCGCTCGATGAACTCGTTTATATTTGACCCGACCCGCGCCAGCCGAGTGCATGCCGCGTTGGATCATTAGCGCGGCGTCCTCCACCGGAAGTTCGCGAAACAATTTCGGCGCTATGTCCTCACGTGCAAGGATACGGATCAACCCGACCTCGGTCAGATTTTGTTGCAGTAGCGAAGCCGTTGACACCCGCGTTCTCCTACACCGCTCTATTGCCCAGTAGCTATACTAAGAAAGGCGAATAGCGAAGCCGCCAATTGCCATTGTACAAGATTCGCGACGTACCACAGTACATGGAGGCCGCGAATGTGGAAGAAAGCGAGCCTTGTCGCTGCCATCTTGATTTTCTCGGCGACCGCGGCCGCCGCTGCGGAGCCATTGATCGATGACAGCGAGTTCAAAGAACGGGAAGAGTGCCTTTACCGCGAAGTCGGCCGGCTGAATGCATCCCAAATAACGACGGACCCGGAGCTTGATGCCCTGGCCCAGATAGCAGCGGACCTTTGCAGTCAGGCCATTCGAAAGCGGCTACTCCGAGCATCCTCTTCGGTCGAAGATGGGGAGCACGTCGTAAAGTACGACCGATTGCAAACCGTACTTCGAGCCAAAGCGATCGCTCAAGAACTGGTCGAATACGGCGTACGTCAGAAATGATCGGGTGGCGCTGTCGCTGCCGAAGCGTAATCTCAGTATCGAAGCGAAAAAGCCGCCAAGGTTGCCCTCGGCGGCTTTTGCCGTTGCGTTTCGCTGGCGAGGGTGATGCTGCATCGGCTGCTGCCGGGGGGCACGCAGCGCGCATGATCCTCGCGCGTTGGACGCACATGCGCCCTTCTCGATGGGGGCGATACGTGCTTTGCCAATTCGGGGCAACGATGCCCGACATGGAAATCTCCCATCGGCCGTCGATGCCGATCAAGCAGCATGCCTGACCTAATCGAAAAAATTCACGGAAGGTACTGTCAACCAGCCGTCATGCTTCGATGTCGTTATACGATCCCGCTGTAGACGGGCGTTGTGTGTGTGTGTGTGAGGCAGGCATCATGGAACACAAGGGCATCGAATACTGGATCGTGCAGACGGCCAACCCGACCGGCTTCAGGTGGTTTGCCAAGCTGGGTGATAAGACCCAGACCGGCGTCTCGTCCTCAAAAGGAAACGCCATCTTCAATGCGATACGGGCGATCGACAAGGCATTGAAAGCGCGAGAGCCAGAGCCAGGATAAAGCCCCCTTCCGCGGTTTCCGGAGCTTCGCAGCCGTCAGGAATATTCGCCCGCTCCGGCCGTTCCCCTGATGTCGATCCGGAAGGCGTCCCACCGCAGGATGCCGAGCCCTGATACGTCCGATCGGACATCCCCGCAGGGATCGATCCTCGCGAACCGCCCCGTTGTGTCGATCGCGGAGGGCGTCTACACCGCGAAATACCGAGCCCTCATGCGTCCAATCGGACGCCCCGCAAGATCGGGCTCCCCGGCCTCAAACCGGATTCCTTGGGTTGAATAGGGAAATTAAAATGGGGCGGACGCAAAAATCGTCAAAACATCAACGATTTCAAGGCTAGAAACGGATGGCGCATCCGCTGGCCCGCATCATTGAACAGCTCAAGCGCGAGCCGTCGCGCACTGGCTCCATCGTCATTACCCTGTTCGGCGATGCGATCGTGCCGCGCGGCGGTTCGGTCTGGCTCGGCACGCTGCTGGCGTTCTTTGACAGCATCGACATCGACAGCGGCGTGGTGCGCACGGCGATGTCGCGGCTCGCGGCCGATGGCTGGCTCGAACGCAACAAGGTCGGCCGCAACAGTTTCTACCGGCTGGTCAAGAAGGGACGGCAAACCTTCGATACCGCCACCAAACATATCTACGATACGCAAGTTTCCGACTGGACCGGGCGCTTTGAACTGCTGCTGATCGGCAGCAGCGAGGATCGGGATGCGTCCCGAGAGGCGCTCAAGAATGCCGGCTTCGGCAGCCCGCTGCCGGGGGTGTGGGTCGCACCGTCAGGCGTTCCGGTTCCCGAGGAAGCCGCGCGCGCCATTCGCCTGGAGGTTTCGGCCGAGGACGACAGCGGCCGGCGGCTGCTCAGCGAGAGCTGGCCGCTCGATCGTACCGCCGACGCCTATCTGAAGTTCATGAAGACCTTTGAGCCGTTGCGGGCCTGGATCGAGCGCCGCGAGCAACTGTCTGACGCCGACGCCTTCACCGCGCGCATTTTGCTGATCCACCATTATCGGCGGGTGGTGCTGCGCGATCCGCTGTTGCCGACCGCGCTGCTGCCTGAGGACTGGCCGGGGCGGGCCGCGCGCCGGCTCTGCGGCGACATCTATCGCGGGCTGCTGGCCGCGTCCGAACAATGGCTCGACCTGAACGGTTCAAACGAAAACGGCCCGTTACCAGCCGCCGAGGCGGAACTCAGGCGGCGGTTCCAAGAGCGCCTAATTGACGGCGGATAATATGTTACAAAAATAACTTGCGTTTCATATTTTTTGTTATATGTTAACTGCAGCTTCCATGGAGACCGGCCATGTACACGCAAGCGCTCAACAGTTCCGAACCCGAAGATCGTGCGATTGAGGACGCCGGCCGCGCCGCGCAGTTTCAGGCCCGCATCGACGCCGATGAACGCATCGAGCCGAACGACTGGATGCCCGCCGCCTATCGCAAGACGTTGACGCGGCAGATATCGCAACACGCGCATTCCGAAATCGTCGGCATGCTGCCGGAAGGCAACTGGATCACGCGCGCGCCGTCGCTGCGCCGCAAGGCCGCCTTGCTTGCCAAGGTGCAGGACGAATGCGGCCACGGGCTCTATCTCTACGCCGCGGCCGAGACCTTGGGCACCTCGCGCGAGGAACTGGTCGATCTGATGCTGGCCGGCAAGGCCAAATATTCCTCGATCTTCAATTACCCGACGCTGACCTGGGCGGACATCGGTGCGATCGGCTGGCTGGTCGATGGTGCGGCGATTATGAACCAGATTCCGCTGTGCCGCTGTTCCTACGGTCCCTATGCGCGGGCGATGATCCGGGTCTGCAAGGAGGAATCGTTTCATCAGCGCCAGGGCTTTGAGATCATGCTGACGCTGGCGCGAGGCTCGGAGGAGCAGAAGGCGATGGCGCAAAGCGCGCTCGATCGCTGGTGGTGGCCGGTGCTGATGATGTTCGGGCCTCCAGACAAGGCCAGCCAGCACAGCGACACCTCGACCAGATGGAAAATCAAGCGCTTCTCCAATGACGAGCTGCGACAGAAATTCGTCGACGCGACGGTGCCGCAGGCGGAGTATCTCGGCCTTACGATTCCCGATCCCGGCATGAAGCAGAACGATGCCGGGCATTGGGAATATAGCCCGATCGACTGGGAAGAGTTCAACCAGGTACTGGCAGGCAACGGCCCGTGCAATCGCGATCGGCTGGCGGCACGGCGCAAGGCGCATGAGGAAGGCGCCTGGGTGCGCGAGGCAGCGCAGGCCTATGCCGAGAAGCGCAGACAAAGACTGGCGGCGTAAGCCGCCAACAAATTCAGGGAGGTCACGATGACCACGCCGAACGTTCCGCTGTGGGAAGTCTTCATTCGCAGCCGCAACGGCCTTGCGCACAAGCATGTCGGCTCGCTGCACGCCAGCGACGCCACGCTGGCGCTGCAGGCCGCGCGCGACATCTACACCCGGCGCGGCGAGGGGCTCTCGATCTGGGTGGTGCCGTCGAATGCGATCACGGCGTCCGATCCTTCCGAGAAGGGCATGATGTTCGAGCCCGCGGAATCCAAGATCTACCGTCATCCGACATTTTACGACGTGCCGGATGAAGTGGGGCATATGTGACGCCGTCCCGTCATTGCGAGCGTAGCGAAGCAATCCATCTCGCAAAAAAGAAAGAATGGATTGCTTCGTCGCTTCGCTCCTCGCAATGACGAGTGAGCCCTAACGCAGGTTGTTAAACATGGCCATCGCATCGATCTCCGTCACCGAAACGCCGCTGGTGCTGTACACGCTGCGCCGCGCCGACGACGCGCTGATCCTGGGACATCGCCTGTCCGAATGGTGCGGCCGTGCGCCGGCCATGGAAGAGGACATGGCGCTCGCCAATATGGGTCTCGACCTGCTCGGCCAGGCCCGCGAGCTTTATTCCTATGCCGCTGATGTCGAAGGCCAAGGCAACGACGAGGACAAATTCGCCTATCTGCGCGACGTCAGGCAGTACCGCAACCTGTTGCTGCTGGAGCAGCCGAACGGGGATTTCGCGCGTACCATGGTGCGGCAGTTCTTTTACGCGGCCTACGCCGACCTCTATTGGCGCGCGATGATGAAATCGGGCGATGCCACGCTGGCGGCGATCGCGGCCAAGTCCGAGAAGGAAAGCGCCTATCATTTAAGGCATTCCTCGGAATGGATGGTCCGGCTCGGCGACGGCACCGAGGAAAGCCATCGCCGCGCGCAAGATGCGGTGGATGACCTCTGGGCCTATACCGGCGAGATGTTCGCGGTCGACGAGAGCGAGCGCGCCCTGATCGAGCGCGGCGTCGCGGTCGATCCGGCAATGCTGCATCCGCAATGGCTCGCGACGGTTTCGGGTGTGGTGACTGAGGCGACATTGGCGTTGCCCAAAAGCGGCTGGATGCAGCAGGGTGGCCGCAGCGGCAAGCACAGTGAACATCTCGGCCATCTGCTCAGCGAGCTGCAATCGATGCAGCGGACTTTTCCGGGGGCCACATGGTAACCGCCGCGCGCAACGATACCGATTTGCGGCAACGCGCATGGGATGTGGCGGCGGCCGTGGTCGATCCCGAAATCCCGGTCCTGACCATCGCCGATCTCGGCGTGCTGCGCGATGTCGCGGTGACCGACGGCCGGGTCGAGGTCGCGATCACGCCGACCTATTCCGGTTGCCCTGCGATGAACATGATCACACTGGAAATCGAACTCGCGCTGGAGCGCGAGGGGTTTGCCAATTCGAAAGTTCGCACCGTGCTGTCGCCGGCCTGGACCACCGACTGGATGAGCGAGCAGGGCCGGCAAAAGCTCAGGGAATACGGCATCGCACCGCCGCAGGCGGCGAGCTCCCGCCGCGCGTTGTTCGGCGTGCAGGAGGTCGCGTGCCCGCAATGCGGCTCGGATGATACCGAGGTACTTTCCGAATTCGGCTCGACCTCCTGCAAGGCGCTGTGGCGCTGCCGGAGCTGCCGTGAACCGTTCGATTATTTCAAATGTCATTGATTTTCGTCACCCTGAGGTGCCGTAGCGAAGCGAAGGCCTCGAAGGGTGGTGGCAAGGAATCCAAGCCGTCTTTGCGAGCGCAGCGAAGCAATCCATCTCGCCCGCAAGAAGAAAGAATGGATTGCTTCGCTGCGCTCGCAATGACGATAAGTGAAGTCAAAGAGTTGAGAGCCGAAGAGTTCTAATGTCACAAACTCCCCGTTTTCATCGCTTGGCCGTCAACGATCTGCGCCGCGAATCCGCCGATGCGGTGTCGCTGACGTTTGCGATCCCGCAAGAACTTGCGGACGATTACCGTTTTGCGCCCGGCCAGTACCTGACCCTGCGCACGACGATGGATGGCGAGGAAGTGCGTCGCTCCTATTCGATCTGCTCCGGCCCCGATGACGGCGAGTTGCGGATCGCGGTGAAGAAGGTCGATGGCGGCGCGTTCTCAAGCTGGGCTGCCGACGAACTGAAGGCCGGCGATGAACTCGACGTCATGACGCCGACCGGCCGCTTCGGCGTCGCGCCGGTGCCGGGCGAGGCGCGGCTCTATGTCGGTTTTGCCGCCGGCTCCGGCATCACGCCCATTCTTTCGATCGTGAAGGGCGTGCTGGCGCGCGAGCCCCGCAGCCGGTTCTTCCTGTTCTATGGCAACCGATCGACCGGCGGCATGCTGTTTCGTGAAGCGCTGGAAGAACTCAAGGACCGCTTCATGCAACGGTTCTCGGTATTCCATGTGATATCCGGCGAAGAGCAGGACATCCCGATTCTGCACGGCCGGCTCGATGGCGAAAAGGTGAGGGTGCTGCTGCGCTCGCTGGTTCCGGCATCGAGCGTCGATCATGTCTTCATCTGCGGCCCCACCGGCATGAGCGAGGATATCGAGGCGACCTGCCGCGATATCGGTATTGAAGCAGACCGTATTCACGTCGAGCGTTTCGTCTCGGGGCTCGGCGGCAAGCCGCGCCCGAAGGCGGTGGTGGCTCCAAGCGCGCCGGCGAAAGCTGTGGCGTCGCTGATAATCGACGGCAAGCGCCGCGACGTGCCGGTCGCCGCCGAAGAATCCATTCTCGATGCGGCGCTTAGGGCAGGGATGGATTTGCCGTTCGCCTGCAAGGGCGGGATGTGCTCGACTTGCCGCGCCAAGCTGGTCGAAGGCGATGCGCGCATGGAAGTGAATTATTCGCTGGAGCCATGGGAGCTCAAGGCCGGTTTTATTTTGACCTGTCAGGCGCGGCCGGTATCGGACAAAGTCACGGTGGATTACGATCATGTGTAATCGTCATTGCGAGCGAAGCGAAGCAATCCAGAAACCGCAAGGAAGACTGGATTACTTCGTCGCGGAGCCTGTGATCGGGCGCGCATTCGCGCGACCCGTTGGCTCCTCGCAATGACGGATCGGCATCAGGGAGAACTACGGTGAATATCAAGGCCACGCCTTCGCTCGATGATGTCGCGCGCGCCTGCGCGGAGGCGATGTGGCGGGAAGACGACGCCAGCAAAGGGCTCGGCATGGCGATCGTGGAGGTCAAGGCCGGTCTGGCAATCCTGGCGATGACGGTCCAGCCGCACATGGTCAACGGCCAGCGCATCGCCCATGGCGGCTTTATCTTCACGCTGGCGGATTCCGCCTTTGCCTTTGCCTGCAATAGCCACAACGAGCGCGCGGTGGCGGCGCAGTGCGACATCTCCTTCATCAGGCCGGGCAAGCTCGGCGATCGGCTGGTCGCGACCGCACGCGAAATCTCGCGCAGTGGCCGGTCAGGCATCTACGACGTGCGCGTCATGGCCGATGACACGGTGATTGCCGAATTTCGCGGGCATTCCCGCACCATCGGCGGGGTGTGGCTGCCGGCGTCTGCGACCGACATCCAACAAAAATAGATCGACTCAAGGAAACGCGCGATGGCTTCGACAAAAATGGCTTCGACAAACCTGAGGGAAGGCGGGTACCGCGCCGAAATGGACGATGCCGAGCGCGCCTCGCGCGACCAGATCATGGCATTGCAGACGCAGCGATTGGCGTGGTCGCTGGCGCATGCCTACGACAATGTCGCGCATTACAAAAAGGCGTTCGACAAGGCCGGCGTGCATCCGTCCGATTTCAGGCAATTGTCTGATCTGGCCCAATTTCCGTTCACGGTGAAGACCGATCTTCGCGACAATTATCCGTTCAACATGTTCGCGGTGCCGCGCGAACAACTGGTTCGCGTGCACGCTTCTTCCGGCACCACCGGCAAGCCGATTGTGGTCGGCTATACCAGGGCCGATATCGACATGTGGTCGGAGGTGATGGCACGCTCGATCCGCGCCGCGGGCGGCCGTGCCGGCATGATCATGCACAATGCCTATGGCTATGGCCTGTTCACCGGCGGCCTCGGTGCGCACTACGGCGCCGAGCGGCTGGGTTGCACGGTAGTACCGGTTTCCGGCGGCATGACCGAGCGGCAGGTGCAGCTCATCAACGATTTCAAGCCCGACATCATCACGGTGACGCCGAGCTACATGCTGGCGATTCTCGACGAGTTCAAGCGCCAGGGCCTGGACCCGCGCCAATCATCGCTGAAGTTCGGCATCTTCGGCGCCGAGCCCTGGACCAACGCGATGCGCGCCGAGATCGAGCAGGCGTTCGACATGGATGCCACCGATATCTACGGGCTGTCCGAAGTGATCGGTCCGGGCGTCGCGCAGGAATGCGTCGAGACCAAGGACGGCCTGCATGTCTGGGAGGATCATTTCTATCCCGAGGTGATCGATCCCGAAACCAATGAGGTGCTGCTCGACGGCGAAAAGGGTGAGCTGGTTTTTACCTCGCTCACCAAAGAGGCGTTTCCGATCATCCGCTATCGCACCCGCGACCTGACGCGGCTGTTGCCGGGCACGGCGCGGCCGGGCATGCGGCGGATGGAGAAGGTCACAGGCCGGTCCGACGACATGATCATCCTGCGCGGCGTCAACGTATTCCCGACCCAGATCGAGGAAGCCCTGCTGGCGACCGATTGGTGCGGCGGTCATTTCATCATCGAATTGACGCGCGAGGGACGGATGGACGAGATGACCGTGCTGGCGGAAGCGCGGCCCGAGCGCTGGGACGGCAGCGGGCTTGTGGCGCATGCCAAGAAGGTTTCGGCCTTCATCAAGAATACCATCGGCATCACCGCGCGCGTCGGGATCGTCGCACCGGAGACGCTGGAGCGTTCGCTCGGCAAGGCCAAGCGTGTTTACGACAAGCGGCCAAAGGGGTAATCGCTGTCTGAAGTTGCACGCGAACCCGGAAATAGCCGTGATGCCGCCTGCCCAAAAACCGGATACCGCGCCGATTGCCGTCGAGGCGCGCTGCGTTCGGCTGTTGGCCAAGGCCAACGATCCGGCCTCGCTCGTGCCAACGGTCGAGCGGCAAACGCTGACGCGGGCCGCCAATGAAGTGCTGATTGAGATCAAATCGGCCGCCGTCAATCCCTCCGATGTGAAAGCCGCGACCGGGCTGATGCCATATGCGGTATTCCCGCGCACGCCGGGCCGCGACTATGCGGGAATCGTGATCGACGGTCCGGCGGGTTGGATCGGGCGCGAA
Source organism: uncultured Pseudomonadota bacterium (assembly GCA_963819325.1). Classification (GTDB taxonomy): domain Bacteria; phylum Pseudomonadota; class Alphaproteobacteria; order Rhizobiales; family Xanthobacteraceae; genus Bradyrhizobium. The sequence continues at coordinate 418,907 of CAWFVT010000007.1, forward strand.
GTGTTCGGCTCATCCGGCGATCTCGGAATCCGGCGCGACGGCACCCATGCCACGCATCTCGCCGTCGAAGCAGACGCCGTGGTAGAGAAGCCGGCTGGTCTCTCCTGGGATGAAGCCGCCGGCATCGGCGTTCCCTTTGTCACGGCTATGGAAGGCCTGCGCCGCGCTGGAATGCCCAACCAGCACGAGACGCTGCTGGTGATGGGCGTCAACGGCAAGGTCGGGCAAGCTGCCACACAGATCGCGAGCTCGCACGGCGCGCGCGTGATCGGCGTGGCGCGCAAGAAGGAGCCTTATGAAGGCCACGCCAGTTCAACCGTCGAGGTCATCGACGCTTCCGCGACCGATGTCGCCGCGCGGGTCCGCGAACTCACCGGCGGCAAGGGCGCCGACATCGTGTTCAATACCGTCGGCGATCCCTATTTCCAGGCGGCGCACCAATCGCTGGCGTTGCGCGGGCGTCAGATCCTGATTGCGACCATCGAGCGGATCGTGCCGTTCAACCTCCTGGAATTCTACCGCGGCCAGCACACTTACGTCGGCATCGATACGCTTGGGTTGTCGTCGACCGTGACTGGTGCAGCGCTCCGCGAGCTCCGTGCCGGTTTTGCCAGCGGACATCTCAAGCCGTTTTCGATCGAGCCGAGCGCGATCTATCCGTTGGAGGACGCCAAGCGCGCTTTCCTTGCGGTTGCCGGTTCGTCGCGCGATCGCGTTATCCTGCGGCCGACGTAAATCGATCGTCAATCGGCCGCGCGCGTCAGGATGCGAATCTCCGACGTCAGGGTGCGGTGCACCGGACATTTGTCGGCGATCTCCATCAGCTTGCCGCGCTGCTCGGTGTCGAGCGCACCTTCTATGCTGATGACCCGGTCGATCTGGTCGAGCATTCCGGCTTTGGTTTCACACTCGGCGCAGTCCTCGGCGTGGATCTTGCTGTGTTTCAGCGTTACCGTGACGCGTTCCAGCGGCAGCGATTTGCGGTCCGCATACATGCGCATGGTCATCGATGTGCAGGCACCGAGGCCGGCCAGCACGAAATCATACGGCCCGGGCCCGGTGTCCTCGCCGCCGGCGGCAACCGGCTCATCGGCCAGCAGGCGATGTGGCCCGACCGAAACCGTCTGCTGGAATTTGCTGTCGCGGGTCTCGCGAACCACGACGCGGCGCGGGGCCTCAGCGGCGTTGGCAGCCTGCTCGGGCAAGACGGAATCGAGGTAACGCGTAACCCAGGCGGAGATCACGTCGGCGACATAAGCGGAATCGCGTCTCTGGGTCAGCAGATGATCGGCGCCCGCCAGCGACACGAAGCTCTTGGGGTGTTTCGCTGCGACAAAGATGCGGGTCGCATTGTCGATCCCCACAGTGTCGTCGGTCGGCGCGTGCATGATCAGCAGCGCCTTGTGCAGCTTTGTCACGTGATTCATCAGATTGTGCTCGGCGATGTCGTCGAGAAACTCACTGCTGATGTGAAACGGCCGGCCCGCCAGCGAGACCTCGACCTTGCCGTGCTTGCGGATGTCCTCGATGCGATCGGCGAACAGGCCGGTGACATGCGCTGGATCGGCCGGTGCGGCGATGGTAACGACGGCCTTCGCGCTTGGAATTTGCGAGGCCGCGGCCAGTATCGCAGCGCCGCCAAGGCTGTGGCCGATCAGGATCGCGGGAGCTTGGCGGGTTTGGCGCAGATGGTCGGCGGCCCGCACCAGATCGGCGACGTTGGAGGAGAATGTCGAGTTGGCAAAATCCCCTTCGCTGGAGCCGAGCCCGGTGAAATCGAACCGCAACACCGCGATGCCCTTCGCCGCCAATGCCGCCGCGATTCGTGCCGCCGCCAGCACGTCCTTGCCGCAGGTGAAGCAATGCGCGAACAGCGCATAGGCGAGCGGTTCGCGCTCGGGCAGTTCCAGCGATGCCGCCAATTGCTGGCCGTCCGAGCCCGTGAACTGGAAGCGCTCATTGGGCATGTTCAGTCTCCATGGTTCGGAATTGGCCGTCGCGTCAATCGCCGGAATAACGTTGCTCGGCCCACGGATCGCCGCGGTTGTGATAGCCGCGGACCTCCCAGTAACCCGGTGCATCGTCGGCGAGAAATTCGATGCGTTGCAGCCATTTCGCGCTTTTCCAGAAATAGAGATGCGGCACCACCAGCCGCACCGGGCCGCCGTGCTCCGATTCCAGCGGTGCGCCTGACCAGGCGTGCGCGAGCAGGGCATCTTCGGCGGCAAAATCTTCCAGCGCCAGATTGGTGGTATAGCCGTCATGTGAATGCAGCACGACGTAGCGGGCCTCATCGCGTGGCCGGCAGGCCGTCAGCAGATCGCGGGTCGCCAACCCCTCCCACTGGTTGTCGTAGCGCGACCAGGTGGTCACGCAATGGATGTCGGAAATGAACCTGGTCTGCGGCTGCGCCGTGAACTGGGCCCAGTCCCAATAGATCGGATTCTCAACCGCGCCGTACACATCCAGTCGCCAGCGCTCGCGGGAAATCTTCGGCGTCAGACCGAGATCGAGAACAGGCCAGTCCCGGGTCAGATGCTGTCCCGGCGGCAGTCGCTGCGCGTCCGGGCGAGCGGTCTTTCCGGTGAGGAAACGGCCCTCGCGCGCCCAGCGCTGCTTGCTTTGGGTCAGCTTGCTGATCGGCGGCGGCTCATTGTCGTCGGTCATGGGTCGGCCGGGCTTGATGGCGATGTTTTCGCCAATTCATGCCCGGTGACGTGAAATGTCAATGAACTCCAAATGATCTCAGCCGGCTGCTCCGAACAGGATCGGAAGCTGCCGCGGCCCGCGCACGGTGCCTTCCGACCAGGTGACCTGACCGGTCGGGTCGAGCCTGAAATCCGGAATCCGCTTCAGCCATTCCTCGATCGCGACCGTCATTTCCATCCGCGCGAGGTTGGAGCCGACGCAGCGGTGAATTCCGAGCCCGAACGCGGCATGGCGGTTTTCCTTGCGGTCGATTACGACCTTGTCGGCTTCGGGAAACATGGCCGGATCGCGGTTGGCGGCCGGGAACGACAGCAGCACCATGTTGCCCGGCTTGATCGGGCAGCCGCTGATCACCGTCTCTTTCATCACCTCGCGCGCCATCGTCACCGGCGAATAGGCCCGCAGCAATTCCTCGACTGCGGTCGGCATCAGGTCCGGCTCGGCGACCAGCCGTGCGCGATCCGCCGGCGTCCTCGCCAGATGCCACAACGAGGAGCCGATCGCGCTCCAGGTGGTGTCGATGCCGGCGATCAGCAGCAGCCGCAGCGAACCCAGCACATGCATGTCGGACAATGGCTGACCGTCCTTGTCCCTGGCGTTCATCAAGGTCGAGATCAAATCATCGGTCGGATGCTTCTTGCGAAGCTCGATCTGAGCGGCGAAATAGCCGGTCATCTCCTCGCCCCCGCGCACCATGGCGGCTTGATCCTTGATGCCGAGTTCAAGGATCTCGTGGATCCACTTGATGAACAGCTCGCCGTCCTTCTCGGGAATGCCGAGCATGTGGGCGATGGCGCGCACCGGAATGTGCTTGGTGTAGCGCGCCGCGGCGTCGCACTTGCCGTCGGCGATGAATTCGTCGATCAGCTCGTTGCAGATAGCGCGAACCCGGGGCTCCAGCTTCTTCATCGCGTCGGGCGTGAACGGCGGCAGCAGCAATTGCTTGGCGGGCTTGTGTTGCGGCGGGTCGGAGGTGATCGGCGGTGCCGACTGCGTGATGTCGGGGCGGACATCGCGCACGATGACGCGGCGCGAAGAAAAATGTTCGGTGTCGTAGGCGACCTGCTTCACCGCCTCATAGGTGGTCGGCATGTAGCAGCCGAGGAAGCGCTTGGTGTGGACCACTGGACATTCGGCCCTTAATTCCTCCCAGATCGGAAACGGATTTTCGGTCCAGCGCGGATCGGTGTGATCGAAATCGTGAACCCAGTCGGTGACGGGAGGATGCGCGGGCATCACGCTGGCGGAATTGGACATCGGGATAATTCCTTGTGTTCGGTCTCTATCGTCTGAGTATCGTTCCGGGAAAACTATTCCTCGGTCACTTCGATCGCGATTTCTGGACAATTGGTCTGGGCGAGCCAGGCCTTGTCCTCCTGTCCGGCCGGCACCGTGCCGTCGCCGACTTCATGCGCATTGCCGAATTCGTCGAGGTCGAACAGATCGGGCGCGAGCGATTTGCAGCGCGCGTGTCCCTGACACTTGTCCTGGTCGACGCGTATTTGCAGTTTTCCGGGCATGACGGCGTTCCCCTTGGTCGCGCGCAACTTCGCTGCACGCATGACGTTCCCTGTTTACCTTTTGTGACGCCGGCATATTGGCAGCGCCGCTAAATTATAGCATATTACATTATCGCTGCAATTGCACGGTCGGCGCAAAAAATGGGGATCACTACCAGGATGCCGCCTCGATTAGTCCGAAAGCCGCTGAACAGCTACCACCATGGCGATCTGCGCGACGCGCTGGTCAAGGCCGCGCTTCAGGAAGCCGAGCGAGGCGGTCCGGAAGCCATCAGCATCAAGGCGTTGGCGACGAAACTGGGGGTCTCGCAGCCGGCGCCGTACCGGCATTTTGCCGACCGCGAGGCCTTGCTGGAGGCTGCGACGGCGGAAGCCTTGCGGCAATTCAGCGCCATTCTCCGCGACGCGATTAACAAGCCATCGAAGCAGTCGAAGCTGTCGCGCTTTGCGCAGGCGGCGCTGGAGTTCGGTCTTCGCCGCAACGGCATCTACCGGCTGATGTTCGCCTCGCGAACCATGGCCTGCGCGGCTGATGGCAGCGAGCTTCACACCGCGGGCATGGAAATCTTCGGTCTGCTGGTGGAGGCCTTTGAAGTCCCCGCGATCGGTTTCTTGCGCGAGCGCCAGGCGCTGAAAATCTGGGCTGCGCTGCATGGGATGATCACGCTGGCGGAGCAGGGCATGCTCACCGGCGAGCTGGCGCAGATCACGCGCGAGGAACTGCTCGATGAAATCGTCGAGCAAACCAAACTGGCGCTGGCGGTCGCCATCGAGGCGGCTGATGCGGCGGTCCCGGACTCATCGCGATTAGGGTAGGTTTACTTCGCCGGCCTCGGATCGATCGGCGTGGTGCCGCGGACGCCCAGAATATCCTCCAGCACCCTGGCGCCGGCGAGCAGTTGCGCCTCGCCGCGCGGCGGCGCCACCATCTGGAGCCCGACCGGCAGGCCAGATGCCGTGAACCCGCACGGCAACGACAGCGCCGGGCAGCACACCAGCGTGATCGCATAGACGATGCCGAGCCACAGGACATAGTTGTCGAATTTCTTGCCGGCGCATTCGGCGACGTAGCGGTTCTCGACCGGAAACGGCGCCACGATGGTCGCCGGCGCCAGCAGCAGGTCGTAGGTCTTGAAAAACTCCAGTGTGCGCGTGGTCATCGCCACACGCTGCGCCTCCGCGCGCGCCAACTGGTCGACCGTGAGCTTGAGGCCTTCCTCGATGTTCCAGATCACTTCCGGCTTGAGCAGATCGCGCTTGCTGCGCAACAGCGCCGCCTTGCTGATCGCAAAATCATATGCGCGCAGCACATGGAAGCATTCATGGGCTTCGCTCAGATCCGGATGCGCTTCCTCGACGATCGCGCCGGCTTCGGCAAAGCGCGCCGCGGCCTTCCGGGTGATGGCGGCGACCTCGGGGTCAACCGGTGTGATGCCGAGATCGGGCGAGTAGGCGACGCGCTTCGGCCCCTTGCCGGAGCGCGCGGCGGACCGGAACGACAGGGGTAGCAACGGCAGCGACAAGGGATCGGCGGGCTGCTCGCCGCTCATGGCATCGAGCAGCAGGGCCACGTCCTCGACATTGCGCGCCATCGGGCCTTGCACACCGAGATTGCGATCGATCTTGGCGGCCGGCGTATGCGCGACGCGGCCGATGCTCGGCCGCATCCCGACGATGCCGCAGAAGCTGGCGGGATTGCGCAGCGAGCCGCCCATGTCGGAGCCGTGGGCGAGCCATGCCATGCCGGAGGCAAGGGCTGCGGCGGCGCCGCCCGAGGAGCCGGCGGCGGAACGCGACAGATCCCAGGGGTTGCGCGTCGCGCCGAACACCTCGTTGAAGGTGTTGGCGCCGGCGCCGAACTCCGGCGTGTTCGACTTGGCATAGATCAGCGCGCCGTTACGTTCGAGACCTTCGACCATCAGATCGGAACGCGCAGGGATGTTATCGCGGTAGATCGGAGAGCCTTGCGTGGTCAGCACGCCCTCGACATCGGTCAGGTCCTTGATCGGCATCGGCAAGCCTGCGAGCAGGCCGCGATCGCCGACGGGTTTCTTCATCAGCGCCCTGGCGCGGGTCCGGGCGCGGTCGAAGCACAGCGTCGGCAGCGCGTTCACCTGGCCGTCGACCTCGGCGATCCGCTTCTCCAGCACATCCAGCAGATCGAGCGGCGTGACGTCGCCTGAGTTGAGCTTGTCGACAATGGCGCAGGCGGTTGCCTGCACCAGCTCGGAATCGGATGCCACCTGTCACTCTCCCGTGGTTTATCTCTCGAAAGCGGATCGTTGAGTGCTGTAAAACATTTCTTGGCAAAGTGGAAACGCGTTAGGGTTTCGCACCGCAACCGGAGACTTCAGCATGACCACGCCGTTTGATGCGCCCGACTGGCGCAGCATGAGCCAGCAGGACCGCGATCTCGGCCTCAACAACGGCGTCGCGGTGGCTGGCAGCGCCGACATCGTTGCCGGCTGGGAGCAACGTTCGGCCGACATGCGTGCGCGGCATGCCAGCCATCTGGACCTCCGTTACGGCCCGCGCGAGCGCAATCGCATCGACTTTCTCAAATCCGCGGACGGCGGCCCGACGCTCCTGTTCATCCACGGCGGCTATTGGCAGACGCGCGCCAAGGAAACCTTCGCGCTGTTTGCCGAGGGCCCGATGGCGCATGGCATCAATGTCGCGTTGATTGGCTATACGCTGGCACCCGATGCCACGCTCGATGAGATCGTTGCCGAAATTCACGGAGGGATCGATTTTCTCGCCGAACGATTGCCCGCGCTCGGCGGCGATGCGAATAGGCTTGTCGTGTCCGGTTGGTCCGCTGGCGGGCACCTGACATCGATGGCGCTGTCGCATCCGCATGTCAAAGCGGCGCTCGCGATCAGCGGCATCTACGATCTCGAGCCGATCCGCCACAGCTATCTCAACATCAAGCTTGGCCTCGACGAAGCGATGTCCCGCCGCAATTCGCCGATGATGCAGGCCGGCGGCGCGATGAAGCCGCTGTCGCTGGTGGTTGGAGCTGCCGAGCTGCCGCTGTTACGCAAGCAGACCTCGGATTTCGCCGGCCACCGCGCCAGATACGGATTGCCCGTGACGTACGAGGAGATACCCGGCGCCGATCATTTCACCATCATGAATGAGATGACGTCGCCGGCGGGGCGGATCACGAACTTTGATACGGCAGTTGTTCGAGGGGATTTAGGGCTCAGTACATCCGTCATTGCGAGCGAGCGCAGCGACGAAGCGAATCCGTGTCTTCCTTTGCGGGCATGATGGATTGCTTCGCATTCGCTCGCAGATGACGATGTTGCCCACATACGAGCTACCCCCAGCCCGCGCTGATGCCGCCGTCAACCGTGTAGATCACGCCCGACGTATAGCCGGAGCGGTCGGAGGCGAGGAACGCCATCAGGTCGCCGATTTCACGCGCATGCGCGGGACGGCCGAGCGGCAAGCCTTTCTGAAACTCCTTGTAGCGGGCCTCATCCCCGAACTGATGCTTGGCGCGGGTCTTCAGCAGCGTGACATGGCGGTCGGTGCCGACCGGGCCCGGATTGATGCCGACCACGCGAATGTTGTCGGCAAGGCTCTTGCCGCCGAGCGCGCGGGTAAAGGCCATCAGCGCCGCGTTGCCGGCGCTGCCGCAGATATAATTGGCATCGAATTTCTCCCCGGCCGCGCCAATGTCGTTGACGATGACGCCGTGCCCGCGCGATTTCATCTGGGCGTAGATGGCGCGGGTGAGGTTGATGTAGCCGAACACTTTCAATTCCCAGGCGTGACGCCAGGTCACTTCGTCGATCTTGTCGATCGAACCGCCCGGAATATCTCCGGCATTATTGACGAGGATGTCGATGTCGGAAGCGTCCCTGGCAAGCTTCGCCAGATCCTCGGGCTTGCGCAGGTCAACGACGTGAGCGCTGGCGTCGATCTGGTGTGCCGATCGCAGGCGCTCGGTGAGCGCTTTCAGTTGATCGCCGCTGCGGGCAGCCAGCAAGAGATGGCAGCCTTCCTCGGCGAAGGCTTCGGCTGCGGCCGCACCAATGCCCTTCGATGCGCCGGTGATCAAAACGCGCTTGCCGCGCAAATGCAGATCCATGGGATTTTACTCTTCTGATGGGGGAGAGGGATGAGGTGTCGGTGAAGTTCAGCTGTCAGGCTGGTGTTAGGCCGTCCGTGCCGAAACGGTCAACATTGCAGTGCAGCGTTGCACCGTGGCAGGCTTTGGTCCATTGCAATCCGATCAAATAGATGGCGTTGTCGGAAAAGAAAAGGTTCGAAGGAAACTCTCGATGAGCACGCAGAAAAAACAATATCGGATCGCGGTCATCCCCGGCGACGGCATCGGCAAGGAAGTGGTGCCGGAGGGCTTGCGCGTGCTGGAAACCGCGGCGAAAAAGCACGGCGTCAGCGTGCATTTCGACCATTTCGATTTCGCCTCGTGGGATTATTACGAAAAGCACGGCCAGATGATGCCGGACGACTGGAAGGACAAGATCGGCAAGCACGATGCGATCTATTTCGGCGCGGTCGGCTGGCCCGCGAAAATCCCCGATCACATTTCGTTGTGGGGATCGCTGATCAAGTTCCGCCGCGAGTTCGACCAATACGTCAATCTTCGCCCGGTCCGGCTGATGCCGGGGGTGCCGTCGCCGCTGGCCAACCGCAAGCCCGGCGACATCGATTTCTGGGTGGTGCGCGAAAACACCGAGGGTGAATATTCGTCGGTCGGCGGCCGGATGTTTCCCGATACCGATCGCGAATTCGTCACCCAGCAGACCGTGATGAGCCGGATCGGCGTCGATCGCATTTTGAAATTCGCATTCGAGCTGGCACAGTCGCGACCGAAGAAGCATCTGACCTCGGCGACCAAGTCCAACGGCATCTCGATCACCATGCCGTATTGGGACGAGCGCGTGGAGGCGATGGCGAAGAACTTTCCCAAGGTGAAATGGGACAAGTACCACATCGATATTCTCACCGCGCATTTCGTGCTGCATCCGGACTGGTTCGATGTCGTGGTCGGATCGAACCTGTTCGGCGATATCCTGTCCGATCTCGGCCCGGCTTGCACCGGCACTATCGGTATCGCGCCGTCGGGCAACATCAATCCACCCGGCGATTTTCCTTCCGTGTTCGAGCCGGTGCACGGCTCGGCGCCGGACATCGCCGGCCAGGGCATCGCCAACCCGATCGGCATGATCTGGTCCGGCGCCATGATGCTGGAACATCTCGGCGAGAAGCCCGCCGCAGCGTCGATCGTCGCAGCCATCGAGCGCACGCTCGGCGAACGCACGCTGCGCACAAGGGATCTCGGCGGCAATGCGGATACGACGACCTGCGGCAAAGCGGTGGCCGAGATGGTGGAGTAGGGGGCCCTTATTCCTTCTCCCCTTGCGGGAGAAGGTGGCAGCCGAAGGCTGCCGGATGAGGGGTTTCTTTCTATCGATGGGCTGAAGTTTCTATCGATAGGCCGGACCCCTCATCCGGCGCGGACTTCGTCCGCGCCACCTTCTCCCACAAGGGGAGAAGGGAAGTAAGAGCGCCGTTCTATCTCGCCCCTGCAATCCTCCGGCAATGCGCCCACGCCGCTGCGATCAGGTTTTCACTCGCCTCCGGGGTGCGGAACGCCGAATGCGCCGACAGCGTGACGTTGGGTAGTTGCGTCAGCGGGTGATCCGCCGGCAGCGGCTCGATGTTGAAGACATCAAGGCCGGCGTGCCGGATGTGGCCTGACTTCAGCGCCTCGATCATTGCGGCTTCGTCGGCCAACGCGGCGCGCGCGGTGTTGACGAGGATGACGCCGGGCTTCATCGCTGCGATCCGCTCGCGCGAGAGGAAGCCGCGCGTTTCGTCGTTCAGCAACAGATGCAGCGAGACGACATCGCTCCGCGCCAGCAAGGTATCGATCTCGACGAAATCGACGCCGGGATGAGTCTTGGGCGACCGGTTCCAGGCCAGCACGCGCATGCCGCTGCCGAGCGCAATGCGCGCCACCTCGGCGGCGATGCCGCCGAAGCCGATCAACCCTAACGTCTTGCCGGTCAACTGCATGCCGTCCTCGCGCAGCCAGTTGCCGGCGCGCATCTCGCGGTCCATCCGGGCGATGCCGCGCGCCGCCGCCCACATCAGCGCGATGGTGGATTCGGCCACCGCCGTGTCGCCATAGCCCCGTATCAGATGAACCTCGATGCCGAGTTCGGCGAGTTCCTCCGGATTCATGTAGCTGCGCGCGCCGGTGCCGAGAAACACCACGTGTTTCAACCCGGCGCATTGCCGCGCGATCGCGGTCGGCAGCGCGGTGTGATCGACGATCGCGATCCCGGCGCCATCGAGCACTTTTGGCAGCTGCTCCGGCGTCACATCGGGGTCGCGATGAATGCGAACCGCAGGATCGCCCGACTTGGTCAGCCGTTCGAAGATGACCGCCAGCGCTTCATTGGCATCGACAAAAACCCCGCGCACAAAAGCCTCCGCTGGTTGACTGGATTGATCGGCGATTATGAAGCGACGCCGGCGAGCGCCAGCACCGTGTGCATCAGGACGTTGGCGCCGGCGGTGCAGTCGGCTTGCGTGGCGTCCTCAAGCTCATTGTGGCTGATGCCGTCCTTGCAGGGCACGAACACCATCGCCGCGGGCATCTTGGTGTTGAGATTGCAGGCATCGTGGCCGGCGCCCGAGGTGATGCGGCGGTGGGAATAGCCGAGCGCCTTCGCGGCATTCTCCACCGCGTCGACCAGTTTGGGATCGAAATGCGTCGGCGGCTTGCGCCAGACCAGATCGAGCGCGACCTCGACCTTGCGCCGGCCTGCGATCTCGCCGATGGCGGCGCGCAAATCCTTATCGAGCGCATCCATGATTGCTGCGTCGGCACTGCGGCAATCGACCGTAAAGGCGATTTCACCGGGAATGACGTTGCGCGAGGGGCTGGCGATTACGGCCTCGCCGATGGTGCCGACCGCCTTCGGGCCGTGTTTTTTTGCGATGCTCTCCATCGCGAGCACGATTTCCGACAGGGTCGCCAACGCGTCGCGGCGCAGCGGCATCGGCGTGGAACCAGCATGGCTCTCGAAGCCGGTGATCTTGCCGTCATACCACAGCACGCCCTGGCCGGAATCGACCACGCCGATGATTTTGTTTTCCGCCTCCAGAATCGGGCCCTGCTCGATGTGCAGTTCGACGAAACTGGTGAATTTCTGCGTGCCCACCGGATGCGCGCCGCGATAGCCGATGCTGTCGAGCGCCTCGGCCACCGTGACGCCCTCGGCGTCCTTGCGCGAGAGAATATCGTCGGTGGTGAAATCGCCGACATAGGCCGCCGACGCCATCATGGCCGGTGCGAAGCGCGAGCCTTCCTCGTTGGTCCAGTTGACGATGCAGATCGGCGTTTCGGTTTCGATCCCGGCGTCGTTGAGCGTGCGGACCACTTCGAGGGCCGCCAGCGTGCCGAGCACGCCGTCGAACTTGCCGCCGGTCGGCTGGGTGTCGAGATGCGAGCCGAGGCCGATCGGCGGCTTCGACATGTCGCGGCCCTTGCGCAGGCCGAACATCGAGCCCAGCGCATCGACATGCACGTCGAGGCCGGCGGCTTCGCAGGCCTTGCGAAACCAGTCGCGCACCTGCTTGTCCTCAGGTCCCAGCGTCAGCCGCCGCACTCCGCCTTTTGGCGTGGCGCCGAATTTCGCAGTTTCGTGAATCGTATCCCACAGGCGAGCGGAATCGATTTGCAGGTTGGATGCGATGCTGGTCATACGATGTCCCGGAAAGCTGTTGATGCGTCTGGTGGGCTTGCATGGTAGAACTGTGTGGCACTGCCTGTCGAGGCACACCGACGGTCGGGGGCACGGAGCGCTTGCGATGATTGCCGGTCCGGCGAAAAAACAGCAAGACGACCACGGCGAGCGGAAGATACTCCCGAGCCTGCAGGCGCGGCTGGCATGTCGCGCCGGAATGGCGACGACCACCGCCGGCGTCGCCAACGGCTTCGTGCAGGGCAATCTTGCGATCCTGCCGGAAAAGCTCGCGGCATCGTTTCACCGGTTCTGTCAGCTCAACCCAAAACCATGTCCCGTCATCGGCATGTCCGACGTCGGGAATCCCAGGATTCCCTCGCTCGGGATCGACCTCGACATCCGCACTGATTTGCCGCGTTATCGCGTTTGGCGCGACGGCGAGGTGGCCGAGGAGCCGGCCGATATCATGGCGCATTGGCGCGACGATCTGGTGGCGTTCGTGCTTGGCTGCTCGTTCTCATTTGAGGAAGCGTTGATGGCGGACGATCTGCCGATCCGCCACATCGAGCGCCAGGTGCGCGTGCCGATGTATCGGACCAATATCGCATGCAGCCCGTCGGGGCCGTTTGCCGGCCCGATGGTGGTGTCGATGCGGCCGTTCAGGCCGGCCGATGCGATCCGCGCCGTGCAGATCACGTCGCGGTTTCCTGCCGTGCATGGCGCGCCGGTCCATCTCGGCCATCCGCACGCGATCGGGATCGCGGATGTCGGAAAGCCCGATTATGGCGATCCGGTGCCGGTGGAAGCCGATGAAATTCCGGTGTTCTGGGCGTGCGGCGTGACACCGCAGGCAGTGATCGCGGCGGCGAAGCTGCCGTTCGCCATCACCCATGCGCCCGGATTGATGCTGGTGACGGACCTGAAGAACAAGCAGTTAGCCGTGCTCTGAATAGGACATCGGAACGAAAACTTGACCTTGGAAGGTTTTCAGGCATGATTTTTGCCCGCGACTTCCCTAGTTGAACCCATTCTCACGGTTGGCGCGCCCATGGAGTGGTTGACCAAAGCTACCGGGGCGGATCGGCCCTTTGGCAACTGGGCCGACGATCTTGCTGACGCGTTCGTGCAGCTTGAGCCCCGCAAGGTTTCGGACGCGCCGTTTTTCGGATCCATTTCAAAGGCCGACCTGGCACCTATTCATATTTCGAGAGTGTTGGCGGCGCCTCACTGTGTCGCCCGCCAGCGTGCCCACATCGGCAAGGGCGGAAGAGATTTCTATTTTATCAATCTGCAGGTTGACGGTCTCGCCCGCTCAGTGCAGCGCGGCCACGAGCAGGTTTGCGGCCCGGGAGATCTTGCGGTCGTCGATACGACCGAACCGTTCGAAATCCTCAATCAACGCAGTTTTAACCTGCTGTGCTTCGCCGTGCCGCGCGAACTGCTTCCGGATCATTTCGTCGATCGCCCGCGACTGGCATTGTCGTCAACCGAAATGGGAAGGGCGCTGGCGCGAACCCTTTCAGGCTATGCCGATCTCTGTATCGGCACGGCAACCGCTCCGCTTGTCCCGGCGCTCGGCGATCATCTGCTGGACCTGTTGTCTCATGCCAACAGGTTTGCGACCGGAGAGCCACCGGCGCGCGTTCGCTCATCCGTGCAATTGTCGATGATGCTTGATCACGTCGACCGGCATTTCAACGAGCCCGATTTCGACGCAGCGAAGCTTGCACAGAAGTTCGGCTGCTCGCTTCGTTATGTTCACAAGCTCTTCAGCAGTACCGGCCGCTCAGTGGGCGAGCACGTCAATGACCGGCGCATCCTCGCAAGTGCACGAAATCTTCTTGACCCCGGCTGCCGCAGGATGACGATCGCCGAAATTGCTTTTGCCGCCGGTTTCAACGACATTTCTCATTTCAACAGGCTGTTCAGGCGCTGGCACGGCCAGTCGCCGCGCGATTTCCGCAATAGCAAATCGTCCAAAACCTGACCGGTGCGCTGCAGGCCAAGAATTCGGTTCGCCACCGTCCGAGACGCTCGCGCCCGCGCCCGCTAGTTCCTCCCTGACACGGACCAGCGGGAGGCATGTGATGGCAATCGATTTTACCCTCACTCCGGAGCAAAGCGAACTGAAGGCGGACGCCCGCAAGTTCGCAAGAGAAGTCCTTGCCGGCGTCAGGGGGGCGACCGACACATTGCCGACGGCAGAGCAGCGCTTTCTCGCTACCAGGCCGACCTATGAGGCAATGGTGGCTGCGGGTTACTTGCGGAAATGCATTCCGGCGCCCGCTGGCGGCGACGGAAACGGCCTCGTCGACATGGCGATCCTGGCCGAGGAATTCTACAGCGTGAATGCGAGCGTCACGCTCACGATGCTTGGAACTGTGCTTGGCCTTTTGCCTGTCCTGATTGGCGGCACGCCCGAGCAGTGCGGGCGCTTTCTGGGGCCGTTCCTGCAAAAGCGCGGCGCGCCACTCGCCGGTTTTTGCTCAAGTGAGCCTGGCGGCAGCGCGAACGCAAGCTCGCCGCCGCCGGGTGAAGGCGTTCGCACGACCGCGCGTCTCGATGGAGACGAGTGGGTGATCGCCGGACGCAAGAAGTGGGTTTCATCGGCGACGGGGTGGGATCGCAAAGGCGCCGATCTCTTGTGTGTGGTATGCCGGACCCCTCCTGCCGGATCGGCCGACAAGAACGTTTCCGTGATTGCGGTCGAACGGCCGGAACGCGGGCTTGTATTCGAACGCGCGATCGAAGCCGCGGGCCACCGGGCCCATCTGGTGACGGAATTCGCTTTCGACGACGTCAGGGTGCCGCGCAGCCATGTCTTGGGAGAGCCGGGCGGCGGTCTTGCGCTGGCGGAAGCCAGTTTCACCGGGACGGCGGCCCTGGTTGGGATTTTCGGCGTCGCGTTGATGAGGGCCGCCTTCGATTTTGCGTTGCATTTCGCCCGGACCGAGCGGCGCGGCGGCATCCAACCGATTATCGAACACCAAGCCGTCGGATATGCGTTGGGTGATGCGAAGATTGCGATCGAGGCCGCGCGCTGTTTGAGCTGGCGCGCCTGTCATGCGCTCGACCAGCAGTCGCCCGCAGCCGCGGAGCTGGCCATTCAGGCCAAGGTGTTCGGGTCCGAGACGGCAGTCCGGGTCATTACCGACCTCATGCGCGTCGTCGGCATCGACAGTTACGACCGCGCGCTTCCGTTGACGAGCCTGCTTGAGGACGCGCTGGCGCTTCCGATATTCGACGGCGGCAACATGGGAATCCGGCGCAGACAGTTGCATAACCTCATGAAGCAGCCGGGATACGATCCGCTGTCGGCAAGCAACTGAGCGCCGCTGCTAGTCGTGTCCATGCTCCGGCAATTTCAACCCGAACGTCTTTGACAGATCCGCGATCTGTGCCGGCGTCAGAAAACGCGGGTTCAGCCCGCGCAGCAGCAGATAAAGCTTTGCGGTTTCTTCCAGTTCCTCGATGGCGAAGACCGCGGCTTCCAGCGTGTCGCCGGACACCACCGGGCCGTGATTGGCCAGTAGCACCGAGGTATATTTTCCGGCTAGGCCTTTGATGGCCTCGGCGACGGCCGGATCGCCGGGCCGATAATACGGCACCAGCGCGGTCTGGCCGCATTTCATCAGGTAATAGGCCGTCATCGGCGGCAGCGCTGCGCGCGGGTCGATCTCGGGCAACATCGATAGCGCCACCGAGTGCGTCGAATGCAGATGCACCACGGCGCGGGCGCTGCCGCGGGTCTGATATAGTGCGTCGTGCAAAGGCACTTCCTTGGTCGGAGCATCGCCGGAGATGAGCCGGCTGTCGGCGCCGAGCCGTGCCAGCCGGGCCGGGTCCAATGATCCGAGCGACGCATTGGTCGGGGTCACCAGCCAGCCGCCATCGTCCAGTTTCACGCTGATATTGCCCGACGAGCCCGGCGTCAGCCCGCGCTCGAACAGCGAGCGGCCGAGGCGGCAGATTTCCTCGCGAATCCTGGTTTCGGTCATTTTGGCGGCACCCCGGTTGGCCGCTTTTCTCATGCTTTGGCACCGCGGCCAAGCCGTGGTACCCAGAGGCAAAGCCGCCCTGGAACTGCGGCTATGAAGAAACCACGGGGATTTGCCGCATGACCGAATCCGTATCCGCAAAACCGCGCGCCGCCGTTATCGGGCTGGGCTCGATGGGCTTTGGCATGGCGACCTCGCTGCGGCGCGCCGGCCTCAAGGTCACCGGCTGCGATGTTTCCGGTGACGCCGTCGCGCGCTTCGTCGCCGATGGCGGTTTGGGTGCGAAGACGCCGGCGGAGGCCGCAAAAGACGCCGACATCGTCGTCAGCGTGGTTGTCAACGCCGCGCAGACCGAGACCATCCTGTTCGGCGCCGGCGGCGTCGGTGAAACGCTGGCCAAGGACGCCGTGTTCGTCTCCTCGGCGACCATGGACCCGGATGTGGCGCGGCGGCTGGCCAAACAGCTCGAGGCCAGCGGCCGGCATTATCTCGACGCGCCGATTTCCGGCGGCGCGCAGCGCGCCGCGCAGGGTGAACTCACCATTCTGGCATCCGGCAGCGCCACAGCCTTTGCCAAGGCGCGGCCCGCGCTCGACGCCATGGCGGCCAAACTGTACGAACTCGGCGATGCCGCGGGCGCGGGCGCCGCGTTCAAGATGATCAACCAGTTGCTCGCCGGCGTTCACATCGCAGCCGCTTCCGAGGCCATTACGTTCGCCGCGAAACAGGGGCTCGATATCCGGAAGGTCTATGAGGTGATCACGGCGTCGGCCGGCAATTCCTGGATGTTCGAGAACCGCGTGCCGCATGTGCTCGACGGCGATTACGCGCCGCGCAGCGCGGTGGAAATTTTCGTGAAAGACCTCGGCATCATCCAGGATATGGCGCGCACGGCGAAATTTCCGGTTCCGGTCGCGGCCGCGGCGCTGCAGATGTTCCTGATGACCGCGGCCTCCGGCATGGGCCGCGACGACGATGTCTCGGTGGCGCGGATGTATGCCCGCGTCACCGGCACCCATTTGCCAGGCGAGCCGAAATAAGCCTGAGCCGAAATAAAAGCGATCCGAAATAGCCGTGAACGAAAAAGAGGACAGTGGATGCCCCGTTTCGCCGCCAATCTCAGCCTGATGTTCACCGAAGTTCCGTTCCTCGACCGTTTCGACGCGGCGGCCAGAGCCGGATTTACCGCGGTCGAATTCCTGTTTCCCTATGACCATCCGGCGGAAGCAGTCGGCGAGCGGCTGCATCGCAACAAGCTGACCCAGGCGCTGTTCAACCTGCCGCCCGGCAATTGGGACGCCGGCGAAAAGGGCTTTGCCGCGTTGCCGGACCGCTTTGCCGATCTGCAACAGAGCTTCCGTACCGCACTGCCTTATGCGCAGGCGACCGGCGTCAAGCGCCTGCATCTGATGGCCGGCATCGCCGAACGAACCGATCCACGGGCGGTCGCGGCGTTTCGCAAGTCGGCGATAGCGGCCGCCGAATTCTTCGCGCCCCATGGTCTTGACGTGGTGATCGAGCCGATCAACCCGCGCAACGTGCCTGGTTACTTTCTCAACGATTTTCTGTTTGCGCGCGATCTCGTTCTCGATCTGAAGATTCCCAACCTGAAACTGCAGTTCGACATCTACCATTGCCAGATCATCCACGGCGACGTGACGATGCGGCTGCGCGAGATGATGCCCATCATCGGTCACATCCAGATCGCCAGCATTCCGTCGCGCCACGAGCCCGACGAAGAGGAACTGAATTATCCGTTCCTGTTCACGGAGCTCGACCGGCTTGGCTATAACGGCTTTGTCGGCTGCGAATATAATCCGCGCGGCAAGACCACCGATGGCCTCGGCTGGTTCAAGCCCTATGCCGGAGCAAAATCGTGACGCTGGCCGGAAAAATATCTCTTGGCTGCATCGCCGACGACTACACCGGCGCTTCGGATCTCGCCAACACGTTGACACGCAGCGGCCTGCGCACGGTGCAGACCATCGGCGTGCCGGCAGCCGATCTTGAATTGCCCGACGTCGATGCGGTGGTGGTCTCGCTCAAGAGCCGGTCAATCGAAGCTCAACTGGCGGTGACGCGCTCGCGGGCCGCTGAACAATGGCTGCGCGACCGGGGCGCGGCGCATGTGTTGTTCAAGATCTGCTCGACCTTCGATTCCACCGACGCCGGCAATATCGGTCCGGTGATGGATGCGCTGCGGGCCAAGTCCGGCGATGCCGTCGTGCTGGTGACGCCGGCGTTTCCCGAGACCGGCCGCACCGTCTATCAGGGCAATCTGTTCGTCGGCTCGCTGCCGCTGAATGAGAGTCCGCTAAAGGATCATCCGCTCAATCCGATGCACGACTCCAATCTGGTGCGGGTGCTGTCGCGCCAAAGCGCGACCAGGGTCGGGCTGGTCGCTCTCGCCGATGTCGCGCGCGGGCCGGATGCCGTCCGCGCCCGTCTGGCCGATCTTTCGGGCGGCGGCTTCGGTGCGGTCATCATCGATGCGGTGTTCGAGCGCGACCTTGAAACCGCAGGTTGGGTCGCGATCGATCATCGTCTTTCGGTCGGCGCATCCGGGCTCGGCCTGGGGTTGGCGCGAGCGCTGGTCGCCTCGGGCCGGGCCAGTTCGAACCTGCCGGGCGCGATCTCCGAATCACCGGTCGGCGGACCGGCGGCCTGCCTTGCCGGCAGTTGTTCACAGGCAACGCTCGGCCAGATCGCCAGAGCCGGGCAGGCGATGCCGGTGCTGCATCTCGATCCCGACCAGGTCGTGCTGGGCAAGGACGAAGTCCGCCGCGCGCTGGCCTGGGCCCGGGAACGGCTCGGCCAAGGCCCGATCCTGATTGCCTCCAGTTCGACGCCGGATCAGGTTGCGGCCCTGCAGGCCCGGCACGGCCGCGACGCCGCCGGCCACGCCATCGAGCAGGCGATGGCCGACATCGCCGAGGGACTGGTGCAGTCCGGGGTCCGGCGGCTGGTGGTCGCCGGCGGCGAAACCTCCGGCGCGGTGGTCGATCGCTTGGGGATTCCGGGCTTTCTGGTCGGCCCCGAGATCGCCGCCGGCGTCCCGGTGCTGCGCGCCATTGGAACGAAACATTACGAAATGTTACTGGCGCTGAAGTCCGGCAATTTCGGCGGCCCTGAATTCTTCTCCGATGCGCTTGGGTTGATGCGGTGAAGCTCGGCGGTCAGTCCGACCCGCTTCGTTATGCCGAGCTTCCTTCGCGGCCTCCAACGACGTTGAGGCGGGCGACATCATGCATCATCGATTCTACCAGGGCTGGTTCAACATCGTTTCTCTCGGCTGCTTCGGCCAGCAGAGCTGGTCTGGGCTGTGTGCGCAGGGTCACCGGATGTTGTGAGGGCACGTGGTTCGCCACGGTCAATTTGAGAAGGTCTGGTCGCGCGTAGTGCCCATTGGTGTCGATGATGGCCTTCCAGGCCTTGATCATCCAGGCCTGAAGTTCCGCCCGCACGATCGCCGGGCCTTCGACCGGCTCCACCAGCGGGATTCCAAGAGGGGCAATGATGCTTGATCCACCTTTGGCGTAACCGATGTTCATACGGCCTTTATAGGGAAAATCGTCTGGAATATCGGCTTCGGAGATTTGCCCACACGCGGAGAGGACGAACGCACCAGCCTCCAGCGCGTGCGCACGCACGGAGGCGTGGCCCCAGAATGCTTGATGCCCCGCGTCCCATTCCTCCAGTTGCGGTCCCGTATGCAGCGCGAACGCGCCGGGAAACACGGCAACATGGATTTCCTCGCCGAGCCCGATCATCGCAGCTCGCACAAGTGTCATGAGGTGCTCGCCGCAAATCAGGCCACCGAGGCGCCCGATGTCGGTATCAAAAACTCGCAGATCGGACGCGTCGCCCTGACCCCAAAACAGCCGCTCGGTGAAGGTTGGCATGGTCTTGCGGTGACGACCCATCAGTCGCCCGTCGCGGTCGAAAAAGAGCAGCGCGTTGTAAATTGTGGATACCTCGGGACGAGAATCCATCTCGTTACAACCCATTACGACGTAGGCTCCAGCCTTGCGCGCGGCAGCACCTAGCCGTTCGGTGTCTTCGCTGGGGGCGACGATGGCAGCATCCCGGAAGCGGATACGACCTCCTGCCCATTGTTGAAGGGGGCTATCCCAGCCTTCCGTCCAATAGGGGTAGCCGGAGAGCCACACTTCTGGAAAGACGATAAGATCAGTGCCGCCTTCGGCTGCTTCCGCAATCAGCGTCTCGGCCCGGATCAGCGAAGCCTCGCGGTCCAGGAAGGCTGGCGCCTTCTGTACAATGGAGACGCGTACAATTTCGCGCCCGCCCAAGACCGGCTTGCTCGATTTCTGCATCATTGTATTTGCCCTCGTTGCAGGTGAATGCCAGTATGGTGGATGACGATCGCGGCCGCTTGTACCTGCGGGACACCGGCAGGTACCGGTGGGCCAACTCTCCGTCGGGAGCGCGTTAGTTGGATATTTTATCGACTGACCTGTTGCAGCCCACGCTCCGCTTTGCCTTTTGGTCGGACGTCGTCTGCCGAACGTTTACGATGTTGGATTGCCGAACGGCAGATCGCGCGGGCTTTCGCGCAAAACTATGCAGTCGTTCGATCGCCGGCATCTCTGTGGCGCGAGTCGATGCAACGCCCTCTGGCGTTGTGCGAACTGCCGACCTGATCCGCTCTAACCACGACGATGCGCATATCGTGATGCTGCAAATCAGCGGCACCACCCGTGTGCAGCAAGGGGAGGAGTCCCGAATAATGTCCCCGGGTGAGCTCGACGTCGTGCAGGCGAACAGACCTTATGTACTTGATTTCCCGTGTCTTTTTTCGCAATACGTGATAAAGTTACCCCATACCACGCAACCAGTTGGCAGCCTCATCAGCCCGACGGCGGCAAGGCTCGTCCGATCCCTTGCACGGGATTTGCTTGATCCGGATATCGAACCTGATGGTATCTGCGACGAAGTTACAGCTCGCGCCATGCAGGAGCTGTTGTGCGGGTGTTCCCAGGAACAGCGGCTCTCTCGCCAAACCCCCGATCTCTATAGCAAGGCGATAGCAATCGTTCGGGACAAGCTGTTCGAGCCGCTGCTTGGCCGCGACCGCGTAGCGCAAGAGCTTGGCGTATCCGTACGCACCCTGGCAAGAGCCTTTGCGATGCATGGCACGACGTTCGATCGTTGGCTATGGAACTGCAGGCTGGAAGCCGCTTATGAGGCACTGCTGTCGAGCCGGGTTGGTGCAAGCATTACGGAAGTCGCCGTGCGGCATGGCTTTTCCGATTCGTCGCACTTTACGCGCCGGTTCAAAACACGATTTGGCGTCACACCGGGATCTATTTTGAATCGTTAGGTCAGGCTTTCAATTCAATTGGCGACACCAGCTACCAGACGTTCGCCCCGCCGGCGGTGAAACCTCCGGCGCGGTGGTGGATCGCGTGGGGATTCTCGGCCTCCTGGTCGGCCCCGAATCGCCGCCGGCGTCCCGGTGCTGCGCGCCATTGGCGCGAAACATTGCCAAATGTTACTGGCGCTGAAATCCGGCAATTTCGGCGGCCCGGAGTTCTTCTCCGATGCGCTTGGGTTGATGCTCTGACCTTCGAGGCGGAGCCCCGAAAGGCGGCCGCGGACGGCCTTTCACGACATGGTGACCGGCTCGCCGACTATCAAACCTGCGCGAACATCGCCGTTAACGGGCGACGGGTTAAGGATACGGCCGAACTGCATGATAGGGTCGCAGCCGTGCGTTAGCAGTTTAAGCGCAATTCAGGTAAATGAGCGCCAACGATTTCCCCTACGCACCGCGAATCCAAGCCCGTCCGCTTGAGCCAGGAATGCCCGTTCTATGACTGCATTGGTCCGCATCGCCCTGAGCCGGCCGTACACGTTCGTCGTGCTCGCGTTGCTGCTCCTGATCATCGGGCCGCTCGCCGCGCTGCGGACGCCCACCGACATCTTTCCGGAGATAAGAATCCCGGTCATCGGCGTGGTCTGGAATTATACCGGGCTGCCGCCGGACGAGATGGCGGGACGTATCGTGACGCCGTTTCAGCGGGCGCTGACGACGACCGTCAACGATATCGAGCACATCGCGGCGAACTCCTATAATGGCGTCGGCATCGTCAAGATCTTCTTCCAGCCCAACGTCGACATCCGCACCGCCAATGCCCAGGTCACAGCGATCTCGCAAACCCTGATCAGGGCGATGCCGCCCGGCGCGACACCGCCGTTGATTATCAACTATACCGCCTCGACGGTTCCGATCATCCAGTTGGCGTTGTCCGGCGAGGGCCTGACCGAACAAAATCTCGCCGACTTCGGCATCAATCAGTTGCGCACGCCGCTGGTGACGGTCCCCGGGGCCGCCATCCCCTATCCCTATGGCGGCAAGCAGCGCCAGATGCAGATCGACCTCAACTTGCAGGCGCTGCAGGCCCGCGGGCTATCCGGCCAGGATGTCGCCAACGCGCTCGCCGCGCAGAATCTGATCACGCCGGCCGGCACCCAGAAGATCGGCGGCTTCGAATACTACATCCAGCTCAACAATTCGCCGCTCAAGGTCGAGGAGCTTGCCGACCTGCCGATCAAGGTCGTCAACGGCGCCATGGTGTATGTGCGTGACGTCGCCAGTGTGCGCGACGGCAATCCGCCGCAGCAGAACATCGTCCACGTCAACGGCAATCGCTCCGTTCTGATGATGGTGCTGAAGGCCGGCTACATTTCGACGCTGGATATCATCTCGGGCATCAAGCAGAAGGTGATCGACGTCAAGGCCACCTTGCCCGACGCGCTCAGGATCGGGTTCATCGGGGATCAGTCGATCTTCGTCCGCGGCGCGCTCACCGCGGTGGCCCGCGAAGGCGTCATCGCCGCACTCCTGACCAGCGTGATGATCCTGCTGTTCCTGGGAAGCTGGCGTTCGACGATCATCATCGCAACCTCGATCCCGCTCGCCGTGATGGGCGCGATCATCATGCTGGCGGCGATCGGCGAAACCCTCAACATCATGACGCTGGGCGGCCTCGCGCTGGCGGTCGGCATCCTGGTCGACGAGGCCACCGTCACGATCGAGAACATCAATTACCACCTGGAGCAGGGCAAGGACGTCCGGACCGCGATCCTGGACGGCGCCAACCAGATCGTGGTGCCGGCATTTGTTTCACTGCTCTGCATCTGCATCGTGTTCGTACCGATGTTCTTCCTGCAGGGCGTCGCGCGCTTCCTGTTCGTGCCGCTGGCCGAAGCCGTGGTGTTCGCCATGATCTGGTCGTTCATCCTGTCGCGGACGCTGGTGCCGACCATGGCGATGTACCTGTTGCAGCCGCATGTGCACCATTCGGACCAGGCCGGCCCGCCGCCGTCGCGCAATCCGCTGGTCAAGTTGCAACGAGGTTTCGAGGCCGGCTTCGAGCGGTTCCGCAGCGGCTACAGCGATATCCTGTCGCTGACGATGCATCACCGCAAGGTCTTCACGACGGGGTTCCTGGCTTTTGTCGCCGCGTCGTTCCTGCTGACGCCGTATCTCGGGCGGAACTTCTTTCCTTCGGTCGATGCCGGCGCGATCCTGATGCATGTGCGCACCCAGGTCGGCACCCGCCTCGAGGAGAGCGCCAATCAATTCGCCGACGTGCAGAAGGCGATCCGCAAGATCATCCCGCCGGGTGAAATCGAGACCATGGCCGACAATATCGGTTTTCCGATCAGCGGCATCAACATGACCTACAACAACACCGGCCTGCTGGGCCCGCAGGACGGCGACATCTCGATCAAGCTCAAGGAAGATCACGTTCCGACCGAAACCTATGTGAAGGCGCTGCGCGAGCAACTGCCGCGTCTTTTTCCGGGCATGACGTTCGCTTTTCTCCCGGCCGATATCGTCAACCAGATCCTGAACTTCGGCGCGCCGGCGCCGATCGACCTGCAGATCCGCGGCGCGAATCTCGATGCCAATTTCGCCTATGCCAATAAATTGCTGCCCAAAATTCGGCGGATCGCCGGCATCGCCGATGCGCGCATTCAGCAATCGCCGAATTACCCGACCTTCAATGTCGATGTCGACCGCACCCGAGCGCAATATGTCGGGCTGACCGAACGCGATGTCGTCAACAGCCTGACCGTCAACCTCGCGGGAAGTTCACAGGTGCAGCCGACCTTCTTCCTCAATCGCGACAATCACGTGTCGTATTCGGTCGTGATGCAGACGCCGCAATATCAGCTCGATTCGCTGAGCGCGCTGCAGACACTGCCGATCACGGCGGGCGGTTCGTCGGCCCCGATTCTCGGCGGCATTGCCGACATCAAGCGAGGGGTCTCCAATGCGGTGGTCTCGGAATACGACATCAACCCGCTGGTGCAGATCTATGCAACGCCGCAGGGACGCGATCTCGGCGCGGTCGCCGCCGACGTCAGGGCTGTCATCGCCGACACCGCCAAGGAGGTGCCGAAGGGCAGCTCGGTATTGCTGATGGGCCAAGTGCTGACCATGAACAGCGCGTTTTCGGGGCTGCTGTTCGGCCTGCTCGGCGCGATCGTGTTGGTTTATCTCCTGATCGTCGTCAACTTCCAGTCGTGGTCGGACCCGTTCGTGATCATCACGGCGCTGCCGGCCGCGCTAGCCGGAATCGTCTGGATGCTGTTCACGACCGAGACCACCCTGTCGGTGCCGGCGCTGACCGGCGCGATCATGTGCATGGGCGTCGCCACCGCCAACAGCGTGCTGGTGATCAGCTTTGCCCGCGAGCGCTATGAGGAACTCGGCGACCCCGTCGCTGCGGCGATCGAGGCCGGTTTCGTGCGTATCCGCCCGGTGCTGATGACCGCGCTGGCCATGATTATCGGCATGCTGCCGATGGCGCTCGGCCTCGGCGAAGGCGGCGAGCAGAACGCGCCGCTCGGGCGGGCCGTGATCGGCGGCCTGATCTTTGCAACGGTTGCGACACTGATGTTTGTTCCCGTGGTATTTAGTATGGTACACAAGAAGCAGGGCGCAAAAGACGCCTATTCGGAGACACCGCATGCCGGCCACTGAACGCAGCCCGACTGGCTCCCGCCGCAAGTTGGGCATTTTGGGGTTGGTGGCCGTCGCCGCCGTCCTTTTTGTCGTGGTGACCGGGATACGGGCCCGCGAGGACGCCAGCGTCAAGCTGCGCGAGTGGACCGACGATCAGGCCATTCCAACGGTGGCCGTGACGCTGCCGGACCCGAAAACGCTCAGCCCCACCCTCGACCTGCCGGGCCGGCTCGAAGCCTATAATCGCGCGCCGATCTTTGCGCGCGTCAACGGCTACCTGAAGAGTTGGAGCGTCGATATCGGCGCCAAGGTCAAGGCGGGTGACGTGATCGCCGAAATCGAGGCGCCGGACCTCGATCAGCAGCTTTTGCAGGCCCGCGCCGATCTCGTCAACGCGCAGGCCAGCGCGAAACTGTCCGATGTGACGCTGGCCCGTCGCAGGACCTTGATCGCGTCGAATTTCGTCTCGATGCAGGAAATCGACGAGCGCACCGCCGATCTCAACAACAAGAACGCGGCCGTCAAGTCCGCCCAGGCCAATGTCGAGCGGCTTGAGGCGCTGGCCGCGTACAAGAAAATCACCGTGCCGTTCGACGGGGTGGTGACCTCGCGCCAGACCGATATCGGCGCGCTGATCAATTCGGGTGGCGGCAGCGGCCCTGCGATGTTCGTGATTTCGGATATCAAGAGACTGCGCGTCTATGTCGACGTGCCCCAGAGTTACGTGCCCTCGATCAAGATGGGCGCCAGGGCCATCCTTACGATGCCGGACTATCCGAACCGGACGTTCCCCGCGACCGTCGAGGCTTCATCGCAGTCGGTCAACGTATCGACCGGCACGACGCAGATGCAACTCGCGCTCGACAATTCCAAGGAAGAGTTGATGCCGGGCGGCTATGCCAGTGTGCGCATGAGTCTGGCGCGGGACAATGCCCCGCTGCACATCCCCTCCAGCGCCCTGATCTTCAACCAGAACGGCCTGCGGGTGGCGACCGTCACGGCGGATGACAAGATCCTGTTCAAGACCGTGACCATCGCCCGCGATCTCGGCCGCGACATCGAACTGGCGTCAGGCATCGCGCCGGAAGATCGCATCGTCGTCACGCCGCCCGACGGCATCGCCGACGGCGATCAGGTCCGCGTCGCCGGCGCCAAGGGCAAACCCACCAACGTTTCGGAACGACCGGGCGTGAAGGGGTAGGGGACACAAGTACTATCCCACCCGCCACTCCGGCACGCCATCCTCTGCGGTGACGACATCGCCCGATGAGCCGACCGGCGTGCGGTCCATGTTCAACAGATGTGCGAGCGTCCGGCTGTCTTTGGTGGGCACCCGCGCCAGCGTGCGGGCGCCTTCAGGGGTCCTGAGCATCACCACGCCATGTTCGACGTCGCCGTTGCGGCCATAGAGCGCGGTAAAGCTTTCGACCGTGGCTTTGCCGGCGGCCTCGGTGACAAAGTCGGGCACCGCGCCCTTGTTGCGGTCGGCCTCGCCCTGCACGCTGGAATCCTGCGCCAGCGGTTCCGGTGAGGCGTGAGGCGACAGCACCAGCGCGTGATGCTTGGTGACGAAGCCGCCCTGGCCGTAGAGCAGGCCGAGTTGGGCGCCGTTGCGCAGTTTCCGCACCATCGCGCAGGCGGCGTGCGTCATATAGGTGTTGAGCGGTGCGCCGAAGAAGGTCAGCCCTCCCGTCACCGTCGGCTGCACGTCGTCGCCGAGGCCCAGGGTGCGGCGCGCCATCTTGGGCACGCAGGGAAAGCAGCTATAGAGCTCGATCGCATCGAATTTCCTGCCGTCGCCGCCGGCGAGTTCCATCACCGCCTTGAGCACGGCATTCTGCGGATGGCTCTCGTAAAACTGGTCGCGCAGCAAATAGTCGCGCGGCTCTTCGGCCGATGCGCCGCCCAGCGGGTAGATCAGGCGATCCTCCGATATGTCCGCGGCGCGCGCCTTTGCCAGGCTCGTCATCAGCAGGGCGCCGCCCATGTTCACGGTCGGGTTGGCCACCATCAGCTTGGTATAGGGCCAGGCGATCAGGCGGTTGTCCGGCGTCGGCGTCGTGATCTCGTCGGCTGCAAAGCGCCGCTTCAGCCAGGCGTTGGGATTTTCCGAGGCTGTTGTCGCATAGGTCGACCAGAGATGGCCGGATTCGGCCATCGCCTCGCGCGGGGTCTGGCCCCAATGGGCTGAAGTAGCGGCTTCGTAAAACGGATAGACCGTCACCGGCCGGAACACGCCGAGCTTCACCGCCAGCGGCTTCTGGAACGCGGCGCCGCGCTTTGGTTCCTCGACGTCATGCGCGAACGGCGTCCACGGCAAATCGATGCCGGCGCGCCCGGCCTTGGTCGCGGTCGATTGCGCCTCGGCGCCGCAGACCGCGGCGACGCTGCACTCGCCGCGCGCGATGCGCTTGGCCGCCTCGTGCAGATAGCGGATCGGGCTCTCGCCGCCGACCGGGCCGTAATAAAGATGCGTGGGATTAATGCCAAGGCGCTGCGCCAGCTGTTTCTCGGGGTCGCGATAGCGCCAGCTCAGGAAATTGACGATGTCGAGCGATTGGATTTCGCCGAGCAATTTGCCGCCGGAGTCTTCTTCCGCGCGCTTGAGCGCCTGCTCCAAGAGGGTGAGCGGCTCCAGACCGTCGGCGATCTCCTTCGGGCGATCGACGATTTCGCCGACGCCGACAATGACGGGGATACGGTCTTCGGGGACGGGGGAGGTTGAGCTATTCGAGATTCCTATTGTTTTCACTTTCCGGCAGTCAGTACGGCAGGGCCTAGTTCTTTCTCGTCATTGCGAGCGAAGCGAAGCAATCCATAGAGCAACATAAAAGCAAGATGAATTGCTTCTCGCTACGCTCCTCGCAATGACGACGGCTGTTGTTCGGCGCTACTCCGCCACCAGCGCATTCATGTGCTCGACCGCCTCGACGAAATCCTCCTTGAATTCCTGCACCACCGCGCTCGCGGATTTCACGCTGTCGATCAGGCCGACGCCCTGGCCGACGAAATAGCTGACGAGGTCGCGCGCCTGCGCGTTGCCGGCCGCCGCCGAGCGATCGATCGCGGCGAACGCGTCGCGGCTGATGATGCTTTGCAGCGGCATCGGCAGCGCGCCGGGGCTGTCGGGGCCGCGGTCCCAGGCGTCGGTCCACACCGAGCGCAATTGCCGCGCCGGCTTGCCGGTGCGGCCCTTGGAGCGGATGGCGTCGCGCGAGGAAGCCGCGATCATCTTTTCCCGGAAGATTTCGGTGGTCTCGGATTCGACCGTGGCCAGCCACACCGAGCCGGTCCAGACGCCCGCCGCACCCATCGCCATGCAGGCCGCCATCTGCCGTCCGTTCATGATGCCGCCGGCGGCCAGCACCGGCACATCCCGGATCGGCTTGATCGCCTTGATCACCTCGGGCACCAGCACCATGGTCGAGACCTCGCCGCAATGGCCGCCGGCCTCGGTGCCCTGCACCACGAGAATATCGACGCCGGCCGCAACCTGGCGCAGCGCATGTTCCTTGGCGCCGACCAGCGCTGCGACCGGCACGTTGTGCTTCTTGCCCATGTCGATCATCGCCTTCGGCGGCACGCCCAGCGCATTGGCGATCAGGCGGATCGGATGCCGGAACGAGGCGTCGAGAACCTCCAGCGCCCGCTGCGCGTCGAACGGCTGCGGCTGATTGTCGGCGACATTGCTGGCCGTCAGTTCGACGCCGTATTTCTTCAAGAGGTTCCGGGTGAAGGCGCGGTGTTCCGGCGAGACCCGCGCTTCGAGGCTCTTCCAGGTGACGTTCTTCTCGCCCGCGGTCGAGATGTTTTCCGGGATCAGCACGTCCAGCCCATACGGCTTGCCGTCGACATGGTCGTCGATCCATTTCAGTTCCTGCTCGACCGATTCAGGCGAATGCGAAGTGGCGCCGAGCACGCCGAATCCGCCGGCGCGGCTGACGGCGGCAACCACGTCGCGGCAATGGCTGAAAGCCAATAGCGGAAATTCAATTCCCAGCATGTCGCAGATCGGCGATTTCATGGTGGTGCTCACTCCCTGCCTGCGGCCTTTTTGGCGCTGCTCGCTTCTGGTTTGAATTTGCGAATTCTTAAGATGACGCTAGCGCATCGGGGACCGGAAAGCCAAGCCGGTTTCCCTCATCCAGTCTTGCGCGCAGAGGCTATGCGATGCGTTTGCGCGCGGGCACATTCCGTCTGGCAAAATATACCGCGCGAGATGCAACACCCGATATGCAACCCCGTGCCGCCGTTTTGCCGCTTGCGCTTTTCGGATGGCGGTAGAATGTTGGTTTGCAATATCAGGAAATTCCGAGGGAGCGCGAACGAGATGTCCGCCGTGCAATCCATTTCCGGCAAAAGCCGCGCCGAAGGCCCGGAACGCTATGATGTCGTCGTGGTCGGCGCCGGCTTTGCCGGAATGTACATGCTGCACAGATTGCGCGGGATCGGGGCGTTCGGTGCGGGTCTACGAGCAAGGTGGCGATGTCGGCGGCACCTGGTACTGGAACCGCTATCCCGGGGCGCGCTGCGATGTCGAAAGCATGCAGTATTCCTATTCGTTCTCCAACGAATTGCAGCAGGAATGGAACTGGAGCGAACGTTACGCGCCGCAGGCCGAGATTCTGAAATACGCCAACCATGTCGCCGATCGCTTCAAGCTGCGTCCGGATATTCAACTCGATACCCGCGTCGATCGGGCCAGCTTCGATGAAAGCGCCAATACCTGGTCGGTGACCACGTCCGACGGCAATACCGTGACCGCGAAACATGTCGTTCTCGCCACCGGCTGCCTGTCGAATGCGCGCACGCCCGATATCAAGGGCCTCGGGGATTTCAAGGGCAAGGTCTATCACACCGGTCACTGGCCGCATGAACGAGTGGATTTCTCAGGCCAGCGCGTCGGCGTCATCGGCACCGGATCGTCGGCGATCCAGTCGGTGCCTGTCATCGCCGAGCAGGCCAGCCATCTCACGGTGTTTCAGCGCACCGCGAATTTTTCGATTCCGGCCCGCAATGCGGCGTTGACGGCCGAGGAGCGGCAATCCTGGAAGGCGGACTATCCGGAGATCCGGCGCAAGGCGCGCGAGGAGACCCGCAACGGCATTGTGCAGGAAATGCCCGATCGCGGCGCGCTCGACGATGGCGACAACGAGCGCCGCGCCAGATACGAATCGCGATGGGCGCGGGGCGGGGTGACGTTCATGGGTGCCTACAACAACCTGGTGCTCGACAAGGCGGCCAACGACACCGCCGCCGATTTCGTCCGCGAAAAGATCGCCGAGATCGTCAAGGATCCGCAAACCGCAAAACTGCTGCAGCCCAACAACCATCCGATCGGATCAAAACGCATTTGCGTCGATAGCGATTATTTCGCCACCTTCAACCGTCCGAACGTGACGCTGGTCGATATCAAATCCAGATCCGATCGAGGAAATCCTGCCCAACCGAGTGCGCACCGGGGCCGGCGACCATGAGATCGATGCGCTGGTGCTGGCGACCGGCTTTGACGCGATGACGGGTTCGGTGGCCAAAATCGAAATCCGCGGCCGCAACGGCCAGACGCTGAACCAGAA
This sequence comes from uncultured Pseudomonadota bacterium, assembly GCA_963819325.1. Classification (GTDB taxonomy): domain Bacteria; phylum Pseudomonadota; class Alphaproteobacteria; order Rhizobiales; family Xanthobacteraceae; genus Bradyrhizobium. The sequence continues at coordinate 449,441 of CAWFVT010000007.1, forward strand.
ATGGGCCGAGGGCCCCAGGACCTATCTCGGCCTGATGAGCGCCGGCTTTCCCAATCTGTTCATCATCACCGGCCCGGGCAGCCCGTCGGTGTTGAGCAACATGATCGTCTCGATCGAGCAGCATGTCGACTGGATCACCGACTGCATCGCCTGGATGCGCGGACGTGACCTCGACACCATGGAAGCGAACCGGCAGGCCGAGGATGGCTGGGTGGCGCATGTCAACGAGGTCGCCCACGGCACGCTCTATCCGCAGGCCAATTCCTGGTACATGGGCGCCAACATCCCGGGCAAGCCGAGGATCTTCATGCCCTACATCGGCGGCGTCGGAACCTATCGCCAGATCTGCGACGACATCGCGGCGAAGGGCTATGAGGGATTCACGTTGGAGCGGGCCGAGCGGGTGCAGCAGATGGCTGCGTCATCCTGAAGGCGCGCGCTTGGCGGACGCGTTTTCTCTTGCGGCCGAGTCCTCTAAAACAAGCTCGTCATTCCCGGTTCGATGCTTCGCATCGCCCCGGAATGACGAAAATTGAAAATTTGCCGTCACGGCGCCGCCGGTGTATCCGCCGCCGATGTCGCTGCCTTGAATTCGAGCGCCTTCGTCGACGGCATCATGGGTGCCTCCCTTTAGCGAAGACTGCCAGACGGCAGCGTCGGTGCTTGCAGGGATCAAATTAGTAGTTATAACTATCAAATCCCGCGCCAAGCGCGCTCCTCGGGGTTGATAGATGGCCATCGCGAAAACACGTCCCGTCAAGAAAGCAAAATCCCGGCCTGGGCACGTCACCCCGCAACAGGAGCGCGCGGTGCAGACCCGTGACCATTTGCTCGACGTCGCCGGCGAGTTGCTCGGCGAGGTCGGGATCGAGAACATTTCGACCAACATGATCTGCGCCCGCGCCGGCATGACGCCGCCGGCGCTCTATCGCTACTTCAAGGACAAGCACGCGGTGCTTGAAACCCTGGGGCAGCGGCTGATGGACCGCCAGAACGAGGCGCTATTGGGCTGGCTGGAACGCCATACGCCTGACGGTATCGATGCGCTCACGGCACATCTTGAAGACTTGATGCGCGAGACCGCGCGCATCACCAGGGCGGAGCCGGGTGGCGCCTGGATCGAACGTGCCCTGCGCGCCTCGCCGAAGCTCGCCCATGTGCGGGTGGCCTCGCATCAGTTCGTGACCGACCGGATCACCGATGCCTTTGCGCCGCTGCTTCCCGCCGTGCCCCGGAAGGTGCTGTGGCGCCGCGTGCGGCTCACCGTCGAATACGGCTACGCCACCGACGAGATGCTGGACGAAGAGGATCGCATTTCCCGCAACGACATTTTCCGCGACGCGGCGCGGATTCTGAACCTGGCTGTACTCGACCTGCAGCGCGGCGACGATTGATCGAAATCTGACGTCCGTTCAGGCCATCTCTAACTTCAGGCCACCTCCCTCTTCAGGCGACGCCGCGCGGCGATCAGGAACAGGCCGAACAAGATCAGACTGGCGATCACCGCACCGATCGAGAACATCGGCACCGCGCGCGCATCGTCGCCGACCACGAGCATTGATGCCGCCAGCGGGCCGAGTGCTGCGCCGAACAGTTGCGCGGCGGGAATCAGCAGCGCCGTGCTCCGGGACGAATCCGCGTCGACCGTCTGCCCGATCATGAAGGGAATGACGAACATCCAGATGAAACCGATCACCAGCACGGCGCCCCAGAACTGGGCAAGCGTGGGGCCAATGCCGAGCACGACCGATGCCGCGAGACCGAGCAGCGAGCAGGCGAGGATGGCGGCGCGATAGCTGATGTGGGCCTGCAGCCAGGTCGCGGCCAGCGCGCCCACGACCTGGGCTGCGAGAGAGGCGGACACCATGAAAGCGACCGTCTGCGAATCGATTCCGTTTTGGCCGCCGATCGGTTCCAGAAACGCCCAGATCGCGCCGACGAACATGAAGAACGCGAAGATGCCCAACAGCGCGAGGATCGATCGCAGCGTCAGCACGCCGTCCATGCTGCCTTTTTGCTTGGGCAACGCGCCATATTCGGCGGGCACCAGAGTAGCGAGCACAACTGACGCCAGGCTGACGGCCGCCAGCACGAGGAAGCCGGCATTGGCTCCCGTGGCGCCGGCGTCCGTCGTATGGATAACCCACTTGCCCAGGCCAAAGACCAGCACACATTGTGCCAGGGTCTGCAGCGCGACAAAGATGCCGCCGACCCGCTCGGCGTGGCGGGATCTGGCAATCAGCTCGATCGACACCGCGACCATGCCGCCCTCGACGACGCCCGCGAGCGTGCGAACCAGCAGGATCGCATTGGGCGTTTCCGAAAACGACATCGCCGCGTTGAGCGCCGCCAGCGCGACCAGCAGGATCGCGGACTTGACGCGCAGATGGCGGGTCGAGAACAGCATCGTGGCGACCGCCGAGCCGATGCCGATCGCAATGATTTCGGCGGTCGCGACCAGGCCGAGTTCGTCGAGATTGATGCGGTGCTCGTTGAAGAGCGCACCGAGCAATACCGGCTGCAGGCCGAGAATGAGAAGGCCGACCGATCCGATCCACAACGCGGCGGCGGTTTGGATGCCCGACGGATTGCCGACCAGCCAATCCTCGTTCTGCGTCGGAGCCGAACTCGCGAGAGCAGTCATGTCGAGATCCTCCGTTTCGATCCTCAAGATGGAGCAAGCACCGGCCAGGTGTCCGCGATCCGGTCACCGGAATAAACGGCGATCGGACCGAAAATCTGCAGCATGAACTCACTCTGGGTCGGGCGCAGGAACGCATAGTCGTCGGGCTTCACGTCCGAGTTGTCGGGCAGGCCGGCGAATTGCTGATTGGTGGAATGCCAGAATTCGCGGTCCGGCTTGAGCCCGGGTGGATGCACCGGCTTTGCCATCCATCGCCCGCCGTAAAGGAAACAGCCGCGCCGGGGGAACTTCCCGAGCATCTGCAACATCCATGAGCGCTCGTCGAGCCCTGGCACCTGCGCATCGACAACCTTTAGAATCGGCGTTGCGATATGCACCGCGGGCTTGAGCCCGGACAAACTCGGCACGTCGAAATCGGTCGGCAGCACGAACGCCGATCCCATCGACACCTCGCCGGCGCCGATGTCGCCGTCGTAGAGCAAAGCGGTCGAGCTGCCGCCGATATTGAGGATGGCGCGCTGGTTCGGCCCAAGACAGGCCACGAACTGTTGGATCAGGCTGCTCGCTTTCGCCAGCGCTGCCTTCGGGCCGCCGAACAGGCCGGGCACGTGGCCGATATGGGCCTCATACGCCATGATTCCCTGGCAATGCAGCCGGGGGTATTTTTCCAGCGCCTTGAGTGCCGGCAGCAGCGCATCGGGACGGCGGTAGCCGCCGCGGTGCAGGCCGACATCGACCTCAAAACAAAAGCGTAGATCGATCGCGAGCTCGTCGGCCAGCGCGCCATAGGCCGCGAGCCGCTCGTCGGTGTCGATCAGCCAGACGATGCGCGATGCTGAGCCGCCGGGACCTTTGAGCGCGCCCCCGGTCAGCGCCTGCCGCGCCGCGCCCACCGGCATCGGCTTGCCGAACAATAGCTCGGCGGCCGGAAACGCCTGCGCAACGGCGGCAGCGACCGGCACATGAAACGTCATGATCAGGTCGGTCTGCAATGCCGTCCGGATGTGGTCCAGCAACGGCAGGCACGGCAACGATTTGTCGACAATGCGGATCTGCAGTCCCGGAGCCAGCCGGGACTTGATGCTCGCGATATTGGCGTTCAACCGATCGAGATCGAGCACCAGACAAGGCTGGTGAATCCCGGCAGCGCGCAGGGCTTCCGACAGTTGGACGAAATAAGGATCGCCCTTCACAGGTCGACGCCGAAAAGCTGCGCCATATAGGGCGACACGAAGCGGTTGTCCGGGTCCATCTCGCGGCGCACCTCCATCGCGTCGTTCCATCGCGGATAGAGGGCCCTTAGCTCCCGGGCGGTCAGGTTGTGCATCTTGCCCCAATGCGGTCGCCCGCCATATCTGCGAAAGATCGGCTCAGCCGCGGCGAAGAATGGCAGCGGGTCTTCCGGTGCGCCATGATGGATGGCGATCGAGCAGCTCGGCCGCTTGTAGAACGGGCTCAGCCAGATATCGTCGGGCGCCACCACCCGCACCTCGATCGGGAAATACACCTCCGGAAACCGGGTTTCGAGCAAGGTAATGATTTCACGCAGCGCTTTCGCGCCTTCCTCGATCGGCAGATGGTATTCCATCTCGTTGAACTTCACGTTGCGCTCGGACGGAAAGACGTTCAGCCACGCCTCGACATAGTCCTCCGGCGGCAATTTTCCGATCGCCGAGCCGATCAGGCTTTTGCGCAGCCAAGGCACGCGCTTGAGATAGTTGCGCAGGGTTCGCAAGGTTTTGAGGGCCTCGTCATCGGTATTCGGCGGACGGCTGGTTACCGCTGCGTCGGTGACTTCGCTGGTCAGCATCATGGCCTGACCCGAGAACGGGATATAGAAGAACTCGACCGATCGCTGCGCGGTCATGACGCTCTCGAAGCGTTCCAGCACGCCGGCGACGGGCTCGGTCCAGCGGCGCCGGCGCAAGCGATAGTCTGCGACATTACGGATGGTGACCTGGGTGACCGCGCCGAAGGCGCCGAGCGAGACGCTGATGGCGGACATCGCATCCGGATCGGCGGTACGGTTGAACTCGCGCACCGCGCCGCGGCCGTCGGTGATCTGAATGGCTTCGAGCAGCGTCGGATAGGCGCCGAGCGCAGCACCCGAGCCATGGGTCGAGGTGGCGAGCGCGCCGCCGAAAGCCTGGGTGTCGATGTCGCCCATGTTCGGCAGCGCCTGGCCGACTCCATGCAGCAGCTTGGTCATCGGTCCGATTTTGGTGCCCGCGCCGACGGTGGCCTGCAGCTTTTGCGGATCATGCGCGATCAGTCCGTGAAAGTGGTCGAGCGAGAGGATGGTGCCCTCGCTCTGCACCAGCGGGGTAAAGGAATGCCCGGTGCCCGCGATCCGGATCGGACCCGGCGCGGTCTTGATGAGGTCCGAGAGTTCCTGCTGATCCTGCGGCTTGGCCAGACTTCGAGGCTCGGCCGTGACAAAGCCTGACCAGTTCGACCATTGGTTCGTCACAGCCCGAAGCATGTCCTTACGTTCCCGTCAAAGTCGAAATGATAGTCATCATTATCGTTTTAAGAGCGTGAGTCAAGTATGGAGTTGGCCGGAAGATCGCCGCCGGATGCGCAATAGCGCATCGGGAATGACGAAGGTGCCCTCATCCTGATGAGCGCGCACCTGCGCGCGTCTCGAGAAGAAATTCTCCTTCGGGTTCAAGCTGATGCTACCTGTCCAGTCCTCTCTGCAAAAATATTTCTGTTCCCATTTGGCGCAAATCACTTCTCTATCCGCGGCCATCCCGGCCCACACAAAGGGGCGTTTCGCGATCGTCACGAACGTAAGGTTGGGATGCGATGGACGCGATGGGTGCTGCTGACGAGAGCACTTATCTGCGGACGGCGAAGTCGTGTGGTCCTGACGCCTCGACGCTGGCGTCAAGTTGGTGAAAGAAATTTCATCGGCGACGGTGACAAGAAAGCCCGATCACCGGGGAGAGTACGAAATAAGCTGTTAAAACCATCGCGTGCGGGAATGCCGGGTGTCCCGGTGCGACCGTGGTGACTAACGCGTGTGTTTTACTACCTTACACACGCGGCTGCGGGTGCAACGGGCACCCGGCATTCCCCGCTCCCTCCATTTCGGGGCGAAGAATTCCTGCACAACTCGGGCGCATCGCGCGGCGAGAATGGCGGATGCGCGTGTTTGACGCTGGCTGTTTGAGTATTGAAACGAGAGCTACAGCTCGTCATGCCCGGCCTTGTGCCGGGCATCCACGTCTTATCTCGGTGCCGCAAAGACATGGATGGCCGGGACAAGCCCGGCCATGACGGAAATGGGCGATTAGAATCAAAACGCCGTATACCCACCGTCGATCACAAAGCAATCCGCCGTATGATAGGACGATGCCTTGCTCATCAGATAGACCGCGATGCCGCCGAAATCCGAAGATTCGCCGAACCGACGCACCGGAATCCGCGGCATCACATTAGCGACGAATTTTTCGTTGGCCATAATGTTGGCGGTCATGTCGCTCTTGATCCAGCCGGGCAGGATAGCGTTGGCGGTGACGCCCTGGCGTGCGAGTTCGACCGCGAGCGCGCGGACCAGCGCGTTGATGGCGGCCTTGGTCGCGGCATAATGCTCGTTGCGCGCGGTGCCGAAGATCGATGCGAGGCTCGAGGTCGCAACCAGCCGGCCGAACGGATCGCCCGACGTGGCGCGCTCGGTCATGTGGCGCGCAGCGACTTGAAACACATGGAAGACGCCGTCGAGATTGGTGGCAAACATGTTGCGCCATTGTTCTTCGGTGCGGTCGATAAAGGCGTGCCGTCCGCCGCCGCCGATGCCGGCATTGGCAAAGCAGCCATCAACGCGGCCGAAGCGATCGAGCGTGGCGGCCATCGCGGTCTTGACCGAGACCGGATCGCTGACATCGCAGATGCGGGTGTCAACCTTGCCGGCGGCGCTGGCCATGGTCGCGGCGGCGCTTTTGTTCTTGTCGGCGTTGCGGCCCCAGATCGAGATATTGCACCCGGCCGCCGCCAGCGCCTGCGCGATGCCGAGACCGATGCCGCCATTGCCGCCGGTGATGACGGCGACCCGGCCGGTGAGGTCGAAAAGTCGTGCAAGCGTTTCCATGAGGCGTTTCCATTTGGTTTGGCGCGCGTTAAGGCTGCGTCCGGGGCGGGCAGATGTTCTGATACCGACCATGGACAAGCCTGCCTTAAAAATCAAATATGGGGTGGAGAGCGTTTTCGAGCGAAGTGGATACCGGTTCGCGTAAAGAAAACGCGTCAAATAAAGAAATAGAGCCTCCGTTCCGATTCAATCGGAACGGAAAAGGCTCTAGATATCAGATCCCGATACATCCGCGGTGCTGACAACGCGGACGACAACAGACGAGGAAACAGATGCAGTTCAAACACGCTAGGCTCGATATCGATGGGCCGGTCGCTGTCCTCCGGCTCGATCATCAGGAGGTGATGAACGCGGTATCGGTCGACATGCTGGGCGGTCTCGGCGAGGCGCTCGACACCATCGACGACAGAAAGGCGGAAGTCCGCTGCCTGGTCATCACCGGCGCGGGGCGCGCCTTCTGCACCGGGGCCAACCTGCAGGGCCGCAACAACCAGACGCCGGGCAGCAAGAGCAACGCCGGCGTCACCCTGGAAACCGCATTCCATCCGTTCCTGCGCCGGCTGCGCAATCTGCATTGCCCGATCGTGACCTCCGTCAACGGACCCGCCGCCGGCGCCGGCATGAGCTTCGCGCTGATGGGCGACATGATCCTGTGCGCGCGTTCTTCCTATTTCCTGCAGGCGTTCCGGCGCATCGGCCTGGTACCCGATTGCGGATCGACCTGGCTGCTGCCGCGGCTGGTCGGCAAGGCACGCGCGGTCGAGTTGTCGCTGATGGGCGAGAGACTCCCGGCGGAGAAGGCGCTGGAATGGGGGCTCGTCAACCGGGTTTATGACGACGCAGCGCTGATGGACGAAACCATGAAGCTGGCACATGAATTGGCCAATGGTCCGACGATCGCGCTGTCGCTGATCCGCAAGCTCTATTGGGAAAGCCCGGAGAATTCGTTCGAGGACCAGCTTAATCTGGAGTCGCAGTCACAGCGGATGGCGGGCGCGGCGGAAGATTTCAAGGAAGGCGTCACCGCGTTCCTGGAAAAACGTCCCGCAAAGTTCAAGGGCAAATGATGGAAGCGCTGCTCGGGCGCAGTGTCGCGTCGTGGTTTCCTGGCGCCACTGGCGTTGCCGGCGCCGTCAGGCTCTCCGGCGGCGCCAGCCAGGAGACCTGGTCGTTCGATATCGTGCACCCTGCGGGCAACATCGGCGCGATCCTGCGCCGCGCGCCGCCGGATTACATCGCGCTCGAGCGCTCCGCCGGGCTGAATGTCGAGGCGGCGCTGATGCAGCGCGCGTATGAGGCCGGCGTGCCATCGCCGCAGGTGCTGCATGTGCTGCAACCGCCGGAGGAACTCGGCACCGGCTTCATCATGAAGCGGGTCGATGGCGAAACTATCCCCCGGAAGATTTTGCGCGATGAGCAGTTTGCGCAAGCGCGGCCGAAGCTCGCGCGCCAGCTCGGCCAGGTTCTGGCCGGGATCCATGGCCTCGCGTTGCCGCAACTGCCGGAACTTCGCGGCATGACGGCGGCAAGGGAAATGACCGAGCTTGAGCGGGACTACCGCAATCTCAATTGGCCGCGGCCGGTGTTCGACCTCGCATTACGCTGGCTGCGCGACCGTGACCCTGGTCCGTCGGAGCAAGTCACGCTGGTGCATGGCGATTTTCGGCACGGCAATCTGATCATCGGCCCCGACGGCGTTCGCGCCGTGCTGGATTGGGAACTCGCGCATCTCGGCGATCCCATGGAGGATTTGGGCTGGATCTGCGTCAATTCGTGGCGCTTCGGCCAGATCGACAAGCCGGTCGGCGGCCTCGGCACACGTGAGGAATTGTTCGCAGGCTACGAAGCGGCCGGCCGCCGCGTCGATCCGCAACGGGTGATGTTCTGGGAAGTGATGGGCACGCTGCGCTGGGGCCTGATGTGCTGCGGCATGATGTTGCGCTTTCGCCGCAGCCCCGAGCACTCGCTCGAGCGCGCGATGATCGGCCGCCGCTCCTCGGAAACGGAAATCGATCTGTTGCGGCTATTGGCGCCACGGGCATCAAACAGATGAGAACGGCCATGATCCCGAAAAGTGGGAACCGGTTTTCGGACAAGATCATGCCCAAAAAGATGAGAAGCTGACATGCAGGACGAACCGACACCGAAAGAACTCATCAAGGCGGTCGCAGATTTCCTGCGCGGCGATATCGCGCCGCTGATCAGCGGGCATCAGGCGTTCAAGCTGCGGGTTGCGATCAATGCGCTCGACCTGGTGACGCGCCAGATCACGCTGGAGCCAGCCAGTGATTCCGCGGAAGCCACGCGGCTGTCGAAGCTGTTGGCAGTGCAGGGCTCGCTCGGTGAGCTCAATCGCGCCCTCGCCGAGCGCATCGCCAAGGGTGAAGTCGACCTGCAGACGCCGGGGCTCGCCGATCATCTGTGGCAGACCACGATGGACAAGCTCGCGGTCGATCAGCCGAACTATGCGTCGTATAGGAGAGAACTTGAGAACAAAGGCACTTAGCTCGTCATTGCGAGCGGAGCGAAGCAATCCATCTGCGCCACCAGCATGGATTGCTTCGTCGCCAACGCTCCTCGCAATGACGGGAAGGGGCCCCCGCGCTTTACTTCCCCACCCATTTCGGCGGGCGCTTTTCCGAGAATGCCTTCGGCCCCTCGATGTAATCCTGAGACGCCGCCATCGCCTTCACGGCGGGATAGTCGCGCTGGTCGTTGATTGCCTGCTCCAGCGAGACCGCGAGGCCCTTCTGGATCGCCTGTTTGGAGGCACGGATCGACATCGGGCTGTTCTTGCAGATCGTCTCGGCCCAGCGCTCGGCTGCCGCCAGCGCCTCGCCGGCCGGGACCACCTCGTTGACGAAGCCGAGTTCGTGGCCCTCGCGGGCAGTGACGTGGCGCGCCGTGAGGATCATGCCCATGGCGCGCTTGAGGCCGATCTGGCGCGGCAGCCGGTGCACCCCGCCGGCCAGTGCGGCGAGGCCGACGCGCGGCTCGGGAAGCGCGAACATGGCGTTCTCCGAGGCAATGATGAGGTCGCAAGCCAGGGCGATCTCGAAGCCGCCGCCCATGGCGACGCCGTTGACCGCGGCGATGATCGGCTTGTCGCAGTCGAACCGCGACGTCAGTCCGGCAAAGCCGCCGGTATCCCAGCCGCGCTTGCCGCCCGCCGCCTGCCATTTCAGGTCGTTGCCGGCGCAGAACGCCTTGTCGCCGGCGCCGGTGACGATCGCGACCCATTGCTCGGGATCGGCGGAGAAGTCGTCGAACACCTTGTTCAGTTCGAAATGCGCATCCGTATGCAGCGCGTTGTACACCTCGGGCCGCGACAGCGTCACGATCGTGACCGGGCCCTTGCGCGTGACTTTGGAGAATTTCAAGTCCATGTTTGCTCCCGTCGTTTCTTTTGCCGTGGCAAGGAATATGTCGTTTGAATATTAGCTGGCTCTCGCCGCCGGATGCCATCCAATTACGCGTGTGCGCTCCGCGTCACAAGCCGTATTCCATTGCTTGACTTGATTTGGAGTTCTCATCTTAATCGATTGGGCTTTCGGACCACATCGCGACCTCGCCGCACCACAACACGACAAGAAAACAACATCTGGGAGAACTACCTTGGATTTTGCATTGCCGGCCGACCTCGTCGCCTATCTCGCCGAACTCGACCAGTTCATCGCACGCGAGATCAAGCCGATCGAAAACGCGGACGACAACATCCGGTTTTTCGATCATCGGCGCGAATGGGCGCGTACCGATTTCGACAATGGCGGGCTGCCTCGGCATGAATGGGAAGCGCTATTGCGAAGAGTGAAAAATCTCGCCGACAGCGCCGGGCACCTGCGCTTCGCCATCCCAAAGCGTTATGGCGGCAAGGACGGCTCGAATCTGTGGATGGCGGTGATCCGCGAGCATTTCGCCTCCAAGGGGCTCGGCCTGCACAACGACCTGCAGAACGAGCATTCGATCGTCGGCAACCTGCCGCTGGTGACGATGCTCGACCGCTATGGTCGCGACGACCAGAAGGCGATGATCGAGGGCTCGATTACCGGAAAATATCGCATCACCTTCGGCCTGACCGAACCGGAGCACGGCTCGGATGCGACCCACATGGAAACCCGCGCGGTGCAGGCGACCCGCGACGGCGTCGCCGGATGGGTCATCAATGGCGAGAAGATGTGGACCACCGGCATGCATGTCGCGACCCATTGCGCGCTTTTTGCGCGCACCGCGGGCAATGACGGCGACGCGCGCGGCATCACCTGCTTTCTGGTGCCGGCGAACGCCAAAGGCGTCAAGGTCGAGGAATATATGTGGACCTTCAACATGCCGACCGATCATCCGCGCGTCAGCTTTACCGACGTGTTCGTGCCTGACGATGCGCTGTTCGGCGAGGTCGGCCGTGGTCTGTCGCTGGCGCAATGCTTCGTGCATGAGAACCGGATCCGGCAGGCGGCGAGTTCGCTGGGAGCCGCAGTCTATTGCATCGAGGAAAGCGTGAAATACGCGCGCCAGCGCAAGCCGTTCGGCCGCGCGCTGGCCGAGAACCAGGCGATCCAATGGCCGCTGGTCGAGCTTGCGACGCAGGCGGAGATGCTGCGGCTATTGATCCGCAAGACCGCGTGGGAGATGGACAAGCTCACCCAGGCGCAGGTCGAGCACACCCTGTCGGATAGGGTTTCCATGTGTAATTTCTGGGCAAATCGCTTGTGCTGCGAGGCCGCCGACCGCGCCATGCAGGTGCATGGCGGCATGGGCTACTCGCGTCACAAGCCGTTCGAGCACATCTACCGGCATCACCGCCGCTATCGCATCACAGAAGGCAGCGAGGAAATCCAGAAGCGCAAGGTCGCCGGATTCCTGTTCGGCTATATGGGAGCGGGCAAGCATTGACGGAGACGATGCTCAATTCACCTGCCGATCCTTGCCGGCCCAATAGGGATCGCGCAGATGGCGGCGCAGGATCTTGCCGGAGGCGTTGCGCGGCAGCGCTTCGATGAAGTCGACCGTCTTCGGCGTCTTGAAGCCCGCGATGCGCTCGCGGGTGAAGCCGATGATATCCGACGACGTTGCCTTCTTGCCGGGCTTCATCACCACGATGGCCTTGACCGCCTCGCCCCATTTGTCGTCGGGCACGCCGACCACGGCGACTTCGGCCACATCGGGGTGATCGCAGATCGCGCTTTCGACCTCGGCCGGATAGATGTTCTCGCCGCCCGAGATGATCATGTCCTTGATGCGGTCGTGGATATAGAGATAGCCGTCCTGGTCCATGTAGCCGGCATCGCCGGTGCGCAGCCAGCCGTCGCTGTCGAGCGTCCTGGCGGTGGCTTCCGGCAAATTCCAGTAACCAGCCATGTTGGAGCCGGAGCGGGTCGCGATCTCGCCGACCTCACCCGGCGGCAACCTTTTGCCGTCGGCATCGAGGATGGCGAGTTCGACGCCCGGCAAGGCCTTGCCGGCCGAACGCATCCGGTCCAGTCCCTCGACGTGATCTTCCGGCGGAAGGGCCACGATAGTGCCGGTGGTTTCGGTCATGCCGTACATCTGCACAAAGCCGCAGCCGAACACCTCGATGCACTCTTTCAGCAGCGCTGCCGGGATCGGCGAGGCGCCGTAGAGCATGTATTTCAGCCGCGAGAAGTCGACCTCGCGCGCGCGCGGTTGCCGCACCACGAACTGCATCGCGGCGGGCACCATGAACAGCTTGGTGATGCCGGACTGCTCAAAGAAATCCAGCACCTTGGTCGGATCGAACTCGCGTGCGATCACGCCTCTGGCGCCGTGGTAGAGGCCCATCACACCCCAGCCGGACCCGCCGATATGGAAGATCGGCATCGCCACCAGCGAGACGTCGTCGGTCGACCACCGGTTCCACTCGGGCTTCTCGGCTTCATTGCCGGTCTGTACCAGATTGAGAAAGTTGGCGTGCGACAGCATCGCGCCTTTCGGTTTTCCGGTGGTGCCCGAGGTGTAGAGCTGGATCGCGATGTCCTTCGGGCTGATCGGCACTTTCGGGTCGTCGCCGCTCTGCGCGTCGCGCCACGCGGTGAAATCGGGCCATTCCGCTGCGCCGCCTTCGGTGGTGATGATGTGGCGAAGATCCGGCAATTGCGGCTTGATGTTGCGAGCCTGGGTGATGAATTCGGGCCCGACGAACAGCACCGGCGCCTTGCAGTCGTCGACGATGAAGGCGACTTCGGGGCCGGCGAGGCGCCAGTTCACCGGCGCCATCACCACATTGGCTTTCATCGCTCCCAGCAGCAGCTCGAAATAGAGATCGCTGTTCTTGCCGAGATAGGCGATGCGTTGGCCCGGTTTGATGCCGAGCGCGATCAGCGCCCTGGCGACCCGGTTGGTCCTGGTGTCGAACTCGGCGAAGCTGGTCTGGCGTCCCTCGAACTCGTACACGACGGCGTTGCCGCGAGTCCTGGCGCGGTCGCGCACCATGTCGGCAAGGTTGGCCAGTTGCGGTGTGGCGGTCATGTCTCTCCCGTTGTATCTTGTTTTCGTTGCACGGAGTTTGGCGTTATCCGGCGGCAAAAACAATACGGGATCGGGTTACTTCCGCGCCGCACGGTCCTTCTCGTTTTGCGCCTTGATCGAGTCGCGCGCGTTGGTCCAGTCCTTGTCCGACCACTCGCGCAGTTCGTAAAAGTTGCCGCCCGTCGCCAGCGCCTGCGCGCCGTCCATCGCGATGGTTTCCCCGCTGATCCAGTCGCAGCCGCCGGAGATCAAGAACACGGCAAGGTTCTGCAGTTCCTCCATCTTGCCGACGCGGCCCATCGGATTTCGTGCAATGGTGCGCGCGCCAGGCTCATCGCCGGGGTTGAGACGCTTGCTCATGCCCTCGGTCGGAATTTCGCCGGGTGCGATGGTGTTGAGCCGGATGCCGTAGCGTCCCCATTCGGTGGCCAGCGACATCGTCATGGCATGGATGGCGGATTTGCTCATCGCGGAAGGCACCACATAGGGGCTGCCATTGCGGACCCAGGTCACGGTAATCGACACCACATTGCCGGGGTGACCGCCGGCGATCCAGCGCCGGCCCACCGCATGGGTCACATAGAAAGTGCCGTGCATCACGATGTTGGCGATCGCATCGAAGCCGCGCGGCGTCAGGTCCTGGGTGCGCGAGACGAAATTCCCGGCGGCGTTATTGATGAGATCGGTGAGCGGGCCTTCGGTGAAAATCGCCTCGATCATCTCATCGACCGCGAGCGGGTTCCTGATGTCGACGCCGTGGCTCGTCACCCGGCCGCCATGCAGGTCCATCAGTTCGGTCGCGGTCTCATCGCAAACGCTTTTTCTCCGGCCGCAGATATGAACTTCGGCGCCGAGGCTGAGGAAGCGCGCGGCCATCGATTTGCCAAGACCGGTTCCGCCACCGGTGACCAGAATGCGTCGACCGGCAAGAAGCTGTTCGTTAAACATGGAGGTTTCCGCCTTAAAGAAATGTCTGTTAATTGGTTGAGTGACTAAAACGGCACAACGCCTTTCTTTCTGTAAAGGCAAACGGCAAAGAAGAGCAAGGGGAACTCATCCATGGAAAAGCGCGTGTCGGTTTCGATTTCGGAGGGCGTCGCGGATGTCCGCCTGGTGCGGGCGGACAAGATGAATGCGCTGGACGCCGCGATGTTCGAAGCGATCGTTGCCGCCAGCGATCGGCTTGCCCACGAAAAAGGCCTGCGGGCGGTAGTATTGTCCGGTGAAGGTCGCTCTTTTTGCGCCGGCCTCGATATGGGGCGTTTTGCCGCGATGAAGGAAAGCGGCGGTAACGGGATAGCGGGGGGTGAAAAACGCGACCTGACCGAGCGCACCCGCGGCCTCGCCAATTTCCCGCAGCAGGCGGTTTGGGGATGGCGGCAGCTCCCGGTGCCGGTAATTGCCGCGATCCAGGGCGTGGCATTCGGCGGCGGCTTTCAACTCGCGCTCGGCGCCGACATGCGCTTTCTGGCGCCCGATGCGCGGATGTCGATCATGGAGATCAAATGGGGACTGATCCCGGATATGGCGGGGACGCCGATCCTGGCCAGCCTGGTGCGCGACGATATCCTGCGCGAGCTCACCTATACCGGGCGTATTTTCTCGGCGCAGGAAGCCATGAATTACGGCCTTGCGACGCGGATCTGCGACGATCCCCGCTCCGCTGCGCTGGAAGTCGCGCGCGAGATTGCCGGCAAGAGCCCCGAGGCGATCCGTGCCGGCAAGCGCCTGCTGAACAATCTGGCCATCGATCCCGGCCCGGCGCTGCTCGCCGAATCCGTCGAGCAGATGAAGTTGATGGGCGGAGCCAATCAGCTCGAAGCGGTACGTGCCAATATCGACAAGCGCGCGCCGCGCTTCGCCGACGTTTGATGGGCGTTTCCTGTCATTCCGGGGCGCGTCGAAGACGCGAACCTCAGATGTGCAATTGCACATCGGGGAATCTCGAGATTCCGGGTTCGATGCTTTGCATCGCCCGGAATGACTGCTTGATCCTTTAAATCCGACGAAAGATCGCAAGAAACAATGTCACCGCAACAACCTTTCCTCGGCATCCTCAGCGGTCAGCGACGGCGCAGTCACGACGAAGTCGCCGATCGCGTGGCGCGCATGGCCGGCGGATTGGCCGGGCTCGGCGTCAAGCCAGGCGACAGCGTCTGCATCCTGATGCGCAACGACATCGCCTTCATCGAGGCGGCCTATGCGGCGATGCGGCTCGGGGCCTATGCGGTGCCGGTGAACTGGCACTTCAAGCCCGAGGAAATCAATTATGTGTTGAAGGATTCCGGAGCCCCGGTCCTGATCGGCCATGCCGACATGCTGCATCAACTGCGCGACGCGATTCCCGCGGGCATCAGCGTCTTCAGCGTGCCGACGCCGCCGGAAGTTCTGTCGAATTACAAGATCGATCCCGGTCACCTCGCCACGCCCGATTTTGCGACCGATCTCGAAGCCTGGCTCGAACGGCAACGGCCCTATGACGGCCCGGTGCTGCCGCAGCCGCAGAACATGATCTACACGTCCGGCACCACAGGTCATCCCAAGGGCGTGCGCCGCAACGCACCCACGCCCGAGCAGAACGCGTCGCTGGAGCAGATGCGCGCGATGATCTACGGCTTGAAGCCGGGCGCCCGCGTGCTGCTGCCGGGGCCATTGTATCATTCCGCGCCGAATTCGTTTGGCCTGCGGGCGGGGCGTCTCGGCGGAGCGCTGGTGTTGATGCCGCGATTCGATCCGGAGGAGTTTCTGCGGCTCATTCAAGAACAGAAGATCGACACCATCTTCATGGTGCCGACGATGTTCATTCGGCTGATGAAACTGCCGCAAGAAGTGCGCCGGACATACGACATGTCCTCGCTGCATCATGTCATTCATGCCGCCGCCCCCTGTCCCGCCGACGTCAAGCGCGCGATGATCGAATGGTGGGGGCCCGTGATCTATGAATTCTACGGCTCTACCGAATCCGGCGCGGTCACCTTCGCCAATTCGGAGGACGCGTTGAAGAAACCGGGCACGGTCGGCAAGATTTCGCCGGGCGCGGAGCTGCGTTTTGTCGGCGACGATGGAGGAATTTTGCCGCAGGGCGAGATCGGCGAAATCTATTCGCGCATGCAAGGCAATCCGGATTTCACCTATCACAACAAGCCGGAGAAGCGCGCCGAGATCGAACGCGACGGATTCATTACCTCGGGCGATGTCGGCTATATCGACCAGGACGGTTATGTCTTCATCTGCGACCGCAAACGCGACATGGTGATCTCGGGCGGGGTCAACATCTATCCCGCCGAAATCGAAGCCGCGCTGCATGCGGTTCCCGGCGTGCATGATTGCGCAGTGTTCGGCATCCCCGACGACGAATTCGGCGAGGCGCTGATGGCGGTGGTGGAGCCGCAGCCGGGTGCAACGCTCGACATCGCCGCGATCCGCGCGCAGCTCAAGACCTCACTTGCCGACTACAAGGTGCCGAAACACGTCGAAATCCAGGCCAATCTGCCGCGCGAAGATTCCGGCAAGATCTTCAAGCGCCGCCTGCGCGATCCTCATTGGGAGCGGGCGGGGCGAAGGATTTAAAAGCAGCGCCGCCTTTTTCTTGGTCTTGCGCCGGGCTTGAAAAATTGCGACTGGAGGGTGCCGGGCAGTTTCTGGAGCCACCAACCATGTCCTCCCAGATCATGCCTTCTGATGCCGATCTGCGGTCCAATCGCGCCGACGAAGAAGGCCCTTGTCGGCGCTCGAGGAGGACGCCCGGCTGCGGACGGATATCCGGCTGCTGGGACGCATTCTCGGCGATACCGTACGCGATCAGGAAGGCGCCGACGTCTTCGATCTGGTCGAGCGTATCCGGCAGACCTCGATCCGGTTCCACCGGGACGATGACAGGCCGGCGCGGCGCGAGCTCGAAGTCATCCTCGACGGCATGTCGATCAGTGAGACCGTGCGCATCGTGCGCGCCTTCAGTTATTTCTCGCATCTTGCCAACATCGCCGAAGATCAGAACAACATCCGGCAAATGCGCGCGCGCAGCAGCGCCGGTGGAACACCCCGGCCGGGCACGCTGGCCGAGACCTTGTCGCACGCGCGGGCGGCCGGGTTCAGCGCGGCCGATCTGCGCCATTTCTTCGCAGGCGCGCAGGTCAGCCCGGTCCTGACCGCCCATCCCACCGAGGTTCGGCGCAAGAGCACCATGGACCGCGAGATGGAGATAGCGTCGCTGCTCGACCGCCGCGAACGCGTCCAGCTTGCCCCGGAGGAAGTCGGGGCGAGCGACGAGCAGTTGCGCCGCGAGGTGCTGACGTTGTGGCAGACCAATCTGCTGCGCCGGACCAAGCTGACCGTGCTCGACGAGGTCGCCAACGGTCTTTCGTTTTACGACTATACCTTCCTGCACGAGGTTCCGCGGCTGCATTGCGCGCTGGAGGACCGGTTGAACGAGGGCGATGACGGCGCGCAGGGAGAACTGGCGTCGTTCCTGCGGATGGGAAGCTGGATCGGCGGTGATCGCGACGGCAACCCGTTTGTGACCGCCGAGGTCATGCGCGGTACGCTGAAAATGCAGAGTAGCCGCGTGCTGCGGTTTTATCTGGAAGAGCTGCATGCGCTGGGTGCCGAACTGTCGATCGCCGCGCATCTTGCGGATGTTTCCGAGGAATTGCGGGTGCTTGCCGAGCGCTCGCCCGATACCTCGCCGCATCGAAGCGGCGAGCCGTATCGTTTGGCGGTGTCCGGCATCTACGCCCGGCTCACGGCAACCGCGCTGAAGCTCGATGTCGAAACCATGCGGCAGCCAGTCGGCGAGGCCGCTCCTTACGCCCATGCCGGGGAGTTCAAGGCTGATCTCGATATTCTCGACCGCTCGCTGATCGCGAATAATTCCCGCGTGATCGCGCGCGGCCGGCTGCGGCTATTACGCCGGGCGGCGGATTGTTTCGGCTTCCATCTCGCCAGCCTCGACATGCGGCAGAACTCCGCCGTGCACGAGCGCACCATCGCCGAATTGCTGGATACGGCCACGCCCGGTACGTCTTATCTGGCACTGAACGAAGACGGGCGGATCGCGCAGCTCGCAAGCGAATTGCGCAATCCGCGGCCGCTGACATCGGCCTTCGTCAAATACAGCGACGAGACGCTGGGCGAACTCGCCGTGTTCCATGAGGCCGCCAACTCGCACGCCAAATTCGGCGCCGATGTGATCCCCCAATGCATCATTTCCATGAGCCAGGGCGTCTCGGATCTGTTGGAAGTGGCGTTGCTGCTGAAGGAGGTGGGTCTGGTCGACCCATCGGGCCGCAGCGCGATCAACATCGTGCCGCTGTTCGAGACCATCGAGGATCTGCAGGCCTGCGCCGCGATCATGGACCGCCTGTTTTCACTGCCGGAATATCGCCGCTTCGTGGATAGCCGCGGCGGGGTGCAGGAGGTGATGCTCGGTTATTCCGACAGCAACAAGGATGGCGGCTTCGTCACCTCGGGCTGGGAACTCTACAAGGCCGAAATCGGCCTTGTCAGCGTGTTCGAGCGCCACGGCGTGCGCTTAAGGCTGTTTCACGGCCGCGGCGGTTCGGTCGGCCGCGGCGGCGGGCCGAGTTATGACGCCATCATCGCGCAGCCGGGCGGCGCGGTGGACGGCCAGATCCGGATCACCGAGCAGGGCGAGATCATCTCCAGCAAGTATTCCAATGCGGAAGTCGGCCGCAACAATTTGGAAATTCTCGCCGCGGCAACCCTCGAAGCGAGCCTGCTGCAGCCGCGGCAGAGCGCGCCGCGCGCCGAATATCTCGAAGCGATGGAGCAATTGTCGGCGCTGGCTTTTGCGGCCTATCGCGGTCTCGTTTACGAGACTGACGGCTTTGTCGATTATTTCTGGGCTTCGACCGTGATCACGGAAATCTCGACGCTCAATATCGGCAGCCGGCCGGCCTCGCGCAAGAAAACCCGCGCCATCGAAGACCTTCGCGCCATCCCCTGGGTGTTCAGCTGGGCGCAATGCCGGCTGATGCTGCCGGGATGGTATGGCTTCGGCAGCGCGGTCGAGACCTGGATCTCGCAGCATCCCGACAAGGGCATGCCCTTCCTGAAAGAACTCTATCGCGAGTGGCCGTTCTTCCGCACGCTGTTGTCCAATATGGACATGGTGCTGGCGAAAAGCTCGATCGCGATCGCCTCGCGCTATGCGGAACTGGTGCCGGATGCGGCACTGCGCGAAAATATCTTCGGGCGCATCCGGCGCGAATGGCATGCCTCGATCGAAACGCTGCTGGACATCATGGGGCAGGACCGGCTGTTACAGGGCAACCCGCTGCTGGACCGCTCGATCCGCAACCGCTTTCCCTATCTCGATCCGCTCAATCACGTCCAGGTCGAACTCCTGAAGGAACATCGCGCGCAAAATCCCGACGAGCAGGTGCTGCGCGGCATCCAGATCACCATCAACGGCATTTCGGCAGGGTTAAGGAACAGCGGGTAGGAAAGGGCGAGTAGCGAATGGCGAATAGCGAGTAGCCAATGGAATTACTCTACTCGCTATTCGCCACTCCCTATTCGCCTCTTCCTTTTCGCCTGTTCCTCAGATCGCATCCCAGTTGAAAATGTCCGCGGAGCGGTCGAGCTTGTAGAACGACGATTTCAGCGCCGGCATGCCGTGCTCGGCGATGGTCTGCGGGGTCCAGCCTTCGGCGCGATGGATCGAGCGCAGCGGGCGCGACTGGCCCATCAGGAAAATCTCGTTCATCCGTACCGCGAAGATCTGCCCGGTGACATCCTTGGCGGCGTCGCTGAGCAGGAAGCCGCACAGCGGCGCGATCTTTTCGGGGCCCATCTGCTGGATCTTGGCGACCCGCGCCTTTTCCGCTTCGGTCTCGGTCGGAATGGTTCCGATCAGCCGGCTCCAGGCAAATGGCGAGACGCAATTGGAGCGGACGTGAAAACGATCCATGTCGAGCGCGATCGATTTCGACAGCCCGACGATGCCGAGCTTGGCCGCGGCGTAGTTGGCCTGGCCGAAATTGCCGACCAGGCCCGAGGTCGAGGTGAAGTGCACGAACGATCCGCTTTCCTGTTCGCGGAACAGCCGCGCCGCGGCGTGCGACACATAGAACGAGCCCATCAGGTGAACCTTGATGACGGCCTCGAAGGCGTCGATGCTCATGCGATGGAAGATCGCGTCGCGCAGGATGCCGGCATTGTTGACCACGCCGTCGAGCTTGCCGAAGCTGTCGATCGCGGTCTTGACGATCTTGCTGGCCGGGATTGCCTCGGCGACGGTTTCGAAATTCGCTACCGCCGTGCCGCCGCGCTTCTTGATCTCATCGACCACCTCTTCGGCGGGCGCCGCGCTCGATCCCGAACCGTCGGCGGCACCGCCGGGATCGTTGACCACCACCTTGGCGCCCTCGGCCGCGCAGAGCAGCGCGATTTCCTTGCCGATGCCGCGCCCGGCGCCGGTGACGATGATGACTTTGTCCTGCAGTGATTTGGTCATTGGGGTCTCCCTGTTGTTTTTCGTCATTCCGGGGCGTGCGAAGCACGAACCCGGAATCTCAGAGATTCCAGGTCTGGTCCTTTGGACCATCCCGGAATGACGAAGGTGATTACTTCTCGTTCGTAAAAATAATCGTGCCTGATGCTGCGAACATGCCGCCGACGCCGTGGCAGACCGAAATCTTCGCGCCCTTGACTTGCGCCGGCGCGATGCCGCGCATTTGCCGCACGCTCTCCTGCAGCGCGTACATGCCGTACATGCCGGAGTGCATGTAGCTCAGGCCTCCGCCATTGGTGTTGAGCGGCAACTTGCCGCCGGGACGGGTATTGCCGTCGGCGATGAACTTGCCGACCTCTTCATGCGGCATGAAGCCGAGATCGCCGAGGCCATACAGCGGCAGATGCGCGAACGCGTCGTAGATCATCAGGTGATCGACATCCTTATGAGCAATGCCGGCCTCCCTGAACGCCAGCGGTCCCGCCACCTTGAACGCGCGCGAACTGTCGAAGGTCTGCATCTGGCTGACCATCGGCGTTTCCACGCTTTCGCCGGTACCGAGCACATAGACCGGCTTCTGCGGGAAATCCCTGGCGCGGTCGGCCGAGGTCAGGATCAGCGCGCCGCCGCCGTCGGTGACCAGGCAGCATTGCAGGATACGGAACGGATAGGCGATCATCCGCGAATTCAGCACGTCCTCGACCGTGATCGGCGCCTTCATGGTGGCGCGCGGATTCTTCGCGGCCCATTCGCGTTGCACCACCGCGACCATGGCGATCTGCTCATGGGTGATGCCGTGGGTTTTCATGTAACGCAATACCGGTATCGGAAACATGCTGGGCGGGCCGTAGACGCCAAACGGGGATTCGAACTGACCATTGAGGCTGTCTGGCGGCGTCGAGCGGGGCAGTTTGCCGATCATCGACTTGCCGCTTTCGGCATGCGTGATCAGCACCGTCTTGCACAGCCCGGCCTCAATCGCCGCGGCGGCGTGGCGGACATGCAGCATGAACGAGCAGCCGCCGACCGAGGTGCCGTCGACCCAGGTCGGCGTGATGCCGAGGTAATGCGCGATCTGCTGCGGCGTCTCCACCGCGGTCGCGATGCCGTCGATGTCGGACAGTTTCAGTCCGGCATCGGCGATGGCGTTCAGTGCGGCGTCGGCATGAAGTTGAATCTGCGACACGTTCGGGATAACGCCGAGTTCGGTGGTTTCGGCTGCGCCGACGACGGCGACCTGATTTCTGCGCATGATGCTTAACCCTTCGCCGGACGGAACTGGGGAAGGGTGATGTTGTCGTCGAGCTTTTCGAACGCGACTTCCAGCTTCATGTCGAGTTCGAGCGCCTCCGGCGTTTGCGGACAATCCACGATGTTGCTCATCATGCGCGGGCCTTCATCGAGCTCGACGATGGCGATGGCATAAGGCGGCGTAAAACCCGGCGCGGCGGGCCGATGGTTGATGACGTAGCTGTAGAGTTTGGCCTTGCCGCTGGCCTGGAAGACGCTGACCTTGCGCGAGGCGCAGGCCGGACAGAACGGACGCGGCGGGAAATAGACGTTGGCGCAAGCATCGCAGCGCTGCAGGCGAAGTTCGCCGCTCTGCGTGCCGTCCCAGAAATGCTGGGTCTCCGGCGTCGGTTTCGGTCGCGCACGCGTCGCATCGGCCATGTCGTTAGTTCCTCCCTGCGGCGGGTATGTCTCGCCCGCCGGCTCCGATCTTGATGCGACATTGTACTGCCCGGCGTCAACGGTCCAGCCGACCTCTCGCATGCCGCGTATTCCGGCACGCGCAAAATGGATCAGCCCGGAGCGCTTGTGTCCCTGCGACCCCCCGCGCTATTGTCCGGCGGAAAATCAGGAGGATTTCATGCTGAGGATGACGGGCGCGGTGCTGGTGGCGGGTTGGATGCTTGCCGCGCCGGCGATGGCGGCCGACGCGCCCGCCGAAATCAAGATCGGCACGCTCTACGCTTCATCCGGACGCTACGCCTCGATTTCGATGCCGGTTTTCAGCGCGCTCAAGCTCTGGGCCGACCAGAAAAATGCCGAGGGCGGGGCCTATGTGAAGGCGTTCGACAAGAAAATTCCGATCAAGCTTATCGCCTACGACGATCAGAGCAACACCGCGACCGCATCGACGCTGTACAATCAGCTTGTCACGCAGGACAAGGTCGATCTGCTGGTCGCCGATTCAGGCTCAGTGCTGACCGCGCCGGCGGTGGCGATCGCGCGCGACCACAAGATGTTCCTGTTCGACCAGACCGGGACCGGCGCCAGCTTCTTTTCCAAGGACAATCCCTATATCGCGCTGATGGCCGACCCGGTCTCGACGATCTGGCCGAAGCCGATTGCCGATTTCCTGATCAAGGACGGCGTGGGGCTTGGGATCAAGAAAGTGGCGATCCTCTATTCGACCAACGAATTCACGGGAACGCAGGCCAACGCATTCCGCAAATTCATCAAGGATTCCGGCGCGCCGATCGAGATCGTCTACGATCAGGGCGTTCCGACCGAGACCACCAATTACACCGTCATCATCAACAACATCGCCAACAAAGAACCCGATGCGGTGATCACGTTTGGATACGCGCCCAACGATATCGCGTTCCTGCGCAACGTGGGGGATCTCGGCGTCAATTTCAAAATGCTGTTCGCGATCTATGCGGGCATCGAGACCGAGCTGCTGGTAAAGAACGTCGGCGCCAAGGGCCTTGAATATGTATTCACCTATGTGCCGCCCTCGGAACTCGACTATCCCGTCAATTTCGGCATGACCATGAAGGACTACAAAGCCGCCTGGAACAAGAAATATCCCGATGGCAAGATCGAGTTCGGCTTCAATGCCACCGCCGGTTACACCACCGGGCTGGTCATCGAGAAGACGCTGTCGGTGGCGACCAGCCTCGATCAGCTGGAATTGCGCCGGGCGAATTTCAGCCTCTCCGGACAGCTCAAGACGCTGGACGGGACCTACGAGCTCGACGAGACCGGCGGCCAGATCGGCGAATTGACGCCGCTCGGGCAGATCATTCTCGACGAGCACGGCCATCCCAAATTCGTCTCGATCTATCCGCACGAAACGGCCACCGGCAAGCCGGTCTACCCGCGTCCATGACGCGGTTGCAGATCGAAGACCGGATGCCGGGAGCGGAGCGCTCATGCAGCTAGTCTATGCGCTCGTCGCCGGCGTTCTGTTCGGTCTGTATTTCAGCCTGGTCGGCATCGGCCTCAATCTGGTGTTCGGCGTCATGCGCGTGGTCAATCTTGCGCATGGCGATTTCCTGATGCTCGGCGCGTTCGTGGCCTTCGGCGTCGCGACCCTGGCCGGGATAGACCCGCTGTTCGCGGTACCGCTGGCGTTCGTGATCTTCGTATTGGTCGGGGTGCTGCTCTATTGGGTGTTGGTGCCACGGCTGCAGGGATCGGTTAATCCCGAGATGCTGTCGATCATCCTGTTCTTCGGCTTGTCGCAGGTGATCGAGGCGGTCACGACCATTTTCTTCGGCACCAGCGAGCGCTCGATCCAGAGCCGGGCGCTCGGCACGGTATTCTCCACGATCAGAGTAAAGCTGTTCGGCGGCAAACCGGACGTGACCGGACCGATCCATATTTTCGGCCAGGGATTCCCGGCGCCATGGGTGATCGCGGCCGTCACCAGCCTGATCGCGATCGCGCTGGTCTATCTCTATCTGTACCGAACCCGTCTCGGCACCCTGACCCGCGCGGTGATGTCGCGGCGCGACGAGGCCTTTGCAACCGGCATCGATGTCGATCGGGTCTCGGCGGCGGCATTCGGGATCGGACTGGGGCTCGCCGCGGTCGCCGGTGTGTTCGCGCCCTTCATGTTCGGATCGGTGACGCCGGCGTTCGGCGCCGATGCGACCGTCACGTCGTTCGCCATCGTGGTGCTGGGCTCGCTCGGCAATCCCTTGGGCACAGCGCTCGGCGGCGTCGTTTACGGCGTCTGCTACATGCTGGTGCAGACCTATCTCAGTTCATGGGCCGACCTGTTGCCCTATGTGCTTTTGATCTTCATCCTGCTGCTGCGTCCGAGCGGCCTGCTCGGAAGGCGGGTGCGCGTTGCATAGCGCTCTCAGACATACGCTGTTCATCGTCGTGCCGCTCATCGCTATCTTTGCGGTGCTGCCGGGCGTCTATCAAAACCATCTGCTGCTGTTCAATTTCGTCATCTTCCTGATCTTCGCGCAGGGCGTGAACATCATCTACGGGTTCACCGGCTATCTGCCGTTCGGATATGTCGGCTTCTTCGGCGCCGGCGCTTACGGTTTTGCGATCCTGGTGATGCATTATCACGCGCCGGCGGCGATCGCGGTGGTCGCTGCGGGGCTGGTCGGGGTCGCGCTGGGGCTGTTGCTGACGCCGCTGTTGCGGCTTTCCGGCGCCTATTTCGCCATCGCCAATCTCGCCGCATCGCTGGCGGTGCTGCACTTCGTCGCCAATCCGGCGCTCGAGGGCATCACCCGCGGGCCCTACGGCGTCTCGCTCACCGACACCTTCAATCCGACGCTGGCCTATGCCGCGGCACTCGTCGTGCTGGCATTGACCCTCGGCGCCGTGGTGTTTTTGAAGAACTCAGGCTTTGGTCTCGCCTTGCAGGCGGTGCGTGAAGATGCGGTCTCGGCGTCGATGGCCGGCGTCAACGTGGTGCGGATGCGGGTGATCGCATGGCTCGCTTCCGCGCTGGTGGCGGGTCTCGCCGGCGGCGTCTACGCCTGGTATGTTTCGGTGTTCTATCCCGACAATGTCTTCAGCGGCGATTTCTCGATCTTCGCGATCGTGTTCGCGCTGTTCGGCGGCGTTGCCACGATCTGCGGTCCCATCGTCGGCGTCGTCATCCTCTACGGCATCTATAATTTGATCGGTTTCACCACGCCGCAATATTTCCAGTTGATCTACGGGCTCTTGATCATGGGGCTGGTGCTGTTTCTCCCCGCCGGCCTGGTTTCGCTGGCAACGCGCAGGGGGTGGCATGTCCCCTGACAGCGCACCCATTCTCAACGTCTCGAAGCTGGTCAAGCGGTTCGGCGGCTTTCACGCGCTGGATGGATTGAGCTTCCATGTTGCGCCGGGTGAAATCCTGGGATTGGTGGGGCCGAACGGCTCCGGCAAGACCACCGCGATCAACGTGATCTCCGGTCTCTATGCGCCTGACGGAGGCGAGGTCGTGATGGACGGCACCTCGATCGGCGGGGTCGCATCGCATAAACTGGTTCATCGCGGCATCAATCGCACTTTCCAGATTCCCAAGCCGTTTATGTCGCTGACGGTGCGCCAGAATGTCGAGGTAGCACTGGCCTATGGCCGCGCCGCGGTGGCGCCGCCGGCGTTGGCCGCGCTTCTCGACGAATACCGCCTCGCCGATGTCGCCGACCGGCCGGCGGCCGATCTGAATAATGCGCAGCAAAAAATGCTTGATCTGGTTCGCGCGCTCGCGACGCGTCCGCGGCTGTTGCTGCTCGATGAGCTTGCCGCCGGGCTCAACCCGGCGGAGCTCGACTGGATCGCCGAACGCATCAAGGCGCTGGCGCAGACCGGAATGGCGATCATCGTCGTCGAGCATCTGATGGGTTTCATCGAGCACATCACCGATCGCGTCATTGTCATGAACGCCGGCAAGGAGATCTTTGAAGGCAAGCTCGCGGTCGCGGTCAAGGTGCCGCAGGTCATCGAGGTGTTCCTCGGAGGCGAGCATGCCGCCTGAATCTACTTCGCTGCTGGAGGCTGCCGGCATCGATGCCGGCTACGGCACCATGCAGGTATTGTGGGGCGTCAATCTCGATGTGCGCGCCGGCGAGACCGTGCTGCTGCTCGGCGCCAATGGCGCGGGCAAGACGACCTTTCTCAAATCGCTGGTCGGATTGATCGACGCGCGGCACGGCAGCATCAGGCTCGGCGGCGAGGACGTGACGCGGATGCGCTCCAGCGACCGGATGCGGCTCGGCATGACCTACATGTCGGAACTTGCGGTATTTCCCGATCTGTCGATCGATGAAAACATTCGTGTCGGTGCCCAGGCGCTGGGGCATGCCGATCCCGCCGCCCGGGTCGAGGAAATGTATGGCGTATTTCCGGTGCTGCGCGACAAGCGCCGCGCACCAGCCTCCAGCCTCTCCGGCGGCCAGCGCAAGATGCTCGGCATCGCCAAGGCGCTCGCCGCCGAGCCGCGGCTATTGGTGATGGATGAGCCTTCGGCGGGGTTGTCGCCGCTGCTGGTCAAGGAAGTCATCCGTATCCTCGGCGAGTTGCGCCAGCGCGGTCTGGCGCTATTGATTGCCGAGCAGAATATCGGCTTCCTCGAAGTGGCGACGCGGGTGTTTGTGCTGGAAGGCGGGCGCATCCGCTTTTCCGGCACGGTTGCTGAAATGACCGACAATGAAGCGCTGCGGCGCGCCTATTTCGGGCTGAAGTGATGCGGACCATCAGGATCGGATCCGGCGCAGGCTATTCGGGCGATCGCATCGAGCCCGCGCTTGAACTCGCCGAAAAGGGCGACATCCAGTATCTGGTGTTCGAGTGCCTCGGCGAGCGCACCGTGGCGCTGGCGCAGCAGGCGCGCATGAAAGATCCGGACAGCGGGTTCGATCCGCTGCTGGAGGAACGAATGCGCGCGGTGCTGCCGGTCTGCGCCGCCAAGGGCATCAAGATCGTCACGAATATGGGCGCCGCCAATCCCGTTGGCGCGGCCCGCAAGACCATCGAGATCGCGCGATCGCTGGGGCTGTCGTCGCTGAAGATTGCCGCCGTGGTCGGCGACGATGTGCTCGACGCCTGCAAGGAAGGCGATCTGCCGATCATGGAGTTCGATGGCACCATCAAGCAGCTCGGCAACCGGTTGTTGTCGGCCAATGCCTATCTCGGCGCCGAGCCGATGGCTCAGGCATTAAGCGGCGGCGCCGACGTCGTGATCACCGGGCGGGCCTCGGATCCCGCGCTATTTCTTGCCCCGATGATCCACGCCTTTGGCTGGGCGATGGACGACTGGGATCTGCTGGGGCAGGGCACCGTCGCCGGGCATCTGCTGGAATGCGCCGGTCAAATCACCGGAGGTTACTTCGCAGACCCCGGCTACAAGGATATTCCTGATCTGGCGCGGCTCGGCTTTCCCATCGGCGAAGTCGGCGAGGACGGCAATCTTGTGATTACCAAGGTCGCGGGCTCCGGCGGCGCAGTGACGGCGCAGACCTGCAAAGAGCAATTGCTCTACGAAGTGCACGATCCCAGACAATATATCCAGCCCGACGTGGTGGCGGATTTTTCGCAAGTAAAAGTCGAGGAAATTGCGCCCGATCGCGTACGGGTCAGCGGCGGGCGCGGCAGCAAGACGCACCGGCACGCTGAAAGTCTCGGTCGGTTATGTCGACAGTTTTATTGGCGAGGGTCAGATCTCCTATGCCGGGCCCGGCGCGCTGGCGCGCGGCAGGCTGGCGCTGGAGATCGTGCGGGAGCGGCTGAAGCTCACCGGCGTTGCCGCGAGCGAACTTCGCTTCGAGCTTGTCGGCGTCGATGCGTTGCACGGACCCGAAGTGTC
The DNA here is from genome assembly GCA_963819325.1 of uncultured Pseudomonadota bacterium. Lineage (GTDB taxonomy): Bacteria > Pseudomonadota > Alphaproteobacteria > Rhizobiales > Xanthobacteraceae > Bradyrhizobium. The sequence continues at coordinate 477,687 of CAWFVT010000007.1, forward strand.
CGCACGCGCCAACGAGCCGTACGAGGTGCGCGTCCGCGTCACCGGCCGCACCGAAAGCCTGCGCGAAGCGGTGCGGATCGGCAACGAGGTCGAAACGCTCTACACCAACGGTCCGGCTGCCGGTGGCGGCGCGTTCAAATCGGCGCGCGATGTCGTCGCTGTCGCCTCCGTCCTGCTGCCGCGTGAACTCGTCAAACCCTCGATCCGCTTTATAGGGGGTGAGACGTGAAGTTACGCGAGATTGCCCATTCCCGTACCGGCGACAAAGGTAACACCTCGAATATTTCCGTGATTGCCTATGATGGAAAACATTATTCGCTGTTGCTGGAACAGGTCACCAGCGCGAGGGTGAAGGCTCATTTTGCCGGTGTGGTTGAAGGCAACGTGGTTCGCTATGAGCTGCCAAACATTTCCGCCTTGAATTTCGTGATGACCGGTGCGCTCGGCGGCGGCGTGACCCGGTCGCTGTCGCTCGATGCGCACGGCAAGTCGTTGAGCTCTGCGTTGCTCGATCTCGACATCGATGCCGCTTTGGAAGACAAGTAATCGATCAGGCCCCGACCCAACGAGAAAACCGATGCCGAACATGCCGACACTTGCCACTCTGGCCCAGGATCTCGCCAGCGGCCGCTCCAGCGCCCGCAAGCTCGTCGACGAATGCCTGGCCCGGATCGCCGAACCTTCGGGCGAGGGCGCGCGGACCTTTATTCATGTCGATGCCAAGGCCGCGATCGAAGCGGCGGAAGCAATGGACCGGCTGCGCGCGGTCAAGGCCGCACCGTCCCCTTACGCCGGCATTCCGGTTTCGATCAAGGATCTGTTCGACATCAAGGGCCAGGTGACCCGCGCCGGCTCGCGCGCGCTCGACGATTCGCCGCCCGCGGAAGCCGACGCGCCGGTGGTGGCGCGGCTGCGGCGTGCCGGCTTCATCGTGATCGGCCGCACCAACATGACCGAATTCGCCTATTCCGGGATCGGCATCAATCCGCATTACGGCACCCCGAAGAGTGCCTGGCAGCGCAGCGTCGGCCATGTGCCCGGCGGATCGTCGTCGGGAGCGGCGGTTTCCGTCGTCGACGGCATGGCGCATGGCGCGCTCGGCACCGACACCGGCGGCTCGTGCCGGATTCCGGCGGCCTTTAACGGCATCGTCGGCTTCAAACCGACCCAGCGGCGCGTGCCGCTCGATGGCGGCGTGCCGCTGTCGTTTTCATTGGACAGTTTTGGCCCGCTCGCGCGCACGGTGGGTTGCTGCGCGGTGCTCGATGCTTTCCTCGCCGATGAGCCGGTCATCCCGCTGCAGCCGCGCCCGATCAGGGGAATGCGGCTGGCGGTGCCGACCACCATCGTGCTCGACGAACTCGACGATGCGGTGGCGCGAACTTTCGAGCGCGCGCTGGAAACGCTTTCGCGCCACGGCGCGCTGATCGAGCGCATTGAAGTGCCGGAATTCCATGATGTGACGCAGATGAACGCCAAGGGCGGTTTCTCCGCGGCGGAAAGCTATGCCTGGCATCGCTATTTGATCGCGAGCAAAGGCGACATCTACGATCCCCGCGTCGCCAGCCGGATCATGCGCGGTGAAACCCAGAGTGCGGCCGACTATGTCGACTTGCTGGGCGCGCGGCGATCGCTGATCGAGCGGATCACGGTCCGGCTCGCGCCCTATGATGCGATGATCTTGCCGACAACCGCCAACACCCCGCCGCGCATTGCCGATCTTGTCGCCGACGACAAGGCTTTCACCAACGCCAACATGCTGGCGCTGCGCAATTGCAGCCTGATCAATGTCATCGATGGCTGCGGCATTTCGCTGCCGGCGCATCGCGAAGGCGAAGTACCGGTCGGGCTGATGCTGGCGGCCACCGGCGGGGCAGACCGGCGAATTCTTGAACTGGCGGCTGGAATGGAAGGGGTCATCCATGTTTGATCTGACATTCACCATCGACGCCCAGGGCACGACGACGCCGTTGACGCTGGCGATCGACAAGGCCGTGATCGCGGGCTGGACCGGACGCGATCCGGTGGCGCGCGACAAGCATATCGCCGAACTCGAGGCGATCGGGATTGCGCGGCCGGCCACCACGCCGATCTACTACCGCGTCTCGGCGCGGCGCATCACCACCACCGACAGCATCGAAGTCTGCGGCAATGATTCCAGCGGCGAGGTCGAGTTTGTCTTGATCGGCTGGCAGGGCCGTATTTTTGTGGGCCTCGGCTCCGATCATACCGATCGAAAGGTGGAAACCTACAGCATCACAGTGTCGAAGCAGATGTGCGACAAGGTGATGGCGCCCGTGCTGTGGGAACTGGAGGAGGTCGCCGGCCACTGGGACCAGATGATCCTGCGCGCCCATGCCTGGATCGATGGTACGCGCGTGCTGTATCAGGAAGGCACGCTCGACAGCATGCTCTCGTTCGCCGACCTCATTCAGGGCGGTTTCGGCGGCAAGGGATTGCCGGATGGCTGCGCCATGTTCGGCGGCACCTTCGCGGCCAAGGGCGGCATCCGCCCCGCCAGCCGCTTCGAATATGAGTTCGAGGATCCGGTTTTGAAGCGCAGCATCCGCCACGCCTACGACGTGATTGAGATGCCGGTGCTGGGGTGAAGGCATCGCTTGTTCGTCATTGCGAGGAGCGGTAGCGACGAAGCAATCCATTCTCCGCTCGGGTTCGCTATGGATTGCTTCGCTTCGCTCGCAATGACGGGGATAAGCTTCCCGGAAATCGGGTGGCGCCAGCCGCCCCGATTTGCGAAACTGGCCGCCATGAAATCAAACGTCAAAAATATCGTGCATCCCGTCCCGTCCTCCGGCATCGCCGCGCGCGTCGATGCGATCGATTGGGCGCAGGCGAGCCACGATCTCGATGCCCAGGGCTGCGCGGTCTTCAAGGGATTGCTCTCGGCCGAAGAGTGCCGCGCGCTGGCGGAAAGCTATCCGGACGATAGCCGGTTCCGCAGCCGGGTGGTGATGGGACGCCATGGATTTGGGCGCGGCGAGTACAAATATTTTTCCTATCCGCTTCCCGATCTGATCGCGGAACTGCGACCGGCGCTCTATGCGCGGCTGTTTGGCATCGCCAACCGCTGGAACGAAGCCATGGGCATCGATATCCGCTATCCGGAGCGGCACGAGGCGTTTCTCGAACGCTGCCATGACGCCGGTCAGACCCGGCCGACGCCCCTGCTACTGCAATATGGCGCCGGCGACTACAATTGCCTGCATCAGGATCTCTATGGCGAGCACGTGTTCCCGCTGCAGGTCGCGATCCTGCTGTCGGAACCGGGCCGCGATTTCACCGGCGGCGAATTCGTGCTGACCGAGCAGCGGCCGCGGATGCAGTCGCGGCCGGAAGTGGTGCCGCTCGCACAGGGCGATGCGGTGGCTTTTGCTGTGCATGTTCGGCCGGTGCAGGGGACGCGCGGGTTCTATCGCGTTAACCTGCGCCATGGCGTGAGCCGGCTGCGTTCCGGCCATCGTCATACCGTTGGCGTGATCTTCCACGATGCGAAATGAGCGCGAAGCCCTTTGACGGCGGATTTGTTTGAAAGCATTCCCGATGTGCGGCCCGCGCAGGAAGCGATCGCGGAGGGCGCCGTATTGCTGCGCGGATTCGCGTTGCCGGTCGAAGCCGATCTGATCGCGGCATTGCGCGCCATCGTCGAGCAATCGCCGTTTCGCCACATGGTGACGCCGGGTGGCCATCAGATGTCGGTGGCGATGACCAATTGCGGCAGCTTTGGCTGGGTCACCGACCGCACCGGCTATCGCTATGACGCCAACGATCCCGAAGCCGGAAAGCCGTGGCCCGCGATGCCACCGGCGTTTCGCGAGTTGGCGGGGCAGGCGGCGTCGCGTGCCGGCTTCGCTGAATTCTCGCCGGATGCATGCCTGATCAACCGGTATCAGCCCGGCGCCCGCATGTCGCTGCATCAGGACAAGGACGAACTTGATCTGGCCGCGCCGATCGTCTCGGTGTCTTTGGGTTTACCAGCGATTTTTCTATTCGGCGGATTGAAACGCGGCGACAAACCGAGCCGGTTTCGGTTGCAGCACGGCGACATCGCGGTGTGGGGCGGCCCGGCACGGCTGGCGTTTCACGGCGTCGCACCGCTCGCCGACGGCGAGCATGCCTTGCTGGGCCGCCAACGCATCAATCTCACCTTTCGCACGACGCGGTGAACACTTTTTGTTTCTTCCTTCTCCCCTTGCGGGAGAAGGTGGATTGCCGACGCGAAGCGGCGGCGAGCCGGATGAGGGGTTATGGCCTATCGATGGACCTGAACCCCTCATCCGCCTTCGCTTCGCGAAGGCACCTTCTCCCACAGGGGGAGAAGGGAAGAGCGGGCGCGCTACGGCTTGGCCGGATGAATGAACGTCCACGGACTGACTTCGGAGTCCCTTGGCACTTCGATAGCGATCACATAGGGACCGCCGTCCGCCAGCGCTTTTTCCAGCGCCGGTCGAAATGTCTCGGGCGATGTGACGCGCGCCGCACCCACGCCGAAGGATTCGGCGAGCTTGACGAAATCCGGATTGACCAGATCGGACGCCACCACGCGGCCGTCGAACCGCTCGCGTTGATCGCGCCGCACATTGCCATAGGCGTTGTTGTTGAAAACAAGTGTCACGACGCCGATGTTGAATTGCACCGCCGTCGCCAATTCCTGCACGCCAAACATGAAGCCGCCATCGCCTGATATCGCGACCACTGGTCTATCGGGATGCGCGACCTTGGCGCCGAGTGCGGTCGGAAAGCCCGAGCCGAGCGTGCCCTGATAGCCCGAGGTGATGAAAGTGCGCGGCTGGTAGACCGGAAAGCCGTACCAGGAGGCAAAGCCGACCTGCGACAATTCATCGGTGACGATGGCATCCGGCGGCAGCACCTCGCGCAGGATGTTGAGATAGGCCATCTGCGGCTGAACCGACTGGATTTGCTTGAGTGCTGTGGCCGAGGCGTCGCGGATCGCCGCGCGTCGGCCCGCGGTCTTCTTGTAGCCGCGCTGGCGCACCGCCGCGAGCAATTCGCGGGTGCCGGCCCGCGCGTCGGCGATAACGGCGGCGTCGGGCGTGAAGCGGCGCATTTCCGACGGGTCGATGTCGATGCGAACGGATTTCAGCCCGTCCGGCTTGAACGGCCAGCGCGACATCGTCGGCAGTTCCAGCCGCGTGCCGATGCCAATCATCAAATCAGTCTGCGGCCACAGCCGATAGGCCGCTGCCATCGTCAACCCAAGCTCATGCGCGTTGCTGACGATGCCGCGGCCGCTGCGGAACGCCACCACCGGCGCGTCGATCAGTTCGGCAAGCTCGAGGATTTCATCGCCGGCGCCAATGGCGCCGCTGCCGACGAAGATCATCGGCGCTTTGCTGCTGTTGATCAGCGCGGCGGCGGCCTTGACGCGCGCGCCATCGGGCTGTGGCGCCGGGAACGGCTCGAAAGGGTGTGCTGCGGCCACGTCGGCGCGCTGCGTGAACACGTCCCATGGCATTTCCAGCGCCGCGGGCCCGCGCCGGCCCGACAGCATTTCCTGGAACGCGCGCGAAACCAAAGTGGGCGCCGCGCCGGGATATTCGATGCGATCGGCCCATTTCACAAAACTTCGCAAGCTTGCGAGCTGATCCGGCATCTCATGCAGATGGCCGCGGCCCTTGCCGAGAAATTCCGTCGGCACCTGACCGGTGAGGCACAGCACCGGCTCGTTCGATCCGAATGCCGTCAGCAATGCTGCGCCAGCGTTGAGCACGCCGGGGCCGGGCACCACACTGAACACGCCGGGCCGGCCGGTGGAGCGCGCATAGCCATAGGCCATGTAGCCGCAGGCCTGCTCGTGGCGCGCGCCGATCACCTTGAGCTGCGCCTGCTGGAACGCATCGAACAGCCCGTAAATCTGCGCGCCGGGCAGGCCGAACACGGTGTCGACGCCGTGCGCGACCAGGCCGTTGACGATGGCTTCGCCGCCGGAAGTGGAAGTCATTGCGTTGTCCAATCGCTCATCGGCCAATTCATTTGGGCAGCCTCATTCGCTCTCGTCGATCACGCCGTTGCGCAGCAGGCCGATATGGTCGGCCTCGACCTCGACGATATCGCCGGGCTTGAGGTAGCGCGGCGGATCGAACCGCGCGCCGGCGCCGGTTGGCGTGCCCGTGATAATGACGTCACCGGGAACCAGCGTCGTGAATGTCGAGATATAATTGATCAGGTAGCGAAACCCGAAGATCAACCGGCCGGTGCGATCGTCCTGCCGGGTCTCGCCGTTGACCCGCGTGGTCAGCCTTATATCGGCAATCTGCGCTTCATTCGTGTAGGGCACCAGCCACGGGCCAAGGCTGCCGGTCGAGTCGAAATTCTTGCCCTGCGTCACATTGAATTTCGCGTGCCGGACCCAGTCGCGGATGGTGCCTTCATTGCACAGCGTGACCGCGGCGATGTGATCCAGTGCCGCGTTTTCCGTGATGTGCCGGCCGGCCTTGCCGATGATCAGGACCACCTCGCCCTCGTAATCGAGCTGCGGCGAGGCGCGCGGGCGAACCAGCGGCGTTCCGTGGCCGACGAACGAGCGCGGCGTGCGCATGAACATGCTCGGATATTTTGGCGCGTCCTGACCGTCTTTATATTCGGCGTTGCGGTCCGGATAGTTGACGCCGATGCAGATGATCTTTTCCGGTGCCGGGACCGGCGGCAGCCAGGTGATCGCGTCGAGGGCATGGTCCGGCGAACGTCGCGCGGCGGCCTCGGCCAGTTTTGTCAGCGCGCCGGCGGCAACTACCTCGCGCAGCGTCGGATATTGCGTTCCGAATGACGCGGAGAGATCGACGATCCCGCTGTCGACGACCGCGCCGTATTTCTGCGATCCGTCAACCGAGTAAGTGGCAAGGCGGGGAGGGGCCATCAGGTATCCAATACGGTCAGCACATCAATCGGCGATCGTGACATCGGCGACGAATTTCGGTTCGCGGACCGGCTGTCCCGCAAACGGCGATCCCTGTTCGAACCAGGAACGCGGCGCCGGTGCGCCCCACAGCGTCTGCCGCCGCGGGTCCTTCAGCGACCAGCGCATCGGCTCATGGTCGTGGTCCATGGTGAAGTAGTCGCTGGTGTAAAGCTCCAGCCGATGGCCGTCGGGGTCCCGGACATAGAGAAAGAACGCGTTGGAAATGCCGTGGCGGCCGGGTCCGCGCTCGATATTCCTGAGGTAGCCGCTGGAAGCCATCACGTCGCACAGATGCAGGATGTTCATCGCGGTCGGCACCCAATAGGCGAAGTGGTGCAGGCGAGGGCCCTTGCCGTTGGTGATGGCAAAATCGTGCACATTGCCCTTGCGATGCATCCACGCCGCGGCGATGCGTCCGTTCGGACCGTCTTCCTCGGCATATTCGGTGAGCCGGAAGCCGAGCCGGGCGTAGAAGTCGACGGTGTCCTGCACTTCGGCGGCGAATACGTTGAAGTGGTCGAAGCGTTGCGGGTGGCAGCCCTTGTAGAGATCGTAACGGCGCAACAGATGCGGCCGCTTCTCCATCGACGCATAGAGCTCGAGTTGAAAACCGGCGGGGTCGGTGAACTGCAAGGTGCGGCCCTGAAACGGCTGTTCGGCGAAAGCGTAGGCGATACCGTTTTCCGAAAAGAACGCCGCCGCCTTGTCGAGATCCTGTTCGTTGCCGACCCTGAATCCCATGCGGTTGCAGGCCGCCATCGCGGATTTGCGCAGCACCACCGAATGATGCTGATGCTCCTCGCTGCCGCGCAGGTAAACCGCCTTGTCGTCGCGATCCTCGACATGCAGCCCGACGGTGTTTTCATAAAACTCGCGGCTGGCATTGAGGTCGACCACATCGAGCACGACGTGGCTGCACCGGATGATGTTGAACGGCGGATCGAAAATATGCTGCGGAACGGGCATCGGGTGGAAGTCCTCTTAGAGTTTGCCGTCATTGCGAGCGAAGCGAAGCAATCCATCTTCCTGGCAACCAACCATGGATTGCTTCGTCGCAAGCGCTCCTCGCAATGACGAGAAAAAGTTCCGTAGTTCGCTGGACGGTGTCTAAATCCCCAGCCGTTAAATCTTGTGCGTCCCCCTGGCGAGCGAGACGTGCTTGGTTTCCATGTAGAAGTCGAACGAATAATCGCCGCCGTCGCGGCCGATGCCGGACGACTTCATGCCACCAAACGGCGTCGGCAGATGGCGAACGTTTTCGGAATTCAGCCAGATCATGCCAGCCTCGAGCGCGTCGGCGATCCGCAGCGCGCGGCCCATCTCCGAGGTCCAGACATAGCCGGTCAATCCGTACTGTACGGAATTGGCGATCTCGACGGCGTCGCTTTCATCGCGGAACGGAATCACGGTCAGGAACGGACCGAACACTTCTTCCTGTGCGACGCGCATCCCGGCATGAGCGCCGGTGACCAGCGTCGGCTGCACATAATGTCCGCCGCCCGGGCCGTCATGCGCCTTGCCGCCGACCGCGATCACCGCGCCGTCTTTCCGCGCGATATCAAAATAAGAGCAGACCTTCTGCAGATGGCGCTCATGGATCAGGGGACCGATTTCGGTTGCGGGATCGAGCGGATGACCAACTTTTAGTGCTTTCACGCGCGCGGTGAGCTTCTCGATGAATTTCTCGGCGATGCCCTGCTGGATCAACAGGCGGCTCGACGAGGTGCAACGCTCGCCATTCAGCGAGTAGATCATGAACACCACCGCATCGAGTGCGCGGTCAAGATCAGCGTCGTCGAACACGATCACGGGGTTCTTGCCGCCGAGCTCGAAATGCACGCGCTTCAGGCTTGGCGCGCCCTGCGCCATGATCGCAGCACCGGTTGTGGTTTCACCGACAAAGGCGATCGCCTTGATCGCGGGATGCTCGGTCAGCGCCTTGCCGGCTTCCTCGCCGATGCCGTGCACAGTGTTGAGAACGCCGTCGGGCACGCCCGCCTGTTTCACCAGCCGCGACAACAGGTCAGCGGTGACCGGCGACCACTCGGCAGGTTTGTGGACCACCGTGCAGCCGGCGGCCAGCGCCGGCGCGATCTTCCAGGTCGACAGCATGAATGGCGTGTTCCACGGCGTGATGACGCCGACCGGGCCGATCGGCACCCGGGTGGAGATGTTCCAGTGCTCGTCGCTCGGCAGGTTCAACCCGTCGCGCGCATCGGTGCATCTATCCGCGTAGAAGCGGAAGTTTTCAGCACCGCGGATCGCAGCCTTGGCCATGAAGCGGTGCGCCTGGCCGGTGTCGATGCATTCGAGCACCGCGATATCGTCGGCATGGTCCTCGATCGCATCGGCAACGCGATGCAGGAGTTTCTTGCGCATGGTCGCCGGCATATCGCGCCAGGCCTTGAAGGCCTGCCGGGCAACGGTCGCGGCGCGATCGATGTCTTCGGGCCCGCCGCGCGCGACGGTCGCGAGCACCGCGCCATCGACCGGCGATTTGGTCTCGAAGGTCTGGCCCGAAATCGAGGGCACCACCTTGCCGTCGATGATGTGCCCGATGCCGTCCGCCTTGAGTTTTGCCAGCAGCGGTGCCACCCGGTCGCGATTGGCCTGAAACACGTCCGATGATTTCGGCACGATCTTATCCATGGGCGGTCTCCGCTTTCAGGGCGTCGTGAATGTTGTTGCGCTTCCAGCTGGTTTCCTTGTCGTTGATCTGCATGTCGAACGACAGAGCGAATTTGCTACCGGCGAAAACCGGGTCGAGATAGTTGGAGAGCGCCTTGAAGATATGTTCGCCGGCCTTCTTGCGGGTGGCGAGATCGCGGCCCTCGCCGAGGCGCAGCACCATGTCGAGAAATCCGTAATGAGACTGGCCGTCGGCGATGGCGTAGTGCTCGCAACGGATGGCGCGGACCCGAATGCCGCCGAGCGGGAAAATCCCGGTCTCCACCGCGGCCTTGCGCACGACATCCACGACCTTGGCCATGTCAACCCGCGCATCGAGATTGGCGGAATATTCCAGCGTGAAATGCGGCATGACGGTTCACTCCTGCTATTCTTCGGGGCCCATCAAGCGAAATAACAACTGACCGTGCCATACGGTCCATAGTCGGCCTGGATCGTGTCGCCTTTGCGGGTCTCGATCGGGCGGATGAACGATCCGGCCAGCACCACCTGGCCCGCTTCCAGCGCCAGCCCGTTGGGCGCAATCTTGTTGGCAAGCCAGGCCACGGCGGTGGCGGGATGATTAAGCACGCCGGCGGCGAGCCCGGTTTCTTCCAGCTGGCCGTTGCGATAGCACAGCGCCCCGATCCAGCGCAGATCGGCGTCGAGCGGGCGCAAGGGGCGGCCGCCGAGCACAATGCCGGCATTGGCCGCGTTGTCGGCGATGGTATCGAAGATCTTTCGCGTCGATCTGGTTTCGCGGTCGACCCGCTCGATCCTCGTGTCGAGAATTTCCAGCGCCGGCACCACGAAATCCGTGGCGTTGAGCACGTCGAACATCGTGCAGCCGGGTCCGGCCAGCCGCTCTCTCATGACGAAGGCAAGCTCGGCCTCGATGCGCGTGCCGATGAACCGATCCGACGGCACGAGGCCGCCATCGGCAAAGAACATGTCGTCGAGCAGGACGCCGGAATCCGGCTCGTCGATGCCGAGCGCGCTCTGCATCGCCTTCGATGTCAGGCCGATCTTGTGGCCCTTGACGAGCCGGCCCTCGGCGACCTTGATTTCGATCCACGCCTTCTGGATCGCATAGGCATCCGCGATGGTGATGGCAGGATGATCAAGCGATAACTGCCGGATCTGTATCCTGGTCTTCTCCGCCTGATGTAGGCGCTCGGCGGCGAGACGGATATCGTCGTTGGTCAATGCCATGCTCGGTCGTGGCCAGGTGCGCGGGATCGTTGAAAAGGGTAGTGCGGAAATATGTTTAACATGTTAAATGAAATCGGGCAAACGCAATTGGCGTTTGCTGCGACGCAAAAATTGGTTGCGGTTCAAGATCGCAAATCGGCTGATCCGGTTGAGGCGAATCCCTGTTGAGGCGAATCCTTGTTGAGGAATGATAATGGCCCGGAAAAAAACCTCGGGGATGGGCGGTTCGGACCCGGCGGACGACGGCAAAGTCCGGCGCGTGCCGATGCGCGATTTCGCCCGTTCGCTGCCGATGTCATTGTTGCGCGCGCGCGAAGCGGTCATGCGGCAGTTCCGGCCCTCCTTGCGCAATCACGGGCTCACCGAGCAGCAATGGCGCATCCTTCGCGCGCTGGCCGCAGTCGACGCCATCGAGGTCACCGAACTGGCGCGGGTGGCTTTTCTGTTGGGCCCGAGCCTGTCCCGAATTCTGCGCGATCTGGAAGCCAGTCACCTGATCGAACGCAAGCTGGCGAAAGCGGATCTGCGCCGCAGCGTGGTGTCGATCTCCGCCAAGGGTTTGAAGCTGATCGAGGCCGTGGCTCCCTCATCGGAGGCGATTTACGCTGCAATAACCAGACGCTACGGCGCCCGCAAACTCGCCGAGTTGCAGGATATGCTGCATGAGCTCGAGCACAGCCTGTCGGAACTGAAGGGTCCGGAAGAGCAAAGTGTCGAATTCGAGTGATCGCAAATTTGCAACGATGCTATCGAGGCGATGCATAGCGCCGGTCAAATCGATGCAATCGTGCCGTAGCTCAGGTGGAAACCATGGACACGCGGCAGATTTTTCGCTGAAAGTGCCGGGGAAGCCGATCCTGAAAATCGGCATGGGAGGCTGGATGGTCCCGCGCGTGCCGCGGCCGGTCCGGATCCAAGAACAGGGGCGAAAATCCAGACATGGTCACGATCCAAGTTCCAAATCTGATCGACTTCGTTGCGCAAGTTTTCAGCCATTCCAATTCTTCGCCCGAAGAGGCCCGGCGCATCGCGACCTATCTCACCACAGCCAATCTCACCGGGCATGACAGCCACGGCGTAATTCGCGTGCCCGTCTATATCAGGTGGAAGAAGATGGGCTCGGTCGTTCCCGACCAGACCGTCGAACGGGTGGTCGACACCCCATCGCTGGCGGTGATCGACGGCAAATTCGGCTACGGACAGACCGTCGGGCCGCAGGCGGTCAGAATCGGCATCGAGAAATGCAAGAAGGTCGGCCTTGCCGCAGTGGCGCTGCGCAATGCCGGGCATATCGGCCGGATCGGCGACTGGGCGGAAATGGCCGCGGCCGAGGGGCTGGTTTCGATCCACTTCGTCAACGCCGCGGGCTCGCTGCTGGTGGCGCCGTTCGGCGGGGTCGAGAAGCGGCTGTCGACCGCGCCCTATTGCGTCGGCATTCCGCGCCACGGACAGGATCCGATCGTGCTCGATTTCGCCACTTCGATCGTCGCCGAAGGCAAGGTGCTGGTGGCAAGCCGCGGCGGCAAGAAATTGCCGAAGGGCGCGCTGATCGACCGCGACGGCACGCTGAGCGAGGATCCGGCGGTGCTGTATGGACCGCACAGCGCAGACGGGCCGCGCGATCATACCCAGGGCAGCGGCGCGATCCGCGCCTTCGGCGAGCACAAGGGCTCGGGGCTTGCCTTCATCTGCGAACTGCTCGGCGGCGCCTTGACCGGCACCGGCGCGACAGCGCCTGACCGGCGCTTTGCCAACGGCATGCTGGCGATCTACATCGACCCCAAGGTGGTCGACACCAGCCAATTCTTCGACGGCGAGATTTCGCGCTACGTCGATTTCATCCGGGCGACCAAGCCGGTCGCCGGCGTCGATGCGGTGCTGATCCCCGGCGATCCCGAGCGGAAAACGCGCGCCGAGCGCACCAAAAACGGCGTACCCTTGCCGGACGATACCTGGGCGGCAATCGTGAACACCGCCCGCGAAGTTGGTGTCAGCGAGGTCGCCATTCAAAAGGCGGTCAGTTGATCGGCTAGAGCGTTTTGGAGCGAAGTGGGTACCGGTTCGCGTGAAGAAAACGCGTAAAATAAAAAGCTAGAGCAATCCGGCTGAAGGCAGCATTCTAAAACAGGAAACGCAAGCAATGGCTAACAACATCAAAAAAGTCTGGGCCTCGGGCAAAGTCGTCGTGAACGCCTGGCTCGCGATTCCCTCTGGGTTCACCGCCGAAGTGATGGCGCAATGCGGCTTCGACAGTGCCACTGTCGATATGCAGCACGGTGTGCAGGACTATCAGACGATGGTGCAATGTTTCCAGGCGATGCATGCTCATCCGGTGACGCCGATGGTTCGTGTGCCCTGGAACGAGCCCGGCATTGTCGGCAAGGTGCTCGACGCCGGCGCCTATGGTCTGATCTGTCCGATGATCAATTCCAAGGAGGAGGCCGAGAATCTCGTCGCCTACAGCAAATATCCGCCGCGCGGCACCCGCTCCAACGGCCCGATCCGCGCGGGCATGTACGGCTCGGCCGGCACCTATCAGCAGACCGCCAATGACGAGATCGTGCTGCTGCCGATGATGGAGACCAAAACCGCCGTTGAAAACATGGAATCGATCCTCGATGTCGAGGGCATCAACGGCGTCTATATCGGCCCGTCCGACCTCGGCTTCTCCTACGGTCTGGTGCCGAAGCTCGACCGCGATGAACCTGAAATTCTCAAGATCTACGAAAAGATCATCAAGGAATGCGGCAAGCGCGGCCTCTATCCGGGCATTCACTGCAGTGGTGCGGCAGGTGCGACCCGCGCCATCAATATGGGATTCAAGCTCGTGACGCTGTTCAATGATGTCGGGATGATGTCGACCTACGCGAGGTCGCAGGTGGCGCAGACCCGCAAGGATTCCGGCGGCAAGGCGTAAGGAGCGAATGTAAGGAGCGAATGGCGAGTAGGGTGTAGCGAATAGAGGCAATTCCATTCGCTACTCGCCACTCACTATTCGCCGACTCAAAAGGAGAACACCCATGGCCCAGGCACCCGTGATCCGACTGCATCCCGATGATGGCGTGTTGATCGCGCGCTCGAGTATTCCGGCAGGCTTGGTGGTGGCTGATGGCGTCACCACCGTCGAACGCATTCCGGCCGGTCACAAGGTGGCGATCCGGCCGATCGCGGTCGGCGAGCCGATCCGCCGCTACGGCCAGATCATCGGCTTTGCGACAGCGCCGATCGCGCCGGGCCAGCATGTCCATACCCAGAATTGCGGCATGGGCGATTTCGCCAAGGACTACGCGTTCGGCGTCGATGTCACCCCGACGCCAAACTTCGATCTGCCGGCAACCTTCGAGGGCATCCGCCGCCCCGACGGGCGCGTGGCGACCCGCAACTACATCGGCATCCTCACCTCGGTGAACTGCAGCGCGCATGTCGCGGGCCTGGTCGCCGATGTCTTCAAGAAGAATCCGTTCACGCACGACAATCCGCTGGCGGATTTTCCCAATGTCGATGGCGTGGTCGCGCTGACCCACAAGACCGGCTGCGGCATGACGCAGGACGAGCCGCTGGCGCTGCTCCGCCGCACCCTCGGCGGCTATGCGCGGCATGTGAACTTTTCCGCCGTCATCGTTTTGGGCCTCGGCTGCGAGGTCAACCAGATCGGCGGGTTGATGCAGGAGCAGAAGCTCGCCGGCCGCCTGCGCGCCATGGACATTCAGGAAGTCGGCGGCACCCGCAAGACGGTGGAAGCCGGCGTCGCCTTTGTGCGCGAGGCGCTGATCGACGCCAACAACGTCAAGCGCGAACCGGTTTCGGCCAGCGAGTTGACGGTGGCGCTGCAATGCGGCGGCTCCGACGGTTATTCGGGCGTTTCCGCCAATCCGGCGCTGGGGGCGGCCAGCGATCTCCTGGTGCGCCATGGCGGCACCGTGATCCTGTCGGAAACACCGGAGACCTACGGCGCCGAGCATCTGTTGACGCGCCGCGCGGTCAGCCGCGAGGTCGGCGAAAAACTGGTGGCGCTGATGCGCTGGTGGGAGGAATACACCGAGCGCGAAGGCGCCGAGATGAACGCCAATCCAAGCCCCGGCAACAAGGCCGGCGGGCTCACCACAATTTTGGAAAAATCACTCGGCGCGATGGCCAAGGCCGGCAGCACCAATCTCGTGGACGTCGTGAACTACGCCGAAGCCGTCACCAAGAAGGGTTTTGTCTTCATGGATACGCCCGGATACGACCCGGTGGCGGCCACCGGGCAGGTGGCGGGCGGCGCCAACATGGTCTGCTTCACCACCGGCCGCGGCAGCGTGTTCGGATGCAAGCCCGCGCCGTCGATCAAGCTCGCGACCAACTCGGCGATGTTCAAGCGCATGGAAGACGACATGGATGTCAATTGCGGCACCATCCTCGACGGTGAGGAAACCGTGCAGCAATGCGGCCAGCGCATTTTCGACCTGATGCTCAAGACCGCCTCGGGCCAGCCGACCAAAAGCGAAAGTTTTGACTTTGGCGGCGCGGAATTCGCGCCGTGGGTGCTCGGCGCGACGATGTGAGGGAGCAGTGGGCGGCTCCGCAAGGGCCGTCATTGCGAGCGGAGCGAAGCAATCCACGCTTTTGCGCGTTGAAAGAATGGATTGCTTCGTCGCTGCGCTCCTCGCAATGACGGGAATGGGAACACCTGCTCCCCTACAGGTAACGCTTGCCACAAGTCCATGTTCAAACTTGACAAGTCGCCCGCTTCGTAGCGAATTCCGCTTCTGCCCAAAGCAGTCGCCGCAGCAGCGCCTCCGTCTTACTGGTGGTACTTATGACCGCGTCCGAGATGCCAGCCGATCGATTCTGGGAGATCATAGAGCGCGCCGCGCGATCCGACGATGATCCGGCCGCCCACATAGGCACCTTGCGTGCCGAGTTGCGCGGACTTACTGCCGAGGAAATCAAATCGTTCGAGGTCGCATTTCGGCACTATCTCAACAAAGCCTACACCTGGAATTTGTGGGGTGCGGCACATGTGATCCATGGCGGCTGCTCTGATGATGGCTTCGAGTACTTCCGGCGTTGGCTCGTATCGAGAGGACGCGACGTATATGAGCCTGCGCTGGTCGATCCTGACAGCTTGGCGCAATTGGAAGTTCGACCAGGTCCCGATGGCACATGGGAGTTCGAGGAGATTTACTACGTCGCGAAGCGAATCTTCGAGGAAAAAGGCGGCAAGGGCGACGTGCGCGACTATTCCGAGCTCGAAGCCGGATTGGGAGGACCCGGCCCTTCCGGCGAGCCTTTCGAGGAAGATGCGGAGCATCTCGCCCGGCGCTATCCAAATCTCTGGCGGCGGTTTGGAGCCGAACCGCTGGGCTGACCCATCCAGTGGATGATCCTGGACTGGTCCAACCTTCTGCTTTTGGCCCATCGCGTCATTTCGCTGCGCTGCAGAGTTCGGTCGAGATTGAGGACGTTTCGGCCAGCCGTCCGCCTCCCGAGATTTATGGGTTCACGGCGTAGTCAACGGTCTGGCCCAACGCCCCGGATAGGTTCATGATCCCGCCACACTCCCGCCGCTCAGGGAGTGCCCGCGCCATTCAATAAGCAAAAAAAAAACACGAGGAAACGTCATCGAACCATAACGCGGAGGCGCTGCCATGACTGCGACGACAATCGCCCTTGGTCCTATGTCGGAGGTCGAACATCAATCGGCCCTGCGCCGCGCCGTCATCGCCAGCACGGTCGGCACCACCATTGAATGGTACGACTTCCTCCTCTACAGCACGGTGACCGGGCTGGTCTTCAACAAGGTTTTTTTCGCCGGTTCCGACCCGTGGGTCGGCACGTTGCAGGCGTTCGGCGTGTACTTCGTCGGCTTCGTCGCGCGGCCGATCGGTGCTGCGATTTTCGGCCATTACGGCGATCGCATCGGCCGGAAGGCGACCCTCATCGTCACCCTGCTGATGACCGGGATCGCGACCGCTGCGGTCGGGCTGGTGCCCGGCTACGACCGTATCGGCATCTGGGGCGCGGTGATCCTTGTCATGCTGCGCCTGATCCAGGGCATCGGCGTCGGCGGCGAATGGGGCGGCTCGGTGCTGCTCGCGATGGAGTGGGCGCAGACCAACAAGAACCGCGGCTTCATCGCCTCGTGGCCGCAATTCGGCGGGCCGGCCGGGCTGTTCCTGGCCAATGTCGCGGTGCTGTTCTTCAGCTGGTATTCGGGCGATCAGTTCCTGAACTGGGGCTGGCGCATCCCGTTCCTGATCAGCATCGTCATGGTGGCCGTCGGGTTGTGGATTCGTCTCGGCATCCTCGAGACCCCGGTGTTCCAGCGCATCCTCGCCGAGAACAAGGTCGAGCGCGCTCCCACGATCGAAGTACTCAAGCGACAGCCGCGCGAGATCCTCCTGTGCGCGCTGTTGCGGATGGCCGAGCAAACCCCGTCATTCATCTTCAACGCCTTCGTGCTGACCTACGGCACATTGGTGGTGGGGGTCTCCCGCGATCTGCTGCTGATGGCACTGGTCGTCATGACCGTGCTCGGCTTCATCACAGTCCCGATCGCCGGCGCCTTGTCGGATCGCATCGGCCGCCGGAAAGTCTACATTGGCGGCTGCATCTTGGTTGCGGTGTTCACCTTCGGCTATTTCGCGCTGCTCGACACCAAGGTGCCGGGACTGGTTTTTCTCGCCGTGGCGCTCTCGTTCATTCCGGTGATGACCATGTACGGCCCACAAGCCGCCTTGATCGCGGAGGCGTTCACGCCGCGGCTGCGCTACAGCGGCGCGTCTCTTGGCTATCAACTCGCCTCGATCATCGCGGGCGGACCGGCGCCGTTCGTCTCCGCCTGGCTGTTCTCGACCTATCATTCCTCGTTCCCGATCGGCCTCTATGTCTGCGTCTGCGCGGCGATCAGCATCTGCGCGGCCTTGCTGCTGCCCGACCAGACCAACAAGGACATTGCCCACGAGGCGCATTACGGGAACGCCTGAGCTTGGCAGACTTCTCAGCAGCCAGCCGCCCGCATGACCTGATGAAACGCACCTCTCGTAGGCAATGCCTGCCCGTTGTTAGTGCTTGATGTCGGTCGGAACCGGTGTTCTGCTTAAAAAAGCTGCTGGAGCACTCAGCCTGTGTCGATCTTCGTCGCACTACATCACGTCACGCACTACAAATACGACCGTCCGATCGATCTCGGCCCTCAAACCATTCGCCTGCGGCCGGCGCCGCACACGCGCACCCCGATTCTGAGCTATTCGCTCAAGGTTACGCCATCCAATCATTTCGTGAACTGGCAGCAGGACCCGCAGGGCAACTGGCTGGCCCGCTATGTCTTCCCCGAAAAGGCAACCGAGCTGAAGATCGAAGTCGATTTCACGGCGCAGATGACCGTGATCAATCCGTTCGATTTTTTCGTCGAGCCTTATGCCGACAGTTTTCCGTTCGCCTACACCGGCGATCTCAAGACCGAGCTGGCGCCTTATCTTGCGACCGCCGAGGCCGGGCCGCTGCTTTCCGCCCATCTCGCCGGGATTCCGCGCGAGGCGTCGAGCACCGTCAATTTCCTGGTCGATATCAACGCGCAACTGCAAAAGAAGATTCGCTACATCATCCGCATGGAGCCGGGCATCCAGACCCCGGAGCAGACACTGGCGTCGGGCGCCGGATCATGCCGCGACTCGGCGTGGCTGCTGATCCAGATTTTCCGGCATCTCGGTCTCGCCGCGCGTTTTGTCTCGGGCTATCTTATTCAGTTGCGTCCCGACATCGATCCGGTCGAAGGACCGCGCGAGGTCGAGAACGATTTCACGGATTTGCACGCCTGGGCCGAAGTCTATCTTCCGGGCGCCGGCTGGATCGGCTTCGACGTCACCTCGGGCATGCTGACCGGGGAGGGGCATATTCCCGTCGCCGCCACGCCGCATTATCGCTCGGCGGCGCCGATCAGTGGCAGCGCCGGCTTTGCCAATGTCGAATTCGGCTTCGAGATGAGCGTCAGGCGGATCCGCGAAGCGCCGCGGATCACCCGGCCGTTCTCCGACGAATCCTGGGCGCGGCTCGACCGGCTAGGCGAACAGGTCGACGCGGATTTGAAGGCCGGCGACGTGCGCCTGACGATGGGCGGCGAGCCGACGTTCGTTTCGGTCGACGATCTGGAATCGCCGGAATGGAATATTGCCGCGGTCGGCCCGACCAAGCGTGGCCTCGCCGATGATCTCATCCGCAAATTGCGTGACCGCTTCGCGCCCGGCGGGCTCCTGCACTTCGGACAGGGCAAATGGTATCCGGGCGAAAGCCTGCCGCGCTGGGCGTTCGGGCTCTATTGGCGCAAGGACGGCGTGCCGATCTGGAAGAATTCCGATCTGATCGCGAACGTCGAAGGGCCGCGCAAGGCTGCGATTGAAGACGCCGAGCGCTTTGCGGAACGGGCGGCGAAAAAACTCGGCGTCGATTCCGAATTCATCATGCCGGCGTTCGAGGACCCTTCGCACTGGTTGCAGAAGGAAGCCGGCCTGCCGCCGAATGTCGATCCCAGCGATTCCAAATTGTCCGATCCGGAAGAGCGCTCGCGCATGGCGCGGGTGTTCGATCAGGGGCTTAACGTTCCCAAGGGTTTCGTGCTGCCGATCCAGCGCTGGAACGCCGATGCGGGTCAGTCTTCCTCGCGCTGGCGCAGCGAGCGCTGGAAACTGCGGCGCGGCAATTTGTTCCTGACGCCCGGCGATTCCCCGCTGGGCTTACGGCTGCCGATCGCCTCATTGCCGCATATTCCCGCGGAAGAATATCCCTACATCGTCGAGCAGGATCCGCTGGAGCCGCGCGAGGCGCTGCCGGTGTATGAGAGCGGCGCGCAAGCGGAAAGCGCGTCAACTCAGCAAGTGCAGGAGCAGCAGCTTCGGGGCGGCGGCGTGCGCACCGCGATGTCGATCGAAATCCGCGACGGCATCCTGTGCGCCTTCATGCCGCCGGTGGAGCGGCTGGAGGATTATCTCGAACTGGTCACGGCGGTGGAGGCAACCGCCGAAGAGATGCAGATGCAGGTGCATATCGAAGGCTATCCGCCGCCGTTCGACCCGCGCGTCGAGGTCATCAAAGTGACACCTGATCCCGGCGTGATCGAGATCAACATCCAGCCGGCGCAAAGCTGGCGCGAAGCGGTCGATATCACCTTCGGTCTTTACGAGGACGCGGCGCAAGTGCGGCTCGGCGCCAATCGTTTTCTGGTCGACGGCCGGCACACCGGGACGGGCGGCGGCAATCACGTGGTGGTCGGCGGCAATACACCGGCCGATTCGCCGTTCCTGCGCCGTCCGGATTTGCTGAAGAGCCTCGTTCTGTACTGGCAGCGGCATCCCTCGCTGTCTTATTTGTTCTCGGGCATGTTCATCGGCCCGACCAGCCAGGCGCCGCGCATCGACGAGGCCCGGCATGACGGCCTGTATGAACTGGAAGTAGCGCTCGCCCATGTGCCGCCGGCGGAAATCAAGGCGCCGTTGTGGCTGGTGGACCGGCTGTTCCGGCACATCCTGGTTGATATCACCGGCAATACCCATCGCGCCGAAATCTGCATCGACAAGCTTTATTCGCCTGACGGCACCACCGGCCGGCTCGGGCTGGTCGAATTCCGCGCACTGGAAATGCCGCCCGATCCGCGCATGTCGCTGGCCCAGCAATTGCTGATCCGCGCCTTGATCGCCAAGCTCTGGCGCGAGCCGCAGGATGGCAAGTTCGTGCGCTGGGGCACGACACTGCATGACCGCTTCATGTTGCCGCATTTCCTCTGGGAGGATTTTCTCGGCGTGCTCTTCGAGCTGAAGCAGTCCGGTTATGATTTTTCGCCGGATTGGTACATGGCGCAGCTTGAGTTTCGGTTCCCGGCCTTCGGGCGGGTTCATCATGGCGGCGTGGCGCTGGAAGTGCGCCAGGCGCTGGAGCCCTGGCATGTGCTCGGCGAGGAAGCGTCGGCCGGCGGCACAGTGCGTTACGTCGATTCGTCAGTGGAGCGGTTGCAGGTCAAGGCCAATGGCTTCGTCGAGGGCCGCCACGTCGTGACCTGTAACGGCAGGCGGCTGCCGATGACGGAGACCGGCCGCTCCGGCGAGGCGGTCGCCGGTGTCCGCTTCAAGGCGTGGCAGCCGGCATCGGGGTTGCACCCGACCATTCCAGTTCATGCCCCGCTGACATTTGATTTAATTGATACCTGGAACGGCCGGTCGCTGGGCGGCTGCGTCTATCACGTGGCCCATCCGGGGGGACGCAGCTACGATACCAAACCGGTCAATTCCTACGAGGCCGAGGCGCGGCGGCTGGCCCGGTTTCAGGACCACGGCCATACCCCCGGAAAGATCGACCCGCCGCGCGAGGAACGCACAATTGAATTCCCTTTGACCCTCGACTTGAGGACGCCCCTCCTGCATTGAGAATAGGCTTGGGGCAGGAGAGTCGGGATGGTGGGAGAGGCCGGCCAGGGAAGCAGTCACGGAAGCCGTGAGGCAAGCAAGGTCCGCCCGGGCCATCGGCGCGTGGCGCACTGGACACGCGGCTATACCCGCCTACCGGGCATCCCCGACGAATATATCGGCCAGGACGGCGCGCCGCGCGAGGTCTGGACCCGGTTTTTCGAGGCCTTTGCCGAACTGACGCCGGGCGACATCGAGCGCCGCTTCGGATCCGCCGACCGGCATCTGCGCGAAGCCGGCGTGACCTATCGCGCGCCCGGCGAAACCGCCGAACGGCTGTGGCCGCTCAGTCATCTTCCGCTTTTGATCGGCGAGGCGGAATGGCAGCAATTGACCGCCGGCATAGTGCAACGCGCCGAATTGCTGGAACTGGTCCTGACCGACATCTATGGCGAGGGCCGATTGGTGGCCGAGGGCGCGATCCCCGCGGCCGCCATTGCCGGTAGCACCGAATATCTGCGCGCCGTGTGCGGCATCAAGCCGCCGGGCGGCCGATACCTCAACATGTATGCCGCCGACGTCGGCCGCGGACCCGATGGACGCTGGTGGGTGCTGGGCGACCGCACCCAGGCGCCCTCCGGCGCCGGTTACGCGCTGGAAAACCGGCTGGTGCTGTCGCGCGCCTTCACTTCACTTTACAAATCGATGAACGTGGAACGCGTGGCGCCGTTCTTCGAGGCGTTCCGCGATGCCTTGCGCGCCAGCGCCGATCGCGACGAGCCGCGGATCGGGCTGCTGACGCCGGGCGCCTTCAGTGAAACCTATTTCGAGCACGCCACGCTGGCGCGTTATCTCGGCTTCCTGCTGGTCGAGGGCGACGATCTCGCGGTCAGTGGCAACCGCATTCATATCCGCACCGTGGCGGGCCTGAAGCGGCTCGATGTGTTGCTGCGCCGGGTCGATTCCAATTCGCTCGATCCCCTGGAACTCGACGCATCCTCGCAGCTTGGCGTGCCCGGCCTCATTGATGTGCTGCGCAAGAACGGCGCCGTGGTCGCCAACATGCCGGGCTCCGGCGTGATGGAGGCCCGTGCGCTGCTCGGCTTCCTGCCGAGCCTGAGCCGGCGGTTCTTCGGCGAAGATCTGAAGATGCCGCACATCGCGACCTGGTGGTGCGGCCAGAAATCCGCGCGCGAGGAAGTGTTGTCGCGACTCGACGAGGTGGCGATCGAGGGCGCCTATAGCCGGGGCGTGCCGGGTTTTCCGGGCAACGGGCCGGTGCTCGGCAGCGAACTATCGGCCAGCGAGCGCGATCGGCTGAGGACGGCGATCACTGATCGCGGCATCGACTATGTCGGCCAGGAACTGGTGCGGCTGTCGACCACGCCGGTGTGGGATCAGGGGCGCATCACGCCGCGCCCGTTCGTGCTGCGGGTTTTCGCCGCCGCGACCCCCGGTGGATGGTCCATCATGCCCGGCGGGTTTTGCCGGATCGCCGATCAGCTCGACGCCCGCGCCGTGTCGATGGGCGATGGCGCGCGGGCGGCGGACGTCTGGGTGGTCTCCGACAAGGCGGTCTCGACGGCGACGCTGCTGCCGACTATCGATACCGTGCGGATCAGACGCATCGCCGGCTGGGTGCCGAGCCGGGCCGCCGACAATCTGTTCTGGCTCGGGCGCTATCTGGAGCGCGCCGAGGCGACGTTGCGGCTGATACGGGCGCTCGGCACCCAGCGCGATCCCGGCAAGGGACCCTCAACCGCGCTTCCCTCGATGGAGCGCATCCAGCGGCTTCTGGTGACATGGGGGGCGACGTCGCAGGTGGCACGGGCGCAGCCGGCCAGGGTCGCCGCCGAGGCGTTGCAAAGCGGAGAGAGATTCGGCTCGGCGTTGTCGCTGCTGCGCGCAGCGCAGCGCACCGCGACCTCGCTGCGCGAACGGCTGTCGCCGGACGCCTGGCAGGTCATCACCGAAATGACCGAGCGGCTCGCTCACGAAGTCGACGATGACGACAGCGTGGTCAGCGCCGCCGAATTGACGCTGCAGGAGCTGGCAAGCTTTGCTGGCCTTGCGCAGGAAAACATGAACCGCGCCGCCGGCTGGCGCTTTCTCGAAATGGGCCGCCGTGCGGAGCGTGCGATCAACACGGTGCGCTTTGCCCGGCAGTTCGCCCATGACGAAGCCGATGGCGAGGACCTCGATGTCCTGCTGACGCTGGTGGATTGCCAGATCACCTATCGCTCGCGCTATCTGGTCGGGCCGCTGCTGGCGCCGGTGCGCGATCTCGTGGTGCTGGATCCCTATAATCCCAGGTCGGTCGCGTTTCAGGTTTTTGCGCTGAACGATCACATCGCGAGCCTGCCGACCCTGAAAGAGGGCGGATTGATCGAGCGGCCGCGCCGTCTCGCGGTCGGCCTGCAGGCGACATTGACCACAACGGAAGCCGCAGCGCTCGATACCAAATCGCTGTTTGCGCTGGAGCAGGAACTGCTGACTCTCGCGGACGCCATCGGATCGCACTACTTTCCGCATGGGCCCAATGCCAGCCGGCCTGAAAAGCTGACGGGCCTCGCGTGATCTACGACATCCGTCACGTGACGACCTACTCCTACGAGAGCCCGGTCAGTTTCGCCCGCTGCGCGCTGCGGCTGGAGCCCCGAAGCGGCGACGGCCAGGAACTGGTCTCGCATACCGTCGACATCAAGCCGCGACCGGCGGATCGCACGGTCCGGCGCGACTTTTTCGGCACCCTGACCGAGAGCGTGCTGATCGAAGCCCCGCATCGCAACCTTCGCATCGATTCGCGCTCGCGGGTGTCGGTTTTCCGCCACGCGCCGGGACGCGCCGCGCCAAGTCCGGCCTGGGAGAGCGTGCGCGACATCGCGTTCGAGGCCACCAGTCTCGGCCCCACATCGCCGATCGGTTACGTTTTTGCGAGTCCGCTGGTGCCGGTGCAGCGGCCGGTCACTCAATATGCATCGGCAAGCTTTCCGCAGGCTGGCGGAATCATTGCCGGCGCGGTCGATCTGATGCATCGCATACGTACGGAGTTCAGCTACGATCCGAAGGCGACCGTGATCTCGACGCCGCTTGGCCAAGTGTTCGAACAACGCCGCGGCGTATGCCAGGACTTCGCCCATGTGATGATCGCCGGCCTGCGCGGACTTGGACTGCCGGCGGCCTATGTCAGCGGCTATCTGCGCACCATCCCGCCGCCGGGCAAACCGCGGCTGCAGGGGGCGGACGCGACCCATGCATGGGTTTCGCTGTGGTGTGGTGCGGAGATCGGCTGGGTCGGTTTCGATCCGACCAATGATATCCTGGTGGAGAACGATCACATCGTGCTGGCGGTGGGACGGGATTTCTCCGACGTCTCGCCGGTCGACGGCATCATCGTGGGATCGCGCAAGCAAAAGCTCGCGGTCGCGGTCGATGTGCTGCTGGTCGAATGACCCAAAGCCGCGAGCCGTCGTTAAACTTCTGCGACGTCATTGTGCTCGGCGCGGGCGCTGCGGGGCTGATGTGTGCCAGCGTCGCCGGCCAGCGTGGCCGCTCGGTGTTGCTGCTTGAGCAGGCAAGAAACCCGGGCGAGAAAATTCGCATTTCCGGCGGCGGGCGCTGCAATTTTACCAACCTGCACACCAGCCCCGCGAATTTCCTGTCGGATAATCCGCGCTTCTGCACTTCCGCGCTAAGCGGCTACACCCAGCGCGACTTTATTGCGCTGGTCGACAGCTACGGCATCGCCCATCACGAGAAGACAAAAGGGCAATTGTTCTGCGACGGCTCCTCCCGGCAGATCGTCGACATGCTGCTGGCGGAGTGCCGCAAGGGGCGCGTGCAATTGCGTTTGGGTTTAAAAATATCCGGGGTGTCGAAGAGCGAAGGCGGCTTTGTCGTGGTCACCGATCAGGGCGAGTTTCGCGGCCGGTCATTGGTGATCGCAACCGGAGGCCCGTCGATTCCCAAGATGGGATCAAGCGGTTTCGGATACAGGATTGCGGAGCAATTCGGTCTCAAGATCGTGCCGCCGCGGGCCGCGCTGGTGCCACTGACATTCGACACCGCGTTGCTGGCGCAATTTGCGGATCTTTCCGGCGTGTCGGTCGATGCGGTCGTTGGTTGCGGCAAAACAAGTTTCGACGAGGCGCTGCTGTTCACCCATCGCGGGCTGAGCGGTCCGGCCATTCTGCAGATATCGTCGTACTGGCGCGAGGGCCAGGATCTCGTGATCGACATGGCGCCGCGGATCAACGTGCTGGACGTGCTGAAGCGATTGCGCCACGATCATCCGAGGCAGGAATTGGCGACTGCACTGGTTGATGTCCTGCCGAAGCGGCTGGCGCGCAAGATTGCAGATGCGACCGCGGGTCCGGAACGCATCGCCGACTTCTCCGACAAGTTGCTGGTGAAAGTCGCCGCTGACGTGAAGCAATGGCGCCTCAGGCCGAACGGAACCGAGGGCTATCGCACCGCGGAGGTGACGCTGGGCGGCGTCGATACGTCGGGGCTTTCCTCGAAAACCTTCGAAGCCAAATCCGTCCCCGGGCTTTATTTCATCGGCGAAGTCGTCGATGTCACCGGCCACCTCGGCGGCTTCAACTTTCAATGGGCCTGGTCGTCGGGATACGCCGCCGGCCGGCACCTTTAGGGGTTTTTCGTGACCCGTTCGACCTGCCTATGCCGACCGTTGGCTGCCCGGCAACACGGGTATGCCGCCGGATGAGGCATCCTGACGCAACCATTCGGCGCCCGGCGGATTGCCATGGTCGCCACCCGATGTGGCTGCCACAATGTTGAGGAATTTATAGCCCAATTTTGGCAGACGTGCTTAACCTTGGTTCACCGGACGCTACCGAGCAAACTCATACCGAGGAAACTCGCACAGAGGAAACTCGTACAGAGGAAACTCAATGAGAGCTGAGGGTATTGAGACGGTCCGGCGCATTTTGTGCGTGTTTCCGCGCTACACGTCCTCTTTCGGCACATTCGAATACTCCTATCCGCTGACCGACGGCGTGCAGGCCTTCATGCCGCCGCAGGGACTGCTGCTGATTGCGGCCTATTTGCCCGCGAATTGGCCGGTCCGTTTCATCGACGAAAACATCCGCGCCGCCACCACCGAAGACTTCGAATGGGCCGAGGCGGTATTCGTCAGCGGCATGCATATCCAGCGTCAGCAGATGAACGACATCTGCCGGCGGGCTCACGCGTTCGACCTGGCGGTCGCGATCGGCGGACCCTCGGTCAGCGCCTGTCCGGAATATTATCCGTCGTTCGACTATCTTCACGTCGGCGAAATGGGCGATGCGACCAATGAGCTGATCGCGCGGATCGCCCGCGATCCATCGCGCCCCGAGCAGCAGGTGGTGCTGAAGACCGCCGACCGTCTCGAGATGACCAAGTTTCCGATTCCGGCCTACGAGCTCGCCGAGATCAAGCGGTACTTTCTCGGCAGCATCCAGTATTCGAGCGGCTGCCCGTATCAGTGCGAATTCTGCGATATCCCGGGACTTTACGGCCGCAATCCGCGTCTCAAGACACCGCAGCAGATCACCGCCGAACTCGACCGGTTGCTGGAATGCGGCATCACCGGTTCGGTCTATTTCGTCGACGACAACTTCATCGGCAACCGCAAGGCCGCGCTCGACCTGTTGCCGCATCTGATCGAATGGCAAAAGAAGACCGGCTATGTCCTGCGCTTGTCATGCGAAGCGACGTTGAACATCGCCAAGCGGCCGGAAATCCTGTCGGGAATGCGCGAAGCGTTCTTCGGGACGATTTTCTGCGGCATCGAGACGCCGGATCCGGTGGCGCTCAAGGCGATGCACAAGGATCACAACATGATGGTTCCCATCATGGAGGCGATCAAGACGCTCAACAGTTTCGGCATGGAGGTGGTGTCCGGCATCATCCTCGGCCTCGATACCGACAAGCCTGAAACCGGGCAGCATTTGCTGGAATTCATCGACGCGTCGCAGATACCGCTGCTAACCATCAATCTGCTTCAGGCATTGCCGCAAACGCCGCTGTGGGACCGGCTGAAACGCGAAAACCGGCTGATCGAGGACGAAGGCCGCGATTCCAATGTCGATTTCCGGCTGCCATACGAGGACGTCGTGAAGATGTGGCGCGCCTGCATGAACGACGCCTATCAGCCCGGCAAGCTGCTGGAGCGCTACGAATATCAGATTCGCGAAACCTATCCGCATCGCGTCAACCCGCCGCCGTCGCGCGAACAGAGGTCATGGCGGAATATCAAGCTTGGCCTGACGATGCTTCGCAATATCTTCTGGAAGGTCGGGGTGCTTGGCGACTACAAGCGCGAGTTCTGGAAATTCGCTGTTCGGCGTCTGGCCCGCGGCGAGATCGAATATCTGATCAGTTCGATTCTGGTGGCCCACCATTTGATCCTGTACGCGCGCGCAGCTTCCGTCGGGCAGCAGAACGCGTCGAACTATTCGATGCGGCTGCGCGAGGCGTCGGTCCCCGCCGAGTAACACCCCTTTGAAAAACCCCCGCGCGGTTGGCCGGCTCGCCGGGCGGCCTGCGGGGCTTGACCCTTGGCATGGTCGCTGGCGCGGTGCTTTGGCGCGGGCAGGGCAAACCGGCGCCGCGAATCGGACATTTGAGACCTCTTGTCGCTGCCGGCGCGGCGTTTTTGGGCCACTGGCCGCGCTTGCGAGACGCGGTGGAGACCTGCTACACCAGCGCGCGGAAAATTTCTGCATGTTTTCAAGAACTAGCACCGATCAGGCGTGGCCCATTCAGCCTCATTCGCGCCCGGGAATTTGCGTAATACGTTGAGCCGCAGCGAGAATTGGACAGGGCATGCTTGAAAAGAACCGCGACAGCGAAGTCCACGTCGAGAAGGTCGAGACGCGGGCAACCGCGAGCATCGCCTTTGGGCTGGAGCGCATCGGGCTGATCGCGGTCAAGGCGCCGATCCTGTCCTGTATCATTCTGGTCGCGCTCATCATCGGCGCGGTGTTCGGTATCGAACGCATCAAGATCGACGATTCGCTCAGCCAGTTGTTCCGCTCCAATTCGAAGGAATACCAGCAATACGAAGCCGAAACCAAACGCTTCCCGGCGACCGAATTCGACGTGCTGGTGGTGGTCGAAGGCAAGACGCTGCTCGCCCGCGAAAATCTGGAGAAATTGCGTGATCTCGTCACCGATCTGCAACTGGTCGACGGCGCGCGCGGGCTGATTTCGCTGTTCTCGGCGCGCCAGGCGCCGGCGCCCGGCAAGCTGCCGGCGGCGCTGTTCCCCTCGGAATTGCCGCAAGGTGCGGACTACGACAAGTTCATCGAGACCGTCAAATCCAACGAGATCATCCGCGGCAAATTGCTGTCCGAGGACGGCACGCTGGCGCTGATCGTGCTGTCGCTCGAGCCGGATGTTGTCGCCAGCAGCAAGCTCGGTACGACGGTTGGCGCCATCCGCAAATCGATGGCGGATGATCTCGCAGGCAGCGGACTCAAGGCCGAGCTGTCGGGTGTTCCGGTGATGCAGCTCGAAATCCGCAACGCGGTCGAGCGCGACGGGTTGACCTACAACATCCTCGGTATTCTGGCCGGCTGCATCATCGCGATCATCTTTTTCCGCAAGTGGTCGTTCATGGTGGTCGCCGCGTTCCCGCCGATGATCGCGATCCTGCTCGCACTTGGCGTGCTCGGCTGGGCCAATTTCAGCCTCAACATGTTCCTGAATGTGATGACGCCGCTGATCATGGTGATCAGCTTCTCCGACTCGATGCAGCTGACCTTCGCGGCGCGCGACCGTCTGATCGCCGGCCAGGACAAATACACCGCGTTCAGGAACGCGGTGTTGGTGGTCGGTCCGGCCTGCGTGCTGACCCATGGCACCGCCGGCATCTCATTCATTGCCCTGCAATTCTCGGATTCCGACCTGATCCGCAAATTCGGCGAGGCCGGACTTGCCGCCACCATGATCGCGCTGGTCGCCGTACTCTCGCTGGTGCCGGTGTTCGGGGTGCTGCTGGTGCGCAACGAAAAAGTCTTCGCGGTGAAATTCCAGAGCGCCGACGCCGGGGTCCAGGCGTTGCGCAATTTTTGCTACTGGATCGCGGTGCGCATGGTCAGCCGCCCCGGCCTGTTCAGCCTGATCGCGGTGATCTTTGTCGGCGGCCTGGCTCTAATTTACTCCCATCTCGAGCCGCGCTACCGGCTGGCCGATCAGGTGCCCGACAAGCAGCAGGCGGTGGCGGCGAGCGGTCGCCTCGATGCCAAGCTCACCGGCGCCAATCCGATCGACGTTCTGATCGAATTCCCCAAAGGCGCTTCGCTCTATGCGCCCGAGACGTTGCAGACGATTGCCGACGTGCACGCGATGGTCGAAACCCAGGCCGGCGTCGGCAATGTCTGGTCGCTGGAGACGTTGCGCCGCTGGCTCGCTGAAAAAGCCGGCAGTTCCGATGTCGCAACCCTCAAGGAATATGTCAGCCTGATTCCGGAACATCTGGTCCGGCGCTTCATCTCGGCCGATCAGGACGCGGTGGTGGTCTCGGGACGGGTGCCGGACCTTGATTCGAGCCGGATCCTGCCGGTGGTCGAAAAGCTCGATGCCGCGCTCAACGCGATCCGCGCCAAGCATCCGGGTTACGAGATTGCCGTCACCGGTCTTTCGGCGATCGCCGCGCGCAACAGCGCCAACATGATCGAAAAGCTCAATCGCGGGTTGACCATCGAGTTTGCGCTGGTGGCGATCTTCATCGGGCTGGCATTCCGCTCGGTGGTCGTGATGTTGTCGTGCATCCTGCCGGGCATCTTCCCGGTGGTGTTGTCGGGCACGGTGCTGTGGTTGCTCGGGGAGGGGCTGCAGTTTGCCAGCGTCGTGGCCCTCACCGTGTCATTTGGATTGGGACTGAGTGCGACGATTTACTTCCTCAACCGGCTGCGGCTCGAGAGCACGCCGGGCGTCAGTCCGGAACTGGCGGTGGAGCGCGCCACCGTGCTGGTCGGCCCCGCACTGATCCTGACCACGGTGGTGCTGGCCTGCGGCCTGGTGGTGACGGTGTTTTCCGACCTGCCGTCGCTGCGCCTGTTCGGCTGGCTCAGCGCTTTCGCGATGGTCGCGGCCCTGGTCGCGGATCTCTTTATCCTGCGGCCGACGGCGATGTTCCTGATCAACCTGTCAAACCGGATTTCGCGGGACGGCAGGTCACGCCAAGCCGGCGGAGCAAACCGAAGCAGGCCGGTGACCGCGCTTAGCTCTTCACCATCGTGATCGAGACATCCCGGATATCTCCCGGGGAGCTGATCTGCACGGTCTGCTTGTTGCCGTTGGTCCGCAGTGTCAGGTGAGCGGAAAAACCCACCGCCTCGACGGCGACATTGATCTGGCCGCCGCCGGCCGTGCCCTGCAGATTGCCGACGATATTCCGGCTCGTTTCGCTCCAACTGCCAGTAATGTTGTTGCCATTGCTGGTCACATTGCTGCTCAGATCGAATTTGTAGCTGTCGCTGGCGCAACGCAGCGTCTGCTGCAGTGCCCGGCCGCTGGCGTCGACCGCGTAGGTGGCACGGCACCTGATACGCTCGCTCGATCCGTCCGACAGCGAAACCTTGCCGTTGCCCGACCAGACCCCGCTAAAGCCGGCAAACGGGCTCGTCTGGGCGTGGCCCGCCGATACCGAAAACAACAGCGCGGCGCCGACACCGGCAGCCCTGATAGCATGTCCAAATGACCTGGAAGCCGACGGTTTCATATTGAGTTTCCCGATTCAAAATTGACGATCTTGCAAAGATAGTCGCGCCACATCGAAAGTTTAGTGTCGCCGCAATGTGTTAGGTTCAAACGACAAACGACCGCCCGGCCGCATGTTCGCGGCCGGCGACGCTGTTGGGTCGGATATCCGTCAAATCCACGGCGCGCACGGCGCTTTGGTTTGGGCGAAATCAAAAAAAGCGTCGGATGTCGACAGATTTCTTCATCCGCGATGATCGGTCGCAGTTGCGCGCAAGCGATCGTCGCAAAAAAACCCGTCATAAATTTACGTTTTAATATCAAACGGTTATCGATGCGGTTGAGTCGCCGCATCGGACCGGCTATGCGAAAGCGGGCCAACGCAAATTTGGCCGCATTTACCAGCGCTTTTGGATTCGCTCGCCACAGCGGTTTGTGGCGGGTGCAATTCGATAATCCATCCCGTTCACGCCAGGCGCTATCGGGGACCGGCATTTTCTCCGGTCCAGAATGAAGGAACACGATGCACAAGTTTTTTCTCGCAATCTCCCTGTTGTCGATATCGGTTTCCACCGGTGCCTTGGCTCAAGATTCACGCGGCACGCCCGACGAGCAGAAGGCCTGTTCCCGTGACGTGCAGCGCCATTGCCGTGCAGTGATAAGCCAGGGCGACTTCGGTGTTCTCGCCTGCCTTCAGCAAAATCGCGGCAAGATCAGCCGGGCCTGCGATCAGGTGCTGAGAAACCACGGGCAATAGAACCGCGCTCACACCCGATAATCGGCGCTGCGGGCCGGTTATCGGCTTGGTTCGGGCCTGGGCGGAATTTGCGAGCAATCGCAGATAGCATTGGTTTTGGCGACGTATTCCCCTATATGGGGTTCGCGATCCATCCGCATGCGCGGATCGCCGGAGCATGCGAAGTCACCATTTCCAGACCAATGTAGCCCGTTCTTGATGACCACCGCGAGCGAACTGCGATCCGGCAAGACTTACCGCGACGAGAACTTTCCGGTCGCGTCGTGGATCATACATCCGCGCCACCGGGCCCTGATTCTCGCATTCTACAATTTTGTCAGGACCGCCGACGATATCGCCGATCATGCAACGCTCGGCGCGAACGACAAGCTCGCTTATCTCGATCTGCTCGAGGCCGAACTATTGGGCCGGGGCGACAGCCAGCCGGAGGCCGTCAAGCTGCGGCTCGCGCTGGCGCAGCGTGCGATGCCGCCGCGCCATGCGCTCGATGTCCTGACCGCGTTCCGGATGGATGTGACCAAGCTGCGGTATGAGAACTGGGACGAGGTGATCCACTATTGCCGGTATTCGGCGATGCCGGTCGGGCGGTTCATGCTCGACGTCCATGGCGAGAGCCCGTCGACCTGGGCGGCCTCGGATGTGCTCTGCGCGGGCCTGCAAATCAACAATCATCTTCAGGACTGCGGCAAGGACTATCGCGACCTCAATCGCGTCTATCTTCCACGCGATGCGCTTGCAGCGGCCGGGGCTTCCGTCGAGGCGCTTGGAGAGCGACGGGCATCGGCGCCGCTGCTGCAATGCCTGCATTCGCTCGCCGCGCGAACCGAAATGCTGCTCAACGACAGCCGATCGCTCAGCGCCGAAGTGAAGGATTTCCGGCTCGGGCTCGAAGTCTCCGTGATCCAGCGCTTCGCCGACAAGATCGTGCAGCTTTTGAAAGTACGCGATCCCCTGAGCGAGACCGTGCATCTGGGTCCAACCGAACTACTCGCCCACAGCGTCGGCGGGATAGCCAGCGAACTGACCCGCCGGGCGGTGGGTCGGCGCCCATTGTCCAATCCGGCGGCCGGCGCATGAGCGTCGAGGCAGTGGCAGCCAATGCGAGCGACGGGACATCGGCGTCCGGCAGTTCGTTTTACGCGGCGATGCGCATTTTGCCGCGCGAGCAGCGCGAGGCGATGTTTCAGATCTACAGCTTTTGCCGGCAGGTCGACGACATCGCCGATTCCGACGGGCTGCGCGCCGAACGGCTGGCCGCACTTCAGCAATGGCGCGACGATATCGATGCGCTCTATCGGGGCAACCCGCCGGCGCGGCTGCGCGACTATGTTTCGTCGGTTCGACGGTTTGATCTCAAGCGCGAGGATTTCCTGGCCATCGTCGATGGCATGGAAATGGATGTGCCGCAGGATATAAGGGCGCCCGACCTTGCAACACTGGACCTGTATTGCGATCGCGTCGCCAGCGCGGTCGGGCGGTTGTCGGTGCGGGTGTTCGGTCTGGCGCAGGACGACGGCATCCTGCTCGCGCATCATCTCGGACGCGCATTGCAATTGACCAACATCCTGCGCGATATCGATGAAGATGCGGGCATCGGCCGCCTGTATTTGCCGAGCGAAATCCTGCTGCACGCCGGCATCACCTCGAGCGACCCGCTCAAGGTCATCGCCGATCCGGCGCTGCCGAAGGTCTGCGCGCCGCTGGTCGAGCGGGCGCGGACCCATTTCGGCAAGGCCGATGAGGTCATGGCGCGCAATTCGCGCCGCGTGGTGCGCGCGCCGCGGATCATGTCGAAATATTATCGGGCCATACTGGAGCTGTTGGTGACAAGAGGATTTGCCGCGCCGCGCAGCCCGGTTCGCGTCAACAAACTCGCCCGCATCGCCATCATTCTTCGCTACGCATTGATCTGATGCCAAACACCGTTCACATCGTCGGCGCTGGAATTTCGGGCCTTGCGGCCGCCGTTCGGCTGGCCAATGCGAATTTCAAGGTGCATGTCCACGAGGCCACGCAGCAGGCCGGCGGCCGTTGCCGGTCCTATTTCGATGCGGCGACCAATCTCACCATCGACAACGGCAATCATCTCCTGCTCTCGGGCAACCATCATGCGGTCGCCTACGCCCGGTCGATCGGCACCGAGGCGGGACTGGTCGGTCCGAAGCGCGCGCAATTTCCGTTCGTCGATCTGGCGACAGGCCGGCGCTGGCAGCTCGACCTCGGCGACGGCCGGCTGCCGCTCTGGGTGTTCGATGAGGCTCGCCGCGTACCCGACACCGGGCTGCTCGATTACGTCGCACTGATGCCTCTGATCTGGGCAGGGCAGGGCAAACGGGTCGGCGACACCATCCCGTGCCAGGGCACGCTCTACCACCGGCTGGTGCAGCCGCTGCTGCTGGCGGCGCTCAACGTCGATCCTCCCGAGGGATCGGCGGGGCTTGCCGGCGCGGTGGTGCGGGAGACGCTGCTGGCGGGGGGAACCGCCTGCCGCCCGCTGATCGCGCGCGACGGCCTCAGCGCGGTGCTGGTCGAACCCGCGATCCGGCTGCTGGAAGGCAAGGGCGCCAGCATCCAGTTCGGGCATGAACTGCGCGAGTTCGCCATGTCGGCAACCCATGTCAGCGAATTGAAGTTTGGCGACGACAATGTTGCGGTCGCCCCGGATGATGCCGTGGTGCTGGCGGTGCCGCCGCGACCCGCCGCGGGGCTGCTTCCGGGCCTGAAGACGCCGTCGAAATTCCGGGCGATCGTGAACGCGCATTTCCGCTTCGATCCGCCGGCCGGGATGCCTGCGATTCTCGGGGTGGTCGGCGGGCTGGTGGAATGGCTGTTCGCGTTCCCGCAGCGCCTGTCGATCACCATCAGCAATGCCGACCGGCTGGTGGAACTGCCGCGTGAGGAGCTCGCGCAGGCGATCTGGGCCGACATCTGCAAGGCCGCCGGCGTGCAGGGCGAGTTGCCGCCCTGGCAGATCGTGCGCGAGCGCCGCGCGACCTTCGAGGCCACCCCGGAGCAGAACGCCCAGCGGCCGGGGGCGCCGACGCGCTGGAAAAACCTGTTTCTTGCGGGCGACTGGACTGATACGGGGTTGCCGGCAACCATTGAGGGATCGGTGCGGTCGGGAAACCGCGCCGCCGATCTGGTCCTCGCCAGGCGGCAGGCCTGATCCGGACTTAGCGCGCCGTTTCCGATCGACCGGACAGGGGCAGATACAGGGATCGCAAGATGCATTCCGTCACGAACACGGTTGGCGTTGAGACCGGCGGCGTTGAAACCGGCGCCCTGGAGGCCAGTATCGCCGCGGCGACGCGCGCATTGCTTGGCTTCCGGCAGTCGGACGGGCACTGGGTGTTCGAACTGGAAGCCGACTGCACCATCCCGGCGGAATATGTGCTGCTTCGGCACTATCTCGGCGAGCCGGTCGACGCCGTGCTGGAAGGCAAGATCGCCAATTACCTGCGCCGGGTTCAGGGCGACCATGGCGGCTGGCCGCTGGTGCACGCCGGCCCCCTCGACATGAGCGCCAGCGTGAAGGCTTACTTCGCGCTGAAGATGATCGGCGATCCCACCGACGCACCCCACATGACGCGCGCGCGCGAGGCGATCCGGTCGCGCGGCGGCGCCATCCACAGCAACGTTTTCACGCGTTTCATGCTGGCGATGTTCGGGGTGCTGACCTGGCGCAGCGTGCCGGTGCTGCCGGTCGAGATCATGCTGTTGCCAATGTGGTCGCCGTTTCACCTCAACAAGATTTCCTATTGGGCGCGGACCACGATCGTGCCGCTGATGGTGCTGGCGGCGCTGAAACCGCGCGCGAAAAACGTCAGCGCCGTCGGCATCGACGAGCTGTTTCTGCAGGAACCGCATTCGATCGGAATGACGGCCAAGGCGCCGCATCAAAGCTGGGGCTGGTTCGCGCTGTTCCGCGGACTGGACAGCGTGTTGCGGACAATCGAGCCGTTGTTTCCGAAGAGGTTGCGCGCCCGCGCCATCGACAGCGCCGTGGCTTTTATCGAGGAACGGCTGAACGGCGAAGACGGGCTGGGCGCGATCTATCCGCCGATGGCCAACGCGGTGATGATGTACGAGGCGCTGGGCAAACCCGCCGACTATCCGCCGCGCGCGGTGACGCGCCGCGGGCTCGACCGGCTATTGGTGATCGGCGAGCACGAGGCCTATTGCCAGCCCTGCGTTTCGCCGGTGTGGGACACCTCGCTGACCGCTCATGCCCTGCTCGAGGCGGGCGGCGAGGTAGCGCTGCCTGCCGCCAGAAAAAGCCTCGATTGGCTGCTGCCGAAGCAGGTGCTGGATATCAAGGGCGACTGGGCGGTGAAGCGGCCGGACGTTCGCCCCGGCGGCTGGGCGTTCCAGTACAACAACGCCTATTACCCCGACCTCGACGACACCGCGGTGGTGGTGATGGCGATGGATCGCGCGCAGCGCGCCGACCAAAGCCATGAATATGATGAGGCGATCGCCCGCGGCCGCGAATGGATCGAGGGCATGCAAAGCCGCGACGGCGGCTGGGCCGCCTTCGACGTCAACAATCTCGAATATTATCTCAACAACATTCCGTTCTCCGACCACGGCGCTCTGCTCGATCCGCCGACCGAGGACGTCACCGCCCGCTGCGTCTCGATGCTGGCCCAGCTCGGGGAGACCACGCAGAGCAGCAAGGCGGTGGCTGACGGGGTCGCCTATCTGCGCCGGACCCAGCTTGCGGAGGGGTCGTGGTACGGCCGCTGGGGGCTGAACTACATCTACGGCACCTGGTCGGTGCTGTGCGCGCTCAACGCCGCCGGGGTCGACCACCAGGACCCCACGATGCGCCGGGCGGCGGACTGGCTCGCGTCGATCCAGAACACCGACGGCGGCTGGGGCGAGGATGCCGTCAGCTACCGACTGGATTACAGGGGATTCGAGGGTTGCCCCTCCACCGCCTCGCAAACGGCATGGGCCTTGCTTGGGCTGATGGCGGCGGGGGAGGTCGATCATCCGGCGGTGGCGCGTGGCGTGGAGTACCTGAAAAGCACACAGACTGAAAAAGGGTTGTGGGACGAGCAGCGCTACACGGCTACAGGCTTTCCGAGGGTGTTTTATCTGCGTTATCATGGTTACTCGAAGTTCTTTCCGCTCTGGGCGCTGGCGCGGTATCGGAACCTAAAGAGCACCAACAGCAGGGTGGTAGGGGTCGGAATGTGAATTTGGGGGCAGGCTTTGCGGCGCCCGCGGGCGACAAGATTGACTCGCGGCCGGTACTAATTGTGACAGGTCTGGTGCAGGAGGCCCGCATTGCGGCAGGGCCCGGCATGACCGTAATCTGCAGCAGTAGCGATCCGCAGCAATTGCGGGCTCTGTTGACCGTTTTCGACCCGTCGACGATCAGGGGCGTGATCAGCTTCGGCGTTGCGGGCGGATTGGATCCCAGTCTGAAATCCGGCGACGTGGTGGTGGCCACCGAGGTCATGGCCGGTGACGCCCGTTGGCTGGCCGGTCTGGCGCTGAATGAGGATCTGATCGCCAGCGTCGCGCTGGGGCGCCGGCGCGTGGTCAGGGGCGGTCTGGCTGGCGTGGAAGAGGTGATCGTCGCCCAAGCCGGAAAGGTCGCGCTGCGCTCCGAGACCGGCGCTGCAGCCGTCGACATGGAAAGCCACATCGCGGCAGCCTATGCCGCCGAGGCGGGGCTTCCGTTTGCCGCTTTGCGCGTCATCAGCGATCCCGCCACCCGCGCGTTGCCGGCGCTGGCGAAGTACGCGATCAAGCCGAATGGCGACATCGACCTGCGCATGGTGCTGCGCGGGGTCGCGCGCAATCCGCTGACACTGCGCGCGCTGGTCTCGACCGGGATCGATTTCAATCGCGCGCTGAAGAGCCTACGCGGCTGTCGAAGCTTTCTGCTGGGCGGCGAGGGCCTCCTCGCGGCGGATATCTGACAGGCGCTTCTGCACCTCCGACGAGAAGATGTACTGCGCGGGCCGCTGGTGCTCGAGGCTGATCTCCGGCGCCAGCGGACCCGCGGTCCGGACGCCGCGCAACGCCACCCACATGGCCTTCAGCGGATTGGTCAGGGCAGCGTTCGCCGCCGTCGGCTCGTAGCCGCAATGGGCCATGCAGTCGGCGCACTTTTCGTACTTGCCGGTGCCGTAGGTTTCCCAGTCGGTCGTGTCCATCAATTCCTTGAAGGTCTTGGTATAGCCTTCGCCGAGCAGGTAACACGGCTTCTGCCAGCCGAAAATGTTGCGGGCCGGCATGCCCCATGGGGTGCATTCGTAGCTCTGGTTGCCGGCCAGGAAGTCCAGGAACAGGCCGGAATGCATGAAGTTCCACTTCTTGCCCTTGCCCAGCGCAAACACGTCGCGGAACAGCTTCTTGGTCTTGGTGCGGTTGAGGAAGTGCTCCTGGTCGGGCGCGCGCTCATAGGCATAGCCGGGCGACATTGAAACGCCGACACCGAGTTCGGTGGTGAAGTCGAGGAATTTGGCGATGTCCTCGGCCGCGTGTCCGTCGAAGATGGTGGCGTTGACGTTGACGGTGAAGCCGCGCGCCTTGGCGGCCTTGATCGCCGACACCGCGCGATCGAACACGCCCTTCTGCGAGACCGCCTTGTCGTGATGGTCCTTCAGGCCGTCGAGATGCACCGAGAAAAACAGGTAGGGCGACGGTTCGAACAAATCGAGCTTCTTTTCCAGCAGCAAGGCGTTGGTGCACAACGACACGAATTTCTTGCGCGCCACCAGGCCGCGCACGATCTCGCCGATCTCCTTGTGGATCAAAGGCTCGCCGCCCGGAATAGCCACCATCGGCGCGCCGCATTCGTCGGCGGCATCCCAGCATTCCTGCGCCGACATGCGGCGATTGAGGATCGCGTCGGGATAGTCGATCTTGCCGCAGCCGACGCATGCGAGGTTGCAGCGAAACAGCGGCTCCAGCATCAGCACCAGCGGATAGCGCTTGCGGCCCAGCAATTTCTGCTTGACCAGGTAGCTGCCGATGCTGATTTCCTTGAAGAACGGTATTGCCATCACAAGTTTTCTTTCTGGACTCGGTAGAGAGTTGGATCAACCCGCTTTTGGTATGGATCAACCCGTCGTTAGTATGAATCAACCCGCCGTTAGTTCAGCCGGTAGCCGGAATTCGATGTTTTCTTCCCGGCCGGGAAGCACCGACACCGCAACCGGGCCGATCCGTCTCAGCGCCTCGATCACGTCATCGACAAGAACTTCCGGCGCCGAGGCGCCGGCCGTGATGCCGACCGCCTTTGCGTCCTTTAGCCAATCCGGGTTCAGCTCGCTGCCATCGGCAATGAGATAACTCGCGACCCCGACTTCGGTGCCGATTTCGCGCAGCCTGTTGGAGTTGGAACTGTTGGTGGCCCCCACCACCAGGATGACGTCGACGAGCTTGCTGAGGTCTCTTACCGCAGATTGGCGGTTCTGTGTCGCATAGCAGATATCCCTGATGTCCGGGCCTTGAATATCCGTAAAGCGCTGCTGCAGGGCTGCAATAATGTCCTTGGTGTCGTCGACGCTCAGCGTGGTCTGGGTGATATAGGCGACCGGCGTGTCCGTGGGCAGCGTCAGGGCCGCCACGTCGTCGACGTTCTGCACCAGCAGCACCGGGCCGGGAACCTGACCCATGGTTCCCTCGACCTCGGGGTGGCCGGCATGCCCGATCAGGATCAGCGCCCGGCCTTTCGACATATAGCGCTTGCCCTGATTGTGGACCTTGGTGACCAGCGGGCAGGTGGCATTGAGCACCGGCAGGCCGCGCACCGCGGCCTCCTCCTCGACGCTCCTGGCCACGCCATGGGCGCTGAACACGGTCACCGCATGCGGTGGAACTTCCGACAAATCCTCGACAAAGATCGCGCCCTTGTTCTTCAGGCTCTCGACCACGTATTTATTGTGAACGATTTCATGGCGCACATAGACCGGGGGGCCGTACTTCTCGAGCGCCCGCTCCACGATCTCGATCGCGCGTACCACGCCTGCGCAAAATCCGCGCGGCTGTGCCAGAAACACTTCCATGGGACGTCCATTATGCACGTTGCACCAAACTCATTCCGGATCTCCGTATAGCCGCGGCCGCGATATCAGCAATATCGGAGCCACTACGCCTTGCCTGACGATCCCTCTCTAAGCACATGGAGGTACAAGGCTTTGTGTCAAAAAACCGTCGACTAGAAAAGCCAGATCGAAGCAGTTAAGGTAATATGATACAGTGTATTTGGAATATGATTCCAAACTGTGGCGAATATGCCCCCAAAACCCTCACTTGTTCGTCACTTTACGGGAGTGCAATCCCGGTTATATGAGCCGCCTCACACAGGTTTCGATGAGTTTGCGCTCGTCCCCGTCCTCGAAGAAAAGTATCAAAAACAACGTTAGATCGGCTGGTGGAACTCCGCTAGACAACGGGGCGTTTCCGGCAAGCTCATAACATTGGAAAGCAAAGAAGTGCTGACAAGTATTGTTGTATCGATTGTCAAAGCTTGCACGCGGTTCGCCTCTCTTACTGTCCTGATCGCATTCGCGCTGGCGGTTGCCGCGGGCTACTACACGGCCAACAATTTCTCGATCAACACCGACATCAACACGCTGATTTCGCCGACGCTGGACTGGCGAAAGCGCGACAATCAATTCGATCAGGCCTTCGACCGCGACCGAACCATCCTGGCGGTGGTGGACGCGCCGACGCCTGAACTCACGACCGCGGCGACTGCCGCCCTTGCGAAGAAGCTGTCCGGCGATACCAAGAATTTCGATTCGGTTCAGGCGCTCGGTTCCGGAGAATTTTTTGAAAAAGAAGGACTGCTGTTTCTGCCCGAGGCCGAGGTCGGCCGCATCACCAGCCAGTTCGCGTCCGCCGCCCCCCTGATCGAGATCATGGCCGGCGATCCCAGCCTGCGGGGATTGACGGGCGCGCTGGAGATCGGGCTTGCCGGCGTCAAGCGAGGGGACTTCAAGCTCGACAGCGTCGAGCGGCCATTCTCGCAGATCGCGCAGACGGTGGAGAGGGTGCTCAATACCGGCAAGGGGACGTTCTCCTGGCGCGAGCTTGTCGGCGACAAGCCGTTGACCGACTCCGATCGGCGCGCCTTCATCGAATTCAAGCCGATCCTCGACTTCAATGCGCTCGAGCCGGGCAAGGATGCAACCGATGCCATCCGGAAAGCCGCCAGCGACCTCAATCTTGCCGGCGAGTATGGCGCGCGCGTCAGGCTGACCGGACCGGTTCCGATCGCCAACGAGGAATTCGCAACCGTCGCCGACGGGGCTGTCGTCAACGGCATCGGCACCGTGCTCGTGGTGCTGTTCATCCTCTGGATGGCGCTGCGTTCGCCGAAGATCATCCTGGCGGTGTTCGCCACGCTCTTCATCGGTCTTTCGATCACCACCGCCGTCGGGCTGATGATGGTCGGCTCGCTGAATTTGCTCTCGATCGCGTTCGCCGTGCTGTTCGTCGGATTGGGCGTCGATTTCGGCATTCAGTTCAGCGTCCGCTACCGGTCGGAGCGCTTCAAGAGCAACGATCTGCAGGT
Source organism: uncultured Pseudomonadota bacterium (assembly GCA_963819325.1). Taxonomy (GTDB): domain Bacteria; phylum Pseudomonadota; class Alphaproteobacteria; order Rhizobiales; family Xanthobacteraceae; genus Bradyrhizobium. The sequence goes on from CAWFVT010000007.1 coordinate 518,888, forward strand.
CGCGCTGGAGCAGGCCGCCAGCTATGTCGCGGTGCCGCTGTCGCTTGCGGCGATGGCGACGGCCGCCGGTTTCCTCTCGTTCCTGCCGACCGACTACAAGGGCGTTTCGGAGCTTGGCGAGATTGCCGGCCTCGGGATGCTGGTTGCTTTTCTCTCCAGCATCACGGTGCTGCCGGCGTTGCTGGATCTGCTCAATCCTCCCGGGGAAAAAGAGCCGGTCGGCTATGCGTTCCTGGCGCCGGTCGATCATTTCCTCGAAGAGCATCGCGTGGCCATCATCGTCGGCACGCTGTTGATCGCGGTCGCCGGACTGCCGCTGCTGTATTTTCTCAGGTTCGACTTCAATCCGATCAACCTGCGCAGTCCCAAGGTCGAGTCGATTGCGACTTTTCTCGATTTGAGGAACGACCCCAATACCGGCGCCAATGCCATCAATGTGATGACGAATTCGGAGGCCGATGCCAGGAAGATCGAGGCCCGGCTGGAGCAACTGCCGGAAGTGCTGCGCGTCATGTCGCTGGACAGTTTCGTTCCCGATGACCAGCCGGCAAAATTGAAGCTCATCGCCGCGGGCGCCAAGGTGCTCAATCCGGCGCTCAACCCGGATTCCATCGATGCCGCGCCGACGGATGCGGAAAATGTCGAGGCCTTGAAGGGCTCGGCGGAGAGCCTGCGCAAGGTCGCCGGCGACGACAAGGGACCGGGTGCTGTGGCGTCGCGGCGGCTGGCCGATGCGCTGTCAAAACTCGCTGATTCGAATGAGGCAACGCGAAACAAGGCGCAGGCGATCTTCGTGGTGCCGCTGAAGGTCATGCTTGATCAGCTCAAAAACTCGCTGCAGGCGCAGCCGGTCAGCCTGAAGACGCTGCCGCCCGATCTCGTGAGTTCCTGGAAAACCAAGGAGGGCCTGCAGCGCATCGAGGCGCAGCCGCGCGGCGATCCCAACGACAACGACACCTTGCGCAAGTTTGCCGCCGCCGTGCTGGCGGCCGAGCCGAACGCGATCGGCGGACCGGTATCGATTCTCAAATCCGGCGACACCGTCGTGAAAGCGTTTATTCATGCCGGCATCTGGGCGCTGGTGGTGATCTCTGTTCTGCTCTGGCTGGCGTTGCGGCGGATCACCGATGTGCTGCTGACGCTGGTCCCGCTGTTGGTGGCGGGGACGGTGACGCTGGAAATCTGCGTGCTGATCGGACTGCCGCTCAACTTCGCCAACATCGTCGCACTGCCGTTGCTGCTCGGCGTCGGCGTCGCGTTCAAGATCTATTATGTGACGGCATGGCGCGCCGGCAGAACAAATCTGCTGCAGTCGAGCCTGACGCGAGCAATATTTTTCAGCGCCATGACCACCGCCACTGCGTTCGGAAGCCTCTGGCTATCCAGTCATCCCGGCACCGCGAGCATGGGCAAGCTGCTTGCGCTGTCGCTGGTGACGACGCTGGCTGCGGTATTGCTGTTCCAGCCCGCGCTAATGGGCAAACCGCGCGATGTCAGGGATTAGGCAGATATCGCCGACCGGGTCGGCCGGATGCGCGGCCTGCTTTTGACCCGGGGTCTTGCCGGATGCCGTGCTGCTGGGCGCGGTGGACTTGGGTGACGCACCCGTGGTCTTCGCTGCGCCCTTGGCCATGCTGTTGACCGGGCTCGAGGGTATCGGGCCGGCGACACGGGTCCAGGTTTCGCCGCCGCAAAGGAAGCCCAGCACGCAGCCCTTGATCTCAAGCTGGTCGGGCCCGATCGCCCTGATGGTCGAACTGTAGAATTGTCCGTCCTTGGCGTTGTAAACTTGGCCTTCCCATTGCTCGGCGCCACGGCTCCTCTTCATGTCGATCAGGATCGGCATGCCCAGCGTCGGCCTGCTCTGTTTTGAGACATCGGGATTGTTCTTGTCGCGGCCGCCCGGGGTCTTCTCCCACGACACCGCCCCCCACATGCTTCCGTTGCATTCGGCGACGCGGATGTTGGCGACACCGTCGGCCACCCGCCAGTCGCCGGTCGGATCCGCGGCCAGCGCTGGCGCAGAAAAGACAGGCGCAAGGCAAGTCGCCAAAAATAATCCGGAATATGATATTGTGCGCATGATGTTTCGCGGGCAGTGCAACATGGTCTAAACCTGTGCTTATGTAGCTGGTCGAGGGCAAAACGCCGCAATGAGCGTTTTCAGTTGACCAAGCGGCCAACAAACGAAGTATGTAAGTGATGCTATATTCAAATCTAGACGTTTCCGAGATGTTTGTGGACCGGCAATCGCAGCGTACGGCGCTGCATACCCGCCATCTGAATGAACAGCTGGTTCGGGTCCTCAAGACAATTGGTTACGATGTCGGCTTTCAAAAGGGGCAAGGCCAGTACCTGTTCGATCGCGATGGGGCTCGGTACCTGGACTTACTAAGCGGATTTGGCGTTTTTGCGATCGGCCGCAATCATCCGGCGCTGCGCCAGGCCTTAAAGAGCGTCCTCGACAGCGACCTGCCCAATCTCGTGCAACTCGACGTTTCGACCCTCGCCGGCGTGCTGGCCGAGCGTCTGCTGGAATACGTACCCTACCTGGATAAGGTCTTTTTCTCCAATTCCGGGGCAGAATGTGTCGAAGCTGCGATCAAATTCGCCCGCGGAGCCACCGGGCGGCCCGGCATCGTGTACTGCTCGCACGGCTACCATGGCCTGACCTATGGCGCGCTTTCGCTGACCGACAATTCCAACTTCCGGGGCGGTTTCGAGCCGCTGCTGCCGGGCTGCACGTCGATTCCATTCAACGATCTGGCCGCGCTGGAGCAGGCGCTGTCGTCGCGCCAGGTTGCCGCCTTTATCGTCGAGCCGATCCAGGGCAAGGGCGTCAATATGCCCACCGATGAATTTCTGCCGGGCGCCGCCGCCCTCTGCCGCCGCTATGGAACCCTGTTCGTCGCCGACGAAATTCAGACCGGTATCGGCCGTACCGGGAGATTCCTGGCGGTCGAGCACTGGAATGTAGAACCCGACATGGTGCTGCTCGCCAAGGCACTGTCCGGCGGTCATGTCCCGGTCGGCGCCTTGCTGACGCGCAAGAACATCTTCGACAAGATCTTCAATCAGATGGATCGCGCCGTCGTGCATGGATCGACATTTGCGAAAAACGATCTGGCGATGGCCGCCGGCATCGCGACCCTTGAAGTCATCGAGGCCGAAAAATTGATCGATGCGGCCGCCAAGCGCGGCGCCGAATTGCGGCTGGCGCTGACGCGGATGGTCCCCGGCTATGAATTGCTGAAGGAGGTTCGCGGCAAGGGCCTGATGATCGGCGTCGAGTTCGGTCAGCCGAAATCGCTGCGGCTGAAGGCATCCTGGAACATTCTCGAAGCCGCGAACAAAGGCTTGTTCTGCCAGCTCATCACCGTGCCGCTGTTCAAGGACCACAAGATCCTGACCCAGGTTTCCGGCCATGGCAGCCACACCATCAAGCTGTTGCCGCCGCTGACCATCACCCAGGAAGACTGCAACTGGATCGAGACGGCGTTCGATACCGTGATCGCCGACAGCCACAAGGTCCCCGGCGCGATCTGGTCGCTCGGCAAGACCCTGGTCGACAACGCGGTGCGCAAGTCGGCGTAAGCCTGATCGACGGGCTTACTCCAAATCAGGTTCTTGGTCAGGCAGCCTCGTCGGGCTCGATCTGCTCGATGCGAGCCAGCTCCTTGCCGATCTCCTGTTGTGCGACCCGCATATCATAGCTGTTCTGCAGGTTGAGCCACATCTGGGCCGTGGTGCCGAACGCCTTCGACAGACGTAGTGCGGTATCCGCCGTAATCCCGGTTTCTTCGTTCGCGATCCGCTACATTCGCGTGCGCGGCACACCGCAAATTCTGGCGAGCTTCCCGGCCGATAGTGCCAACGGAACCAAAAATTCCTCCCGGAGGACTTCTCCCGGATGCATGGGGGGCCGTTTTTTGACCATTCGCGGATTCTCCGGGTGTGGTCGATCAGTGGTAATCGACAAACTCTACGTCGGTCGGACCTTCGCGGGTCCAGACAAAGCAAATCCGGAATTGGTCGTTGATCCGGATCGAGTGCTGTCCCGCGCGATCGCCCCTGAGGGCTTCCAAATTCCGGCCAGTCTTTGAGGTCTGATCCTTGCTGCCTCAGACGACCTCATGCGTTTCAACCAGAAACGTCGATATCTCGGCGATAAACTCCGACGCGTGCGCCATAAGTGTCTTGCCAGCATCTGACGCGAAGGCCGCGTCAAGAGCATCCGTATCCGCGAACCAAAGCTCGACAATGCCGTCGATCGGCATCTCTTCGTATGTGGCAGGCCTGCCGCGACCATGTGACCGATCGAAGACGAGGTTCTGCGCGTAGCCTTTGACTTCAGGCAATCTTTTCACCAGGGCCGAATGGACGTCAAACCACTCACTCTGGAATTTTTCGGAGGTAATGTCCGGCCGCCTCTTCAGGATCGACATGCGCTTGACAAGCGGCATGGCTAAAGGCTTGGGAATAACCAGGTGCTGGATTGCCGTGATCAGCTTGAACTCCGACATGAATTTAGGTTCATCCTCACCCAGCAGCCGAGTGTGCTCGGATTCGAATGCAGCGTTCATTGAAGGTAGATCCTCGAACCAGAGCTCGGAGAAGCCATCGAAATCGCTTGCGCCACGCGCGTAGCTGATGCCCCGTTGCTGCCGATCAACGACGAAGTTCTGATCGTAGCTCACCAACCTTGGTAGTCGCGCCGCAATGGGACCGTGAGACTCGCGCCAATAACGGCGAAAGTCGTTGCTGCTGAGGTCAGCGCGCTTTTGAAGAAGTCCCATTCTGACAATCACGGTCGCCTCCCGGGCACGCAGTCGCACGTCGCATCGAATTGGTTGATGGCAAACTCCTGTTCCGGGGCCTTCAACGCGGCACTATCCACGGCCGGATTCCAGATATCGATTTTCCTTGCGAGAGGCATGGCGATTTGCATTGCGCCCGCCCGGAGCAATCTGTCGCGGGCTTTTTGGTCAGGCAGCCTCAGGCCTTACCCGCCCCTTCATCTATTGGGCATATTGCACGGATTTCAACTTGTGAGACAATAGGGCGATCATCGGCAACTGAGGTAGCGGACATGAACGGAAATCGTTACTACGGGGTCCGCGTCGAGGGCGCAAAATACGGCGTGGGCTTTGGTTCGGCCCTTGCCATCGCAATATCCTATACTGCCAACCATTCGATCATTTGGGCAATCGTCCACGGCATTTTGGGCTGGGTGTATGTGCTTTACTTCGCGCTGTTTCGATCATAGTCAGCGGCAATCACTCACACAATGACGGTGACAGTGCTGGACTGCACCCCGTAAGTGAGACACAGTAATTTTCTGTGACAGGGTTTTTTCGTTGTGGGTTTAGGGCTAGCGCGAAGTTGGTTTCGAATTCAAGTGGCGGGCGGTAGCCGAGGGCGGAGTGGAGGCGCTCGGTATTGTAGATGGTGTCGATGAAGATGGCGATGGAGTGCTTTGCAGCTTCGATATCCTTGAAACGGCGGCCGTCGACTTCTTCGGTTTTGAGGGTCTTCATGAAGCTTTCGGCTTTGGCATTGTCGTAGGTCCGTAGGGCGGATTAGCGTGAGCGTAATCCGCCGTTACATGCTGTCACCACAATTCCAATCTTGAGTTGGGCTCCTTATTCGACGGTCACTTTGTCCAAGTACCATCTCGTTTTCTCCCAATTGCGATCTTCGTCTATGCGATATTCGAATTCGCGTGGATAATCCCTAGCTTGCAAAATCCCGTGTAGCACAGAATTCGCTGGTTCTGGGTCGTGCACTCGCCAGATAATCTCTCTGAGCGCATCATGCGTAACTCGAGCGAAGAACAAACCGTTACCATTGGCTCTAATCATGGGGGCAAGTTTATCCTCAAACTCATAGAGTAGAATTCTGCTCATCTGCAGAAGGGAGCCGATCCTCAACCAACCGGACACAGCTAATCAGCACAGACAGGTGCCACGAAAAGAAAATCTTAGGTTCAAATTCACTGAGTGCAGAGTTAACCGTCGCGAATCCAGGCAGGTCTCGTTGGTGAAAACTTGACTAGGGCAGGCACTTCGTTCGGAACAACGACCTTAGGCGCGGTCACGGCGTTTAACTCCCATTGATAATTGCTTCGTTTCAGCCCAAGCGCCCTCATTGCTTCATTGATCGTGCCGGTCGTCGGATTGCCATCCGGCCTGAAGGCCTTGTAGATCAGCTTCTCGGCTCAACCCGGTCTCTCGGGCAAACTGGCACCGCGCGCGCGGGCGACATCGCCGATCGCGGTAGCGATGAACGAGGGATCGCTCTGGTCGAGGGCCGCTTCCAGATAGGCGATTTGTTCCTCGATCGTCGCCAGATGATCGAGCACGTCGAACTTGGTTGTCTCAAGTGGCATTTCAAACCTCCGTCGCCGTTCGCTGCCCGCCTTGATATCCTTAGCTCTGGCTTCGTTTGACGGCGCGCTGTGTCGAGATGGTGACGGTATAAAAAAAGGCACGGTCTACGGGCATAAAACGCTCTCCAGCATTTGCGCGCAAACACGATTTTGTCGAGACAAATCAAGCTGTTTCTACCTGTCCAGTCCCCCTGCGCAAAAATATTCCCATTCCCTTTCGACCCAAATCACCTGCGTATCTGTCGCCGTCTCGTCCCACAGAGGGGCGGCTCGCGATCGTCACGGACGCGGGGCGGGATGCGGTGGACGCGGATAGCGCGTAAGACGAACGCGCTTGAAGCGGACGGCGAAGTCGTGTGGTCCTGACGCCCCGACGCTGGCGTCAAGTCGGTGAAAAAGATTTCACCGGCGATGGTGGCAAACAAGCCCGGTCACCAGGGAGAGCGCGAAATAAGCTGTTAAAACCATTGCGCGGGGAATGCCGGGTGTTTGCGGCGTGACCGTGGTGACTTGCTTGCGTGCTTTCACCTTTTGCACGCAAGGCTGCGGGCGCGTCGAGCGCCCGGCATTCCCTGCTCCCCTCTTGGGGTAGCACTGCGCCCTCTGATTTCAGAAGGCGGGACGTCAGAGCAAAACTCGCGCGAAACGCGCGGCGAGAATGCGAAGTCGTATGTGGAATGAGAGCCATATGAAATACGATCCAGTTCGACGCCCCGGCCGTCATCATCCGCCAAAGCGGATGGTCCAGGACCAGAGCACCGGTAATGGTATCGAGAAGCTGCGGCGTATCGATGCTTTGCATGCCCCGGAATGACGGTGTTGGATTGCGTCGCTTCGCTCGCAATGACGAGCCATATCTCGGTGGCTGTTTGAAAGCTCGAATCCGTGCATCGCGATCCGCAAACCGGAGCTGCGCTAGCCCGCGCCGCTGCCCTTGATCGCGGCCTCGAATTTCTCGCCGAACTCGGCGAGTTCGTCGGCGGCGAGATCGCTGACCGCCCAGTAGTTCAAACCCCGGTCGCTCCAGCGCCGGATGTTGAATCCCTGAATGGTTTCGGTTTTCGCGGCGTGGTGTTCGGCGTTCGGTGTCTGGGCGATGAACAGATTGATCACATGCGCGCGCCGCCGATAGACGATCGCGCCGATGGCCCGGGCATCGACATAATCGAGCCGGCCGCCGACCAACGTAAAGCCCTGCGCGGTGAGGTCGATCACCGGCGGCGAGACGTCGAGTTTGCCGTTGAACCACGGCTTCACCGTATGCTGGTCGGTGGAAACCACATCGGTCAGATGTCCCGCCTGCAACGAGCGCAGATGCGCCGAGACGACCTCGGAGTTGATGCGCTGGTCGTCATCGTTGCGCAGCACGATGGCAAACAGGCCGGTCGCCGCGATCGCCGAAACCGCCGATCCCATCGCAAAGCCCCTCAGCACCGAGCGCCGGTTCGGTGCTCGTATCTGCGGCAACGAAGCTTCCGTCCGCGGCAGCGAAGCTTCGATGCGCTGGCGCAGCTTGGGCGGAGCGGCAAAATGCAGATCCGCGCCGGCTATGGCCTTGCTCATCTCCCGATAGGCCGCAAGCTGCGCGGCGCAATGCGGGCAGCCCGCGATATGCTCTTCAACCTCGCGCGCGTGCCCGGCATCGAGTTCGCCATCGATCAGCGCATGCAGAAGAATTTCAGCCTCGTCACAGGTCATTTCGACGGCTCCTCTTCCGCCAGCCATGCGGCGCGCAGCAAAGCGCGGGCGCGCGCCAGCCGGGACATCACGGTGCCGACCGGCGCTTCGACGATGTCGGCGATCTCGCGATAGGAAAGATTGTGAATTTCACGCAGCACAAAAGTCTCCCGGAACGGTTCGTCCAATGCGATCACGAGCCGCCGGATCGCGGTGGCGTCCCGCTGTCGCAGCAATTGCGCTTCCGGCGTTTCCGGGGCTTCGCGCCACAGCGGCGTCCGCTCGGCATCATCGGCCAGGTCGTCGGTTGTGGCCGGCGAACTTGCGCGGCGCGCGAATTCGGCATGACAGACATTGCGCAGGATGGCGAACAGCCAGGGCTTGATCGCCGGTCCGCGATAGCTGTCGAAATGCTTCAAGGCGCGCAGATAACATTCCTGAACCGCGTCCTCGGCATCGTTGGCGTCGCGAAGCAGGTAGCGCGCCAGCGTATAGGCATCGTCAAGACACGGCAGCGCGGCGTCGCGAAAACGCTGCGCCTTGCCGGGATCGTGGTCCGATCCGGGATTGTCGTTCGAAAATCTGACCGGCATCACCTGTGGCCCCGCGTTAGCGGAAAATGCGGACGCCCGGCCGGCGTGAAGACACCGGCCGGGCATCGCAGTGATGCCTTGATTTGGCACGCTACTCAACCTTGATCGTCCCGGTCATATGCGGATGCAGCGAACAAAAATAGGGATAGTCGCCCGCCGCGGTGAAGGTGAACGAATAGCTGTCGTCGGTATCCATCGCCTTCGACCTGAATTTTCCCGCCGACACCACGGTGTGTGGAATGTCGTCGCGGTTTTTCCAGGTCACGGTGGTGCCGACCTTCACCGTGAGCAGGGCCGGCTCAAAGGTGAAATTGTCGATCTTCACCGTCATCTCCTCGGCATGGGCGCCGCCGGGATTTTGACAGAAGGACAGGGCAACGGCGACGAGGAGGCGAACAGCAAGATTGCGCAGAGTGACTGATAACATCGTGGATTTCCCTTTAGCCCTGCAACGGCGTGTCGATGATGGCGAGGCGCTGTTGGCCGGCCTTGAAGTTGATGCTGGCGACCCCGAGCAGGCCGCGAAGCTTGTCGTCGGCGACCTTCATCGGGCCCGGCGAGGGAGCCGAACCCGGCACCGGCTGCGGGAACGCGGTCGAACGCGCGGTGTGGAAGGTGACGTTGCCCTCGACCTTCTGCATCACCTGGTGGATATGGCCGTTGAGCACGGTCACCGAGCCGAAGCCCTTGAGGTAATCCAGCGCGCGGGCGCCGTCCTCGGTGCCCCAGCCCCACTCCGGATAGACCGTCCACAGCGGAATATGGGCGAACACCACAATGGGCGTCGATTTCGAGCGTCCCTTGAGGTCCTGCTCAAGCCATTCGAGCTGTTCGGCGCCGAGATTGCCGAGGCCGCCGGCCTTGAGGTTCACCACATTGACGAGACCGATGAAGTGAACGCCGCTGGCGTCGAACGAATACCAGCCGGCACCCTTGGCGCCGCGCCCGTAGCGCTCGCGGTAGAACTTGATCTCCTCGTCGAGGAAATCGTGCTCGCCCGGCACGTAATGCACGTCGAGCCTGGCCTGCGAGATGATGCGTTCGGCGTTGTCGAACTCGGCCGCCTTCGACAGATGGGTGATGTCGCCGGTGTGGATCATGAAGGACGGCTTGGCCGGCATGCCGTTGATCTTGGCGATCGCCTCCTCAAGGGTGCCGATCGCATTCGGGTTGGCCGGCTTGTCGAAGCCGACATGGCTGTCGCTGATCTGGAGGAATGTCAGTCCGGCAGGCTGGGCGGCCTCTGCTGCGCCGACCAGTCCCAGCGAGCGGGGAACGCCGCCGGTAATGGTCCAGAGCACCCCGGTGCCGGCCCAGGTCATGCATTCCAGCACCCTGCGGCGGCTGACGCCGGAGCCGTCATCGGGGCCGTGGTCCTTGTGGTCGTGATCGAACTCGCTCATTGCCAATCTCCATGGACCCTTGATTGGGTTCCAGGGACGTGATCGAGCGAGGGCGGGGTTTATTCCCGCCAGTCCAGATTATGCGATGGCGAGCGATGACGTTTTCGTGAGCGTTGGTTGTCAAATTATCGAGTGTCGGCCTCGAACGTCTTCAGGGCTTGCAGCAAGAGGGTCGGCGCCTCCTGCGCAACGCAATGACCGACACCTTCGAAGCTGCATTGGCTCGCCGCCGGAAGCAGTGCAACGGCACGCGATGCCATCTCCTTATAGATGGGCCAGGAGTCGGCAGCAGTGGCGATGCGCACCGGACAGCCGATCTCGGACAGCCACGCGAATGGATTGCCGCGCGCATCGCCGTCGTAAACCTGCTCGATCGCCTGGTAGATCGGGAGCAGGACGGCCGACTCAATCTCGGGCGTGCAGCGCAGCCGCACCCGGCCATCCTCCTGCGGCGCGAAGCCGTGACGGATGTAGGCCCGGAGCGAAGTTTCCGTCCACTTCGCAAAAGCCGGCGCGGCCTGATAACGAAGGAACGCAACTTCCGCGCTGTCGAATTCGGCCTGGCGGCGCAGCACGCCTCGCACGGTGCGGCTCGCAACGTCGCTCAAGCCTTTGCCGTCGGTCCGCGTGGCGTGCGGATCCATCACGGTCGGCTCCATCACGAACAGGCGCGCGAAGCATGCGGGATTTAGCTTCGCGGCCAACAAAAGGTCGGTCGCGCCGGCGCTGTGTCCGATGCCGTAGATATTGGACAGGCCGAGCGCCTCGATCACGGTGCAGACGTCCTCGGCAAAATCCAGGAAGTGATAGCGGTCGGCGGCCGGCTTGTGGCTGTCGCCATGGCCGCGGCGGTCGAGTGCATAGACGGTGTAATCGGATGCGAGTTCGCGGGCGACATCGTCCCAGACCTCGGCGACGAAGCCGGTGCCGTGCGACAACAGCGCAGGTGGCTTGCGCGATCCGTCGTCGCCCCATCGCGCCAGCGCGATGCGCGCGTCGGCAGGTCCGATCGAGATGCGATGTGGACTGGTCATCAGGCCAGTTACCGCGCATCCGCAAGGATCATCGCCGCGCCCTTTTCGGCGATCATCGCCGTCGGGGTGTTGGTGTTGCCCGAGGTGATGGTCGGCATCACGGAGGCATCGATCACGCGAAGCCCGGCGACGCCGTAAAACCGCAGGCGCTCATCGACGACAGCCATGGGGTCGCTTGCCGTGCCCATCTTCGCGGTGCCGACGGGGTGAAAGATCGTGGTGCCGATATCGCCTGCGGCTTTCGCCAGCGACGCGTCGTCGTCGCCGACCGATGGGCCGGGTAGGAACTCGCTCGGATGATAGCCAGCAAGCGCGGGCTGTTTCATCAGCCGCCGTGTGGTGCGGATCGCGTCGGCGGCGACCTCGCGGTCTTCGCCGGTCGACAAATAATTCGGCGCGATCGAAGGCGCCTGGTCGGCCTGCGCCGAGCGAATGCGCACGGTGCCGCGCGAGGTCGGTTGCAAATTGCAGGCGCTGACCGTGATCGCGGGAAAGCGGTGCAGCGGATCGCCGAACTTGTCGAGCGACAGCGGCTGGACGTGGAACTGGATGTTGGCGCGCTCGCGATGCGGATCCGAGCGCGTGAAAATCCCGAGCTGCGACGGCGCCATGGTCAATGGCCCGCGGCGGCGGAAGACATAGTCGAGGCCCATCATCCCACGCCTTGGCAGCGAATAATAAGTCTCGTTGAGGGTGCGAACGCCTTCGACCTTGTAGATGGCGCGCTGCTGCAGATGGTCCTGCAGATTGCGCCCGACGCCTTGCCGGTCGAGGAGGGTTTCGATCCCGAGCGGCGCCAGCCAGTCCGCCGGCCCGATGCCGGAGCGATGCAGCACCTGAACCGATCCGATCGAGCCGGCGCACAGGATCACTTCGCCCCTGGCGCGGGCTTCCACCATCTCGCCGCCCCGGATGAAACGCACGCCGACCGCGCGACCCTGCTCGACAATCAGGCGATCGGTGAGCACGTCCGTTTCAAGGCGCAGATTGGGACGGTGCAAAACCGGCTTCAGAAAACCCCGCGCCGAAGACCAGCGGCGTCCGCGCTTCTGGTTGACATGGAAATAGCCGACGCCTTCATTGTCGCCGGTATTGAAATCCGGAATTTTCCGGATTCCCATTTCTTCCGCCGCCATGCCGACCGCGTCGAGAACGGTCCAGGACAGCCGCGGCGCCTCGATCCGCCAGCCGCCGCCGACGCCATGAAGCGCGCTCTCGCCCAGAAAATGATCCTCGAGCCGCCGGAACGCCGGCAGCACCTCGTCCCAGCCCCAGCCGCCAAGGCCGAGCTGGCGCCAGTGGTCGTAGTCGGCGGCTTGCCCGCGCATCGAAATCATGGCGTTGATGGCGGAAGAGCCGCCGATCACCTTGCCGCGGGGATAGGCCAGCGAGCGGCCGTTGAGGCCGGCTTCGGGCTCGGTCTTGAACATCCAGTCCGAACGGGGGTTGCCGATCGCGAACAGGTAGCCGACCGGGATGTGAAACCAGATCCAGTTGTCATTGCCGCCGGCCTCCAGGATCAGCACGCGGTTGGCAGGATCGGCCGAGAGCCGGTTGGCGACGATACAGCCGGCGGTGCCCGCGCCGACGACGATGTAGTCGAAATCACCTTCAAGCCGCTTCGGCATCTTTTGAATTTCCGCCCAGTTTATGATCGGTCGCCATGCCCCGTTTATGGCGGGCTTCCACGTCTTTCCCTGACTTTATTCAGTCAGACATGATCGGTCGGGACAACCCCGGCTGTCACACTTCTGTCAATCGCCGGAGAGTGTTGGGCCGAGCGGGGCTGCATGCTAGAAGGGACAAAATACATAAACCGCGAACCTGGATTTCCCATGCCCATCATCAATCGTGTCGCCGATCTGCAACCCGACATTCAGGCCTGGCGCCGGGATATCCATGAACATCCCGAATTGCTCTACGACGTGCATCGCACCGCGGCATTCGTGGCCGATCGCTTGAGGGAATTCGGCTGCGACGAAGTCGCTACCGGTCTTGGCCGCACGGGCGTCGTCGGTGTCATCAGGGGCCGCAAGCCGGCCGGCGAAGGCGATATCAAGGTGATCGGGCTGCGCGCCGACATGGATGCGTTGCCGATCGAGGAGACGACCAAGCTTGACTACGCGTCCAAGACACCGGGCAAGATGCATGCTTGCGGCCATGACGGGCATACCGCGATGTTGCTCGGCGCGGCCCGCTATCTCGCGGAGACCCGGAATTTCGCCGGCGACGCGGTCGTGATCTTCCAGCCGGCGGAAGAGGGCGGCGCGGGCGCTGCCGCGATGATCAAGGACGGGCTGATGGACCGCTTCGCCATCGATCAGGTCTATGGCATGCACAATGGTCCCGGAATTCCGATCGGCTCGTTCGCGATCAGGTCCGGTCCGATCATGGCCGCGACGGATTCGATCGACATCCGGATCGAGGGGCTGGGCGGACATGCGGCGCGTCCCCACCTATGCATCGATTCCGTGCTGGTCGGCGCGCAACTGATCACGGCGTTGCAGTCCATCGTCTCCCGCACCGTCGATCCCCTGGAATCGGCGGTGGTTTCGATGTGCGAATTCCACGCCGGTAATGCGCGCAACGTCATCCCGCAAACCGCCGAGCTCAAGGGCACCGTGCGCACGCTGACCGCTGAGGTGCGGGAAATGGTCGAAAAGCGGGTGCGCGAGGTCGTCGCCGGCGTCGCACAGATGACCGGCGCCAGGATCGAACTGGATTACGAACGGGGCTATCCGGTCGCGGTCAACCATGCCTTGCAGACGGATGTTGCCAGACGGGTGGCGGAGGAAATTGCCGGCGACGCCAATGTTTTCGAGATAGCGCCGCAAATGGGCGCGGAGGATTTCGCTTATATGCTGGAGGCAAGGCCGGGCGCGTTCATTTTCTGCGGCAACGGCAACAGTGCCGGGCTGCATCATCCCGCCTACAATTTCAACGACGATGCGATCGTGTTCGGCACGTCGTACTGGGTCAAGCTGGTCGAGAACACGCTGGCGGCGTAACGCCGGTCAGTGAGATTTGGTTGCGCATGAGATAAAGGCCCGCGCTTGGTAGCGCGGGCCTTTTGCGTCAGGCGAGGTGTGAGAGAGGCAGCGCCCGGAACGCAATCAGAACAGCCTGGAAAAGAAGAAATACAGGAAACCCGAGAGAAGCATCGCGGCCGGCAACGTTAGCACCCAGGCGAGTGCGATGTTGCGGATCGTCGACCACTGCAGTCCGGACCCGCTCGCTGCCATGGTGCCTGCGATACCGGACGAGAGCACGTGGGTCGTCGAAACCGGCAACCCGTAGATGTCAGCCGCGGCGATCGTCGCAGCAGCCGTGATTTCGGCACAAGCGCCCTGCGCATAGGTCAGATGGGTCTTGCCGATCTTTTCGCCGACGGTGACGACGATGCGCTTCCAGCCGATCATGGTGCCAAGGCCAAGCGCGATGGCGACGACGATTTTCACCCAGGTAGGAATGAATTTTGTCGCGGCGTCGAGCGAGCCCTTGTAGCTGCCGAGGGTTGCAGCCTCATCAGCGTTGAGTCCGTTTTGCGCGTCCTTCATCAGGAAGCGAATGGTCTCGGACGCCAGGTACATGTCGTTACGCGTGTTACCGACGACATCGGCAGGGAACTTGGCCAGCGATCCGTATTGAGTGACCTGCTTGTTGATGTCCTTGACGAGAGTTGCCAGTGCCGGAAGTGTCTCATCCGTGATCTTGCGCTCCGCGACATATGTGGTCACGGCCGGTCGCGGGTTGCCCGCGACATTGTGGCCGGCGGCCTTGGCTTCGATCACCTTGCTCGCGGCGGTCGAATTCGCGCTGAACTGTGCGATCTGGCTTTCCGGCAGGGCGCGGTTGAGCGCATAGGCGGTTGGCACCGTGCCGATGAGAATGAGCATGATGAGGCCCATGCCCTTCTGGCCGTCATTCGAGCCATGGAAGAAGCTCACCAGGGTGCAGGTGAGGATCAGGATGCCGCGGATCCACGCCGGCGGCGGCTGATCGCCCTTCGGTTCAGCGAACAGAGCCGGAGTAGCACGCTGCAACACGATCTTGAGGGCGAAGAGCAGAACCGCGGCCAGTGCGAAGCCGAACAGCGGCGACAGCAGCAGCGCCTTGCCGACATTGGCCGCCTGCGACCAATCGACACCGGAGGTGCCGTCGCGGCCGCGCAGCAGGGCATTGGCGATGCCCACGCCCATGATCGATCCGATCAGGGTGTGCGAACTCGATGCCGGCAGCCCAAACCACCAGGTGCCCACATTCCAGATGATGGCGGCGATCAGCAGGGCGAATACCATGGCGAAGCCCGCGCCGCTGCCGACCTGCAAGATCAATTCGACCGGCAATAGCGAGACAATGCCGAAGGCGACCGCGCCCGAGGACATCAAGACGCCAAACAGGTTGAACATGCCTGACCACACCACGGCGATATTGGCCGGCAATGAGCGGGTATAAATCACCGTGGCGACGGCATTGGCGGTGTCGTGGAAGCCATTGACGAACTCGAAACCGAGCGCGATCAGCAGAGCAACAAAAAGCAATATATACGGCAGGAATGATGTGATCCGGGTGCCGGTGGCATCGACGTCGGCGTAGATGCTGTACGCGACGAACAGAAGCGCAGCGGCGATGACGCCGAGGTAAATAATTCCCTGCAGCGGGTTGATGCCACCGTCGAGATTGGGGCCCTTTCTGGTGGCAGGCTCGATCGAACCAGGTAACGCAACATCGCTCATGGTAAATTTCTCCCCAAAAAATGTTTCCGGACTTTGCTTGATGCATGTGACAGGGGCATGAAATCGCCCCTACAGGGACATGAAATCGCCCCGGGGAAGCAGCGTCTCGGGCAGCTATTGCATCCCATTGGAACTGCTGACGAAAATCACAGGAATCGATCGCGATTGACTCCTCGGGTCATCTTAGCTTTATATTAGAACATATCATGAACAAATGAGCCAGCCACAGGTTCACCAAAGACCCTGTGACGGCCCAATCTGAGGAGCGGCGCATGCGCGAGCGCGACCAGCAAAAGTGGAAGCCGGTTTGGCCGGACAAACGCCTCGTTTGTCCCGAGATCGCGCTCCCATTTTATTGAAAGGGCACATGATTGTCGCCAAACCGCTCACCCTTTGACGGATCATGCGCCGCCGCACGCACGAGCACGCTTGCGACTTTGCGCGGCGGCATTGAGCGCATCGAGGCGCACGGCGATGCGTACATGTCCGACAGGGTGGCACTCGGTCATATTGACGCAGATGCTGCACTGCAGGGCGGCCTCGCCATCGGCGCGATGCACGAGGTGTTCGCCGAGGGACGGCAGAGTGCCGCGGCCACCGGGTTCATTGTAGGCCTCGCGGGGCGGGTAGGCCTCGCGGGGCGGGCAGGCCTCACGGGAAGGGCGGCGGCCCGGCGGCCTTTGGTGTGGGTACGTCAGGATTTCACTGAAATTGAATCGGGTGCGCTGTCGATGAGCGGACTGGCCGAACTCGGTCTTGATCCGCGTCTTCTGGTGACGGTGCGCGCGGCGGACGTGGACTCCGCGTTGCGGGCGGCTGCCGACGCGCTCGCCTGCGATGCGCTAGGCGTCGTCGTGCTGGAAGTCTGGGGGCCAGCGCGGCAGCTCGATCTCGTCGCCAGCCGCAAGCTGACATTGGCTGCGCGAGCGTCCGGCGTCACCGGCCTGATGCTGCGGGTGGCGGCAGAGCCGTTGCCCTCAACGGCGGAAACAAGATGGATCGTGCGCGCGGCGCATTCGCCGCCTGCCACACCTTCACAGCCGGTTTGGGGGACGCCGACGTTCGACGCGCAGCTTGTCCGCAACCGTCATGGCCCTGTTGGGCGCTGGATCATGGAATGGAAATGTGATGAGTGCCTTTTCGAGAAACCGGCGGCGTATTCTCAGCCTGTGGCTGCCGCGCCTGTCCACCGACCGCATCAGGCGCCAGCTCTCGCACGGCAACGCCACGCCGGGTAATGCGTTTTCGAGCGAAGCGGGTACCGGTTGGCGTGAAGCAAACGCGTCAGAACAAAACCCTGGCGATTACCCCAGTATTGTCGTCGCTAAACAAAACAACGCGCTGCAGATTTCCGCGCTCGATGATGCCGCAGCCCGTCTCGGGCTTGAGATCGGCCTGCCGCTCGCCAACGCCCGCGCCATCTGCCCGCAATTAAGGGTGTTCGATGCCGATGAAGCCGCCGATGCCAGGACGCTGAATGCCATTGCCGACTGGTGCGACCGCTTCACGCCGCTGGTGGCGATCGATGCTCCGCATGGCCTGTTTCTCGACATCACCGGCTGTGTCCATTTGTTCGGCGGCGAGGCCGCGATGATGCGGCGGGTGTGTGGCGTCTTGACCGCTCAAGGCTTTGCCGTCAGCGCCGCCATCGCCGGCACCTCGGTGTGCGCGCGGACGATGAGTAGTCACGTCCATGGCTGCATCGTCGGTGACGGCGAGGAAGCCGATGCGGTCAAGCCGCTGCCGGTGTCCGCGCTGGGCGCCGATGCTGCGATAAATACCGGCTTGCGCCGCGCCGGGCTGAAAACCATCGGCGATGTCGCAGCCCGCGCGCGTCACGAAATCACGGCAAGATTCGGCGCTGACTTCACGACCCTGCTGGAACAGGCGCTGGGGCAAGGCGATGCGCCGATCAGTCCCCGCAAGCCGCTGCCGGATTACATCGTGGAGAAGCGTTTCGCCGAACCGGTGGCGACCGATGCGGTGATCTCCGCGACATTGTCCCGGCTGGCGCAAATGCTGGTCGTGGCGATGGCGCAGCAAGGCAAGGGCGCGCGGCGGCTGGAAGCCAATTTCTTTCGCACCGATGGCGCGGTTCGCGCGATTGTCGTGGACACCGGACAACCCGTGACCAAGGGCGAGGTAATCGACCGCCTGTTCCGCGAACGGCTCGATGCCTTGAACGATCCGCTCGACCCCGGTTTCGGATTCGATCTCGTTCGCCTGTCCGCCAGCCGCACCGAAATCGTCGTGCAGCAGCAGCGCGATCTCGATGCCAAAGTGCATGACAATGATGAACTGGCGGCATTGATCGACCGCATCGCCGCGCGCATCGGCGGGCGGCGTGTCGTCGTGCACCTGCCGCAGGACACCCATATTCCGGAGCGCGCGGTGGCGGCGGCGCCGGCGCAGCATCATCTGGCGACGGCGTTGCAGGCGGCCTGGCCGGCCCGTGTGGAGAGCGAACCGCCATTGCGTCCGCTGCGGCTGTTCGAAAAGCCGGAGCCCATCAAGGTGCCTTTTGCCACGGTTCCTGACGGGCCTCCGCACCATTTCACCTGGCGGCGTGCCACCCATGCGGTGGTCCGGATCGAGGGCCCTGAGCGTATCGCCATGGAATGGTGGAAGCACAACGGCCAGACCCTGACGCGCGATTATTTCCGTGTCGAGGATGAAGCCGGATTGCGTTTCTGGATTTACCGCGACGGTCTTTACGGCAGCGAACTCGTGGACGCGGAGGGCAAGCCGGCTGCCTCCAACTGGTTCGTGCACGGGCTGTTCGCATGAACATTCCCAGCTATGCCGAGATCGGAATCACCACGAATTTTTCGTTCCTGCGCGGCGGCTCGCACCCGCAGGATTACGTGCGTCGGGCGAGCCAGTTGCGTCTTCCCGTCATCGGCATGGCCGATCACAACACGCTGGCAGGCGTGGTGCGGGCTTACAAGGAACTCGGCAATCCGGAAGTCGAGTACAAGCCGAAGCTTCTGATCGGTTCGCGCCTCGTCTTTATGGACGACACGCCGGATATTCTGGTCTATCCGCGCGACCGGGAGGCTTACGGCCGGCTATGCCGGTTACTGACCCGCGGCAAGCGCGGAGACGATACCGACAAGGGCGAATGTCATTTGAAGCTCGAAGACCTCCTGGAATTCGCCGAAGGGCAGCTTCTGGTTCTGACGCTTCCGCATCGCTTCGAGACGGCCAAAGCGCTCAAGACTCTCGATCAATTACAACACAGTCGCGCCGACGGCGTGTGGCTTGCAGCCAGCCTGCTGTATCGCGGCGATGACAAGCGCCGTCTGGTCCGGCTTCATCGCCTCGCCGCGACGGCCCGCGTGCCGCTACTGGCCACCAACGAGGTGCTGTATCACGATCCCGCGCGGCGCCCCTTGCAGGATGTGCTGACCTGCATCCGCGAAAAGACCACGATCGATGCCATCGGCAAGCGCCTGGAAGCCAATGCGGAACGCTATCTCAAGCCTGCGCATGAAATGGCGCGGCTGTTTCGCGATGTTCCGGAGGCGATCGCGGAAACCATGCGGTTTGCCGGTCGCATTACGTTTTCACTCGATCAACTGAAATACCAGTATCCCGACGAACCGGTGCCGCCGGGCAAGACCGCGCAACGCCACCTGGAAGACCTGACCTGGGCGGGGGCGCACAAAAAATTTCCGGTCCGGATTTCGCCCAAGACCAAGAAGGTTTTGCACAAGGAACTGCGCCTGATCAGGAAGCTCAAATACGCGCATTATTTTCTCACCGTGCACGACATCGTCTGGTACGCGCGCGACCAGAACATCCTCTGCCAGGGCCGGGGATCGGCGGCGAATTCGGCCGTTTGCTATGTTCTCGGCGTTACTTCCGTCGATCCGACCAAGGTCGATCTCTTGTTCGAGCGCTTTATTTCCAAGGAACGGCTGGAGCCGCCCGACATCGACGTCGATTTCGAGCATTCGCGGCGCGAGGAGGTGATGCAATATGTCTATCGGAGATATGGCCGCCACCGCGCCGCGATTATTGCAACCGTGATTCATTACCGGCCGCGCAGCGCGATCCGCGATGTCGGCAAGGCGCTGGGATTGACCGAAGATGTCACCGCGGCATTGGCGGATACGGTGTGGGGAAGCTGGGGCGAGGGCCTCAACGACATGCAGGTCAGGCAGGCGGGGCTCGATCCCGGCAATTCGATGGTCGGGCTTGCTGTCGAACTTGCGACCGAATTGATCGAATTTCCGCGGCATCTGTCGCAGCATGTCGGCGGTTATGTGCTGACGCAGGACCGGCTCGACACCTATGTGCCGATCGGCAATGCCGCGATGGACGATCGGACCTTCATCGAATGGGACAAGGACGACGTCGATGCGCTGAACATGATGAAGGTCGATGTGCTGGCGCTGGGAATGCTGACCTGCATCCGCAAGTGCTTTGATCTTATCGCCGATCACAAAGGCGCGCGTTACGAACTCGCCGACATCAAATCAAGGGATGATGACGAAGTTTATCAAATGCTTCAGAGGGGCGAGTTGCTCGGCGTGTTCCAGGTCGAGAGCCGCGCACAGATGAACATGCTGCCGCGCCTGAAGCCGCGAACCTTCTACGATCTCGTCATCGAGGTTGCCATCGTGCGGCCCGGTCCGATCCAGGGCGACATGGTGCATCCGTATCTCCGGCGACGAAATGGTATTGAAAAAGTGAACTACCCGTCGCCGTCGCCCGCGCATGGCGACAAGGACGAATTGTATAAAGTCCTGCACAAGACCCTCGGCGTGCCGCTGTTCCAGGAGCAGGCGATGCGTATCGCCATCGAGGCCGCGAAATTCACCTCCGAGGAAGCCAACGGGTTGCGCCGCGCAATGGCGACGTTCCGCAATGTCGGCACCATCGGCAAGTTCGAATCCAAGATGGTCAACAACATGATCGGTCGTGGCTACGATCCGGCATTTGCGAAAAGCTGCTTCGATCAGATCAAGGGATTCGGCAGCTATGGTTTCCCCGAAAGCCACGCCGCAAGCTTCGCGCAACTGGTCTATGTCTCGTCATGGCTCAAGCATTTCCATCCTGATGCGTTCGCTTGCGGGTTATTGAATTCGCAGCCGATGGGCTTCTACGCGCCGGCACAGATTGTCGGCGATGCGCGCAAGAACCGGGTCGAGGTGCGCGAGATCGATGTGTCGTTCAGTCACGCGCAGAACACGCTGGAGGAACAAAGCGGAGATTATCACGCGTTGCGGCTCGGCTTCCGGCAGATCGACGGATTTAAATGGGCCGATCCGGATGAGGAGTTTCTGCGACAAAAAAGCGGCAAGCCGAAAGCAGAGGATTGGGCCGAGCGTATCGTCGCCGCGCGGGCACGACGGCCTTTCACCTCGCTGGAGGAATTCGCCCGCGATACGGCGCTGCCGAAACGTGCGCTGATTTTGCTGGCGGATGCCGATGCGTTTCGGTCGATCGGGCTTGATCGCCGCGCAGCACTTTGGGCGGTGCGGCGATTGCCGGATGACGTGCCGCTGCCGCTGTTCGAAATCGCCACCGCGCGCGAGCAGCCGGACGAGAAGGCGCAGCCCTTGCCCGATATGCCTTTGCCGGAGCAGGTGGTGGCCGATTATCAAACCATCCGGCTGTCGCTGAAGGGCCATCCGATGGAATTCTTGCGGCCGATGTTTGCCAGGGAAGGCGTCATCGCCTGCGACGGCGTCTGCCATGACAAGGACAGGCGTCATGTCCGCTGCGCCGGCGTGGTGCTGGTGCGGCAGCGTCCGGGCAGCGCCAAGGGCGTCGTCTTCATGACGCTGGAGGACGAAACCGGCATCGCCAATATCGTGGTGTGGCCAAAGGTGATGGAGCGTTTTCGTAAGGAAGTCATGGGCGCGCGGCTCATTCTGGTCGAAGGCTATATTCAGAGCAGCCCGGAACAGGTGACGCATCTGGTGGCGCAACGACTGTTCGATCGCTCGCGGGACTTGATGAATCTGGCCGATGACGCGGTTCACCGGAAACAGGCTTTGCCGGTCGGCCCGGCATTGATCGAACCGCTGCATGACGACCGACGCCAGCACCCTGACAATCCGGCCCAGAAAATCCGTCATCCGCGCAACGTGCGGATTCTACCGCCGTCGCGAGATTTTCATTGAGGAAGTCGGAATTCGTCATGGCCGGGCTTGTCCCGGCCATCCCCGTCTTGTTTGATGCGGCACCAAAAAGACGTGGATGCCCGCGACACCTGCGCGAAGACGCGCTTCGCGCTTTTGCGCGGGCATGACGAAATAAGTGGAAATACCATGCAAACGCCGCGCGAAATTCTCGCTGATCTGTGGACGCTGGCAGGCGGCGATCCCGCCGCACTCAACGCCGTCACGCTGACGGGCGAAGAACCGCAACTGCCGTCGTCGTTTCGCGTGGCCGCCGCGGCGCAGGCCAGCATTGCCGCGGCCGGACTTGCCGCCGCGCAACTATGGAAATTGCGCAGCGGGCAGTCGCAGCATGTCACGGTCGACATGCGGCATGCCATCGTCGAATGCCGTTCCGAGCGTTACCTGCGCGTCGATGGCAAGCCGCCAGGTCCGGCCTGGGATGCCATCGCCGGGATCTACAAAACCCGCGACCAACGTTTCGTGCGGTTGCACACCAATTTCAGGCATCACCGCGACGCCGTCTGCAAGGTCCTGAACTGCAAGCCGGAGCGCGAAGATGTTCAGGCCGCGCTGCTGCAATGGGATGGCGAGGCATTCGAGACCGCGGCCTATGCCGGCGGCTGCGTCGTGGCGCTGATGCGCTCGCATGAAGAATGGTCGGCGCTGCCCCACGCCCGGGCGCTCGCCGAATTGCCTCTGATCTCGATCGAGAAAGTCGGCGAAGCCGCGCCAAAACCGTGGCCCGCCGGGGACCGTCCGCTTGCCGGAATCCGCGTGCTGGACCTGTCGCGGGTAATCGCCGGTCCCGTCGCAGGACGGACGCTGGCCGCGCATGGCGCCGACGTCCTGCTGATTTCCGGTCCCGATCTGCCCGCTATACCATGGCTCACCATCGATACCGGCCGCGGCAAGCTCACGAGCCTCATTGAACTCAAGAGCGAGCAGGGGCGGGACCGCTTGCGCGAGTTGCTGGCGAGTGCGGATATTTTCTCGCAAGGCTATCGTCCGCAAGCGATCGCAGCACTTGGGTTCTCGCCGCAGGATGCGGCGCGGATCAGCCCCGGCATCGTCTATGTGTCGCTGTCGGCCTATGGCCATTCCGGGCCGTGGGCGGAACGGCGCGGCTTCGACTCGCTGGTGCAAACGGCCACCGGCTTCAACCATGCCGAGGGCCAGGCCGCCGGCGTCGACGGGCCGAAGGAATTGCCGGCGCAAATGCTCGATCACGCCAGCGGCTATCTGATGGCGTTCGGCGCGATGATGGCGCGGGCGCGCCAGTCGCGCGAAGGCGGCAGCTGGCATGTCCGGGTGTCGCTGGCGCAGACCGGGCGCTGGCTGTGGAATCTCGGCCGCCTGGCCGATGCTCTCAAGACCGAGGATTTGAGGGGTGAGGCGGTACAGCCCTTTATTGAGGAAACCGCTTCGGGCTTCGGTCCGCTGCGGGCCGTCCGCCATTCGGCCGTCCTGCCAGCGACGCCGGCGTTCTGGGCACGCCCGGCGATGCCGCTTGGCAGTCATCCGCCGCAATGGCCGGCGCCTGACTGAAATCCAAGCCTTCCTCTTCAACAGGCCTTGCTCTCCAAATTTTAACGTTAAACACTAGGGCTGTTGTCGTTTTTTGGGTTGTTTGAAACATCAATTGGGCCCTATTAGCGCCCCTATGTGGCAGTTCTTGCCAGAATCATCGCCGATTTGACGGGCCCCATGCTCTCGGATTTCACCAATCCATTGCGGACATTTACCGGGAAACGGCTGATTGCCGCCGCGGCCCTGCTGGTACTTGCCGGGGCTGCCTGGTTCGCCTTTACGCATATTGGCTTGGAAACGCCGGGGCATTCGGAGGTATCGAGCCAATCCCGCAAGGGACTGCAACGCTACATACCGACCGCTGCCGAATGGGCCAGCCTGACCATCGAGCCGGTAGCCGAGCAAACCTTCCGGGCGGAGATCGCGACCGAGGGCAAGATCGCGGTCGACGAGGATCGCTCGACGCCGGTGTTTTCGCCTTACGCGGGCCGCGTCACCAAACTGCTGGTGCGGCCAGGCGACGGCGTCACGCAACGCCAGCCGCTGTTCGTGATCGAAGCCGCCGATACGGTGCAGGCGCAGAACGATTTCATCGCCGCCATGACGGGTTTGAACAAGGCCCGGTCGGCGCTCGATCTCGCGCAGTTGCAGGACAAGCGCGCCAAGGATCTGTTCGAGGGCAAAGCCGTTCCGTTGAAGGATTATCAGCAGACCCAGGCAACCCTGATCCAGGCGCAGAATGATATGCGCTCGTCGCAAACCGCGCTGGAGGCGGCGCGAAACAGATTGCGAATCCTCGGCCTGACCGACGAGGCCATATCGGCCTTTCAGGAAAAAGGCCGCATCGATCCGGACACCACCATCTTCTCGCCGATCGCCGGCACGGTTGTGCAGCGAAAGGTCGGACCCGGACAATATGTCAACGCCGGCGCCAGCGATCCGGTATTCGTGATCGGTAATCTCTCCACGGTCTGGCTGACGGCCTTTGTTCGCGAAACCGATGCGGCGCGGGTATCGGTGGGCCAGGAGATCGCTTTTAACGTGCTGGCACTGCCGGGCCGGCCGCTGACGGCGCGCATCGACTATGTTTCCGCTGCGATCGATCCTGCGACCCGCCGGCTGCTGGTTCGCGCCACGGTGGACAACAAGGACGGTCTTTTGAAACCGGAAATGTTCGCCAACGTCACGATTTATTCCGGTATCGATCATCCGGCGGTGGGCGTGCCGAAGCGGGCGTTGATCTACGAGGGCGATCAGGTCCGGCTCTGGGTCGCGCACGAGGACAAGTCGATCGAACTGCGCCAGATCAAGACCGGCCTGATCAACGGCGACATCGTCGAGGTCGACGGTAATTTGAAGCCCGGGGAACAGATTGTGACAAAGGGCAGCCTGTTCATCGACCGCGCGGCATCCGGAAGCTAAAACCCCCAGACCCCGGACACCCTTCCTCCTGCTGATTGAAAGCTCCGATCTGAATGGATCGCCTGGTCGCCATCGCCGTCAACCGCCGCTATCTGATGGTGGGCCTGTTCGCCATCGTCATGATCGGCGGCCTGATCGCGTTCAAAGAGCTCAACATCGAAGCCTATCCCGACCCGACGCCGCCGATGGTCGACATCGTGACGCAAAGTCCGGGACTGTCGTCGGAAGAGATCGAACGCTACATCACCATCCCGATCGAAACCCAGATCGCTGGCATCAAGCACCTGCGCACGATACGCACGATTTCGCTGTATGGATTGTCGGACGTCAAATTGCAGTTTTCGTTCGACTACACCTACGACGAAGCGCTGCAGCAGGTGTTGAACCGGTTGTCGCAATTGGCGCCGTTGCCCGGCAACGTTCAGCCGGGGATTTCACCGCTCAGCGCCGTCGGCGAAATCTACCGCTATCGGTTGGTCGGGCCGCCGAATTACAGCGTGCTCGACCTGAAGACGTTGCAGGATTGGGTTCTGCAGCGCCGCTTTCGCGCCGTGCCCGGCGTGATCGACGTCACCGGTTGGGGCGGCAAGACCAAGACCTACGAGTTGCAGGTCGATTTCAACAAGCTGGTGGCCTACGGCCTGACGCTGCCGCAATTGCTGCAGGCCGTGAGCAATTCCAACATCAATGTCGGCGGCAATACCGTCGATATCGGCAATCAATCCGCCGTGGTGCGCGGCGTCGGGCTGATCCGTTCGATTGACGATCTTGCCAACACCATGGTGTCGCAAAGCGGCGGCAATCCCGTTCTCGTCAAGGATGTCGCCACCGTGACCGTCGGCGAGAAACCGCGGCTCGGCATCGCCGGCCTCGACCAGGATGACGACATTGTGCAGGGCATTGTGCTGATGCGCCGCGGCGAGAAAAGCTCGCCGACAATTCTGCGCGTCGAGGAACTGGTCGCATCGATCAACAATTCCAGCATCCTGCCGCCGGGGGTGCGGATCGAGCTGATTTATGACCGCAAGGACCTGATCGATATCACCACCGCGACCGTGCTGCACAACATGGTGCTCGGCATTCTCCTGATCGTGCTGCTGCAGTGGATTTTCCTCGGCGATCTGCGCAGTGCGCTGATCGTCGGCGCCACCATTCCGTTCGCGTTGTTTTTCGCCGTTATCATTCTGGTGCTGCGCGGCGAATCGGCCAACCTGCTGTCGGTCGGTGCCATCGATTTCGGGCTGATCGTGGACGCTACCGTAATCATGGTGGAGGCGATCTTCCGCCGGTTGTCGCAAGTCACCGCGTTGTCCGAGGCTGAGCAAAGCCAGATTTCGATCGACACTTCGATGGACATCAAGAGCCATGCCATCCTTGGCGCGGCCGCCGATGTGTCGCGGTCGATCTTCTTTGCGGCCGCCATCATTATCGCAGCCTTCCTGCCGCTGTTCACGTTGAGCGGCGTCGAAGGCAACATCTTTGGTCCGATGGCGCGCACCTATGCGTATGCGTTGGCGGGCGGCTTGCTTGCGACCTTCACGGTTACACCGGCGCTGAGTGCCATCATCCTGCCATCGCAGATCCGCGAAACCGAGACATGGATCATGAAGTTGCTGCACCGGCTCTATGTTCCGGTGCTGAAATGGGCCGTCGGAAACCGGAAGCTGATGCTGGCGGGGACCATCGGGCTTGTGGTCATGACCGTGGTGTTGGGCCGGCTGCTCGGACTGGAATTTCTGCCCAAGCTCGAGGAAGGAAATCTCTGGATTCGCGCGACCTTGCCGCCGACCATCTCGCTGAAGGAGGGCAACGCCTACGTCAACGAGATGCGCAAGCTGATCCGCAGCCAGCCCGAGGTTGAATCGGTGGTATCGCAGCATGGTCGCCCCGACGATGGCACCGATGCGGCGGGCCTGTTTAATGCCGAGTTCTTTGCGCCGCTGAAGCCGGTCAGGCAATGGCCGGGCACGCACGACAAGGAAGAACTTACCGCGCACCTGCTGGCCAAGCTGCAGGACAAGTTTCCCGGCGTCGAGTTCAATTTCTCGCAGTACCTGCAGGACAACGTTTCCGAGGCGGTATCAGGCGTGAAAGGCGAGAACTCGATCAAGTTGTTCGGCAACGATCTCCAGGCCCTCACGGAAACCGCCAACAAGATCAAGTCCGTCCTTGCCACCGTGCAGGGAATTACCGATCTGGCGGTGTTCACGTCGCTCGGCCAGCCCACCATCCAGATAGACATCGATCGCGCCAAGGCTGCCCGTTACGGGCTGGCTCCGGGCGACATCAATGCCACGATCAGGGTGGCGATCGGCGGCGATACCGCCGGCGATCTGTACGAGCCCGGCAGCGACCGGCATTTTCCCATCATCGTCCGCCTCGCACCCGAATATCGCAAGAGCGCCGAAGCGATCCAGAATTTGCGCATCGGCGCGCCGGGGCCGAACGGAACGATTGCCCAGATTCCATTGAGCGAGCTTGCCTCGATCCGGCTGGTATCGGGTGCGGCCTATATCTATCGCGAACAGCAGGAGCGCTACCTGCCGATCAAGTTCTCGGTGCGTGAACGCGATCTCGGCGGCGCGGTCAGGGAAGCGCAGGAAAAGGTCGCAGCGCAAGTCAAGCTTCCGCCGGGATCAAGGATCGAATGGGTCGGCGAGTTCGGTAATTTGCAGGACGCCATCAGGCGGTTATCGATCGTGGTGCCGATCAGCCTGGCGTTGATCGGGATGCTGTTATGGTTCAATTTCGGCTCGATGACCGAGACGCTGCTCGCCATGAGCGTGATCCCGATGGCGATCTTCGGTGGCGTGCTCGGGCTCGTGCTGACCGGCATTCCGTTCAGCGTATCGGCCGCGATCGGGTTCATCGCACTGTTTGGAATCGCCGTGATGGACGGCATCATTATCCTGTCGCAGTACAATCAGCTGATCGACGAAGGCCTCGACCGTGTCAAAGCGGTGATCCGGACCGGCGAACTGCAGCTTCGCCCCGTCTTGATGACCTGCGTGGTCGCCGGCGTCGGATTGTTGCCGGCGGCGCTGTCAACAGGGATCGGATCGCAGGTGCAGAAGCCGCTTGCGGTGGTCGTGGTGACCGGGATGATACTGGCGCCGCTGGTCATCCTGGTCACGCTGCCGGTGCTGATCTTGTTCTTCTCGCGCCGGGGGCGCTGAATGGTGCGGGCATTCGTGGTGGAGCGATCGGCTCCGGTAGACGACTTTCAGAATCCGTAAAGCCGCGCTGGGTTGTCGACCAGAATCTTTTTCCGGATCGCCGCGTCCGGCGCCCATACCGGGAGCTGGTTGAGCAGGCGGCCGTCGTCGACCTGAAGCAGCGGCGTCACGTCGGTCGGCTTCTTACCCGCCGGCGTCACCGAGTCCGGGTGCGGCCAATCGGTGCCCCAGAGGATGCGATCGGGATTCGCTGTTATCAGGGCGCGGGCCAGCGGAACCACGTCGGCATAGTCAGGCGCAAGGTTGGACGCGCGATAGGCGCCGGAGATCTTCACATAGGCCTTGCCGGCCCGGACCAGTTCCAGCATGTCGGCAAAGCCGGGCTGTTCCGGACCAAGCGCGGCCTGGGCACCGCCGAAATGGTCGAACACGACCGGCACCGGCGAGGCTGCGACGAGATCCTTGATCCCGGAGATCATCGCCTGACCCGTGAACATCTGGATATGCCAGTTGCGGTTCTTGACGCGGTCGACCGCGGCGAGAAAACGCGGGCGGCCAATGGCGGGGTCGCTGACGCCGCCGGTTGCCAGATTGAGCCGGATGCCGCGGATGCCCGCCTGGCTCATGGCGTCGAGGTCGGCCTCCGACGTTTTGTCGTCGATCACCGCGACGCCGCGCGCGGTGGCGCCTCTCGCTTTCATGCCGAACAACGTCGCCGAATTATCCGGGCCATAGACGCTTGGCGTGACGATCACCACCCGCTCGATGTGCAACGCCTTGTGCAGCGCCGCCATTTCCTCGGGCGATGCCGGCTCCGGCGTGTAGACGCGCCCCGCAAAGAACGGAAATTTCCCGGGGTCGCCGTGAATGTGGGTATGGCAATCGCAGGCGCCTGCGGGAATATCGAAATTAACCGGTGTCGATGGCTGGGCTGCTTTGGCAAGGGCGGTTCGGTTGGGCATGGTCACTCCGGCCGCGATGGAGGCAAGAAGCATATTGCGTCTGGTAAGCATCGGGTTTCTCCCTTGTGCGTTTCCTTTTTTTTGTTTTTCCGCTGCGGAACACTGGAGCGTTTACTGCCCCGACGGCGTGCGCAAGCCGTGCCAGGCGTCGCGCACCTGATGGTAGTGCACCTCCGGCAGATAGTCCGGCGTAGCGAGCGCCAGCGTCTTGACGTCGAGCCGGCCGATGGCGCTGAGCAGCGTGTAGGACGCGATCACGCGATCGCGTTGCGCGCCGATCAGCCTTGCCTTCGCCGAAATCAGATCCTGTTGCGAGTTCAGCACATCTACCGTGGTGCGCTGGCCGCCCTGTGCTTCCTTCTGGACCCCCTGCAGGGCGACGCCGGCGGCACGCACTTCGGATTCCGACGCCGTCACGGCGATCTTGGCGCCTTCGTTCGAGACCCACGCGCCGATCGCCGCGGTGCGGGCCTGGTTGCGAACCTGATCGAGCACTTGCCGGCTCTGTGCGGACAGTTCCTTGGCCTGCCGGGTCTGCGACGCGGCCGTGCCGCCGTCGTAGATCGGCGCGGTGACCTGACCGATCACCGAAGCTTGATCGGTCCGAAAGGTACTCAGGGTCGGATCTGAATCGCTGCTGTGGCTGGCGTTACCTTGCAAGGTCACGGTGGGCAGCAGACTGCTTTCGGCGACGCGGATCGACGTCGAGGCGACATCGACGTCAAAGCCTGCCGCGAGCACGGCGGGATGTTCCTTAAAGGCGAGGGCGGTGGCCTCGTCGCGGCTGTGCGGCAGAAATCGGTCCACGGTCTCGGCGGGTTTCAATTGCGCCGGCGGATTGCCGATCACCTGGGCGTAGGTCGCCTGGCTGATCGCGAGATTGACCTCGGCGGCGTTCAGATCCGCAAGGCCGCGACTTAAGCGCGCCTCGGCCTGCGCCGTGTCGGTCGGCGTCACGTCGCCTGCATTGAGACGTCGTTGGGTGATGGCCAGGGTCTCGCGCAGGAATGCGACATTGGAGCGTTGCGCTTCGACCAATGACTGGTTGGCCAGCACATTGGTATAAGCGGTCACGGCGTCGAGCAGCACGCCCTGGCCGACATTGCGCAAGGCCTCGCGACCTGACTTCACCTGCAATTCCGCCACCCGCACGCTGTTGGCGGTCTTGAAGCCGTTGAACAGCGTCTGCGTCACCGTCACCCCGATGGTCCATGGCTTTAAGGTCGCGGATTGAAAGGTGTTGTCCGGCAGCAGGTTTCGCACCGCCTGCAGTCCGGCGCCCAGGCTGGCGACGATCTGCGGCCGGTAGCCGGCCAGCGCCTGTGGCACGTTTTCGTCGGTGGCGCGCTGTCGGGCCCGTTCGGCATTGAGTTGCGGATTGGTCTGATAGGCTTTCGCCAATGCCTCGGGCAGGCCTTCGGCCCGGGCGAGCGTTGCGGCAAACCCGAAGCAAGCCGCAACGCCAAGGCAAATGCTCCACTGAAGCACGGGCCTTCCCACATGGCCAACTCTGGCGGTACGCCCAACCATCTGATCCCGCAAACAACCCTTTGGCGTCGACCCCAGCCGGCGCCTTCGGCATATTTACCTGCTTAGAGGACGCCACCGCCACAGGCAAACTCTCGGGTGCGGAAACCGCTTGAATTCGGTCTCGCGCTGTTGCCGGTTCGTCACAGACGAACACCAGTGGCAAATACGCTATAGCTGCTGCCAGCGGCGTCCGATTCCAGGCGCTGGCTTGCTGTCGCGCCCGGGTTTCATTCGATGCCGAAAATGTTCTCCGACCCCGAGGCGATCGCGGAGGATATCATCCGCGACGTCGGGACCAACCTCGTCGTCGGGCTGCCGCTCGGGCTCGGCAAGGCCAACCACATCGTCAACGCGCTCTACGCGCGTGCCGCCGCCGACCGGGCGATCAATCTGACCTTGCTTTCCGCGCTGACGCTGGAAAAACCGAAGCCGGCAAACCTCCTGGAGCGGCGCTTCATTGCCCCGGTGATCGACCGTCTGTTCGGGGGCTATCCGGATCTGGCCTATGCCGACGCGCTGCATGCCAATGCGCTTCCGTCCAATATCCGCGTCATCGAGTTTTTCTTTCTCGCCGGAAGGTGGCTGCATGTGCCGTTTGCACAGCAGCATTACATTTCCGCAAATTATACCCATGCCGCGTCCTATCTGCTGGCGCGCGGGCTTAATGTCGTCACCCAGCTTGTGGCGAAACGCGTTGTCGACGGCGCTGTGCGCTACAGCCTGAGCTGCAACACCGACACCACGCTGGACATCCTGCGCGCCCGCGCCGAGGGGCGCGCGTCGTTCAGACTGGTCGGCCAGGTCAATTCCGAGCTGCCGTTCATGCCGGGCGCGGGCGATCTGCCGGCGGAGCAATTCAGCGCGGTACTCGACAGTCCGGCGACCGATTTTCCGCTGTTTGCGCCGCCGTCCGAGCCGATCACGGACACCAAATACGCCATCGGTCTTCACGCCGCGGGCCTTATTCGCGACGGCGGCACGCTGCAGATCGGCATCGGGCAGGTGGGCGACGCGCTGGCGCAGGGGCTGATCGTCCGCCATCGCGACAATGCGCAGTTCCGCGCGATCATGAAACGCCTGGCGCCAGCGGGCGAAGCGCGCGCGACGGCTGAAACCGGAACGTTCGAACAGGGTCTCTACGGCGTCAGCGAAATGCTGTTCGAGGCGTTTCTCGGCCTGATCGACGCCGGCATTCTCAAGCGCGAGGTCGATGGCGTGCTGCTGCACGGCGCGTTTTTTCTCGGGCCGAAATCGTTTTACCGCGCCTTGCGCGAGATGACGCCCGGCCAGATCGCGCGGATCCAGATGATGCCAGTCTCGTTCACCAACGAGCTCTATGGCAACGAGGACGCCAAGCGGCGCGCCCGCGTCGATGCCCGCTTTGTCAACAATGCGATGATGGCGACGCTGATGGGGGCGGTGATTTCCGACGGTCTCGAGAACGGGCAGGTCGTCAGCGGCGTTGGCGGCCAGTATAATTTCGTGGCGCAGGCGTTTGCGCTGCAGGGCGCGCGCTCGATTCTGACCGTCGAAGCGACGCGGCAGGCCGGCACCAAAACGCAATCCAACATCCGCTGGAACTACGGCCATGAAACCATTCCGCGGCATCTGCGCGATATCATCGTCACCGAATATGGCGTCGCGGATCTCAGGGGAAAATCCGATGCCGACGTGATCGCAGCGATGCTGCAGGTGACGGATTCGCGCTTTCAGCCCGAGCTTGCGCGGCAGGCCAAGGAGGCCGGCAAGCTGCCGAAGGATTTTGAAATCCCAATTGCGTATCGCGACAATCTGCCGGAACGGATCGCCGGCGCGTTGAAGCCTGCCCGCGATGCAGGCTTGTTGCCGTCGTTTCCGTTCGGCAGCGATTTTACCGACGTCGAGCAGCGGCTGATTCCGGCGCTTGAACTGTTGCAGGACGCCCGGCATGCGCCGCAGCACCTGCCGGGACTGTTGTGGCAGGGATTAACCCACCGGCCCGATCAAGCCGATGGAGAATGCCTGGCGCGGCTCGGCCTCGATCGGCCGACGACATGGTCCGAACGCGTCTACCGCGCTCTGGTGAGCGCGGCGCTGGTCAGGAGCCGGGTGGGATAGGGATGCAGCCACGAGGACGGACGTCAACCTGAGGTGCGCGCTCTTGCGCGCCTCGTGTTGCCATCCTTCGAGGCTCGCCGAAGACGGCTCGCACCTCAGGATGACGATCGCTACCTGTTCTTGTTCACCGGTTTGCGCTTGGCGATGAAGGCCGCCATGCCTTCGGATCGATCCTCCAGGGCAAAGGTCGCGTGAAACAGGTCGCGTTCGACATTGAGTCCCTCGGATAGCGGCGTCTCGAACGCGCGGTTGACGGCGCTCTTGGCCATCTCGGCCGCCGGACGCGACATCGCGGCGATTTTTTCCGCCATCGCGAAGGCTTCCTCCATCAATTTGTCGGACGGCACGATGCGGCTCACCAGACCCGAGCGCTCCGCCTCGGCCGCGTCCATCATTCGGCCGGTGAGACACAGGTCCATCGCCTTGGATTTGCCGATCGCGCGCGTCAAACGCTGGGTTCCGCCAATGCCGGGGATGGTGCCGAGGGTGATTTCCGGCTGTCCGAATTTGGCGGTGTCGGCAGCGATAATGATGTCGCACATCATCGCCAGTTCGCAGCCGCCGCCGAGCGCATAGCCGCTGACGGCGGCAATGGTCGGTTTGCGGCAGTTGGCGACGCGGTCACCGCCGACCGCGATGAAATCGCTGGAAAACATGTCGATGAAGGCTTTTGGCTGCATCTCCTTGATATCGGCGCCGGCAGCGAAGGCCTTCTCGCCGCCGGTCACAAGGATGCATCCGATCTGGTCATCGGTTTCGAGGTCGTCGACCGCGGCGGCGATTTCGCGAAACACGCCGAAGGACAGCGCATTGAGCATTTTCGGGCGGTTGAGCGTGATGACGCCGACCGCGCCTTTGCTTTCGACGATGATGTATTCGAACGTGCTCATGGTCCACCCCGCGCCTGATTTCGCGAGGTAATGTGCCCGCTGGCGGCACCGGCTTCAAGTAGGACGAATTTCAGGCGGGACGCGCGGCGTGTCCCGGACGCGATGCCGCATCCGGGACCGAAGGCCGCTCATGCCATGAACATGCGCGCGGCGGAGGCCATCGTCAGCAGGGCGCCAAATCCAATGAAGATCTTTCCGATCAGCGAGGTTTTGTCCCAGGTGCCGTCGCTGCTGCTGGCAGCGCTGCCGGCCACCACCGGCGCCGTGGCGGAGGCCGCAGGCGGCTCGGCCGCGGCCATCGCGAGCGGCGCCGCAGTCGCAGGCGCGTTGGCTTCGTGCAGCGCGCGATCGACATCGTTGAGCTGATCAGGCGCCACGACCTGGGATTCCGCGGCAGGCTGGGCGTCGGCCGGATTATTCGGCGCGTTCTCCACGATATTGTTGGCTCGCACCGACATCGCCTGGGCAGCGTCGCTGGTCGGTGAATCGGAGGCGGCCAATTCGGCCTTGGCGTTGGCGACCGTCGGCGGGATTTCGGATGATGATGGCGGCGGCGATTTGTCGGCGTCGGTGGCCGTGACATCGGTGGCGGCGGCTTTCTTGTCGTCCTTGTCGTCGGTGGATTTTACCGCCACCTTGCTGGAGCTGTGGTGGGCGTACCTTCTCCAGTGGCGCGAGCCGTGCCTCGTATATTTGTTGAGTGCAATCGGCGCCCCCGCAGTCGAGCTTGCGGTCGTGGCCTCGTTGCCTGCCGCTGCTGGCGATGGTCCCGCGAAACATACCCAGAGCCCTGCGACCAGTATCAACGCCGAGCGCCCGTTGCCTTTGATTTTCATTTGGCAATCTCCCCATTTGCCAGTCCCAAGGCGAAATGAGCCCTCGCCGCGTGGCCACAGCGCGGCAAAAAAAGGGAATCTTCGGGCGAGTCCGGGCAAAAGCGCGGCAATCGCATGGTGCCGGCCCGGCATTTCGAGATCGCCAGCTCACGAAATTCCTTGAAAAAAATGCGGCGGGTGTCAGCCGGTCCGATCAATGTTATCAGCCTGCCAGCGCTAAATTCGCATCCGCGATTCCCGCAGGATGCGAAGATTTGCATCGTCTTTGAGGTTGGGATCACGACTTCGTGATTGAAGCGTCAAAGTGTAACAAATTGAAAGATCGAGCGAATTGCAGGGTAGGAGCGCGCGTGCCCGAGCGTGAAGATGAATGGACCGGCCTGATGCGGTTGGCCGTTTCAGGCGACGATGCGGCATATCATCGTCTGCTCAAGGCCGTCGCGCCGGTACTCCGGGCCGCGGCGCGCCGTGGTCTGGCGCGATCCGGTCAGCCGGTCGACCAATCCGAGGATATCGTGCAGGACATTTTGCTGGCGGTGCATCTGAAGCGGCACACATGGGACGCCGCCGCACCGTTCGGGCCGTGGCTGTTTGCGATCGCCCGCAACAAGTTGATCGATACACTGCGCCGCCGGGGCCGGCGGGTTTTCGTCAACATCGACGATTTCGCCGAGACGATCCCGAGCGAGCCGGTTGCGGAGATCGCACCGGCCAACGAAGTCGCGGCCGAACTGCAATCGCTGCCGGCGCGCCAGCGCGAGGTATTGCAGTCGATCGCGGTCGACAGCGCGTCGATCAAGGACACCGCGACGAAATTCGCGATGAGCGAG
Source organism: uncultured Pseudomonadota bacterium (assembly GCA_963819325.1). GTDB lineage: Bacteria > Pseudomonadota > Alphaproteobacteria > Rhizobiales > Xanthobacteraceae > Bradyrhizobium. The sequence continues at coordinate 554,123 of CAWFVT010000007.1, forward strand.
GGCGCGGTGCGCGTGGCGCTGCATCGCGGGCTTGCCAGCCTCACCGCCAGATTGCGGGAGCGATGACCATGGAAACCGATCAGCTGATTCGAACTCTCGCCGCCGACAACGCGCACCGATCGCGGCCGGTCGGGTTCGTGCTGACGCTGGCATTGCTTGCCGCAGCACCGGTTTCACTGGTGATGTTCTTCGCAGCGCTCGGCGTGCGGCCGGATGCCATGACCGCGATGCATAATCCATTCTTCGACCTGAAGTTTCTGGTGACGCTGGCGCTGGCGATTTCGGCCATCGCGGTCAGCCTGCATCTGTCGCGGCCGGAAGCCGTGCTGCGCGGCTGGGCATGGCTCTTGCTGATTCCGGTCGGTCTTCTCGCCATCGGGATCGCCTGCGAGATGATGTTGCCGCAGCGGTTGCCGATGATGACGCGGCTGGTCGGCCACAATTCGCGGGTTTGCATGACGGCTATTCCGCTATTGTCGCTGCCGCTGCTGGCGGCGGCCTTGATCGGCCTGCGCCACGGCGCGCCGGCCCGGCCCGCGCTCGCCGGTGCGCTCGCCGGAATGTTGTCGGCCGGATTGGCGGCGACGCTCTACGCCGCGCAGTGCACCGACGATTCGCCGCTATTCGTGGCGACCTGGTACACCATCGCCACCGCGATGGTGGCCGCGGTCGGCGCGCTGGCGGGATCGAGGCTGCTCAGGTTCTAGCGTACGTTCTTCGAGGACGGCGGCAGATTTGTTGCCCGCTCACGCCGCCGGCGCTGCGGTCTGCTGCATGCGGTGGAAGCGCAGCACCTGTTGTGCCGTTGAGGGCCGCAACCGTTCGTAGGTGCCCTTGCAGGCCTCAAGATCGCTGCGCTCCAATCCCGACAGATCGTCGCGCATGTTGATGATGGCCTTGACGGTCGACCACGACATCCCCGAGACCTTGGCCAGGATCATGACGCCCTCGGACCGGGTTTCCACCATCATGTTCTCCGCGATCGACACCGGTACCTTGGCAAGTGCTGCGATCGCCGCGTTGGCTTCGTCGAACTTGCCGGCTTCGGCAAACGCCTCCACTTGATGCTCGTCGAGCCTGCCGTCCTCGTACAGTGACTTGACGAGCGCGTGGGCGATCGCCGTGTCGCGCGTGACGGCCGATGGCGCCGAACGTGCCAGCCGTGTCGCCTCCCGTACCGCGTTGGTCACATCTCCCGCCATCGGCGGGTTGGCGGCCTCGAGGCGGGCCCGCACCGTGGCTGAGGCCTTCGCGATCAATTTGAGGTAGAGATGCCGCGGCATGGTCGGACGCAGGCCGATGCAAGTCGCAAGATCGTCGTCGCCCTCGGCGCGGCTGACCAGCCGGGTGAAGCCGCGCTCGGAAAATTCCGCGCCGGGATTATTGACGGTGCTCTGGATCACCTCGTCATTGCCGCGCAGCACCAATACGTCGGTCACCGCGCCGCTCAACACCCTGCGGGTCGATATGGCCATCAAATGCGCCTGGCTCTTGCTGCGCGCGGTCTCGATCAGCGCTTCGTCGTCGAGCCGTTCCGACCGGGACAGCACCGGTGCTGCGACCTCGATCAGATCGTCGAATGCCAGCGTGCGAATGGTGAGCGGCGGCGCGGTGTCGATCGGGGCCAGACGGTTGGCGAGCAGCGCCCTGGCAGAGCTCTCGATGTGATGCATCAGGCATTGAAAGACATCGTCGAACAAATCGATCTGTTCGCTCGAATAGTCCACCGCGCCGTTGATGAAGAGATCGGTGACACGGCGCAGGGTTTCGACCCGGCGCGCGACGGTTCCATGCGCGAGCGTGGTCTGCAATTCGTCGAGCAGACTTTCGGAAGTGGCAGCTGGTTTCGAACTCATGACTCTATCCTGGAGTGTTCGGCGGCAGGCCGGCGACGGTTTCTTTGTCTCCGGAAACGGAAGGGGCTGGATCAGGCGCTGGCGATGCGATTGCGTCCTTGCGCCTTGGCTGTGTAGAGCGCGTTGTCGGCGCGCGCGAGAAAGGTGTCGGGGCTCTCATTTGGTTTCAGCGTTGCGACGCCGGCGGAAATCGTTACCCGCATGCCCGGCGAGAACGCACTCCAGTCGAGATCGGCAACGATCGCGCGGAGCCGGTCGAGGATGCGTGCCGCCTCGTCATCGGGCGTGTCGGGAAGCAGCAGCAGGAATTCCTCGCCGCCGTAGCGGCCGAAACTGTCGATGTTGCGGATGTTGGCGAACACGGTGATGGCGAATGTCCTGAGCACCTCGTCGCCGGTCGGATGGCCATAGGCGTCGTTGATGCGCTTGAACCAGTCGAGATCGATCAGCGCGATCGAAAACGGCGTCTTGAGGCGCGGGACGCGGGCAATCTCGTCATCGAGCATCCGCATGATGCAGCGGCGGTTGAACGAGCCGGTCAGTTCGTCGAGTTCGGCGAGTTGTTCGATGCGCTTGTTGGCCTCGCTCAGCTCGGCGCTGCGTTTGTAGAATTTCTTCCGCAGCGCATCGCCGTAAAGCCCGACAAAGGCGCATTGCCCGATCGTGAGAACAAAACACAACGCCGCGGCAAGACGCTCGGTCGTGGTCGCGACCGGCATGCCGATGGGAACCCGGGCGAGCAGGAAGATCGGAGCGACGCTCAAGGCGGTGAAAGTCCACGCAATCGCTGCCTGCAGCGGCCGCATTTGCAGCGAGGCAACCCCGAAAATCAGAAACAGCACATTCAGAAAGGCGTAGCCGATCTCCGGCGCGGCCAGCAGAAATCCGAGCTGGATCGTAATATGGCCGATGACCTGAAATATGGTCAGGTGGTGATCTTCGAAGCGGTCGTTGAAACGGGTTTCGGACAGCACCGCAAAAATCCCGATCAGGGTAACGCCGCACAGGAAGAAGGCCGATGGAATGGCCATCGAAATCGTGCCGGCATGCGCGTAGATCAGAAGAACCGCCGCGCCGAGCGCATAACTTCCGACCTCGGCCGCCAATGATTGCCGGCGCTGTCCGAGGCGGCGCGACAATGCCTCCGCCGACGGCTTCGAATCTGAGCCGTTCAGTTCAGCCGCGATTGGATTCGCGAGCGCGGGCGCAACGTCGTTCATGGTTTCGCCGGTGATGGAACTCGCTGCAAATCTAAGTGGCAAAGCCTTTAGGTTTGGTATCTTTGGCGGCCGGTCCCGAACCTCCAACGTCGGCTTTGCCCTTGTTTAGCAATGGAAATCAGCCCAATCCGGGCAATGTGACGCAGTTGCTCGGGCCCTCGGGGGGCCGGCCGCTGTCGGACGGGTCATGCAAATGCTGTGTTGGGCGCCAAGCCTTGCTAAGGTCGGTCGCGGATTGTTGGAACGCGTAGAAAGTATTTCTGTATTATGATACCGTTTTCTTGGTCTCGATCATCGTCTGGCCCTCGACGGCCGCCCGATCGCGCTCTGTGGGCTAAATCACAGACAGAGATGAGCTATTGCAATATTTTGAAGAATCTTGCCTTTCCCATCGAACCACCCCGCAGCCCAATCCGACCAACCTTGCGAGACGGCCATTGAGTGCGACACAGGCGGCCTCGGACGACGTCCTGATCGCTCGTATAGCTCAGGGCGACCGGCTTGCCATGCAGGTCCTGTACGGCAGGCACCACGTCAGGGTGTTCCGTTTTGGAGTCCGGCTGGTGCGGGACGAACAGGTCGCGGAAGACCTCATCAGTGAGGTGTTTCTCGATGTGTGGCGTCAGGCCGGCAAGTTCGAAGGCCGATCCGCGGTTTCCACCTGGCTGCTGGCGATTACGCGATTCAAGGCCTTGTCCGCGTTGCGCCGCAGGAAGGACGTTGAACTGGACGATGAGGCCGCCAATGCGATCGAGGATGGGTCCGACGATCCGGAAGTGACGGCACAGAAGAAGGACACCAGTCAAGCGTTGCGCAAGTGCCTGACGGTACTTTCGCCGGAACATCGAGAGATCGTCGATCTTGTCTACTACCACGAGAAATCGGTGGAAGAGGTGGCTGAAATCGTCGGTATCCCGGAGAATACCGTGAAAACGCGCCTGTTTTATGCGCGCAAAAAACTGGCCGATCTGCTCAAGGCAGCCGGCATCGAACGAGGTTGGCCATGATGGCAACGAGCAAGAAAATGCTGGAACAAGAGCCCAGTGAAATCGAGATGCTGTTGCCCTGGCATGCCACCGGTACGCTCAACCCGCGGGATGCGCGCCGCGTCGAAGAGGCGCTCGCCCGCGATCCCGAACTTGCCAGGCAATATGCTGCGATCAGGGAAGAATACGCCGAGACCATTGACCTCAACGAAAGCCTTGGCGCGCCGTCCGCGCGCGCCATGCGGAAGCTGTTTGCAGCGATCGATGCCGAGCCGGCGACCAAGCCGTCGCTGTCGCGCGGAATCTGGACGCGGATCGCCGGATTTTTCGCAAGCCTTTCGCCGCGCACGCTGGCCTGGTCGTCGAGCCTCGGCGCGCTGGTACTGGTGTTGCAGGCCGGCGTGATCGGTACGCTGGTGAAGAACCAGCCCGCCTCGTTCCAGACCGCGTCATTGAGCATGGACGAGCCCGTCACCCGATCGTTGGGAGCCGAACAGCCGCCGCGCGCGCTGGTGCGGTTCGCGCCGGACGCGCGCATCGCCGACATCACCGCACTCCTTGACCGCTATCAGGCTGCGATCATCGATACGCGGGGCGGGATGTTTCGCCTGCAGTTTGGCAGCAAGGCGATGGCGAAGGATCAGATTGCCGGTCTGATGAGCAGGCTGCAAAGCGAGAAGATTATCGGTCTCGCGGTGGCTGCGCCGTAATCCGGACGGCGCATCGAGCCGGCAACGCATAGGCCCGAGGTCTCATGGTCGATGATGGCGCCAACCGGCGAATAATCGTAACGCGCGCGGTGCTGGCGTTGATCGCCGCCGCAGGGCTGTTTGCGTCGTTCGCCGGCATGGCGGTTCAGGCGCAAAGCATCATGCGCACGCCCAGCCTCAACGTCGCCCCGCGCTTGCCGCGCATCAATCCGACCGTAGGCGCGCGGGTCAACCCGACCATCACCGGCAAGACCGTTTCGATCAGCAAGACGACCACCATCAGATCGGTGCCCCGGATCGGTGTGAGATCGACGCTTCCCTATGCGCGCTATTCGCCCAACCTCTATCCGCCCTGCAGCGACGGCTATCGCGACGGCGGATGCTGGGATCAATCGGGTTCGTCGGCCGGTGGTGGTGGCGGCGCTGCCTCGGCCAAGAGCGTCAACCACGTCCCGCGCCGCGACGTTTCGCGGGCCGCGCTCAACTTGCGCACCAACGCCAACGAACTCGTGGCCGAGATCGACGGCGCGCTGTCCGATGCGCAGGCCGATGAAATAGCGCGGCGTCACGGCCTCGAGCGCCTGCAATCGCAGAATTTCCCGCTGATTGGCGGCACCATCGGCCTGTTTCGCATCGTCGACCGCCGCGCGGCGGAAACAGTGAGCCGCGAACTTGCCGCCGACGCCAACGTTCGTTCGGTGCAGCCCAACTTCCGCTATGTCCTGCAGGACCAGAAAGCGGCCTTGACCGCGGGCGATCCCGGCCAATACGCGGTCGCAGAACTTCGGCTGCCCGAGGCGCACAAGCTCGCCGACGGCGCCAATGTGACCATTGCCGTGATCGATTCCGGAATCGACGTCAAACATCCGGAACTCGCCAATTCGATCGCGGACAGCTTTGATGCATTGGGCAGCAAGGAAGGTCCGCATGTCCATGGCACCGGCGTGGCCGGTGCGATCGTGTCGCATGCGCGGTTGATGGGCAGCGCGCCGGCGGCCAGGATTTTGGCGATCCGGGCCTTCGGCAAGGCATCCAGCGGCGCGGAAAGCACGTCGTTCGTGATCCTGAAGGGAATGGATTACGCCGCGGCGCATGGCGCGCAGATCGTCAATATGAGTTTCGCCGGTCCGAAGGATGCGTTGATCGAACGCGGGATCGCGGCATTGGCCCTCAAGGGCATTGTGATGGTGGCCGCCGCCGGCAACGCCGGAGCAAAATCACCGCCGCTGTATCCCGCCGCCAACGCAAAAGTGATCGCGATCAGTGCCACCGACGCACAGGACAAGCTGTTTACGGCGTCGAACCGCGGCGGCTATATCGCGGTCGCAGCACCTGGCGTCGACCTGTTCCTGCCGGCGCCCGAGGAAAAATACCAGATCACCTCCGGCACCTCGTTTGCCGCGGCCTATGTCAGCGGCCTTGCAGGCCTGATGCTGGAGCGTAATCCAGCCTTGAAGCCGGAGGAACTGCGCACCATCCTGATGAAAACGGCCCGCGATCTTGGTTCCCCCGGCCGCGACGATCTGTTCGGCGCCGGTGAAGCCGATGCCTTTGCCGCGGTCTCGGCCGTAGGCATCGCGCCGGTCGCCGCAATCACCAGCCCGCCTGCCAGCGCTGCCGGTGAAAATGTGTCGGAGCGGCCGCCAATTCCCTCGACCAGGGCGCTGGGCGAGCCCGCGGCCGCCATGGCGTCCGACAAGTCGGTTGTCGGCGACCCCAATCGCCCCGCTGCACAATAATGTGAGATGGCTTTTCGTCGGGTCGCGATCTCGCTCTATCTTTTTGTTTGAGCATGATCTTTTCGGAAAACCGGTGACTACTTTGGCCCCTCCAAAAGGATTAAAAAAATCACCGGTGGTTTGAACGTGCCGCGTGGCTCCTGCGACCAATATTGGTGGGAGCGGTAATCCCTCCCCATCGAGGCTGTATTCGGCGCGAGCGCCCATCCACCCCAAGCGCCCATATAGCTTGACCCGTCCGGTTGTCCCCCCGGACGGGTCTTTCGTTTGACGGCCGCTGCCCACGCGCTGATGACAATCGCAACTCAGCCATCCCGGCACGCCGCTTGACTGTCAATAGCGAGGACAGCCCGCCAATTTTCGGGGCTTTTTGTCAATGGCCGGGCTTTGGCAAGCGCGCTCACTGGACAACGTAAAAGTTTTCCACAGAATATCCATGTCGCGTCAAATTGATTCGTTCCCGTTGCGTCCGCGTCCGTCTTTCTCCTCACGGGCTGGCTTTATGACACATCGATTGGACGTGGCGCGCGGCCGCGACATTGTCGGGCGCTGGTGCACTCTTGCCGAGGCGCGGCTCGATCACCTTACGGAGTTGTTCGAAACCGGCCGCTGGCGCCGCTATCACAGCGAACGGGCCTTTCTCGAGAATATCCAGGAGGCCAAGGCCGCGGTCGAACTCTGGCGCGATCTGTTGACACGTGAGGACTCCCGGGACCAATCCGCTGTCGATATCTCCTGGCTCGGCCGGGCCGGGGCGACGTTGCCCCGTATCGAAATGTTGCCCGATCAGGCCCGTCGGTTTCAATGGCAGCCGGCACCGAACCCGGCCGAACCGCTGCCACCCATCATCTCGATCAGCCCGGAAACCGTTCACGTGCCGTCGGAGGAGGCGCCTTCCGCGCCGGAGTCTAGCGCGGTGGCGTTAGACATCGCCCCGGAGCGGACGCCGGACATCGCCGTAATGCACGAACGCTATCCGCTGCTGCGCAACGCGCTGTAGGATCTACCTTCGCACCGCATTCGCTGTAATCACCAGCTGCGCGAAACGTTGTGCGCCGTCGGCGGTCAGATCCGCCGTCACCGGCCGCATGAGATCGAGCCCGACCACGGCGCCACGCGGCGTTTCCGAAATCAGGTTGTTGCTGACCAAAACCGTGCCCGCGCCCGGCGCCACCGACACGCCGACCCCGACAAAGGCATTTCGGATCACGTTGCCTGATATCGCGACATCGCGCAGATACTTGCCCCAGCCGGTGATGATCCCGAACGACGGCGCGTTCTCGATCACATTGCCCGACACGGTGGTATCGGCCTCGACATAAATGCCGACGCCGGCGTCATCGTCTGGCGCGGTGCCGATCGGGCGCTTCGGCCGCAGGTTGCGGATGATATTGCCCTGCACGACGGCGAGACGTCCGCCCTCGTTGAAATTGCAGACCGAAACGCCGAACGCCGCGCGGTCCACCGTGTTGTTGGCGATCACCGCACCCTCGAACGAAAATTCGGAATACAGCGCCACCTCGCGAACGTCGCTGACGCTGTTGCCCGTGATCTGGATGTTGGACGCCGAATTGCCGCGCACCGCGGAATAGTCGCAGTTGCGGATGCGATTGCCGCGCACGATCACGTTGCCGGCGCGGAACGCGTTGATGGCGTTGCCGTATTGTCCGGAGCCGCCGGGGCCGGCCTTGATGTCCTCGATCCGGTTGTCGAGCACCAGCGTGCCGTCGTCGCCGATCGCGGTGCGCAGGATTTCGATACCGTTATCGTTGGTGCCGAGAATGGTGTTGCGCGATACCAGGAGGCCCTGCGCGTCGAACGAGACAATGGCTGTCGCGGCTGACTTGGTGATGATGTTCCCGCTGACGTCGCCGGAGACATTCTCGAACCAGATGCCGGCGCCACCGCTGCCGGTGATTTCGCAATCGACGATGCGGATATCGCGTCCGCCCAGGCAATGCACGAGGCCGCGCCGGGTCGGCAGCGGAATGCCGCCGCCGTCAAGCGTGATGTTGGAGAGCCCGATGCTGCCGCCGCCTTCGCTGGACACCAACGACGCGCCGCCGTTGAAAACCAGCCTGGTTGCGCCGCGCACGCCGATGAGTTGCGTGCCGCTTTGCAAACGAAGCATCCCGGTGCGATAGACGCCCGGCGGCAGCGCCAATGGCATTTGTGCGCGCGCGGATTCGTCGATCGCGCGCTGCAAGGCTCTGGTCTGATCGTCCGGGCTGCCGGGCCGCACGCCATATTGCGTGGCATCGCGCCCGAGCGCCGAGGTGAGGGGGGCCGCGCGCGCCGCATCAGGCGACATCGCCAGCGCGCCGGCCGCGCCGGTAACAGTTGCCCCGATGAGATGGCGGCGATTGACGTCCATGGTTGGGCTTTCCGCGGGACGCGCGTGAAGCGCACCCTCGATGCTGGAGTAACGCAAAAATACAGCAGGGCGTGGCGAGGGTGAGGGCGCGAGCGGCCGATAGTTGGGGGTAGGGTTAATCGTTCCGCCGCGAATCGGCGGCCCGGGGGTAGTGGGGTGGGCAAAGGCGCGTTTGCGCCGTGCCCACCATTTCAGACGCAAACTAGATCGGTGGGCACGCGGTTCGGCTTTGCCCAGCCTACCAGGCTCAGGACGCCGCAACCTCCCTGACCGCCCTTCGCGTCAGCTTCACCATCTCCAGCAGCATCGCTTCACCGGCATCGACCAGTTGTTCCAGCGTGACGCGATGGCTTGCATCCTTGCGGGGTGAAGCGCCGTCGCGTGCCAGCAGCGGCACATGCACGAACGCGGCGAGGCGCGGACCGGTGTCGCGGCACGTCGCCTCGATCGCGCGCCAGCTCAGATAATTGCAAAGATAGCTGCCGGCATCGCGCGAGGCCCGTGCATCGATGCCGGTGCCGAGCGCTGCGCGCAACAGCCTGGCGGTATGCGGGCCGAACATCATGGGCTCGGCGCCGCCGGCGATCGATCCCTTGCGTGTTCTGGCATGATCGGCGTCAGGCCATAAGGTGGTGACGGCGTTGCGGGCGCGGGTCTCGATCCGGACGAAGGGCGTGCGGGCGGCGAGGCCGAACATCAGCAGCGCCTGCGGGCGTTTTCGCGCCAGCAGGTCGGGCAATTGGCGATCGACGGCGTTGTACGTCACCGGAAAAATATGACCGGACAGCTCGACCTCGCCCAGAGCAGGGCTGCGCAAGCGCAATAGCCGCGCCACCAGCGGCTGGGTCGGATTGAAGGGCGCGCCGGGAAACGGGCCGAAGCCGGTGATCAGGATGCGAAGTTTGTCGCTCATCTCACTTCAGCATCTCCGCGATCTGCTCGGCCGCCAGCGCAGGCGTAATGCGGCCGTCGGCTACCTCGGTTTCGGTCTTCTTCACTTTGGCGCGGATCGCCGGATCGGCACGCAATCGCGCCATCATCCGCTGCTCCAGCATCGACCACATCCACTTCACTTGCTGCTGCCGCCGCCGCTCGGCGAACTCGCCGGAGGCGTTCATCGCAGTACGGTGATCGAGAATCTTCTGCCACAGCGCGTCGATGCCCGTGCCCGCCAGCGCCGAATAGGTCAGGACCGGCGGATGCCAGTATTCCGAGCGCGGGGTCAGGATATGCAGCGCGCCGCGATATTCGGCCGCTGCGAGATTGGCGCGCTTGATATTGTCGCCGTCGGCCTTGTTGACCGCGATCATGTCGGCGAGTTCGACCAGGCCCTTCTTGATGCCTTGCAATTCGTCCCCGGCGCCGGGCAGCATCAGCGCCAGGAAGAAATCGGTCATGTCGCATACCGCGGTCTCGGATTGCCCGATCCCGACGGTCTCCACCAGCACCACGTCAAAGCCCGCGGCCTCGCACAGCAGCATCGCCTCGCGGGTTTTCGCGGCAACCCCGCCGAGAGTGCCGGAGGCCGGCGAGGGCCGGATGAAGGCGCTATCGGAGGCGGAGAGCCGCGCCATTCGCGTCTTGTCGCCGAGGATCGAGCCGCCGGTGCGCGCCGAAGAGGGATCCACCGCGAGCACCGCGACCTTGTGGCCGCGCTCGATCAGGAACATTCCGAGCCCGTCGATGGTGGTGGATTTGCCCACGCCGGGCGAGCCGGTGATGCCGACCCGAACCGCCTTGCCGGTTTCGGGCAACAGCGCCTGCACCAGATCGCGCGCCGCGGCCTGATGATCGCCGCGACGGCTCTCGATCAGCGTGATCGCGCGTGCCAGCGCCGCGCGGTGACCTGAGCGGAGGTCGTGGGCGAGCCGGTCGATGTCAGGCACTTCGTTTGCGGTCATTGCTGATCATCGTCGTCGCCCTTGGGCCGTGTGCCGCCGAATATTCTTGCGCCTTCCGGCGTCAAATAGGGTTTTAGCGTTTCCCACGACACGAAGGCGACATACTCGCCTTCGGCATAGGGGCCGACCGCATAGGGCGGATAGTGGAAGGTGAGGCCGGAGCTCTTGCCGGATACGGTCGAGGGCGCCAGCGTCACCGCGCCGATCTTGAGCAGCGTTGGCTTGAGATCCTTGTACCATTCGGCGGTCGCGGTCTCGCCGGCGTCGCGCTTCTTCTTCTCGGCATTCAGGGAAGCGATGATGGCTTTTTGCATCGCTTTCATGGTCGGACCGTCGTCGGCAGTCTCTGTGAAGAAGGGACGAATCGAGATGCGCTTCTTTTCGTTTGTGTCCCACAGGATGGTATTGACGTCCCTGTTTGGATGTGCGCCGCCGGTGTCCGTGTAGTCGGACCTGACGATGCTGACATAGCGACCGTCGACCACCGAGCGCGTCTCGTATTTGCGCTCAAAGCTCCAGGCGCCATTCCGAAACATCACGGGGTCTTGCTTGCGCGAGGTCTCAGCCTCCGCGGCATTCTTGTCGATCCACTTCCTGCCTTCGGCCAGGCAATCCGCCGCCAGCGCGGTGTCGGCCTTGACCTTGTCGTCGAGAAAGACGCTGGCCTCGAGATTCCTGTTCTTGACCGAAGCGCTGGGCTTCGCGTCATCGGCGACGGCAGGGAGGGCGAGGCATGCGAACGCAAGGCACATCGCGCGGACGAACGTGACGGTTGCAGCGACGCGCACGGAAATTCCTCTTATGCAAGGGGGAGAGGCGCGGAGCTACTCCGCCGCCTCGCTATGGCCGAGCCGCGCATTGAGCTTGTGGATCAGCTCCTCGGCGGCGTCCGATATCACCGTGCCCGGCGGGAAGATGGCTTCGGCGCCCGCTTTGTACAACGCGTCGTAATCCTGCGGCGGCACCACGCCGCCGATGATGATCATGATGTCGTCGCGGCCTTGTTTCTTGAGCGCGGCCTTCAGTTCCGGCACTGCCGTCAGATGCGCCGCCGCCAGCGACGACAGCCCGAGAATATGCACGTCGTTCTCGACCGCCTGCCGCGCGGCCTCGTCGGCGGTGGCGAACAACGGCCCGATATCGACGTCGAAGCCGACATCGGCAAAGGCCGAAGCGATCACCTTCTGGCCGCGGTCGTGGCCATCCTGGCCGATCTTGGCGACGAGAATGCGCGGCCTTCGGCCCTCGGCGTCCTCGAACGCATCGATCAGCGCCTGAACCTTTTCGACCCGGTTGGACATGGTGGACGCCTCCCGCTTGTAGACGCCGGTGATGGATTTGATTTCGGCGCGGTGCCGTCCGAACACCTTCTCCATCGCGTCGGAAATTTCGCCGACCGTGGCCTTGGCGCGCGCGGCATCGATCGCCAGCGCCAGAAGGTTGCCATTGCCTTCGCCGGCGCTTCTGGTGAGCGCCGCCAGCGCCTCGTCGACGTCCTTCTGGTTGCGTTCCTTTTTGAGCCGCGACAGCTTGTCGATCTGCAGCCGGCGCACCGTGGAGTTTTCCACCTTCAGCACGTCGATCGGCGCTTCGTTGACCGGCTTGTATTTGTTGACGCCGATCACCGCCTGCTTGCCGGCGTCGATCCTGGCTTGGGTCTTGGCGGAAGCTTCCTCAATTCTGAGCTTGGGAACGCCGGCCTCGATCGCCTTTGCCATGCCCCCGAGCGCCTCGACTTCCTGGATATGACCCCAGGCTTTCGCAGCAAGATCGTGGGTCAGCCGCTCGACATAATACGAGCCGCCCCAGGGATCGATGATGCGGTTGGTGCCGCTTTCCTGCTGCAGGAACAATTGGGTGTTGCGCGCGATCCGGGCGGAGAAATCCGTCGGCAGCGCCAGCGCCTCGTCGAGCGCGTTGGTGTGCAGCGATTGGGTATGGCCCTGGGTTGCCGCCATCGCCTCGATGGTGGTGCGCATGACGTTGTTGTAGACGTCCTGCGCGGTCAGCGACCAGCCCGAAGTCTGGCAATGGGTTCGCAGGCTCAGCGAGCGCGGGTCCTTCGGGTTGAACTGTGTCAGGAGCTTGGCCCACAGCAGCCGCGCCGCGCGCATCTTGGCGACTTCCATGAAGAAGTTCATGCCGATCGCCCAGAAGAACGACAGCCGCGGCGCAAAGCGATCGACGTCGAGACCGGCAGCAAGCCCGGCGCGCAGATATTCGACGCCGTCCGCCAGCGTATAGGCAAGTTCGAGGTCCTGCGTCGCGCCGGCTTCCTGCATGTGATAGCCGGAGATCGAGATGGAGTTGTATTTCGGCATCTTCTGCGAGGTATACGCAAAAATGTCGGAGATGATCCGCATCGAGGGCGCCGGCGGATAGATATAGGTGTTGCGCACCATGAACTCTTTCAGAATGTCGTTCTGAATGGTGCCGGAGAGTTTTTCCGGCGGCACGCCCTGTTCCTCGGCCGCGGCCACGAACAGCGCCAGGATCGGCAGCACCGCGCCGTTCATGGTCATCGACACGCTCATCTGGTCGAGCGGAATCCCCGAGAACAGCGTGCGCATGTCGTAGATGGAGTCGATCGCGACCCCGGCCATGCCGACATCACCGGTGACACGCGGGTGGTCGAAGTCGTAGCCGCGGTGCGTGGCGAGATCGAACGCGACCGAGAGGCCTTTTTGTCCGGCGGCGAGATTGCGGCGATAGAATGCGTTGGAATCCTCCGCCGTCGAGAACCCTGCATATTGCCTGACGGTCCAGGGCTGGTTGACATACATGGTGGGGTAGGGGCCGCGCAGATAGGGCGCGATGCCCGGCCAGGTATCGAGGAAGTCGATGCCTTCGAGGTCGCTTTCCGAATAGCCCGGCTTGACCAGAATGCCTTCGGGCGTGAGCCAGGGCTCCGCGCTGCCGGCGGGTTCGGCGACGGTCGCCTTTTCAAACGCGATATTCGCAAAGTTCGGTATGCGGCTCATTCTACCAGCCTCGTTCGTCATGGCCGGACTTGTTCCGGCCATCCACGTCTTGTCTGTTCAGAAAGACGTGGATGCCCGGGCCAAGCCCGGGCATGACGGGTTCAATGACGAGAATATCATAGCGGTTTACGATCGTCATTCCATCGCCCTTAGTCTCAATTGTCCCTCAATCATGGTCCGGATGCTGGTGGCTGACGATGCCGTTAAGCTTGTCCGATCCGTAGTTCTGCAACGTGGTCTGGCTCGGCAGATTGGCGATCGCGACCACCCAGCCGAGCCGGGCTTCGGTGCCGAACTGCTGGATCGGAACCATCCGGTCCGGGCGGTCGAACGCACCGGTCAGGATCTCGATCCGGGGGCCGTCGATGCGGCGGAAGCTCAGGGGCGTGCCGCAAGCGGCGCAGAAATCGCGCTCGGCGATGGAGGAGGAGCGAAACGCTGCCGGCGTGCCGCGGGTCCAGGCGAAATCGCCGCGTTCGATGTCGGCGAACGACGCGAACGGCGCGCCGGTCGCCTTCTGGCACATCCGGCAGTGGCAAATGCTGACCTTCACGGGTGCCGCCGACACCGCAAAACGGACCGCACCGCATTGGCAGCCGCCGGTCAGAACGGGTTTGGTCGCCGGGGCCATGGTTCACTCCGTCAGCCGATAGGCTTCTTGCAACGTCGCCAGCGCATCGCCGCCGGCGAAGATGAAATCGTTAACGCCGGCAGCACGGAGCGCCGGTTCCTGTTCGCCCGGCCGCCCTGCCAGATAGATATGTCTGGCGCCCGCGGCTTGAAGGGCCGTTGCCGCCGCGGTCGCCTGCGCCGCATAGACCTTGTCGGAAGAACACAGGCAGGCCAGCGCCGCGCCGGAGGCCTTGAAGGCAGCGGCCAGCGCCGCGGAATCGGTAAATCCCTCGGTATCCACCGCCTCGATCCCGCCGGTCTCGAAAAAGCTCTTGGCGAAGGTGGCGCGTGCGGTGAAGTCGGCGGGCGTGCCGAGATTGGCGAGAAACACTTTCGGCCGCGCGCCGCTATCTCTGAGAATTCGATCCGAGCGGTCGCGCAAATGCTCGAACGGCGCCGCCAGCCGTATCGGCGGCAGCGCCTCAAATTTGATTTTGGCTTCGCCATAGGGCGGAAGCACCACCGGTTTCGCATTCAGCACCGCGACGTGGGCCTCATGCAAATTGGGGAACTCGCTGGCGCCGGTGAGGACTTCCTTGCGCCGGGCGATATTGGCTTCGCGTACCGCGCGCGTCGCCGCCACCTTGCGCTGGATCAGGTCTTGCTCGAGGGAAGCAAACACGCCGCCGGCTTTCTCGATCTCCTGAAACAGCGACCACGCCGCCTCGCCAAGCTGGCCCGTCAGGGTTTCGATGCCGCCGGAGCCGGCGGCCGGATCGGACACCTTGGCGAGATTGGATTCCTCGAGCAGCACCAGTTGCGTGTTGCGCGCCGCGCGCCGCGCGAATGCATCGGGCAATCCCAGCGCCAGGGTATGCGGCAGCACCGTGATGGCGTTGGCACCGCCGAGGCCAGCCGAGAACGTAGCACCAGTCGCGCGCAGCATGTTCACGTAAGGGTCGCGCTGGGTCAGCATCCGCCAGGCCGTATCAGCGGCAATGAACAGCGGCCTGGACGTCAGGCCGCACGCCTGCTCGATGCGAGCCCATAGCTGCCGTAGCGCACGGAATTTTGCCAGCGTCAGGAATTGGTCGGCATCGGCGGAAAGCCGGGCATAGACCATGCCCTGGGCATCTTCGAGCGCAACGCCCGCTTGCTCGATCGCGCGCAGATAGGCGACGGCCGACGCCAGCACGAACGCCAGTTCCTGCACCTCCGACCCGCCGGCATCATGGATCACCCGTCCATCCGCGACCGCGAACGGGCCCTTGAATCCCATCGCCGCGAGGCCTTTGGCCGCGCCGGTGATCGCAGGCGCGATCTCAGCCCAGGCATAGGGACTGGATCCCCAGACCGCGCATGCTGCGAGCGGATCGAGACCAAAGCGGATATCGCAGGCCGCCGGAGCGACGCCCTTGCGCTTGATGTATTCGGCGATGTGGATGGCCGCCATCCGCGACTGCGGACCGACCTGAAGGTCGATGGCAATCCCGGCATCGATGAAGACGCCGTCGAGAACCTGCTCGATCGCCGCCGCCGAGGGGTCCAGTCCAAACCCGTACGCGCCGTGGGCACCGGCGAAAACCAGCGTCAGCCCGTTGGCGCCGTTTTCGAGGTCGTGCAATGCCTGCGCATTGGCGATCGCCGCATCCGGATGATCGATCCGCTGCATGATCTGCCACGGCGCAGCGGCGGGCCGGCCTGCGATCGGTGCCGCATCGCGCGCGCGCTGGTAGATCGGCTCGACCTTCAGGCCATCATAGGTCTTGCCGACCAGCTTCTCGAACGGCGCGCCCTTCAGCACGCCATCGACGAGCTTGCGCCAGTCGTCGTAGGTCGCAGGCTGAAAATCCGCTGCCAGCCGCAGGTCATCGGTCACAGATGTCATTCGCCAGGTCGCCCCCCAGGAGCCGCTCGTGTTGCCGTTGATGTTGTTGGCCGGAAATTGCCACGGGCCGACCGCCAAGCCAAACGGTTGTTTTGGTCAGCCGAGGTCGGCCAATCGCTCGATTCCCTGGGTTGAGAGCTGCGCCAGCGCCGTTGCGACCCGGCGTCCCGCTATGAGACGGTCGGGCGCAATCTCGGCGAGCGGCACCAGCACGAAGGCGCGTTCGAACAGCCGGGGATGCGGCAGCGTCAGTTCCGGCTTGTCGATCGACACGTCGTCATAGGCGATCAGGTCGAGGTCGAGGGTGCGCGGACCCCAGCGCGTTTCATGGGCCCGGTCGCGGCCGAATTTCTTTTCGATTTTGTGCAGCGTGAACAAGAGCGCGTGGGGGTCGAGGCTGGTTTCGATCTCGATGCAGGAATTGATGAACCGGGCTTGCTGCTCGTCACCCCAGGGCGGGGTCGCATAATCGGACGAACGCGCCAGCAATGCGGCCTGCGTCATGCCGCAGATATTGGCGATCGCGCGCTGGAATGTCGTGCGGACGTCGCCGACATTGCCGCCAAGCGCGATCAGGACGTCAGCCATGAGAGGGTGGTTGCCGGGTGCGCGTCAGGATGATGCCGACATCGTCGAAAATCGCGGCGATCGGCGCATGCGGCTTGTGCACGGTCACCTTGATGGCGTTGACGCGCGGAAACGCAGCCAGTACGGCGTCGGCAACCGCGCCGGCGGCGCGCTCCAACAGCTTGTAATTGGCGTTCTTGAAGGCCGCCGTCGCGGTCGCGACCACGTTGGAATAGGACACCGTATCGGAGAGGCG
Organism: uncultured Pseudomonadota bacterium; assembly: GCA_963819325.1. Lineage (GTDB taxonomy): Bacteria > Pseudomonadota > Alphaproteobacteria > Rhizobiales > Xanthobacteraceae > Bradyrhizobium. Next base: position 571,213 of record CAWFVT010000007.1, read on the forward strand.
GTCGGTGCGCGAGGATTCCGACAGGTCGGCGGTGAGTTCGAGATCGATCACGAAGCGTTGCCCCACCTCGGTCTCATGTTCCATGACGCCGTGGCGGGCATGAATGACGACGCCGCTGATGAAAATCGTGTCGGTCATCGGTTGCCCTCGATTGCCGCGGCCACGCTTAGCGCCTGTACGGTTTCCGACACATCATGGGTCCGGATGATCCGGGCGCCGCCTTGCGCCGCCACGAGGTGAGCTGCGATCGAGCCGCCAAGGCGCTGAAGCGGTTCCGACGGGGTAACCGTGCTGATGAAGCGCTTGCGCGACGCGCCGACCAGCAAGGGCAGGCCGAACACGGCGATTTCGTTGAGCCGGGCCAGCGCCGTCATGCTCTGTTCGGAGGTCTTGCCAAAACCGATACCGGGGTCGAGCACGAGGTTGCCGCGCGAAATACCGGCTCGGTCGGCGATGTCGAGCGAGCGGGCAAAGAAATCGACCATGTCCTTGACGATGTCGATGCCGGCGTCGACCTGGTCGCGGTTGTGCATGATGATGACAGGCGAATTTCGCGCGGCCACCAGCTTCGCCATGTCGGGATCGCGCTGCAGGCCCCAGACGTCGTTGGCGATGACCGCACCCGTATCGAGCGCCCATGCGACGACGGCCGATTTCATGCTGTCGATCGATACGGGAACTCCGAGGGCCACGACTCCGGCCAGTATCGGCTGCAGGCGCGTCATCTCTTCATCGGCTGAGACCGGGTGGGAGCCATAGGGCCGGGTGGATTCCGCGCCGATGTCGATGATGTCGGCGCCCTCGGCGATCATCCGCCGGGCCTGCGCCATGGCGCGTTCCGGCGCGATAAATTGCCCGCCATCGGAAAAGGAATCCGGTGTCACATTCAGGATACCCATCACCGCGGGGCGCGGCCGGGACAGCAGGGCTCGCAACACCGGATGACCGGCCGGGGCGGCCGCCGCAACGGGTCTGGAGGTGATCGCGATCATGCCGGTCGCTTTGCGCGGTCCGTGCATGGGAGTCAAGATGTCGGGGGTGCCGGTCTGAGCGTGGCTGAGCCGTCGCTCGCCGTTGAACGCTTCCAGGTTGAACGCTCTTAATAGGTAATTTTGGGCGGAAGCTTGCGGGCCTGCGCGATCAACTGCTCGACCGCCTTTTCCGAAGGCAATACGCGGACCAGCTTGCGCCTGGTATTTACCTCTTTCATGTTCTGCGCCAGCCGCGCCGGGTTGCGGAGCGCGAGTTCGCGAACCGTGGTGACGCCGGCGGCGCGCACCAGCCCGACCTTGGCCTTGCCCATGCCGGGAATCCGCATGTAGTCGGACACATTGGCCCATTCGAGCAATTGCTGCTCGCTGATGCCGGTCTTTGCTGCGAGCGCCTTGCGTCCCTTGACGGTGCGGGCGGCCTCAAGCAGCCCTTCAGTGGTGCGGATGCCAATGGATTTCAGTTTGGAAGCGGTGAAGGCGGTGAGGCCATCAATCTCGGAGATTGGATATGTCATGGTACTCGATTTGAAAAATGTGCTTAAGCGAATTGATTGAGGCCCGGCGTCCCTGCGATGATCTCGCCCATCCGATCCGCTCCGATTTTGTCTCGGCCGAACCTGAAAAGTTCACGGGCGACGTCCTGAATTTCGCTCATGCCCAAACCAAGCCCCATCAGCTTGGTTCCGAGCGCCATCAGGCCACCGCCCATCAGTCTGCCCAGGCCGCCACCATTGCTGGAGGCTGCGATCGCGGCCTCCGCGCCCGGAATATTGTCGATCAGCGATTGAACTTTTTCGGCGGGGCCTTCGTTGCGGAGAAAACCCAGGACAATGCCGATGGTCTTTTCAGCAACAGCGTTATCGATACCGGCCTTTGCGACCAGCCGCCCTATCAATTCGTCCATATTGCCCCGCCCCAACCGGTTGCTTGCCGGATACCGTTTGTAAATTCATCTTGATCTTGCGCGAAATGAATTACAAGCGATGACCGCATTCGCAGGCGTGATTCATATTCAATCACGCGCGAGTGTTGCACCAATGCAAGCGTTGTGGGGAGTTTAACGGCAAATTGTCGCAGCAAAACCCGTGCCTTCCAACGCGTGCGAAAGAAAGCATCGGGAGCAGGACAGGTGGTTCTGCGAGATACGCTGGCTTCGTTCACCGGTTTCAATCGGCTGGCAACATGCGGTATGATAATGGCGTCGAGACCCTTGATGCGCGCGAAGAGGCGATGCGATGGCTACATCCGGTGACAAGTTGGCCGATACCGCGGAGAAGATTTTTATCGGAAAGGGGGATCAGCCGGCATGGCTGACGCTCGCGCTTGGAAATCGCCACGGCCTTGTCACCGGCGCCACCGGAACCGGCAAAACCGTCTCGCTGCAGGTCATGGCCGAGGGATTTGCACGCGCCGGAGTTCCGGTGTTCGCGGCCGATATCAAGGGAGATCTTTCAGGCATCTCCGAAGTCGGGGAACCCAAGGATTTTATCGTCAAGCGGGCGGGCGATATGGGCCTCACCTTCCAGCCCGACCAGTTTTCGACGATCTTCTGGGACGTGTTCGGCGAGCAGGGTCATCCGGTGCGCGCCACCGTCTCGGAAATGGGCCCGCTGCTGCTGTCGCGGATGATGAACCTGAACGACGTCCAGGAAGGCGTGCTCAACATCGCGTTCAGGGTGGCCGACGAACAGGGGTTGTTGCTGCTGGACATGAAGGATCTGCGGGCGATCCTGTCTTTCATCGCCGAACACGCGGCCGAACTGACGACGCAATACGGAAACGTTTCGAAACAGACGGTGGGGACCATCCAGCGCCAGCTGCTGGTGCTGGAAAACCAGGGCGGCGCCAAGTTTTTCGGCGAGCCGGCGCTGGCGTTGAAGGATTTCATGCGCACCGACCGTGACGGCCGGGGCATGATCAACATCCTGGTGGCCGACAAGCTGATGCAGAGCCCGCAATTGTACGCGACCTTCCTGCTGTGGATGCTATCCGAACTGTTCGAGGAATTGCCGGAGGTCGGCGACCCGCCGAAACCCAAGCTGGTGTTCTTCTTCGACGAGGCGCATCTGTTATTCAACGATGCGCCCAAGCCGCTGATGGACAAGATCGAGCAGGTGGTCCGGCTGATACGCTCGAAAGGCGTCGGGGTTTATTTCGTGACGCAAAATCCGATCGACGTCCCCGACAAGGTGCTCGGCCAGCTCGGCAACCGCGTGCAGCACGCCTTGAGGGCCTTCACCCCGCGTGACCAGAAAGCCGTTGCGGCGGCGGCGCAGACGTTCCGGCCCAATCCGAAGCTCGATACCGCCAAGGTCATCATGGAGCTGGGCAAGGGCGAAGCGCTGGTTTCGTTCCTGGAAGGCAACGGCACGCCGGCGATGGTCGAGCGCATCATGGTCCGGCCGCCGTCGGCGCGGATCGGACCGATCACGCCGGAGGAGCGCAAGGCGATCATGGACGCAAGCCCGGTGAAGGGCAAATACGACACCGCAATCGATTCCGAATCCGCCTATGAGGTGCTGCAGAAGCGCGTGGCCGGATCCGCGGCGGACGAGGGCGGCGGAGGGATTCTCGCGCAGATCGGTGCGATCGTCGGTACGATTTTCGGAACCGGCGTACGGCGCGGCAAGCTGTCGACCGGTCAGTTGATCGCGCGCAATGTCACGCGTTCGGTCTCCAATCAGGTGGTCGGCGGGGTCGCCGCCAACCTCGGCAAATCGGTAGGCGGCTCGATCGGCGGTTCGGTTGGCCGCGCGCTCGTTCGCGGCGCGCTTGGCGGCCTGCTGCGACGATAGTATTCAGCTGGTTCATCGTTGCGAGCACGGCTCGACTAACCGAATTCACCGAGGGAAAATTGCAATGTCCACCGCGCCGCAACTCCAACCGGTCCTCGATCGCATCGATGCCGATTTCGACAACAGCCTCGAGCGGCTGTTTGCCCTGCTGCGGATCAAGTCGATCTCGGCCGATCCGGCCTTTGCCGGAGACTGCAAGGCGGCTGCCGAACATCTCGCCAAAGATATCGCAACCCTGGGTTTCGCCACCGACGTCAGGCCGACGGCCGGTCATCCGGCGATCGTCGGCAAGATCAACGGCGGGGCCAAAGATCACGGGCGGCCGCATGTGCTGTTCTACGGTCACTATGATGTGCAGCCGGTCGATCCGCTCAATCTCTGGCATCGGCCGCCATTCGAGCCGGCGATTGCCGACCACGCCGACGGACGAAAAATCATCGTCGCCCGGGGTGCCGAGGACGACAAAGGCCAGTTGATGACGTTCGTCGAGGCCTGCCGGGCCTGGAAATCGGTGACCGGCTCATTGCCGGTCGACGTCACCATCGTCATCGAGGGCGAAGAAGAAGTCGGATCGAAGAATTTCGTTCCGTTTCTTGAAGCCAACAAGCAGGACCTCAAGGCCGACTTCGCATTGGTCTGCGACACCGGCATGTGGGATTCGAATACGCCGGCGATCACGACGTCGCTGCGCGGGCTTGTTTACGACGAGGTACGGATCAAGGCCGCCAGCCGCGATCTGCATTCCGGCATCTTCGGCGGCGGTGCGCAAAACCCGATCCGGGTGCTGACCCGCATTCTCGGCGGCCTTCATGATGACAATGGCCGCATCACCATCCCCGGTTTCTACGACGGCGTGAAGGATCTGCCTGCCGATATCCTGGCGCAGCGCGCGAAGCTCGACCTCACGGCTGACTCCTTTCTCAAGCCGATCGGTCTTTCGCTTCCCGCCGGCGAGAAGGGCCGCCTCTTGATCGAGCAGGTCTCCTCGCGCCCGACCTGCGACATCAATGGCATCATCGGCGGCTATACCGGCGAGGGGTCAAAGACCGTGATTCCGGCGGAAGCCTCGGCGAAGGTCTCGTTCCGGCTGGTGGAAGGCCAACAGCCCGACAAGATCCGCAAGGCGTTCCGCGATTACGTCACCGCGCGGCTGCCCGGGGATTGCCGCGCCGAATTTACCGACCATTCCAGTGCGCCGGCCATCGCGCTCGACTGGAACATGAAACCGCTGGCCGCCGCCCGGCGCGCGTTGACCGACGAGTGGGGCAAGGAGGCGCTGCTGATCGGCTCAGGCGCATCGATCCCGATCGTCGCCGATTTCAAGCGTACCCTCGGCCTCGACACCGTGATGGTGGGGTTCGGCCTGGAAGACGACAACATCCATTCGCCGAACGAGAAGTATGATCTGAGGAGCTTTCACAAGGGCATCCGCTCGTGGGCGCGAATTCTGGCCGCGTTCGCGGACGCGCCGAAGACATAGAAGCCAACACGCCGGAACCAATGGCTTGCGCAAAATGAAAACGCCGCCCGGAATTGGGCGGCGTTTTGGTAAGGAAGTGCAGAGGTTGTTGGCAGCGATACTAGACTGATTTCCGGAAATTTCAATCCTTGTAGCTGGGATCGAGCCGGTCGAGTTTGCGCAGCAGCGGCGGCCATACCAGCATCGTCGAACGCAGTTCGGCGCGATCGGGGTTCGCGATCACGCTGGTGTTCTTGTCGATGACGGCCGGGTCGACCGGATAGGCCGTCGGTCCCAGCATGCGGGTGCGTACCTGCATCGTGCAGGCCCGCTCCAGGTGGAACATGCGCTCGAAGGCGGACGCGACCGAGCGGCCGACCGTCAGGGTACCGTGATTGCGCAGCAGCATGTGGTTCTTGGTGCCGAGGTCCTTTTGCAGGCGCGGACGTTCGTCATGGTCGAGCGCGATGCCTTCGTAGTCGTGATAGGCGAGATCGTGGGTGACGAGCTGCGCGGTCTGGTTCATCGGCAGCAGACCTTCCATGCAGCTCGCAACCGCGGTGCCGTCGGGGGTGTGCAGATGGAGCACGCAGCCGGCGTCCTCGCGGACTTCGTGGATCGCCGAATGGATGGTGAAGCCGGCCGGGTTGATGCTGTACTGGCTTTTGGTGAGCTGGTTGCCGTCGAGGTCGACCTTGACCAGGCTGGACGCGGTGATTTCGTCGAACATCAACCCGTAGGGATTGATCAGGAAATGATGCTCAGGTCCCGGCACCCGCGCCGAGATGTGGGTGTCGACCAGATCGTCCCAGCCATAATGCGCGACCAGGCGATAGCAGGCGGCGAGATTGACCCGCTGGTTCCACTCGGCGTCGGTCATTTCCGACGGCACTTCCTGCAGGCGGGCTTCCGCTGGTGACATGACTGTTTTCTCCGGATGTTTGTTTTCAACGAAAGATTAGCCCTGCGGCGGGTTCGCAGCAAGGCACAGGGCTGGCGTGGCAGTCATGCCAAAGCGACCCGTGATCTGTCTCAAACGGTATCTGCCTCAAACGGTATCCGACTCACGGCGCCGGAATGGCCAGCAGGCTGGAAATGCTGCGCCCTCGGATATCGTAAACGCGGGCGAACACCACGTCATCGCGCTTGATCTCCACCATCACCGGCGCCACCAGGCCCTTGCAGTAGAATTCACCCAGCGTCATCGCAAAATCGGCGGCGTGACTGTCCCAGCCGATGGTGAAATCCGGGCCGAGCCCGACCTGCGCGGGGCGTTGCGGACCGCACACCGCGACCTTCCATTTGCGTCCCAGTGGCGGCACTTCCTGCCGTTCGACGAGTTGCTCGCGCAGGCCGTCGGACGCCTGCTTGAACGCCAGGCCCCAATAATCCAGCATGAACAGGTCGTCCGCGCCGCGCACGGTGCCGGCAATATTGTTGAAGTGGGTGTATTCGTAAGGGTGCAGCCGGATCATTTCGCCGAGCGGCAACAGCAGGCCGAACGAGAAAACGGCCACCGCGGCGGGTTGCCAGTGGCGGCGATGCTGCTTGAGCCAGTCCATTCCCCACGCGAATGCGGTTCCCGCCAGCACCGTCATCGGCGGGATCACAAAGATGAAATGCCGAATGCCGTTGTAGAGCGCCGGACGCTTCAGCATCGCAATCGCCAGCGGCAGCGTTGCCGCCAGCGTGACGATCAGCAGGATGGTCTTGCGGCGTGCCGCGACATCGCCGCGCGCCAGCGCCACCAGCGTGCCGAGGGTGCCGGCAATCGAAAGGCCAAGCAGCACCTCGGGAAGCTGCAGGGCGAACAGGACCGGCAGATAGGACCAGGGCATGTCCGGCACCGATACCAGCGCGCCTTCGAACATTTCCTTCCACGGCTTCTCGAAGAAGTTGGAGAAATAATTCAGGGCTCCGAACGGATTGCCCGGCTCCATGATCGACCATGGCCAGATCAGGCCCATGATGAGATAGCCGAGAATCAGGCTGGGCAGCAGGCAATAGGCGACATGGAGGAAGCGTCTTGCGGCTTCGCGCGCGCCCTGGCTGTGGACCTCCGCCACCAGCAGCGGCACAAAGCCGGCCAGGGCGTAAATCAGGCCAAGGCCGCCCAGGATGCGCGAGCCGACCGACAGGCCGGCGCCAAGACCGACGATCAGGATGGTCCGCGGCGAGGGCGACGGGTACTCCTCCGCCAGACGGACAAGGCCCAGTATCAGGATCACCATCGCAACCGCGAACGGCGCGTCCTTTGGATTCATGAACATGTGGCCGTAGAAGGTGGGGCACAGCGCCAGCAGCAGCAGTGCCGCCAGTCCGGCGAGCGGGCCGCCGACACGCCGGCCCAGCCGCCATGTCACGGCAAGCCCGATCATGCCGACGATGGCGCCGAGCAGGCGGCGCGTCTCAAACAGTTCGAGCGGGATGACCTTGTGCAGCAGCGCTGCCGCCATGTCGAAGCCGCCGCCATACATAAAGAGGTTGGCGAACGATAATGCGGCGGTATCCTTGAAACCGGAACCGTACATACGCAGCAGAAGATCGGCATATTCGGCGTGGGTGTAGTCGTCCCAGCCCAGGCCATAATCGCGAAACGTCAGGCTTGCGACCAGGCCGACCGCCACCAGCACCACGATCGCGAGGTCATCGCTGGTCCGTTCCACCGAGCGCCGCAAGGGCGTGACGATGGTCGATGTCGTGATAGCTGACATGGCTATGGTGACCCGGCGTTCCCCTGTGGCCCAGCGTTGGCGCTTTTGGGCCTCGTTTCCCGGCGTCCATATAGCGCAGTTCCATTTCCAAGTAATTCAGAATTGTGGCGTAAATTCCCTGATGCGCCGCAACAATCCCGACAAGGAAAAGGTCTGATTCGGGCAATGGCATTTCAAACTTACACGGCGCAAGGACAATATTCCTTGCCCGGCGATGTCATGTTGCCGCAAGCGACGGTTGCAATTGCTGGTTGGCGGCACGCGCAATATGACGGTATCGTAGCATTGGCGGCTGTGAGCCTTTAGGGCGAGGCCGGGGGATGATTTCGATGATGGTTGTGCTGTTGATCGCCGGGATTGGCATTTTGCTGGCTGGTCTCCTGGGGATCGGACTTGGAATTCCGGTCAAGGAATTCAGCTTCGGCAATACGCTGATCGTCACCGGTGTGATTGCAGCCTGCACCGGCATGATCATGCTCAGTCTTTGGGCGATCGTTCGGGAATTGAAGAACCTCGCGCCGCAGCTCGGATCCGGCGTTGCGACAACGTCGCGCGCGGGTACTGCCCAGCGGTCGGCAGCCCCAAGCGCCGCCTCGCGCGATTCTGCCAAGGAAGGCGATGGTTTCCCGTTCGGCCACGAGCGGCCCGGTGAGGCAAGCCCCGGCGATTCCGAACCGGCGGCGCAACCACCCGCGCTGCCGCCGGCGCCATGGCAGGACGAGGCCGCGTCGCGCGATCGCCCGCGCAGCGATCCGCCGCCGGTGCCGCCGGCGGCCGAAGCCGCGCCAGCCGTCAAGCCGCGGCGCAACCTGTTGTTTTCTTCGTCGTCGCGCAAGGAACGCGAGCGTGCCGAGGCGCGAACCACCGAACCCTCCGCGGCTGATGTTCGCGTCCCTGCGCCTGCCGCGCCGCCGCCGCTCAAACCGGCCGAGCCCCCGCCGCCGGCGACATTCGACGACGCCTGGCCGCAACCGGAGCGCGCGCGGACCGCCGAGGCGTCATCGCAGCGGCGCAGCGGCCGCGCACCCTCGACATTTACCGAGCCGGCCGCCGGCGCGCCCGGCACGGATCGCTATTCGCCGGTTGCGCGCAACGAGGAACATCCGCCGGTCACGGTTCTCAAATCCGGCGTCGTCGATGGCATGGCCTATTCGTTATATTCGGATGGCTCGATCGAGGCCCAGATGCCGGAAGGCATGATGCGGTTCGCTTCGATCGATGAATTGCGCGCGCATCTCGACCAGCGTCCATAGACGGGCTTCATTTTCCGCCGAACAGGTTTCCAAAAAATAAGGCATCGTTGTTCTTGTCACGTGAGCGTCAATCCGCTCATATCTGGCGGCCATGGATCGGTCCGCGAAGCGTGGTGACGCTGCGGAATACTGTTCGATCCGCAAGGTTCCTGGAGCGTTTTCCAGCGAGTGGATACCGGTTCGCGTGAGAAAAACGCGTCAAATAAAGAACTAGAGCCTCCGTTCCGATTCCATCGGAACGGAAAAGGCTCTAGCGTGGTTACGATCTTCGAAAGGTTCAGGCCATGAACGACGCTGCCGGGAAGAATTTCATCGACCTCACCGCAAGCATCGTGTCGGCCTATCTCAGCAACAACCCGACGCCCGCTTCCGAAATTCCGGCCCTGATCAGCCAGATACATGCCGCGTTGCTGCGGGTCTCGGGAGGACGGACAGAGACGCCGCTGGAACCGGCCAAACCCGCGGTCTCCGTCAAAAAGTCGATGACCCCCGACTACCTGGTCTGTCTCGAGGACGGCAAGCGCTTCAAATCGCTGAAACGCCATTTGCGGACGCAATACAACATGACGCCGGAGCAATACCGGGACAAATGGGGCCTTCCGGCGGACTATCCGATGGTAGCGCCGAATTACGCGGTGGCGCGCTCGCAACTCGCCAAGAAAATGGGCCTTGGCCAGCAGCAGCGACGGCGGAAATAGCTCGGAATATTAGAGCATGATGGATTTGAATTGAATCGACGCAACATCTGGTTCACCTCTCCCCGACGCGGGGCGAGGGAGAAGTGGTCCGCCGGCGATGCCGTTCTCACTCGCGGCAAGCACACTGTCAGGAGGCAGCGGCCAGTGCCGCGCGGGCGTCGGCGCGAATGCGGTCGACCATGGCGCGCAGGCCGTTGGAGCGCTGCGGGGTCAGATGTTCGCGAAAACCGAATTCGTCGAACACCGCGATCGCATCGGTGGCAAGGATCTGCTGCGGGGTGTGACCGGAATACAGCGTCAGCAGGATCGCGATCAGCCCACGCACAATATGCGCATCGCTGTCGCCGAGATAGTTCAGCACGGGCTCGCCGGCGTCACGGCGCTCGATCTGCTGGGAGAGCCAGACCTGGCTGGCGCAGCCCTGCACCTTGTTGGCCGAAGAATGCTCGGCCTCCGGCATCGGAGCAAGCGTACGCCCGAGTTCGATGACGTACCGATAGCGGTCGTCCCAATCCTCCAGCAGCGCAAAATTATCCCTGATTTCGTCGATCGTCATCATGTCCCGCGTTCAATCCCTTAAGGCCCTATATAGGACCGCGGGCGATCGAAAGCGAGTTGATCGAACGGAAATTGGCGTCGGTTTAGAGCGTTTTCCAGCGAAAGCCTGTCCCGCACTTGATGCGGGATGGATACCGGTTCGCGTGAAGAAAACGCGTCAAAAATAGGAGATAGAGCCTCCGTTCCGATTCAATCGGAACGGAGGCTCCAGGCCTCAATTTGCGGGTCACGGCGGCGGGACGGCATGCCACTCCGCCACCAGGTCATCCGGCGTCAGCGTGTCGTGTGGCGTGATTTCGGCAAGCGAAGGGTCGGCATTCTCGACGCCGCCGATCGAGCCGGTAGGTTCGGACGCACGTTTGTCGGTGATGATCTGATAGAGCTTGCGCGCGCCGGCCTGGGCGCGCTGGCCGATCACGGTCGCGGCCTGGCCGCCGACTTCACACGCCGCCGGCTGGCGTTTGCAAAACTGACTCATGTCCGACACGGCCGCGGTTGCCGCCGACACCGCTTCAGACGCCCCTACTTGCGGCAATTTTTCCGATTCAGGCGTCTTGTCTCTTGGCAACAGCACGAGCACCAGCCCGAGCCAGAATGCCATGCGAAGCAGAAAAAACATCTCGCGACCCCGGCCGTTCTTCTTGATCCCGTTGCGGTTGATCTCGCGCAATCGGTCCTGACTAACAGCCGTCGATAAATCGCAAGTGTTTGCATTGAATTTAATTCGCCGAAAATCTGCGAAAAATCCGGCTGATTTGATTCGGTGTAAATTTTCGATTGATGGCGGCTTTCGCTATCGATCGGGCCCGTCCACCATTTCGAAACCATACCCGGTCCGGGCTGGAAACCCGACGTTCACCATCTGCGCCGAATGAGCCGTCCCGGGACCTGCAAAAACCTCGCAAAACCGGGGTCTTTGACCGTCGGCCCGGGCGCCTTAGCGTTCGCTTAATTTCGCTCTGACACGGTGGCGCAACGATAAAGGGAGCGTTCCGGCGCGTCTGTTTGACGAATAACCGAGGCGCAAAAGGCTGTGGCAGTTTTGAATATCATCCGCGATTGTCTCGATGCGCTGTTGCATCCATCGGCGCGATATGACGCGTTGACCCGCGCACGGCATCGCGCATTCATCGCGCCGCGGCTGCTCGGAAGCCTGGTGGCTTTCGCGGCATTCCCGGTCTATCTGGCCATGCGCGGCGCGCCGACCGCCCTCGAGGTCGCAGCGTTCACCTGGCTGATCGCGCCCATTCTGCTGTCGTGGTTCTTGTCGCGTACCGGCCGCTATGAAGGCGCGCATGTGCTGTCGTCGCTGGCGATGGCGGGCATGGTGATGACGCTGGCGATGAGAACCGGCGGCATCGAATCCTTTGCCGCGATCTGGCTGGTCGTTGTTCCGCTCGAGGCCGCGCTCTCGGCATCGCGCCGCGTGGTCGTATTCGCATCGGTGCTGGCGCTGGCATGTGCCGCGCTGCTGATCGTGTTCGGGCATTTCGACATGTTGCCGGCATCGGATTCGATCGCGGCGTACCGCGGGGCGCTGACGGCCTTCGGTGTAACGTCGGCGACCGTCTACGCCATCGGGCTCGCATTCGGCGCGGATTCGCTGGCCCGCGTCAGCGTGTCGCTGCTCAACGTCGAGGAAGATCGATATCACCTCCTGGCGCGAAACATGAGCGACGTGATTTCGCGGCATCGCCGCAACGGCGCGGTGCAGTTCATTTCGCCCGCGGCGGAGACGATGCTGGGAGCGCCGGCAACGCGGCTTTTGGGGCACGGTCTGTTCGACCGCGTCCATGTCGCCGATCGTCCGGCCTATCTCACCGCTCTCTCGGACGCGGCGCGCGACGGCGAGGCGCGCAGCGTCGAGTTCCGCCTCAAGCGGGATGCGGCGCGCCGCGGCGAACGCGGCCAGAACAATACGGGCGATTTCATCTGGGTCGAGATGCGCTGCCGGCCGCTCGAGCAGGCGTCGCCGACGACGACCGCGCCCGAATTCGAGGTCGTCGCCGTGATGCGAGATGTGACCGACCGGAAAATCCAGGAACAGGCGCTTGACCTCGCGCGCACCGCCGCCGAGCAGGCGGACGCCGCCAAGACCCGCTTTCTCGCCACCATGAGTCACGAATTGCGCACGCCGCTCAACGCCATCATCGGTTTCTCCGAAATGATCGTTCAGGAAGATGCCTTGATGCTGGACGCGGCGCGCCGCAAGGAATACGCCCAACTGATCAACGATTCCGGCCAGCATCTGCTGTCGGTGGTCAACGGTATCCTCGACATGTCCAAGATGGAATCCGGCAATTTCGAAATTTCCCCGGAACCGTTCGCGCCGCGTGCAGCACTGCTCAATTGCTGCAATCTGCTGGCGTTGAAGGCCCGCGAGAGCGGCATCGACCTCGTGACCCGCGCGCCCGAGGATCTGCCGTTCATGAACGGCGATCCGCGCGCGTTCAAGCAGATCGTGCTGAACCTCGTTTCCAATGCCATCAAGTTCACCGAGCGCGGCGGCACCGTGACGGTTTCCGCCGGGGTCGACGGATCGCGGCTGGTGCTTCGCGTCACCGATACCGGCGTCGGCATCGCGGCCGACGATCTCAAGCGGATCGGCGATCCTTTCTTCCAGGCCGGCAAGACCTATCAGCGGCGGCACGAAGGCACCGGCCTTGGGCTGTCGATCGTGAAAAGCCTTGTCGCCTTGCATGCCGGCGAGATCGGCGTGCAAAGCAGGATCAATGAAGGCACCACCGTAACCGTGGCGTTGCCGCTGGCGTTTACGCCGCCGGTGCCGCAGCCATCCAGCAATATCGCGACGCTGACGCCGGTGTTGCGATCCGGACCGTCAAACCAGTCTCTTCAGGTGAAGAAAAGTGCCTAGACACGTTGCCAGGGATCAAGTTGCGAAGGATGACGACATGCCGCGCCGTCGCCGCGGCGCGCGTGCGGTTGCCGTTGAAGCCGAGGCCGAGCGCGGCCTGGCGATGCGCATCCTGCTCCACAGCCCGAAAGATATGGTGGCGGGCGTGCTGGCGTTCGCTGCGGCCAGCGCGATCATCGCCAACGCGCTGTTCCTGCAGGCGGGGCATCACCCGTCGCCGATGTTCGGCTCGGTCGTTGCGATTCCGCCGGCGGGATTGGCGCCTGCCAGTCCATTACCGCGTCAGCGACCAGTCGAGCTTGCGGCGAAACCGGTCGAGGCCTCGCCGCCGGAATCCAAACCTGCCGAGCTAAAGCCGGTCGAGATCAAAGCTGCCGAGCCGAAGGCCGTGGAGCCCAAAGTCGCCGAGCCCAAAGCGGATCCGCTCGCCAATCTGGTCAAGGCCACCGCCGCAACGCCGGTGACATCAAATGTTCCGCGGCCGCCGGCATCGATTCCGGTTGCGGCCCAGGGCGCGCACCGGGTGGCGGCGGTGCAGCGTGTGCTCACCGAATATGGCTATGGCCAGTTGAAGCCGACCGGCACCATCGGTTCGGACACCCAGGCCGCGATCCAGAAGTTCGAGCGCGAGCGCAAGCTCCCGGTGACCGGCCAGATGTCCGATCGCCTGGTGCGCGACCTTGTCGCCATGACGGGCCACCCGATCGAGTAGTGCATTTTCCGGTTCGCTTCGCACGCGGGCCCAATGCGCGGAGTTTGTCACCGGGCGCGCGTTTGCAATTTAATTGGCTTGAACGTTAAGTGCACCGTAATTTCGTCAGGTCGGCGGCGTGAATACGACCTTCCATTCGGCTTCCTTCGCTTGCACAAGAACGAACGGCTTTAGAGATTCCCGATCAGGTCGGCGCAATATGCGGCCAAGCAAGCCTTGTATGACTCCGGTCTGCGCGAGACCGTCACGCAGCTTCCGGCGGTCGGCCTGCACACTGGTCGATGCAGGTACGATACCATCCCGTTCAATCGTCTCTTTGATGGCGTAGAGGATTTCCCACGCCGCCATGCCATGCAAGTCTGCGATGCCGCCGCAACGGGAGACAGCCAAAGCTTCGTCGATCGTTTGCGGTGTGTTGGCAATGAAACTCGTCGGAATCAGGAGCCCTTCGGCCGCCGAGCCGCACAGCTTCAGCGTCTCGGGCGTCGAAGAACTCGTCAGCCCGACCAACAATTTCGGCTTGTATTTCAGATGGGCAAGTTCGGTGAGTACGCCGCAGGTCGAGAGGGCATGAGCCGAAATGACCACCACGTCCGCGTTCGCCGCCGCAATTGCCTTCGCCTGCTCGGCGAACGCCGTATCGTTGATCGACCAGCCGACGCTCCCTATGACCTTGAGGCCCACAGCTTCGGCTTCGACCCTGATGATTTTGTCCCAGGTCGAATGCGAGTGCGCAAAATCGGCCTCCTCACCGGCATAGACGGTTTTCAATTCTGGATAATTGTTCGACACCCACTTCCAAAGCGTTTTGTACATGCCGCTTTCATTGGGTGCATTTCGGAAGGCCCACTCGGAAATCCTGGCCAGGTCGGCTTTCGTCGCACCATCGGTGAAGATGGGGAATTGCAGGCCATTGTCGGCAGCGTCATCGACGTGGCGCTGCAGCGTTCCATACAGCGGTTCGGCTACCGATGAGCAGCTCGGACCGATGCCGACCAAGGCGTCCGATGCCGCGACTTGGCGGACGATGCCTATGGCGTCTTCGGGCTTGCAGTGGTCGTCCGTGTAGGTCACATCGAAATACCCGATCGAACCATCCTTCAACTTGATCCCTCCCGCGGCGTCAATCGTTTCAGCCGCAGCCTGCAGCGCAGCTCGGCTGTTAATGCCAAATGATCTGACAGGACCGGTCAACGTGCCGAATGCCGCGATCTTGATTGGTCGTCGTTGTACGGGTTCAGCGCCGACGGCCCACGCCATCCCAATTGAACATACAGCGAATGCCGAAAGGACGATCCTTTGCTTCGTCGTGGTCATCATCAACTCTCCTATGGAATCAAGTCGCTGAAGGGCGTGGCCAACGGTGGCCCGCCTTCTGGCCCGACCTAGGTCCTTCAACGGTAGGAGTAAAGCGCAATCACTACGATGAAGATCGAAGTAAATCAGGACGAGTTCGCGTGCCAGTCGGACGTCATTGCCTGCTTCCGGTGCTAGTCCCGACGATAGTTCGGCCGTGACCGAAGCTTTGATCCGCTGATGGATGATATTTGGCGTCTTCCGAAACCTAATCACGGGTGCAGTAATGCTGATACGTGGATCAATCGTGGGATTTCTTCTGGCCGGGAGCATCACCATGGCTGCCGCGCAAGAGCATGTCGCTACACTGCCGGGCGCTCCAGCCACGGCGACCACCGGGTGGCAACCGGCTCTCTCGGTTCAAGAGCAGACAACGGGCCGTGCGGATCGGAGGCATCCAGTCTTGTACGTTCACGGCTTCACATTTCCTTCTGACCTGTCGGTGTTCTGGAAATTCGACGGGAACTCCTGGGCCGACGCTCTCAACGAGGCCGGATATTCCGTGTGGGCCTTCGACTTCGCTGGTTTTGGCGGTTCCGAACGCTATCCCGAGATGAACGACGAGACAGCGCGTCCAGGACCCCTGCTTGGCGGGGCGAACGAAGGTGCCGAACAGATCGCCCGCGTTGTGACCTACATATTGGCGCAGTCCAAGGCAACTCGCGTGTCTATCGTTGCGCATTCAAGGGGTACGATTCCGGCAGGAATTTTCACGATGCAGCATCCCGAGTTGGTTGACCGGCTGGTTTTCTTTGGTCCAGTCGCACAGCGACAGCTCGAGATCCTGCCGGATGGGTTGCCCTCCTCAACATCCGCGCTGCCGCAGTGGCGTTTGGTGACCGCCAAGAATCAGCACGACCGCTTCGTCGCGGAGGTGCCGAAAGGGCATGATCCAGTATTGCTCGACAGGCACTTTCAACCATGGGCACGCGCCTACATGGCCACCGATTCGACCAGCAACGCGCGTGAACCGCAATCGGTAAAAGTTCCGAATGGACCGTTGGCAGACCTTATCGACGCCTGGCGAGGCAAACTTGCCTACGATCCCGCAGGCATAAAGTCCCCGCTTTTGATCGTCAGGGGCGAGTGGGACAGCTTGAGTAACAATTCCGATGCCATCTGGCTACTGGCAGCCGCCACATCCAGTCCAAACAAGCAATACGTGAAAATCCCTGAGGCAACACATCTCATGCTCCTCGAGGAGCATCGCGATGACCTCTATCGCGCCACCAATGAATTTCTGAACGGAAGGTAGCGCCTCCGCCGCCGCAAGTATCACGGAATTACGGACAGAATTACGAATTACGGAATTAGGAATTACGGTGACATTGCTGGACTGCACCCCATAAGTGAGACACGGTAATTTCTGTGACAGGGCGTTGCCATGGTGCGTTATCGTGGTTGGTTTTCGGGCGCCCATTGGCGCGACCCGTTGGGCCAATCTGACCTGTACGCTCAGCGTGATTTGTTGAACCGGATCAAGCTGATGCTACCTGTCCAGTCCTCTTCGCAAAAATATTTCCCTTCCAGTCCGACGCAAATCACCTCCATGTCTTTCGCATCCCGGCCCAACACGACAGGGGCGTTTCGCGATCGTCACGGACGTAGGGCAGGGGATGCGATGGACGCGGGCGGCGCTGCTGACGAGAGCGTTTTTTGCGGACGGAGAAGCCGTGTGGTCCTGACGCCCCGACGCTGGCGTCAAGTTGGTGGAAGCAATTCCGCCGGCGATGGTGGCAAGAAAGCCCGGTCACCAAGGAGAGCGCGGAGGAAACCGTTAAAACCATTGCGTGCGGGAATGCCGGGTGTCCCGGTGCGACCGTGGTGACTAACGCGTGTGCTTACTACACTTCGCGCACGCGGCTGCGGGTGCAACGGGCACCCGGCATTCCCCGCTCCCTCCATTTCGGAGCGAAAGATTCAGGCACAAACTCGGGCGCAACGCGCGGCGAGATGGCGAAGGTGCGTGGATTTGACGTCATCGGATTCAATTTCCCTTCGTCATTCCGGGATGCGCCCTCTTGGCGCAGGCCCGGAATCCATACTCCCTGCTGGGGTTATGGATTCCGGGCCCGCTCGCTTCGCTCGAGTCCCGGAATGACGGCATATTTTTTGTTGGCTGTTTGAAAATCGAATCAGGAAACCGGCTTTGGTTGCCGATCTCGCTCTAGCCTCATCCCTGGTGCTGGCCTATCGTCCAGGCCATGCGATTGAAATCCAGCATATGGGTGGCGGCTTATTTGCGCCGCTGCCAGACCGAGGGGATATTCGGTGCGGTGCGCCGGCGCGGCGCGGAGGAGGCCGGTGCGGTCTTTGTCAAGGTGGCGCTGCTCGATGGCAATGCCATGCTGTATGCGCCGGCGCCGCAGACGGTCTATGACGACAGCCGGCCGATCGAGCGCATCTTCGCCGCCACGTCGCCGCAGCCGGTGCCTGAAGCCTCCGTCGAAGAGCGATTGGCGAAGGAAATCCGGTTCGATCCCGACGTCTGGATCGTCGAGACCGAGGACCGGGCAGGGCGGCATTTTCTCGATCTGGCGCGAGCTTAACTTCCCGAGCCCTGCGAGCCTCTGCGCGGTACGACGTCAGACGATTGCGCCGCCGGACGGGCATGAGCGGATGCGGCGCGTGCGCGATGCTGTTCGTCGTCGTACAGCGAGGGGCGATATTTGGCGCGGGTGGCCGCCATGGTCGAGCCGCGCCATGCCGCCAGCATGATCAGGGCCGATCGCTCGCTCAGGCGGTCGTACAGGCGCGAGATCCGGTAGACGCTGTGCACTGAAGTGCCAAATGCCGGATTGAGAAACAGCAACACCCGCTGAAAAACCGCGCTCGGCATGTCGAGCGCCCGGGCTGCGCACGCCAGCGGTTCGCCGCCGGGATCGTCGACCACCTGGGCCGCGACGCGCGCCGGCAAGATGAGTGTCTCGCCGAGCTCCAGCGTGAAGTTCTCGGTGTCGGCGGCGAACGCGGCCATTTCGAGCGTCTCGATGGCGCGTGCGGCGCGTGCCGAGGGAATTCGCGCCGAAGCCCGCAACGGGGTGTCGGCGAGATTGTGCAGGATAAGAGCGCGTTCGCTGGCGCCGGCGCGGAAGAACATATCGTTGATCTCGGCGGCGTCTTTCGGCTGCATCGACAGGTTCGATGCCATCCGCAATTGCGCCTCGCTCGGTGGCTTGACCGGGGATGCCGCGACAGGCGGCGCCGGAATTCCGGCGGCGAGCGGCATGCGCTGGCCGGGATCAGCGGGTTTCAGTCCGAGGCGCTTCAAGACTTCGACGGCGTGCCCGGATAGATCGCAAGCCGCGCCCGCACCGCCGCGCGTGTCGCATCGTCGACCTGATCGATCAGCCGCGAGGTCAGTTCGACAAACTGCCGCGCTTCGTCGTCGCTGTGCGAGCTTGCCTGCACGTAGAGGTCGGTGAGTACCCGCAGCAATGTCGGGCGAATATCGACGCCCTCCCGGCGCGAGAGGGTCATCAGGCCATCGAAACCGGGAAACAGCGGAGGTCTGGTCATGTCAGGGATACGCGACTGAGTAATGCTCGCGCCAGCCTAGTTCGGTTGCTTTAACACCGCGTTAAGGAAAATGACCGGTGAAGACCGCGCGCCACATTTGAAGCATTCAAGCCGCAGCAGCGCCTCGCGATCCCCGCCGAAGTCGGTGGTCCCGCGACGGCAAATTAAGGTCCCGTTAACCACGTCCTGTTCTTAATGACGGCGTGTCGCGGGCCAAATCGGATCAGGGCGGCAATCAGAGAGAGTTTGACATGGGTACCATCATCGAATTTCCGGCCGATGCCGCTTCGCGGCGGCTGGACTCAAGCATGGATGGCGCTCCACGCGAGGGCATGGGCATCATCCTGATCCTCCCCGTTGTCCGGATCGAACGCGAACCCGATCGGACCAGCGGCGGCAGCGGACCGGAAGAGGGTACGGCCCCGGGCCGCCGTCGCCGTCGGCGCACCTGACAGCGGACATTCGACATGCCGGAGACGTTTTTTCCGATCCGGACGATATGGCGGGTTTTGATCCCGTCACCGGTCCTGACGCTGCTGCTGATCGGCGCGACGCTCGGCGGCTGCAGCGGCGGCGATTTCGGCCGCACCCGTCAGGACTTTATCAGCGACGACATGCATCGCTGGGTCGGCGAGGAGGCGACCGGAAGCGTCGGCCTGCATTCGTCGCAATTCCAGCTCACCGACAGCGAACGGCAGCTTCGCGATCTCGCCTACCAGACGATCGAGCCACCGCGCTCGCGTCCCGCCTGGAAGAGCGTGTTCGGCGATTACGCGACGATTGCCGCGCCATGGCGCCACAGGCCGGTGTTCGATCGCACCACCTATGGGCGTCAATTGATCGACGAGCCGCATCGCTCGCACGCCTCGCGCTATGCGCAACTGATCGACGATGTGCGCGACGACATCACGCGATTCGATCCGTTTTTCGCCACCGCGGTGCGCGTGTTCGACCTCGACCGCAAGCGCAACGCCAGCCTTTCGCATATTTCCGAATTGTCGCCACGCGAGCGCGCCGACGCGGTCGCCCGCATGGAAGAGAACACCCTGATCGTGCAATGGGTGCAGCAATGCCTGGAGCGCCGAATCTCGTCCTATCATTGGGCGCTGGAGCGGCTGGTGCTGCAGGCGCCGGATAACATGGCGGCCGACGCCGATCGCTTGATCAGCGAGCTTGCCGCGCTGGCGGCGCACCCGCCGGTCGCCGCCCAGCCGGTGATCGGACACGCGGTCAGCACGCGCGGCTGACGAATCTCAGACCAATCGATCGCGCTTCGATCAGCGCTTGGCTGGCGGTGGCTCGGCCTGCTTGGCTGGTGGTTCGGTCTGCACCTTGCAGCTCGATGCGGCGAGAGAGGCCTGGGCCTGCGGCATCAGGCCGGGCTCGGCCGCCAGGGCTTTCAGCACGATCAGTCCGGTAGCGGTCGGAGAATCGATAATCAGCCGGTCGGCCGCCGTCACGTCTTCGTCCTCCGGCAATTCGGCATGTTGCGCTTCGGTCATGAGATCGAGCTCGATCACCTTGCGTCCGGCGGAGCGGTCGTTGATGGCGTAATAGGCGACTTCATTGCGGGTATAGAACGACACCGAAGTGTAGGCCTGACTGACGGGAACGGTGAGCTTGATCGCGCCGGCCGACAGATCGTAGCGGCAAATCGCCAGCGCGAACGCGGGATCCATGAACGGCATCGGCGCGTTGTTCGGGTCTGCCAAATGCAATGGCGTGACGGCGTTGAGTGTCGTCATCGGCGTGAGACGCGAATAGGCGTCCTGGGTCGCAAGGCGCGGCAATGCCAGCACGCTGACGAGGTGCACGACGCCGCCCAGCAGCACGCCCGCGACGATGGTGAGCAGCAGCCGGATCACGGGCACCCCACGGTCGCAATCGACGGCATCGGCGCATCGCGCTGTGTGCGCGTCGCGACGCCAACCGGGGTGTCGTAAAGCCGGAGCATCAGCGCGTAACGCTCGATGCCACCGGTGGGCAGCCAGTTTCCGGCGCGCGCTCTCGATGCCACCCGCACCTCGAACGAGCCGTCGGTTCCGCGGATGATTTCCTCGCTGGTGAAGCCGTAACGCTCCAGCGCATTCGCAACCAGGTGTCCCTTCGAATCGTAGAGCGTCAGGGTCCAGAACCGGGCGGCGGGCGTGACGCCACTGACCACGACATCGCAGCGGCCATCGAGCGGCCGCTTGCGATCGTCCGTCGTCGCCGAGAATGCGACGCCGTCGCCGGTACCGATCGGCAGCTCGCCGCTGCGGGCGATGGTCGCGCGGGAATACGGATCGACATCGGCGGTGCCGGTTTTGGGGCGGGCGGTCCAGGCGCCGATCCTGAGCGTGCCGAGATCGGTGCCCCGCGTCGCGGTCAGCCATGTCGCGCCGAGGCCGACGACGGTGGCCAGGATCAACGCCAACAAGGTGATGAATATCAGCCGCACGTCAGTTCTTGCGCGGCGAAGGCGTTGCCGCGCCGTTCGGCGCAACCGCCGCGAAGCTTTCCGGGAATGCGATCGAATCGCCGGACGAGGCCGGCTTGGCGGGTGTCACCGGGTCGGCAGACGAGGTTTTCCCCAGCGTCCTGCCGGCATCGTCGAGCAGTTTCTCCACCCGCACCAGAACATCCGCGCCGCGTTTGGTCAGGACCGGCGGCGGCCCCGGCTTGGTCTCCGCAACCTTGGCCGCGCCCGCCGCAGCGCCGGCAGCGACCGGCGCTTTCTGGCCGGCGCCTATGCCGGCGATTTCCTTGATCTCGACGCCCTGATGCGCCACGACCATGATGTCGTGCCATGTCTGCGCCGGCAGCGAGCCGCCGGTCATGCGGTTGGTCGGCGAATAATCGTCATTGCCGTACCAGACCGCGCAGGTGAAGTTGCCGGTATATCCGACGAACCAGGCGTCGCGATAGGCGCTGGTGGTGCCGGTCTTGCCGGCGGTCGGGATGCCGTCGAGCGCTGCGCGGCGCGCGGTACCCTCGCTGACGACATGGCTCATCATGCCCGCCATGTCGGCTGCGACGGACGCCGGAATCGCCTGAAGCGGCTTCTTGCCGTCGCGGTCGAAGCGCCACACCAGATCGCCGGCGCCGGTGCGAACTTCCAGCACCGCATGCGGCGTCACCGACTTGCCCTTGTTGGGGAAGGTCGCATAAGCCACCGCATGTTCAAGCACGGTAACTTCGTCGGCGCCGATCGGCAGCGATGGTGTGTCCGGCAGCGGCGCCTTGATGCCGAAGCGGCGTGCCACCTCCACGATCTTGGCACGGCCGACCTTGGCCGGGTTCGGCGACTTGCCGCCGAGCGCAATCGACAGCTTCACCGGAATGACGTTGATCGATCGGGTGATCGCCTGCGTCAGCGTCACCGAGCCGGAGTAGGAATGGCCGTAATTCTGCGGGCACCAGTTGCCGATGCAGACCGGGCCGTCGACCACGACCGAGTTCGGCGTGAAGCCGTTCATCAGCGCGGTCGTGTAGACATAGGGCTTGAACGACGAGCCGGGCTGGCGGTAGGCATCCACCGCGCGGTTGAACTGGCTGGCGCCATAGTCGCGCCCGCCCACCATCGCGCGGATGCCGCCGTCGAGATCGCTGACCACGGTCGCCGCCTGGGTCGCGTGATAGTCGCGGCCGAACTGGCGCAACTGGTTTTCGATGGCCTCCTCGGCGCCGCGCTGCACGTTCATGTCGATCGCGGTGCGGACCACGAACACGCGTTCGGTGTAGGATTTCGGAAGGGTATCGACCAGCTTGCGCATTTCGTCGAACGCCCAGTCGAGATAATAGTTCGGCGAATTCTCGTCACGGCGGTCGACCGCATTGGCCGGATTGCGTCGTGCGCCGAACACCTGGCCTTCGGTCATGAAGCCGGCATCGACCAGGTTGTCGAGCACCACGTTGGCGCGGGCGCGGGCGGCGGGCAGGTTGATGTGCGGCGCGTATTTGGTCGGAGCCTTGAACAGTCCGGCGAGCATTGCGGCTTCGGCGAGATTGATATCGCGCACCGATTTGTTGAAATAGAAATGCGCCGCGCCGTCGACCCCGAAGGTGCCGCCGCCCATATAGGCGCGATCGAGATAGAGCTTGAGAATTTCGTTCTTGGAGAGCCGCGTCTCCAGCCAGACCGCGAGAAACGCCTCGTTGACCTTGCGCTCGATGGTGCGCTCGTTGTTCAGGAACAGGTTCTTCGCCAGCTGCTGGGTAATCGACGAGCCGCCCTGCCGCACGCCGCCGGCCTGTGCGTTGGTCACCAGCGCGCGCGCCGTGCCGGCGATGTCGATGCCGAAATGGTCGTAAAAGCGGCGGTCCTCGGTGGCCAGGGTCGCCTTGATCAGGTTGTCGGGAAAATCCTCGAGCGGAATCGAGTCATTGTGCTTGATGCCCCGGCTGCCGATCGGATTGCCGTAGCGATCGAGAAACGTCACCGCGAGATCGGACTTTTTCAGCCAGTCCTCGTCGGCGGTTTCGCGAAACGCCGGCACCGCCAGCGCCAGCATCAGCAGCAGTCCGCCAAGCGTGAAGGTCGCCGCTTCCGACAGCGGCTCGATGAAGACCCAGCGCTTCCAGCGGCCGACATAGAAGCGGTCCATGAACGTCGAGAACCGCTCATAGAGTTCGCGTACGCCGACAAAGGTCGAGAACAGCGTGGAATCGAAACGCGCATCCAGATCCAGACGGAGATGATTGATCCGCCTCTTCCAATCGTCTGGGATGATTTTGCGCAACCTGTGCCCTTGGTCAGTTCGCAGCGCTCCAGCGCCCGGCTCGGGCACCGTTGAGACGTCTTGCGGGAATGTTGCGGCAAACCCAAGGCGCCAATGCGCCGCCGGGGGCCTCGGCCGTTTTGTAGCCGAGCAGGGGTCATAAACCAATGGTCGAACGCACGATTTTGATCGGCAGGGCTAACGCCAGGCGGGGCTTTTGCACCGCCCTCAAAGCTTGCCGCTTGCACCGCTGCCGCCGCAGCCCCTAGAACGGCAGGGTTCACTGCTATCCAGAAACGTCAGGACCCATGACCGTCCGCTCGCCGCCGCCCTCGAAACAGGAGGGATTCTTTTGGAAAACCAAGACGTTGGAGGAAATGTCCAGCGCCGAATGGGAAAGCCTGTGCGACGGCTGCGCGCGCTG
Organism: uncultured Pseudomonadota bacterium; assembly: GCA_963819325.1. Lineage (GTDB taxonomy): Bacteria > Pseudomonadota > Alphaproteobacteria > Rhizobiales > Xanthobacteraceae > Bradyrhizobium. The sequence goes on from CAWFVT010000007.1 coordinate 595,268, forward strand.
CTGCCTCGAAAAGCTCGAGGATGAGGATACCGGCAAGATCTACTTCACCCACGTTTCCTGCAAGCTGCTCGATGCCGGGCTGTGTGCCTGCAAGGACTATGCGAATCGATCCGACCTGGTTCCGGACTGCGTGCGGCTGACGCCGGCCAACGTTCGCACCCTGAACTGGCTACCGCCAAGTTGCGGCTACAAGCTGGTGGCGGAAGGCCGCGATCTCTACTGGTGGCATCCGCTTGTTTCGGGCGATCCCAATACGGTGCACGAGGCCGGCGTGTCGGTGCGCGGGCGGGTGCAGGGCACCGAGAACGAGATCGCGGACGCCGACCTCGAAGATCACATCGTGCAATGGCCGGAGCACTTGCCAAAGCGTGCCCGTCTCAAGAAGCGGCCACAATCCTGAAGATCACGCCTGAAGATCACGCGATTGCGATGACGCCTGCGCGGGACGCACCCATGCGCGCAACCCGCTGCCGCGGCGAGGCCGCAGTCCCTAAATTAGCGCCGAAAAGCGATTCCTCGCGGGGCGCGCGCGGCCAGCCACGCGCATTTTTGAGCCAGATTAACGTCGTCCTCCATGAACAAGTTTGAACGGCAGGGCCGGCAGCCGGCTGACCAACAGACATTGCCCGAAGCCATCGTGAACGAGCTGCCGCAATTAGCCGGTGAGGTCATCGACATCAGCGATGCGCCGCCGATCGTGCCGCGCGCCGCACTGACGCCCGGCGAGGTCTCAACCATCCTGATGAGCCTGATGCTGACGATGTTTCTGGCGGCACTGGACCAGACCATCGTGGCCACGGCGCTGCCGACCATCGGCCGGCAATTCCAGGATGTCTCCAGCCTGTCGTGGGTCATCACCGCTTACCTCTTGGCCTCGACCGCAGTGGCGCCCGTATTCGGCACCCTCAGCGACATCTACGGCCGCCGCGCCATGATCATCGCGGCTCTGAGCCTGTTCATCGCGGGCTCGGTATTGTGCGCGCTGGCGCCGAACATGACGGTGCTGATCCTGGCGCGCGGCCTGCAGGGGCTTGGCGGCGGCGGCATCATGCCGATCGTGCAGACGGTGATTTCCGACGTGGTCACGCCACGCGAGCGCGGCCAGTATCAGGCTTATTTCAGCGGCGTGTGGGTTGCCGCCGGCATCGCCGGGCCGATCCTCGGTGGCCTGTTCGCCGAGCATCTGCACTGGTCGATGATCTTCTGGATCAACGTGCCGCTCGGGCTCGCATCGCTGGCGCTGCTGCTGCCGAAGATGGGCAAGATCCCGGTCTTTCACCGCAAGCGCAAGGTCGACTGGATCGGCGGCGTGCTGCTGATGGCCTCCGCCGTGGTGTTCATGCTGGTGCTGACCTGGGGCGGCAACCGCTATCTCTGGCTGTCGCCGGCCATCATGGCGATGGTGGGCGCGTCGGTCGCGCTGGCATTCGCCTTCGTGTGGCATGCCCGAAAGGCCGAAGAGCCCTTCCTGCCGCTGCCGCTGATGGGTGGGACGGTCGTGCCCTACGCCATGGCCGCCGGCGGTTGCGCGCTGGGCTCGATCCTGGGACTGACCGTGCACCTGCCGCTGTATTACGAGGTGGTCTATCATCTCAGCGCCAGCGAGGCCGGGCTTGCGCTGATTCCGCTGGCCGCCGTTTCCACCGTCGGCGCTGCGATCGCCGGCCGAACCATGGCGCGCGCCAGGCACTACAAGCGCGTTGCGATTATCGGGACCTTGTGCTCGGCGTTGGCGGGATCGGCGCTGGCCCTGACGACGCTGCCGTTGTGGGCCCTGCTCGGGTTGCTGTCGGTATTCGCGCTCGGTCTTGGCACCGCATTCCCGGTCAGCGTGGTCTCGCTGCAGAATTCGGTGGCGCGCTCGCAGGTCGGCACCGTGACCGGTGCGATGAATTTCTTCCGCGCGCTGATGGCCTCGTTCACGGTGGCGGCGTTCAGCACCATCCTTCTGGTCGCGCTGGGCGCGGATATTTCGCTGGCCGGCGAGCATCGCGGCGCGGTGAATTCGATTCCCGCCGCCGACATGATCGCCGCATTCCGTTACGTGTTCGGCGCGGCCGCGGCGCTAATGGCCGCCGCATCGCTGAGCATGATCCTGATGGAGGAGCGGACGCTGGCAGGGCCGGCCGCGCCGGCGGAGATGGCGGAGTAGGGGCGCGCGAAGGCGCGGGGGCCTTGCTGTCCTGCCGCTCTGGCTATCCACGAGGCGGGATTTGATCTAACAGCGGCCCAACACACCCGAGCACATCAGACATTTGAGACGATCGACAAGGAGCCGGCCATGAGCAAACCCACCGTTGAGCAGACCAAGATGGGCAGCGAAGGCATTGCCTTCTGCATCGCGCGGACCCTGATCGAGCGCGATCCGTCGCTGAAGGCGCCGATGCGCGCCAATTTGCGCAAGATGTGGGAGCTTTTGGAGGAGCGCGAAGACCACGGCGCCGCCGACATGGTCGACACCATGATCAAGGCGTTGAATGATCCCGCGTTTTTCAAGCCGTAACGTTGTCTCCGCCGTGTTCTGGAAGACCGCCAGCCCCGGGGTCCGCCCGGCCTATTCGATGAAAGATCGACCTTGGCCTTAACCTGTCGTTGAGCGTGTTCCTCAACACGCTGGCAACCAATGCCGCCTAGATTCCGCCGGCATATTGGTGCGGGAGAATTCCCGCAAAGGCGTCGACAGGAGTTTTCGATGCGACGGCTGCTTTCAAGATTTCTGCGCGATGAATCCGGCGCGACCGCGATCGAATATTGCCTCATCGCCAGCGGTATCGCGCTGGCAATCGTCGTCACGGTTCAGGGCATCGGCCCTCAACTCAACACCAAATTTACCTCGATCAACGCCTCGCTGAAGTGAACGCGTATCCGCGGCCGCCGGTTGAAACCGGCATCGCCGCTGTTGTTGTTTTCCATTCAGTTGGCGCATCACCTGTTCGGTGAGGCTCGCCGAATTATCCCGCCTTTTTCGATCGTGCGGCGGTGCGCACCGGACGCTCCGCCTTCTTCGGCGCTTCCTTGGCGCGTTTGCCGCTGATCGGCAGCAACATCTCGCGCTGACCGGCGGCGGCCTTGCGCGGCTTCTTGCCCTTGGCCTTTGCCGGAGGCGCGGACTGTTTCTCGCTGGCAAGGCTGCGCTTTAACGCGTCCATCAGATTGATGACATTGCCGCTGGTTTTCGGCGCGGCTTTCGCGGTCGGCAAGCCATTGCGTTTTTGATTGATCAGATCGACCAGCGCCGATTTATAGCGATCGTCGAACTTCTCGGGTTCGAACGATCCGGATTTCTGTTCGACGATGTGTTTGGCCAGATCCAGCATGTCCTTGGTGACCTTCACATCCTGGATGTCGTCGAAATATTCCTTTTCACTGCGCACCTCGTAAGGGTAGCGCAGCAGCGTGCCCATCAGGCCCTTGTCGAGCGGCTCCAGCGCGATGATGTGCTCGCGGTTGGTCAGCACCACCCGGCCGATCGCCACCTTGTTCATGCCGCGGATGGTTTCGCGGATCACCGCGAAGGCGTCATGGCCGACCTTGCCGTCGGGTACGAGATAATAGGGACGGATCAGGTAGCGATTGTCGATGTCGGACTTCGGCACGAATTCGTCGATCTCGATGGTGCGCGTCGACTCCAGCGCGATGTCCTCGAGTTCGTCCTTCGACACCTCGATGTAGGTATCGGTGTCGACCTTGTAGCCCTTCATGATGTCTTCGGCGGCGACTTCCTCGCCGGTGTCGGCGTCGACCTTGGCGTATTTGATGCGGTGGCCGGTCTTGCGGTTGATCTGGTTGAAGCTGACCTTTTCGGTATCCGACGTCGCCGGATACAGGGCAACCGGACAGGTCACGAGCGAAAGGCGTAAAAAGCCCTTCCAGTTGGCGCGGGGGGCCATGGGATACTCCGAAACGCGACTGACGACCGGTGAAGATACCACCGAGGAACCCGGTTTCAAACCGATGGCGCGGGGAATCTCCTAACGGCGTTAACCGTGGCGCGGCCGGTTGGTTGCCTTAGAGGGCGGGGGGCAGCGGGTCCCGGCAGGCCCCCGACATCGCAACCGCCGAGCCCGGAACATCGTCCGGTATTCGGCGTTGCTTTGGATACCTCGCGCCGCAGGGCGTTCACGACGGCTGGAATCGAGGGCATCATGGCGGCAACCAGACAACACGGTCAGATCATCGAAACCCCGACTGAACCGCGCCTGGTTGAAGGCACCCCGTCCGTGCTCGCCCTCCTGACGGTTTCAACCGGGCTCGCGGTGCTGATCCTCGGCCTGATCTGGTTCGTGTTTTTTCGTACTTGAGCGCGGGCAGCGTCGATACGCCGCACAGCCGCGAACAGCGGCCGCCCGGTTGATGCCAGGGACAGATTGCAATAGGACCCTCGCATAATTCACCGGGAATGCAGCCGCCGAATGAGCCTGACTTACGTCATTCCCGACATTCACGGCCGATGCGATCTGCTCAGCGAGGGTCTTGTCGGCATTAGCGGGCATTCAGGTGGCGATGCCGGCACGATCGTCACCATTGGCGATTACGTCGATAAGGGACCGCAAAGCCGACAGGTCATCGAACGGCTGCTGTCAGGCGTGGCCGAAGGCTGGCGTTTGTTTGCGTTGAAGGGCAACCACGACGCCATGATGGCCGAGGCGCTGCGCAACCCTGCGAAGATGGCGCCCTGGCTGGAGAAGGGCGGCGATGCCGCGCTGGCGTCCTATGGCGGCGATCCCGCCGCCATTCCGCAAAGCCACCTCGCATGGCTCGACGGACTGCAACTAATGCATGTCGACGTCCACCGGCTCTACGTTCATGCCGGTGTCGATCCCGAGGTTCCGCTGGCTCAGCAGAGCGAAGCGACGCTGTTGTGGAAGCGCTATCCGAAGGGGTTCCCGGGCGGCTTCGGCGGACTCCACGTCGTTCACGGTCATGATAATTCTCCCGAGGGCCCGTTATTGTATGAGGGCCGCACCAACCTCGATACGCGCGCCTGGCGGACCGGACGCCTGGTGATCGGGGTGTTCGACGATGACAGGGCCGGCGGCCCGGTCGATTTTATGGTGATCAAGGGATCGCCGGCCGGGTGTTAACCAGGCTTGCGATACCCGGCGTCGCCGTAACCCCATTTAGGGCTTTCCGTGTTAGGCCAGCGTTTGCAGCACGACGCGGTTGGGAGGGAAATAACGTGAAAGTAACAGGGCGGTGCCGGCCTGTTCATAGCCCGTTCACGCCGGCTGGGCTCTTCTTGCTGGCGGATATCGTGCAGTTCATTTGCGGAGACCAGCTTGCGCCTGCTTGTCGTTGAAGATGATCCCGATCTCAATCGTCAGCTGACAACGGCGCTGACCGACGCCGGGTATGTGGTCGATCGCGCGTTCGATGGCGAGGAGGGGCATTTTCTCGGCGACAGCGAACCCTATGATGCCGTGGTGCTCGACATCGGCCTGCCGAAGATGGACGGCATCTCGGTGCTGGAGGCATGGCGGCGCAACGGCCGCGTGATGCCGGTCCTGATCCTTACCGCGCGCGACCGCTGGAGCGACAAGGTGCAGGGCTTCGATGCCGGCGCCGACGACTATGTCGCCAAGCCGTTTCATCTGGAGGAAATCCTGGCGCGGATCCGCGCGCTGCTGCGCCGCTCCACCGGCCACGCCCAGTCCGAGTTGATCTGCGGACCGGTGTCGCTGGATACCCGCACCAACCGGGTCAGCGTGTCGGGCAATCCGATCAAGATGACCTCGCACGAATATCGGCTGTTGGCCTATCTCATGCACCACACCGGACGCGTGGTGTCGCGCACCGAACTAGTCGAACATCTCTACGATCAGGATTTCGATCGCGACTCCAATACCATTGAAGTATTCGTCGGCCGCATCCGCAAGAAGCTGGAGGTCGACATCATCCAGACGGTGCGGGGGCTCGGCTATTTGCTGACGCCGCCAACGCCCGGCACCTGACCGCGCAGCTCACCTGGCGCTTGATCAAGGCTGTTGATCAAGCTCCGGTCTTACTGTTTTGTTCGAGTATAATCTTGTCCGCCAACCGGCATCCGTGGATCGGGCCGTCGCCCGGGGAGATGCTTTCCGGGATCATGCCCTGATGCGACGCGGTAGTTCACTCGCCACCCGGTTGTTTCTGTCCGCGACCGCGTGGGTGGTGGTGATTCTGATCATCACCGGCGTCGTGCTGTCGTCGGTCTACCGCGACGCCACCGAGCGCGCCTTCGATCGCCGGCTCAACCTTTACCTGCGCACCCTGATTGCCGAAGTTGCAACTCCCGATGAGCCGCCTGACCATCAGTTCCAGTCGCTCGGCGAGCCGCTGTTCGAACTGCCGCTGTCGGGGTGGTATTGGCAGATCACCCGCACCGATTCCGAAAAGGGCGAGACCCGCGCGTCGCGCTCTTTGTGGGACAAGAAGCTGCCGAAGCTGGAAGAACACGGCGCCGACTTGACCGCGGCCGGCATTCGTCTCGGTTATGTCGACGGCCCCGAAGGCCAAAGCTTGCGGATCGTGGAAAGGCCGGTCGACCTTGGCGACGACGGCAAGTTCCTGGTCAGCGTGGCCGGCGACGCCACCGAGATTTTCGACGAAACGCGCAGCTTCGATTATTATGTCGGCGGCACCTTCGCCGCGCTCTCGATCGTGCTGCTGTTGACCACGATCTTCCAGGTCCGCTTTGGCCTTGCGCCGCTGAAACGCATTTCAGACGCCATCGCCGACATCCGCTCCGGCCGCGCCGAACGGCTGGAAGGCGAATTTCCGGTCGAGATCGCGCCGCTGGCGCGCGAGACCAACGCGCTGATCGATGCCAACCGCGAAATCGTCGAGCGCGCGCGTACCCATGTCGGCAATCTCGCCCATGCCATCAAGACGCCGCTGTCCGTCATCGTCAATGAAGCCGCAGCCCACGGCGCCGATCCGTTCGCGACCAAGGTTCTGGAGCAGGCCGACGTGATGCGCGATCAGGTGGCGCATCATCTGGAGCGTGCGCGGATCGCTGCCCGGCTCACCATTATCGGCACGGTCACCGAGGTAGCACCGGCGATCGAAGCGTTGCGCCGGACCATGGAGAAGATCCACCGCGATCGCAGCATCGTCATCGAGGTCAAGGCCGATGCGCAGGCCAGGTTTCGCGGCGAACGGCAGGACCTTGAGGAGATGGTCGGCAACCTCGTCGACAACGCCTGCAAATGGGCGACATCACAAGTGTTCATCGAGGTGCTGGTGGAACGGCCTGCCGCCCCCGGCGCGGGCCCGGTGTTGCGGATTGTCGTCGATGATGACGGGCGCGGGCTGTCGGCCGCCGAGCGCGCGCAGGTCTCGCGCCGCGGCCAGCGGCTGGACGAGTCCAAGCCGGGTTCCGGGCTCGGACTGTCCATCGTGGTGGACCTTGCGGCGCTATATGGCGGCAGTCTTTCGCTCGGCAGCGCGCCGATCGGGGGGTTGCGGGCGGAACTGGTGCTGCCCGGCGTCTGAGCGTCGAATTGCCCGGGACGGCCGGCGTGCCTCCAATTTCGTCATTCCTCAACGACTTCTTAACGCCGGAGCTTTTATGATGCGCCCAGGACGCGATTGCCGTCCGCGCGACACAAGCATGCATGCACACCGGGCGCATGAACCAGACATCGACCGAGCGGCTGAGGGATTATCTCGCGCAGCTTCCGCCGCAGGCGCAGGCGTTGCTGATGCGCGAGTTCGAGCGCGCCATCGAACGCGGTGAAGATCTCGCGGTTGCCAACTTCGTGCTCGAGCAATTGCGCAAGATCGTGCGCGGAACCGACGAGCAGGCGCGGCCGCGCACGGACGATCCGGCACGGCTGCTGTTCCGTCCGCTGGAGCCGTTTCTCGTCGAGGGCAATATTCCGGTACGGCCGGGCCAGATCCGCCGTGCGTCGTTGCTGGCGGTGTGGCGATGGCTGATCGGCGACGGCGCGCCCGATCAGGCGCGCGAATTCGAGGCGGAACTGGCCCGGATTCGCGAAACCGGGACATCGGCGGGTCTCGAAGCTGCGATCGGCAAGTTTCAGGGCGCGACGGCGGAGGCGATCGGCAGCATCGCCACGCCGGTGTACGGCGACAAGCAGCGCGCACTGACGCGCGTCGGTCCTCCGGAGGTGATCGAGGACCTGCTCTCGATCGGCTCGGTTCTGCAGGCTCGCGAAGCACTGGACACTCTCAATTATCGGCTGCCGAAATTCCTGCGGACCTTCGCGGACGCGCAGATCATGTCGATAGGCGCCTCGCTCAACGTTCCCCTGTTGCAAACGCCGCAACTGCTGCCGTTCGCGCTATCGCTGGTCATGCAGCGCCTCAGCGCGCCATGGCAGATCATCCGGCTTGCCATCAAGATGGCTGCGTCCGACGACGAGATCCGTGTTGCCGCCACGCCCTACGGTATTGCCGTCAGCCTGGCGCTGTACGATCTGTCCTTCCTCGCAGCCAGCCTGCGGGCGGATATCAAGCGCGGCCATTTCGAAAACGTCGCCGAGCATCTCAAAATTCTCCATGACGGCGTACGCGGCTTGCGAACCGAACTCGATCTGCGCAACGAGTCCTCATGGGGCAGGCAACTGGCGTCGATTCGCGCGGAAATTTCCAATGCGCTGCAATCGGAAATCGACAGCGTGCCCGGTCGCGTCCGGCGTCTGCTGCGCCAGCGCGCCGACAAGGATATTCCCATCGGCGCCAGGGTTGATGCCGATGAGGTCGAGGAAACCGCAGCATTAATCGATTTCGTCGCGGTGTGCCGAACCTATGCCAGCGAACTTGCGATCAACGAGGTCACGCTGCGCACCTACTCCGACCTGCAACATTATGTCGAGCAATCCACCGAGGCGCTGGTGCAATCGCTGCGCAGCGGCGACTTCAAGACCCGCGCCTACCGGCAGATGCAGGTCGAGGCCGCCATTCGTTTCTGCGATGTATTGTTTGGCCACGATTATGCGTCGCTGATGAGCAGGGCGGCCGAGAATGCGTTGACCGGAGAACGCAGGCCGTCGCGGGCCGGATAAAGGGATTGTGAAACCCTCGAATACAAGTTACGGTTGATATCGGTCAGCCTGGAACACACGCTTTTTGGTATGATATCAATCATTAATTTCGTCGAACTTGAGAATCGCGTCATTACGGCGACCTACCGGAACCTGATGATCAGGGCCAAGGTCGTTCTGGTCGACAAGGCCAGCGGCCAGCAACTGGCAGACCCGGTCACCACGATTGCGTCTCCCGTCCCCAACGGATCGCTGAGGATCAGACTACCTCACGCCATCAAGCCCGGTACCTATTATCTCAGGGCGCTGAACGGGCACGGCGAGGCCGCCGCGCATAGCATGGAGTTTTTCGTCAGCTGATACCGGGCTTTGGTGCGGATCTGGCGATTTTTGCAAGGAAATTTGCTAATTGCCCGGCTTGCCGCCGGTGGTGTAAAGCGGCGCAACGGCGCCTCGATGTGGGCGTTGTTCCACCGGAAACCGCTTGATGACGTTGTGGTTTGTGTTCGCGCTGATGACGGCCGCTGCGATCTTCGCCGTGCTGTGGCCGTTGGGCCGCCGCGGGCGGCCGCAAAACAGCGACGGCAGCGAGACAACCGTCTACAAGGATCAACTCGCGGAGGTCGATCGCGACCTCGCAGCGGGCCTGATCGGTTCCTCCGAAGCCGAAGCCGCGCGCGTCGAAATCAGCCGCCGTCTGCTGGCCGCGGCGGATAACCGGCGTGATCCGCCCGCCGCATCGAACCTCAGCCTGCGTCGCTCCGCGGCGATCCTGGCCCTGGTGGGATTGCCGATCATATCGCTCGCGGTTTACCTCCCGCTCGGTTCGCCGCGTCTGCGCGATTTTCCCCTGGCGCAACGCACCCGCGCGCCCGACGCCACCCAGTCGCTCGACAATCTGGTGGCTCAGGTCGAGGCGCATCTGGAGAAAAACCCAACCGATGGCCGCGGCTGGAATGTGCTCGCGCCGGTGCTGTCGAGACTTGGCCGCTACGGCGAAGCGGCGCGGGCCTATCGCAATTCGATCACCTATGGTGGTGACAGCGCGGACCGCCGGGCCGATCTCGGCGAAGCCGTCGCCGGCGCGGCGGGCGGCGTCGTCACATCGGAGGCCAGGGCCGAATTCGAACGCGCGATCGCCATGAAGGCGGACGAACCCAAGGCGAATTACTTCCTCGGCCTTGCCGCCGAACAGGATGGCCGGACCGCCGAGGCCGCATCGATCTGGCGTTCGATACTCGCAAAGGCGCCGCCGGATGCGCCGTGGCGTCCACTGGTTCAGGCGGCGTTGGGCCGGGTCGGTGGTTCCGGCGCTCCGGAGCCGTCCGGGGACGCCATGGCTGCGGCAAAAGACATGAATGAAGCCGATCGCGCCACGATGATTCGTGGCATGGTGGATCGGCTCGCCAGCCGGTTGAAGCAGAACGGCGATGATGTCGAGGGATGGCTGCGACTGGTGCGGGCCTATATGGTGATGGGCGATCGCGACAAGGCGAAAAGCGCGCTGATTGATGCCCGTCAGGCCGTCGCCAATGACGCCGAACGGCTGCGACAATTGAATGAGGGCCTGAAAGATCTCGGGCTTGACGGATAGGCATGATGGAAAGTGTGAAGCAGTTCCCGGATCGCATCCTTCTCAAGCGCGAAGAGCACGCATGACGCGCAGGCAACGGCGACTGACCATGATCGGCGGCTCGCTCGCGGTGCTCGCGGTTGCGGCGGCACTGGTGCTGAACGCGATGCGCGATTCAATTGTATTTTTCTCGACCCCGGCGGCGGTCGCCGAAAAGCATATTCCGGCGGGCAAGCGGTTCCGTCTGGGCGGCCTCGTGCAGCCGGGGTCGCTGGTGCGCGGTGACGATCTGGCGGTCAGATTCCAGGTTGCCGACGACAGCGCCACCTTGCCGGTTTCCTACAAGGGAATTCTTCCGGATCTGTTCCGCGAAGGGCAGGGCGTGGTGGCCGAAGGCGCGCTCGATTCATCCGGCGTTTTCAGGGCCGACACCGTGCTTGCCAAGCACGACGAGACCTATATGCCGAAGGATGTCGCCGACGCACTTAAGAAGCAGGGGCACTGGAAAGACAGTTACGGCGCCAAGGCAGCGGGACCTCCGGAAACGTCACCTGAGGCGCCACGGGCATCGCAAACGGATCAGGCCGCGCCGCGGGCGGATCGGGGCGCGGCACATCAAGGTGCGATACAATGATCGCAGAGGCTGGACATTACGCGCTGGTGCTGGCGCTGGCGCTGGCGCTGATCCAGTCGACGGTGCCGATCCTGGGCGCGCGCTGGCGCGATCCGGCCCTGATGAATGTCGCGCGTTCGACCGCGCTCGCGCAATTGCTGTTTGTCGGCGCGTCGTTCGCAGCGCTGGTCATGCTGCACGTCACTTCGGATTTTTCCGTCGTCAACGTGTTCGAGAATTCGCATTCGCTGAAACCGTTGATCTACAAGATCACCGGCGTATGGGGCAATCACGAAGGCTCGATGCTGTTGTGGGTTTCGATCCTCGCCCTGTTCGGCGGCCTCGTCGCGGCATTCGGCAATAATCTGCCGTTGTCGCTGCGCGCGCATGTGCTGGCGGTGCAGGCCTGGATTGCCAGTGCGTTCTATCTGTTCATCCTGATCACATCGAATCCTTTCCTGCGCATCGCCAATCCGCCGATCGAGGGCCGCGACCTCAATCCGGTGCTGCAGGATGTCGGTCTCGCCGTGCATCCGCCGATGCTCTATCTCGGTTATGTCGGCTTTTCGATCTCGTTTTCGTTCGCGGTCGCTGCCTTGCTGGAGGGCCGGATCGACGCCGCATGGGCGCGATGGGTGCGGCCGTGGACGCTGCTGGCGTGGATATTCCTCACGCTCGGCATCGCGATGGGCTCGTACTGGGCTTATTACGAACTCGGCTGGGGCGGCTGGTGGTTCTGGGATCCGGTCGAGAACGCTTCGCTGATGCCGTGGCTGGCCGGCACCGCGCTGCTGCATTCGGCGGTCGTGATGGAAAAGCGCAATGCGCTCAAGGTCTGGACCATCCTGCTGTCGATCCTGACATTCTCGCTGTCGCTGCTCGGCACCTTCCTGGTGCGCTCGGGCGTGCTGACATCGGTGCATGCGTTCGCGACCGATCCGACCCGCGGCGTCTTCATTCTGTTGATCCTCTGCTTCTTCATCGGCGGCAGCCTGACACTGTATGCATGGCGCGCGCCGGCGCTGAAGCAGGGCGGCCTGTTCGCGCCGATCTCGCGCGAGGGCGCGCTGGTGCTGAACAACCTGTTCCTGACCACCGCCTGTGCGACCGTCTTCATTGGAACGCTGTATCCGCTGGCGCTCGAAGTCCTGACCGGCGACAAGATTTCGGTCGGTGCGCCGTTTTTCAATCTCACCTTCGCGCCCTTGTTCCTTCCGCTGATGATCGCGGTGCCGTTTGGGCCGCTGCTCGCCTGGAAGCGCGGCGATCTGCTCGGCGCCGCCCAGCGTCTTTTTGCAGCCGGCGTCGCGGCGCTGGTTGCGATCGCGGTGCTGTGGGCTTGGACGCGCGGCGGCAGTGCATTCGCGCCGCTCGCGATCGGGCTGGCGGTATTCGTTATCGCCGGCGCGTTGACCGATCTCGCCGAGCGGACCGGCCTGTTCCGTTTGCCGCTTGCGGCGGCAACACAGCGGGCGCGCGGATTGCCGCGCTCGGCCTGGGGCACGGTGTTCGCCCACGCCGGCGTCGGCGTCGCGCTGATCGGGATCGTCTGCGAGACCACCTGGAACAGCGAATATATCGGATCGATGAAGTCCGACGATGTCGCCGTCATCGCCGGTTACCAGGTCCGGTTCGACGGCGCGACGCTGCGGCAGGGGCCGAATTATCGTGAAATGGTGGCGCAATTCACCGTCAGTCTCGATGGCAAGCGGCTCAGCACGATGACGCCGTCGAAGCGCAGTTTCACCACGCGGGGATCGACGACCACCGAAGCCGCGTTGCTGACGCGCGGCGTGAGCCAGCTCTACATTTCGCTCGGCGAGACCGCCGCCGACGGTGCGATCGCGGTGCGCATCTACCACAAGCCGATGGTGCTGCTGATCTGGTTTGGCCCGGTACTGATGGCGTTCGGCGGCCTGCTGTCGCTGTCGGACCGGCGGCTGCGCGTCGGTGCGCCGAAGCCCGCCAGGGCCGCGCGCGAATTGCAGGCGGCGGAGTGATGAAACAAATCCTTGCTTGCGTGTTTGCCTTGGCGGTGATGGCTGGATCGCCGGCCGCTTATGCCGTGCAGCCGGACGAAATCATGTCGGATCCGGCCAAGGAGTCGCGGGCGCGGGATTTGTCGCGCGAACTGCGCTGCATGGTGTGCCAGAACCAGTCGATCGATGATTCCGACGCGCCGCTGGCGCGCGATTTGCGCCTGTTGGTGCGCGAGCGGATCGCGGCCGGCGACAGCGACGCGCAGGTGCTCGATTTTCTGGTGGCGCGTTATGGCGAGTTCGTGCTGCTGAAACCCCGGCTCGAGCCCCACACCTATCTGCTGTGGTTATTGCCGCCGCTGGCGCTGGCCGGTGGAGGGTTCGCGCTGTGGATGCACAACCGGCGGCGGACCAGATCGGCGAGAGCGGACGATCAGTCGTTGCGCCAGTTAACACCGGAGGAGGAAGCGCGGCTGGAACAACTGATCGCGTCGGAACCGTCCCCGGAACGGCCGGTCTAGTCGCTTTCATTCTCCGATGAGCTGTTTTCCATCTGCGGTGCGCCGTTTCGCCCCCATGCGATAAACCGTTTTCGCCCCTGCGATAAACTGCCGCATTCATTCACCCCCTTTATTACAAAAGTTTAATTCGTCCGCCAGCGCGCCGTAAGGCGGGAAGCCCCATGTTCAGGCCTCAAGGTGCTCGCCCCCCGCACCGTCGATTCAGGCTCTGGAGACCTATGTATGACCGACCGTCCCACCGATCTTTCGTCGCTGCCTTCCTATCAGGCGCCCCGGCGCTCGCTGTTGTCCGCGCGTAAGTTCGCGTTGATGGCCTCGGTGGTGGCCGGCCTCGGCGTCGCCGTTTACGGCTTCAGCCCGTCGCAGGGCCCGGTCGACATCTTCAGCAGCCCCGCGCATGCGCAGGTCAACAACGAAGTCCGCAAGGTCGCGCAGCCGGTCGGGTTCGCCGACATCGTCGAGCGCGTGAAGCCGTCGGTGATTTCGGTGAAGGTCAATATCAACGAGAAGGTCGCCAAGGAAGATGGCGCCAACAAAGACGATGATTCGCCGTTCCAGCCGGGCTCGCCGATGGAGCGCTTCTTCCGCCGCTTCGGTGGACCGGATGGCTTGCCGCCGGGTCTGCGCGGCGGTCCGCGCGGACATGGCGGTGTGACCGGTCAAGGTTCCGGCTTCTTCATTTCCGCCGACGGCTATGCGGTCACCAACAATCACGTGGTCGACGGCGCCGACAAGGTTGAAGTCACGACCGATGATGGCAAGACCTACAGCGCGAAGGTGATCGGCACCGACGCCCGCACCGACGTGGCGCTGATCAAGGTCGAGGGCGGCTCGAGCTTCCCGTTCGCCAAGCTTTCCGAGGGCAAGCCGCGGATCGGCGACTGGGTGCTCGCGGTCGGCAATCCGTTCGGTCTCGGCGGCACCGTCACCGCCGGCATCGTCTCGGCCAGCGGCCGCGATATCGGCAACGGTCCCTACGATGATTTCATCCAGATCGACGCGCCCGTGAACAAGGGCAATTCCGGCGGCCCGGCCTTCAACACCGAAGGCGAAGTGATGGGCGTCAACACCGCGATCTATTCGCCGTCGGGCGGCAGCGTCGGCATCGCGTTTTCGATTCCGGCCTCGACCGTGAAGACGGTGATTGCACAGCTCAAGGACAAGGGCTCGGTCAGCCGCGGCTGGATCGGCGTCCAGATTCAGCCGGTCACGGTCGACATCGCCGACAGTCTCGGTCTCAAGAAAGCCGAAGGCGCGCTGGTTGCCGAACCCCAGGCCAATGGTCCGGCGGCCAAGGCCGGCATTGAATCCGGCGACGTGATCACCGCGGTGAACGGCGAGCCGGTCAAGGATGCGCGCGAACTCGCCCGCACCATCGGCGGCCTCGCGCCCGGCAATGCGGTGAAGCTCAACGTGCTGCACAAGGGCCAGGACAAGGTGGTCAATCTGACCCTGGGCCAACTGCCCAACACGATTGAAGCCAAGGCCGACAATGACAAGGATGACAAGGGTAGCGCGACCCGCGGCACCGATGTGCCGAAGCTCGGCCTGACGGTAGCGCCCGCCAACAGCGTGGCCGGCGCCGGCAAGGAGGGCGTGGTCGTCACCGAGGTCGATCCGAAGAGTGCTGCGGCCGAGCGTGGTTTCAAGGAAGGCGACGTCATTCTCGAAGTTGCCGGAAAGAACGTGACCGATGCCGGAGACGTGCGCGAGGCGATCAACGCTGCGCGCGCCGACAACAAGAACAGCGTTCTGATGCGCATCAAGAGCGGCGGATCGTCGCGTTTCGTTGCCGTACCGCTTGCGAAGGGCTGAGGAAGAGACAGATAAGATCATGATCCAGGTCAGTCGGATCATGAGCGGAAACAATTGGGGGGTGTCGCCGGCCTTAGTCGCCCCTGCCGACGGCTCCCTCCGGGGGCGGGTCCAAAGCTCGCTCCCTAAAGTTACCTTCCGGTGGAATCATGCCCCCCTCTGTCGGAAGGTCAAAAGGGCGGTGAGGTCCCCCAGCTTCACCGCCCACCTTTTTGCTTAGCGAAAGAGGCGCCGGGTCGCCTTGCATGACAGTGCCGGCCGCGCCATGGTGACAGAAGGCTGACCCACTTGACCTCAACCGACACCCAGATGCGCCTCCTGATCATCGAAGACGACCGCGAATCCGCCGACTATCTGGTCAAGGCATTTCGTGAAGTCGGTTATGTCGCCGATCTCGCCAGCGATGGCGAGGAGGGCCTGGCGCTCGCCGACACCGGCGACTATGACGTGCTGGTGATCGACCGGATGCTGCCGAAACGCGACGGCCTGTCGCTGATCGGCACCCTGCGCGACAAGGGCAACCGGACGCCGGCGCTGATTCTCTCCGCGCTCGGCCAGGTTGACGACCGCATCAAGGGCCTGCGCGCCGGCGGCGACGATTATCTTCCGAAGCCGTATTCGTTCGCCGAACTGCTGGCGCGGGTCGAGGTGCTGTCGCGGCGCCATGGCGGTCCGGCCGAGGAAACCACCTACCGCGTCGGCGATCTCGAGCTCGATCGTCTTTCGCATCGCGTCGCCCGCGGCAAGGACGAACTGACGCTGCAGCCGCGCGAATTCCGGCTGCTGGAATATCTGATGAAGCACGCAGGACAGGTGGTGACGCGGACCATGCTGCTGGAAAATGTCTGGGACTATCATTTCGATCCGCAGACCAATGTCATCGATGTGCACATTTCGCGGCTGCGCTCCAAGATCGACAAGGGCTTCGAACGGCCGTTGCTTCACACCATTCGCGGCGCGGGGTACATGATCCGTGACGGCATTCGGTAAGCTCGTCCGCACCACTGCGTTCCGGTTGACGCTGGCCTACCTGTTTTTGTTTGCGCTGTTTGCCGCATCGCTGCTGGGTTATTTCGCCTGGAATACGCGCCGGCTGATCACCGAGCAGATTACCTCTACGGTGAACGCCGAAACCGGCGAGATCAGCGACATCTACGGCCGCCGCGGCTTGCGCGGCCTGGTCTTCACCATCGAGAACCGGGCGTTGCGGCCCGGTGCCAATCTTTATCTGGTGACCACGCCGACCGGGCAGGCGATCGCCGGCAATGTCGGCTCGCTGGCGGCGGGGGTGATGGGGACATCGGGCTGGTCGGAGACCGCCTATCGCCGGCTTGACGAACAGGACACCGCCAATCACAACGCGCTGGTGCGCGTCACTGAATTGACCAGCGGCTTTCGGCTGCTGATCGGACGCGATCTGGAGGAGCGCCGGCGGCTGTTCGGAATTGTCGCGAAGGCCGCACAGTGGTCGATCCTGGTCGTGGTGGTGCTCGGCCTTGGCGGCGGCATCTTCGCGGCGCGGCGCGTGTTGCGGCGTATCGATGCCATGACCGGTACCACCCAGCGCATCATGGCGGGCGATCTCACCGGACGGCTGCCGGTCGGGCGCAGCGGCGACGAACTCGATCGCCTCGCGGAAAATCTCAACGCCATGCTGGAGCGGATCGAAGCCCTGATGATGGGCCTCAAGGAAGTCTCCGACAATATCGCCCACGATCTGAAGACGCCGCTGACGCGGTTGCGCAACCGCGCCGAAGAAGCGCTGGCAAAATCCGGCAACGAGACCGAATACCGCAGCGCGCTGGAACGGACCATCGAGGAATCTGATGGCCTGATCCGGACCTTCAATGCGCTGTTGATGATTGCGCGCGCCGAATCCGGGCAGGCGCGTGACAATATGGGCGACTTTGATGCCGCCGACGTTGCCAACGGCATTCACGAACTCTATGAGCCGCTCGCCGAAGACGATGGCATGACCCTCCGCGTCAAGACCGCGCCTGCGCCACTCCACGGCAACCGCGAATTGATCAGCCAGGCGCTGGCAAATCTGGTCGAGAACGCGATCAAATACGGCAAGCCGGTCGCGGCCGCGCAGCCGCTGGGAGCGGACGCGGTCGCAGCGACCGGCAACAAGGAGATCCTGATCGAAGCGCGCTCCGATGGCGGCCAGGTGCTGCTCAGCGTAACCGATCACGGTCCGGGAATCCCTGAAGCCGATCGCAGGCATGCGGTGGAGCGATTCGTGCGGCTGGAGGCAAGCCGCACCCAGCCCGGCTCCGGTCTTGGATTGAGTCTCGCGTCGGCGGTGGCGACGCTGCATGGCGGCGATCTCAACCTCAGCGACGCCCGGCCGGGATTGCGCGCGACGCTGGCGATCCCGGCGCGTGCGGCAAACAGTGACAGGCTTGCGGTTCAAACGCCGGATGTGCCACAGAAGGTGGCATGACCTTATCCGCGAAGGGCGACACGGACCGGCATTGTCTGGCCGCGCGGTTCGTGGACGGACCGCATCTGTCCGTCCCCGACAAAGCCGAGCAACATCTGGCTGATTGGCTCGCCGATCTCGAGCCGGTGCAAAGGGCCGCGATCGGCGATCTCGTGACGCGGTTTCCGCGCGCCAGGATCATTCTTTTGGGCATCGTCGAAGCCTCGCCGTATCTTTTTGATCTGGTTCGCGCCGATGGCGGGCGCGCGCTGCGGCTGCTTGAATGCGAGCCGGAGGAGCATCTGGCGCAACTGATCGAGACCGCCTGCCGCGAGGTGGTTGCGGCATCCAGCGAAGCCGAAGCCATGCAGCTGCTGCGCCGGATGAAATCGGAAGCAGCCTTGTTGATTGCGCTGTGCGACATCGGCGGCGTCTGGCCGGTGATGCAGGTGACCGCAGCCCTGACCGATCTCGCGGTTGCCTCAGTGCAATCGGCGCTGCGGTATTTGCTGCGCGCGGAAGCCGCGCGGGGCCGGCTGTCGCCGACCCATCCTGATTCGCCCGAGGACAATAGCGGCCTCGTGGTACTCGCAATGGGCAAGATGGGCGCCGGCGAACTGAATTATTCCAGCGACATCGACCTGATCGTGTTCTTCGATTCGGCAGCGCCTACGCTGGCACCGGATATCGAGCCGCAGCCGTTCTTCGTACGCGTCACGCAGGGGCTGTCGCGGCTGCTGCAGCAGCGCAACGGCGACGGTTATGTGTTCCGCGTCGACCTGCGGCTGCGGCCCGATCCGGCATCGACGCCGGTGGCGATCTCGATCACCTCGGCGCTCAATTATTACGAGCGGGAGGGGCGGACTTGGGAACGCGCGGCCATGATCAAGGCGCGGCCCTGCGCCGGCGACCGCAAGGCCGGCGATGCGCTGGTCGCCGAGATCGCGCCGTTCGTCTGGCGCAAGCATCTGGATTTCGCAGCGCTTGCCGACGTGCACGACATGAAACGGCAGATGCAGACGTTTCGCGGCCAAAGCGAAATCGCGGTCGAGGGCCACAATGTCAAGATCGGCCGCGGCGGCATCCGGGAAATCGAGTTCTTCGCGCAGACCCAGCAGTTGATCGCCGGCGGCCGTCATCCCCAATTGCGGGTACGGCCGACGCTGGAAGCGTTGCAGGTGCTGGCCTCCAGCAACTGGATCACCTTCGAGGCGCGCGACCAGATGTCGGCGGCCTATGAGTTTCTGCGCCGGGTCGAGCACCGGCTGCAGATGGTGGCGGACGAGCAGACCCACACGCTGCCCGACGATGTCGAGGCGGTGGAGCGCTTCGCACGCTTCTTCGGCTATCAGGACCGCGCCGCCTTCGCCCGGGACCTGCTCGGCCACCTCAACATCGTACAGGGCCATTACAGCAAGCTGTTCGAGGGTGATCCGACCGGCACCGCAAAGCTGCCGGCCGCCGATTACAGCGCCGGCCCGGACAATCCGCGCTTGATCGAGCATCTGGCTGCGCTCGGCTTCAAGAAGCCGATCATGGTGGCCAAGACCGTGCAGCAATGGATGGTCGGCGACCTGCGCGTGTTCAGGATGGAATCGACGCGGAACGCCTTTGTCGAGTTCGTTCCCGCGCTGATCGAGGGTCTTGCCGACGCCGAGGAGCCCGACAACGCCGTGACCGCGTTCGACCGCTTCCTGCATGCGTTGCAGCGCGGCGGCCGGCTGATCTCGCTGCTGAGCCAGAACCGCGATCTCGTCGCGCTGGTGGCGCTCATTCTCGGCGCCGCACCCAGGCTCGGCGACATGCTGGCGCGGCAGCCGCAGATCATGGACGGATTGATCGATCCGCGCTTCTTCGGCGCGATGCCGGACCAGCGCGAATTGTCGGCGCGGCTTGCCGCGACCCTTAGCGACGCCAATTCCTACGAGGAATTCCTCGATCGATTGCGATTGTTCGGCCAGGAAAGCCTGTTCCTGATCGGCACGCGAATTCTATCCGGCACGGTCTCCGCCCAGCACGCCAGCGATGCGTTTGCCGATGTCGCCGAGGGTATCGTTGACACCGTGCATGATCTCGTGACCGACCGGTTCGTGGCCCAGCACGGCCGGATCAAGGGCCAGGAGACCGCGATCCTCGCCATGGGCCGGCTTGGCAGCCGCGAGATGACGGCGTCGTCCGATCTCGATCTGATCCTGCTGTATGATTTCGACCACGAACAGCCGGACTCCGACGGAGAGCGCCCGCTGCATGGCGCGCATTATTTCGCGCGCTTTACCCAGCGGCTGATCAGCGCCTTTACGACCCGGACCAATTACGGCGTGCTGTATGACGTGGACATGCGGCTGCGTCCCTCCGGCCGGGCAGGGCCGGTGGCCTCGCGCCTCGATTCGTTCGCCGAATACCAGGACCGCGAAGCCTGGACCTGGGAGCACATGGCGCTGACCCGCGCCCGGGTGATCTCGTCGTCGCCCGAATTTCGCGCCAGGATCGAGACCATCATTCGCGAGGTGCTGACGCGGCCGCGCGACGCCATCAGTGTCGCCAACGACGTGGCCGATATGCGCCGCGCGGTGGCGCTGGAGAAGGGCGAGGACGATGTCTGGGACCTGAAATATGCCGCCGGCGGCATCGTCGATATCGATTTCATCGCGCAATATCTGCAGCTCGCTCACGCCGCCGCCCACCCGGACATTCTCGACGTCAACACGCTGCATGTGCTCGACAACGCCGCCCGGCTCGGCGTGCTGCCGCAATCGGCCGCGGAAATCCTGCGTTCGGCGACCCGCCTCTATCACGACCTCACGCAAATTCTGCGGCTCTGCGTCAGTGACAAGTTCAATCCGGAAACCGCAGGCGAAGATCTGCTGCGCGTACTGGCGCGGGCCGGCGACGCGCCGGATTTCTCGTCGCTGGAGGCGAGGGTGCGGGAAACCCAGACCGAGGTGCGCCGCAGTTTTGAGGCCATGCTCGGCAGCGGGCGGTAGATGTCGTGGCCACGAGCGGATCGCTGGCCTCAAGGTTCGCTTGACCGAAACTTGTTCATACGAACCACCAGGCATGATGCACTGCATTTTTCGCTGCCCGTGCATCTAAGGGTGCCGTCGCAGATTTTTCTTTAGCCAGGTTCCCTAGGGCGAGTGGGTACCCGTCAGCCTGCGTCGCAAAGCCGCAATGACTGTCGCAGATCGATTGTCGCGCTCGCGCGTTGAGATTGGGCGCGCATTGAAACAGGGCGGGCGACGATGGAGAGCTGCCAGGTAGCGACGATCATGCTTGCGCTCGGCCTTCGCTTTACGGCATTTCTATTTCTTCTCGGCGTTTCGATGGTAGCGGCGAGCGTGGACTCGTCCGCCCAGCAAGTAAACAGGCCTGGACCGCCCGCAGCCGTGGTACGACCCGCGCCGCCGCCGCCCGCCATGGCTCGTCCTGCACCACCTCCCGCCATGGTGCGGCCTGCGCCGCCGCCCGCCATGGCTCGTCCTGCACCACCTCCCGCCATGATGCGGCCTGCTCCGCCGCCCGCCATGGCTCGTCCTGGACCACCTCCCGTCATGGCGCGGCCTGCGCCGCCGCCCACCATGGTTCGTCCTGCACCGCCTCCTGCCATGGCGCGGCCCGCCACACCTGCGTTCCGCCAGGCTCCGCCGCCACAGGGTCCGGCCATGGCGCCGCGTCCGACGCCACAGATCGCCGCACCAGCGGGCCCGGCCGCTCCGAAAATCACCGCACCGCCGCCCCCGAGCCCACCACCCGCCGCGAGCGCGAGCCCACCCCGGCAGGATCAGGTCGGCCAGCGCGAGCAGCGCATCCAGCCGCCCAGCCGCCGCCGCCGCAAACGCAGCAGCCGCCGCCAACGCAGCAATCTCAGCAACCCCAGCAGCCGCCGCAAACGCAGCAAGCTGCGCAGGAACCGCAGCGCGATACCCTTTCGCCCCAGAACGTGCAGCGCCAGCAGCGCATCGATCGGTTGCAGCAACGCGTGCAGGAATTGAAGTCTCAACAACCCGAAGGCCAGCGCGCGCAACGCGCGCAGCAACGGTTGCTGCAAACGGAACAGCGACAGCTCCAGCATGAGCAGCGTCAGCAGCAGCTCCAGCAAACCGCGCAGGAACGGCAGCGCGACACCCTTTCGCGACAGACCGTGCAGCGCCAGGAGCGCATCGATCGGTTGCAGCAGCGGGTGCAGGAGCTGCAGTCGCGACAGCCGGACGGTTTGCGGGCGCAACGTGCGCAGCGGCTGCTGCTGCAAACACAAGACCGCCTGCTCCAGCGCGAGCAGCGCCAGCAGCAACATGATCTGGCGCGCCGCCGGGAGCTTGGAATGCCGCCTTCAGGTGGGCAGCCCGGGACCGCCGCTGCCGCCGTGCAAGCCGCCGCCCGCGGGCGATTTGCCGAGCGCTTCCACAGCAATTCTGATCCGCGGCTGCACGCGGCGCTCGAGGGGCGACGGCACGGCTGGGCTCCCCGCCACGCCTGGCGGCGCGGCCTGCGCGCAGCGTTTGTGCCATGGGCGGGCCACGTGTTTTGGCCCTATGCCTATCTCGACGTTTTCGAATACACGTTCTGGCCCCGCGCATACGAACCCGGTTATTGGGCTTACGCCTACGACGACTTGGTCGATAACGTGTTCTGGGGTGCGGACAGTCCGTCTGCCGCCTACGCCAGGCTCGGCTCGATCGAGAATCAGGAGAGCGACGGCGTGATCAGCAGTTCTCGGCCGCGCGAAAGCTCAGGCGCGAGCCGACAGGCCGTCAGGCAACTTTGCGAAGAGCCGGAAAAGGGTGTCACCGCGTGGCCGATCGCTTCAATCGAGAAGGTGGTGCAGCCGACGTCAGAGCAGCGCGCATTGCTCGACGAGCTCAGGAGCGCGGCTGCAAAGGCCGCCAATGCGTTCAAGGAATCCTGTGGCGAGTCCTATGCGATGACACCGCCCGGCCGCTTGCGGTCAATGATGAACCGCATCAGTGCCACACTCGAGGCCGTGCGGATCGTGCGGCCGGCATTGGAGAAGTTCTACAACTCGCTCAGCGACGAGCAACAGGCCCGCTTCAACGCGCTCGGCCCCAATATCGGTGAGCAACCGCAGCCGCAGCAGCAGCCGCAGCAGGAAGCGAACGCTCAGCCTGATACCTGCGGCGAGCCAAAGCCCAGCCTGACCAACTTGCCGATCGAGCGGATTGAGGCGGTGGTACGTCCGGCGGACGCGCAAAAGGATGCGCTCGACCGTCTGCGCGAGGCGACGGAGAAGGGCGTTCAGGGGCTGCAAGCTGCCTGTCCGGAGGACGTGCCGCTCACGCCGGTCGGGCGGCTGGCGGCGATGGAGAAGCGGCTCGAGGCCATGATGCAGGCAGCCAAACTGGTGCAGCCGGCGTTGGATGAGTTCTATGCCGCGCTGGGCAGCGAGCAGAAGGCGCGCTTCAATACGCTGGGACGGTTCGCGGGCCAGTGAGCGCAACCTCAGCCGGAATGCACAGAGCGGCCTTGCCTTGGGCTGCGCTTCTGGTTTCGGTCGCCTGAGCGGGAAGACACGCCTCCGCATTCCAGCGACGCGCGGCGTCCGAGTTTTGTTCGCGATTTTGAAAGCTGTGCAGCACCGGCACTACTGAGAGGCCAGCGGCTGTGTCCGCGTGTGGTGCCAAAGCCACAGTCATTCAGAATCGCTTTGCGATCCCTGCGTGCCCCTTGCTCGGACTTCATTCTGAATGAACGATATCAAGATAGCGGTGCGGCCGGAATGTTTGAATTTGCCATTTGTTGCGTCGTCGCAATTGCAGTCGTTTATTCAGCGTTTCTTGGCGCATGGGTCGCGATGCCGACGTCTTGCAGGGGGAAATTCGTCGCGCAATCTTCGAGCGGAATAGCCTTTCGGCGGCGGCCTTCGAGGACACGCGATCGTGCGGATGGATCGTGGCTGGGGACGTGCGATGGGGTTGGTGGCGCACCGCTTCGCTGGAGCGGCGATATCGTATGAGCATGTCCGGCAAGGGTGGCGTTCATGCCACCTTTTCTCGGTGCTGCTGCTGATTTCTTTTTTGACCGCATCGCACCCGGCAGCGTCGCAAACGCCGGCCCAGATCAATCAAAACTTCAATTCGCAAGGACCGGGTCCGCGGTCCGGGCCGATCTACGCCGTTCAGACCGCCGACGCCCCCCCGAACGGGACGGAAGCCGGTGCGGTGCAGTCGGTGCTGCCCGATTTCGCGCTCGGACCGAATACCTATTTTGCCGGTGCGCCAAATGGCGGCGTCTGGATCACCAATAATGGCGGCACCACGTGGACGCCGCTCACTGACAAGCAGGCGTCGCTGTCGATCGGCAGCCTCAGCCTCGATCCGACGGATCCGACCGGAAAGACCATCATCGCCGGCATCGGCGTCACCGATAACGGCGAATACAGCCAGTTCAATGTTCGCAACGGCCGGGGTGGCGCACAAACCGGTCTGCTCTACACCACCAACGCCGGCGCGACATGGAGCGCACTCGGCGGCAGCACGCTTGCGGGCATGAGCGTCGTCGACGCGCTGGCGCGGGGCAACACGATTTTGGCGGCGACCTTCGAAACGCAAGCGGCCAAATCGGCCACCGCAGGCTACGGGCTGTTTCGCAGCACCGATGGCGGTGCGACGTTCAGCGCGGTGTCGGGCGCCGGCGGTACTGGGCTTCCAAACGCGGCGGTGACCTCGCTTGTTGCCGATCCGAACGTTCCCTCGACATTCTACGCCGCGGTCAAAACTGGCGCCAACAAGGGAGCAACCGGTGTCTATATCAGCCACGACACCGGCGCGACCTGGACGCCGATCTTCACCTCGGCCAACAGCAACGGCATCATCACTTCGGGCGGCGACCAGACGGTGATTACGCTGGCCGCGGGACCGCACGGCTCGGTTGCCATTGCCGTGAGCGATCTCGGGCACGGGGCAACGATACCCTCGCTCGCCGGCGTGTTTCTGTCGTCGAACCAGGGCGGAACATGGAATCAGGTCACCGCGGCGCCCAACGTCGTTGCCGGCGGGCAGACACCGGTCAATCTGCATATCGCGATCGATCCGACCAACAGCAACATCATTTATCTGTCGGGCGACGCGCATGAGACCTGCGATGCGTCGCCGCCAACGTCGCTGTGCACCGTCCAGGTCTATCGCCTCAACTACAATGCGGTCGGCAATTCATCGACTGCGACCAGCCTGACGTTCGAAGGAACATTTGCGAACAACTTCCTCGATGCGAGTACGGTACACGCGGACTCGCGTTCGATCACCTTCGACCAGGCCGGCAATTTGATCCTCTCCAGCGACGGTGGCATCTATCTTCGCACGAACCCGCAAGGCAACGGCACCTGGGAGGGCCTCAACGGCAATTTGAGCGTGTTCGAGCCGTATGCCGTGGCATATGACGCCAACAGCAAGCAAATCGGCGTTGCCGCCCAGGACAATGGCGTGTCGCTGCAATCGGCGCCAGGTAGCCTGACCTACAATGCCATCAATTTAGGTGACGGTACCAATATTGTCGTCAACGACAGGACGCTACACGGACTCAGTGCGATCTATTCGACCGTGGACAGTCTCGGATTTGTCAGCCGCATGATCGTCAACGCGCAGGGCCAGATGGTCAGCCCGTTTCCCGATCCAGTGAACAATCCCGGCGGCATTGCGGTCACGTGCAATGGCGGCCAATATTGCTCCGATGTCGTAAACGCCAACAACACATTCTCCGCCTTGTTCGTCCTCAACAAGGTCGATCCGAGCCTGATCGCCATCAGCGGCGCAACCGACGTTTACACCACCCAGGATACTCTGACCGGTGCCAAAGGCGTCAACGCCACCTCGATCGACCTCACTCTCACGGATATCGGAACGACGGGGGGTGCCTCCGCGATCACGTATGGTACCTTCAACGACACCCGGGCGATTGCGATCGGCGCCGCGGGAAGCAGCGGCGGCCAGGTCTGGTTCAGTGCGACGAATGCCGCCGGCTCTCTGACGCAGCTGACGAATTATGCCGGCGACACGCCAAGCGGCATCGTGTTCGACACCCGCATCCAGTCCCGTATTTTCGTCGCCGACGCCACCAACCTCTACTACACCCGCAACGCCGGCGGTGCCGCGACCTTTACCACACTCACCTCCAATCTGCCCGCAGGGTTTACCAGGCCGACGTCGGTCGAATTCATCTCCAACAATGGTGTCAATGCGCTGCTGGTCGGCGGCCTGAACACGCCGCTGAGCTGCACCACCGCGCCGAACGGCTGCATTGTCTCGAACACGCAAAGCCCGATCACCGTCGCCGACAGCGATTCAAGCGGCCTGTTGTCGGGATGGCGCGCCTTTGGACAAGGCCTACCAAACGCGCTCGTCTATCAAATGGTCTACAACCCCACCGCCGACGTTCTGGCGGTCGCCGCGATCGGCCGCGGCGCCTACGTGCTCTACGATGTCACCAGCTATTTCCCGCAGGCCACCGTGCTCCAATTCGGCCTCGCCGATAACAATTCGATGCCCGATGCATCGTTCCTGACCAACGGCACCGTCGGCATCCGGCCGCTGATCAAGTACGGCAGCGGCACGCTGACGATCGCAGGAGATGCGACCTATACCGGCGGCACCGCTATCAATGGCGGCGCCCTTGTGCTCGGCAATGGCGGCGCGAGCGGCAGCGTCATCGGCAACATCGCCTTCTGCGCCAATGCGTCAGACCCCTCATGCGATCCCTCGACCAACAAGGCGCTCGCGTTCAACCGTTCCGATGTCTTCACCTTCGGCGGGAGCATTACCGGTCCCGGCCAGGTGCTTCAGGTTGGGAGCGGCACCACTATTCTGAGCGGCATAAGCACCTATACCGGGCCGACTATGGTCGATGCCGGCACCTTGGTCGTCGCCGGCTCGATCATCTCGCAAGTCACCGTCAACAGCGGCGGGGTGCTGTCCGGCAGCGGAGTAGTTGGCAATACCACGATCAATGGCGGCGGCCTGTTGGCACCGGCCAATCCGGGCGGTGCGTTGACCGTGCAAGGCAATCTGTTGTTTGCCACCGCTGGCGCTTATCTGGTCGAGATCGGATCGACCGGGGCCGACCGCGTCAATGTCACGGGCAGTGCGACGCTGGCAGGCAGTTTGTTGGTCTCGCTGCAGTCGGGAACCAGTGTTCTCAAGCAATATACTATTCTCAATGCAACCGGCGGTGTCACCGGCACATTCGCCGGCGTCAACAATCTGCCGGCCACCGTTGCAGGAAGCCTGAGCTACGACTCCAACGACGCATTCCTTAATTTGTCGCTGAATTATGCGGCGGGCGGCGCCTTGAACACCAACCAGCAGAACGTCGGCAACGCGCTGACCAGCTTCTTCAACAGCACCGGCAGCATTCCCGTTGCCTACGCCACTTTGTCGCCGGCAGCACTCTCGCAAATCGCGGGCGAAGCCTCGACCGGATCGCAGCAGACCACGTTCCAGGCGATGAGCCAGTTCATCAACATGCTGCTCGATCCCTTTATCGGCGGGCGCGGCGACAGCTCGATGCCGGCAACTCCTGCGACGCCTTTTGCCGAAGAAAGCGCCAGCGCTTATGCCGCCAGCGGCAAGACGTCGTCGCAAAGCGAACACTCGGCCTACGCCATGATGTATCGCAAGGCGCCGCTGCGCGAGGTTTACGATCCGCACTGGAGCGCCTGGACGTCCAGCTTCGGCGGTTCGCAGACCACCGACGGCAGTACGGCGACCGGATCGAACAGCGTCACCAGCCGCATTTTCGGCGTTGCGGCCGGCGCCGACTACCTGCTGTCGCCGCGTACCATTGCCGGTTTCGCGATGGCAGGCGGCAGTACCAATTTCAGCGTGGCGAATTCAGGCGGCGGCCACTCCGATCTATTTCAGATCGGCGCCTTCGTTCGCCACACCGTCGGATCCGCCTATATCTCCGGGGCGTTGGCCTATGGCTGGCAGGACATCACCACGGACCGCATTGTCCTGATGGCCAACAGGCTGCATGCGGAGTTCGACGCCAACGCGTTCTCGGGCCGCGTCGAAGGCGGCTATCGCTTCGTGACACCGTGGCTCGGTATCACGCCCTATGCGGCCGGCCAATTCACCACCTTCGATCTACCAGCCTATGCCGAGTCCGTGCTATCCGGCGCCAATGCCTTTGCGCTCGCCTATGGCGCGAAGAGCGTCACCGACGCGCGCTCGGAACTTGGCGTTCGCACCGACCGGTCGCTTGCGCTGGCGAGCGGCGTGCTGACGCTACGCGGCCGTGTTGCCTGGGCGCATGATTTCGATCCCGACCGCGCCGCCGCCGCCACCTTCCAGGCGCTCCCCGGAGCATCATTTGTCGTTAACGGCGCGGCACAGGCGAGTGACTCCGCGCTGACCACCGCTTCTGCCGAATTCAATTGGCGAAACGGCTGGTCGGCTGGCACCACCTTCGAAGGCGAATTTTCCAGCGTCACCGCGAGCTATGCCGGCAAGGCCGTCGTGCGCTACGCCTGGTAGGCCGACGGCGGCATTCTGGCGACGACTCGGCGCGCCCCACGAGACCTGTGCCGGGCCAAGCCAACCGGCGTGAGCCGGTTTATTTGCCCAGGATTTTTTCGGCGGCGTTCACGACGCTGATGCTTGGGTTGGCCGCGCAGAAGCTTCCGAACTTCTTGGCATTCGCCACGAACACGTCGGTATCGATGATGGCCTCGTCCTCGTCGCCCTTGTACCAGCCATCCAGCCAGGTCAGCACCATCGTGATCTGGTCCTTGTCGCCTTCAATGAATTGCTGGCAAGTCACCGTGGACAGATCGAGCACGACGGCATTGGCCGGCGCCGACGCCAAGGTCAAGCCCACGGCTGCAACGATCATATAAACCGATTTCATCGACGCGCTCCCCAAATCGCTAAAAGTGGCTGAAATTCCGAGGTACTGATATCATCATCGATCCACTCGCGCCAGCCGATCAGGTGCCGGCGCTTTCGAGAATCCAGCCGCGCCGTCATGACGACGTCGCATGCGCCGCAGGGTGTGGATTTTCAAAAAGACCTGAAAAGGACGGACCGCCATGCCAATCGACAATGTCGCCGACCTCATCGCCGAAACACTGATTCAGGCCGGCGTAAAGCGCGTCTTCGGCGTGGTCGGTGATAGCCTGAACGGCCTGACCGAGGCGCTGCGCAAGCGAAAGGCGATCGACTGGATCCACGTCCGGCATGAGGAGGTGGCGGCGTTCGCCGCCGCCGGCGAGTCGCAAATCACCGGCGGCCTTGCGGTGTGTGCCGGGTCATGCGGCCCCGGCAACCTTCATCTGATCAACGGTTTGTTCGATGCCCACCGAAGCCGCACCCCGGTTTTGGCGATCGCGGCCCAGATTCCGTCGGGCGAGATCGGCGGCGGCTACTTCCAGGAGACCCATCCGCAGGAATTATTCAGGGAATGCAGTCATTACTGCGAACTGGTTTCCGATCCGGCTCAGCTTCCGTATGTGCTGGAAAACGCCATCCGCGCGGCGGTCGGCAAACGTGGCGTCGCCGTGCTGGTCGTTCCCGGCGACATCGCGCTGCGGCCGGCGCCCAGGCGCGGCATTTCCCCCAATGCCGGGCTGCTGCCGGTGGCGCCTGTGGTTCGGCCGGCCGAGGCGGAATTGACGGCGCTCGCCGAACTCCTCAACAGCGCCAAACGCGTCACGCTGTTCTGCGGGCGCGGCTGCGCCGGTGCCCATGACAGCCTGATGAAGCTGGCGGAGGTTCTCAAAAGCCCGATCGTGCATGCGCTCGGCGGCAAGGACCATGTCGAATACGACAATCCCTATGACGTCGGAATGACCGGGTTCATCGGTTTTTCCTCCGGTTATGCCGCCATGCACGCCTGCGATGTGCTGCTGATGCTGGGGACTGATTTTCCCTACAAGCAGTTTCTCCCCGACGATGCCAGGATCGCCCAGGTCGACATCCGGCCGGAAAATCTCGGCCGCCGCTGCAGGCTCGATCTCGGCCTTGTCGGCGACGTCGGCGCCACCATCGAGGCGTTGCTGCCAAAACTGACGCCGAAAACCACGCGGAAATATCTCGACGATAGCCTCGCGCACTACAAGAAGGCCCGTGCCGGCCTCGACGAACTGGCGCGCGGCACGCCCGGCAACAAACCGATCCACCCGCAATATCTGGCGCGCCTGCTCAGCGAGCAAGCCGCCGACGATGCCGTGTTCACTGCCGACGTCGGCACGCCCACGATCTGGGCCGCGCGCTATCTTTCAATGAACGGGCGCCGGCGTCTGGTGGGGTCCTGGGTCCATGGCTCGATGGCCAACGCCATGGCCCATGCGATCGGCGTTCAGGCCTCACAGCCAGGCCGGCAAGTGGTGTCGATGTCGGGCGATGGCGGATTTGCCATGCTGATGGGCGACCTCATCACGCTCACCCAGATGAAGCTGCCGGTGAAGGTCGTGATCTTCAACAACGGCGTGCTGGGCTTTGTGGCGCTGGAGATGAAGGCAGCGGGATTCATCGAGACGGGTGTCGATCTGCAAAACCCCGATTTCGCCGCCATGGCCCGCGCCATGGGTATCCATGCGGTGCGCGTGGAGGATCCGGGCGACCTGCCGAATGCGATCCGCGATGTGCTGGCCCATGACGGCCCGGCGGTGCTGGACGTAGTGACGGCGACACAGGAGCTTTCGATGCCGCCGGCGATCACGGCCGAGCAGGTCAAGGGGTTCAGCCTGTGGGTGCTGCGCGCCGTGATGAGCGGCCGCGGCGACGAGGTTCTCGATCTGGCGAAAACCAACCTGTTGTCGCGCTGATTTTTGAGCCACGCCGGGCCTGGTTTCAAAAAGAGGAACTTTAAAGTTCCATCAGAGTTGTCGTGCCGGCGCCATTGCGGAGCCAAGCGTGGAGATTTCATGCCGGCGTCGAAACACGATCAGTATGGCGTCGAGCACGCCTCCAAGCGACGACACGGTGGAACGAGCAAGCTATTCGGCGACATAGCCAACCGCACGGCTCAAGGCGCTGGCCGCGCGCTGACTTTCGTGATCGCTGTGGGTGTGGTCCTTGTCTGGGCCGTGACAGGTCCGGTGTTTCACTATTCCGACACGTGGCAACTGGTTATAAACACCGGAACGACCATTGTGACTTTTTTGATGGTCTTTCTGATCCAGAATTCCCAAAATCGCGACAGCGCGGCCATTCAGGTCAAGCTCGACGAGCTTATTCGGGTCAGCGCCGCGCATAATTCCTTTGTCGGCATCGAACATCTTACGGACGACGAACTCGATGAAATTCGAAACATGTGTGAGATTCGTGCGAAAGCCGAAAGGATCGGTGAGCAAACTGTAAAAAAGACAGGAAAGAAAGCGAAATTGGCTGCCGACCTCGTTTCCGAATAAGTAGTTCAGACAGTCATATAACAGCCTCCGTGCGGCGTGGACTGCACGGCTAACCCGCAGCGATCTTCGGGGTTCCATCGCGGAATTATCAAGCCAGCGCCGGCGCGCAATCGCGATCCAGGGCAAAATCGCTGAGAAGCTGCGAACTCGATCCTGCTATCAGATTGCCGATCAGTTGCGCCGCGAGAAAGCTGAATGTTATTCCGTTGCCGCCATAACCGTAGGCAGCGTAAACACCCTTCACACCCGGGACCGGGCCGATCAAGGGCAGGCCGTCACGGGTGGTGTCGAACGTGCCCGCCCAGCAGAATTCGATATCGGTTCTTGCAGTGGGCCACAGCGCGGTCAACCTCTTCGTTAGCAAGAGGGATTTTTCTGCAATCAGCCGATCTCGCGCCTCAGGTTCGATGACTTCTTCGCTATCCTCGCCGCCGATGATGATCCGCCCGGACGACGTTGTTCTTGCGTAAAGATAGTCCTTGCTGTCCTCCCAGATCAGCACGCCGTCGTTCCAGAGGTTTTTCGATTGGGGCTTGGTCGCGATAGCCCAGCTCGACGAGATCGTATGAAGGGTCGAATGAACAATCGGCGGCAAGACATAGCCCGTCGCAAGAACCACAGATCGCGCCTCGATCTGGGGGCCGTTCTTTAGTTGAACACAGACCGCGCGCGATGACGCGTCGTATTCAACGGCCTCTCCTTCGAACATCCGTGCGCCGCGGGCCGTAGCCGCTTTGAGAAGCCCTCTGGTCAATTGTACCGGGTCTGCGTCGGCCGCACCCGGCGACAGGATAGCGCCGGCGCGCGTGATCCCGAACATATCGAGTAGCATCCGGTGGTCGAGGAATTCGCCCGGCAGGCCGCCGAGTTCGCGAATACGATGCTCTTCAAGCAACTCCTTGGCGCTATCGCCGGTGGCGAGATAGAGCGAACTTCTGTTTCGCATCTCGCAGGCAACGCCTGTTTGAACAACGAGAGATTTCAGACCCGTGACGGCGTCCCGGCTGGCGCGGTACGCCCGACAGGCCGGTTCGAAGCCGTAAACCTGAGTCAGCTGGGTTAAGGAGCGATCGATCTCCCACAGCAACATCGCCGTGCTGGCTGAGGTTGAACCGCGCCCCGGAAGCTCGCGATCGATGATAATCACATCGAGGCCCTGGCACGTCAGCCGGTCGGCGATCAGAGAGCCCGTGATCCCGCCGCCAACAATCAGTGCGTCGCATTTCAAGCTTTCGCGAAGCACCGGCAAAGGGGAATGCTGAATTGTCCTGAACCACGGGGAATGGCCGCCCCGCAGATCGGTCTGTTCGGTATCATCGGGATCAAAAATGCTGATAGCTCGCTTGTAATGGGACGGTTTCAGCTCTCTCCCAACAACCCTCGCGCCAATGTGTTCCCCCACCGGAACAAAAGGCGGAGAATCTGATTGAATTGACGTCACGAGCGAGGGTTGATGGCGAAATTCCCATGCCGTCGCTCGCTGAGTTTTAGCCGATATGGCGCTGCACGGTTTAATCTGGAAAACATATGACAAAACCAAACGAAGCAAAGATCACCCGCAAGGTTCTCATTGACGGACTCAACGAGGACCTTTCACGTGAATATCAGGCGATCATTTCCTATGTGAACTATTCGCAGGTCCTGAAGGGAGCCTCTTACATGAATATCGCGGATGAGCTCGCGGTTCATGCCAAGGAAGAACTTTCCCACGCGCTCAAGATTGCAAACCACATTGATTATCTTGGCGGCATGCCATCCGTTACGGCCAAATCCGTAAAGACCTCTGAAAAAGCTGAGGAAATGCTTCGTTTCGATCTCGAAAATGAGAAAGAAACCATCCGCCATTATCGACGTCGCGTCAGGCAAGCGGATCTGCTTGACGAATTTGCGATCGCTGAAAGCCTGCGCGGTATTTTGGTTGAAGAGCAGGATCATCTGATTGCGCTGGCGACAGCGCTCGGGATCGATCCCCCGGACGCTGGTATCGCCGACTGAAATCCTTGGCGATTGACACGGATCGAGCAACGATGAGCAGCGAGACAAGAAAGTCGTCATCCACAGCGAGCCTTTACGGCCATCCGATGCTGCATGCATTGCGCGTTTCTTGAGGCGCCATCCGCGCGCGCTTTTGCTCCGTCGGCTCTGGGGATGTCGGCAATCTGGCGATTTTTTCGATTTGACAAACTGCGCATGGCTAGTTGAACGCCATCCCACCGCTCATCGCAACCGTCTGGCCTGTCATATAGGGGTTGTCGAGCAGCATCATGACGGCTTGCGCGACTTCTTCGGCTTTACCGAAGCGGCCCACTGGAACCCGGCTGACAAGGTTAGGCTGGCCTTTCGTCATATCGGTTTCGATCAGCGAGGGTGCGACGGCATTGACGGTGATGCCTTCCTTCACGAGCCGGGCAGCGTAGCCACGCGTCAGTCCTTCAATACCGGCCTTTGACGCATTGTAATGCGGTCCAATCGAACCGGCGCCTCGGGCGGCACCCGACGAAATATTGACGATGCGGCCCCATCCCTTGCTTCGCATCATGGGCAAGACAGCCTGCGTGCACAGGAAAACCGACTTCAAATTCACCGCGATGGTCTGATCAAAATCGGTCTCCGAGAGATCCTGAATGTCGCGGGTGATAGCGACCCCGGCGTTGTTGATCAAAATGTCGATCGGCCCGAGTTCCGATTTTACACATTGAACCATCCGGGCGACCGCGTCGGATTGCGAGACGTCCGCGGCGATCGCAATTGCACGTCCGCCCGTCTCGCCGATGGCATTGACGAGTGCATTGGCTTCGCCAGCGCGCTCGCGATAATTGACGGCGACACCGGCGCCGGCCTGAGCAAGCGATCGGACGATCGCGGCTCCAATGCCGCGGGAGCCTCCGGTCACCAATGCGGTGCGGCCATGCAAGGTATCTGTCGTCATGAGCCTCTCCGATCAGCGCTTCGCTGAATTTTGCTGCCCGGCGTGGCTCAACTCACGGACGCCCTGATCTGTACCGGGGTCGACTTGTACGACGGCGTTCCGGATTTGGCGTCATAATGATCGAGGGCCACCAGCACATTGGCCTCGGGGTAATAGGTCGCAACCGAACCTTGCGCGATCTTGTAGGCGACGGCCGTCAGGCGCCGCATGGTCCGATCGCTCGGAGCCGAGCTCGCAGGGTTATCAACCGTGACATCGACGAGATCGCCGTGGCTTAGCCCGCGCTTCGAAAGGTCGTTCTCGTTGACAAAGATCACGTCGCGGCGTCCCGTGATTCCGCGATAGCGGTCGTTCAATCCATACATCGTGGTGTTGTACTGATCGTGGCTCCGGATCGTGGTGAGCGTCAGCGCATCGCCGCCGGGCGGATCTTCTTCAAGGCCGGGATAAACCAGGAAATTGGCCTTCTTGTTCGGGGTCAGCCATTCGCGTTCGGACGCCGCCACATACAGGCGAAAACCGCCGGGATGCTGGATGCGCGCGTTGAAATCCGCAAATGCCGGAAACACGCTTTCGATTCCGTCGCGGATTTCGCCGTAATCCGCAATCATCTCGGCCCAGCGCACTTTGGTGTTTGGCAGCGTCGCCATCGCCAACGCGGCGATGATCGCCGGCTCCGATTTCAGGTGTTCCGAAGCAGGCTTGAGGCCGCCACGCGAGGCATGCACCATCGACATCGAATCTTCCACGGTGACCGATTGCGGGCCGCTGGCTTGCATGTCGATTTCGGTGCGCCCGAGGCACGGCAGCAGGAAGGACTGTCGGGCCAGCAGCAGATGCGAGCGGTTGAGCTTGGTGGCGATGTGGACGGCGAGGTCGAGGCCGCGCATCGCCTCAAAGGTGGCTTGCGGGTCCGACATCGCCACCGCCAGGTTGCCGCCGAGACAGACCAGCGCCTTCGAGCGCCTGTCTCTGATGGCCTCGATGGCTTCGACGGCGTCGTGGCCCTTGGCGCGCGGCGGTTCGAAACCGAATGTCCTGACGATGCCGTCCAGCAATGCCTTGTTCGGAATTTCGGTAATGCCGACGGTTCGATCGCCTTGCACGTTGGAATGACCGCGCAGCGGCGAGATGCCGGCGCCCTTGCGCCCGATGTTGCCACGAAGCAGGAGCAGGTTGGCGATTTGCTGGACGTTGCCGGTGCCATGGCGATGCTGGGTGACGCCCATGCCGTAGTTGATGATGACGCGGTTAGCCTTCGCGTAGATGTTCGCGATATGCTCGATGTCGGAACGCGGCAGGCCTGATGCCGTCTCGATCGCATCCCAGGACGTAGCCCCGAGATCCGACAGCAGCGCGTCTACACCGGTGGTGTGAGCGGCGATGAATTCCCGGTCGAGCACGCCGGTGCCGTTTTCCGCCATGCTCCTGGCGTCGAGCGCAACGAGGGCCTTCATCATTCCCTTGAGCACCGCAACGTCACCGCCGACTTTCACAAGATAATAGGAAGAGGCGATAGGCGTGGAGCTGAGCGTCAGCATTTCGACCGGGTCTTGCGGCGCCGTAAAACGTTCCAGCCCTCGTTCCCGCAGTGGATTGATTGCGATGATCGGCACGCCGCGTTTGGACGCCTCCCGCAGTGTCGTCAGCATGCGCGGATGGTTGGTGCCGGGATTGTGGCCGATGCAGAAGATGCAGTCGCTGTGATCGAAATCCTCCAGCGTCACCGTTCCCTTGCCGACACCGATCAACTCCGGCAGGCCGACACTGGTGGCCTCATGGCACATGTTCGAGCAATCGGGAAAATTGTTGGTGCCGAATTCGCGCACGAACAGTTGATACAGAAAAGCGGCCTCGTTCGATGTCCTGCCCGAGGTGTAGAACTCTGCCATGTTGGGATCGGGCAGGGCGCGCAGCGCCGCGCCGATCCGGGTCATGGCCTCTTCCCACGAAATCGGCAGATACCGATCGGTGGCGCGGTCGTAGACCATCGGATGGGTCAGACGACCTTCGTTCTCGAGGTCGAAATCCCGCCAGTTCCAGAGCTCGCTGACGGTATGTGCGGCGAAGAATTCCGGCGTGGTTCGTTTGGCCGTTGCCTCCCACGACACCGCCTTGGCGCCGTTCTCGCAGAATTCGAACGACGAGGTATGCTTTGGATCGGGCCAGGCGCAACCCGGGCAATCGAAGCCATGAGGCTGATTCATGGTCAGAAGGCCGTGCGTTTCATTGACGACGGCCATCTGACCGCGAAGCGCCTCGGCAACGGCCTTGAGCGCTCCCCAGCCGGCAGCGGCGCCCTGGTAATCTTCAACGCCCGGGATGTCCTTTTTGGCCATTACACGATCCGATCTATTAAGGTGGGAACTTAACAGTAATCGCGAACCGGCCCGGTAGTTCAATCAGTCCCTCGGCTAATCAACAATCCGCGAGGCCGCGCCACAACCTTCGCGCGGCGCCGGCGGCTTCGATTTTCTGAATTTGCACGTTTTTTTTTGCGAAGGTGCCGAATGGAGGCCGCGTGCGATAAATCTTCGAGGCGCGTCGGCTGGCTGCCTATTTCAGCGTCTTGAGCGCGTCCCGCACATCCGGATCAAGCCCGGCGCCGCCGGCGTCGAGATGCGCAAAGATCGCCGAGCGCATCCGTGGATCCCAGAATTTCCGGATGTGGTCGGCAATTCCCAGCACCGCCTTGTCGTGGCCCTGGCTCTTGAAGAAGGCGCCGATTTGATTGGCCATATAGATCAGGCGGTCAGGCGACATGGGCGGCGGCTCCTGGAACGGCGATCTCGGCCGTAATTCGGCCGGGATGCGTGAACACTTCAAAGCCGTCGGAACGGGCAATCGCGGCCAGCGTGATGCCGGCGGCGTCAGCCATTCGCACCGCCAGCGCGGTCGGCGCTGAGACCGCGACCATCACCGGCGCGCCCATCGCTGCGGTCTTCTGCACCATTTCGACCGAGACCCGGCTGGTCAGCAGAACCATGCCGTCGTGGGCGGCAACCTTCTGCTGCGCCAAAGCGCCGGCGAGCTTGTCGAGCGCATTGTGACGACCGACATCCTCGCGCAGCGCGACGATGCCGGCGGCCCTGGTCCAGAACGCCGCGGCATGCACCGCGCGCGTCGCGACATTGATCGCTTGCAGCGGCGGCATGCTCTGGATCGCCGCAGTGATCTGTTGCGGCGAGAACGATCCGCCCGGTGCCACGATCGCGGCCGGCCGAACCGCCTCGGCGATGGAATCGATGCCGCAGATGCCGCAGCCCGTGGGGCCAGCGATATGCCGCCGCCGCTCGCTCAGCCGATCCGCTTTGGATTGGGCCAGCCACATCCGCAGCTCGATGCCCTCGTCGAGAGGCACGACGTCCAGCGAGTCAATATCATCAAGGCTCTGGATGATGCCTTCGTTCAGGCTGAACCCGATGGCGAAGTTTTCGAGGTCCTGCGGCGTGCCCATCATCACGGCGTAGGTGCCGCCATTGTAGGTCAGCGCCAGCGCGGTTTCTTCCGGAATCACACGCGCGCTCTCGCTGGCGCTGCCGTCGCGCCAGACCTTGCGTTGAACGGTGCGAACCGGATCGTGCACTTCTACTCCGCGGCTTCGATGGTTGCTTCAATTCGCCGGGACTGACGGGCCTGCTCGTCATAGGCCTTTTGCCATTCGGACGGGCCGTTCGAGGGCGAAATCTGCACCGCCGTGACCTTGTACTCCGGACAGTTGGTGGCCCAGTCGGAATATTCGGTCGTGATGACGTTGGCCTGGGTGTCCGGATGGTGGAAGGTGGTGTAGACGACGCCCGGCGCCACCCGCTCGGTGATCAGCGCGCGCAAGGTGGTCTCGCCGGCGCGGCTGGCGAGCCGCACCCAGTCGCCGTCGCGCACGCCGCGCTGCTCGGCATCGTGCGGATGCATCTCCAGCCGGTCTTCCTCGTGCCAGATGATATTGTCGGTGCGCCGGGTCTGGGCGCCGACATTGTACTGGCTGAGAATGCGCCCTGTCGTCAGCAGCAGCGGATAGCGCGGGCCGGTGCGCTCGTCGGTAGCGATATATTCGGTGATCACGAACTTGCCCTTGCCGCGCACGAAACCGTTGATGTGCATGACAGGCGTTCCTTCCGGCGCCTTCTCGTTGCACGGCCACTGCACCGATCCGAGTTCGTCGAGCTTGGCATAGGAGACGCCGGCGAAGGTCGGGGTGAGGGCGGCGATCTCGTCCATGATCTCGGAAGGATGATCGTATTTCATCTCATAGCCCATCGCCTTGCCGAGCAGGATGGTGACTTCCCAGTCGGCCAGGCCGTTGCGCGGCGTCATCACCTTGCGGACGCGCTGGATGCGGCGCTCGGCGTTGGTGAAGGTGCCGTCCTTTTCCAGGAAGGTCGATCCCGGCAGGAACACATGGGCGTAGTTCGCGGTCTCATTGAGGAAGAGATCGTGCACGATCACGCATTCCATCGCCGACAGCGCCGCCACCACATGCTTGGTATTGGGATCGGACTGCAGGATATCCTCGCCCTGCACGTAAAGCCCCATGAAGGTGCCCTCGACGGCGGCGTCGAACATGTTGGGAATCCGCAAGCCCGGCTCCGGGTTGAGCTTGACGTTCCACATCGATTCGAACTGTTCGCGCACCGCGTCGCCCGCGATGTGCCGGTAACCGGGCAATTCATGCGGGAACGAGCCCATGTCGCAGGAGCCCTGAACGTTGTTCTGGCCGCGCAGCGGGTTCACGCCGACGCCGGGACGGCCGATATTGCCGGTCGCCATCGCCAGATTGGCGATCGCGATGACGGTGGTCGAGCCCTGGCTGTGTTCGGTAACGCCCAGCCCGTAATAGATCGCGCCGTTGCCGCCGGTGGCGAACAGCCGCGCCGCGGCGCGCAATTCCTTCGGATCGACGCCGGTCGCCATCGCGCTCGCTTCCGGACTGTTTTTCGGCAGCGAGACGAATTGCGCCCAATCCTGGAATTCGCTCCAGTCGCAACGTTCGCGCACGAAGGCCTCGTCGACGAGGCCTTCGGTGACGATCACGTGCGCCATCGCGGTCAATACGGCGACATTGGTTCCGGGCAGCAGCGGCAGGTGGTGCTGCGCCTCGACATGCGCGGAGCGGATGATGTCGATGCGGCGCGGATCGAGCACGATCAATTTGGCGCCGGCGCGCAGGCGCTTCTTCATGCGTGACGCGAAAACCGGATGCGCATCGGTCGGGTTGGCGCCGACGATCATCACCACGTCGGTGTGTTCGACCGAATCGAAGTCCTGGGTGCCGGCCGAGGTGCCGAAGGTTGTGGCGAGGCCGTAGCCGGTCGGCGAATGGCAGACGCGGGCGCAGGTATCGACATTGTTGTTGCCGAAGCCGGCGCGGATCAGCTTCTGCACCAGATAGGTTTCTTCGTTGGTGCAGCGCGACGAGGTGATGCCGCCAATGGAATCGCGGCCATATTTGGCCTTGATACGCTTGAATTCGGAAGCCGCATAGTCGAAGGCCTCATCCCACGACACTTCGCGCCAGGGGTCGGTGATCTTCTCGCGGATCATCGGATTGAGGATACGCTCCTTGTGGGTGGTATAGCCCCAGGCGAAACGGCCCTTGACGCAGGAATGGCCGCGATTGGCCTTGCCGTCCTTGTACGGCACCATACGGACCACTTCCTCGCCGCGCATTTCCGCCTTGAAGGTGCAGCCGACGCCGCAATAGGCGCAGGTGGTCACCGCCGAATGCTCGGGCTGGCCGATTTCGATCACGGATTTTTCGGTCAGCGTCGCGGTCGGGCAGGCCTGCACGCAAGCGCCGCAGGACACGCATTCGGAGCCGAGGAAGCTCTCGCTCATGCCGGGCGAAACCCGGCTGTCGAAGCCGCGGCCGGAAATCGTCAGCGCGAAGGTGCCTTGCACTTCCTCGCAGGCGCGCACGCAGCGCGAGCAAACGATGCACTTCGAAGGATCGTAGGTGAAATACGGATTGGATTCGTCCTTCGGCATCCAGGCGGCATTGGCCGCGCCATTGGACTTGGCGAAAACATGGTTCTCGCCCTCGTAACCGTAACGCACGTCGCGCAGGCCAACCGCGCCGGCCATGTCCTGCAATTCGCAGTCGCCATTGGCCGCGCAGGTCAGGCAGTCCAGCGGATGGTCGGAGATGTAGAGCTCCATCACGCCCTTGCGCAGCTTCTTCAGCCGCTCGGTCTGGGTATGGACCACGAGGCCCTGCATCGCCGGCGTAGTGCAGGAAGCCGGCGTGCCGGCACGGCCTTCGATCTCGATCAGGCACATCCGGCAGGACCCGAACGCGTCCACCATGTCGGTGGCGCAGAGTTTTGGGATCTGGGTGCCGGCTTCCATCGCCGCGCGCATGATCGAGGTGCCTTCGGGCACCGTGACGCTCTGGCCATCGATGGTCAGCGTGATCATGGTTTCGGATTTGGAGCGGGGTGTGCCGAAATCGGTTTCCTGGATCAGCGACATGGCGATCTCCTTTATTCGGCGGCCTGCAGGCGCGTGGGCGCCGGGCCGAAATCTTCCCGGAAGTGTTTCAGCGCGCTCATCACGGGATAGGGCGTGAAGCCGCCCAGCGCGCAGAGCGAGCCGAATTTCATGGTGTTGCAGAGGTCTTCGACCACCGCGATGTTCTCCGGCACCCGATCGCCGGCGCGGATCTTGTCGATGGTCTCGACGCCGCGGGTCGAGCCGATCCGGCACGGCGTGCACTTGCCGCAGGACTCGATGGCGCAGAATTCCATGGCGAAACGCGCCTGCTTCGCCATGTCGACGCTGTCGTCGAACACCACGATGCCGCCATGGCCGATCAGGCCGTCGCGCGCGGTGAAGGCCTCATAGTCGAACGGGGTATCGAACAATTCACGCGGAAAATATGCGCCGAGCGGCCCGCCGACCTGCACCGCGCGCACCGGGCGTCCAGTGAAGGTGCCGCCGCCGACGTCGTCGACCAGTTCGCCGAGCGTGATGCCGAAGGCGACTTCGAACAATCCGCCGTGCTTGATATTGCCGGCAAGCTGGATCGGCATCGTGCCGCGCGAGCGGCCCATGCCGAAATCGGCATAGGCCTTGGCGCCGCCGGCGAGGATGAAGGGGATCGCTGCGAATGACAGCACGTTGTTGATCACGGTCGGCTTGCCGAACAGGCCCTTATGCGCCGGCAGCGGCGGCTTGGCGCGGACGATGCCGCGGCGGCCCTCGAGGCTTTCCAGGAGCGAGGTCTCTTCGCCGCAGACATAGGCGCCGGCGCCGACCCGGACCTCGAGATCGAAGTGGTGCGCGGAGCCGCCGACGCGCGCGCCGAGATAACCGGCGCGCTTGGCCGCGGCGATCGCGGCATTCATCGCCACGATGGCGTGCGGATATTCCGAGCGGATATAGATGTAACCCTTGGTGGCGCCGACCGCGATGCCCGCAATGGTCATGCCCTCGATCACCACGAAGGGGTCGCCCTCCATGATCATGCGGTCGGCGAACGTGCCGCTGTCGCCCTCGTCGGCGTTGCAGACGATGTATTTCTGGTCGGCGCCGGTTTGCGCCACGGTTTTCCACTTGATGCCCGTCGGGAAACCCGCGCCGCCACGGCCGCGCAGGCCGGACGCCGTGACATCGGCGAGGATCGCGTCCGAACCCAGCGTCAGCGCGCGCTCGAGGCCCTTGTAGCCGTCATGGGCGCGGTAGTCATCGACCGAGCGCGGATCGATCACGCCGCAGCGCGCGAAGGTGAGGCGGGTCTGCCGCTTCAGCCAGGGAATCTCATCGGTGATGCCGAGCCGCAGCGGATGCGCACCGTCGGATATCATGGCTTCGAGCACGGAATTGGCGTTAAACTCGGTCACCGGGCCGAACGCGACACGCCCTTTCGGGGTTGCGACCTCGATCATCGGCTCCAGCCAATACAGCCCGCGCGAGCCGGTCCTGACGATCTCGACGTCGATGCCGCGCTTGCCAGCCGCCAGCGCGAGTACCAGAGCGACTTCATCGGCTCCGACCGCAACGGCGCCCGCATCGCATGAAACGAAAATACGAAGCTTCATCGCTGCGCCTCCGCGACCAGCGCGTCGATGCGCGCTTCATCCAGCCGTCCGATCAGGCGGCCATCCAGCATCGCCGAGGGCGCCGTGGCGCATAGACCAAGGCAGTAGATCGG
Organism: uncultured Pseudomonadota bacterium; assembly: GCA_963819325.1. Taxonomy (GTDB): domain Bacteria; phylum Pseudomonadota; class Alphaproteobacteria; order Rhizobiales; family Xanthobacteraceae; genus Bradyrhizobium. Next base: position 637,619 of record CAWFVT010000007.1, read on the forward strand.
TTCGAGCGTGACCCGCTCATCGGCCGTGGTGTTTCCGATCGCGATGCCGAGCTTGGCCTCCGCGCGCGCCGCCAGAGCGTCGCCGCCGGCGGCCTGGCAGGCTTCGGCGCGGCACAGTTTCAGCACGTGGCGGCCGGCGGGCTGGTGCCGGAAATCATGATAGAAGGTGAACACGCCATGGACCTCGGCGCGCGACAAATTCAGCGCCGAGGCGATCATGGGAATAGCGGGCTCCGGCACATAGCCGAAGGCTTCTTGCAGTGCGTGCAAGATGACCAGCGTCGCACCTTCGAGGTCAGCGTGTTCGGCGATGATTTCGGCGCCGCGAGCGGCATCCCATGGTTCGTAAGCTTGCATCATACGCCTTCTCTATCAGAGGCTTATTACCAACACATGAGAACTGGAATCGATCCAGATATCAATAAAGCTGTCTCATGCTGCAATACGGAAAGCCGATCAATAAGAATATAAGATCAGGTGATTTGAAAACCGAATGCCCATGCTTAAGTTTGAGCCATGAAGTCGGTTTTTGAGGCGGCTTTTTACCTGTCGCCGGCAGGGACCGTGGTATTCGTTGCCGAAGCGTAAACCGAGAGGCTGCTTTTTGATCGACAAACTTGAACTGCTGCTGGCGCTGGCCAAGGAACGTCATTTTGGACGTGCCGCCGAGGCCTGCGGCGTGACCCAGCCGACGATGTCGACCAGCCTGAAGCAGCTCGAGGAAATCCTCGGCGTCATGCTGGTGCAGCGCGGCTCGCGGTTCCAGGGCTTCACGCCCGAGGGCGAGCGGACGCTCGACTGGGCGCGCCGCATCGTCGGCGATGCCCGTGCGATGCGGCAGGAGATCAACACCCTGAAGGACGGCCTTTCCGGAGAAATCGGAATTGCCGCGATCCCGACTGCGCTCGGCATGGTGGCGTCGCTGACCACGCCTTTCAGGGCCCGGCATCCGAACGTGCGTTTCCGCATCGTGTCCTGCACCTCGATCGCGGTGCTTGGGCTACTTGAAAACCTCGAGGTCGATGCCGGCCTGACGTATCTGGAAAACGAACCGCTCGGCAAAGTCCGCTCGATCCCGCTCTACAACGAAAACTATGTCTTGCTGACCTCGCCGGACAGCATGTTCGGCGACCGCGAACAAGTCACCTGGAAGGAAGTCGGGCAGGTGCCGCTGTGCCTGTTGACGCCGGACATGCAGAACCGCCGCATCATCGACCGCGCGCTCAAATCAGTCGGCGCCGAGGCGACGCCGACGCTGACCTCGAATTCGATCATCGTGCTCTACACCCATGTGCGGACGGGACGCTGGGCCAGCGTGATGCCGGCAAGGCTGGCGCGGACGCTCGGCCTGTCGGACGCGGTGCGGACGATTCCGATCGTCGATCCCGTTGTGACCTACAGCGTCGGGCTGGTGGTTCCACAGCGCGACCCGCTGACGCCGCTGATCGCGGCGCTCACGCAAATCGTGCGCGAAGTCGCGCCGACGCTGGAGCCCTGAGCGGCGTTTGCGGCGCGCCATCGGCTTGTTTCAGGCTGGACGGTGCAGCACGGCCTCGGGTCTGTCGAAGGTGCGCCGGCCTTTCTTCAGGCCAAACAGAGGCTGCGCCAGTTCGCACACCGCCTCCATGGCGCTGGTACAATCAAGCGCCACCAGGTCGGCCGGAAGCCCGACCGCGATGCCGTAATCGCTGTGGTTGAGGAGTTTGGCCGACGATGAACTGATCATCTCAAAGCAGGATTTGAGGTCGCGCGATGCTCCGACCTGCGTGATGTTCGCGTAAAGGTTGGCCATTCGCACCAATGAACAATCGCCGAAAGGCGTAAACGGATTGAGCACGTTATTGGTCGAGATCGAGCAATTGACGCCGTAAGCCATCAGGCGATGGGCGGGCGAGACGCCACAGGGAACGTTGCGGTCGAAATCGCGTCCGGTCAGGAAAAGATCCGTTGCGGGCAGCACGGTTACGGCAACCCCCGTGCCGGCCAGTCGCCGCGCGGCGCCTTCCAACTGGTCAGGCGCAAGCGCGGAGAGTTTCGTGACATGGCCGATCGCGACACGGCCGCCCCATTTGTTGTGATCGGCAAGCCGGCAAACCTCGTTGAGGTCGAGGTGAGCCGGGTCGAGGCCAAAATCAAGATGAAAATCGATATCGACGCCGAAGCGACGGGCGAGATCGAAGATGCGGCCGATCTGTCCATGCAAGTCCTTGTCCATGTAGGGGGCGCCTCCCACCACGTCGGCGCCGCTCTCCAGCGCCTCGATCATGACGTCCTCGCAACCGGGATCGTCGAGCAGGCCTTCCTGCGGAAACACGCATAATTCGAGGTCGATGGCCCAGGCGTAGTCCTTCTTCAGCTGCTGCAGCGCGCGAAAGCTGGTCAGTCCGACGCGCGGGTCCACTTCCACATGCGTTCGCATCCGGGTGGTTCCGTGCTTCAGCGATTTCTCCAATGTGTTGCGCGCCCGCGCGTAGACGTCTTGTTCGGTGAACGTCTTTTTGGCGGAGGCCACCTCGGCAATGGCTTCGTCGAGCGTGCCTAGTTCGCAATTGCATCGGCCAAGCAGGCAGGACTTGTCGAGATGAATGTGCGTCTCCACTAGCCCCGGCGTGACGAGGCGGCCGGCCAAATCCTGTGCCGGTGCGCCTGTTTCAGGAAGCCTCGCCTCAATGGCTGCGAAACGACCGCCGTGAATGCCGATATCGACCGTACGATCCTCGCTACCGGCAATCCTTGCGTTTCGAACAACAAGATCGAACGTCATGGCGCATTCCTTTTCGTCGCTTGGGCGTTAGCTTGCTTGGCCCATAGCAGAAAAAGGACTCAAAGCGTACAGCGCGCGGTTGAGCAGCTGCCCGAGCAGGGTATGAATTGCGGAGGCGGACTTCCAGCGAAGCGGAAAACGCTTCAGGCGGCCGTCGAGCTGTTCGCTTCCATGCTGTCGCCGGCCAGGCGTGCGTCGCGCGGCAGGGACACGCAGACCACGGTGCCGGTGCCGAGCCTCGAGCGCAGCCGCATCGATCCGCCATGCAGATTGGTGAGCGACCTTGCGATCGCCAGTCCCAATCCCGAGCCGTGATAGGTCTTGGTGAGCTGGCTCTCGACCTGCTCGAACGGCCTGCCGAGCCGCAGCAGCGATTGCGGCGCGATCCCGATGCCGCTGTCGGCAATGGTTAGAACGATGGAATCGCTGAGCAAGCGGCTGCGGACCACCACCTTACCGCCATCGGGGGTGAATTTGACGGCGTTCGACAGCAGGTTGACGATGATCTGCTTGATCGCGCGGCGGTCCGCCACCACCGAAATGGCGTTTTCGATATCCGCATCGAGCACCAGCCGCTTGTCGTCGGCGCGCCCGGAAATCACGCGCAGCAATTCCGCCAGCGTCTTCGACAGATCGAGCTTCTCCATGTCGAGCTTCATGCGGCCGGCTTCGATCTTCGACATGTCCAGGATGTCGTTGATGACTTCGAGCAGATAATGGCCGCTGGTGAGGATGTCGTGGCAGTATTCCTGGTATTTCTCCGACCCCAGCGTGCCGAACAACCCGCTTCCCATGATCTCGGAGAACCCGATGATGGCATTGAGCGGCGTGCGCAGCTCGTGGCTCATATTGGCGAGGAATTTGGATTTGGCCTGGTTGGCTTCCTCGGCGCGGTTTTTCTCTTCGGAATATTTTTCGGCGAGGTCGGCAAGCTCGATGGCCTGCCGCTCGAGGGCCGCCTGCGAACGTTTCAGGTCGATCACCGTGGCGCGCAGCCGAAGGTCGTTGTCGACCAGTTTCTGCTCGTGCTCCTTGATGCGGGTGATGTCGGTTCCGACCGAGACGTAGCCGCCGTCCTTGGTGCGCCGTTCGCTGATATGCAGCCAGTTGCCGTCGTCGAGCTGGGCCTCGAAGGTGCGCGCACCGGGCGCGCGGGCCGCACTTTCGTGCATCCGGGTGCGAACCTCCGGCATGCTGCCGACTTCGATCACGGTTTCATAGGAGGTGCCCGGCGTCACCGCCGAATCCGGCAGCTTGTGCAGGCGCTGGAAGTGCGAATTGCACAGCACCAGGCGATCTTCCGCGTCCCACAACACGAAGGCTTCCGGAATGGTCTCGATGGCGTCGCGCAGCCGCAGGTCGGCCTCGACGGTTTTCTCGGCGAGGCTCTTGTGCTCGGTGATGTCGACGGCGATGCCGATCAGATGCAGGCCGGTGTCGCTGGCGGCCTGGCTGAGCTCGCAGCGGACCCGCAGCCAGATCCAGTGACCGTCGGCGTGCTGCATGCGGAAGGTCTGGTCGATATGCTTGATTTTCGAGGAGATCAGCTGATCGGCGACCGCGAACAGATCGATGTCGTCGGATTTCACCAGCGCGTTGACTTCGCCGAATGTCAGGAGGTCGCTGCGGGTGTCGAGGCCCAGCATGGTGAACATCGATTGCGACCAGAAGATTCGGCCGCGCGACAGGTCCCAGTCCCACAATCCGCAGCGGCCGCGATTGAGCGCGGTATCGATCCGCCCGCGCACCGCATCATTGATGAGATCGCCCTCGCGGGCGCGGGTCGATTGCCAGTGAAATGCGAAGCCCAGGATCAGCACGACAAAGCCGGTGGTGGCGGACAGCGTCACCGACAATGCCGCGTCCGACCGCCACAGCGAATCGACCGCCTCCTGGATGACGATGACCTGGCCGGGCAGCGATCGGATGACGCGCGCAATGGCCAGCGCGCCATTGCCGTTGGGCAGGGTGATGTCGGTAACGGCGGTTTGCGCTCCGAGCGCGGTGAACGGCAGCGCCGCGCTGATGACGTCGAGGAGGCGGTTGGTGTCGCCGAGCACGGCATCGATCGGAACCCGGGCAAGCACGCGCTGGTCGGCGCCGGTGACGATGACATGCCGGCCGGCGGCGAGACCCCATGCCGGAATGAGATCGGGCAGCATGGGTTGCAGGCGGCCGATGGTGGCGGCGCGATCCTGCCGGACCGCGGCGAAATGGTCGATACGCTCGGCGAGCAGGTCGGCGACCGCCGTCAGGTCCCGCTTGACCGAGGCGCGTTTTTGCCGGCTCTGATCGACCACCTGGACGAATGCGCCAAGGCAGATGGTGACCAGGAAGGCGATGATCAGGGTAGGCACGGCGCGGCGAAGCGCGGGCTCCGCGATCAAGAGCCGATGATAGGCCGGTTTCGCGATCGACTGCGCCAATCCCTTGATCGAATCGGATTGGACGCACGCGCTCGCCGCGTGTGCGCGCGCCATGCCTTTAGCCCCCATGGAAAACTTATTGCAAAATCTTCTGCACCCAATTCGGCAGAGCCCCCGGCCACTTCCGAATCACAGCGATTTGAATCCAGTTTTCGCGGCCTGTCGAGAGTCAACGATTCGTTAATGAAAATAAATCTTGTCCAACGCCGAATTACGCGCGCGACACACCGTCGCGGTGAGTCCGAAACAAGAACGCGGCCCGCGTTTGCTGGATTTTACTGCGCGTCGGGCGGCTCGGCGTGGCTGATCACGCGCTTCACGGCAGGGAAGGCGCGGCGCAACGCGCGCTCAATCTCGTCGACGTTCTCGTGAACCTCGATCACGCTCATCGAGGGGGCCGCGTGGCAATGGAAATTGACGATTTCACCGGCGTCCGTGTCGCGCACCCGAACGCTGTGGATGTCGTGGATGGCGCTGTCGGCGGCAAAGCGCGTCAGCGCGGTCCTGATGGTCTCGACGCGGTCGGGCGCGGCATCGACCCCATGCGGCAATTCCGGTTCCAGCGGCTCGATATGGGTATCGACTTCGACGTCCTCGCCGAATTCGTCGCGAATGTTCCGCTCGAGATCCTGGGCGATGTCGTGGGCGGCCGTCAGTTCCATCCCGCCGTCGACCTCAAGGTCGATGCCGACGGTCAGCTTGCCGCCGAGATCGTGCACGGTGACATGGTGGACGGCGAGACCTGAGTTGCGGGCGATCACCATGATGCGTTCCCGCACGCTCTCATTGTCGCGCGCCACCGGCACCGCGGTGAAGGTCAGGTCGGCATCGTCGAGCGCCCTGGTGACGGCAGCTTGGGCCTTTCGCTTGATCTCATCGACGCGGTCGATCGGAAACGTGCGCGGCACCTGGACGATGGCGTCGATGAAGTGGGTCGGCCCGACCATCCGCACCCTCAAGCGCTCGACACCGACGACGCCGGGCACGGCCTTGATCGCGGCGGCGGCTTTTTCCGAAACGCCTTCCGGCGCGCGATCGAGCAGGGTTTCCACGGTGGAGCGCGCCAGCCGCAGGCCCAATAGCGAGATCACCACCGCGACGCCGATGGCGGCGGCGGCGTCACCCCAGGCGTAGCCCAATCCCGACAGCGCCAGTCCGGCGATGACGGCGAGCGAGCCCAGCACGTCGGAAGCAAAATGCAGCGCATCGGCGGCCAGCGCCTGGCTCTTGGTGTCGCGCGCGGTGCGATGGAGTGCCCGGGCCCGCCAGAAATTCACGCCGATGTCGATCAGCAGCACGATGAACGGGATCGCCGACAATGTCGGCGGCGACGGCGCCTTCGCGCAGGCGGCTCCAGGATTCGACGAGAATGCCGCCCGCCAGCACATAGAGCATCGCGATCACGCCGAGCGCGGAGAGGCTTTCGAGCTTGCCGTGGCCGTAATGATGTTCCTTGTCCGCGGGCTTGCCGGAAACCCGCACCACCAGCCAGGTGACGACGGTCGCGACCAGGTCGACGGAAGAGTGCAGCGCCTCGGAGATCAATGCGAGACTGCCGATGGCAATGCCGACCACGAATTTGGCCGCGGCCATGACGGCGCTGGCCAGAATCGAAATCGCCGCGACGCGGGATTTGACGGTGTGTTCGGGATGACTCATGGGCGCGGTTTAGCAGCCCGTCATGCAACATAAAAGACGTGGCCGGAGGCGCTATCGCTACTCACTCGCAGGAGCGAATTTGTTGCGAATTGTTCCGACTAAAAAAATGATCTGTAATGCACGAAACGGGCATGCCGATTAAACTCCGTCTGTTCAAACCAAGGAACGATCATGTTGGATAAAGACATCGCCGCGGCGATCATCGCCGCCGTGGACGCGGGCTTCGAGGCCCAGATCCGGTTCACGCAGGATATGGTGCGTTGCCCGTCGGTGCGCGGGCAGGAACATACTGTTCAGGATCTGATGGCCGATGCCATGGCCAGGCGCGGACTGTCGGTGGATCACTGGAAGGTCAAGGTCGACGACATCAAGGATCTGCCGGGCTTCGCGCCGGTTGTCGATGCGACTTATGAAAATGCCTACAATGTGGTTGGAACGTATCGTCCGGCGCATCGCCATGGGCGTTCGCTGATCTTCAACGGTCATATCGATGTTGTGCCTACAGGGGACTGGGATCGCTGGACGACGCCGCCCTTCGAGCCGCGCATCGACGGAAAGTGGATGTACGGTCGCGGCGCCGGCGATATGAAATCCGGACTTGCGGGAACGCTGTTCGCCTTCGACGCGGTTCGCGCCGCCGGCTTCACGCCCACCGCACCGATCCATTTTCAGTCCGTCGTCGAAGAGGAATGCACCGGCAACGGTACGCTTGCCTGCCTGCAACGCGGCTACAACGCCGACTGCGCTTTCGTGCCGGAACCGTTGCAGCCAAAGCTGATGCGGGCGGAAGTCGGCCTCATCTGGTTTCGCGTCCATGTGGAGGGCGATCCGCAGCATGCATCGGCCGGATTCAGCAATACCGGTGTCAACGCGATCGAGAAAGCGCTGGGCCTTTGGCCGCCTATCAAGCAGCTCGAAGACGAGTGGAACGCGCGCAAGGTGGATCATCCGCTCTACAAGGATCATCCGCACCCGATCCGCGTCAATCTGGGCGAGATTTCGGGCGGCGAGTGGACGTCAAGCGTGCCCGCCAAGGCCGTTCTCAACATCCGGGTCGGTATCCTGCCCGGTGTCAAATTGAAGGATATTCAGGCCGAGATCGAGGCGCGCGTGCACGAGGCTTCGCTGCACGATCCATTCCTGTCCAACCATCCACCGCGCATCGAGTATCACGGGCACATGGCTGAAGGCTATGTGCTGGAAAATGCCGCGATTCCCGAAGCCGTGCTCGCCAGCAGCCACAAGGCCGTATTCAACGAGGAATTGCGGGAAGAGATTACGTCGGCAGCGACCGATGCGCGTTTCTACGGGCTTTATCGCCATACGCCGGGCCTGGTTTACGGTCCGATCTGTGAACGACCGCACGGGTTCGATGAGCGGGTCGATCTTGATTCGGTTCGTGCGGTGACGAAAACCATGGCGCTGTTCCTGGCCGAGTGGTGCGGGATCGAGCGGCTGTGATCGCGAGGCTGTTCCAACTGGAGCTAGATTGCTATTGATTGAATAGGTCTGCCAACGGGCTCACTTCACCTCTCCCCTTGCGGGAGAGGTCGGATCGCATCGCTAGATGCGATCCGGGTGAGGGGTTATGATCTATCGTTAGGCCGTAACCCCTCACCCCAACCCTCTCCCACAAGGGGAGAGGGTGCGCGCTTCCGTTGCATGTACGGATCAAGCTCATCAAGCCAGAATTTCTGCTCAGGGATTGCCATCGCCGGGAATTTCAACGTCGACCACATCGATGCGGGAAGCTGATTTGCGTTGCCGCAGCTCTTCGTATGACGTCGCGGCACTCAGGCAGAACAGCGTCCGCCGCTCTGATCCGCCGAGAACGCAAGCCAAGGCGCGGCGGCCGGGCACTTTGATACGCTGAAGCTCGCGGCCGTCGCGATCCAGCCGAATGAAGGCGTCCTCATCGAAGGAGGCGACCCACACCGCCCCCTCGCGATCGAGGCAAATGCCGTCTGGAGATTTCATGCTTCCGAACCGGCGGCGAAAATGCAGGCTGCCGTCGGCCGCAATGTCGTAGTCAGCGAGGCACGCGCCATCCATCTCGGCCACGACCAGCCGGCGGTTGTCGGACGAGACCGCGATGCCGTTGGGAAATCGCAGTCCGTCAGCGACGATTCGGGCCTCGCCTTCCGGCGTCACCAGGATGATGCGGCCGACAGCGCCGCGATCGGGCGGCGGCGGCAGATCGAAGCCGAGATCGCCGACATAGGCGCGGCCCAGGCCGTCGACGATCATGTCGTCGATCGTGCCTGTCGCTATTCCTGACAAGTCGGCATAGAGCGATAGCCGGCCGTCGGCGTAAGCCATCAGATGCTTGCGGAACATCGTCAGCACGATGAGCTTGCCATCCGGCAGGATGCCGAGCCCGCAGGGCGTATCGTTGTCGAACTTCGCATGCTGCTCGCATTCGCCGGAGGCGCCGAGGCTCAGCAGGGTCCGATCCATGCAATCGACAAACCAGATCCGGTCCCGATGCCAGCGTGGTCCCTCGAAATAACGCCCGCCGTCGAGGATGCCCTTCAGCATCATCCTTGCAATCCCCTACAACGTCACCACGATCTTGCCGAGATGCTTGTTGGCCTCCATGTGCGCGAATGCCTTGCCGATATCGTCGAACGCAAACACCTTGTCGATCGGCAATTGCAGCTTTCGCGATTCCACCGCCGGCCAGATATCTTTCTGGACCTCGCTGAAGATGTCGCGGATTTCCTCGATCGAGCGCGTACGAAACGTGACGCCGATATAGTGGATCCGGCGCGCGGCATGCAGGTCGAAGTTGAAATCGGCGTGGGTGCCGCCGAGCCGGCCGACATTGACGATGCGGCCCTTGATCTTGGTGACTTTAAGATTCTGGCTCGCGACCGGGCCTGAGACCTGATCGACGATCAGGTCGACGCCTTCGCCACCGGTCGCCTTCAGCACCTGATCGACCCAGCCGGGATCGCTGGAATCCACCGCCAGATCAGCGCCGAATTCCTTCAACCGGCCGCGCCGCGCTGCGTCGGTCGAGGAACCGATCACGAGGCTGGCGCCCTTGAGTTTTGCAATTTGCATTGCCATCAGCCCGACGCCGGAGCTTGCGCCTTGAATCAGGACGGACTGGCCGGGCTGCAACGCGCCGTTGGTGACGACCGCATTGTGCATGGTGGTGAGGGCGACGGGCAGGGTGGCCGCATCGGCGAAATTCATGTTGGACGGCGTGCGGAACAGCCGGCCGTGATCGGCCAGCGTATATTCCGCGAACGCCGCTCCGCCCGAGCCCATGACCTTGTCGCCGACGTGAACGCCTTTCGCGTCGGGGCCAAGCTCGGCGACTTCGCCGGCCCATTCCATTCCCAGCACAGTACCGGCGCCGCCGGCGCTGCCATGGGCCTGGCCCTTGGTCATGCCGAGGTCGGCGCGGTTGAGGCCGCAGGCGCGGACCCGAACCAGCACCTGGGCAGCCTTAGGCGCGGGCTTGGCGACATCGGCGATTTCAGCGCCACTGGCGCCGTAGACATAGGCTTTCATGGCGTTGTTCCCGGTTAAATGATGACGCGAAGCCTATTCGGCAGCCTCGCGGCGGGAGCCGGACATCATCGCTTCGAACCGGCCGCGCATAATGGCCTCCGCGTCACGCATGATGCGCGACACGAGTTCCGCACAGCTCGGGATGTCGTGGATCAATCCCTGCACCTGTCCGGCCGACCAGATGCCTTCGTCGGCATCGCCCGTGGCGTAGACCATCTTGCCGCGTGCGCCGGCGACAAGCTCGCGCACATCCTCGAATTTGGCCCCTTCCTTCTCCATCGCGACGACCTTGGTGGAGATCGCGTTTTTGGCGACGCGCGAGGTGTTGCGCATGGTGCGGAAAATCAGTTCGGTCTCGCGCTCGTCATTGGCGACGATCTTTTCCTTGATCAACTGGTGGATCGGGCTTTCCTTGGTGCACATGAAACGCGTGCCCATGTTGATGCCCTCGGCGCCCAGCGCCAGCGCGGCAACGAGGCCGCGGCCGTCGCCGAAGCCGCCCGATGCGATCATCGGAATTTTCACTTTGTCGGCTGCGACCGGGATCAGGATCAGCCCCGGCGTATCGTCCTCGCCGGGATGGCCGGCGCACTCAAAACCGTCGATCGAGATCGCGTCGACCCCCATGCGCTCGGCCGACAGCGCGTGTCGGACGCTGGTGCATTTGTGCACGATCACCACGCCGTGCTTCTTGAATTCGGTGACATGCTCCTGCGGCTTGTTGCCGGCGGTTTCGACGATCCTGATGCCGCTTTCGACAATGGCCTGGCGATATTCCGCATAGGGCGGCGGCTTGATCGACGGCAAGATGGTCAGGTTGACGCCGAACGGCTTGTCGGTGAGGTCACGGCAGCGCGCGATTTCCCTGGTCAGATCCTCCGGCGTCGGCTGCGTCAGCGCGGTGATGAAGCCGAGCGCGCCGGCATTGGCGACCGCCGCAACCAATTCGGCGCGTCCGACCCATTGCATTCCGCCCTGTACGATCGGGTGCTCGACACCCACAAGTTCGGTAAATCGCGTCCTGATCATGCTTGGCCCCCGATGTTTCCCCGCCGCGTTTGACCCGCGCGCGCTTTCGCTGTTTCTGGACTGTCTGCGGCGAGGATGCCGTCGGGCCCGGCAAATGTCCACCGGACACCGGGCCGATTATGGCATCGCGATCATGCAAAAAAAGGGGTTTTTGCTTTGGCGGGACGATCAGGCTCCGTCTGGCACCAAGCATCGCTTAAATCAATGAGTAAATCAGCTGGGAGCCACGCCAGGGCGTGAACCCATAAGAGAGGCGTTGGCGCACGTCCGCTTTAAGGCGCGTAACGGACTTAAGCTGGACATTGCGACATGTCTGAAATGTGCCAACAACGGAAGAAGCACTGCAAGATGTGATCGGCCAATGATTGCAGCATCAATCCGCGCCTACGCGCTTGTCTCGCGCGAGTATCGGCTTCGGCGTGATGGTCGCCGCCGGAAGCGGCGTGCGGGTCACCTCGGAAGTTGACGCCTTGTTTGCCGCCTTGTCGGCTCGCGCCGGCGCGACCGTCATATCGTTCAACTGGGCGCGCCTACGGCGTCCGGCCCGGAGAAGACGCTACCGGCGTGAAATCCGGGTTCTGGTCGTTGCCGACCCGTATGCCGGAATAGATGACGAGCCCGTCAGCGGTAGCGAGCGCGTCGCCCGAGCGCAACGAGCCGTCCATCGCGAGATCGACTGATGCAAGACCGGCGGGATCGTGGCCGTTGCAGGTGCAGTCGGCGCGCAGCGCCTTCCGATAGGCAAAGGCGTTTTCGCTATCGGCGTAGCGCTCGCCGGTTGCGGCATAGGCTCTGTCGATGCTGGAGCCGAAGAAAACTTTGGTCGGGCTTGCCGGACAGAAGGCCTGGCACATCTGCGCCGGCGAGGCCGCGCCGCGCATCAGCGGAAAATATTTGCCGTCGCAACTGCGCACGCAGAACGCAGGTCCCGCGCTTACGACGACCGGCCGCGGCGGTGACTGCGGATTATTGTCGGTCTGTTGTTGTAGCTTCTGGCCGCCACCGAAAAAGAAATCAAGCAAACCTTCGGCCGCACTCATTTCGGGCGCCAACGCCACGGGGCCAACGATGGCGGCAGCAACAAGCATGCGGTGCAGCTTGCGCTGAAAGGACAATTCGGTACGCAACGCTTGCTTCACGGGACGCAACGGACCTCTCTGCAACACTAAGGGCGCGCTGACTTTTCATTGCGGCGATCGTGGATGCGAAACGCGCTCTAAGCTGGGCGGAGAAGAGGAAAGAAATAGGCGAGTGGGCACGGCAAGCGCCACATTTCGGCCGTTATAGAACGCCGTTGGGGCCGTGATCCCTCGGGTTTGCGCCGCGTTGAAACGCGATCGGAGTCGGAGATGGGTCAAACTGAGAAGATTTCAGCGTGAGCAAATGTCTTGCGAATACCCCTGAAAGCGGACATTGCTCAACGCAGTCGGCACTTCGCATTTGTGCCATTTCCGGACTTATCGGCACACGTCCTGAGGTGTGGGGGTAGAAATTCCCCGGGCGTCAGTGTCCCGGATGAATAGCGTCGTTGAGATAGATGCAGGTAAGGATGGCAAACACGTAAGCCTGCAGGAACGCGACCAGAAGTTCGAGCGCGGTCAACGCAACCGTCAACGCGAGCGGTAATATGCCGCCGATCCAACCGATCGCACCAAGCGAGGTGCCGAGCAGCACAACGAATCCGGCGAATACCTTGAGCGTGATGTGGCCGGCCAACATGTTGGCAAACAGACGCACGCTGTGTGAGAGCGGCCGCGTTAGGAAGGAGATGATTTCGATCGCGACGACAAGTGGCAGGATGTAGATCGGAATGCCCGAGGGCACGAAGATCCTAAAGAATTTCAAGCCGTTCCTGTAGAAACCGTAGATCAGCACCGTGAAGAACACGAGCAGCGCCAATGTGGCAGTAACGATGATGTGGCTCGAGACCGTGAAGGTGTAGGGAACGATGCCGATTACGTTTGAGACCAAGATGAACATGAACAGTGAGAACACTAGCGGGAAGAACTTCATCCCTTCCGGCCCAGCGTTGGAGCGGACCATAGTGGCCACGAACTCGTAGCTCACTTCGGCCATCGACTGGAAACGCCCCGGAACCAATTCCCGGCCTGCAACGCCAACCACCATCAGCAAGCAAATTACTGCGACCGAGACCAACATATAGACGGACGAATTGGTGAAGTGGATGGCCTGATTACCGATCTGGCCGATCTTGAATAGGTTCTCGATTTTGAACTGGTGAATCGGATCAAGGGTCATGCGCGGTTCCATGTCGAGCGGCCCAGCCGCTTAAGCGAATTCGGCATTAGCGAACGCGAGGTCCCACGGGTGAAGCTACATCATCCGCGACAGGCGAACCATAAGTCAGAGTTGTTGACTTAATAGGTTGCCAAAAAGGCCGATGTCCGAGCGGGTCAAACGCGTCGATTTGACGATGCACCGATTACGTCCGGTCTTCCCCCCATGAACAGACATCGGCGGCACCAGTCGTCATGTTTCAAAGGTGCCCAGGAGCGGAAGTTGGACTGGCGCTATTCGATCAGCCTGTCCGCTCGCAGCAATAATGCCGGGGACCGTGATTTGGAAGCGAGCAAAGTAATTGAGCCTCGGCTGGTCAGCCGTTAAAGTTCAGGATGCCAGGCTAACCCGCATCGTCTCCAGCGCATTCTCCCTATTTTGGTCACCTTTGATCTGTGAGTAGTAAGTCAAGATTGCGCGCAGCTAAGAGGTCAGTGATTTCAACAGCGAAGCGGATTGCAGAATGCGATTGAAAAGCGCTGCATTATTTGCCGTTTGTTTCTTGTTTGTCAGTTTTTGGCTGCATGGCGGCGCTCGATGTCAAAGCTCGGTTGCCCCACCGGGTTCGCCACCTGCGGCTGGGTGTCACTGGAGCGGTCTCAATTGGTGGTGCAGCAGGCCGCCGAAAAATTCGCCGCCAATGGCGCCAGAAGTCCCGATGTATCCGCCGCCCGTCGTCCTTGCTACGCCACCATCGGTGACCGCCAAAGGTTCGCCGCCAACGGCCACCAAAAACGTTTCTCCGCCAGTGGCGACCGACGACGTTCCGGCGCAAACAGCGACCGCCAAAGGTTCGCCGCCAACGGCCACCAAAAACGTTTCTCCGCCAGTGGCGACCGACGACGTTCCGGCGCAAACAGCGACCGCCAAAGGTTCGCCGCCAACGGCCACCAAAAACGTTTCTCCGCCAGTGGCGACCGACGACGTTCCGGCGCAAACAGCAACCGCCAAAGGTTCGCCGCCAAGGGCCACCAAAAACGTTTCTCCGCCAGTGGCGACCGACGACGTTCCGGCGCAAACAGCGACCGCCAAAGGTTCGCCGCCAAGGGCCACCAAAAACGTTTCTCCTCCAGTGGCGACCGACGACGTTCCGGCGCAAACAGCGACCGCCAAAGGTTCGCCGCCAACGGCCACCAAAAACGTTTCTCCGCCAGTGGCGACCGACGACGTTCCGGCGCAAACAGCAACCGCCAAAGGTTCGTCGCCAAGGGCCACCAAAAACGTTTCTCCTCCAGTGGCGACCGACGACGTTCCGGCGCGAACAGCGACCGCCAAAGGTTCGCCGCCAACGGCCACCAAAAACGTTTCTCCTCCAGTGGCGACCGACGACGTTCCGGCGCAAACAGCAACCGCCAAAGGTTCGTCGCCAACGGCCACCAAAAACGTTTCTCCTCCAGTGGCGACCGACGACGTTCCAGCGCGAACAGCGACCGCCAAAGGTTCGGCACGATTGACAGCCGCCAAGAACTCGCCACCGCCTGCGAATGCGGAAGACGCGCGGGCACCGGCCATCGACGACATTTTGCCCACGCCGGGCATCGGCAAGCGGTCTCCGTCGCGGGAGCCCGGTCCCGATGGCCTTATCGTAGTTATCGACGACGACGAGGAGACAGGTCAGCCGCTGCCCATCAGGCCTCGCCCAGCAAAACAGTCCAAGGTCAGGCAAGAGCCCGATACTACCGAGGGTCGCTCGGCGGACGACGCGGAAGTTGAGAAACTGAAGACCAAGCTCATAATCTGCCGAGGCTGCTAAAGGGTAAGGTGCTGTTATTGACATTGGCAAGCGCAGCCATCCGGCGAAGCCCCGGCACTATTTCGATCAAAATATCCTGTCGTTTGCCATCAAGGTCACCGCGAGAATTCTCGCGCTCATTGTATTTCCATCCGGACGCGCCAGCGATTTCATGTGGCCGGACCCCAGAACCTAAGGCGCATCACACGAGAATGTCCGCCTTGGGTCAAAAGCGTCGGTTCGATGGCGCGCCGGTCACTTCCGGTATTCCCCTATGAACAGACGTCGGCGGCATCGCTGGGCCGTGTCTCAAAAGTGCCAGACTCGGACATGCGGCGCGCGGAAACGCACATTATTCGATTTCCCAGCGCGAGATCGAAGGCAGGAGCCATGACGCCAAAGGAGAATGCCGGGTCAATCCGGCAAGCCCAGCTTTCGGAGATTTTCTGCCATGCGGTCGAGAGCGACGTTTGAAAACACCATTGCTTGTTTGAATTTCGAAACCGTCAGATTCGGGTAACTGAGTAGCATCTCCGTAAATGCTTCCTTAGCCTCTTCGGTCCGGCCGGCTCCCGACAAGGTCGATGCCAGATTTCGATATATCCAGCGTGCATTGGGCCGTTCCTCCAGCGCCCGCAGATATAACGCTGCGGCCTTATCGTAGTCTTGGGAGATTTCGTGCGCGGAGCCGATACCGGCATAGTTGTTGAAGTTCATCGGGTCGATCGGGCTGAGACGCAGCGCGCGCTCGAACTTCTCGATCGCATTTGTGGGCTGATCCGAATAATTGTCGATCCATCCGAGTCAACTCCAAGCCCATGCACAGTTGGGATCAAGAGCGACGGCCCGCTCAAGCAGCACGCGAGCAGTTCCGTAGTTGCGTACAAAGGTATGGACAGCGCCGAGGATCGCCAAGATAAGAGGATCGTCGCCGCTCAGGACCGCCGCTCGCTCCGCGAGCGATCGCGCCAAAGCCTGACTTTCCGCGATATCATCCGCCCAATTGTAGACGGAACGTTGGGCGTGGCACCAGCCGGCAAGCGCCAGAGCCAAAGGGTATTTCGGATCAATCTTCAGCGCCTTTTCGAGGAGTTCGAGCGCCTTGACGCTTTCGTCCTTCTCCAGCGCCCAGACATGGGGCATTGCCCTCATGGTAAAGTCATAAGCACCCAGGTCTTGCGGCCGTTTACGTCGTGATCGCTCGATTTCGGCAATGCGGATGGAAGGTTGTAAAGCGCCCGCCACCTGCTCCGTTATTCGATCCTCGAGATCAAAGAAATCCTCGATTGCCCCGTCAAAGCGCGAACTCCAGACGTGCGCACCTCCGTCGGTCTCGATTAGCTGGACGATAATTCGGAGACGGTTGCCCGCCTTCTGCACGCTGCCTTCTAGCAAATAGGCAACCCCTAACTCTTTGCCGATGTCGCGCGCATTCGTAGCACGACCTTTGTAGGTGAACGCCGAGCTACGTGCGATCACGAAGAAAGAGCGGATGCATGAAAGCGCCGCAGTAATAGCCTCGACGATTCCATCCGCGAGATAGTCTTGCCCGGCCTCCGAAGACATGTTGTCGAATGGCAGCACGACGATCGAGGGTTTGTCGGGTAACGTAAGAATTTGAGATGGTGGTATCGGGGACGATTGAATTACGGGAGTCGTCCCGTTGGTAATCCGTACTCGCCACACGCGCATCGGTTCGGCAATATTCTTTAGAGCCTGCTCACCAATATCATTAAAAGCAATTTCAACCTTGCCGCGGATTTGCCTGTACGCGTCGTCGGAGATGCAGATGCCACCCGGCTCGGCGATTCCTTCAAGGCGGGCTGCGATGTTAACTCCATCACCGAAAATGTCGTTGTCGTCGATGATGATATCGCCGACGTGAATGCCTATGCGGAATTCGATCCTGAGTTCCTGCGGCACGCTGGCGTTCTGTTTGGCCATCTCCCGCTGGACTTCTACCGCACAGCGGACCGCGTCGACAGCGCTCGCGAACTCAACCAACATACCGTCGCCGGTGGTCTTAACGATGCGGCCACGGTGCGTGACGATCGCGGGGTCTAGAAGCGTTTTTCTGAACTTCTTTAGTTGTGAAAGTGTTCGCTCCTCGTCGCGACCCATCAACCGACTATAGCCCGCGATATCCGCCGCCAGCACCGCCGCCAATCGCCGTTCCACACGTTCGCTGGGCAATAAGGCCCCCGGATCAATGGAATCTACTTAGGCCATCAGAACATAGGCCGAGGCACCCACCCCCGCTAGATCCTAAATCGGCTGGAGGCAAGATCGTTAGGGAACAATTTGAACTTTGCGCGTTGAGCCAAGACGTAAGTACAGAGGGAATTGCGTATACGAGCCGCACCAGCGATCGCGGAAAGACCAGTTTGCTTTGACGCATTCCCAAGTGCGGCAACCGAACGCATAGTATTCCTCGCTGCAGAGCGACGCAAATACGGGAGAGGCAGCATGGGGCGAAAATACCAAAATATCAACGAGACGGTTGGTAACACCCCAGTGGTGAGGATCAATCGCTTGGCCCCGCAGGGCGTGAACCTGTTCGTCAAGATCGAAGCCTTCAACCCTCTTGGCTCAGTTAAGGACCGATTGGCGCTTGGGGTGATTGAGGCAGCTGAGAAGTCGGGAGAGCTCAAGCCTGGTCAGACCGTCATCGAGGCGACAAGTGGAAATACGGGGATAGGCCTTGCCATGATTTGCGCCGCCAAGGGATACCCACTTGTTATTACCATGGCGGAGCCATTCAGCATCGAGCGACGCAAGCTGATGCGTTTCCTTGGCGCGAAGGTCATCGTAACTCCCGCTGCCGAGCGCGCTGTAGGCATGATAAATAAGACCATCGAGCTAGCCAAGGCGCATGGTTGGTACATGACCCGGCAGTTCGAGAATGAAGCCAATCCTGATATTCATTCCCGCACAACGGCGCGTGAGATACTCGACGATTTCTCTGGGGAAAAGTTGGATTACTGGGTCACTGGCTATGGGACCGGTGGAACATTAAAGGGCGTCGGCCGGGTGCTCGCCAAGGAGAGCCCCGAAACCAGGATTGTCGTTTGCGAGCCGACCGACGCCCAGCTGCTGGGCAGCGGCATTAAGCAGGAGCGCGACCCGGACGGCACGCCGACAGCACCGCATCCCACATTCAAGCCGCATCCGATGCAGGGCTGGACACCGGATTTCATTCCGAAGCTCACCGACGATGCCGTCGCGATGGAAATAATCAATCGCATTATTCCGATTCCCGGCCCTGACGCTATTCGCTGTAGCAAGGAGCTTGCCACCAAAGAGGGCATCTTTGTCGGCATTACCTCCGGCGCGACGTTTGCCGGCGCGCTGAAGGTTGCGGCGGAAGCCGATAAAGGAGCAAATATTCTCTGTATGCTTCCCGACACCGGCGAGCGCTATTTGAGCACGCCTCTCTTCGCCGATGTATCGGCAGACATGAATGAGGAAGAACTCACAATTTCACGCTCTACGCCAGGTGCTCAGCTCGGTCCCTAATCGGTCCAACAATCGGACTAACAATCGGACAACGTATGTCTGCTATTTCGGCTCGCATGATAGCGACAGACGCGGCGTTCGCGTCGGTGAAGACCTTCTATAACTCACGCTACGGTGAGCGGAGGCTTGTGCCTGGTATTTGTGACTTCACCTTCGGCAATCCGCACGAAATGCCACTTAAGGGTATCGTGACCGCGATTAGAGAGCGGGCGATCCCGCACGACAAGAATTGGTTCGCCTATAAGACGAGCGAACAAAACTCGCAGGCCACTATCGCCGAACGGCTGAGCCAGGAACTGGATCTCACTTTTGAGCCGGAAGACATAGCGCTGACAGCCGGCGCGTTCGCGGCCATAATGGTCGCTTTTCGGCTTGTGGTCGATGCTGGCGACGAGGTGATCTATTCGGAGCCGGCCTGGTTTTGCTATGAGCCAATGCTGCTGGCCGCGAATGCCGTGCCTCAAAAGGTCAAATTGCAGCCGGCCACGTTTGATCTCGATCTGGCTGCAATTGAAGCTGCAATCGGGCCTAAGACGCGGCTGGTGATCGTCAACACGCCCCACAATCCAACTGGACGGATCTACAGCCGAGCTTCCCTTGAAGCCTTAGCCGATCTGCTTGAGCGCGCCTCGGGCAGAATTGGTCATCGAATCTTTCTCCTATCGGACGAACCTTATCGACGGTTGCGTTTCGACGGGCGCGGTTTCACGAGTCCGGCGGCGCTCTATCAGTGGACGTTGATCTCCTACAGCTATGGCAAAGTGCTGCTCGCGCCAGGCCAGCGACTTGGCTATCTCGCTCTGTCGCCCTTGATGCCAACTGCGGATCGACACGCCCTTCGGAGCGTCATGCTTTCCGCCCAAATGGCCCACGGCTGGTGTTTTCCCAATGCGGTCATGCAGTATGCGGTGCCTGATCTTGACAACCTCTCGATCGACCAAATGGCTCTCACGCGGCGGCGCGATCGGCTTATGGCGGCACTTTTAAGCGCCCGATATTCAGTTCTTACACCTGAAGGGACCTTCTACCTTTGGACCAAATGGACCGATTGCGATCCGCAGCGGCAATGGAACGCACTCGCCGATCGCGACGTCTTCGTCCTCCCAGGTAGCATGATGAATGCTCCCGGCTACTTCCGAATCAGTCTGACAGCATCCGATGAGATGGTTGAACGGGCGCTGCCGGCATTTACCGAAGTGGCATGACCGAACACCGTAACCTGTTTGCGTTATCAGCCTGATCTGATCGGCAAATCCAGGATGTCCGCTCTGGGTCATTCGCGTCGATTTTGGCATGTCCGCAGCATGTCCGGTTACGGGGCAATCTCGGAAATGCCGGTTGTCCGGGTTTGCCGGCGCGGGCGGTAGGACCTGCACGATTGCGATCGTGGCAGAACGCTGGACCGTCGATCAGGCGGGAATGGATCGCGCCAGGGCGTTCGCCTCGTCGTCGAAGGCTTTGCTGATATCGCGCATGCTGATGACGCCGATCAAATTGTAATTGTCGATCACCGGCAAATGGCGGATGTGGTTCTTGTTCATGAGATGACGAACCTGTTCCAGCGTATCGGTGGAGCAGCAGGACACCAGTCGCTGCACTGAAATCAACTGCTCAACCCTCAGACTAACGCCGGCCGCGCCGTTCTCGGCAATCGCCCGCACCACATCGCGTTCGGTAAACATGCCGACCGCGGTATTGCCTTCGGTTCGCACCACGTCCTTGACCACCAGCGCACTGATATTGCTGGCGCGCATCAATTGGGCGGCAATGCCGACGGTCTCATTCATTCGAACGGTGGCAATGCGGGGGGTTTTCTGGCGCAGGATGTCTCCGACTTTCATCGCAACCTCCATCGGGTCAGCTACAGGTGCCTTTTTTCTGACGATCAAATTGGTATACATTATTCCAATTGTCAATTAACTAATATGGAGACTACAACAACTTCGATTGAAAGAAAGCGGCAGTAATATTGACGTTTCTATTCCTGACGGGCGGTCGTCCAGTCGAGGATGAGCGCCCGTGAGGCGTCATACTCTTGATTGGTATTTTGTATTCCAAATTTCTTCGAACGAAAAGGAGGCGCAGCGGAGGCGCCACCTTCCATCGACGCGGGCAGTTGGAAGCGGTCAGATCACCCTGACGTCGTGGGCGCGGGCGTCGACCGCGGCTTCATTGCCGAGGATGAAGGCGCGGCGCATCGGCTTGATCACGAACAGCGCCATCAGCGCGGCGGTGGCGTTGAGCGCAACCGCGATGATGAACACGGCGTGCCAGCCATAATTGGCCGCGACAAGGCTTGCCAGCGGCACCAGCAGCGAGGCCGTGCCTTTCGCCGTGTACAGCATGCCGTTGTTGGTGGTGGCGAATTTGGCGCCGAAGGTGTCGCCGCTGGTGGCCGGAAACAGGCTGTAGATCTCGCCGAACACGCCGAAATACACCGCGGTCGCCAGCACGAAAACGACCGGGATCCGGCCGTACACCGACAGCGTCAGCAGCATCACCGCTGCGGTTGCGAACGCGATGAACATGGTCTGCTCGCGACCGATGGTGTCGGAGACCCAGCCGAAGAACGGGCGGCCGAAGCCGTCGAAGATCCGGTCGAGCGAAATCGCAAAGGTCAATGCGGCCATCTGGAAGCCGAAGAGGCCCACCGGTTCGCTATCGATCTTGAAGTCGTGGGCGATCGGCGCAATCTGGGCCGCCGTCATCAGACCGCCGGCGGCGACCATCACAAACACCAGATACATCAGCCAGAAGATCGGGCTTCGCAGCACCTGCGGCGGCGTGAAGTCGATCCTGGTCTGGGGCAGGTTGAGCTGCTTCTTTTTCACCGGCATCGGCCGCGACGGCTTGCGCAGGAAAAATGCCAGGATGAAGACGATCACGCCTTGCCCGATGCCGAAGGTGAGGAACGCGCTCTGGTAGCCGTGCGCCGCGATCATGTTGGCGATCGGCACCACGGTGATCGCAGCTCCGGCGCCGAAGCCGGCGGCGGTGGCGCCGGCGGCAAGGCCGCGGCGGTCGGGAAACCATTTGAGGGCGTTGCCGACGCAGGTGCCGTAGACCGAACCCGCGCCGATACCGGCGACGATCGCAGCGATGTACAGCAGGACCAGCAAGTCGGCATAGGAGTTGAGCACCCAGGCGAGCGCGATCATCACGCCGCCAAACATGATCACGATCCTCGGACCGTATTTATCGACGAACCAGGCTTCGATCGGGACCAGCCAGGTCTCGGTCACCACGAACAGCGTGAAGGCGAGCTGGATCGCCGCCCGGCCCCAGTGATATTTGGCGTCGATTGGATCGACGAACAGGGTCCAGCCGTATTGCAGGTTGGCGATCATCGCCATGCAGACGATGCCCATTCCAAGTTGCAGCCAGCGGAAATAGGCGCCTTCACCTGTCGAGCCGGTCCCTTGTGCGGTGGCGGTCATGGATCCTCCCCCGGCACGCCTGTTGGCGATCGGCGTTACCGGACTGACATTTTGGTATGTAATATGCCAGCGTGCAAGTCATTCTTCGGCGCGGGCAAATGCGCAAGATGCCGCAGTTCCCGTGGGGAAGCAGGACCGGAGCGGCGGATCACGGCTTGGCCAAAAAAATGGCCCCGGAAAACCGGGGCCAAGTCTGGGAGGAACGGTTAGGGCTCGACCCGGTCGCGCTACACGATTTTCCGTTCTAGTTAGCGCGCTCTACGGGGCTCAGAGCCCGGGATAGGGCAGGTCATCGTTGCGGATCGCGAGTTCGGCATGGGCCATCAGCAGGCGATCGATGGCGGTCATCATGCGGCCCAACAGCGAGGCCGAAGGCATGAGGCCGAGAGAGGCGGTCCTGGACATGTTGTCCTCAGATGGCGGTACAGCGTGTCGCTGCGGTGCTTGTGAAGGCAATTTAGGTATGCCAGATGCCACATGCAAACCATTTGTTTGCATGGCAGCATATTGTATTTTGCAATGCAGCATTGGGGCGCAGCACCGCCCGGCCCGAACAAAAAGGCCGCCGAAATCTGGGATGTGGCAGTGTACTCCAGCGTCAATATCTCGGTAGGCATGCAACCTGCTGCTGCCACGGCCGTGAACCTACCGGATGCCGATCTTGAATCTGACTGACGAGGAAAACCCGGGCGACGAGATTTCGCAGATCGAAGCGAGGCTTGAGGAGCTTGCCGAGGTCTCCGAGCGATGCCGAAAGATTATCTGGGTTTCCAAAGCTGCAATCGTTGGCGGGGTGGTATTGCTGCTCCTAACGATACTCGGCTTATTGGGAACCAATCAGGTCACTGCGATCGGATCGATTGCCGTGGTACTGGGCGGAATCGTGTCGCTCGGATCGAACGTCAGTACTTTGCAACAGACGTTGGCCGCAATGAGGGCCGCCGAGGCGGTCCGTTCGGATTTGATCGGCAGGATTGACCTTCGAGTGGTTGGTGAAAGGAGACTATGAAACGGCGGACATGGTCACGATCTGCGCACGGGATGATTGACCTCGCCGATTTATTCGCGTGCCCTGTGCCGGCCGTTTCCGGCTATGACGCGACCTGCGCCAACCCGCTCCAGTCGAAGGTAATACCGTGGCCGTGCCGTGCCGGCGCTATTGCCATGCCGTGTTCGATGACAAGCGGATGCTCGATATAGCGGTCGAGCCCAAATCCGTGCGCTTCGAGATAGGAGCGGTTTGAGCAGGCCGCGAGCAGGTGGACAGTAATGTCATGTGCGCCGTGGCTGGTGACTGGAAGATTGAACGCTTCAGCGAGCCGCGCGACCTTCATAAAAACTGTGACGCCACCGCAATTGGTGACATCGGGCTCGGGGTACGACACTGCGCCCGCCGCAATATAGTTCTTGAACTCCCAGAGAGAGCGCAGGTTCTCGCCAGCCGCGATCGGCACGCCGCCGGCGGCCATGATGCGGGCATGACCGGCGATATCGTCAGGAATAATCGGCTCCTCAAGCCAGGTCAGATCGTAGGGTTGCAGCGCACGCGCGGCGCGAATGGCTTCCTCGACCGTCCATTTCATGTTGGCGTCCGCCATCAGAGGGAAGCCGTTGCCAAGATGCTTGCGCATCGACTCCACGCGCTCGATGTCGGATGAGAGATCGGGTCGTCCGACCTTCATCTTGATGGCACGAAAGCCCTTGGCGAGATTGCCGTCCGTTTGCTGCAACAGCGCGTCCACGGAGAGATCGAGGTCGATGCCGCCGGCGTAACAGGGTACGCGAGCGTCGAAGCCGCCTAACAGACGAAACAGTGGGACTTTGGCACGGCGCGCCTTCAGGTCCCACAGGGCTATATCGAGCGCCGACAGCGCGAGCACCGGCGGTCCGCCGCGACCCCCGTAGTGCAAGGCCCACCAGACGTGATGCCAGATGGCTTCAGTGTCATCCGCTTCGCGGCCCTCGATCAATTCGGGAATTTCCCGCCGGAGCGCATCGGCAATCGCGCCGCCATTGCGGCCGACCGTGTAAGTGTAGCCAACGCCTTCGGCCCCGTCGGAATCGCGGACACGACAAGTTACCAATTCGAAGGCGTCGATTTTGCCGTGCGTGCTGTCGGAGAGGCTAACCGTCAGAGGGATCCGATAGAGCCCGGTGTCGATCGTCTTGATAAGCGCCATTCAGTTTCTGCCTTTTTCAGCATCCTGGGCTGTCCAAAAACTGCGGTCGCTTATTCCGCGGCGATCTTGCGCGGCGGATCGAGCGCACCGGAATCATGGATCTCGGCGACCTGATGATCGGTAAAGCCGAGCACCTGGCGCAGGATTTCGTCGGTGTGCTCGCCGAGCAGCGGCGAGCGCGTCACCTCGGTCGGGCTGTCGGAGAGTTTGATGGGATTGCCGACCGACAAATACTTGCCGCGCTCGGGATGATCGACCTCGACGATGGTGCCGGTTGAGCGCAGCGACTGGTCTTCGGCGAGTTCCTTCATCGACAGGATCGGGCCGCAGGGAATGTCGTCCTTGTTGAGAATTTCCATCGCCTCGAATTTTGTCTTCGTCATCGTCCACTGTTCGATGCGGGCGAAGATTTCATTCAACCGCGACAGCCGCGCTGGTGGCTTGGCGTAATCGGGATGGGTCTTCCAGCCGGGCTCGCCGATCACATCGCAGATCTTCTCCCAGACCGGGGCCTGGGTGATGAAATAGATGTAGGCATTGGGGTCGGTCTCCCAGCCCTTGCATTTGAGGATGCGACCGGGCTGGCCGCCGCCGGAATCATTGCCGGCGCGCGGCACCGCGTCGCCGAACGGAATGCCCTCGCCGAACTGGCTGTATTCCTTCAGCGGACCGTGGGCGAGGCGCTGCTGATCGCGCATCTTGACGCGCGCGAGGTTGAGCACGCCGTCCTGCATCGCGGCGGTGACTTTCTGGCCCTTGCCGGTGACGGTGCGCTGATAGAGCGCGGTGACGATACCGAGCGCCAGATGCAGCCCGGTGCCGCTGTCGCCGATCTGCGCGCCGGTGACGAGCGGCAGCCCATCGCGGAAACCGGTGGTCGATGCCGCGCCACCGGTGCATTGCGCGACGTTCTCATACACCTTGCAGTCTTCAAAGGGACCGGGACCAAAACCCTTGATCGAGGCCACGATCAGTTTCGGATTGATGCTCTGGATCTTCTCCCAGGTGAACCCCATGCGATCGAGCACGCCGGGGCCGAAATTCTCCACCAGCACGTCGCAGCTCTTGATCAGCGCGGTCAGGACTTCCTTGCCCTTCGGGTTCTTGGTGTCGAGCGTGATCGAGCGCTTGTTGTGATTGAGCATGGTAAAATACAGGCTGTCGACATTGGGAACGTCCTGCAACTGGCCGCGCGTGATGTCGCCGACGCCGGGACGCTCGACCTTGATCACGTCGGCGCCGAACCATGCCAATAGCTGCGTGCAGGTCGGGCCTGACTGGACGTGGGTGAAATCGAGAATGCGAACGCCCTTCAGCGCCTTGGTCATGGTGTGTCTCTCCTACGGAATACAGAATCGTTGTCGTTATGCTCGCGAAGGCGGGCAGTTATTTCTTCTTCAGCACGCTTTGCGGGTTGAGGTTGCCGATGCGGCCGCTTTCGGAGCCGGCCGCCGGGTCGATTGCCGCGTTGATCAATGTCGGCTTGCCGGAATCCATCGCCGCGTTGACCGCGCGTTTCAGCTCGTCGGGCGTGGTGACATGGACGCCGGTGCCGCCAAAGGCTTCCATCATCTTGTCGTAGCGCGCCTCCTTGACGAAAACCGTCGTCGCCACATCCGGACCCCCGGTCGGATTGACGTCGGTGCCGCGATAGATGCCGTTATTGTTGAAGATGACGACGCAGACCGGCAGGTGGTAGCGGCAGATGGTCTCGACTTCCATGCCCGAAAAACCAAAGGCGCTGTCGCCTTCGACCGCGAGCACCGGCTTGCCGGTCTCGATCGCAGCCGCAATGGCATAGCCCATGCCGATGCCCATGACGCCCCAGGTGCCGACGTCGAGCCGCTTGCGCGGCTGGTACATGTCGATCACGCCGCGGGCGAGATCGAGCGTGTTGGCGCCTTCATTGACCAGGATGGCATCCGGCCGCTCCTTGACGATGGTGCGCAAGCGCGCCGAGCGCGCCGTGATAATCCATCGGCGACTTGTTGTTCATCAGCCGCGGCGCCATCTTGGCGATGTTTTCGTCGCGTTTGGCATTGACCGCGGCGACCCAGTCGGCCGGCGCGGCCGGCCAGTGATTGCCCATGCTCTCGAGAAACGCCGCAACACAGGAGCCGATGTCGCCGACCACGGGTGCCACGATCTCGATGTTGCTGTCCATCTCCCTGGGCTCGATGTCGATCTGGATGAACTTCTTCGATCCGGGCTCGCCCCAGGTCTTGCCCTTGCCGTGCGACAGCAGCCAGTTGAGGCGGGCGCCGATCAGCATCACCACGTCGGCGTCCTTCAGCACGGTGGAACGCGCCGCACCCGCCGATTGCGGATGGGTGTCGGGCAACAGGCCCTTGGCCATGCTCATGGGGAGGAACGGAATGCTGCTCTTCTCGACCAACGCGCGGATCGCATCATCGGCCTGCGCGTAAGCAGCACCCTTGCCGAGGATGATCAGCGGTCGTTTGGCGCTCCTGAGAACGTCGAGCGCGCGCTTGACCGCGGACGGGGCGGGGATTTGCGCCGGGGCGGGATCGATGACCTTGACCAGCGAATTCGTGCCGGCTTCGGCGTCCATCACTTGGCCGAACAGCTTTGCGGGCAGGTCGAGATAGACGCCGCCGGGGCGTCCCGATACCGCCGCGCGAATGGCACGCGCCAGCCCAATGCCGATATCGGCGGCATGCAGCACGCGAAAGGCCGCCTTGCATAGCGGCTTGGCAATGGCGAGCTGATCCATCTCCTCGTAATCGCCTTGCTGCAGGTCGACGATTTCACGCTCCGACGAGCCTGAAATGAGGATCATCGGAAAGCAGTTGGTGGTGGCGTTCGCGAGCGCGGTCAGGCCGTTGAGAAATCCGGGCGCCGACACCGTGAGGCAGACGCCGGGCTTTTTGGTGAGGAAGCCGGCGATCGCCGCGGCATTGCCGGCGTTCTGTTCATGCCGGAACGAGATGACGCGGATGCCTTCGGCCTGCGCCATGCGGCCGAGATCGGTGATCGGGATGCCGGGCACGCCATAGATCGTGGTGAGGCCGTTGAGCTTGAGCGCATCGATCAGGAGATGAAAGCCGTCGGTCAGCTCGCGCTGTTCAGTCGGGTTGGCCTCAATGCTCTTTGCCATCGCGGACATTCCGCCTTCTCCCTGATCGTTTCTTGATGCCGATGATGTCCGTCGAAAAAGTTCTCAAAACAATTCTCAGAATAGTTCTTAAAACAATTCCTGGCCGTGGGTTTCCACATAGGTGGCAAGGCCGAGCGTGTGATCGCGCGAGCGCTTTTCCGCAAGCTCGGTGTTGCGCTCCTCGAGCGCTTCGATGATGGCCAGATGTTCAGGCAGCGAGGTCGCGGTGCGGTCGGTGCGTCCGATCGTGAGCTGCCGGTAGCCGCGAACATGCAGCAGGATGTCGTTGGTCATGTCGACCAGCACCGGCGACTCAGAGAGTGAGATCAGCGCCTGGTGAAAGGCGATGTTGGCCTTGGAATATTCCTCGATGTGATCCTGCGGCAGGCGATCCTTGCCGAAATTCTTGAAAAAGTCGCGCAGCGCGGAGATGTCCTTTTTGCGCGCGGTGGTGGTGATCAGCCGCGCGGCCATGCTCTCGAGGGCTGCCCAGGCCCGGATCATGTCGACGATCTCGGTTTTGGTGCGGCGCACGACGATGATGCCACGGCGCGGCACGGTCTTGACGAAACCGTCCTGTTCCAGCATCGCGATGGCTTCACGGATCGGGGTCCGGCTGACACCGAGCCGCTCTGATAGTGCGCGCTCGTCGAGCATGACCTGCTCCGGCGTCGCATAGATGTCCATCTTGAGGATGGCTTCCTTCAGGGCTTCATAGGCCTTGTTCTTGAAGCTGGTCTCCGGCGCAATCCGGACGATCGAGATTTCTGCTTCGGCCATCATGGGCGGCGCCTCGTCCTGTTTTCCGGTTCGGCATGACGGATCTCCGTTGCCGGAGATCTCTCTTATCAAATGATTATAGCGATTATTTTTGGCATACCAAATGCCAGAATGTCAAGTTGCCCCTGTTTTTCAGCACTTGCGTCCGAAGCCGTCTCTTGACAAGGGCATTTCTGGCATACCAAATGCCATACCGAGCCCATTCTCGGCAAGGCCGCGCGGGCTGCCGACGAGCGAAAAATAGACGTCAAGGAGGAAGCCAATGTCCAGTGCCAAAGATGCGGTTCGCCAGATACTTGATCGGGTCAAGGCGGATAAGCGCGCCAGCCTGACCGCGCCGGAAGGCAAGCTGGTGTGCGATGCCTATCGTATTCCGGTCCCGAAGGAAGGCGTGGCCAGCTCCGCAGCCGAGGCCGCAAAGATCGCGACCGGAATGGGCTTTCCGGTGGTCATGAAGATCGTTTCGCCGGACATCCTGCACAAGACCGAAGCCGGCGGCGTGATGGTGGGCGTGAAAACCGCCGCCGAGGTCGAGAAGAATTACGAGACCATTCTGGCGAACGCCAAAAAATACAAATCCGACGCCAGGATCGAGGGCATTCAGGTTCAGCAGATGCTGCTGGGCGGTCAGGAAGTCATCGTCGGCGCCGTCACCGATGGGTCGTTCGGCAAGCTGGTGGCGTTCGGCCTCGGCGGCGTGCTGGTCGAGGTTCTCAAAGACATCACCTTCCGCCTGGCGCCGGCGACCAAGCAGGACGCGCTGTCGATGCTGGACGGCATCCAGGCCCATGAAATGCTCAAGGGCGTGCGCGGCAGCGATCCGGCCAACCGCGATGCGATCGCCGATATCATCGTCAACGTCTCGCGGCTGATCACCGATTTTCCCGAGATCGCCGAGATGGACCTGAACCCGGTGTTCGCGACCAAGCGCGATGCAATCGCCGCCGACGTGCGCATTGTCGTGGACTTCGCGCCGAAGCCGCCGCGTCCGCGTCCCCAGCACGACGATATCGTGCGCCAGATGAATCGGATCATGAAGCCGAAGGCCGTCGCTGTGATCGGCGCCTCCGCCGAGAACGGCAAGATCGGCAACTCGGTGATGAAGAATCTCATCAACGGCGGCTACAAGGGCGAGATCTACCCGATCCATCCGAAGGCCGATGAGATCATGGGCAAGAAGGTCTTCAAATCGGTCAAGGACGTGCCCGGCGAGATCGACATCGCGGTGTTTGCGATTCCGGCAAGCCTGGTGGCGCCGGCGCTGGTCGAATGCGGCGAGAAGAAGATCGTCGGCGCGATTCTGATTCCGTCCGGCTATGCCGAAACCGGCAACATGAAAGGCCAGGAGGAAATTCAGGCGATCGGCCAGAAATACGGCATCCGTCTGATGGGGCCGAACATCTACGGCTTCTATTACACCCACGCCAATCTGTGCGCGACCTTCTGCACCGCCTACGACGTCAAGGGCTCCGCGGCGCTGTCGTCGCAATCCGGCGGCATCGGCATGGCGATCATCGGCTTTTCGCGCTCCGCCAAGATGGGCGTCTCGGCGATCGTCGGTCTCGGCAACAAATCCGACATCGACGAGGACGATCTGCTGACCTTCTTCGAGCAGGACGACAACACAGAGATCATCGCCCAGCATTGCGAGGACCTCAAGGACGGCCGCGCCTTCGCCGATGTCGCCAGGCGTGTATCGAAGAAAAAGCCTGTCGTGGTGTTGAAGGCCGGCCGCACCTCGGCCGGCGCCAAGGCCGCAAGCTCCCACACCGGCGCTCTGGCGGGCGACGACAAGATCTATGAGGACGTGTTCAATCAATCGGGCGTGATCCGCGCCCGGTCGCTGCGGGACATGCTGGAATTCGCGCGCGGCATTCCGGTGCTGCCGACCCCGAAGGGCGAGAACATCGTCATCATCACCGGGGCGGGCGGTTCGGGCGTGCTGCTGTCGGATGCCTGCGTCGACAACAAGCTTTCACTGATGACGATCCCGCCCGATCTCGATGCGGCGTTCCGCAAATTCATTCCGCCGTTCGGGGCTGCCGGCAATCCCGTCGATATCACCGGCGGCGAGCCGCCGATCACCTATGTCAACA
This sequence comes from uncultured Pseudomonadota bacterium, assembly GCA_963819325.1. GTDB lineage: Bacteria > Pseudomonadota > Alphaproteobacteria > Rhizobiales > Xanthobacteraceae > Bradyrhizobium. The sequence goes on from CAWFVT010000007.1 coordinate 668,176, forward strand.
CCGTCAAGCTCGGGCTCGAGGACCCGCGCATCCACGCGCTGATCCTCGGCTACTGGCACACCATCGTGACGCCGCCGATGGTGTTTGCGAAAAACATGGTCGAGGTGAAGAACGCGATGAAGGCCAAAGGCATCGAAAAGCCGATCGTGGCGTCACTGGCCGGCGACATCGAGGTCGAGGAAGCCGCCGATTATCTCTACCAGAACGGCATCGTCGCCTACGCCTATTCCACGGAGATCCCGGTCGCCGTGCTCGGCGCGAAATACAAATGGGCGCGCGGCGCGGGGCTGCTGTAGGGGCTGGAGAAATTTCCGTTCAATGGTTCCATTCTTCGAGACGCGGCGAAGACGCCGCTCCTCAGCGGTCTGACTTAAAATGGGACCGATGGAATATAAGTTCGTCATGCCGGGACAAGCCTCGCCATGACGACCTTTGCAAAAAGTGCAAATTCATCGGCTGAATTTTCAGTCAGCGGCTCGAGACGCGCTCTGGTTCCAGCGCAGCCGCTGCGTTGCCCAATCGAGCCCGGCAGCAAGAGCGAGGCCGGCGCAGGCCGTCAGCGCATCGACGGCGAAATCCTCAAGTCTGGCGTGCCGTCCCGGCGCCCAGAACTGCAGGATTTCGAGCAGGCCGATCGACACCACGGCGATCACCGTCGTCAGCAGCCGATGCCGGGCATAGGCCAGCCCGAACGCCACCCCAATCAGGATGAACGCCAGCGCATGCTCGCCGTCCTGGCCGAGACGGGAGGCGTGCGGCCGGTAGCCCGGCGGACCGAGGGTTGCGAATGTCACGGCGGCGGCCAAAGACCACGCCAAGAGCCGAAGGAGGGTGGTTGTCATGCGGAGTGGATAGCATAATTTTCTGGCCGGATGTCCTCTCACGATAAGTTGCGATACCCGTGTAGTTAATGTGGCGCGCGACCCGAAAGATCGACCATCGGGGCGGCGGGACGTTGAAAAACCTGCTTATTCTGCCGATTGCTTCCCGCCAGCGCTACCGAGTGTTATCGTCGCAGGGCTCCAGTTTATTTCACGTGGTTCCAGCGAAGACGATCAGCAGAGGACGCCATGGAAGCGCAGGCATTACAGCAGCACGAAAACCGCAATCCGCGCACGATCGAGGAGGGGCGGGCCCTTGTCAGGCACGTCGAGTCCCTGTTCATGCCGTGGAATATCGACGCTTTGGTGGACGGCTTCACCGAAGATTGCACGGTGCGCTTCGGCACGGTGCCGGAGTTTTGCGGGCGCACCGCCTTACGCGCGTTTTTCACCGCGAGGAGCGCCAAACAAAAAGATTATCGCTTGCGCAAGCAGCTTCGCGTGCTGGCCGGCGACGCCATGACCAATGTATGGGATGGCGAATGGCAGGACGCAGCGACCGGCGTGCCGATGAAGGGTTTTGGCGTCGAACTCTGGATCCTGCGCGACGGCAAGATCGCGGTCTGGGAAACCGCATTCAACGTCGCGCGCGCCGACCAGGCCGGCGGCGTGGCCGAGATGCTTGGCTAGGCGGCGTCGCGAGCGGCTGTAATATCTTCGTCATTGCGAGGAGCGAAGCGACGAAGCAATCCATGTAGCCGTAGAAAGAATGGATTGCTTAGCGGAGTTTATCATCGGGCGACGCTTTGCGTCGACCCGTTGGCTCGCAATGACGGTGTACTTCGTGGCTTATTTGGCCGCGCCAAAAAAGGATTTCAGATGTTTATCGCAATGAACCGCTTCCGCGTAGCCAAGGGGTCCGAAGCCAGCTTCGAGCAGGTATGGATGTCGCGCGACAGTCATCTCGACAAGGTGCCGGGCTTTGTGGAGTTTCACCTGCTCAGAGGTCCCGAAGCCGAGGATCACACGCTGTATGCGTCTCACACGGTGTGGGAAAACCGTGCCGTGTTCGAGGCGTGGACCAAATCAGAGGCGTTCCGGGCAGCGCATAGCCGAGCAGGGGACAACAAGCCGCTGTATCTGGATCACCCGAAATTCGAGGGATTTGAAGTGCGCCAGACGGTGGGCCGCGGCAAGACGGTGGTGGCGTGACACCAGCTTGCCTGACGGCCTGCGAGAACTTGATCGATGTCGGTTATTGTTGCGTAGTGCGTAGCGGCGGATTGCGTCGACGCTAATCCGCCGCTTCAGGCTTTCACCGTAATACGCAGCTTCCGAAAACGCGGCGCTTCGCCTGCGCCGGCGCTCTCAATACGAAAGCCAATCCTGGTGGCTTTTTTCGGTCGACTCGCCCTTGATGTCGCCAAAATTTGCAAAGTGATCGTTCTTCTTCCCCGCCGACGACACTTTCGACAGTTCTGCCTCGCCGAGTTCGACGTCCGATAGTTCGCGGTTGATGCGCTCGTAGCTCATGGTCGGTTCCCTTTTTCAAGAAACATAGCCTCACGAGCGTAAGCCTGGAGATCGCGCAGATATGTGATGCAAGTCACTTCTCGGAACAATGGAGGTAAATATGGCCGATTACGTCGAAACGTCTGCCGATCGCAAGGCTGCTTCCGTCACCTTGAGAGAATTGAGCGAGGCCGAACTGTCAACGGTGGCAGGCGGTGCCGGAAAAATCACGTTCAATCCGTTTGTCATAACCAAGGTCGTCGACAAGTCGTCGCCGCATCTCTTCCTGTAACGTCATCGCCTTGGGCACTGAATGCTGCATCCGATCACGATCAAATTCCCCATCGCTGGCGAAAACGGCTCCGACGCTTGAGTTGGGACCAAGCATCGGAGCCGTCCCGCACCGCCGACGAGAGGAGCCGATTCAGTCGTCGTCGGTGGAATGCAAGCTAGCGGCAGGATAGCGCAGCAACTTTTGATTTAGATCAAAGGTGGCAGGTTGGTTGTCCCCGATTTGCCCATCACGCCAATGCGCAATTCCGATTGGTATTTTCGGCTCTCGCTGCGACTTTAGTGGCCGGCTGCGCCTATCTGCTGTTCAAATAGACGCTGCAAGTTGGGGGCGAGCGCCGGAGGCGTCCCGCACATCGCCGACCACTGGAGGAACCAAATTGGGTCGTCGGAGGGAATGCAAGCGAGGGGCAGGATAGCGCACAGCAACTTTCCGTGAGACGTGTTTTGAGAGGAACAACGAACTTGTGTCTAATAACTCGACGTCTTGCTATCGCTGGCTGTGATGCCGTGCTCTCCTGAAATCGTGAGGGCGGGTCTGCGGCCAAGGTTGTTCATTTGAAACGCCAATCCCACACGATTAACCGTGGCTTCGCCCTCACGCCATCAGCGCCTCTTAGTCGAGGATGCACTACCGGCCGTACCAACCGCGTCCGCAGCGCGCACGAATAGCCTCAACGGCGCGCGAACCACCACAGCAGCGGCCCCAAAACAGCAGCGGCCCCAAAATCACGGCAGTCAACAGGGCTGAAAGCAGCAGCGACAGCGCTGCCAGCTTGACGTTATCCCACACACTTGCCCCGCTTCACCTGCTCAATGCAAGTATGCGCACCATTGAGCGGGTACAACCTTAAAGCAACTCCGTTTATTTCAGAGCACATATGATATTATGACGATAATATCACCATCACGATTTTCGCCGCCAGCGTCGGACTTGCTTTCGATTGTGTCAGATGTCAAAATAAGCTAAAGGTTGCATCGTCACAGTGCCCTCGGCGCCTGACCTTTAGGGGGAGGCTCGGATGTTTTCCGGGATTAAGTTTGAAATTGCAGTGATAGCGCTTGGTGTATTGTCAGCCGTGCTAATGACCGTTGCTGTTCTCATGATGGAGCACGCCCGGAAGACTTCGCCGCCTGCCGCTGCTCGGCTCGCTCCAGCGCTGCAATCGGATTTGGCTCGAAGCGCGCCAACCCGGCGCTGATCAATCGCTTCAATATCTCGGCACTTTCGCGACGACGCCTCGCCGAACGGCTCGCGCAGCGAGGCTGCGATGTTGATCGAGTACGGCCTCGGCTGCCACGGCGGCAAATCCAGCGACTTCGCCTGCATCACCGAGCAGGCCAGCAGCGCGGTATCCATCCAGCCATCGCCATCGCGAAGTTTGCGAACGAGCTGCTGGTTGCAGCGTACTGGATACTCCGCTGGAGCCTGTTATCGGGCTCGCCGGAGGCGAGACCCCGTGGCGGAGCATGACGGCTTCATATGAAGCGCGGCTTTTTGAAAGACCAATCCGAGCCAGGAAGTGGAAGCGAACGCTCCACCCACCCCATCATCCCAACGCTTCCCGCACGCCCAGCCCCAGCATGAAGCGCTCCCTGATCTGCACGGGATCGCGGCGGGTGGCGCCGACGCCGGGTTTGTCGTCGATTCTTGCCGCGATCAGCATCGGCCCGGAAGCCGACAGCGATCGGTCGATCAGGCGTTCAAAATCCTCTTCGTCGGCGGCCCAGGCGCTGTCGGCGAGACCGCAGCCGGTGGCTATCGCGACAATATCCGACACCGATGCTGCGGGAGTCGGTTGAGCGCCGGTGATCTGGTAGATGCCGTTATCCATCACGATCATGCAGAGATTTTTCGGCGCCAGCATCGCGATGGTCGACAGGCAGCCGATTTGCATCAAGAGCGAGCCGTCTCCCTCCAGCGCGAAGATGCGGCGCTCCGGCTGCGCCAGCGCGACGCCGAGCGCGATCGGAAAGGCAAGTCCCATGCTGCCCAGCATGTAGAAATTCTGCGGGCGATGGCCGGCGGCCCACAGATCGAAATTGGTGTTGCCGATGCCGCCGATCACGGCCTCCTCATTCTTCAACCTGGCGACCAGCTTCGAGGTGAGGTCGAACCGGTTCATCACCTTGGTGTTGCGGGTAGGGTGTGACGGCTTGCTCATGGGTTCACTCACTTCTCGAAAACCTTGCCGCCGGTCAAAAGCGGCGACAGGATCAGCGCCACCGGCGCCTGTGTCGCGATTGCCTGCTTGATCGATCGATCGACGATGAACTCGAATTCGTCGAGCCGGGTCGCGGTGTGGTGCTCCATCGCCAGCGAGTCGAGCACCGGCCGCATGGTGCGGCACACCAGGGACTGCCCGTAATTGAACTCGCCGAGCGTGCCGCGTTCGGACACCAGCATGATCAGCGGAATCTGATAGGGCAGCGCCAGCGAGGCCAGCACATTTGCCAGCGTCGCAAAGCCGCTGGTCTGCATCAGCACGGCGCCGCGCCTGCCGCCCATCCACGCACCCGAGACGATGCCGACCGCTTCCTCTTCGCGCGCGGTCGGAAATGTCGTGAAGAACGGGTCGGCGTGAAGTTTCCGGATCAGCGTCGTCAGCACGCGGTCGGGAACGTATGGCACCAGCCGGATATCGTTGCGCTTGAACGTTTCCAGCACCACCTCGTGCCAACCCTCCTCATGAGAAGCCTTCTCGCGCGAAGCCGGTTGGTGCGAAGCCTTCTCGTGCAAGGCCGGTTCATGCAGGCTCTTGGGCGACGTTGGTCCCTCGGCAGGTGCCATCGAGTTTCTCCCTTGCCTTGCGACGCCGCTTGTTATGGCTGCTTGCGGCTCCGTCGAGGCGCCAAAACTTGACGTGATCCCGGGGATTGTCAACATGCTGGATCGTCAATACGCCCTGCGTCGCGGCGCGATACAGCCGGCAGGCTGGCATGCAATAAAAGAAGAAAAAGGAATAGCGGAAACCGAGGGCCTGCCAACAATGTCCGTCAACAACAAGCGCGTGTTCTACGTCAAATATCTGGCGCATGAGATTTATGCCGACATCCTGCGGGCGCGGCCCGACGTGCGGCTCGACCGGCTCGAGAACGAAAGCGCCGATGAAATCGCTGCCCCGGTACTGGCCGCGGCGCACGCCTATCAAATCGGTGCGGCGCGCGACGAACTCGCGCGCCATTTCCACGCCGACCGGGATCTGCTGGCACGGGCACCCAACCTCCTGATCGTATCGAGCAACGGCGCGGGATATGATCCGGTCGATGTCGAGGCCTGCACCGCAGCGGGCGTGCTGGTCGTCAATCAGTCGGGCGGCAATGCGAATTCGGTGGCGGAACACGCGCTCGGAATGCTGCTGACCTTGTCGAAGCGCATTCTCGAGGGCGACCGCGCGCTGCGGCGCAGCTCGAATGTGAACCGCAACGCCCTGATCGGCACCGAGGCGCAAGGCAAGACCATCGGGATTGTCGGGATCGGCCATGTCGGACGGCGTATCGCCGAACTTTGCAAGGGTCTCTTTGCCATGAAGGTGCTGGCGTATGATCCTTATCTTGCGGCGGATGTAATTGCCGCGCGCGGGGCTGAGAAAGTCGAACTCGACGAACTGTTGCGCCGTTCGGATTACGTCTCGATCTCCTGTCCGCTGACGAGGGATAATCGCGGTATGATCGGCGCGCGCGAATTCGCAGCTATGCAGCCGCATGCCTATTTCATCACGACGGCTCGTGGCTTTATCCATGACGAAAGCGCGCTGCTCGAAGCGCTTCGCGATAAGCGCATCGCCGGCGCCGGCCTTGACGTCTGGGCCAAGGAACCGCCGCCGCCGGACCATCCGCTGCTGCAGTTCGACAATGTCCTCGCGAGCCCCCATACCGCGGGCGTCACCCGCGAAGCGCGGACCAATATGGGCCGGATCGCCGCCGAGCAGATTCTTGGCGCGCTCGACGGCCAGCGGCCGCCGCGCATCATCAACCCCGAAGTGTGGCCGCGCTACGCCAAGCGTTTCGAACGCGCGTTCGGATTTGCGCCGGCGTAGCGGCTGCCACCGCAATCAACCGTGGCCGGTTTTGGTCCATCAACATGAAGAAAGAACTGCGCGACAAATTTTACGGGCAAACCGTGGAGGAATGGATCGAGAAGCCTCCTGGAGAACTTCCTGTTGATGCGGTCGGACTATGGCAAATCGTATCGTTCGGACGCGAAGGTTTTGGATTATCAGGAGAGGAATTGATTGCTGTTGTGCGCCAAGGTATCGCCGCGTTATTGGCGAAAGGTGCCGTGCCAGTCGTCGGAGCAAGGGATGATATTCATGTCTGGATTCCCGTGAACTACGGTGACATGGCAGAAGAGACATCTGAGGCGATTATTACCGAGTGGCGCAATTCGGGTCGAGAGCCGGATGTGGGAGATGTTTGGTTTGCCCTTCCGCACCTTTTAGAAGTGACTTTGCTTCCCGACGGGCCTCGGAGACGCAAAGAAGATCTATCTTGATGCACGAGCGCGTAGCCTGGATGAGTGTAGCGATATCCGGAAGTCAACCACGGGCTTGGCCCCGCTTGTCGCTGCGCTCACGCGAGCTACTTCGCTGCACAGGCTCGGTCACGGCAGAGAGAAATTCTCCTTTTGTTTCAAACTGATTTGGGTCGTCCAGTCCCCTTTGCGAAAATATTCCCGTTTCCTTTTGACCCAAATCACCTGCATATCTCTCGCCATCCCGACCCACACAAAAGGGGCGTTTCGCGATCGTCACGAACGTAGGGTAGGGATGCGATGGACGCAGGCGGCGCTGCTGACGAGAGCGCCATTCTCGCGGACGGCGAAGCTGTGTGGTCCTGACGCCCCGACGCTGGCGTCAAGTCGGTGAAAGCAATTTCGCCGGTGAGGGTGGCAAGAAAGCCCGGTCACCCGGGAGAGCGCGGAGGACACCGTTAACACCATCGCGTGCGGGAATGCCGGGTGATCCCGGTGCGACCGTGGTGACTAACGCGCGTGCTTACTACTCTACACGCGCGGCTGCGGGTGCAACGGGCACCCGGCATTCCCCGCTCCCTTTGTTGGGCGGATCGTTCAAGCACAACTCGGGCGCTTTGTGCCGCGGGAAGGCGGAAGTGTATCTGCGTGCCCCGGATGCAGCGCAGCGCGCCGCTCTCGCGGCGTGGTGCGCTTCTGATCCGGGGTCCATGATCGAGTCCGCGCCTATGGGTCCCGGCTCTGCGGTGCATCGACAAGAGACGCTGCACCGCGTCCGGGACACGTCCTCGTTTACGCTTGCAAAGACGAAATTCGCTGTTTGAAAATTAAATCGGGGCACATGCGCCAATTCGCAGAGAAGATTTCGACCGTTGCCGGGGCGCCGGCGACAATAAATCTACTGCCAATCGACCATCGGGCGACGGATACGTTGCTATTTTCGCCGCGGTCTCGACACCTGCCAGCCGCGAGAACATTTTCACCTTGCGGGGACCGGTTCGTGAAACGATGGCTTCCGCCGAGACCTTGAGGAATTGGCAATATGCGACAGTTGGGTTCATTTCTGAGCTCTGCGCCGTCTCGGATCAGACGCCGTCTGGCCCAGATCGTCGCCATTGCGGCTGCCAGTCTGCCGGCGGCCGGCGCCTAAGGCGTTGCCGCGGACGCGGGCAGGGAACCTCAAGATCACATCTACGATCGCAGCGGCGTAAATTTCAGCGAGAACCGCGCGCCGGCGGGGCGGCGGTTTTCGAGCGTGATGGTCGCCGAATGCAATTCGGCGATACGCTGGACGATCGAAAGCCCAAGACCCGTGCTTCCCGCCTTCCTGCGATCCCGCCGCCAGAAGCGCCGAAAGATGAGATTGCGTTCGTGTTCGGCGACGCCGGGTCCGTGGTCGAGCACGCTCACGGTGCCGTTCTCGTCGATCAAAAACTCCACGGTGGTTCCCGGCGCCGTGTGGTTGATGGCGTTCTCCGCGAGATTCCGGATAGCCCGGCTCAGCATCTCCGGATTGCCTTTAACCCAGACCGGTTCGGTTTCGCCGAGCAATGCGACGTCCTTTCCTTGCGTGAGCGCCAGCGGCGCCACAAACTCGGCGACCTCGGCGGTCACCGACCTCAAATCGGCTTTTTCGTCGGGATCGACGACGAACGAATCCAGTTCGGCGATATCGAGCAACTGGCTGATGATGTGCGCCATGCCGTCGACGTCCTTGCGCAAGGCCTGGCCGATTTGCTTGTCTTCCAAGGTATCGAGGCGGGTCCGCAAAATACTCAGCGGCGTCCGCAACTCGTGCGCCGCATCGGCGGTGAAGTCGCGCTGGATCCGGAAGCCTTCCTCAAGCCGGTCGAGCGCCAGGTTGATGGCGGAGACGAGCGGGCGCACCTCGCGCGGGATTTCTTCGGTCGGCAAGCGAAGGTCGGTGCGCGTGGGCCCGATGTCGCGGGCGATCTCGGAAGCCTGCCAAAGTGGCCGCAGCGCGCGGCGGAAGATGGCAATGTCCGCGATCAGAAGCACCAGGAGGATGGGCAGCGTGATCCATCCGACGTTTTTATAGAAATCAGCCACGATGTCGTCGATCAGCACGTCGCGGTTGGCGAGGTTCTCACCGGTCTGGATCCAGACGGTCTGGCCGCCGACCGTCTTTTTGATGCTGGCGCCGGATACCGTGGCGTCGCCGCGCCGTTGCTGCAGAAATTCGACATCGCCGGATCTGGCATCGACGGGAAACAGGGCCGCGTGATCCGCCAGCGAGGAAAACAGAACGCGCCCCTGATCATCGATCACCGCGTACAGATAACGTCCATAGGCCTGAGAATAGAGCCCGAGCAGATCGAGCGGAAGGTTGAGTTCGAGGTGGCCGTCCGGCCGCGCACTCAGATGCTGGCCGACGATAACGGCCTGTTCCTGCATCGCCTCGTTGTGAATATTGTTGGTGGCATAGCTCAATAGCCAGGACAGCGCGAGCGACATGAAAATGGAGGCGATGACGACGGCAACGACATGCAGGATGACGATGCGTGAAATGATCGACTGGAAGCGGATCACGCTACTTCTCCTCTGCGATGAGGTAGCCTACTCCCCGAATGGTGTGAACCTGGACCTTGGCGCCGCGCTCCGAAAGCTGTTTGCGCAGCCGGTGCACATAGACCTCGATCGCGTTCGACGCGACTTCTTCCGAATGTCCGAAGATGTGATCCTCGACCTGCTTCTTGGAGACCACACGCCCCTTGCTGCGCATCAACAATTCCAGCACCGCGGTTTCGCGGGCCGACAGCATTTGAGGCTGGTCGTCAATCGAGGCTTGCCGGTTTCTGGTATCGAATTCGAGATTGGCGATGCGCAGCGCGCTGCCGAGCAGGTGGCCGGGCCGGCGCAACTGCGCTTCGAGCCGCGCGATCAATTCCTCCAGTGCGAACGGCTTCACCAGATAATCGTCCGCGCCGCTGCGCAGGCCGTGAACCCGATCGTGCAGGCCGCCACGCGCGGTGAGCACCAGAACCGGAATCGGATTGTTTCGGTGCCGGATCTCGCGCAGCAGCGCGAGGCCGTCGCCGTCAGGCAATCCGAGGTCCAGGATCAGGGCGGCGTAGAATGTCGTCAGCAGGACGCTTGTGGCTTCCTCGACGGTGGACAAGACGTCCACCTGATAGCCGGCCGTCCGCAGGCCCTTTGCCAGCAGTTCGGCCAACTCCTCGTTGTCTTCCACGACCAACAACCGCATCGGCGGCGCCTCATCAATTGACCGAAAAATCGAAGCTAGCCATGAACCCGGTCAGGTTACCGAACAAGCCCGATCTGCTGCAGACCAAGGTCTCGGCGAGGTCGATTCAGGGAATGCAAGGCAGCGGGTCGGGTTCTGCTGTCCCGAGCCCGAGCTGGCAAAATCGGCCGGGATTTCCGCGGGCGCCTGACTTGGCCGTCCTAGACCCGATCGCGGGTCTTCAAAACGAACAAGACATAGGCGGCGATCACGCCAACCACGATAAGCATCCAGTTCTGGATCTCGAAGCCCAGAACGGTGAAATGCTCGATCAGAAACTGCACCGCTTCCGCCCCCTTTTTGAGCAGGATAAGCGGTTTGACGGCAGAAATATATTATTTTTGTATTTCCAAAAGATTCCGGCCGATTCGCTCTGCCGACCCTCGTCGGGCGTTGCGGTCCTGTCGCGGCACCGCCCGGCACCGCCGGTGCACCGGAAACACCGCAAATTCACCGTCGCGCGCGGAGTGCAAGCAGTCTGTCGAACTCGGAAGGGTAATACCGAATGCCGTCGGGGCCCGTGATGAAGACCTGCCAACCCTCGTCAGCCAGAGTCCGTCCCTTGGCGATAGCGACCGCGACGCTCAGCCGAACCGTCGTCGTGACATCTTCACCTCTCGACGCATGCACCATGAAGGTCACGGCAACACCTTATTTGTGCAACGCCCAATTCTGTGGAGCATAGCAATTTCTATTCCAGCTGCTGAACATGAAGCCAGATCGACCGTCAGAAATGAGCTCCCGAACCGGCGTCCATGGATAATCCGTTCAGGAAATCTTCCAGGGCCTGCTTTCCAGCCACATCGGCCGCTTGATATGACGGGAAGCCGCCTTCCCACAATCTGACGCCCATCGGCGTTCTCTTGCGACGTATTTCCCAGCACCAGGTGCCCTGATCGTCCCTGGTTCGGGAAATGGCAACGTAGAATGATCTGCGTGATGAAGGACGTAGCATGACCAATCCGAGCCGTGTCGGTTTCCCGATCAGCGCAACAATTTCGAGAAAGCGGCGATGTAACGAAGGGGCTTCTCGCCGTACCCGTGGCGGGTTCTTTCTCGAGGCATCTAACCCTCCGAACCATTTTCAAGCCTGGCCTGAAGGCGATAGCCGACACCCAACTCGGTCACCAGCAGGCGCGGGTGATTGGGATCGGTCTCGATTTTCTGCCGTAATTTGCGAACCAGGATTCGCAGATACTGGATATTATCCCGCTGATTGCCGCTCCAGATGTCCCTGAGTAACTGGTCGTGCGTCACCACGAGGCCGACATGCATCGCCAGAATATGAAGCAGGCGATATTCCTTTCGGGTCAATCTGACCTGGTTCTCGTTGAGCGATACGGTTCGTCCAACGAGGTCGACCGACAGCGGACCGGCTATCACGACCGGATTCTCGGTCGCGGTCTTGAAATATCGCCGCAAGGCGGCTTCGCCGCGCGCCAGCAGCTCGGCCATGCCGAACGGCTTGACCACGTAGTCATCGGCTCCCGACTGGAGCAGCCTTACCTTTTCGTCCTCGTCCGACACCACAGACAGAATGATGACGGGCACGTTCGACCACGATCGAAGCCCTTCGAGAACTTCCGTGCCATGAAGATCCGGCAGATCCAGATCGAGAATGACGAGATCCGGCGCGTTGAATGTCGCGGCCTTCAGTCCTTCCGCGGCGTTCTCGGCCTCCAGCACCGAGAAGCCATGAAGCTCGAAACCGGCGCGCAGAAACCGCCTTATCTTCGGTTCGTCATCGATCAGCAGCACGACGTTTGTGGATTTATTCATGGCTCAATCCAGTGGCCCCGGTGCGAGATCCGGGCAGGGCAATCGAGGCGGTGGCCCCCAGCCCGTGCCCGCGGCTCGAAATGTCGATGCTGCCGCCGTTCGCCCTGACGAAGGTCGACGCGATCCAAAATCCCAGGCCGGATCCCGGGATAGTGGCCTGATGGCGCTGGCTGCGGAATGACCTGCGGCCGAGCTGATGCTGTTCGTCCGGCGTTATCCCGACGCCCTGATCGGAAACCGAAAGGATAACGCGTCCTCTTTCGGCCCGCGTGTTGACCGATATCGTCGAGCCGGACGGGGAGTATTTGGCCGCATTCTCCAGAAGCTGTCCAAGCAATTCTTCGATAAGACCGGAGTCCACATTGACCAGCGGCAAATCGTCGGCGAATTCGATCTCGATCCTGTGAGCGGACAATCGGCGCTCTCGTCTGCGGATTGCCGCATCGACAATGTCCCTCGGGTCAGCCCATTCGAGGCGGGGGCTGACACCGCTTGCGGTAACCCGGGTTGCGCTCAGGAGGTTTTGAATGAAGCCATCGAGGTCTGCGACCTCGTCGGATATTGCCTCAACCAGCGAGTGAACCCGTCGGTCGCCGCGAATCAGGGGTATCGAATCCAGGACGCTTGCCGACCCCCGGATCGCTGCCAGAGGCGAGCGCAATTCATGCGAGAGTGTGCCGTGGAACGCGTCCCTCAGGAGCTGTGCCTGCAGATGCAGCCTGGCGTCCTCCATCGCCCTTTCGATATCGAGGCGCTGAAGCGTCAAGGATACCTCTTCGAGAATGTCCTCGACCTGACGTGTCCTGGAATCGACGATTTCGCGTGGGCCGCTGCCGATATTGACAGCGACCAGCCCGTGAACCGTTGTTTCGGAACAAACCGCGCGTATCAGCCAGACGTTCTGGGTCGGCTCGTCCACGATGGTGTGGGCGGCAACCCCGATTTTGGCGATCATCGAAGCGACGTTCTCTTGCACCACTCTTGGCACCGGGCCTGATTTGGGCGGTTCAAAGTGACCATCGGCCATGGCCACGAAGAAAGCCGCCTGTTGTCCGAGCGCGCGGGAAAGGTAATTCTGAATGGCGGAGATCAGGTCGGACACGGTGAAACAGGCGGCCAGGCGCCGCGAGAATTCGTAAAGCTGCTGAATTTCCTTTTCTCGCTGGCGCAGCGCTTCCGTTTCGCGGCGTAGCCGCGATGCAAGATTGCTGCTGACCAGCGCTACGACCAGGAACAGCATCAAATCAACGGCCTCTTGCGGATCGTCGACCTGGAAGCTGTAGAACGGAGGAACGAAAAAGAAATCCGCGGCGCCGGCGCCCGCAACCGACGCCAGGGTGGCCGGCCAGATGCCCCATTGGGTGGCAGCGATAATAACGGGGATCAGGTAAGCGACCGGAACGAGGTTGAGTGCCAGCCGGTGATCGAGCAACAGCAGCACGGCCGTGACGAGGCCGACGCATAGCAGAGACATCAACAGGGGAGGAATGTCCTCCGGACGGAAACGATGCGGCGGCCGCTTGCCGTCCAGCTCCGAGACATCAAGCTTGTTTGCAAGCGATTTCGCGCGAGCATTCGCGGGCTTTGGAATGACGGACAGATGAGAATTCAAAGAAAGTCGCTTTCGTAGGGCATGACATCAAATGATCATCATCGCGGCTGCAAACAGGCCGCAACAAGATCACGCCCCGGCAATTTTTTGATCAGGACGTAGAACGCCAACTCGCAGGATCAGCATTTGCTAACCCCGGCACCTGCGAAAAGTCGTTCGCCGTCTAAGTCAATCGTCGCCTCGATGTCACCAACTACCCAGCGCTTCGACCATTCTCCATTTCGACGTAGAAAATCTATGTCGTTCATGCGGCCAAGAAATATAAAAGTAATAGTATTTTTGGCGTATTTCCGTGGGCTCGCGGCCTCAGAAGCAGACGCCGGACCCTTCCGAATCCTTAATATCCGAATATCCGACATGTGCGATGCCCGGCATGGGCGGACTATCCAGCCGCCCTAGGCCGCCAATCGGCACCGGCTGCCCTCGCATCCGGCGTCGCTGCACCCATCAAGCCGGATCCAAGGTGGGTGATGTCGCGATCGCGTAAAACGGCCTCCCGTGCAAGGCCCGATGGATCGCGTTGGCGTGATTGAGGGCCGGCTTCTCGTCGGAGAGTTCAGGTATCGCCGCCCGGTACAATTCCGCTTCGGTTGGCTGCCGGCTGGCCGGCGGCGCAAGCGTCGCGATCGCGGCCGAGCTGAGATATTTGGGCGGATGGAGATAGAACTCCATCAGCGGCATATGCGGGCTGCGCGCATTGTGCTGCAGGATCGCGCGCGCGATCAGCCCCGCTTGCGGGTAGATCGCGCTCCATCCGGCGAAGCTGCTCGCCAGAATCTCAAGCGACAATATCGTCGTCGCTATCAGGACAAAGCCCTCGTTGGATTTCTTGGCGCTTCTGGTCGTTGAAGCCTTCTTGAGGAGCTGCCGAAATTCCTGATGCGCTTCGATGAAGTGCCCCAGCCTGGCCTTCCACAGGACGTTCGGAAGGCACGCATAACCATGCAATTCATGGTAACTGACGATCAAGCTCTGGCACTGCGCCGTCAGGTTCTTCGGCAAGAAACTGAGATCGAAGTTCTCAATTCCGCCGGCGAGAGCCACGCTACCCACATCATATGCAGCGTCTGCCACAGCTTCCATCGTCACGCCTCGTGAGGAGCGAACAAATTTCGTTCACTGCGTCAGCATAACGATTTGCGACATATATCTTCGATGGGCAAACGCCGCCATTTCCATAGAAAAAAAATAGCCAAGGCGCACTGCTTGCTTGTTTTCGCAGTCAAGAGATCATCGATCAATGTTGGAGATGTAACGGAAAAGACACATCGCGCAGGAAATTATTGCGATGCGTTGCCGACAATTGCTGAAACGTCGCTTATTTCGCCGGGTATTTAGGCAGCGCGATAGGCAATTGATGCTTGCACAAGCAAGCAGGATCAAAAGCGAGATTCTGGCTATCTAATATTTATGAAACGGCGCGGCGAAGCGTATCGATTTTTTCTGCCCCCCAACGAAAGATAATTCTCAGGGTGAACAAACCGTGAGAGCGCCTGAAGGCGTCGGTAACAACAGCTTGGGGCAAAACTATGAAAAAACTTCTTTTGGCGGGCGTCTCTTTGGCCGCGATCGGCATGATCAGCGGGGCAAATGCTGCTGACGCAACCCTGCCGGTCAAGGCCAATGGGTGTACCTACGGCGGCGATCCCTACAAGAACTATTCTTGTCTCGACGCCTACCTCGGCACCGATCTCGCGAGCCGGTTTATCAATTACTACAAACTCGAATGGGGACATGAAGCCGCGCCGGCGGATCCGAAAGCGCCGCCGTCGCGTCGCTCTTACTGGCCCGCGACACCGGAGGCCATTCCACCCTATCCGTTCACCGAATGGCCCTACGGCGGGACGACCAGCCTTGGCGTGACGCGGCCGAGTTCGGTCGATAGCCCGCTGATGGCCGCGCTCGGGAATACGGCCTTTGGTCAGAGTCTGAACGATAACCACATCCAGATTTACGGCTGGGTCAACGCCGGCGGCAACTTCAGCAACAACACGGTGCGCGGCGGCAATGCGCCGGCTGCCTATGATTATAACCCGAATACGGTCCAACTCGATCAGGCGGTCGTCTATTTCGAGCGGCTGCCCGATACGGTCCAGAAGGATCACATCGACTGGGGCTTCCGAATCGCGCCGATCTACGGCGAGAACTATCGCTACACCACGGCTTACGGGCTGTTCAGCAATCAATTCCTGAAGAATAACCAGACCAATGGCTTCGACATACCGATGGCGTATGGCGAGTTGTTCATTCCGCAGGTCATGGAAGGGTTGATGCTTCGTCTCGGGCGTTACATCTCGATTCCGGACATCGAGGCGCAACTCGCGCCGAACAATTACATGTACACGCACTCGATGACCTACACGTACGACAACTACACCAATACCGGACTTGATGCGACCCTGGCGGTGAACAAGAACTGGATACTCCAGGCCGCCATCGGGGTCGGCACCGAATCGTTGCCTTGGCATGTCGGCGCGACGATCGCCAATCCAGACCCGAACCCGCTCTTTCCCGGAACGACCATGAAGAAAGATCCGGGTGCGGTTCCGAGCGGAACGCTCGGTGTTCGCTATACCTCTGACAACGGCAATGACGACATCAACCTGGTCGCGAATGGCATCAATGGTGGTCAGTGGGGCTACAACAACCTGCAATGGTATGGTGGAACCTACTATCACAAGTTCAACGACCAGTGGCACATCTCGATCGAAGTGTACGACGAGCATCAGAACAACGTGCTGAATGTGAACAATCCCGCAGCTGCCGCCGCGTTTGCTGCCGGGGGAACTCCGTTCTCGCCTCAAATCATGCCGTTCAACTCGCCCTTCCTTGCGCAATGTAACAGCGCTGCCGTGTACTCGTGCACAGCAGAGGCGCGTGCGGCTCTGACGTACATCAACTACAAGCCAGGGCCGCTGGATAACATCTCATATCGCCTGGAATATTTTGACGATATGCAAGGCCAGCGCACCGGCACCAAGACGGCCTATATCGAGACCGGCATCGGCTGGCAGCACTGGTTCTCGCCCCAGATCGAAATCCGGCCCGAGGTCTCTTATTACAAGTCGCTGAATGGCAACGCCTTCAACGGCAATTCGAACCTCGGCATAGCGGCGAACAAGAGCTCGGCTCTTATCGGCGCGGCTGACATCATCATTCACTTCTGATGCGTGAAAAAGCTTCGGCGGCTTCGGTCGCCGGACATTTCATCGGAACAATTCGACAGGGGATAACAATGAAGCGAATTCTTTTCACCACCGTCTCGCTCGGTGTACTGGGCCTGGTGTCGCCGGTTCTTGGCGCCGATCTGCCCCCCGGCTATCTCAAGGCTCCGATGCCCCCGACCTATGACTGGTCCGGGTTTTATGTCGGCGCATTCGGTGGTTACGGCCTGGGCAACCACAATATCAACGATCCGCTGGGTCCCAGTTCGCCTGTCGGCAACACCACCGCCAATTATAGTTCGGAGGGCGGCCTGGGCGGCATCGAGGCGGGATACAATTATCAAAGCGGCAACTACCTCATCGGCATCGAAGCCGATGCATTCTGGTCCGGCGTGAAGGGCAACGATGCGAGCGCGATCGCCAACGGCCTCTTTCCAATCACTTCGGTAGACGCGGACCATTTGCGCTGGGGCGGCACGCTTCGGGCGCGAGGCGGTTTCACCCTCGACCGCTGGCTGATGTTCTTCACCGGCGGCTGGGTCTATGGCGACCAGCTTCATACCAATACCGATCCCGTCAACGGTATCGATCAGTTCACGACTCACGGCAACGGCCTGACCGGCGGCGCGGGTATCGCATACGCGATGACCAACAACCTGATCGGCAAGGTCGAGTACCGCTACTACAATTTCAATGCATTCAGCCGTGACGGTGCGCCGCTCACGCCAAACGGTCAGCTCCCCTATCACGTGGACAGCACTTACTCCGTGATAACGCTGGGCCTGGACTACAAATTCGGAGGCCCTGCCGTTGCGCGATATTGACACCGGCCTCAGCCGTTCCGCGGTCGATGTAGCATTGCGTTCACGCGGCAAGCGTAAAGTGAGCGCGATCCTGCCGGCATGGCTGCGGAGAACCGGGATAGTGCTGACTGCGGTGGCGCTCTGTAGCGCCGCTGCAGGATGCGCAGATATAGGAGGCGTGACATCGAAGTCCGACAACAGCGGTCAAATGCGCTACTACGGCGGGCCAAAGTCTCCGATGTGGTCTGACCGCTAATTGTGTGAAGACCTGTTTTCTGGAGATGGAGACCATGTCCAACATCAATCGCAGGAGGGTGCGGACAGGGTTTCTTACTTTAGCCGCCGCAGTGATCCTTACCGCCGGCCTCGCTGGCGATGCTGCTGCCAGGCACAGGGTTCACAGCGCTCATTTTCGCGCGTTGAACGCGCGGGCGCAATACTTCCAAAGCGTCCCGGTTCGGGCCGACGCAGGGCGAACCGCTATGCGCTATTACGGCGGTCCGAAGTCGCCGATGTGGCGCGGTCCGTTAGAGAATTAGAGAGCCCGCGGGCTAACCCTGCATGCGTGTTGAGCGAGGTCGCGTAAGTCGATGTGCATGTTGCCGATATGACAACGATTTCAAATGGGAATTTACGACGTCTGGCCATCGCCGTCGGGACGGTCGCCGTGGTCGGGCTGGGCGTATTCGGCGCGACGCGGATGTTTGTCCACGCGAAACCCGCTGAAACGACGAGCCCGGCCAAAGCAGCGCTTCCGCGCTACGTGCCGAGTGCATCGGAGTGGGCGAGCCTGTCGGTAGCGACGGTCTCGGAACGGGTGTTTCGGGCCGAGCATGTCACCGAAGGCAAGATAGCTGTCAACGAAGACAGTTCGACACCGATCTTCTCGCCCTATGCCGGTCGTGTGACGAAACTTCTGGTGAAACCAAGCGACATGGTTCAGCGCGGCCAGCCGCTGTTTATCGTCGAAGCCACTGATACGGTGCAGGGATTGAACGACTTCATCGCGGCCTTGAGCGCCGTGAACAAGGCACGTTCCACCTTGAATCTTGCGCAGATCGTCGAGAAGCGGGCCAACGATCTCTACGCCGGCAAGGCGGTTCCGCTCAAGGACTGGCAGCAGTCCCAGGCCGATTTGACGACGGCGCAGAATGACATGCGCTCGTCAGAGACGGCGCTGGAAGCGGCGCATAACCGGTTACGAATTCTCGGTCGTTCGGAAGATCAGATCTCGACATTTCAGCAGACGCGACAGATGAGTGCCGACACCCCGATCTATTCTCCAATCGGCGGAACGGTCATACAGCGCAAGGTCGGTCCGGGTCAGTTTATCAGCAGCGGCGCCAGCGATCCGGTATTCGTGATCGGCGATCTCTCGACCGTATGGTTGACGGCGTTTGTGCGCGAGACGGAAGCCGCGGGGGTCGCGGTCGGCCAGGAAATCACGTTCTCACTTCTCGCGCTGCCGGAGAATCAATTCAAGGCGCGCATCGACTACGTTTCGGCGGCGATCGACCCATCGACCCGCCGGCTCCTGGTACGCGCAACGATCGACAACAAGGATGGCCTGCTCAAACCGGAAATGTTCGCCAACGTAACGATCTATTCGGGTGGAGATCATCCCTCGATCGGAGTGCCGAAACAGGCGCTGATCTACGAAGGCGATCATGTGCGGCTGTGGGTGGCTCACGACGACAAGTCGATTGAACTCCGCGAGATCGAGACCGGCCTGACCAATGGCGACCTGGTCGAGGCCCGAACCAACTTGAAGGCCGGAGAGAAAATCGTCACCAAAGGCAGTCTGTTCATCGATCGGGCAGCTACCGGCAGCTAATCCTATCAAAGCATCTCTCACGAAATTCAGATCGAATGGACCGTCTCGTCGCCTTCGCTGTCAATCGCCGGTTTCTGATGGTCGGGCTGTTCGCGGCCGTCTTCATCGGCGGGCTGGTCGCGTTTCAGCAACTGAACATCGAGGCGTACCCCGATCCGACGCCGCCGATGGTCGATGTCGTGACCCAAAGCCCGGGGCTCTCGGCTGAAGAAATCGAGCGTTACATCACGATTCCGCTGGAGACGCAGGTCGCCGGCATCAAAAACCTGAAGGTTATCCGGACGATTTCGCTGTACGGTCTGTCCGACGTCAAGCTGCAATTTTCCTTCGACTACACCTACGATCAGGCGTTGCAGCAGGTGCTGAACCGGTTGTCGCAGCTGGCGCCGCTCCTGAACAATGCCCAGCCACAGATTTCCCCGCTCAGTCCGATCGGCGAGATTTACCGCTATCGTCTTGTCGGGCCACCCAACTATTCGGTGCTCGATCTCAAGACGTTGCAGGACTGGGTTCTGCAGCGTCGCTTCCGCGTCGTGCCGGGGGTTATCGATGTCACCGGCTGGGGCGGAAAAACGAAAACCTACGAGCTTCAGGTCGATTTCAACAAGTTGGTGGCGAACGGGCTGACGTTGTCTCAACTGCTGCAGGCCGTGAGCAATTCGAACATCAATGTCGGCGGCAACACCGTCAACATCGGTTCGCAGTCGGCAGTCGTTCGCGGCGTAGGGTTGATCCGTTCCATCGACAGTCTTGCCAACACCATGATCTCATCGAGCAACGGGACGGCCGTGCTCGTCAGGGATGTTGCGAACGTCGAGGTAGGTGAGCAGCCGAGACTCGGAATCGCCGGCGAGAACCAGGACGATGATATCGTCCAGGGCATCGTTCTGATGCGCCGCGGCGAGCAAAGCTCTCCGACAATCACCAGGGTCGAAGAGCTTGTTGCAACCATCAACAACTCCAGCGTTCTGCCGCCCGGTGTGCGGATCGAACGCATTTACGATCGAAAGGACCTAATCGAAATCACCACGAGAACCGTGCTTGAGAACATGGTTGTCGGCATCGGGCTGATCGTATTGCTGCAGTGGATATTTCTCGGCGATCTGCGTAGCGCCTTCATTGTCGGTGCGACAATTCCGTTCGCGCTGTTTTTTGCAGTCAGCATCCTGGTCTTGCGCGGCGAATCGGCCAATCTCTTGTCCGTCGGTGCCATCGATTTTGGTCTGATCGTCGATGCCACCGTCATTATGGTGGAAGCCATTTTCCGGCGGCTGGGTCACACCGAGCAGCTCTCGACGAGTGAGCAAGCCGCCATCTCGGCGAAGACCACCATGGACATCAAACATCATGCGATTCTCACGGCGGCGGCCGACGTATCACGGTCGATCTTTTTCGCCGCCGCCATTATCATCGCGGCGTTTCTGCCGCTGTTCACCCTGAGCGGCGTCGAAGGCAACATTTTCAGCCCGATGGCGCGGACCTACGCCTATGCGCTGGCCGGCGGCCTGCTGGCGACATTCACGATCACGCCCGCGCTGAGCGCCATCATTCTGCCCGCGCATGTCAAGGAGACCGAAACGTTCATCATGCGGTTTCTGCATCGCATCTACATGCCTGTGCTGGCGCGATCGCTGGCCAGCCGGCGGATCGTCCTGGTGGGCGCGGCAGGGCTGATCCTGATGACCGTCATTGCCGTGCGTCTGCTGGGTCTGGAATTTCTGCCAAAGCTTGAGGAAGGCAATCTCTGGATCCGCGCAACGCTGCCGCCGACGATCTCGCTTCAGGAAGGCAATTCCTATGTCAATGGCATGCGCAAGCTGATCGCCAACCGGCCGGAAGTGGAGTCGGTCGTTTCACAACATGGCCGGCCCGACGACGGTACCGATGCGGCGGGCTTCTTCAACGCGGAGTTTTTCGCTCCTCTCAAGCCAGCGAAGCAATGGCCGGAGGGTGAGGACAAGGATGAGCTGACGAGCAAGCTGCTTGCGCAGTTGCAGGAAGGATTTCCCGGCGTTGAGTTCAATTTTTCGCAATACCTTCAGGACAACGTCTCCGAAGCGGTTTCCGGCGTCAAGGGAGAGAACTCCATCAAGCTCTACGGGAACGACCTGCAGGCCCTCACTGACACTGCCAACAAGATCAAGTCCGTCCTGGCAACGGTGCAGGGGATTACCGATCTCGCGGTTTTCACCTCGCTTGGCCAGCCGACCATCCAGATCGACATCGACCGTGCACGAGCCGCTCGCTATGGCCTCGCGCCCGGCGATATCAATACCACGATCCGTACCGCGATAGGTGGCGACAGCGCTGGTGACCTCTACGAGCCCGGCAGCGACCGTCACTTCCCGATCATTGTTCGTCTGGCGCCGCAGTACCGAAGGAGCGCGGAAGCCATTCAGAATTTGCGAATTGGCGCCCAGGGTCCGAACGGCGTCACGCAAGTGCCGCTGAGCGAGGTCGCGTCGATCAAGCTGGTTTCGGGAGCGGCCTACATCTATCGCGAGCAGCAGGAACGCTATCTTCCGATCAAATTCTCGGTGCGCGAGCGTGATCTCGGCGGCGCCATCCGCGAAGCGCAGGAAAAGGTCGCAGCCCAGGTGCAGCTACCCGCAGGCTCGCGAGTCGAATGGGTCGGCGAGTTCGGCAATCTGCAGGACGCCATCAAGCGGTTGTCGATCGTGGTTCCGATCAGTCTGGCTCTGATCGCAATGTTGATCTGGTTCAATTTCGGATCGGTCGTGGATACGATTCTTACCATGAGCGTGATCCCGATGGCGGTGTTCGGTGGAATTCTCGGGCTGGTGCTGACGGGCATTCCGTTCAGCGTCTCTGCCGCGATCGGGTTCATCGCGCTGTTCGGGATCTCGGTGATGGACGGCATCATCATCCTGTCGCAGTACAACCAGCTCATTGACGAGGGCATGGAGCGCGGCAAGGCCATCCTGCGCACCGGAGAGCTTCAGCTGCGACCGGTGTTGATGACGTGCGTGGTCGCCGGCATCGGCTTGTTGCCTGCGGCACTGTCATCCGGAATCGGATCGCAGGTGCAGCGGCCGCTGGCCGTGGTGGTGGTAGCCGGCATGATGTTGGCGCCCGTTGTCATTCTCGTCACGTTGCCGGCGCTGATTTCGATGTTCTCGCGGCGCAGTCGGCCGGGCCTGGTGGTGGGAGCGGCCGGCTTGGCACCGGCGGAATGATGGCGAGGTGAGTTGTGAGTAACGCCGCTTCTGAAGGCGCTCCAAGTGGCCGCAGGACGAGGTTCCAGGTTGCCTGGCTTGCGTTTTGCCTGATAGCGATCGGGAATTGGGCAACGATCGCTTCGTCGGTAGCCGACACCTTGCCGGAAGCGCTGGTGAAGGCCTATCAGTCGAATCCGCAACTTAATGCCGATCGGGCCAGGCAACGCGGGACCGATGAAAATGTGCCGCAGGCCCTGGCGGGTTATCGACCACAGCTTGTTGCGGGCCTCAGCGCCGGACTGCAATCGGTTCGCAATCTGTTGCCCGACAATTCGGTGCAGGGCGCGACGTTGCGTCCGTGGACGATCGGTGTGACGGTCACCCAGGTCTTGTTCAACGGCTTCAAAACCGCCAACAGTGTTCGTGTCGCGGAATTGCAGGTTCAGTCCGGGCGGGAGGCGTTGCGAAACACCGGTCAGGGTGTGCTGCTGGACGCTGTGACGGCCTACATGAGTGTGATTGCCAATCAGGCGCTGGTGGAGGCGCAGCGCACCAACGTGTCGGTGCTGCGTGAAATCCAGGCGACCACCAAAAGGCGCCTCGACGCCGGTGACGTCACACCAACTGATACGGCACAGGCCGAAGCGCGATTGAGCCGTGGGTTGGCCGACCTCAACGCGGCGGAGGTGGCACTCGCCATCAGCAAGGCAACCTACACGCAGGTCATTGGCGAAGCTCCGTCTCGGTTGGTGCCGGCGGCGACCGTCGATCGACTGTCGCCGAATGCGCTTGCCGCGGCAACGGAAGCCGCCGGCCATGAACATCCGGCAATTCTTGGCGCCGGTTTCGATGTCGACGTGGCCCAAACCACGATCAAGGTCGCGGAAAGCAGTTTGCTGCCGACCGTTGCGGTCCAGGCCAATGCCAGCAGATCCATCCAGTCGGACTCGACACTAAGTACGACGGCCACCGATCAAGCGTCGATATTGGGCCAGATCAACGTGCCGATTTACGACGGCGGTACCGCGGCCTCGCAAACCCGGCAAGCCAAGGAGTTGGCATCGCAGAGCCGCATGGTGCTGGAACAGGTCAGAAATCAGGCGCGCACGGCAGTCGCCAGCGCATGGGTGACCAATGAGGGCACCAAGGTAGCTCTTGCGGCGGCTGAGTCTGAAGTGCGCGCCGCCAACGTCGCGCTCGAGGGGGTGCGGCGCGAGGCGGAGGGAGGACAACGCACCACGATCGACGTGCTCAATGCGCAGCAGGATCTGACGAATGCGCGATCGAGGCTGATTCAAGGTCAGCGCGACCGGGTGATTGCATCTTATACCCTGCTGAGCGCTGTCGGACGTCTCGATGTGCATGTCCTCAATCTCAACACGCCGGATTATCTGCCTGAAGTTCACTACCATCAGGTGCGCGATGCCTGGCACGGCGTTCGCACGCCCTCTGGGCAATAGAACATGCTGCATGCGGAGAAACACATGATTGGCGCAGCGAAAGCGATCAAGATTTTCGGCGCCGCCGCGGCGGTCGTTTCATGGCTGACTTCCCCCGCGTATCCCCAGGCATTCAACCAAAAGCATGGCGGATCTGGCCCTCCCGTAGAATCGCATCCGAAGGTAGATGAAAAAGCCTACAAGGCCGCACTGGACCGAATACCGGTGTCCAGCAAGAAATATGACCCCTGGGGAATTGCGCGCCCGTCCGAACCGGCGAGCGTCGGGAAGAAATCGAACTAAGGTGTGATTTTCGGATGAGAGGAATTGTCGTTCAGCGGCCAATTCTGCGGCACGTTTTTCGGATACACCATAATCGCGCGCTGCTTTTAAGGGACCTGCCATGACCGAGCACATCATTGTTGCCGACGAGGAGTCCACGCGCACGATCACGATGCGGCGTCCGGAAAAGAAGAATACGCTGACGCAGGAAATGTATCTCGCCATGAGCGATGCGATCGACTCGGCTCAATCCAATCCCGCGATCCGCTGTCTCATTGTGACCGGTCGTTCGGGAGTGTTCACTGCGGGCAACGACATCGCGGATTTTCTGCAAGCCGCGACCGCAAAGGACGACGTGGTCCGGCCGAGAAACGCCGTCATCTTCCTGCAATCGCTTGTCAACAACAGAAAGCCGATCATTGCCGCGGTCGATGGCATCGCCATCGGTATCGGCACCACCATGGTGTTTCATTGCGATTACGTCGTCGCCAGCACGACCGCGACGTTTTCGTCGCCTTTTATTCAGTACGGCCTTGTTCCGGAGGGCGCTTCCAGCCTGCTGCTGCCGCGAATGGTTGGGCACCAGCGTGCATTCGCCATGCTGGTGATGGGGCGATCGATGAGCGCGGAAGATGCCCGCGAGGCCGGCTTCGTCAATACGGTCGTTCCGCCGGGTCATGCCGACACCGAGGCCAGAAAAGTAGCGCGCGAGATTTGTGAGTTGCCGGCGGACGCGGTGGCGATTTCCCGGAAACTATTAAAGCTGCCGACCGAGGACCTGGTGCGCAGAATCGATTCGGAAGATCATTTTTTCAGCGAACGGATGCGTTCGCCGGAGGCGATCGCCGCGTTCCAGAATTTCTTTCTGCGCAAGAAGAAAAGATAGCGGGCGACGAACGTCATTTGTCGGTAACGAGACGGAAAACACGAGCCAGGTAGATAAAGGCGGGAGAACACGAGGCGGCGTTTTGTTCTCGAAGTGAACCAACAAATGAAAAATCAACCTTGGTTTGTATCGTACAGACCCGGAGGTCGCACCATCATGAATGACCGGCACGTTTCATTCTGAGGATGGTGCCAAACGGCTGCTCCCATTGGTCTTGGCACAAGCGAGTGAATCCGAGCGCAGACGCTCGGCTATTCGCCGTGGAAGAGTGGCGTGAGCGCCAAAAAAAGTAAGCGCAAGAGAACTGAAGGAGGGTTTGTAAGGCAGACGTAAGTTTGGTGGCCTAGGGTCAAAAAGTAAAGAAACTGAAGTCGAGATCGATGGTGTCATGGGCAGCCGTTCGTCTCCGGGGGTAGTCAGGTGAATGTTTTCGGAAGCCTTTCGAGGCTGTCTCGGGTGGTGCTTCTTGCGCTGATCATAATAGGCGTCGCCGCGCTGTTTTGGAGCGCGGGATTCGTTGGCCGTGCCGATACTGCGGCAGGGCGAAAGGAAGCGAATTCATCTGCGGCCGCGGACCCATCCGGCAAGCCCTCGGATATCGCGTCGGTCGAGCTATCCGAAAGGCAGGCAGGTACCCTCAAGACAGGCCCCGTGGGATCGCGTGATTTTACGGTCTTCAAGACCGCGGTCGGCACCATCGATTTTAACGAGGATTTGCTGGTCCAGGTATTTTCGCAATATCCGGGGAAGATTCTCAAAGCGAATTTCAACATCGGTGATGACGTCAAGGCCGGCGACGTCCTTTTCACGATCGATAGTCCGGACCTGCTGCAGGCTGAATCGAGCGCTGCTCGCAGCCGCGGGCGTGCTGGAATTGCAGAAACGGACGCTGGCGCGCGCCACCGGACTTTTGAAGGCGGGCGGCAGCGCCCAGAAAGACGTCGATCAATCGACCTCGGATGAGCAGACCGCGGAAGGCAATTTCAAGGCTGCACGGGATGCGGTGCGGATCTTCGGCAAGACCGATGCCGAGATCGACCAGATCGTCGAAAAGCGCAAGGTCGATTCACGTTCTGCTGGTCCCGAGCCCGATTTCCGGAAGGGTCGTGGCGCGCAAGTGCTGCTCCGGGGTTCCTGACCCAGCCAGGCAACGCGCCGGCGCCGTATGCGGTCGCCGATCTATCGACCATGTGGATGATCGCGAATGTCATCGAGACAGATGCGCCAGCCTACAAGCTCGGTCAGAGCGTGGAGGTAACCGTGCCGGCATATCCGGACACGGTTTTCAAAGGGCGCGTGACGACGTTGGGCTCGATGATCGACCCCAACACCCATCGGCAACTGGTCCGATCGCAAATCGACGATCCCGAGCATCTGCTGCGGTCGGGAATGTTTGCAAGCTTTGTCATTCGTGTCGGCGACCCGATGCGCTCGCTTGCGGTGCCGGCGAAGGGGTTGTCAGGGAAGGCGACGGCACGATGACGGTGTGGGTCACCAGCGACAGCCGCCATTTCATCAAGCGAACCGTCAAGATCGGTCTGCAGCAGGATGGCTGGACCAGATCCTGGAGGGCCTTCAGCCTGCGGAAATCGTCGTCACGGATGGCGCGGTTTTTCTGAGCAACAAGCTCCTGCTCGGCGATGCCGGCTGATGACGGCTCCGGACCTGTTAAACCGGTACACACTGCGGGGTCACTTGATTAAGTCTCTACTTGAGTTCGGGCTGACGCGCAGTGCGATCATCGTCCTGGGTCTTGTGGTGTTCTGCGCCGCGGGGCTCGTGGCGTTTTCGCGGCTCAATATCGAAGCCTACCCAAATCCGGCGCCGGTTATTCTGGAAATCACGGCACAGGCCGCCGGCCTGTCCGCCGAGGAGATGGAGAAGTATTACACGATTCCGATGGAGGTCGGGCTCTACCCGACGCCCGGGCGTCGTCAATATCCGCTCGACATCGTTCTATGGCCTGTCGTTTGTCCGCGTTACTTTCAAATACGGGGTCGACTTCTATTTCGCCCTGACCCAGGCCTCGATCAGCCTGCAGCAGAACGTCAATCTGCCCGGCAACCAGGTCGCCCAGATTCAGCAATCCAGTCTGGTCGGCGAGATCTATCGCTATCAGGTCGTCGGTCCGCCGCATTTCGGGCTGACCAATCTGCGGACGTTGCAGGACTATGTCATCACCCGGCGCCTTCTCACCATTCCCGGCGTGGTGCAGATCAACAGCCTGGGGCGGCACCACCAAGCAATTCAACGTCGACGCCGATCTCGGAAAACTGGAAGCCTATAACGTTACGATCCCCCAGCTCATCACCGCGCTCGGCAATGCCAACATCAATGTCGGCGGTCGCGAGATCTCGATCGGTCAGCAGTCGGTCAATATTCGCGGCGTTGGACTGGTCGACAGCGGCGGCGCCGACGACGTCACCAAGGGTTACAAGGTTCAGGACATCGAGAACGTCGTCTTAACCCAGTCGAACGGTCTCCCGATCCAGGTCAAGGATGTCGCGACCGTTTCGTCGGCTATGTGCCGCGGCTTGGAATCGGGGGCAGGGACCACGACGACGATGTTGCAACCGCGATCGTGGTGATGGGACGGACGCAGCATACCAACGACATCATCCCGCGCGTGCAGGCCGAGGTCGAACGGCTCAACAAGCGATGGAAGTTTGCCGCCGGGCGTTAAAATCGTCTCCTATTACGATCGCAGTTCGCTGGTCGGGGTGACCACGCATACGGTGCTGCACAATCTGATTTTCGGCTGTCTGCTGGTCTTCGTCATCCAATGGATATTTCTCGGCGATCTGCGCAGCGCCATCATCGTCAGCGCAAATATTCCGTTTGCGTTGTTCTTTGCCATCATCATCCTCGTGCTGCAGGGCGAGGATGCCAACCTGCTGTCGCTCGGCGCGGTCGACTTCGGCATCATCGTCGACTCCGCCGTGATCATGATGGAGAACATCTACCGCAACTTTCAGTCAGACGCCGCGCACCGGCAGACGCTGCTTCAGCATCTCTCGGAAGGCTATTGGGGACGCCGATCCGACATCGGCGCATGGCCACTACGACCTCGAGCCAGAAGTGGACAGAACGACTGCGCATCATCTTCGTCAGCGCGTTGCAGGTCGACAAGGCGGTGTTCTTCACGGCCGCGATCACGGTCACGGCGTTCGTGCCGTTGTTCACGATGCAGGGCGTCGAAGGCCAGATCTTCGGACCGATGGCGCGGACCTATGGCTATGCGCTGGCCGGTGCGCTGCTCTCGACATTCACGGTGACGCCGGTTCTGGCCGCACTGCTGCTGCCGAAGGAAATCGAGGAGACCGAGACCAGTAATCGTGCGTGCCTTGCGGTCGAGCTTATACGCCGGTGCTTCGCTGGGCGCTCGTCTCATCTCAGGAATTGCCGTGATGGTGGGCGTAGTCATTTCTCGCGCTCAGCGGGATTGCCGCATCCCGGCTCGGCAGTGAATTTCTGCCGGCGCTGGAGGAGGGCAATTTCTGGATCAGGGCTGCGATGCCGTCGACGATGTCGCTCGATGCGGGCACCGCCGCCACGGGCAAGATGCGCGAAATCCTGTTGCGGCATCCGGAGGTCCTCACCGTGGTGTCGCAGCACGGCCGTCCCGATAACGGCAGCGACGCCTCGCCGTTCTCCAACGTCGAACTGTTTGCGCCACTCAAGCCGTTCGACGAATGGCCGGCCGACCTCACCAAGGAAAAATTGACCGACCAGTTGCAGAAGGAGTTCAGCCGAGGAATTGCCCGGAATTGGCTTCAACTTCTCGCAATATATCCAGGACAACGTCGAGGAAGCGCTGTCGGGCGTCAAGGGCGCCAATTCGGTCAAGATCGTCGGGCCAAACCTGGAGACGCTGGAATGGCTCGCCGACCCAGGTGATGGCCGAAATGACCAAGGTCCAGGGCGTTGCCGACCTCGGCATATTTCATTTGCTCGGTCAGCCCAATCTCAACATCAAGATCAATCGCGAAAAAGCCGCCCGCTACGGTCTCAATACCGGCGACGTCAATACCGTGGTTCAGGCCGCACTCGGCGGCACCAACGCGACAACCATCCTTGAAGGCGACCGGCAGTTCAACCTGGCGGTCAGGCTGGACCCCAAATACCGCACCAGCATTGCGGCCATTCGCACCGTCAAGGTGGCTTATTCGACCCCGTCGGGCACCAACGGGTACGTGCCGCTCAGCGAACTTGGCTGACATCACGCTCGATACCGGTGCTTCCTTCATCTATCGCGAACGCAGCCAGCGTTTCATTCCGATCAAGTTCAGTGTTCGCGGCCGCGATCTCGGCAGCACGGTCGAGGAGGCACAGGAGCGCGTCGCCAAGGCCATCAAGCTCCCGAACGGATACCAGATCCTTTGGGCCGGAGAGTTCGACGATCTCCAGCATGCCAAGCAGCGGCTCATGGTCGTGGTGCCGATCACGCTGCTTCTCATTCTTGTGCTGCTCTATGGCCTGTTCAATTCGTTGCGCGACAGCCTGCTGGCGGTTGCCGGCATTCCCTTTGCGATCGGCGGCGGCCTGATCGCGCTGTATTTCGCCGGCCTCGATTTCAGCGTCTCCGCGGCGATCGGCTTCATCTCGCTGTTTGGCGTCGCCGTGATGGATGGAATTCTCAACATCACCTATTTCCGGGAACTCCGGGTGCAGGGCATGGATATCGCCGAGGCCGTGTTTCACGGCGCCGAACAACGGATGCGGCCGATGCTGATGACCGCGCTCTCCGCGGGCGTCGGCCTTTTTCCGGCAGCGATCTCGCATGGCATCGGAAGTCAGGTGCAGCGTCCTTTGGCGACGGTGGTCGTGGGCGGCATGTTTATCGGGCCTTTGCTGCTGCTCGTGGTCGCGCCCGCGCTTCGAAAGATATTTCTGGCAAGGGAAAATCCGATTGTCGCCGATGATGAAGGCGCGGCCGAAGCTGAGAAAGTTCTGGAAGGTTGATCGAGTAGTCCGATGGTCGCCGTTTTGAGTGGATCGGTTTGATGTTGTGCATCGTGCGTCAATGGTGGCAGGCGGCCCGCGGACTTCCCGCGGGGATTCTTGCATTGGCCATTTCGGGCTGTGCCGTCGGCCCGACGTTTGTCGCCCCTCCGGCGCCGGACGCCGATGGTTATGTTCGCGGAAAGCTTGCTTCGCCTGATCCCGGCCGTGGCGGCCCACAGGTTGCGGGTCAGCACTTCGTCACCGGGGCCGATGTTTCGGCGCGGTGGTGGTCGGCGTTCAAATCCCCGCCGCTCAACCAACTCGTCAGGCAATCGGTCGACCGCAATCCAAATCTCCAGGCTGCCGAAGCGGCGATCAAGGTCGCTCGATACAACGCGTTGGCACAGCGCGGACTGTACTTTCCGCAGCTCTCGGGGAATTCGAACGGCTCGGATTATCTGAT
Organism: uncultured Pseudomonadota bacterium; assembly: GCA_963819325.1. Taxonomy (GTDB): domain Bacteria; phylum Pseudomonadota; class Alphaproteobacteria; order Rhizobiales; family Xanthobacteraceae; genus Bradyrhizobium. The sequence continues at coordinate 698,924 of CAWFVT010000007.1, forward strand.
TGCCAATCCCGGCCAGGTGCCGCCTATTCCAACCACGGGACCACAATCCCAATACACGCTCGTGACCAATCAGCTTACGGTGAGCTTCGTACCGGATGTCTGGGGCGCCAACTTCCGGGCGGTCGAGAACCTTGACGCCGTGACGGAACAACAACTGTTTCAGCTGGAAGCCGCCTATCTCGCGCTCACCAGCAACGTCGTGACGGCCGCCATTCAGGAGGCGTCGCTTCGCGGCCAGATCGCGGCGACACGACGCATTATCGGCATTGAGCGCAACCTTCTCGATATACTCAAGCGCCAGCTCAGCTTCGGTCAGGCGGCGCAGGCGGATGTGCTGGCGCAGGATGCGGCACTGGCGCAGGCTGAACAGTTGCTTCCGCCGCTCGACAAGCAGCTCGCACAGCAACGCGATCTCCTGACGGCTCTTGCCGGGCAGTTGTCAGCCGATGAGATCGAACAGAAATTCGATCTTGCGCATTTCAAGATTGCCGGCAAATCTGCCCGTCAGCCTGCCCGGCAAGCTGGTTGATCAGCGCCCGGATGTGAGAGCGGCGGAAGCCAATATGCACGCGGCGAGCGCGCTGGTCGGGGTCGCGATCGCGGCCCGGCTGCCCAACATCGTGCTCTCGGCCAACGGCGGGTCCACCGCCTACAACATCGCACAGAGCTTTGCGCCCGGAACCGGATTCTATACGCTCGCCGCGGGCGCCACCATGCCGATATTCGATGGCCTCACGCTCTACAACAAACAGAAGGCGGCTGAGGCGGCTCTCGAACAGGCCGAAGCCCAATACCGCGCCACCGTCATCGCCGCGTTCCAGAACGTGGCGGATGCCTTGCGCGCCCTGCAGGCCGATGCCCGCGCCATCAAGGCGGCTGTTCATGCTGAAGATACGGCAAAGGCCAGCCTCGATATCGTCCAGCAGCAGCTCAACGCCGGGCAGGTCAATCAACTCGCGGTACTCAATGCGCAGCAGACCTACCTGGCGGCTGCGATAAACCGCGTGCAAACCGAAGCCAATCGTCTCTCCGATACTGCCGCGTTGTTCATGGCGCTCGGCGGCGGCTGGCCTGTCGGTTGCACAACGCCAGTTTGGCGAGAATGCGCGATGGGCGACGCTCCGGTGACGGTCGTCACCGCAAGACCGCAATAGCCTGCTTTCCGTTTTTGATCAGGGGTTCATGCCCGCGGCAATCGCTCAAGCAGGCATACGCGTGACGCGTGTGCACAGACAACCGCAAGATATTCCGGTGTGTGTGTTGGTGAGGACGGGAAAGGCCGTTCCTGGTCCGGATTTACCAGACCACGATGGCGCAGAGCAGCGACAAGGGCAAAATGGCTACACCGAGATAGAGCCAGGTTCGGTAGGCGCCGGCGTCCTTGGGCAAAATGAAAAGGTGGACGACGAACCATACGCAAACCGCGAAACCCAATGCCACCCGAACGAGGTCGCCAGGTGTCTCGCGCACCGACCAGATGTTTTCGATTTGAGGGCTGGCGACGCGGGCGGTCAGAACTGTCAGAACAATTAGGAAAATCGTCCGAACTGCCACGCCTCCGAACCAGATGCCAGCCGGCGTCTTGGGAGCGGGCCTTCTTGTTGTATCCGCTTGCAGATTCACGTTGGTGTGCATGGCACAATCCGTCATCAGCTGCACAAGAATTTATCGCTGATCGCGGTGCGACATCAAGAGCACTCTTTGACGCACGACTAAATGACAGTCGTGCTTACCTTTCTGCGTCGTGCCTGTTTTACGCGCAATCGTCAGGATGCCCAAACCAACCCCGCTGACCCGTCATTCTCGACCTTGGCGGCGTATTCATGCGGACCCTCCTTGGAGCTTTGCTATCCCAATTTCCTCGTTCCAAAACTGATGGACAACCTATTGAAGGCTCAGATCTATCAGGCTCGCACGTCACTTCGCCGAACGTTGGCGAAACCAAGCAGCGCCTGAAGCGCATCCGCCGTGTCGTCCGAAGGACGGCCCGCAAGGCTGACGGCATTGAGGGCTCCAAAGATGAGGTCGCGCAGCAGGCGAGCATCCGGTTGAGGCGCCAGAACGCCTGCGCTTTGTGCATGCCTGACAAGCTCAGTCCACCGGGACACGTAGCTGCGCCGCAGTTTGCGCGCGGCTGCACCTGCCGAATCACTGGGAAAATTGGGGGCGAGGACGGCGACCGTATAGTTGCTTAGCTCGTGCACCGCAGTGGCATGCGCGCGGATCGCAGCACCGAGCCGCGCGGCGGCATCGGCTTGATCTGGAACCGCAGCCAGAGCGGCATCGAGATATGCGATCGACGCCAGCAACCCCTCTTCGAGCATCGCCTCGACCAACCGGTCTTTCGATTCGAAATGGAAATAGATGCTGCCGGTCTTGAGTCCGGCCGCTGCCGCGATCGCATTGATGCTGGTGCCTGCGACGCCGCAGCGCGCGACCTCCGCTGCTGTGGCGTCAAGCAGCCGCTTGCGGGTCCGGCCGCCCTTGGACTCCTGACCGGATTCGGCAGCCGGTTGAATGTCGTCGCGTATCACCGCAGCCCTCGTTGTTCGAAAGTTCGTTTCGCTCAATTAATGCGACGATCGTAGCCGTGCCAATAGGGTTCGCGCAGCACATGCTTGAGCACCTTGCCGGTTGCCGTACGTGGCAGCGCCGCGACGAAGTCGACGCTGGTCGGGCACTTGAAGCCCGCCAATCGCTTCCGCACAAAGCCGATGACGTCGTCCTGGTCCACCTCGGCGCCGGCTCGTGGCACGACGATCGCTTTCACGGTCTCGCCCCAGCGTTCGTGCGGTACGCCGATCACGGCAACTTCGGCGAGCAGGGGATGGGCCGCCAGAACATTCTCGACCTCGACCGGGTAGACGTTCTCGCCGCCCGAGATCACGAGGTCCTTGGCACGGTCGACCAGAAAGATGCGGCCGTCCCCGTCAATGCGGCCGAGGTCTCCGGTGCGCAGCCAACCCTCCGGTGTCAGGGCCCGGGCGCTTTGCTCGGGATCGTTCCAGTATCCGACCAGGTTCTGCTCCGAGCGCGTCCATATCTCGCCGATCTCGCCGGCGGGTAGATCGCCGCCTGTGGCCGTCGAGACCACGCGAACCTCAACCCATGGGTAGGGCCGGCCTGCCGAAAGCAGCAGATGCGCCAGCGGACCGGTTGGATCGTGCTCATGCGCCGGCAACTGCGCGAACGCGCCGGTCGCTTCCGTGAGTCCGTAGATCTGGATGAAATCACAACGCAGCGCGGCCATCGCCTTGGTCAGCGCGATCGGGCTGATCGGAGCGCCGGAGTAGAACACCCGGCGCAGGCTGAGCTTTCGCGCCGCGACGTCGGCAACCGAGCAAACCGCCGCGAGCATCGCCGGCACGAAGAACGCGACTGTGACGTCGGCGGTCTGGATAGTGTTCAGGACACCGACCGGTTCAAAATCACGCACCACGATGCACCGCGCGCCGCGCGCGAGACTGGCGAGCGCCCACGCCAGGCCGCCCATGTGGAACAGCGGCAACGCGACCAGGTTGACGTCGTCGGGCGTGAAGCCCCATTCCACCGAGATGTCGTCGAGCAGCACACGCAAATTGGTGCCGTTGGCAAACATCGCTCCCTTCGGCCGCCCGGTGGTCCCGCTGGTGTAGAGCTGAAACGCAACATGACCCGGCTCCGGACCGACACCGGGATCTTCGGCCGGGCCGCACCATTGCCGATAGGATATCCAGCTTTGGTGCGGTCCGAGCGCAACCACGGCCTTCATCTCGCCCTTGATCGACGTTACGACGCTGCTGTCGACGAAGGCGATCGCGGCGCGAGCGTCGGCGATGATCGCGGCGAGTTCGTCTGGCGCGAGCCGCCAGTTCAACGGGGTCATGACGGCGCCGGCCAACGCGCAGCCGAACAGCACTTCGAAATATCGCGGATCATTCTTGCCGAGATAGATCACGCGATCCTGCGGCTTGACGCCATCGCGCACCAACCCGGCGGCGACACGGCACGCCTGCTCGCGCAGCGCGGACCAGGTCAGGTCAATGCCGTCTGCACTGAGTACGACTTTGTCCGGCGCGTTTGCGACGCCGGCCTCAAGCAGCGCCCGCAAGCTCTGCATTGTCGTTTCCTCCCACCCCTTGCAAGATCCGATCAGCTATCGCGCGGTCGCGCGGCGATAGAGGCCGATCTGCTTCATCAGGCCGAGCAGGTCGTAAGTGGCGTAAAGCCGGCAGGCCCGATCGCCGCGGAAATCGAACACCTCGTGTCCGGCGAAATCGAACGCCCGCCCGGTGCCTTCGATCCCCGGCGGATCGATGCGGCCGCTGAAGTGGCCCGTGCCGCGCCAGGTGAACGCCGCGCGCGCGATGGTGTCGGAAAACATCGGCGGCGCCGTCACCTCCCATTTGAGGTCCGGATAGGCGCTAAGCACGTAGCGGATGTAGTCCATCGTCGCCTGATGGCCCTGGACATGCCAGCCGGTATGCCGCGTGGTCGGACTGTCGAGCACGAAATCCTCGGTCAGGATTTCCCTGACCCGCTGCGGCCGATTGCTGTTCCAGCAATCGATCCAGCCTTCGGCATACCACTTCACCGCAAACGCCCGATCCAGCGGCGCAGGATCGCATTCCGCAACGCGTTTGTTCACGAGCTTTACCTTCTCATAAATCTAACATGTGTTAGAATCTACACACTATTAGATTATGAGTTAAGCGCATTGCGCGTTCGGCCCGCGCGACAAAGCACCGGGCGCCGCCAGCTCGATCTTTTGGCCGATGAATTGGAATTTACGGGAGGAATAATCTGCGCTGCGCCCGGGCTTCCTCGGCGATGAACTCCGAACAGAATCGGACGCGCGCCAGATCCCGCATGTCGGCATGGACGATCAGCCAGAAGGAACGTATCAGCTTGACGTCCTTTTGAAGGATGCGCCTGAGCCGCGCCTCACGTGTCGCCATGAAGCATGGCAGGACGCAGAGGCCCGCACCGGCCAGCGTCATGTTGAATTGCGCGATGAGATTCGAACTGGTGATGGAGGGGCCGACATCCTTCGATATCAAAGGGATGTAGTCCAGTTCTTCCGCATAGATCATCTCGGGTATGTAGCCGAGCAGCGTATGGTCTCGCAGAGCCTCCCGATCGCGAGGCTCGCCGCACCGGTTCAGATATTCGGCCGAGCCGTATAATCCCAATTCATAGTCCGTCAGCTTTCGCGCATGAAGACGTCCTTCCTCGGGCCGCGCCAGCCCGATCGCGAGGTCGGCTTCGCGCTTGGTCAGATTGAACAGGCGAGGCATCGTCACCAGCTCGATCGAGAGCTCGGGCTGAGCCTCGCGCATGCGGCCGAGGCGAGGGGCGAGGAAGCTCGTGCCAAATCCATCGGGCGCGCCGATCCGGATCGTGCCCGCGACCTTCGAACTCGAACCGGCGACGTCGCGCAGAACTTCGAGCGCAAGGGTTTCGACGGCCTGGGCGGATTGCAGGAAGCGCTCGCCTTGGGAAGTCAGCACATAGCCGCCGACGCTGCGATCGAACAGTCGCGTTTGCAACGCGCCCTCAAGGTCCTTGATGCGCCGGCTCAGGGTGGTGTGATCAATGCCGAGCCGCTGGGCCGCAACCGTCAAACGACCAGCCCTCGCAATGGCGAGGAAGGACTGCATCGAGTCCCAGTCGAAGGTGGTGGGCATATGCGATTCCTTGCAACGAAACCGCCAATTTATCAGAATTTATGTGCGTAGAACACTATGCGATCCCGAGCACGAACTGACGAAAGCCCGTTTTCGTTGGACCGCTAGGATGATCCCTGACCATGCGCCGCCTTGACCGCGGCCCGGTCGATCTCGCCTTTGTCATTCTTCGGCAATTGCGCGACGAACACGACGTGCTTCGGCTTCTTGTAGCGTGCGATCTGTCCGGCCACGAATTCGATGACCTCGTCGGGAGTGGTGCTCGCGCCGGCGCGCTGCGTGCACACCGCCTTGATCGCTTCACTCCACTGCGGATCCGGGACGCCGATCACCACGACCTCGGTGATATCAGGATGCTGGCGAATCGCATTCTCGACTTCCACCGGATAGACATTCTCGCCGCCGGTCTTGATCAATTCCTTTTCGGGCGCGCGACCAGCATACCAGAGATAGCCGTCGGCGTCGAAATATCCCATGTCGCCGGTGTGGTGCCAGCCGTTGCGGAAGGTGAAGGCGGTATCGGCCTCGTTATTCCAGTAGCCTTTGAACACGGTGGGACCGCGCACCACGATCTCACCGGTTTGTCCGCTGGGCTTTGGCTTGTCGGCGCCGTCGACCACCGCGATGGTGCGCCAGAACAGCGGCCGTCCGGCGGATTTTGGCCGGTCGCGGTAAGGCGACAGCGTTGCGAGGCCGGAGGTCTCCGATTGCCCGAACGTGGCCCAGAACATGGCATGGGGACACATCGTCTCGAAGCGTTCAATGGTCGCCGGGGTATCCAATCCCGTTACCGCGCGCAACGACGCCAGTTCATTGCCTTTGGCCTGATCCATCAGGCCCGCCAGCATCGGCGCGAACTCCGACATCACCGTTACCTTCTCGGCGGCGATGTCGCGAACCGCTTGTTGCGGATCGAATTTCGCGGCGATGACGCTGGAGCCAGCGGCCTGCTGCACGGTCAGCATCAGGCCGAGGCCGGCGACATGGAATAGCGGCAGCACGCCGAGATTGACGTCGTGCTCGGTCAGCCCCCAGGCCTGCACCAGCGAACTTTGCGCGGTCAGAAGATTGCTCTGCGACAGCAGCGCGCCGCGCGGCCGCCCGCCGACGGCGGCGGTGTGAATGATGACGAAGCCGCCATTCGGGTCGGGATTGGTTTCGGGTAACGCCGCCGCTCCGCCAGCCAGTTCGGCAAACGGCGAGAACGGTGCGGCGGCCGTCCCGATCGCGAAAAACTTGCGAACGGATGGAAGCTTCGAGGCGAGGCCCGCGATGGTCTCCTGATATTCCGGCCCGGCGATCACCAGCACCGGCGCGCCGTCGGCAAGGACAAAACCGATTTCTTCGGCGTTGAGCCGGAAATTGACCGGCAGCAGGATCGCGCCAAGGATCGCCACCGCGCCGATCAGGTCGATCATTTCGAGCGAGTTCTGCGACAGGATAGCGACGCGATCGCCGGGCTTCACGCCCTCGCGCGACAGCCCTGCCGCGAGCCGCTGGATCCGGCTTAGATAATCGCGATGGCTGATGCGCCGGCCCTCGAACACGAACGCCGTGCGGTCGGGGAAAAATTCCGCATTGCGGCGGTAGACATCGGAGAACGTGAATCCGCTGAGAGCCATCAATCGTTCCAATTCGCTTGCAGGATACGTCACTATCGCCGACGAATGTGCGGTTGGTCTAGGTGGGCTGGACGATTATTCCGCTTGTCGAACGAGGTTGACGCGGCCGTCGCCGTGACTACGCCGGCCGCGCGCTTGGCGTTGGCGTGTTCGTTCCGGCCGGTTGCGTTATTCAGCAGCAGTCTGAACTGGATCTTTGGCCTCGCTCGGCAAGCTGGGGACTTCGCAGCCCGTCGCGCAGCATCGGCCCGGTTGCCTGGAGATGCGTCGGCCGTCGGCGGCGACGCCCCGGTCAAGCAAGTTCTCGACCAGCTCTACTTTTTCCATGACCGGGTAGTTGCGCCAGATCTCGCGCTTCATCGCCTCCGGCGAGCCGCCGCCATGCAGCGATATCACCGAGTACCATCCGGCCTGATGCGAAACGGTGAGGTCTTCGATCAATCGCGACACCTCCAGGCGCTGCTCGGCCGGAATATCGGGCCGCCCGCCAAGGACAGCGGAAAGGGACGCCTGCGTTTCCGGGTTGTGGTCCTCATCGGGGCCGGGAAGTGCGACAATGAGGCCGCCCGACACATAATGAGCAAGCCTGTGCATGTCATAGATCTTGGTCGCAAGCAGCAGCTTGCCGATGTTCGAAAACACCGCGTCCGGCATCACCGATCCACCCGGGTCCTTGGTGCAATAGACGGATGCAGCGACACCGCAGGCAAAGAAACCCTCGGTAATCGTGATGAGCTCGACCATGGCGTCGCGAACATGTCCGTGCCGTTCAGTGTCGAGACCATTGGCTTGCGTCATCAGCGCGCCGGCACCGATCAAGAGATCGCCGAAGCCGGCGCGGGCGCCGATGCAGGTGTGGCGATGGTGGGTTGCGTAGGAGGTGGTGAGGAAGCCGCCTTCCTCATATTCGCCGGCCAAAAATACCCGGTCATGCGGCACAAAGACGTCATCGAAGATGACGACGCCGGTCGATTGACCATACTTGCTTGAGAATTTCGCGGCGGTCTCGCCTGGGCGTCCCGCCGGACGCGCGACAATGGTCACGCCCGGAGCATCGACCGGCACGGCGCAGCAGACGGCAAAGTCGCAGTCGTCCTTGACATGCGTGCGGCACGGCATGACGAGAAATTCGTGCACGTAAGGCGCGCCGGTCACGATGGCCTTGGTGCCGCGAATGACGATGCCCTCCGGCCGGCGCTCGGCTATATGGACATAGGCGTCCCGGTTCGCCTGCAGGCCCGGGCGTTTGGAGCGGTCGCCCTTGGCGTCGGTCATGGCGACACCCAGCGTCAGATCCTCATCCTGAACGCGGTGCATGTAGTTGAGAAAGCGCTGGGAATAGTCGGTGCCATGCGCGTCGTCGGTGCGCCCGGTTGCCTGGAAGATTGCGTTCATGGCGTCATGCGTGAGATAGCGCTGCGCGCAGCCGGATATTTTGCAGACGAGGCGTACCGCCTCCAGCTTGTAAAGAAGATCGGTCGAGGTCTCGTCGATGTGCGCCATGCGGTTGACGATCTTGCCCGATGTGGCCTGTCTGGCGGTCATGATCGCCTGATGTTGGGGCACATGGGCGAAGTCGTAGGTAACGCCGATGGCGTTGATACCGGGCGCAAGGCGCGGATCGTCAGCAACGCTGGTCACAGCGTCGCCATTTACAAACACTTTCGGAGAATACCGGCGCAGCGATTCGCGATAATCCGCAGCGGTCATCAGCATGGGCGCGCTCCTCGGGCTTGCGCTTATTTTTGAACACCGTTAGATTATTTATTCACTGCTTAGAATTGTTGTCAACGGAGATTCCGGGACGGATATGGCGGCGGAAAAGGCAAAACAGGGACGAGCGCGGGCGGTCCAGCAACTCAAGCGCGGCCTGATCCTCGACGCAGCGCGCAGGGTATTTGAGGTCGAGGGTCTGGACGGCGCTTCACTCCGCGCCATCGCCGCAAAGGCTGGATACACACCGGCTGCGCTCTACTTTCATTTCGACTCCAAGGAGGCGATCTATGCCGAGGTTTTGCAGGCCTCGCTCGCGAGCCTGAGCGACGCGGTCGGCCGCGCCGTCGAGCGCAGCAAGGACCCCGCCGAGCGCTTGCGTGCCGCGGCGATGGCGTTCTTTCAATTTTATGCCGAAAATCCCCGCGACCTCGACCTTGGCTTCTATCTGTTTCGCGGCGGCATGAAGCCGAAAGGCCTCGGTCGCGAACGCAATGATGCGCTCAATGCGGGGCTCGCGGCTGCGCTGCGACCGATCACCGAGGCGGCTCTGGCGCTCAATGCGACGAAGGGGGAGGCCAATCTGCTCACCGTCGACGCGTTTGCGCACGCGTCGGGACTACTGCTGCTGGCACACACCGGCCGCATCCGAATGTTCGGCGCCTCGGCTTCCGAACTGATGGCACGTTACATCGACGACCGGATCAAGGGCCTGGCAAGGAAGTAGGCGTCGCGCGAACCGTTCATCGAGCTGCTGCTAGCCCTTGGTGAGCAGGATGGTCATTCGAGTCTCAGACACGAAACTCTTGATGTCCTGGTCCGGCTTGCGAAACAGGTTGCGCTCGACGACGATTGAGCGGTTATGGATGGTCTTGCTGCAGCGTTCCCTGACAAAAACGCCGCCGACGGGCTGCTCGCCGGCGTCGGGTTGAGCTTCCGTGCAGGACCAGCCGTCGAGACCATATCGCGACTTCGCCTGGACGCCGAACAGAAAGGCCTTCTTGCGAATATACAACCGCGCTTTTGGATCGGTCTCGATTCGAAGGCCGCTGACGATGCCGGCATCATCGACCAGCAGCGTGAGGATGGCCGGATGGCCGGCCACGATGGTGCCTTCCCGGCTGGTGGAGGGGTCATAGTCGAACTTGATCGCGTGAAATCCGGAAGAATCGGCAGCGCATTCGCGCCAGCCGGTCCATGCCGTGAGCGTTTTCTGCGGATCGGTTGCGCAGGCGAGGTTGGCATAGCCCGCATCGGACAAGTCCGTCGCCGGCATCCCGAGATGGATATCGCGCAGGTCATTGTCGCCAGAGTCCTTGCTGCCAGAGACACTTCCGCCAGAGACACTTCCGCCAGAGTCCTGGGCCGTGGCTGGCGTCGTCCGCGCTGCTGTGACCAGAAGCGACAGGACGGCAAGCAGCGTTGCGATCGATCGCGGCGCTCGGCGCATCATTGCGTTTTTCCCGCGGCTGCATCGGAATTTGCGGCTGGTGGGGCTTGCGTCTTGTAGACGTCGCAAACGCGTGACGTGTCGCCGAAGAAGGCAACGCATTCGGCGTAGTTCGGCTCGCCCTTGCCTTTGATGTTTGCGATCACATAATCCGCAACGGCTTCGATATCGTTGGGGCGGAGAAAGGTTCCTGCCTCTTGCGGCATCTGGTTGCCGACTTCCTGTCGGTCCATGCCATAGCATTTGACGGTGTCGTAGGCGCCACGGGTGAAGAACGGCATACCAGTGCCAGGTCGTCCGCAACTGACGGTTTCGACGATCTGCTCGCGCGTCAGCTCGGTCTTGCGCAACGACAATGCATCGCCGCCGTAACCACCACCGCCATTTCCGTGCCACTTGTGGCAGCCGAAACAGTTGGCACGCTTGAACACCGCCTTGCCGGCAGCGGTTGGATCCGAGGTCGTGGCCGACTGGCCGAACACCGCGCACGGCGCCGAGAGGACCGCGGCGGCAATGAAAAACGCCGCGATCGAAGACATGTTGCCTATTGTCATTGGACTTTCTTGGGACCTTATTTCTTGCCGGGGAAAAATGGGCGGATCAGGCCGTGGCCCGATCCGCCCATGCGCATCACGTCAGAGTGCAAACACGTAGAGCATCGATCCCGGCTGCATCCGCTTCAGTTCGGGTGTTGCTTCGATGAACCACTTGTCCCAGGCACCGCCCTGTCCGACGAGGATGGCGATGTACTGCTTGCCGTCGACCGAGAACGACATCGGTGGTGCGCTGACGCCGCCACCGGTGTTGAACTCCCACTTCTTCTCCAGACTCTTGGCATCGAGCGCCATTACCTCGCCCGAAGGCAGGCCGGTAAAGACGAGATCAGGCGTCGCCAACATGCCGCCCAGCATCGGGAACGGCATTTCCGCCTTGCCCGCAACCTTGCCAGTCGTCACGTCGATGGCGGTTACACTTCCGGTGATCTTGAAGGGCTGGCTCGGGCCGCCGCCGGTCCAGAACTCGCGTGCCTTGAGCTTCGCCGGATCGGCTACCTCGACAGTGATCCGGTTACAGCTCTCGATTACCGGGATGTACCAAAGCTTGAGGTCCGGATTGTAGGCTGTGGGGGGCCAGTTCTTGCCACCCATGTTGCCCGGGCAGATATCGGTGACCTTGTTTTCCCGGCTGGGTGTCACCGCCGCGTTGTAACGCTGGACAGGTTTGTTGGCGTCGTATTCCACCGGCTTGCCGGTCTCCGGATCGAGCCCTTTGGTCCAGGTGACCTTCTTGACGAAGGGCAGGCCCCAGAGGAACTTGCCTGTGGTGCGATCGACCGCATAGGCGAACCCGTTGCGATCGGCCTCAAGCGCGAGCTTCTGCGTCCCACCATTCGGCGTGGGCACGTCGGCCAGCACGTTCTCGGCCACGCTGTCATAGTCGTAGGGATCGTTCGGGGTGTGCTGATAATGCCACTTGATCTTGCCGGTGGTGGCGTCGACCGCGAGCGAACTGTCCGTGTAGAGATTGTCGCCCGGCCGGTACTCGTTGTCCCAGTCCGGACCCGGATTTCCGACGCCCCAGATGATGGTGTCGGTGGACGGGTCATAGGTTCCGGTAACCCACGTCGAACCGCCGCCGGCCGCGGCAGCATTGTTGGCATCCTTCCAGGTTTCGTGACCCGGTTCGTCCTTTGCCGGAATCGTGTAGGTGCGCCAGACTTCCTTCTGGGTGGCGAGATCGGTCGCGGCGAGCCAGCCACGAATGCCGTATTCAGCGCCGGCGACACCGGTGATCGCCATGTTCTTCACGATGAGCGGCGCGCCGGTGATAACTTCACCCTTGTCCGGATTGGCGACCTGGCGTTGCCATGTCACCTGGCCGGTTTCCTTGTTGGTCGCCACCAGGCGGCCGTCGAGGGTATGGGAAATGACGAGATCACCCGACAATGCGACGCCGCGATTGTCGACGCCGCAGCAAGCAACGGCACCGGCCCAGTCATGGTCGGTCTTGGGATCCATCTTCCAGAGCAGCAGGCCCTTGCCGCCATGGGTGTCGATTTTGTAGACCGAACCCCATCCGTCGGTGACGTACATGAAGCCGTTTTCGACGATCGGCGTGCCTTCCAGGCCACCATGCGTCCAGATGCCGCCGCCTTCGACGCCGCTGAGCTGCATCGTCCAGGCAACCTTCAGATTCTTGACGGTGTCGCGATTGATATCCTTGAGGGTGGAAAATCGCGTCCCGGAGAAGTTTTTATGATGGTGTATCCAATTGCCCGGTTCCTTGTCGGCATTGAGCAACCGCTCCTGGGTTACTTGGTCGGCCGCGCGGGCAGGCTGGGCGCCGGCAATGCCGACGGCGGCGATCATGGTTGCGAGCATGGAGGCTCGCAAAAGAAATCTTTGCCGTACTATTTGCGTCATCGTGGTTCCTCCTGGTTTAGGATTTGATGTTTTTGTTTGAACGCTCGACAGCCTTGTTCGACCGATCGAACGTCCGCTACCTCGATCATCATGAGGGCGATCGGGAAACGCGCACCTCCGTTTCTATCGTACCGGCCTTCTGAAAAACCACGGCGCAGGTGAACGTCTCACCCTCGGCAAGCACCTGCCGCGTCTGCAGCAGCATGACGTGGTAACCGTCCGGTTTGAGTACGATGGTGGAATTGGCGGCTATCGGTATGGCAGAAATGGCACGCATGGCGGGCGCTCCCTCGCCGCGGTCGACGATGTGCTTCTCGGCGAAGTTTGCGACCGGGCATCTGACCCGCACCAGGGTGTCGGCGATGTCCGCTTCGTTCTTGATGGTCATCAACAACGGAAGGTCGCCACCAGCCTTTTCGACAGGAGGCACCCATGCTTGCGAGATTTTGACGGCCTCCGTCGTCGCGCCAAAAAGTGGATCGGCCTGCATTGCCAATCCGGCCGCGACCAAACCGGCGCCCGCAAGCGCCGCAGCTTTTCCGCGACGTGAAATCGATGTCGCCCGCACCAACATGGTTCAGATTTCCGCTGGCTCGAAGCTTGGCAAAACCAGCGCCGACAAAAGCGTACAACTGCGATGCGTCCTCATCGGCGTGCCTCCTTTTTAAGCTCTTTTGTTGTCGGATAGAGTTAGAACCTTGAACGCATTGCACTTCCGAATCTGTGATGTGTCAAGTGAAATCGGCATCGATCGAATCTCTCTCTGACCGACCCGCGGGAGCATGGCTTCAGTTGTCAGAAAGTTTTTCAGAACACAGTTCGACGGTCGCCGAAATTGTGGCGATCGTATGTGCCATTGCAGTTTCGAGACTAGCAGTTCGCTGCGCCTGAACGCGTGCGGCAAACTGTTGCAAGCAGACAGACGTTTGCATGCTCCGTTTTCGTTCGCTTCCACTTCAAACCCAAATCTGCACACCAACTTCGCTGCCGTTTCGAAATACTTCAGGCGGAACCCCGCCATTCGTTTTCGGCCTCATCCGCGCAGCCAGCGATTGCAGATCGGACACCCCGGGTTGGACTCGTCTTTGCATCCGATGGTGCTGCTTCGTGGCTCGGTTGAGATGATGCCGCGCGCGAACTACCGCCGGCAATCCCCGCATCATGATGTGATGGGTTGGTACTGGCGAGGTGAATGACGCGTCGGATTGCGCAAGGGTCCTTTCGCAATGGTCGGGATCGAAATTTTTGCGCAAAGGGCCGAGCAGGGGGCTGGCGAGGCGGCATACGCGCTCGTTTGACGTCGCGGGGCTCGTCGATTTGTCGAGATCACTTGGGCCCAGTCGGTTCGACGACAATCGCGCATGAACCGAGAGCATCTGCCCAAGATTCAAGAAATCCTTCATGCCCATCTCCCTAAAAGGGGCGCTTTTTCCGATTGGCGCTATCGGCAAGGGCGTGCGCCATTTCGAATTCAGAATTCATATTCTGAATTCGAATGCAAAACAATGGAATTTCACGCGAAAGGCTGATAAATAGCAAAACTAGATTCGACATGGACGTTGCATGCCCCCGTTAACCGTTCAGCCGACACTCGTCGATCAGGTTGTCGACGCGATCGTCGCGGAGATCATTGGCGGCGAATTACCCTCGAATTCGCGGCTTATTCAGGACGATCTCGCCCGCGCCTACGGCGTGTCGCGCCAACCGGTCCAACAGGCTCTCTTGCTGCTGCGCAACCGGGGATTGGTGCAGGAGGCACCGGGACGGGGACTGATCGTTTCCCCTCTCGATGTGGGCTTCGTTCGCAATCTTTTCGAGATTCGCGCGATGCTCGATGGGCTCGCAGCCAGGCTGGCCGCCGAGCGCGGTGCCGCGCGAGCATCAAGCGAAGGACCGGCGTATCTTGCGGCCGGGCACGCCGCGGTCGACAGCGGTTTGCTGCACGAACAGATCAAAGCGGATATGGCGTTCCATGCATTTCTCGGCGAACTCTCCGGCAATCCGCTGATCGGTGAAACCACCGCGCCGCACTGGCACTGTCTGCGCCGCGTGATGGGCGAGGTGCTGCAAGATGACGAACAGATGCCTCGGATCATCTGGGATAAGCACGACGCGATCATGGATGCCGTCATCGATGGCAATGGCGAGAAAGCCGAGATGTTGAACCGCGAGCATATCCTGCACGCGGCGAGTGTTTTCGTGCAACGCCTCCAGGCGCGACATGATGCGTCGGAGGAGGAGCGCCGACAACGCCGCCCGCGCCGCATCCAGCGCTGAAATCGCAATCGCCCGTCCCAGGCTAACGGGGCGATCGCCGCTTACGTGACGGCTGCAATGAAAAATCCGCTTGTCCGTCCCTGCCCGTGGGCTTTTCTGCTGCGGCATAATATAACAATATATTGACACATAATTGCCGAGCGGTCACTCTGTGGCCAGAAAATCGGTCGTGGGAGCGAGATATGCGAGGACTGAGCGGGAAAACCGTCATCGTGACCGGTGGGGGCGGGGGGATCGGCGGGGCGACTTGCCGGCGCTTCGCGGCGGAAGGAGCGGTGGTCGCGGTATTCGACATCAACCTCGCCGCAGCCGAGCGGACCGCCGCCGCGATCACTGCCGAGGGCGGAAAGGCCACTGCCTTTGCCTGCGACATTGTCGATCATGAAGCGGTGGGCGCTGCGGTGGCTGCGGTGACCTCCTCGCTCGGGCCGATCGACGTGCTGGTCAACAACGCCGGATGGGATATCTTCAAGCCCTTTCTCAAGACCGCGCCGGCCGATTGGCAGAAGCTGATCGCCATCAACTTGACCGGCCCGTTGAATATGCACCACGCCGTTTTGCCGCAGATGGTCGAGCGGCGCAGCGGCAGGGTGGTGAACATTGCCTCCGATGCCGCAAGGGTCGGTTCTTCCGGGGAGGCCGTCTATGCAGCCTGCAAGGCCGGCCTTCTCGGCTTGTCGAAGACGCTGGCACGCGAGCATGCGCGAGACGGCATCACCTTCAATGTCGTTTGCCCCGGGCCGACGGATACCCAACTGCTCGGTGATTTCATAACGGCCGCCGGCAATCCCGAGAAGTTGAGGGAAGCCTTCCGTCGTTCGATCCCGCTCGGGCGGATTGGCTCTCCGGGAGATCTGCCGGGCGCGATCTGCTTTTTTGCCAGCGAAGACGCGGCATTCATCACCGGTCAGGTGTTGAGTGTGTCGGGCGGGCTGACGATGGCAGGCTAGACCTTTGTCAGGGCCGTCTTGAGGCGGTCGAGCAGCCGATAGAGCGCGATTTGGTCTTCATGGCTGAAGCTGTTCAGCGCGGAGGAATAGAAAGCCTCGATCGGCTCCTGCATGCCGGCCCAGGTCGACGTGCCCTTGCCGGTCAGGCGAATGCGCCGGCTGCGACCGTCGTCCTTGTCCTTGACACGCTTGATCCAGTCGCGCGCTTCAAGCCGGTCGAGAATGATGGTGAGATTTTGCCGGCTGACGTCGAGAAATTCCATCAGGTCCTTCACCGTCATGCCGTCGCCGCGGACCAGCGGTCGGGCAAGGGCGCCCAACACGGCCCATTGCTGTGTCGTGGTCCCGAATTTGCTGACATAGCGGGTGCCCTGCTTATGCATCAGGTTCGACGCCTGATAGAGGCGGAAGAAAACCCGGTTGGCGACATCGAAGGCGACGCCGGATTTTGCAGGTACCGCAGCCAATGCCATCGCTCAGCCCTCCAGGAATCACGAAGACTCCCATAATAACAAGATATTGATACGTTATCCAGCCAATTACATCAATATATTGTTGTAATTAGGATTACGTGGCCGGTTGAATGCAAATTTGATTATGCTACATATCGTACGTAAGCGTACGGGTTTTGACGTTTGGCCGAAGTCCCGGCTTTTGATCAAGCCGGATCGGTCATAGCGGCTGAAATGACCGGTGTGGCAGGGAACGCGGAGTTGGATCATGGGTGCATCGACCGGTACTGCCTTTGCAGCGCTGAAAATCGGAGGGCGCGTCGCGTTCGAGCGTCTGGCGCGGCCCAAGGCGCGGCGCCTCGATGATGTACCCTGTTCGCCCTATGCCATTACCCCTGAATGGCTGACCGCCGTTCTCTGCGGCAGGAATCCGGGCGCGATTGTCACCCAAGTCGAAGTCAAGCCGGCGAGCGCGGGAACCCACGAGCGTCATCAGCTGATCGTGTCCTATAACGAGGAAGGCCGCCGTGCCGCACTGCCGGTCTCGATCTTCACCAAGTCGTTGCCGAGCATCGTCACGCGGATGATCGGCGGCTTCAACGGCACGGCGCGCGTTGAGGGGAATTTCTATACGCAGCTTCGGCCTCAGATCGAAATCGAGGCGCCGCTTTGTTATCATTCCGCCTACGATCGGCGTACATTTACGGCCATCCATCTCTTGGAAGATATGGTCGCGACCAAATCCGCGACGTTCTGCAGCCACAACACCGTCGTCTCGCGGGCCATGGCCGACGACATGATCGATCTGCTGGCCGCACTGCACAGCCGGTTCTACGCCGATCCGACGCTCGCCGAGCGCTACCGGTGGCTTGCGGGCTATCCCAGATGGTTCACCATTGGCGCGGAGAAAATGGGCACCGAATATTACACCCGCAAGGCATTTGACGCCGCCGCCCACGTTATTCCGCCGGAAGTTCTGGCGCGCCGCGAGGAGGTCTGGCCGGCGACGATCCGCGCGCTGGCGGTGCATGAAAGCGAGCCGCAAGGGCTGATACATTCCGACGTGCATATCGGAAACTGGTATCGGACCGGTGCGGGCCAAATGGGCCTGTGCGACTGGCAATGTCTTTCGCGGGGCCACTGGTCACGCGATTTCGCCTACGCCGTGACGGCCTCGCTGACGCCGGATGATCGCCGGAGTTGGGAACGCGATCTGTTGGCGCGCTATATCGAGCGGTTCGCGGAGAAGACCGGCGTCAAGCCGGACTTCGATCTCAGCTTCATGCACTACCGGCAGCAGATCGTGCATGCGCTTGCGATGTGGACGATCACGCTCTGCCACTCGCGGCTGTTGCCCAAGATGCAGCCCGAGGACACGACGCTCGCCATGATCGGGCGTATCACAACGGCGATGGCGGATCTGAATTCGCTCGACCGCTAGGAAACGCCTGATGGCCGAGGGACGGTCAGACCGCCGATTTTGGTATTGAGTCCACGCGTAAATATAATACACTAGCGCACGAATTGGCCGCCAAGTGCCACGACCAACATCACGGAGGGACGCATGAGCGAGAATCGCTTCGATGCCGCCGCCCACGCGCGATCAATGCGCGACGGCGGCTTCTGGGTCGACAAGAGCTTCGACGAGTTTCTGCAGCAGACAGTCGCGGCCACGCCGGGAAAACTCGCGCTTTTGGCTGACCGCGCCGATCGCCCCGAGGCGAGGCGCTTCACCTATGCCGAACTCGGCGATCTCGTCGCACGCGCCGCCGCCGCCTTGAAACGCCTTGGCATTGGCCCCGGTGACGTGATCTCCGTGCAATTGCCCAATTGGTGGGAATTCGCCGTGATCTCGCTGGCGGCCTTCCGGCTGGGCGCGGTCGTCAATCCGTTGATGCCGATCTTTCGCGAACACGAGCTTGGCTACATGCTCGACTTCGCCGAGACAAAGTTGATGATCGTACCCAAGCTGTTTCGTGGCTTCGATCACGAGACGATGGTGCGTTCGCTGCAACCCAAACTGCCGAAACTTCAACACCTGATCGTCGTCGACGGGGACGGCGCCAACAGCTTCGATCGGGCGCTGCTGTCCGGCAGCGAGCGGCTAGGGCCGCCCCCGTCCGGCGAGATCGGCGCGCTTCCTGCCGATCAGATGGCGGTGTTGATGTTCACGTCGGGCACCACCGGATCGCCCAAAGGCGTCATGCATTGTCTCAATACGCTGTTGGCCTGCAATATCGCGCTCGCCGGGCGGTTCGGCCTCGATGCCAGCGATACGATGCTGGTCTGTTCGCCGCTTGGACACATGACCGGTTTCGCCGCTGGCATGATGCTCGGTTTCAAGATCGGCGCTTCGGTGATCTTTCAGGACGTGTGGGAGCCGAAACGCGGCGTCGGCATCATGGCCAACGAAGGCGTCACCTATTCGGCCGGGGCCGCGACCTTTCTCGCCGACATGTGCGAAGCGGTCGCCGCCGGAGCGACCAAGCCTGGGCGGCTGCGCAAGTTTCTATGCGCCGGCGCGCCGATTCCGCCCGCGTTGATCGATCGGGTCTACCGCGAACTCGACCTCAAGGTCTGTTCGCTGTGGGGCATGACTGAATCATTGTCGAGCACGTTGACCGAACCCGAGCGGGCGCTCGAGAAATCGTCGAAGACCGACGGCCGTCCGCTCGATGGTGTCGCGGTGAAAGTGCTGCGCATGGACGGATCGCCCGCGGCGGTCGGAGAGAGGGGTCTGCTCAAGGTGCGTGGCGCGCAAATGTGCCTCGGTTATTACAAGCGTCCGGACATGGAGCCTTTTGATGCCGAAGGTTGGTTCGACACCGGCGACATGGCTTATATGGACGACGAGGGTTACATCCGCATCGACGGCCGCATCAAGGATATCATCATTCGCGGCGGTGAGAACGTGCCGGTATTCGACATCGAGAACCTGCTGTTCAAACATCCGGCCGTGCTTTCGGCCGCGATCGTGGGATATCCGGACCCGCGGTTGGGAGAACGCGCCTGCGCGTTCGTGGTGTTGCGTCCGGGACAAACCCTGGATCTGGCGGGCGTACAGGCCATCATGGTGGAGCACAAGGTTGCGAAGCAATATTGGCCCGAGCGCGTCGAAATCGTCGATGACCTGCCGAAGACCCCGGCGGGCAAGGTTCGGAAATACCAGCTTCGCGAAATAGCGAAGGCCTTCGCAGAGACACCCCGCAAGGCCAGCGCATGAATTTAACAGGTTGATGTCGGCGCGAGCGTTTCGCTAAAAAATCTTCAGCCGGCAATAGATTCGGTACGGCCAGGGCCGGACCGCCGCGCCTAGTCGGTTGCTGGCGGCTGGCGATGAAGGCGCGCCACGAGGCCAGCGCGATTGGTGACCGCGAGTTTTTCGAAAATATGGTCGAGATGTGAGCGGACCGTCCAATAGCTGATCTTGAGAGTCCTTGCGATCGCGCGATCGGTCATGCCGTTCACGACGCCCGCCGCTACCTGTCGCTCCCGGACCGTCAGTTGCATGAAGGAATGCGTCGTTGCGCCGATGATTTGATTGCGCACCTCGCGCGTTGCGCGCAACAGCAGCGGCTGTAGCAGCCCCAGCAGCAGCATCTCGCGCGATCCGATCGGGGTGCGGCCCCTGGCGCGCCAGAACCTGAAGTCACCGACATTGATGTCGCCGTCGTAGAGGTGGAGATCAATGCCATCGGTCGTACGGTAGACCCGCAGGAATTCATGGAAGTATCGCGTGCGCTCAAGTTCGTCGCGGCGGATCACCGAATAAATCGGCGTCGGTCCCTTGCGGTGACGAAGACGGGGTGAGATGGGGTCGCAACTCTGGAATTCCGAAACATAGGCGTGCGCCATGTCCATGCCGCGCCCGACGCACATCGCGTTCTCATAGCGGCCGCTGGCGGGATTCCACAGGGTGGTCCCTATGAAATCCATGGATAGCAGATGCTGTAGATCCGATCCGATTTCAGGTGTCGTCAACAGCCAATCGGGAGCCAATGGCTGCAGCAGGGCCTCGCTGACCCGCTTCAGGAGCGTCACATCTTTGGCAGAAAGGCTTAGCGCCATGGGCGTTGCCGAGGCTCCTGTCACGCCTTGCGTATCCCTGAAAACAGGGATGGCGGACGATAATGTGAAATGTACCGTGGAACTCGTCAAGTAAGAGAAAGATGCTTGGTCAACTCTCGGTCGAATCAAGGGCGAGCCACCACATGAAGATTGCAATGCCCGACGGCTGCGGTATCCACGTCGAGTTGCAGGGACATGGCGAGCCCGCGATTATCTTTCTGCACGGCATCATGATGAGCGGTGCCGTATTCAAGCATCAAAGCGGTGCGCTGGCCGGGGATCATCGGGTCATCACCATGGATCTCCGCGGCTTTGGTCAGTCCGACAAGCCGGAAACCGGCTATTCCGGGGAGAATTTCGTCGCAGACCTGAAACATATCATCGATCATCTCGATCTGAAGCGACCGATCATTGCCGGCTGGTCGATGGGGGGTGCCGTCGCGCTGGCCTTCGCGGCCACGTTTCCCGGAACGGCCTCGCGTCTCGTGCTGATCGGTACCACGCCATGCCTGATTCAACGCCCTGATTGGCCGCATGCCGTGCCACCGGCGGCGGCCGAGCAACTCGGGAAGGCACTCGCGACCGACTATGGCGCCGGTGTCGATGGCTTCTGTCGCATGATGTTTCCGGAAGCCAACGTGGATGATGAAATGAATTTCATTCGGCAGATCATGCTGGCGACCCCGCCGCATGTCACGCTGTCGTGCATGCAGAATCTCGGCGGCAGCGATCTTCGCCCGCTTCTGGGCACGATCCGCGAACCCGTCACCGTCCTCTGTGGCGCTGAAGATATGGTCTGCCCGCCCCGAGCGAGCTGGTTCCTCGCCGACAAGCTTGGCGGCAAGGTTACGCTCATACCCGGCGCGGGGCACTGTGCATTCCTGACCAAAGCCGGGGAATTCAACAGCGCATTGCGCGCAGGACTTTGATCCCCGCTTTTGAAATGCGATGATTGGAAGCGGCGAGCCGGCGATCAGCTCACATGCCGCTCCCGGTTTTCCCAGAACGGCTGGCGCAGCGCCCGTTTGAGAACCTTGCCGGCTCCGGACAGCGGCAGCGGGTTTTCGCTGATATCGATGCTGCGCGGGCATTTGTAGCCCGCGATCAGCGTCTTGCTGAATTCGATCAGCTCGCTCGCCGACACCTTGGCGCCGCTCCTGGTCACGACCACGGCGTGAACCGTCTCACCCCAGCGTTCGTCCGGGATTCCGATGACGGCGCACTGGGCCACGGCTGGATGCTGGGCGAGAGCGTTTTCGACCTCGACTGAATAGACATTCTCGCCGCCGGAGATGATCATGTCCTTGACCCGATCGACAACATAGATGAATCCGTCTTGATCCATGTAGCCGCTGTCGCCGGTATGCATCCAGCCGTCGATTATGGCGCGGGCCGTTTCTTCGGGCCGTTCCCAGTAACCCATCATGACATTGTCGCCACGTACGATGATCTCGCCGACCGTGCCATAGGGCACCGGCTTGTTGTCGGGATCCACGATACGAACCTCGCAACCCAGCGTGGCGCGGCCGGCGCCCCGGTGGCGGCCCTTGGCGCGGCCTTCGCCGATGTGTTCTTTCCAATGCAGCACGGTTGCCATCGGCGAAAGCTCGGTCATGCCGTAGGCCTGGGTGAATTGCACGTTGGGAAGGGCGGCCGTAGCCCTGCTCATTACTGCCTCGCTGATGGGCGAGGCGCCGTAGATGATTTTCTTTAGAGACGACAAGTCGTAGGAGCCAAGCGCGGAGTGATCGACCAGCATCTGGATCATGGTCGGGACCAGAAGCACGTCGGTGACGCGATCGTTCTGCACCGCGGACATCACGGCTTCCGGCGTGAACGCCGGAATGATCACATTTGAGCCGCCGCTGAGCAGCAGCGAATACATCGCCGCGCCGTTGGCGAGATGGAACATCGGCGCGGCGTGCAGGTAGATGGCCGAACTCTGGAAAAGGCCTTCGCCGAGGGAGTTCAGTGAATTGACCATGAGATTGCCGTGGCTGAGCATGACGCCCTTCGAGCGACCGGTGGTGCCACCGGTGTAGAAGATGCCGGCGAGGTCGGTGCCGGTGCGCATCGCATCCGGAACAGGTTCGCTCCGCAGCAGCAGCGTCTCGTAGCTTTCCATTCCGGCCGGCAGGTCGCCGTCGTCGGCATAGATCAGTTTCAGACCTGGCAGGGCTTTCGCCAGGGCAACACCGACCGATGCAAACGTCTTGTCGACGATCAGAATGCCGGCGCGGCAATCGCGCATGGCGTCCTCGTTTTCAACCGGGCTCCAGCGGATGTTAAGCGGCACGACCACCGCGCCGGCCCATGCCGTGGCCAGATAGAGTTCGAGATAGCGGTCGGAGTTTTGCGACAGGATAGCGACGCGGTCGCCTGGATTGGCACCGAGGAGGCGCAGTCCGGCGGCCAGCCGCGGCACGCGCTCCCCGATCTCGCACCAATGCCGCCGTCTGTTGCCGAACACTGACGCAAGGCCGTTCGGATTGATCTGCAGCGCCCGCCGCAATCCATGGGTAATGTTCATTTTGATCCTCCTCCTGATCGTTGCTTCTTTGCGGGCGCTGATTGCGCCCTTGACGCGGGCTGTTTCGTTGCCAGCCCTTCGGTCAGCCGAACGGAGAACTCGTCGGCGATCGCGTCTGCCGACAGCGCGCCATCGGGCTGGTACCAGTGACCGATCCAGTTCAACGATCCGGCGATCGCAAAGGCTGCGAGCTTGGCGTCACACGGCTTGATGGAGCCGTCGGCGATGCCTTCGGTGATGTATCCGCGAAAGGTGAGGTCGACGCTCTTTTTGGCGGCACGCATCACTTTGCGGTTCTTCTCGGAGAGGTCACGAGAATCGAACCGCACCAGGCTCGCGCCGAAATCGGTCGCCATGATCTTGCCGTAGGCGTGGACCAGCTTGCGGAGCCGGGCCAGTCCGTTGCCGCCGGATGCCTCGATCTCGGCGATGAACTCGTCGACGCGTTCCTGTCCCAGCGCCCAGCACTCGAACAGGATATCGTCCTTGCCGCGAAAGTAATTGTAGAGCGCGGGCTTGGTGATGTTGAGACGTTCGGCCACGTCGTTGAGTGTGGCGCGATGGTAGCCCTGCTCGAGAAAGGACTGCAACGCCGTTCGCAGCACGGCCTCGCGCTTCTCGTCACGGGCACGGCGGCGGCTTTCGAACGGCATCCATGGCGAGGGATCGGAGGAGGGGCGTCGCGTATCCATGTCGATCGTCCGCGTGGGTGGCATTGACTTGCCGGCAGCGCTCGTATATTACCCGTGAGTAATATAAAGTCCAGTGGGTAATTTATGGAGAGCGGCATGACATCCCAGAGCTCCAGGCCGTATCGCTCGTGCTGGATGACCGAGGAGCTGGATACATTTCGCGACCAGTTCCGCAAATTTCTCGCCAGGGATCTGGCGCCGCATGCCGAGAATGGCGTCAGCAGAAGGTGGTGGACCGTTCCGCGTGGCGGGCGCTTGGCGAGATGGGCGCGTTGCTGCCGAGCGTGCCCGAGGCCTATGGCGGACTTGGTGCGACCTTTGCCTATGACGCGGCCGTGTTCGAGGACATGCAAAGCGTAGTGCCGGACGTAATGGGCGGTGTCACCGTCAGCAGCGGCATCGTCGCCCACTACATTCTGAACTACGGTTCGGAGGAGCAGAAACGCCGCTGGCTTCCCGGCATGGCGCGCGGCGAGCTGATCGGCGGCATCGCCATGACCGAGCCCGGCACGGGCTCTGATCTGCAAAGCGTGCGGACCACCGCCAGGCGGCAGGGCAACAGCTACGTCGTCAACGGCCAGAAGACCTTCATCACCAACGGACAAACCGCCGATCTGATGATCGTTGTTGCCCGAACCGGTGGGCCGGGCGCCAAGGGATTATCGCTGATCGTCGTCGAGACGGAGCGGAATGACGGCTTCCGGCGCGGGCGCAACCTCGACAAGATCGGCCTGCACGCCTCCGATACCTCGGAGTTGTTCTTCGAGGACGCGGTCGCGCCGCCCGAAAATCTGCTCGGCGGCGAAGAGGGCAAGGGCTTCGCGCAGTTGATGCAGCAACTGCCGCAGGAGCGGCTCATCATTGCCATCTGTGCCGTCGCGGCGATGGAGCGTGCGATCAAACTGACGGTCGACTACACCAAGGAGCGCAAGGCGTTCGGCCAGCCGATCATCGACTTCCAGAACACCGCCTTCAAGCTTGCCGAGCGCAAGACCGAGGCGATGATCGCGCGGGTGTTCGTCGACTGGTGCGTCGAGCGGCTGGTTGCGGGCGACCTCGATGCGGTGACCGCGTCGATGGCAAAGTGGTGGTGCACGCAGAAGCAGGTGGAAACCGTCGACGAATGCCTGCAGCTTCATGGCGGCTACGGCTACATGCAGGAATATCCGATCTCGCAGATGTTCGTCGATGCGCGGATTCAGAAGATTTACGGCGGCACCAACGAGGTCATGAAGCTGCTGATCGCGCGATCCTTGTGAAGTAAAAAGCCGCCCGGGCTTTGCCCCCGGCCGCATAACGGGAGTGGCCAAACCATGTCGATGGTTCTTTCGGAACGGCGCGGATCAATCGCGATCCTGACGCTCAATAATCCCGAGCGATATAATGCGTTGGGTGGCAGCCTGCTTAACGACCTGAACGTAGCGCTGGACGAGGTTCTCGGCGAACCCCGTGTCCGTGCCGTGATGCTGACTGGTGCGGGCAAGGGCTTTTGCTCGGGCGCGCAATTTGGCGGGGATACATTCGATGCCGGTGACGGGGTCGCCGAGAGGATGCGCGGTTCGATCAATCCGGTGATCGAGAAAATGCGTAACTTGCCGATTCCGGTCGTTGTCGCCATGAACGGTGCTGCGGCGGGAGCGGGCGTCGGTATTGCTTTGGCAGGCGATATCGTGATTGCGGCGCGCTCTGCCCGATTCATCCTGAGCTTCGTCCGGCTCGGAGCAGCCCTTGATGGCGGAACATCGCTGTTTCTGCAGCGATCAATCGGTACTGCGCGGGCTCGCGCCCTGGCACTTCTCGG
Source organism: uncultured Pseudomonadota bacterium (assembly GCA_963819325.1). Classification (GTDB taxonomy): domain Bacteria; phylum Pseudomonadota; class Alphaproteobacteria; order Rhizobiales; family Xanthobacteraceae; genus Bradyrhizobium. The sequence continues at coordinate 724,568 of CAWFVT010000007.1, forward strand.
TGAGCCGCTGGCGGCCGAGACAGCGGCGCAATGGGGCCTGATCTGGAAGGCCGTTGACGACGCGGATTTGTTCAACGAAGCCTTGGCCGTCGCGCAGAAACTGGCTGAGGGACCGCCGGTCAGCCTCGGCCTTATCAAGGGCCAGATTGAAGCCGCCTGGAATGCATCTCTGGCATCGACGCTCGACGATGAAGCTTCATCGCAAGCCCGCGCCTTCGTTACCGAAGATCTGCGCGAGGGAGCGGCTGCCTTTGTGCAAAAGCGGCCGGCGCGCTTCACCGGCCGATAGCGATGTTTTAGCTGGCCGTGAAGCGGGCCGGTGCGAATGCGGTTACGACGATTTCGTCTCTCGTCTTACGTCTCGCCGAGCACGGGTCCCTTGCCGGCAAAGGCGGTAAGGACGTTCGCCGTGAGCCGCGACAGCCCGTTGTCGCAACCGTTCCAGGCCAGCGCGCCGCCGTAGGTGATCGATCCCACCGAGAAGACCCAGCCCCCACCGTCGATGGGAAACAGCACCATATCCGATCTCACCATGTCCGGCCGCTGCGCGCCGCCTTGATCGGGCAACGACAGGGTCAGGTCCTCGATCACCAGTTGATATTCATTACCAAGCCCGGTCGACGTCCCGAGCACGTAGGCATGTTCGGGACTGCCGAGCGCGATGTCGAACCTGTCGACCTCGTCGCCAACGGCGCCGCCGAGCACATAGCCGTAGTCACCCACAACCGCCTCGGTCACACCGGCAAACAGGCTTGCTGCAGGTGATGTGTAGCTTGCGTCGAGGCGCCGATAGCCGCAGCCCTTGGACCATCCCTCGGATGCAAAGCCGACGCCGAGCATCTTGTTGGGCGCACGTCCCCGCGAGCGCCAGATGCCGCCGGCTTCCGACGTTGCGACGTGGGTCCGCTCGCCATAGGGCGCATCCCAGCATCGCGTGCCGCTATTGTCGCGACGCACCTCGATGACCCACGGCTTTGCTTCGAGGCGGCTGGTGACCCAGTAGAAACCGTTGCCGCCGAGGTACATGATCCTTCCACCCTCGTTGAGGTATCCCTCCAGGGTATCGAGGCCCTTACGCGTCCAGTATTCCGGATGCGAGCCGGTGACGATAGTCGCATAGCGATCGGTCAGCCCGCGCCCTTCACGCTCGAAATCCTCATCGGTAGCGACGTGATAGGGGATGCCGACATGCTCCAGCCATTCGATGATGTACATGTCGACGGGAAAATGGCGATAGGAGCCGGTCAGCCAATTCGGAAAGCCGGGGCGTACATTGAACAGCGGCCGCCGGCGGCTTGAATAACGGACCGGCGTGCCGTCGGCGTGGGTGTCGTAGCAGGACCGGCCGGGCTCGGGATGGGAGAAAAGATACTGCTCTTCTTCCGGAACGATCTTGTCGTGCGGCATCACCGACGAAAAATCCAGCGAAGCAAGGTGATCGTTGGCGTAGGCGAGGTAGGTGTTGGTCGGCACCAGGAACAATACCGGCGCGCTGCTGGCGGACCTGGCTCTGACGAATAGCGGGAAATGGTTGCGACTCCGGCCGGCCTCGAGCCGGACCGCATAGATGCCGCTCGCAAGCGTATCCGGCAGCGTGAACTCCAGATCGCACTCCCATCCGGCATCGACCATGTCGTCGTCGTGAAATTGCAGCGCGCAATATTGATGCGGAACTTCGATGAACGTATCGCTGCGTCCATCCCAGTTGCGTCCGGTGACACCTCGTTCGACGCCGTTGACCAGACGTGCCGGCGAGCCTCCCGCGAAGTCAGGCTCGATCGCCTCGGCTGCGAAGTCATTGGCGAGTTTCCATCCCGCCCATGCCGATGGCGCCGCTATCCGTCCGGCGTGCCATTCCGCGACTGACTTCGCGGACGGTTTGGTCAGATGGAGCGTCGGAGAGTCGATCTTGCCGTTGAAGGGTTGCAGCGGCGATCCGGATGGCCCGATGCCGGAGGTGGCAAGCAGCAGTTTGTCGGCTGTGACGGTCGCGCCGGTGGCGACAGCTAATGTCCGATGTGCTCCGACCTTGCCGTCAAGGCGCTTGAGATCGATCGACGCTTCGCCGTTTCCGAGCGTGATCAATATCGAATACCAGTGTTTGGCAACAATCGCGTCGGCAATGGTCGCCAGCGTCTGATCCTTTGAACGAAGCGCAAGGTCGCCCGACAGGATCACCAGCGCCAAGTCGCCGAGCGACCAGATCGTTTGAGGCGCCTCGCGTTCGGGTACGGTGGGCCAGACCCAGCAATGAAGGCTGATCGCGCCATCCTTGATCGGCGCGGGAAGCGGGAATTCGGCGTAGGATCCAATCATCGTCGGCTGAACGCGGCCGGGAATGGTGCTGTCGAGAACAGACGAAAAATCCGTCACCCGTCCTTCGATATGGTCTCCTTGCCCGGGGCCGGAGACGAGCCGCACCAGACTTGCCCGCACGGATTTGTGGGGGGTGCTGATCGCGAGCCGGACTATGTCACCAGGTTGACGCGACCATTCCTCGAAATAGGCTTGAATGTCCACTTGAAGCGACTCCCATTGCAATCCCGGTTCGGAAGTCGGCAAGAGGTATCCGAACCCCGGAACATTCTTGACCGATCGACGATGCTCTGGGAGGGCCTGACATGGCTTTCTGGACTAGCGGAGCAACAACACTGGAGCCAAGGGCAGGTAGATGCCAAAGGCTGGCTTCGGCTAGAATTCCGCTAGAAACCGCTCACCCATCGCGACGGTGCCTTCCGTATATCCGGTTCCCATCTGGCGCGCCGTCTCGGTGTCCGAGTGCGATGCGATCCAGGCCGTCAACAGCATTCGCCTGAGCATGACGAAGACCGGCAGCATGGCCTCGTCCGCTTTCGATACCGGTGCAACCTGGCGATATCCTTCGAGCCAGGCATTCTGCAGCTCGGCCACGATCGGCTCATGTTCCATGAAGCTGACAGCCGCGGCGAAATCGTAAAAGAACCAGGAAAAGCCGCAGTCGTCGAAATCAATGATGCCGAGCCTTGCTCCATCGACCAGCAGATTTGCAAGGCGCAGATCGGCATGAACCAGGCCGAACCGATGGCTTGGCTGACCGTAAGCGTGGACGCGTTGCGCCAGCGCATCGGTGACCCTCTGCAGGAGTTGCTTCTCGGAATCGCGAAGTCCCAACCCGGCGCGCCAGTCGCCCCACAGCGGCCGCGCGCCCAGCATGGCATCGAAGTCCCAGGTCTTGCGCTGGAAGGCAGATGTCCTCTTCCATGATCGGCTGTGCCCGTGAAGCCGGGCGGTCAACTCACCAAGCTTGAGGAACCATGTGGGTAGCGACGCGGTGGTATCGGGCTCGTGTCCGCTCATATGCTCGAACGCCACCACCTGTCGCGTCGATCCGTTCAGGGGCACCGAACAGAGCAACTGGCCGTCGCAGTCGGGTAGCGGTCGTGGCGTCACGATCACCTCATCTGCGATCAGGGCTGCGATCCATGACAGTTCCGAAACAATCTCCGCAGGCGAGTGATAACCGATCCGCTGCACGCGCAGGACCAGCCGGCGTCCCGCGCGGGGATCCTCCGCGAGAAACGTGGTGTTCTCGGAATGGCTGAGGAAGGCGAGTGTAGCGTGGCTGGACATGCCCCATCGCGGCAGCGTGGCGCTGAGTTCAGACCGAATGGTTTCGATGATGGCGGGGGTCATCATCAGGCGATCTCAGTTTCCTCCGAAGTCGCGCCGACGAGATCGAGCAGGCTCGATATGATCCTGTCGGGCACCACGCCAGCCACGGCATTGAATGGAACATCGCTGGCGAGCAGGATCGCGCGCAGGCCGGCGCTCTGGCCTGCCACGATATCGGTCGCGATCTGGTCGCCGATCATCACCGTCTCCTCTTTGCTGGTGCCCAGATGCTTCAGCGCCTGCTCGATCATCAATGGATGCGGCTTGCCGACCACGATCGGGACCGCGGTCGGAACGGCGGCTGCCACCGCTGCGGTCAGCACACCCACACAGGGATCGTAGCCGTCATGCGCCGGCGTCAGCACGTCGGGATTGGTAGCGATAACCGCCGCGCCCGCCAGAGCCGCGCGAATCGCGGTGCGCAATTTGGCGTAGTTCAGCTCGGAGTCAAAACCAAGAACCACGACCTCAGCGTTCGTCCCGGTCAGGTGGTATCCGGCCTGCTCCAGCGCCGCGAGCAGGGGCTGCTCGCCGATCGCAAAAACCGGTGTTCCGGGCCGCCAACGCTGTTGAAGCAAGGTGGTTGCCGCCGAAATGGTGTTGAACACCTGCGCGGCCGTCGCCGGAATGCCCATGCCGCTCAGCTTTGCTGCAAATTGTGCAGCGGATTTGGTCGAGTTGTTGGTGACGAAAGCGTAGGGAACGCCGCGTTCATGCCAGGCGCGAAACGCCTGAACCGAACCCGGGATCGGATGGTCGTCCCTATAGGCTACGCCGTCGAGGTCCGAGATGATGCCGTTAATGGGATGGTCAATACGAGAATAACGCTGTGACAAGTCTGGCATTCCGTTCATGTCTTATTTCGTCGTCATCATAGGTCGTCCGCGCCGAAGCGTTGTTCTGGCCGTCCATCATTCGTGTGCTGCTCACCGGAAGGGCGTGGTGCCTCGGAATTGAGCGCCGCGTTGCGGCGGCTCGGCAATTGTGGCGAGGACAGTCCATCCCGGAGCGTCAGCAACGGAATCGTGGAGCATCAGGATTCAGGCGTTCGCGTCGTTTGGTCTACGCTTTGCAGGTTGCTGAGGACGACAGAAACGGCTGAACGCCTCGCGATCCTAAAAGCAGTTTCAGTGTTGCCGAAATCACCGAGGGGAAATGATATGATCAACCGCAGAGACGTGATGTTGGGTGGGCTTGCCGGCGCCGCGGCGCTTGGTTTTGGGCGGGTCAATCCTGATTTTTTAATGAACTCTGCTTTCGCAGCCGAAGGCAAGGTGTTGCGCTTCCTCGGTGCGGAGGCACTTACCGGTAACTGGGACCCCACCACGCACACCAATCTCGGTCAGCTCATCGTCGAGGGATTTGTCTTTGGATATCTGACGCGGGCGCCGATGACCCCGCAGAAGCCGGACGAACTGGTGTTCGAACTGGCTGAATCGATGAAGCCGATCGACCCGTTTACGATGGAAGTGAAGCTGCGGAAGGGCATCAAGTTCCACGACGGTTCGCCGTTTACGGCCGCGGATGTCAAGGCCACCTACGAATATGGCAGCCAGCCTGATCGTCCGGCGCAATGGTATCCGGGCCTCGTCACGGTCGACGTGGTTGATGACTACACCTGTCATATCAACACCAAGGCGCAGGGCTATCCGGCAACGCTGTATTATTATCTTTCATCGTTTCTGCCGATCCTGTCGGCAAAGGACGTTGCCAACAAGGCGCAATTGTCGGCGCGCATGAACGGCACCGGGCCGTATAAGTACGTCGAGCAGAAGGGCGACACCACGGTACTGGCGGCGAATGCCGGGTTTTTCCTCGGTGCGCCGAAGATCCCGAGCGTCGAGTATCATTTCGTCGGCGACACCACGACGCGAACGCTTTCGCTTCTGAACGGCGAGGCGGACATCATCGAGCGGCTGGAACAGGAACAGGTCGAGACCATCGCGAAGGATTCGCAATTCAACATCCACAAGGCGGTGTCGGTCGAGAACAAGTATCTCTTCTTCCGCTGTTCGAAGAAGCCGTTTGACGACCCGCGGATACGCCTGGCGGCATGCCACTCGATCGACCGCAAGCAGGTCCTTGAGGTGCTCGGCGTCTCCGGCACCTACTCGAAGGCGCATATTTCGCCGGTGAAGTTCGGTTACACCGAGGTCGCCGACTACCCGGAATTCGATCCCGACAAGGCGCAGAAGCTTCTCGCCGAAGCCGGTTTCCCGAAGGGACAGGGCCTGCCCGAACTGACCTATTACACGTCGGTCGGTTTCTATCCAAAGACGAAGGAATATGCCGAACTGATCACCGGCATGCTCCAGGAACAGGGATTCAAGGTCAACCTTCAGACGCTCGAGGTCGCGGCATGGGGCAATCTCTTGTATGACAAGCCGGGCGGCGGTGAAGGCAACATGATCGACTGCGGCTGGTGCACGGGGTCGCCGGAACCCGACCTGGTGATCCGCACCCACTTCCATTCGTCATCCAAGCGGATTTGCGGCATCGTCGACAAGGATATCGATGCGGTGCTTGACAAGGAGCGCAACGCCACGAGTATCGAAGAACGCAAGAAGATCCTTCAAACCGAGACGCTTCCGACCATCGCCAGGAAGGCCCCGGCACTTGCGCTGTTCACGTCGGTCTTCATCCACGCCTACAGCAAGAAACTGGACGGTCTCTATATCTATCCGAATGGTATGCAGGACATGACAAAGGCCACGCTGGCCTGATGATTACGCCGGCAGGCCGGATCGTTCCGGCCTGCCGGGCACCCCGTTCGATGAAACGTAAGGTAGCTCTTTTCGATGTTGATCCTGGAATTCCTGGTCAAACGGATCGCGCAGGGCCTGCTGATCGTTTTCATCACCTCGCTCCTCATCTTCACGTTGCTGCGCGTGGTCCCCGGCGATCCGGTACGCCTGATCGTCGGCGGCATGGCGCCGCCCGATGTCGTCGAGAAGGTGGCGACCAAGATGGGACTGCGCGATCCGATCATCGTGCAGTATGGCCGTTATATGCGCGGTCTGCTGCTGCACGGCGATCTCGGGCAGTCCTATCTGCGTCCGCGCAGCGGCATGATCGCGACCGGCGGCCAGTATATCGATCCGACCAAGTCCGATATGGCGCCGGTGATCGATCAGATTCTCGAACGCCTGCCGTTCACGCTTCAGCTCGGCGGCATGGCGTTGTTGTTCGCGCTATTGATATCGTTTCCGATCGGAATTGCCGGCGGGCTGCATCAGCACGGCTGGCAGAATGCGCTGGCCTTTGGCGTGCAGTCGCTGTTCGTTTCGATTCCCAATTTCTGGCTGGCAATCGTCCTGATCCTGTTCCTGTCGGTCAAGCTCAAGCTGTTGCCGGCGCTCGGCTATCAGGGGTTCTCCTACGTTTTGCTGCCGGCGATCGTGCTGTCGGTCGAGATTGCGCCCTTCATCATTCGCACGCTGACGACCTCGCTTGGCGAGGTGATGCAGTCGACCTTCATCGATGAGGCACGGGTCCGCGGCCTGTCGCGGCGCCGTATCGTCTATTCGCATGCGCTGCGCAATGCCGCAGTGCCGCTGGTCAACCTGCTCGGTATCCAGCTTTCGACCCTGATCGGCGGCGTGCTCGTGATCGAGTACATTTTCGACTACCCCGGTCTCGGTAATCTGACGGTCGTTTCGGTGGTCGGACGCGATTTTCCCGTCATTCAGGGTATCGCGATCACCACCAGCGCCGTGTTCGTCTTCATCAATATTATCGTGGATTTGGTCGCCTATATGATTGATCCTCGCGTGGAGCTCTGATCATGACGGCCACCACGATGATTGCGCCGGAACCGGAACAAGCATTGACGCGGATCCAGTCTGTCAACCGGCGTATCCTGCTTGGCGCGTGGCGGATGCCGAGCTTCCGGATCGGCTTCTTCATCTTTGTGGCACTGCTATTGGTATCGGCGATCTATCCGGAGGTGTCGTCCATCAGCGCCACCAAGATGATCGTGAAGGATAAATTCCTGCCGCCGCTGTTTCTCGGCGACAAATGGGCCTGGGAACATCCGCTCGGGACCGACCAGCTCGGCCGCGACATGCTGATGAGAAGCCTGATCGGCCTGCGCTACTCGCTGCTGGTGGGCATCGTCACGGTGGTGCTGATTTTTATCATCGGCTGCGGCCTCGGGCTGTTCGCGGGTTTCAAGGGCAAATGGTGGGATACCATCATCATGCGGATCACCGACGCCCAGTTGTCTATCCCGATGATCATTCTGGCGATCACGATCCTCGGTGTGTCGCGGCCGAGCGTCGAGTCGATCATCGTCGTTCTGGCGTTGTCGGGCTGGCCGCTCTATGCGCGCGTCGCCCGCAGTGCGGCCGTGGCCGAGCGCGGCAAGGAATATGTCCGCGGACTGCGGGTGCTCGGGGCAGGGGACTGGCGCATTCTGCTGCTGTTTGCTGCTCCGAACATCCTGCCGCCGATCGCGTTCGTCGCGGTGCTTGACGTCGCGCGCATGATGATTTTCGAGGCCATCCTCGGCTTCCTGGGATTGGGGATCCAGCCGCCGACGCCGAGCTTCGGCAGCATGATCGCGGATTCCCGCAAATATCTGATCAACGCGTGGTGGATCGCCACCATCCCCGGCATCTTTCTCGCGGTCGCGCTGACGTCGATCAATCTCATGGGATCGGCGCTTGAGAAGGCTCGCAACCGGATCTACGGAGGTCTCTGACATGGATGATCTCTCACTCATTCTCGAAGTCAGCGATCTCACGGTCGGGCCGGTGACCCCTGGATCTGCTCCGATCCTGGATCACATCAGCCTTCGCCTCAACACGTCGGATATTTTCGGGATCTACGGCGAAAGCGGCGCTGGCAAGACGGTTCTCAGCCGGGCGCTGGCAAACTGGCTGCCGGAAAGCCTCGAATATCGCGCCGGCCAGGTCGCCTTCGCCGGCCATGACATTCTCAAGCCCGGAATCCGCGAAGTCCGGACCGGCCGCGACATCGCCTATATCGGCTCGAAGCCGCAGAGCTCGCTTGATCCGACGATGCCGGTGGGGAGCCAGATCGCCGAGAAGCTCCACAGCGTCAGGCCGGAATGGGGTCAGCGTGAATGCCGTGAACGGGTCATGCAGCTCCTGAGCGAGGTGCGCATTCCTTCGCCCAAGGAGCGCTACTGGGATTATCCGGCGAAATTTTCCGGCGGCATGATGCAGCGTGCGATGATCGTCGATGCGATCTGCGCCGAGCCTGCGGTACTCATTGCCGATAACGTCACGCAACCGCTCGACGTCACCATCGCAGCACAGATCGTGGCGTTGCTCCACGATCTGTGCGTGCGCCACCGGATGGCGACCATCTATCTGTCGTCCTCGCTGCCGACCCTCGGCCAGTTCGGCGACCGGACCGCCATCCTGCACCAGGGGCGGTTTGTCGAGCAGCAGGCGTTCGCGGAGCTATTGGCCTCTCCGCAGTCGGATTATACGCGCAAGGCGATCGCCAGCGTTCCGCGGATGTGGTCGACGGCCGAGGGGCCGCTGGCCAGGCGTCAGGCGCGGGGCGAGGTGCCGCTGATGCAGGTGCAGAAGGTCCACAGGACCTATCGCGCCCGCAAGCGCGGAACCTTCAACTCTTACAGCAATGTTCAGGCGGTCCGCGGCGTGACATTGGACATCATGCCGCGTGAGAACTTCGGCATTGTCGGTAAATCCGGCTGTGGCAAATCGACATTGACCCGGCTACTGGCCTGGCTGGAGGTGCCTGACCAGGGCAGCATCCTGCTCAACGGCACGTCGCTCGGCGGCCTGTCGGGCGGTGAACTGATCCGGAAGCGGAACGAGTTCCAGCTTCTGCTGCAGGATCCCTACAATGCGCTGCCGCCGCGAACCACCGTTGGCCGCATGATCGAGGAAAGCCTGCTCATTCGAGGCCGCGTCCCGAAAGCGGAGCTGCGCCGCCGCGTGATCGCGGCAATGGCGGAGGTGGGCCTTGCGGCCGATCTCTACGATCAGCTGCCCAACGCGCTCTCCACCGGCGAGCGGCAGCGGATCTCGATCGCGCGGGCGCTGATCCTTGACCCCAAGCTTCTGATCCTCGACGAGACGTTGACGGCGCTGGACCAGCGCGAGCAGGCGAGGCTGATCGATCTGTTCTCGAAGCTGCAGGAAAAGAACGACCTGACCTACGTCTTCATTTCGCACGATCTTGCGATGGTGCGGAAGGTCTGCACGCGGATTGCGGTGATGTATCTCGGCGAGATGGTCGAGATCGCCGACAACAGAGAATTGTTCTTCGACCCGCAGCATCCCTATACCAAGGCGCTGTTGTCGGCGGCGCCGACGCTCGAGGACAAATTGTTCGATCCCGGCGATTTCCTGCTCGAAGGAGAGCCGCCCAGTCCGATCGACATTCCGGCCGGTTGCAGCTTTGCGTCACGCTGTCCGAAGGCGTTCGGCCGCTGCCGGATTGAAACTCCGAATCTGGTCGAGCGTTCTCCCGGACGTCTTGTCGCCTGCCATCTTCTCGACAGCAGCGACGCAAAAGCCGCAGCCTAGGTCGTTTCAGGCGCGTGGCTGAAACGGCCAGTCCATGGTCAGGGATCGCAGTCCTTCCAGACTCTTCGTCACCTGCAATACGCCAAGGTCGTCGAACCGATGGCCAATGACCTGAACGCCGATCGGAAGATGCCGGCGGTCGAATGCCATGCAGATCGTGGAGGCGGGCTGGCAGGTCTGATTGAACATCGCGGTGAACAGCGTGTGCTCAAGCGGCTTCTGGCGCGAAACGCCCGGCTCCTCGGCCGGGAAGTTCACGACAGGCAGCGTCGGGGCGATGACATAGTCCCAGCTCTCGAAGGCAGCGAGCAACGCTGCCTTCATCTTGCCGATTTGCCCAAGCGCCCGATAGAGATCGGCGCCGGAATGCCGTGCGCCGCCAAGGCACCATTCGCGGACATAAGGGTTGATGTCATTCTCGCTATCGGTGTGCGGCGGAAGCGAACTGTATTCGAGATAACCGCGCACCTGGAGGAACAGGTCGATCGGGGCATAGGCGTCGTCATCGAGCGGCGAGACGAACGGCTCGACGATGGCGCCTGCGCCGGCCAGCAATCGTCCGGAAGCCTCCACCGCGTCGCGCACCTCCGCTGCGGGCCTGGAGCCAAACCCCATGTCGGTCAGCACTCCGATCTTCAGTCCCTTGACGTCCCGACCGAGCCTTTCGTGATATCGCACGCCATCCGCCGGAAGGCTCCAGGTGTCGCGTTCGTCCTGCCGGGCCAATACCGTCAGCAGGCGGGCGATATCGTCGACGCTGCGTCCCATCGGTCCGGCCATGCGCATGGTATCGGCTGGAAGATGCGGCACGCGCCCATGGGTGGGCTTCAGCGACGCCAGTCCGCAATGGGCGGCAGGCAGCCGGACCGAGCCGGCGATATCCGTCCCGACTGAAACGAATCCAGCACCCGCGGCGACCGAGGCGCCGGCCCCCGCGGATGATCCGCCGGTATTCCAGTCGAGCCCCCATGGGTTGCGGGTGATGCCATGCAGAGAACTGATGCCGGACGCCATCAAGCCGCAATCCGGCATGGTGGTCTTGGCAAAGATCACCGCGCCGGCTTCGCGAAGGGCGATGGCCGGCGGCGAGTCGTAGTTTGACGGCGGCAGGGACCGGTTTGCGCCGATGCCGTGGAAATAGGGCCAGCCGACCATGGCGACGCTGTCCTTGACCGTCATGGGAACTCCGTCAAGCGGTCCCAGCGCTGCTTTGGCCTTCCATCGCGCTTCCGACTGTCGCGCGCCCGCCATGGCTTGTTCGGGTCGAAAGCAGAACAGGGCGTTGATGGAGCCATTAACGGCTTCGGCGTGCGTGATGACGTCCTTGACGACCTCAACCGGGGAAAGGCTCCGCGATGCATAAGCGTCGGCCAACTCGGCAAGGCTCATTCCGATCAGTTTTTGAGCAGACATACGTCCTCCGTGGAATCCGGACCGCGTTCCGGACCATCAGGTCGGATAGCGAATATGACCCTTGCTGGGGTAGGGCATCGGTTCTAACGGCATGATTTGGTGGAGCGCGAGGCATCCCTTTTGCATCCTTCTCGATCACACTGCGCCGGATGCCGGTCGGCTTGATCGGTCCCATATCTCGAAAGACCTGACGTAGCTATGAGCGAAACTGCAGTCGAAGTGGCCGCACTCCGGGACCGCCTGGGGTCTCTTCCGGGCTGGGGAGCGGGAGACATCGCGATCGAACCCGCAATCCCCATTCTGGCGTCGCCAAGCTGGCGGGGCGTTGACGGCTTCCCCTGGCGAGCCATCAAGAAGTCGAATGGCGAGAGCGTTTTCATCAAGGTGATGGATCGCGACGCGGAGCTTTATATCGACATACCCTGTGCCTTTGAAGCCGCGCAGCGCGCATCCGATCTGGGTATCGGTCCCAAGGTTATGCTGGCCGACGTCCAGTCAGGCATCCTCATCATGGAGGACCTGAACCACGGCTGGCGGGTCGGTGGGTTGGAACGGATGCTGGAGCCCGCGATCGTCGATGCGGTCATTTCCGCGCGGCAGCGGTTCCAGGCGGGAACGCCGTTGCCGAGGCGCAAGAGCGTTTTTGACGAGATCGAGCATTTTTACGCGGCCGTGACGTCGGCAAAGGCTCAGCTTCCGGTCGATGTCGAATGGCTGGTCGAGGAATTGCGATTTGCAGCCACGGCCTTTGGAGGTCTCGACATCACGCCGGTGCCGATCCATGGCGACGGCAACGTCTCGAATATCCTGATCAGCGATGCCGGCGAGGTCCGCCTGATCGATTGGGATCGCGCCACCACGGCGGATCCGCTGGAAGACATCGGCAGCTTTCTCGTTGAAGCCTTCGCCCAGGAGCCCGAGGCTCGCGATGCCTTCGCTCGCAATAACGGAGCGTTCGATGAAGCGGTATTCAACCGCGTGCGCATCTACGGCGTCGCGGACGATCTGCGATGGGGTCTGATCGGATCCCTGCTGGCCGCCAAGTCGGCGCGCAATACGCTCGAGTTCTACAAATTTGCCAGTTGGCGCTTCGTGCGTTGCCGGATGGCCGTCCGCGAACCGCGCTTTGGCGAGGCGCTTCGGAGGATTGCATGACGGTTCGCAGAAAAATCGGAGAGGCGACAACCGTCCACGAACGCAATGTCGAAAGCGCCATTGGACGGGTGCCGGAATGGCAAGGCAGGGAGGCTGCCTATGCCCCGCTGGTCGGCGGATTGATGAATCAGAACTGGCTGGTCGAGATTGCCGGCGATCCGCGTCGTTATTTCATCAAGGTGCCTGGCGAAGGCTCCGAAATGTTCATCGATCGCGTGGCCGCCAACGAGGCAGCGCGCAACGCCCACGCCATGGGCATTGCGCCCGAGGTGGTTTTCTTCGATGCGCAGGATGGCCTGGAGGTGAGCGAATTCATCGAAGGCTATCGGGCCTGCACCAACGGAGATTTTGGCGACGCGGCGATCCAGTCCGACGTTCTCGGCCTCTATCGCCGGCTCCATGCCGGGCCGAAGCTGAGCCTGACCAAGACCATCTTCGACATGATCGAGGAGCATGTCGAACAGGGCCGCGAGTTGGGCTCGCACTTTCCGCACGACATGTCCTGGATCATGCACCGCTATGGCCAGGCAAAGGCCGCGTTCATGGCGTCCGGGCTCGATCTCGTTCCCTGCTTCAACGATCCGATGCCCGGCAATTTCCTGATTGGCGCGGGGGCGGACGCCGGCTCGAAGCCGATGCGGCTGATCGACTACGAATTCGCCTCGAACAACGAGCGGAGCTATGAACTCGGGGTTCTGTTCGCCGAAATGTTCTTCGACGAACACCTGACGGAAGCCTTGATCGAGCAATATCTCGGCGCGGTGCGCCCGGAGATGGTGGCGCGGGTCATCGTCAACAGGGCGCTTGCGGATATCAAATGGGCTTCGTGGGCGGTGGTTAATCGCAAGCTGAAGGACTGGGATTTTGACTATCAGAAATACGGCGTGTGGAAATACATGCGGGCGCGCGACGTGATGTACGACCCCCGTTGGGAAACCTGGCTGCGGATGGTCTAACGCGCTCCCGCGCGGCCAAAGGTCCGGCTATTGCCTGAGGATTGCGAGGGCTTGCTGGAGCAGGGCGGCGTTGGCGGCCGCGATCACCCGTCCGTCGGAATCGCGGGTGAGCGGCCGGCCTTCCCAATCGCATATCACGCCCCCGGCGCCCTCGATCACGGGCACCAATGCCATGAAGTCGAAGGATTTGAGCGAGGATTCGACCACAAGATCGCAATGCCCCGAGGCCAAAAGACCATATTGATAACAATCGCCGCCAAAGCGCCTGAACATGGCCTTGCGGCTGAGCGCGTCGTAACGCGCCCAATCTTCCGGCGAAAAGAAATCCGGCGACGATGTGTAAATCTGCGCATCTGCCAGATTGACGGCGCGGCTTACTCTGGCCGGTTCCTCGTTGAACGTCGTGCCGTTGGGGGTGCCGTACCATCGCTCCGCCAGCGCCGGCATATCGATCATGCCCGCGATGACCGCACCTTTCTTTTCGTCGGCGAGCGCAATCAAGGTACCGAACAGCGGCATTCCGGAAATGAAGCTTTTGGTCCCGTCGATCGGGTCGATGTACCAGGTATAGCGATCACCCGGAGTGGATCCGGTTTCCTCACCGAAGATGCCATGCTCGGGAAATCGAATGGAAATCAATCGCCGCAATTCCTGTTCGATGGCGCGGTCCGCAATGGTGACCGGCGAAAGATCCTGTTTGCGCTCGAAATCGATGCCGGACCTGAAGTGCTCCAGCGCGATCCGGCCAGCCGTCTCGGCGAGGTCGTAGAAAAACGAAGCCAGTTCGTTCTCGGACAACCCGTTTTGAATATTCTTCAATGCTCGCTCCGGGGTGGAAGCGCGTGATCGCAATGGGCAGCGATAGGTATGGCGCGGGGTAAACGGAAAAACTGTTTCTAGACACTCTCGTGAAGCGGCCGACGCTGCCAATAGGGGGAGGCAAGGCTGCCGCGGGAGGGAGACGGCACTCCAGGCGCCAGCAAGCCGTTCGCAGATGTAGGCCGCGAATCCGAATTCGGATATGACGATGCGTTGTGCGTCTGACGAGCGTCACGCGGCGCCACGTTGAAATGGCGGCTGAAACATCGCGAGAAGTGCGAGACGTTCTTGAAACCTACCTCATAGGCGACTTCGGAGACCGTCCGGTGGCCTCTCGGATCGGCAACGAGAATTTCGTAGGCGCGCTGCAGGCGCTTGGCCTGGACGAACTGACTGACCGTCGTCTCGTTGTCATTGAACAGGCTGTAGAGATAGCTCAGCGAAATCCGGCTGCTCGCAGCGATCTTTTTCGGCGAGAGTGACTGGTCGCTGAGATGGCTTTCGATGAAATCGACGATCCTGCGTCGCAGGTGATAGCGCGCGTTGCGAACGTCGGTAGCCGCGCCCCTGTCCTCGGAACCGATTGTCAGTGCGACGAAGCTGATGATTTCGGTCGCGAGCGCCTGGGGATTGGGCGGCGGAGAATTGATGAACAGTTCGGCGACGCTTCTGATCATTCCCACAAGCAGGCGCGTCATCTGTTCGTTCGGCTTGAAACGTCGGCTGACATGGTCTTCGATGGAGACGAGACGTCCACGCAATTCCGCCGCCGGAATGCGCATCATCAGCAACCGCGCATTCTTGTCGGGCGAGAGCTCATAGAAGGCGAGTTCGCTGAGCAGGACGTACTCGCCTGGCCTTGCGAAGCCGGTACGTGCATCCTGGCTGAATGCCACGCTTCCGGTCAGCGGAAGAGCCAGCACATAGGAAGCGTCATGCACATTGCTCACACGCTTCCAGTTGCGGGTGAAAGACCTGTTCGGTCGGCTGAATTCGAGCTCAAGGCGGCCGATCCGGACCTGTCGCGGCGCAACGTCTTCGGCGTCGTCCTCGAGGTCGATGCGTTCCTCGCGCGGAAGAACAGATGTCAGGCGTGGCATAACTTGGCCTTTCTCAGCGTTGGGCAACGATAGTTTCGGTCCCGGCGTCACGGAGGGCGGCTGCCAGCGCTCCTTCCGGCTGCCGATCGGTGACGAGGCGGTCGATATCCGTCCAATGCGCGAATACCTTCAGTGCGCGCTGGTCGAACTTGGTATGGTCGGCGACGATGATTGCTTCCGCGGCCCGCTTCACCATCGCGCCATAAATGGCGCCAGCCTCGTCATCGGCATCGTTGATGCCGCGGGCGCTGATACCTGTCGCGCCCACGATCGCGCGGTTGGCTTCATAGCCATTGATGCTGGCAATCGTCTGCGTGCCGAACACGTAGCCTTCCGCCGGATGATAACGGCCGGGACAGCACAGCACCCGGATCGAGGAATTCACTGCCAGCGCTGCGGCGATCGCGAAGTCGTGTGTGATTACCGTGATGTCGTGGGCACGAGATGCCAGGCGCCGCGCGACATGGAATGTCGTAGCCCCGGCGGCAAGCATCAGAACCTCGTTTGGCAGGATCAGATCGGCAACCGCGTCGGCGATTCCCTCTCGTTCGGCGATCATGATCGCCTTGCGATCCGTGAGGGTGGGCTCAAGCGCGAAGGGGCGGGAAGCTCCGCCATAGGTCCGGTTGATGAGCTTCTGCTCCTGAAGCTCCATCAAGTCGCGCCGGATCGTTTCACCGGAGACACCGAGCACCGCCGCGAGTTCCGAGGCCCGCAAGGTCGGAGCTGCCGTCAATTGTGAGATGATGTGTTGGTGACGTGCAAGCTTCGAGAGGCGATCGCCTTCCGGTTTTCGCGACCTTTTGTCGGTCGCGGAGGCGTCGGCCGCCTGTAACCGCTCGCTCGTCATCGAGATGTCCTTGCGGCAGCTTCGGTCGCCACAGGGTCGGGCGGTGTTCCGGGCTGTCTCATGACAAATCTTTTCTCAATCGATGTTGGATGTCCACACTAATTATGTGGCATATTCCTAAAAAATTGGGCGACGGGATGCCTTCTCTCTGCGCAGCCGATCCCGATTTATTGTATAATTTATTGATTTCGTGAATAATTCTTGTGCTGACGTGAGATGCATGGCTGACGCTCTGATGTGTCGTTGCTATCAGTCGCTTTATTATTGTGGAAAGAACCACATTAATCCAAGCTGTTGGTGGGAGTCGGGCGGCATGATCTTTGCCGACGCCATTGATGTCCGCTAGCGCCGGTCAAGGAGGGCGCGCGATGAACGGAGAAAAGGAAATCCTGGCGCTGAACGCCTTCGACCGCAGCAGCCCGTCCGCGATGGACGCCGCGCTGCAGGACGCCGTCGAGCGCCGCCTGCGGTCGTTCGGCGCGGCGTCGGTGCTGTTCTATCAGGAGCCGCTGCGCATCGAGCGCGCGGAAGGCGTCTGGATGTTCGATGCCGAAGGCCAGAGTTACCTTGATCTCTACAACAATGTGCCCTCGGTCGGGCATTCACATCCGCGCGTCGTCGAAGCCATTCGGCGGCAGGTCGGTCTGCTGAACACCCACACGCGCTATCTCAATGACGTCGTGGATTCCTATGCGGAACGTCTGCTCGCTACGTTTCCACCGGAAATCAACCACCTGGTCCTGACCTGCACCGGCAGTGAAGCGAATGACCTCGCGCTGCGGATCGCCAAGGAGACGACTGGCTGCGCCGGCTTCATCGTCACGGAAACGGCTTATCACGGCAATACCGCCGCGGTAACGGATGTGTCGCCATCGGCTCGCCCGGGGAAGCCCCTGCCGCCCCACGTCCGCACCGTTCCGGCGCCGGAGATGTTTCGCGCCTCTAGCGCTGATCCCGGCCAGCGTTTTGCCGACCATGTTGGTCGCGCGATCACCGATCTGGAGCAGAGCGGCTTCGGTCTTGCGGGGCTGATGGTCGATACGATCTTTTCCAGCGATGGGGTCTATGCCGATCCGCCGGGCTTCCTGGCGCCCGCCGTCAAACTCGTTCACGAACATCAGGGCCTGTTCATTGCCGACGAGGTCCAGCCGGGCTTCGGGCGAACCGGAGCCGCGCTGTGGGGATTTGCCCGGCATGGCGTGGTGCCGGATATTGCCACCATGGGAAAGCCCATGGGTAACGGCTTCCCGATGGGGGGCGTCGCAACCCGCGCGGCGCTGCTCGATCGCTTCGCCGCAGCGGTGAAGTATTTCAATACATTCGGAGGCAACCCGGTGGCCGCCGCGGCCGGGCTTGCGGTGCTCGATGTGATCGAGGACGAGGGATTGATAGAAAATGCGAAAACGATCGGCAATTACCTCATGAATGGCCTTCGCGAGATCGGCAATCGTCACATCCAGATCGGTGACGTACGCGGCAGCGGATTGTTCATCGGCCTCGAACTGGTCCGTGATCGCGATGCCAAGGAGCCGGCACCGGAGCTCGCCAGCCAGCTCATTAACCGGCTTCGTCACCGAGGCATACTGATCGGCGCTGCCGGTCCCTACGGCAATACGCTGAAGATCCGCCCTCCGCTTTGCTTTACCAAGGACAATGCGGATATGTTCATCGCCGCCAGCGACGAGGTCTTGCGCGAAATTTGTCCGGCCTGAACGGCGATGTCATTTTCGTGACGGCCTGCGCGGCTAGGCTGCGTGTCCCTCCCAAAGAGACTTCGAGATAAAGAGACGTCGAGATCAAGAGACTTCGAGATCAAGAGACCTGGAGATCATGGATTCGAGAACCGTAAAAACCGCTGCAGATGCCCGTTCGCTGGTGGAGGCGCGGGGCCTGTCCCACGTCAAACTGGGCGTGGTGGATCTCGACGGCGTCATCCGTGGAAAGTACATGGCGCGTGACAAATTTTTCAACGCGCTGGAGTCCGGTTTCAAATTCTGCGACGTGATCTTTGGCTGGGATTCCGCCGATCAGCTCTACGACAAATCCACCTTCACTGGATGGCATACCGCATTCCCCGACGCGACCGCGCGTATCGATCCGGCGACCTGCCGCGATGTGCCGATGGAAGGAAACATGCTGTTCTTCCTCGGCGAGTTCGAGGACACTGCCGCGCAGCTATGCCCGCGCCGGCTGCTTCGCCGTGTCGTGGATCGCGCCGCGGCGATGGGCTTTGCCGCCACGGCTGCGGCTGAATTCGAATTTTTTGTTTTCGACGAAACGCCACACAGCGTCCGGGAAAAAGGCTACCGCAACCTGAAGAATCTGACGCCCGGCTGGTTCGGATACTCGGTGCTGCGATCGTCCGTCGAGTCGGAATTTAATCTGGCATTGCTCAAGCTCTGCGAAGAGATGGACATGCCGCTGGAGGGGCTTCACACCGAAACCGGGCCGGGCGTTCTGGAGGCGGCGATTCAATATACCGATGCGCTGGCAGCGGCCGACCGTGCGGTGATCTTCAAGACCTTCGCCAAGGTCTGGGCGGAGCGCCTCGGCAAGATGATGACCTTCATGGCCAAATGGTCGAATGCCTATCCGGGGCAATCCGGACATCTGCATCTTTCGCTGCGGAATGCCGAAGGCCAGCCGGTGTTTCATGAAAGCGGGCGGCCGGGCAACATGTCGGACACCATGCGCTGGTTTGTCGGCGGACAGCAGGCGTTGCTGCCCGAATTGCTGGCGATGGTTGCTTCCACCGTGAACAGCTACTCGCGCCTGATCCCGGGGTTCTGGGCGCCGACCGATGCCACCTGGGGGATCGAGAACAGAACCTGCGCGTTGCGTGTCATTCCCGGTTCACCGTCAAGCCAGCGCGTCGAGTATCGGATCGCGGCTGCCGACATCAATCCATATCTCGCGATCGCTGCAGCACTTGGTTCCGGATTATGGGGAATCGAACACAGGATCGAACCCAGTGAGCCCGTCACGGGTAACGCCTATGATATGACGCATCCCGCGTCGCGCGCATTGCCACGCTCGCTGTCAGATGCGGCGGACAGGCTTGTCGCCTCGTCGGCCGCTCGCAATCTGTTCGGCGATCTGTTCGTCGATCACTATGCAATGACCCGCCACTGGGAAGAACGCGAGTTTCGCAAGGCGATCACCGACTGGGAACTGGCGCGCTATTTCGAAATCATCTGAAGCCGGCGTCCGTCGCCTAACCTGAGTGAAATCATCGTGAATGATATTGTGTGCATCTCGCCGGTCGACGGCAGCGTAGTCGCCCGGCGGCGTATCGCGACTGATCCTGAAATTGCCCAGGCCTTGACCGCGGCCAGGCAGGCGCAGCAGGAATGGTCCAGGGTGCCGCTGGCCGAACGGAAGGCGAAGGTGCTGGCGTTCCTGGAGGTCTTGAGGGCGCAGAACGACGAGATCGTGCCGGAGCTGGCCATGCAAATGGGCCGGCCGGTTCGTTACGGCGGCGAGCTGCGCAGCCTGGAAGAACGCGTCCGGACCCTGGTTGAATTAAGCGACGAGGCGCTGGCGCCGACGACGCCTGCCGAGCGGCCCGGCTTCAAGCGCATGATCAAGCGGGTGCCTGCGGGAATCGTGCTGGTGATTGCGCCCTGGAATTATCCTTATCTTACCGCCGTCAATGCCGTTGTTCCGGCACTCCTGTCGGGTAACGCCGTCATCCTGAAGCACGCCACCCAGACATTGCTGGTCGGTGAACGTTTTCAGTCGGCGCTGGACAAAGCCGGACTGCCGAGGAATCTGTTCACTACACTGAACCTCGATCATGGAGCTACCGAGAAGCTGATCGCGTCTCGCTCCGTTGACCATGTCAACTTCACCGGTTCGGTTGCCGGCGGCCGCGCGATCGAACGGGCCGCGGCCGGGACCTTCACAACGCTCGGCCTCGAATTGGGCGGCAAGGATCCGGCTTACGTCAGGCCAGACGCGGACTTTGATTTTGCGGTGGAACAACTCGTCGACGGCGCGTTCTATAATTCCGGCCAGTGCTGCTGCGGGATCGAGCGCATCTATGTGCACGAGCAGGTCTATGACCGCTTTGTCGGTGCGTTCGCCGATCTGACCGCGCGCTATGAGCTTGGAAGCCCGCTGGCGCAGGAGACGACGCTGGGCCCGATGGCCGCCATACGTTTTGCCGATACGGTTCGCGCCCATACCCGCGAAGCCCTGGCGAAAGGCGCGCGTCCTCTGATCGACGCGGGGCGTTTCCCTGCCGACCGGGCGGGAACGGCGTATCTGATGCCGCAGGTGCTCGTCGATGTCGATCATTCGATGCGGGTGATGATGGAGGAGAGCTTTGGCCCCGTCGTCGGCATCATGAAAGTCTCTTCCGATGAGGCGGCGGTCGATCTGATGAACGACAGTCCCTACGGGTTGACCGCTTCGGTCTGGACAGCGGATGTTGATGCAGCCGAGCGGATTGGCGATGGCATCGCCACCGGCACGGTCTTCATGAACCGCTGCGACTATGTCGATCCCTCGCTCGCCTGGACCGGTGCAAAGGACACCGGCCGCGGCGCCAGCATGTCGCGCCTCGGCTTCGAGGCGCTGACCCGACCGAAATCATTTCACCTTCGTATCGAACACTGAGAGTACGACATGACAGCTCAAATTACCGGCGCCTGGAATTTTCCCACACGCGTCATCACGGGTGCCGGACGTATAGCCGAGCTTCCCGACGCATGCCGGGCGAACTGTATCGCCAGGCCGTTGCTGGTCACCGATCGGGGTCTTGCGGACACCGACCTGATAGCCGGTATTGCGCGGCGCGTTCGCGAGGCCGGAATTCCCATCAGTGTTTTTTCGGATGTGAAGGGCAATCCTACGGAATCAAACCTGAATGCCGGTGTCGCCGCCTTCAAGGCAGGCGGCCATGACGGCGTGATTGCGGTCGGCGGCGGATCAGCGCTGGACGTCGGCAAATGCGTGGCCTTCATGGTGGCGCAATCCAGGCCGGTATGGGATTTCGAGGACATTGGCGACTGGTGGACGCGGGCCAATACGGATGGAATAGCCCCGATCATTGCCGTGCCGACGACGGCCGGAACCGGCTCGGAGGTCGGCCGCGCGGGTGTGATTACCCGCGAAGACACCCATGAGAAAAAGATCATCTTCCATCCCCTGATGTTGCCCAAGATCGCCATTGAAGATCCTGAACTGGCGGTCGGACTTCCGCCGTTCCTGACGATGGCGACCGGAATGGACGCGCTTGCCCATTGCTTTGAAGCCTATTGCGTGAACGCGTTTCACCCGCTGGCCGATGGCGTGGCGCTCGAAGGAATCAAGATCATCGACACTTATCTGCCGCGTGCTGTCGAGAATGGCCGAGATCTCGAAGCCCGCGCCTACATGTTTGCGGCGGCTTCGATGGGGGCGACGGCGTTTCAGAAGGGGCTGGGCGCGATCCATTCGATCTCCCATCCCGTCGGGGCGCGGTACGATACCCATCACGGTCTCACCAACGGGGTGGTGTTTCCTTACGTTCTAGCCTGCAACCGAACTGCGATCGTTGACAAGATTCCGCACATCGCCCGCGCGCTCGATCTGCCGGGGCGCGATTTCGACGCGGTGCTCTCCTGGATACTGGCATTCCGGAATAAGCTCGGCGTCCCGCACACGCTGGCGGAGCTTGGAGTCAAGGAGACCGACGCCGCGACCATCGCGGGCGATGCGGTGAAGGACCCCACCGCGTCAGCCAATCCGCGGCAGTTGACGGAGGCGGAGTTCAAGCAATTGACGCTTGCCGCCATCCGCGGCGATCTGGGAGGCTAGGCTGTGCTGCGGCTGCTGGTTGTCGAGGGCAACACTGCGGCCGGTCGCCGCCGTATTGCCGAATCTGCGGGCGCGACTCCGGCGGAGAGCTACTCTGGTGTGCTGCGCGGGATCGCATCGGACGCGATCGTCGACATCTGCACGCCGGCAGACGGCGGCGGGACCACGCCGCAACCGCTGGACTCCTATGACGGCGTGGCGATCACCGGTTCGTCGCTGAATATCTATGAGCGCGATATCGCGTCGTTGCGGCAGATCGACTTTGTGCGCGAGGTCTTTGCGCGCGGCATTCCAATGTTCGGTTCGTGCTGGGGTTTGCAGTTGGCAACGGTAGCCGCGGGCGGGGAGGTTGGATTGAACCCGGCCGGACGCGAGGTTGCTTTCGCGCGCAAGATCGCGCTGACGTCTGCCGGCTGCGATCATCCGATGCATGCGACGCGCGAGGCCGTATTCGATGCACCAGCTATTCACAGCGATATCGTGACCCGGCTTCCGCAAGGCGCGATCGTCACCGCGCGCAATGCGATGAGCGAGATTCAGGCGGCTGAAATACGGTTCGGGCGCGGCCTGTTCTGGGGTGTGCAGTATCACCCCGAATATGGGCTGCACGACATCGCCGCGGTGATCCGGCGATATGGCGAGACCCTGGTAACCGAAGGTTTTTTCCCTGACATCGCCGAGCTCGATCGTTATGCGTCCGATCTGTCGACGCTCGCGGCCAATCAACAACGGCGCGATATCGCCTGGCGGCTTGGGTTCGGCGACGACATCATAAAGGAAAGCGTGCGGCAGACCGAACTGTCGAACTGGATCGCGTCGCTGGTGCGCACATGACTGAATTGCACGATCTCATCGCGGCCTTCGCGGCGATCGGTGCGACCGAAGACGGCGGGGTCTGCCGGCTGACGGCGACATCGTCCGACAAGGCGGCACGCGATCTTTTCCGGCGCGAGATCGGCAACCGCGGGCTGCTCCCAAGGATCGATCCGATCGGAAACATGTTCGGTATCGCTGTATTGGCGCCCGCATCGAAGGATGTCGTGATTGCGGGCTCTCATCTCGACTCCCAGCCTACGGGCGGCCGCTATGATGGCTGTTACGGTGTGCTGGCGGGACTGCTCGCCGTACAGGCGGTGCGGGATCGTGCCGTCGCCAATCCCGGCCGGGCGCGTCGCAATCTTGCGGTCGCGAACTGGACCAATGAGGAAGGCGCGCGGTTTCAGCCCAGCCTGACCGGCAGCGCCGTATTCGCCGGGAGCCTGCCGCTGGAACAGGCCTATGCCTGCGCGGACGGTGACGGCGTCACGCTCGGCGATGCTCTCGCTCAGATCGGCTATCGCGGTGCCTCTCCGCTGGAATTCGAGCCGGTGCGGTACGTCGAGCTTCATGTCGAGCAGGGTGACCAACTGGAACGCGCGGCCGCGGATATCGCGGCGGTGTCGGGAGCCTGGATGACCCGGAAAATATCGGTCGTGTTCGACGGCGAAGTCTCGCACACCGGTCCGACGCCGATGGCCAATCGCCGCGATGCCTTGCGCGGCGCGGCGCGCGCCATCGAGGCGGTTTACGGCGAAATCGAGTACGCGAACGCGGGCGCCCATGCCGCGGCCGCTCGGATCAGCGTATTCCCGAATTCGCCCAACGTGGTCGCGGGCCGGGTTCGGGTTTGGTTCGAGATCCGGCACGAGGATGAAGCGGTGGTGGATACGATCAGCGATCGTTTTCTGGCGCGGATCGAGAAGGAGGCGGCGGCAATCGGCGTCCGGATCTCGATCGTCGTTGACGAACGAAGGGCTGCGCCCATGCTTGATCCGGCCAGCTTCGACATGGTTCGCGAGCGTTGCCAGTGATCTCGGGATGAAGGTGCTGGCGCTCAAGACCGTTACGGGACACGACGCATTGGCGATCCAGAAGCGGATTCCATCATCCTTGATTTTTGTCCCAAGTGAGGGCGGACTAAGCCACAACCCACGTGAGTTCACCGCGCCGGAGGCGCTCGACAAGGGTTATGATGTTCTGGTGGAGACGTTGTGGCGCATGGTCACGGCGGAAGGCTGAACGCTGGTCTCATCGGCCAAAGCTGGAGATCAGCGGTGGCTCGGTTGAACCGGCCGCGAGCGAGCGCTGCACCATGATCGTGTCGGCCCAGCGGCCATATCGATAGGCAACGCCCGGAAGCAACCCAACCCGGCGAAAGCCGAATTTCTCGTGAATCGCCAGCGACGCCGTGTTGTCCGCATCGATATAGCCGATCATCTGCCGAAAGCCGACCGCGGCGCAGGTATCGATCAGTTCCTGCATCAGCAAACCGCCCACACTGCGGCCGAGATGCTCGCGATGGACATAGATCGAATGCTTGACCGCGTAGCGGTAGGCCGGTCGTTTGCGAAACAGCACCACATAGGCGTAGCCCACGACTTCGCCGCCACGGGTTGCCACCAGATGCGGCAAGCGGTGGCTGCGCAGGTTCTTGCGGCGGTCGTGCAGATCCTCCGGCTCCGGTATGCCGCTGTCGTCCACGCTCTCTTCGACTCCGCGGCGGATATGGTGGCGGTAGATTGCGAGCATCGCTTCCACATCGCTGTCGCGCGAGGGACGAACGAGTACCGGTTGTTCATTGGTCATGGATGGCTTGTCGTCTTTGCCGGCCGCTTCATTCGGAAACCACATAAGTGTGCAGCCGGATGCGGCCGGAGGCATCGACCTCCCGGTAGACGCCCTGAATTTCGACGTCGAACCCGGGAAAGGCGTTGAAGCAGGTTTCGAACATTTTGAGATAGTCGATCATCGGCCGTGCCCGTTCGGTGAGCCGCTCGCCCGGCACGATCGTGGCGATGCCGGGCGGATACACCACGAACGGGGTGGTGGCAACGCGGCCGGCGATGGCGTCGATGGGCAGGTAGTCGACATCATTACGAACCAGATAACGCGCCGCGTCGCGCGGCGACATCGCGATTTCAGGCAGGTGCTCTTGCTGGAATTGCCTGGCCTGGAGAACGCTGACGCCGGCATCGCGGAAGAAGCCGTGCATATCGCCGCAGAGATCGCGCAACCGCACGCCGGCATAGCGCGCCGACCGGCGCTGGCAGAATTCGGGGATCACCTCTTCCAGGAGCGC
This sequence comes from uncultured Pseudomonadota bacterium, assembly GCA_963819325.1. Taxonomy (GTDB): domain Bacteria; phylum Pseudomonadota; class Alphaproteobacteria; order Rhizobiales; family Xanthobacteraceae; genus Bradyrhizobium. The sequence goes on from CAWFVT010000007.1 coordinate 749,959, forward strand.
GTTGTCGTCGTGCAGTTTCTTGAAGGCGACCAGCCCGCTGATCAAGGTGCCGGCCTTGCTGGCCTCGACGCCGGGCGTGAGCAGGAACAACAGCGAGTTGAGGTCGTTCTTCTCCGCCACGATGCGGTTTTCGCGCAGATACTGCGCCACGACGGGGGCGGGGATGCCGTGGGCGGCGTAGCTGCCCGTCGCATGGTCGAAGCCGGGTGTCAGTACCGTCAGCTTGTTGGGATCGGTCATGGCAAACCCCGCGGTCAGGTCGGGGAATCCATGCCAGACGGCGTCCGGCGAGAGCTGCCAATAGGACGGGTTGGTCGCGAGCAGATCGGTGCTGATCGTCTCCCAGGCGACATTATGCACGGCGTTCTCGCGGGCCACGTCGGGGATCGCCACCCGGTCGGGAACGAAGGGCTCAAAGAACCAGCGGCGCTCGGAGCGCGTTTCCTTTTCCTCGAATTCGCGCCGCACCGCGCGCATCTTTTTGCGCAGTTCGATTCCAAGCCTGATCGTGTCGTCCCATAGCACTTCACCGGACCGCCCTTTCATCATCTGCGCGCCGACATCCAGCGAGGCAAACAGCGGATAGAACGGCGAGGTGGATGCGTGCTGCATGAAGCTCTCGTTGAAGCGCCGATGTTCGATCCGGCGTTTCTGGCCTCGAATGTGGCGGTCCTTGATGTGGATTTGCGAGGCCTGCGAGAAGCTCGCCAGCTGCTTGTGGGTCGACTGGGTCGCGATGATGCCCGGTGCGTCGGGATCGAGACCGGAAAGCCCCATGGCGAAATGCCCGGCATACAGCGGATGAAACTTCATGAAGCCGGCCCAGGCCTCGTCGAACAGGATGTAGTCGCAGAGGTGACCGATACGCTGGAGAATCATCTCGGCACTGTGAATGGTGCCGTCATAAGTGCACTGCTCGACGACGGCGACGCGGAACGGGCGCGGTTTGCGCCAGGCCTCCGGGTCCTTCACCAGCGGGTGGTTGCGGATGCGCTCGCGCAAGGCGGTTTCGTCGAACGCATCCCAGCGCATCGGCCCGATCAACCCCCAGGCGTTTCGCACCGTCGGAAGATAGACGGGAATGCCGCCGGCAATCATCAGCGCGCCATGATGGGCCGCCTTGTGATTGTTGCGGTCGAACAACACCAGGTCACCGTCGGTGACGAGCGCGCCGAGCACTACCTTATTGGAAGTCGAGGTGCCGTTGAGCACGAAGTAGGTCTTTTCCGCGCCGAAGATCTGGGCGGCTTCCTTTTGGGCCTTCAGCGCCGGGCCTTCATGAGTCAAGAGGTCGCCGAGGTCGAGCACGGAATTGTCGAGGTCGTCGCGGAACACCGCTTCGCCCAGATGTTCGACGAACACGCGGCCGATAGGGCTGCGGCTGTAAAACATGCCGCCATTGTGACCCGGGCAGGTCCACAACTGGTTACCTTCCTCGGCATAATCGACCAGCGCACCGAAGAACGGGGTCTTCAGGGTCTCGGCATATTGCTTGAGCCGACTGATCAGGTTTTTGGCGATGAAGGGCGGTGTTTCCTCGGACAGGAAAACATAGCCGTCGATGAAATCGAGCACCTCGACCGGCAGATCCTCGAACCGCTTGCGGCGGATCAGGAGGATGATCGGGAAGTCGAGACCGCGGCGGCGCATCAGATTGATCAGCGCCGAGGTTTTGCCTTCCAGGCCCTTCTTGCCCCAATCGACCACCATGCAGCCGATCGCGGCATCGGTTTGCACCGCGATCTCCGCGTCTTCGAGCTTGCGTGCCCTCACGACTTCGAAGCCGGAGCGCTCGATCTCGGTGATGATCTGGTTGAAACGGAGGCCCTCGAGATCGTCGGTGTCGAAGACGGGTGCTGCGAACAGAAAGGTGAAGCGTCGGAAGTAATCCATCGGGGTCCTCGAATGCATGCGCAACAACCTGTTGGCGCATTCGATGACACTTCGATGACGGATGAATTCCGGCCCCCGCGGTTGATCGACTACCTAAAATTCCTGGCCTGGGTTGAGAAATTTGTTATTGACAAATTAGTTCGTGTATATCTAATCAATCAGCCATCTAGCTCGGATTCAGAACCCGCCGAAGAGCGGAACCAACCAAGGGAGCGTCATCCATGAAAAGGCATCTTCTTGCCTGCGTCATCCTGGCTGTGACGACTTCGGCCGCTTCCGCGCAAATTTCCGACAACATGGTGCGGATCGGCGTGCTCACCGACCTCTCAAGCTGGGGGCGCGACAACAGCGGACCGGGCTCTGTGGAAGCGGCGCGCATGGCGGTGGAGGAATTCGGTCCCACCGTGCTCGGCAAGCCGATCGAGATCGTCAGCGCCGACCATCAAATGAAGACCGATGTGGGCACCCAGATCGTCCGCGATTGGTTCGACAACGGCAAGGTCGACGCGGTCGCCGACATCCCGAACTCCGGTGTCGCGATCGCCGTGCATAACATGGTGCGGGAGCGCAACAAGATCGCGCTGCTGTCGGGCCCCGGAGCGAGTTCGCTGACCAACGAGTTGTGCAGCCCGAACACGGTGCATTTCACCTACGACACCTATGCGCTTTCCAAGGTGACGGCCTCGGCGGTGATCAAGGAAGGCGGTAAGTCCTGGTTCTTCGTCACCGCCGACTATGCCTTCGGGCATCAGCTCGAAGCCGACGCGACCCATTTCATCAAGCAGCAGGGCGGCACCGTGCTCGGCAGCGTCCGGCACCCGACCAACACTGCCGACTTCTCTTCTTTCGCATTGCAGGCGCAGAGCTCGAAGGCCGATGTGGTGGCATTTGCCAATGCCGGCCAGGACACCGACAATGCCATCAAGCAGTCGGGCGAATTCGGCCTGGTGCAGGGCGGCCAGAAACTGGTCGGCCTGTTGATGTTTGACACCGACGTGCATGCGATCGGCCTGCAGTCCGCGCAAGGCACCTACATGACCACCGCTTCCTATTGGAACATGGACGACAACACCCGCGCCTGGTCGAGGAAATTCTACGCGCGTGCCAAGGTGATGCCGACGATGATCCACACCGGCGTCTATGGTTCGGTTCTGCACTATCTCAAGGCCATCCGGGCAGCCGGCACTGATGATCCGGCAAGGGTGATGGCGAAAATGCGGGAATTGCCGATCGAGGACGTCTTTGTGCATGGCGGCAAACTGCGCGAGGATGGTCGCGTCATCCGCGACATGTATCTGGCGAAGGTGAAGACGCCGGCTCAATCCAAAGAGCCCTGGGACTATCTCGACATCGTCAAGACCGTGAAGGGAGAGGATGCCTTCCGTCCGGTCGCGGAATCGAAGTGTCCGCTGCTGCAGAAGTGAGGACGTCATGGCGGTGAGCGGACAGGACGAGGTTCACGAGTGTGACGTGCTCGTGGTTGGATCGGGCGCGGCCGGAATGGCCGCGGCGGTCACGGCGCGGCATCGCGGCCTCGATGTGCTGATTGTCGAGAAGGAGCCGCGCTTCGGCGGCACCACGGCGCGCTCCGGAGGCTGGCTTTGGATTCCGGGCACATCACTTGCACGCGCGTTCGGGATTAACGAGGCGCCCGACGCAGCGCGCACCTACCTGCGGCACGAGGCGGGCAATAATTTTGATGCGGCGCGGGTCGATGCCTTCCTTGCCGCGGGTCCGGAGGACGTCGATTTCTTCACCACCAAAACGGCGGTCCGCTTCGACATGCCGCTGGTGTTTCCGGACTATCATCCCGAGGCGCCTGGCGGCGGCCAGGGTGGCCGTTCGATGGTGGCTCGACCGTTCGATGCCGGCGAACTCGGCAGCCATATCAAGAATCTGGGTGCGCCGCTGCCTGAACTCACGGTATTCGGAATGCAAACTCGACCATCTTGGCGTCGGTTATGATCCCGGTCGCGACCCGAAGCACCAGAAGGCCGCCGACATGCTCGCCGAGGTACGCCGCAACGGTCTCGCGCGTGCCCTGGGCGATCCTCTGCCTGGCGTCAACGCCTTCGCTGCGCCCGTATTAGACCACGCCGGCCACGTTGCGCTTGTCATCACGGCCATGGGACCCGCCGGAACGTTCGACCCGCGCTGGGGTAGCCCGATCGCGAAGGCGTTGCAGGCCTGCGCGGCGGATGTGTTGAAGCGGATGGGATTCGGGACGGTGAAGGCAACCTGACCAGGCTGCCTTGCGATGCCCAATAGTCTCCGGATTTTGTCCAAAAGAGAAGTCGCTTTGCCTATGAGAGAAATATCGGCCGTCAAGCCTGGTCCGCAGGGCCTGCGCGACCAGATCTTCCGCACTTGCGCGATGCCGGGCGTGGTCTTAGGCTCGGCATCGGCGCGGAATTCGCGCCAAATTTCATGGGAGAATGGAATGACCTGGAAGGCTCCTAAGATTGTCGAAGTGTCGGTTGGCATGGAAATCAACATGTACGCCTGCGCGGCGCGTAAATAGACCGCGTCAAAGCGATCGGCCCGGCTCGACCGGGAATTCTCGCGTCGAGCCGTGGCAGGCGCCCCGCCAATGATTTTAAAACATGCGACCGACAAGGCATCGGTCGGACGCCAGATCGCCTTTGAGGGTCAAGCGAATCAAAAATTGCCGGGGAAGGCTAGTCCGCCTGTCGTAGAATCTGTTCGCAAATGCGGAGGTTCTATTCGCAGGTAAAGTCCGGGGACAGACCACCGTGCTGCGCTTTGTGAATCGCAGACGGAACAACCCCGAAATACTGTCGGAACACGCGACTGAAGTGCGACGAACTCGAAAAGCCCCACGAAAATGCAACGTCCGTGACGGTTTTCCCGGCCTGGGTCTCCAGCTCCTGGCGGCAGTGCTGCAACCGCGCATTCCGGATATAATCGCTGATGGTGGTGCCCCGGTCGCTGAACAGCATGTGTAGATAGCGCTTGGTGCAGTTCAGTGCCGCCGAGATCTGGTCGATTGAAAGATCCGGATCGCGCAGATGTTCGCGGATGAAGAACTGCGCGCGGACATACATCGCCTCAGGTCCGACACGGTTGAACATCGCGTCGGGCTCGCGAAGCGGCAGCAGCAGCAGATCGATCAGCGAATCGGCCACCCCGATCGCGTTGTTCGGCGACAGCTTGGTCGCTTCGTCGAAGGCGGCATGGACGAAATTATAGGCGATCCGGCCGGTGCCGGTGCGTGCCGAGAGTTTGCATGCCGACATTTTCGCTGCGCGGAAGCCGCGTTCCAGCAGCAGTTCCTTCGGTACGATGACGACCTCGTGTCGCGTCAGCGTCGGGCTGACGATGGTGTGGGGACAGGACACATCGTAGGTGAGACAGTCGCCAGGCATCAGCTCGATGCGGCGGCCAGCCTGCTCGAAATGCGAAATGCCGTGTGTCTGAAACAGTATCTTGACGAATGGGTGGGCATTCAGTGTCGCGCGCGCGGCTGTGTGCGCAAGCCGATGCTGGCTCGCCTCGATCTGACAGAGCTTTAGTTTCGAAACTGTCGTGTAGTTGATCCGGCCTTCGAATGTCGAAGATTCCAGCGGATCAATGTCGAATTGACCGCAAAGATCGGTCAGTGCATCTGACCAACATTGGATCTGCTTCTTCGGCGCCAATCCGGAAGTGTTAAGTGAGCGGACCGTGTCGGACATTATCCAGCCACCAATTCGAGATCAAAAACATGACCGCTTGCCGAGCAGGCTCTGGGTCACGATAGAGCGACTTTTACCTCAATTAAGGCGATCATTGGGATTTGAGCAGAGTCCCTCATGATACCCCTTTGATAATCCTCCGACTTAGTTTCAGCGCCGTCAAGGGGAACCTCAACCAGCGGGTCGTTGCGGGCCTTGGAGTGGGACAAGACGGCTGACGCATGCCCAGCATGGAGGGTTGCCAGCGACGAAAGTCGAGGGCGCCGGATAAAAATGCGCTATCTTTCGCTTTCGCGCAAAGGCGCTTCCCTCTTGGGCAAGTTTCCTGTTTCCGAACCGGGTAGGGATAGCAACGAACAAAACTGAAAAGTGGAACCGTTTTTACGGAAGCCCTTCGTTAACAATTGGGAGGAATAGCTATGCGCAAGGTGCTACTCGCTACCGGTATGAGTCTCATTGCGATGCAAGTATCAGCATCGCGCGCGGACGAGGCGTTGGACAAGCTGGCCAAGGACCCGAAGCAATGGGTGATGCAGCAGGGCGATGACGCCAATACGCGTTACTCGAAGCTCAATCAGATCAACGCGTCCAACGTCAAGAAGCTGCAGGTGGCCTGGACGTTCTCGACCGGCGTGCTGCGCGGTCACGAAGGTGGCCCGCTGGTGATCGGCGACGTGATGTATGTGCACACGCCGTTCCCCAATACGGTTTATGCGCTCGACCTGAAGAATGAAGGCAAGATCCTCTGGAAGTACGAACCCAGACAGGATCCCAACGTCATCCCGATCATGTGCTGCGACACCGTCAATCGAGGCGTCGCCTATGCGGACGGCAAGATCTTCCTGCACCAGGCCGACACGACGCTGGTCGCGCTCGACGCCAAGACCGGAGCCAAGGTCTGGTCGGTGATGGACGGCGAGGCCGGCAAGGGCCAATCCGGCACCGATGCTCCGTTTGTGTACAAGGACAAGGTTCTGGTCGGTATTTCCGGCGGCGAGTTCGGCGTTCGCGGCTGGGTCAGTGCCTACAACATCAAGGACGGCAAGCTGGCCTGGCGCGGCTATTCGGAAGGACCGGACGCCGATACCCTGATCGACCCCGACAAGACCACCTCGCTCGGCAAGCCGGTCGGGCCCAATTCGTCGACCTCGACCTGGGAAGGCGATCAATGGAAGATCGGCGGCGGCGCCACCTGGGGCTGGTATTCCTACGATCCCGAGTTGAACCTCGTTTACTACGGTTCCGGCAATCCCTCGACTTGGAACCCGGTGCAACGCCCCGGCGACAACAGGTGGTCGATGTCGATCTGGGCGCGTGACCTCGATACCGGCAAGGTCAAATGGATCTACCAGATGACCCCGCATGACGAATGGGACTTCGACGGCGTCAACGAGATGATCCTGACCGATCAGACCATTGGCGGCGCAGCGCGGAAGCTGCTCACCCATTTCGACCGCAACGGCTTCGGCTACACGCTGGATCGGGCCACCGGCGAATTGCTGGTCGCAGAGAAGTACGATCCGGTGGTGAACTGGGCAAGCAAGGTCGACATGGACAAGTCGTCCAAGACCTACGGCCGTCCGCTGGTGGTGGATGCCTATTCGACCCAGCACCAGGGCGAAGATACCAACTCGAAGGGTATCTGCCCGGCAGCGCTCGGTACCAAGGACGAACAGCCGGCGGCCTACAGCCCGGACACGCAGCTGTTCTATGTGCCGACCAACCATGTCTGCATGGACTATGAGCCCTACAAGGTGGCCTACACGGCCGGTCAGGCTTATGTCGGTGCGGCGGTGGCGATGTATCCGCCCAAGGGCGATACCAATATGGGCAATTTCATTGCCTGGGACGGCAAGACCGGCAAGATCGTGTGGTCCAACAAGGAGCAGTTCTCGGCCTGGGGTGGCGCGTTGGCCACGGCTGGCGGGGTGGTGTTCTACGGCACGCTGGAAGGCTATCTGAAGGCGGTCGATGCCAAGACAGGCAAGGAACTCTACAAGTTCAAGACCCCGTCCGGCATCATCGGCAACGTGATGACCTATGAAAATGGCGGCAAGCAATATGTGGCGGTGCTGTCGGGGGTTGGCGGCTGGGCGGGCATCGGTCTTGCGGCCGGTCTGCTGCAGCCTGAGAACGCCGCGGCCTGGCATGGCGCGGTCGATCAGGGCAAGTTGCCGACCAAGGAGAAGACGGTGGATACCGCGGGCCTCGGTGCGGTCGGTGGCTATGCCGGTCTGGCGTCCTACACCTCGCTGGGCGGGACGTTGACGGTGTTCGCGCTGCCAAGCGAATAGGCCGCGGCGTCACGGAGAGATGATCCTGGATCGGCGCGCCGCTATCCTGCTGCGCGCCGATCGTTTTCTGACCAGTTGTGCTTGAGGACGTTGACGTGAGCATCCATAAACTTGTGCCTGGGAAATGCGCGGCTGTTATCCTGGCGGTTGCGCTTGCCGGCGCAGCCGCGCGGGCGGACGAACCGGGCAATTCGGCGGTCGCGTCATCCGACAATGGCAAATACGCCGACAAGGACGGCAACCCGACCTACAAGGTCAGCGAGGACGGTACCGTCGACTGGTACACCTTCTCGGGTTTCCGGCGCTATCATTCGGACTGCCATGTTTGCCACGGCCCCAACGGCGAGGGATCGAGCTATGCGCCGGCGCTGGCCAATTCACTGAAGACGCTGAGCTACGCCGACTTCACCAATGTCGTCACCAATGGCCGCAAAAACGTTGACGCCGCCAACGACAAGGTGATGCCGGAGTTCGCCTCGAACGTGAACGTGATGTGCTATCTCGACGACATCTACGTCTATTTGCGCGCGCGCGCCAACGACGCCATTCCCGGCGGTCGTCCACCCAAACACGAAGACAAGCCAGCGGCCGCCAAAGCCGCCGAAGCCAGTTGCACGGGGATCAAATGACGGCGTGGGACAGACATGAACCAGCATACGCGGATGATGATATGTTTTGCGGTGTTGAAGAGCGTAATAGGAGCATAAAATGAAGACACGCGCCGCAGTCGCGTTCGAGGCGAAGAAGCCGCTTGAGATTGTCGAACTCGACCTGGAAGGTCCAAAGGCTGGCGAAGTCCTCGTCGAGATCAAGGCGACGGGCATCTGTCACACCGATGCCTATACGCTTGATGGTCTGGACAGCGAAGGGATTTTTCCCTCGATCCTCGGTCATGAGGGCGCCGGCATCGTCCGGGAGGTGGGTCCGGGCGTCACCTCGGTCAAGCCCGGCGATCACGTGATCCCGCTCTACACGCCCGAATGCCGCCAGTGCAAAAGCTGCCTTAGTCAGAAGACCAACCTGTGCACCGCGATCCGCGCCACGCAGGGCAAGGGCCTGATGCCCGACGGCACCTCGCGCTTCAGCCATAAAGGCAAGACCATCTTCCACTATATGGGCTGCTCGACCTTCTCGAATTTCACCGTGCTGCCGGAGATCGCGGTGGCCAAGATCCGCGAGGACGCGCCGTTCGACAAGAGCTGTTACATCGGCTGCGGCGTGACCACCGGTGTAGGCGCGGTGGTCAACACCGCCAAGGTCACGCCGGGTTCGAACGTGGTCGTGTTCGGTCTTGGCGGCATCGGCCTCAATGTCATCCAGGGCGCGCGGATGGTGGGCGCCGACAAGATCATCGGCGTCGATCTCAACGATTCCAAGGAAGAGTGGGGCCGCCGCTTCGGCATGACCCATTTCGTCAATCCCAAGAAGGTCGATGGCGATATCGTCCAGCATCTGGTGGCGCTGACCGATGGCGGCGCCGACTTCACCTTCGACTGCACCGGCAATACCAATGTGATGCGCCAGGCGCTGGAAGCCTGTCATCGCGGCTGGGGCGTATCGGTGGTGATCGGCGTGGCGGAAGCCGGCAAGGAGATTGCCACACGGCCGTTTCAATTGGTCACCGGCCGGGTCTGGAAGGGCACCGCGTTCGGCGGCGCGCGCGGCCGGACCGACGTGCCGAAAATCGTCGACTGGTACATGAACGGCAAGATCGAGATCGATCCGATGATTACCCACGTTCTCAAGCTGGAGGAGATCAACAAGGGCTTCGATCTGATGCACGAGGGCAAGTCGATCCGTTCGGTCGTCGTGTTCTAGATCAACGTCGCGTTCCACAACAAACGTCAAACACAAGGAGGATAGGCCTATGACTGTTCATATCCACCCATCGGTTGATCATGGAGTAAAAAAGGGTTCGGGCAGCTTTGCCGGCGGGACGCTGGTCTGCAAATGCAAGGACAAGCCGGTGAAGGTCGGCGTCAAGGGCGATGTCGCCCACAATCACGCCTGCGGCTGCACCCAGTGCTGGAAACCGGAAGGCGCGACCTTCTCGGTGGTCGCCGTGGTGCCGCGCGACAACGTCACCGTTCTGGAGAACGGCGACAAGCTTCACATCATCGATGCCTCGAAGACCATCCAGCGGCACGCCTGCAAGGTCTGCGGCACGCATATGTACGGCCGCATCGAGAACAAGGGCCATCCGTTCTACGGCCTGGACTTCATCCATCCGGAACTCTTTGCGGAAAGCGGCTCGGCAGCACCGGTGTTCGCGGCGTTCGTGTCCTCGGTGATCGAGTCCGGCGTCAATCCGTCCGAGATGAGCGGAATCCGGTCGCGCCTCAAGGAGCTCGGGCTTGAGCCCTATGACTGCCTGTCACCGGCGCTGATGGATGCGATCGCCACCCATGTGGCGAAATCGAGCTCGAAGGCGGCCTGATACGCGCGTTTCGCGTCAGCTCTCGCTGGTGGTCATTGTCACCAGCGAAGCTGTCGTCAGCGCCGGGAACTCGAGAAGCGTCGTGCAAAGGACGAATGCAGCCGCTCGCATGCGTGCGATCGTTGGTGAAAGACGCGCTTTAGCAGGCGTCAGCGGTGCTTAACCCGAGCCGATGACCGGGTCAGGCGAAGCCGGCCATGGGTGCGCGGCAGGAATTGCGCACCCTTGGCGCTGAGAAAGTCGAGCATCGCCTGTGCCGGCGGCAGCAAGACCTTGTCTTTGCGGGCGAGCACGAACCACTGCCGAATCACGGGGAGGCCATCGACATCGAGCGTCACCAGACGTCGTTCGTCCAGTTCGGTTGCCACCGTGTGCGCGGAAATGAATGCAATCCCGAGCCCGGCGATCACGGCCTGCTTGATGGTTTCGTTGCTGCTCATTGCCATGCCGATTTTCGGGCGCACTTTGGCCTGCTCGAACAATTGCTCCATCAAGCCGCGCGTTCCCGATCCGGGCTCGCGCGTCAGGAACGTCTCGTTGGCAAGGTCGGCCAATGCCAGACGGGGCTTTCGCGCCAGGCGATGGGACGTCGGCGCAATGATGACGTGGGGATGATCGCCGATCAGATTGACGCTCATGGGAATATCAACCGGCGGCCGGCCCATGATGGCGATATCCAGATCGTAGCCGCGCAGCGCGGTGCCAATTTCCTGCCGGTTTCCGATCGAGAGCGTGACGTCGACGCTCGGATACAGCCTGGAGAAGCTGGAGATGGCGAACGGCACGAAATATTTGGCGGTGCTGACAGCGCCGATCGAGATTCGCCCGGCGGTCTTTCCGGCGATCATATCGAGCGACGTATCGCAGGATTCTATGGCGGCCTCGATGCGTTCGGTGAGCGCCAGCACTTCGCGGCCGGCATCCGTCAGCAACATGCCGTCGGTGGTGCGCTGGATCAGGGGCAGGCCCGCCAGCGCCTGCAGGTTACGAAGCTGAAGTGTGACCGCAGGCTGCGTCAGGTGCAGTTGCTTTGCCGCGGCGGTAACCGAGCGGTGCTTGTGCACGGCGGCCAGCGCGCGCAACTGGCGGATGGTCAACTCCCGCAAAAACCGGCCTGCCATGGTCCACCCTATATAAGGAAAACTTTGCCCCGCCAAAAGATAACAAAATTTCCCTAATTCGGCAATCTGCGCTTCTCTGAAGGGAAGGATTGCCAGCCGGCCAACGCTAACGTGCAGCGCTCCGAAGTGGACGCAGGGAGAGACGGTCATGGACGAGCGCGTCAGCTTGCGTTCGCATCTCGATCAGTCGGCATCGCAGACGCTATCCGGCGTTGGCGATACCATCGCTGCCATTGCCGCCGCGTCGATCGATCTTTCTGCGCTGATCGCGGATGGACCGCTGGCCGGCATCGCCGGACAGAATGGCGGCGTCAACCCCGACGGCGATCAGCAGAAGGACATGGACGTCGTCGCTGACGAAATGATGCGCAGCGCGTTGCGCAATGCGCCGGTCGCCGCGGTTCTTTCCGAGGAAGTGGCGCTTCCCCAAACCCTCAATCCCGATGCGCCGCTTTGTGTTGCGATCGATCCGCTCGACGGATCGGCTAACCTGGACAACAACATTTCGATCGGGACCATCTTTTCGATCAGGCCCCGCGGCAACGACATTCTGTCGACCTTTTTCGAGCCCGGCAGCGCGCAGTGTGCCGCCGGCTTCATTGTTTACGGTCCGCAGACCATGCTCGTGCTCGCGTTGAATGCCCGCGTCGACATCTTTGTTCTCGACCGGCGTGCCCGGGAGTTCCGATTGACCGCGAAGGGCGTTCGGATCGCGCCAGATACGCCGGAATTCGCCATCAACGCCTCCAATCAACGGCACTGGTACGGGCCCGTGCGTGCCTACATCGACGAGTGTCTTGCTGGCACCAACGGCGATCGCGGCGCGGATTTCAACATGCGGTGGATCGGTTCACTGGTCGCGGAGTCACTTCGTATCCTGGTGCGCGGCGGCGTGTTTCTCTATCCGGCCGATACCCGCGCTGGATATCGCGAGGGACGACTTCGCCTTCTGTACGAGGCCCACCCCATGGCGCTGGTGATGGAGTGGGCGGGCGGCGCGGCGACGACAGGACGTCGCCGAATTCTGGAACTTGGAGCCAAAACGCCGCACCAGCGGGTGCCATTGATCATGGGTTCGGTGCGCGGCGTTCGCGACGTCACCGCCATTCACGAGGGTATCGAACCGATGTTCGACCATAGCGACGCGCCGTTGTTCGCGCGGCGCGGCCTGTTTCGCTGAGCAGGGTAAACATGTCGCGCAGTCATCCCATCATATCGATCACAGGCTCATCGGGCGCCGGCACGACCTCGGTGAAGAAAACCTTCGAGAATATCTTCCGTCGCGAAAAAGTATCCGCGGCCTACATCGAAGGCGATGCCTTTCATCGCTACAACCGCTTCGAGATGCGCACCAGGATGGCGGAGGAGGGCGAACGCGGAAACAAGCACTTCAGCCATTTCAGTCCCGAAACCAATCTATTCGAGGAACTGGAAAGGGTGTTTCGCGATTACGGTGAATCCGGCACCGGCACGACCCGGCATTACGTCCACGACGACGAAGAGGCCAAGCTGTACGGCGCCGAACCCGGCACCTTCACCGAATGGGGCTCGCTGCCGGAGAAATCCGACCTCCTGTTCTATGAAGGCCTGCATGGCGCTGTCGTCACCGACAAGGTCAACATCGCGCAATATGCCGATCTCAAGATCGGCGTCGTGCCGGTCATCAATCTGGAGTGGATTCAGAAGCTGCATCGCGACCGCAGCGACCGCGGCTATACCGCCGAGGCGGTGACCGACACCATTCTGCGGCGGATGCCGGACTATGTGAACTATATCTGCCCGCAATTTGCCGAGACCGATATCAATTTTCAGCGCGTGCCGACCGTCGATACCTCGAACCCGTTCATTGCGCGCTGGATCCCGACACCCGATGAATCGATGGTGGTGATCCGGCTTAAAAATCCGCGCGGAATCGATTTCCCGTATCTGCTGTCGATGATTCCAAACAGCTTCATGTCGCGTGCCAATTCGATCGTGATTCACGGATCGAAGCTTGACCTCGCGATGCAGCTCATCCTCACCCCGCTGATCCTGCAACTCATGGAACGCAAGAGGCGCACCGTATGACCGTCCATATCCTTTCTTCGGGCGCTACCCGCCCGGACGTTTCGCACGTGGAAATGGCCAATGCGATCCGTTTTCTCTCGATCGATGCCGTCGAGAGGGCCAAGTCAGGTCACCCCGGCATGCCGATGGGCATGGCCGACGTCGCGACCGTGCTGTTTTCACGCTTTCTCAAATTCGACGCGGCTGATCCGGCGTGGCCGGACCGTGACCGGTTCGTGCTGTCGGCCGGCCATGGTTCAATGTTGTTATACGCGCTGCTGTACCTGACCGGCTACGAGGGCGTAACGTCGGACGAACTCAAAGTCTTCAGGCAATGGGGATCGAAAACCCCAGGCCATCCCGAATATGGCCACACGCCGGGCGTCGAGACCACCACCGGACCTCTGGGACAGGGCATCGCTACTGCGGTCGGCATGGCGCTGGCCGAACGTTTGTTGAATGCGCGTTTCGGCGGTGATTTGGTCGACCACCATACCTATGTCATCGCCGGCGACGGCTGCCTGATGGAGGGTCTTAGCCACGAAGCCATTTCGCTGGCCGGACATCTGCGGCTCGGCAAGCTGATCGTGCTGTTCGATGACAACCAGATATCGATCGACGGTTCGACATCGCTGTCGTGTTCGGATGATCAGGTTGCGCGGTTCAAGGCTTCGGGCTGGTCGGCGTGCTCTATCGACGGACACGATCCAGAAGCGATCGCAGCGGCGATCGAACGTGCCAAGGAAGAAAACCGTCCGTCCTTGATCGCGTGCCGCACCATCATCGGTTTCGGCGCGCCGAACCGGCAAGGCACTGAAAAAGCGCATGGTGCGCCGCTGGGAGCCGACGAGGTCGCCAGGACCCGCGCCGCATTGGACTGGCCGCACCCGCCGTTTGTCATTCCGGAGGCCATCATGACCCGATGGCGCGAGATTGGCGCGCGCGGGCAGGCTGCCCGCCGAGCCTGGATCGAGCGGACCCGTCGTCGCAATTCCACCGGTCGCTCGCCGTTTCACGATGCGCTTAATCGAAAATTGCCCTGCGAGTACGCAGTCGCGATGGATCAGCTTCGCCACCGGTTTGGAGCTGAAAGGCCGAACATTGCCAGCCGCCAGGCATCACAACTGGTCATAGATGCGATCGCGGAAGCGTTACCGAACTTGCTGGGCGGCTCGGCCGACCTGACCCACTCCAATCTCACCCGCGCCAGGACACACCAGCCGGTGCGGCCCGATTTCCTGGAGGGAAGTTATATTCACTACGGGGTACGCGAGCACGCCATGGCCGCAGCAATGAACGGCATCGCCTTGCACGGCGGTTTCATCCCTTATGGCGGCACGTTTCTTTGCTTCGCCGACTACAGCCGTCCGGCGATCAGGCTGGCGGCATTGATGCGGATCAGGGTCATCCATGTGATGACGCACGATTCCATCGGTCTCGGCGAGGACGGCCCGACCCATCAACCGGTCGAACATCTCGCATCGCTGCGCGCGATTCCGAACCTGCTGGTGTTCCGTCCTGGCGACGCGGTTGAGACCGCCGAAGCCTGGGATTGCGCGCTGCAGGAACAGGCCAGCCCGTCGGTATTGTGCCTGTCGCGACAGGCCCTGCCGGCATTCCGCGAGAATATCGATAACGCGAACCTGGTTGCGTTGGGTGCTTATGTCGTTATCGAGCCGGAAGCCGGTCGCGACATCACCTTGATCGCAACCGGTTCCGAAGTGTCGATCGCGCTTGAGGCCGCCAGGCGGCTCGCCCAGAACCGTGTCCGCGCCGCCGTCGTCTCGGCGCCCTGCTTCGATCTGTTTCTCCAGCAGTCGCGCGAATATCAGGCTCAAGTTCTCGGCAATGCTCCGAGGGTAGGCGTCGAAGCCGCGATCGAAGGCGACTGGGCGCGCTGGCTCGGTGACGCCGGCGAATTCGTCGGCATGACCGGCTTTGGCGCTTCAGCTCCCGCAGAGCAGCTTTATCGCGAATTCGGCATCACCGCGGCGGCCGTCGTCACGGCGGCCGAGCGCAGCATCAAGCGGTCAAGGATGACCGAGACATACGCATGACCACGCGGGACGGAATGACAAGGAGGTTTCGATGGCCCGAATTACGCTGAGGCAATTGCTGGATCATGCCGCCGAGTACGGCTACGGCGTGCCGGCATTCAATATCAACAATATGGAGCAGGGGCTTGCGATCATGGATGCGGCGGCGGCCGTCGATGCTCCCGTCATCATCCAGGCCTCGCGCGGGGCGCGCTCTTACGCCACCGACATCATGCTGTCGAGGATGATCGACGCGCTGGAGGAAATGTATCCGCAAATACCGCTGTGCCTGCATCAGGACCATGGCAACGAAGAAGCCACCTGCGCCACGGCGATCAAGCACGGCTTCACTTCGGTGATGATGGACGGGTCGCTGGAAGCAGACGCAAAGACGGCGGCGGATTATGACTACAATGTCGATATCACCCGCCGCGTGGTCGAACTGGCGCACTGGATCGGCGCTTCGGTGGAAGGTGAACTGGGCGTACTCGGCTCGCTCGAGCATGGCGGCGGAGAACAGGAGGATGGCCATGGCGTCGAGGGCAAGGTCAGCCACGACCAGTTGCTGACCGATCCGGATCAGGCCGTCGATTTTGTCCGCGCCACCAAGGTCGACGCCCTGGCGATCGCCATGGGGACCTCGCACGGGGCCTACAAGTTTTCCCGCAAGCCGGACGGCGACATCCTCGCGATGCAGGTGGTGGAGGAAATCCACCGGCGTCTGCCCAATACGCATCTGGTGATGCATGGGTCATCGTCAGTGCCGCAGCCGCTGCAGGATGCGTTCAATCAGTTCGGCGGCGAGATGCCGCAGACCTGGGGCGTGCCGGTCGAGGAGATCGTGCGCGGCATCAGGCATGGCGTCCGCAAGGTCAATATCGACACCGATTGCCGGTTGGCGATGACCGCGGCATTCCGAAAGGTGGCAACCCAGGCCAGGAGCGAATTCGATCCGCGCAAATTCCTCAAGCCCGCGATGGATGCGATGCGCGATCTCTGCCGCGAGCGGTTCGAACAATTCGGTACGGCAGGCCATGCGGCCAAGATCAAGGTGATCCCATTGTCCGAGATGGCGAAACGCTATCGTAGCGGATCGCTTGACCCGCGTATCGGAAGCATGGCTACGGCAGCGGAGTGACTGAACGTCCTCGATAGCTTCCGCCGCCAATACAAAGGAGAATACCATGAACGATCAATCGATGACCATCCGCGGCAAGGATCGCTACAAATCCGGCGTCATGGAATACAAGAAGATGGGTTATTGGGAGCCCGACTACGAGCCCAAGGACACCGACATCATCGCGCTGTTCCGGGTGACGCCGCAGGAGGGCGTCGATCCGATCGAGGCTTCGGCGGCGGTCGCAGGAGAATCCTCGACCGCGACCTGGACGGTGGTGTGGACGGATCGTCTCACGGCGGCGGAGAAATACCGCGCCAAATGCTACCGCGTCGATCCCGTACCGAATTCTCCGGGGCAGTACTTCGCCTACATCGCCTACGATCTGGACCTGTTCGAGAATGGATCGATCGCCAATCTGTCGGCCTCGATCATCGGCAATGTGTTCGGTTTCAAGCCACTGAAGGCGCTGCGGCTGGAGGATATGCGTCTGCCGGTGGCCTATGTGAAGACGTTTCAGGGCCCGGCGACCGGGATCGTCGTCGAGCGCGAACGCATGGACAAGTTCGGCCGTCCGCTGCTCGGGGCGACGGTGAAGCCCAAGCTCGGGCTTTCCGGCCGTAACTATGGCCGCGTGGTCTACGAAGCGCTCAAGGGCGGCCTCGACTTCACCAAGGACGACGAGAACATCAACTCGCAGCCGTTCATGCATTGGCGCGAGCGGTTTCTCTATTGCATGGAAGCGGTCAACAAGGCGCAGGCAGCGTCCGGCGAGATCAAGGGCACCTATCTCAACGTTACCGCCGGCACCATGGAAGACATGTACGAACGCGCCGAGTTTGCCAAGGAACTCGGCTCCGTCATTATCATGATCGATCTTGTGATCGGCTACACCGCGATCCAGTCGATGGCGAAGTGGGCCCGCCGCAACGACATGATCCTGCATCTGCATCGGGCCGGGCATTCGACCTATACGCGCCAGCGCAACCACGGCGTTTCGTTCCGGGTGATCGCGAAGTGGATGCGGCTTGCCGGTGTCGATCACATCCACGCTGGAACGGTGGTCGGCAAGCTGGAGGGCGATCCGGCGACGACACGCGGTTACTACGATATCTGCCGCGAGGACTTCAATCCGGCAAAACTCGAACACGGCGTGTTCTTCGATCAGAACTGGGCGAGCCTCAACAAGCTGATGCCGGTGGCCTCGGGCGGCATTCATGCCGGCCAGATGCATCAATTGCTCGACCATCTGGGCGAAGACGTGGTGCTGCAGTTTGGCGGCGGCACCATCGGGCATCCGATGGGTATCCAGGCGGGTGCCACGGCGAACCGGGTGGCGCTGGAGGCGATGATCCTCGCCCGCAACGAGGGGCGCGACTATCTGCACGAGGGTCCGGAGATTCTCGCCAAGGCGGCGTCGACATGTACACCACTGAAGGCCGCGCTGGAGGTCTGGAGGGACGTCACCTTCAATTATGAATCGACTGACATGCCGGACTACGCCCCCACCGCCAGCGTCTCGATGTAAGGAACAGGATCATGCGGGTCACCCAAGGCTGTTTTTCATTCCTGCCCGATCTCACTGACGAGCAGATTTCCCGGCAGGTGCAGTATTGCCTCGGCAAGGGCTGGGCGGTGAACATCGAATTCACCGACGATCCACATCCCCGGAACAGTTTTTGGGAGATGTGGGGATTGCCGATGTTCGATCTCCGGGATGCCGCGGGCGTGCTGATGGAGCTGAACGAATGCCGCAAGGTCTACGGCGACCGTTACATCCGGATGTCGGCGTTCAATTCCAGCCATGGCTGGGAGTCGCTGCGGCTGTCATTCATCGTCAACCGTCCCGGGGACGAGCCTGGCTTCCGGCTCGAGCGGCATGAGGCCGATGGCCGCAACATCCGCTACACCACGAAATCCTATGCCGTCGATCGTCCCGAAGGCTCGCGTTACGGTGGCAAATGAAGTCGCAAGGAAGGGCGCAGGCTTTCCCGCAGGGCACCAGCGAATCTCAACCGATGGAGCAGGTCGATCTTCGTCACGAATTCAACGAGGTCGGCATCGGCGAAGTACTCGACCAGCTCGACCGCGAACTGATCGGGCTTAAACCGGTCAAGACGCGCATTCGCGAGATCGCGTCGCTGCTGCTGATCGAACGTATCCGCAAACGGATGAACCTGACATCGGATGTGCCGACCTTGCACATGTCGTTTACCGGAAATCCGGGCACGGGCAAGACCACGGTGGCCCTTCGGATCGCCAGCATCCTGCACAAACTCGGCTTTGTGCGGCGCGGGCAGGTGGTATCGGTCACCCGCGATGAACTGGTCGGACAATATATCGGGCACACGGCGCCGAAGACCAAGGAAATCCTGAAAAAAGCCATGGGCGGCGTGCTGTTCATCGATGAAGCCTACTATCTGCATCGACCCGACAACGAGCGTGATTACGGCCAGGAGGCGATCGAGATTCTGCTGCAGGTGATGGAATCGCAGCGCGAGGATCTGGTGGTGATCCTCGCCGGCTACGGCGACCGGATGGACAAGTTCTTCGCCAGCAACCCCGGCTTCCGATCGCGCATCGCACACCACATCGATTTTCCGGATTATGCCGACGACGAATTGCTGGCCATCGCCGAATTGATGCTGCGCGACATGAACTACAAGTTTACGCAGGCCGCACGAGAGGCCTTCGTGCGCTACATCAGCCTGCGCAAGGCCCAGCCGCTGTTCTCCAACGCCCGCTCAATCCGCAACGCGCTCGACCGCATGCGGCTGCGCCAGGCCAACCGCCTCGTCACCGATCTCGATCGCATGCTGACCGCCGAGGATATCACGTCGCTTGAAGCGTCGGATGTGCTGGCGAGCCGGGTATTCCCACGCATATCGCACGGTTGAGGATCAGCATCCGCGCGAGCTGTTTCCGCGCGACGTCAAGCGGGCTTTGACGCGTTCGGCGCAAGCACCACGGCAGCCTCGGTTGTGAGCAGCCGGAAGGTGAGGGTCTCCTGAAAATAGAGCCGGACCGTCGTCTCGGAATGGCTGAGATAGCCAGTAGAGAGGTCCTGGCCGATGGTCAGCTGAAAATCGCCGCCACGGGTGGTAACGACGACGCCTCCCTCGATCGCCGGCGCCCAAATGATCTTTCCGTCCACAAGACGCTGGATGTGTTGCAGGACCGGATAGCCATCGTCGGTCGCTCCGCCGATGGCGGTATAGGGCGCCGTACCCAATAGCAGCGCATAGGGTCCATTGACGCCGGCCAGACGCAACTGGCTCACCGCTTGCGCGACCGCACCCGGATAACCGCTGACGCTGGAAGGGAGCGTCAATACCGGATTGCTGGTGCCCTGGCGGATGCCCTGAATTCCGGCGGCGGCGTACCCATCGAAGACGGCGCGATCTTCGGCAAAGGCGATCTTGCGCGCCGCTTCCTTGAGCGGCGACCAATCTGAATCGTTCGCGCCGCGCTCCACAGCGTCGATGGCCTCGCGTGTGAGTTCGAACGGGACGCGCAATTCGACAAGCGCCTTTGCCTCGCGTTGCGCCGCTTCAATTCCGTCGCCCGGCGTCTGGATCTGTCGCTGATGACCGGTCCCCACGGCGGAGAAATCGACACCTTTCGGGCCCTGCACATCCACGACACGGCGCGCCGCCAAATGGCGCTTGATGGTGCGGGACGCTTCCTCTTCCATCTGGGTCCACGCCGCGTCAGAGATAGGGGCCAGTCCCCGATGAAGATTATTCATGTCCAGTCTCCTTTCAGTGAACCGATACCGAGCGAGCCATCTGGCGGCGGCATTTGCGGTTGTGATGCGTCATCAGTCTTGCGCTCGTCCGGGGACGGATCCGCGGCCGATGGAGCCGCTTCGCCGGTCATAACATCTTCCAGGAATGTCGCGGACGGCACAAAAAACAGCGTGCCGGTCACGGCGCGGCTAAAGTCGAGCAGCCGGTCGTAGTTTCCCGGTGGCCGGCCAACGAACATGTTCACGAGCATCTGCTCTATCCTGTGGGGGGATCTGGCATAGCCGATGAAATAGGTGCCGAACTCTCCCTTTCCCGCGTCGCCAAACGGCATGTTGTCACGCACGATATCCAGTTCCTCGCCATTCTCGACAATCGTCGTCAGGGCGTTATGGGCGTAGGTCGGTTTCACGGCATCGTCCAGTTCAATGTCCGACAATTTGGTCCGGCCGATGATCTTCTCTTGCATCTCGACGGGCAAGTCATTCCACTTTTTGAGGTCGTGAAGGTACTTCTGAACGATCACGTAGCTACCGCCAGCGAATGCGGCATCTTCATCGCCGATCATGGTGACGTCGATGGCCGCCTGATCCACCGGATTCTCCGTCCCATCGACGAAGCCGAGCAGGTCGCGCTCATCGAAATATTTGAAGCCGTGCACTTCATCCGCCGTGGAGACCGCGCCGCCGAGCCGCGCCATGATCTGCGTCGCCAGTTCGAAGCACAGATCCATTCGTGAGGAGCGGATATGAAACAGGATATCGCCCGGCGTTGCGACGGCGTGGTGCTGGCCGCGAATCTCGCGGAACGGGTGCAGTTCCTTCGGTCTCGGCTCTCCGAACAACCGGCCCCATGCGTCGGAGCCAAATCCCGTGACGCATGACAGCCGCCCATCGAGGTCGCGAAAGCCGACCGCCCGCACGAGGGCGGCGAGATCACCACACAGCGCCCGCACGACGGCATCGCATCCCGGCTCGGACTTGATCGTTACGACGAGAAAGATAGCGGCGCGCGTGAGCTGTGCGACGACCGGTTGCGGAATAGCGGATGCCAAGCGTCGCTCCCTGCTGGGTACTTCTGGTTTTCGGATGATATCCCGTCTGCCGGTCGTTCCACAACCTGCAGCCTGGACTGCAAATTGGCGAATGCATGGAGGAACGTTGTTGCAAATCGATTAGACTTCGGTTCACATAATCCCGGGGAAAAGGTTCTTGCGGAGTAGATCGTGAGAAATCCGTATGAGATTCTCGGCGTGGCCCCGACGGCTTTGCCCGCCGATATCCAGAAGGCGTACCGCAAGCTAGCGAAAAAATTGCACCCGGATCTCAATCCCGGCGACAAGGCGGCCGAAGAGAAATTCAAGGAAGTCGCCGGCGCCTACGATCTGCTTGCCGATGCCGAAAAGCGCAAGCGTTTCGACGCCGGTGAGATCGACGCGACGGGAGCGGAGCGGCCGCAGCAGCACTTCTATCGGGACTTTGCTACCGCGGATCAGGGGCATTCCTACGCTGACAATTCCGGTTTCGCCGATTTCATGGATGAGGACGATGCGCTCGCCGAGCTTCTGAGACGGGGCGAAAGGGCGCGCGCGAACCGGCGCGGACGGGATCTGCATTACCAGCTGCCGATTGATTTTTCCGATTCGGTCACCGGTGCAAACAAACGTCTGACATTGCCGGATGGCGGCACTCTTGACGTGGCGATTCCGCCGGGCCTCGTCGATGGACAAGTTCTCCGTCTGCGAGGCAAGGGCGCGCCCGGCACCGGAAACGGAGGTCATGGCGATGCGCTGATCGAAGTGGAGGTGTTACCCGACCGCCGCTTTACGCGCGAAGGCGACGACATCTCTCTGGAATTGCCGATCTCACTCTCGGAAGCCGTGCTGGGCGGGAGGATACGCGTGCCGACCCCGACCGGCGACGTGACCATGACGGTACCGAACGGATCCAACACCGGAACGACCATGCGCTTGAAGGGCAAGGGCGCACCTCGCCGCGGCGGCGGTCACGGAGATCAGTTCGTCAAGCTGAAAGTGGTCTTGCCCAAGGGCCCGGATCCCGAACTGGAGGCGTTCGTTTCGAAGTGGGACAGGGGAAAGGCGTTTAACCCGCGCGAGGAGGGTACATCGTGATCATGAACAAGCAGGAATTCCTGACCCATGCGGGTCTGAAGGTGCAGACGCTGGAGTTCTGGCTTGACCAGCGGTGGCTCATTCCAGATCAGGCGTCCGCCGAAATGACTTTCTCCGAAACGGACGTGGCCCGGGCACGTCTGATCCGCGATCTGAAAAGCGATTTCGGTGTTAATGACGAGGGCGTCGACGTCATTCTCCATCTCGTCGATCAGCTCCACGGGCTGCGCGGAGCATTTGAGCAACTGCACCGGAATCTCAAGGAGCTTTCCCGCTAGCGCCGCAATCCGGCCTTTGAGTGACGGGACCGAATGATCCGGGAGACCACAATGATCGAAAAGGCCGCGCCGCTTGCACACGGCGAAATCGACGTTCTCATTCTCCAGGCGCTGGTGCGCAAGCTCATCGCAAAGGGCGTGCTCTCGCCGGATGACGTACGAGCCTTGCTGTTCGATGCGGCCACACGTCTTGACCTTGTTGGCAGCGATTTGACGCCAGAGGCGGCCCGCGTCATCGTCGAGGAAGATCTGGTGCCTGCGTTCCTGGGGAATTGATTGCTTCCACGGTCGCGATTTCCAGGTTGCGACCGACATCGTTCCCATCCAGGTATCACCGCCCCTGACAGGTCGACTATCGGCCCGCCTGCAGCTAATCTGGCTACCGTCGCTGGTTGCGCCGTCGAGGTGGCGCTCAAGGTGCAAGAGGCCGTTCGGCGGCGAGTGAGGAGAAACATGATGACTCCAAAGGAACTCGCTGACGCGCTCGAAAATATCGACGAAGAAGCTTTTGCCTCCCTGCTGTTGGAGTTTGAGCTTAGTCACGATGATGGCCCAAGGCAGGTCAAGACCATGATCATCGATGCTCTTCGTTTTTCAGACCAGCACGGGATGCGCGCGTCGGCTCCGCCGCTCGACGAGGCCGATTAGGTCCGGCCGCCTGAAGAACATCGGTTATCGAACCGCACAAGCAGTCGCAGGCGCAGCGGCTGCCAGGGAGCCTGGGTCTCGCTCCCAGCCTGCAACTGCGGACTGCATTGGCATCGAACAGCATTTTGACGTAATGCTTCGTCTCGTGACAAGCTGTCAGGCGGACTGCACAGGGGCATCGCCTATGCCCGGCACGTCACGTTGATGCGGTTTGTCGGATTATTCGAGCTCGCCGAGTATTCAAGGAATCCGTGCGCCAGCCTCGTGAACGCCGGAGGAAAATACCTGAATTATGGCCCGCAACAGTCGAAAACAGCCTTCCCCGGCCATTCATCGTCAACGTACTTTGCGCGTCCTGGGTACCGGCATTTCCCTGCTGGAGGCGGTTCGAACTCAAAGCAATCAACGACCTTGGGTTCAATATCGAATTCGAGGTGCTCGACTTTCCGAATTGCCAGCGCAAAGCGGCGCTCAATCCGGAGGCCTATGACGTCTATGATCAGTGCTTTCATAATCTGGCAATCGTCTGGTTCTGGGGCGCTCTGCAGCCGATCGACACCACCTGGTTGAGCAAATGGAGCAAGGTCAGCGCGCTGACCAAGTTGGGCGGCGTCGGCAAATACGCCGGCAGGGGCGTTGGCGACGCTCCGATGCACAAGCTCTATGTGCAGCCCGATCATTCGCTCGGGCCGGAGGAGACGCGTTACATCGCGATGTTGCCGACCGTGCACAATTTCAATTCCTTCGGTTATGACACGCGGGTTTTCAATACCGACGGCAACGAGCGCGAGAGCTGGGCCATGCTGTTTGACCCGCGAGCGCAGGGAAAGCTGGCGCTTGTTGACGAGCCCGCGATCGGCCTTTTCGATGTGGCGTTGGCGGCCGAAGCCATGGGGATCCTGCGGTTCGAAAACATCGGCAACATGAGCCCGGCGGAGATAGGCGCTCTTTTCAAATTCTTGAAGGACAAGCGCAAGGAAGGCTTCTTTCATCGCTGCTGGCGCACCGGCGAGCAAGCCGCCAAATTGTTTCGCGACGGCGATGTGGTGATCCAAAGCATGTGGTCGCCGGCCTACAACGAGTTGGGAAGTGCTGCCGCCGTCGTAAAGGAAGCCGTTCCGGCCGAGGGCTATCGGGCCTGGCATGGAGGACTGAGCATCGCGCGCCATGTCTCGGGACCAATGCTTCGCATGGCTTGTGAGTACATGGATTGGTGGCTTTCGGGTTGGGCTGGAGCGATGATGGCCCGGCGAGGCTACTACATGTCCGCGCCCTCGGCGGTCACGGACCACCTGAGCGCTGCGGAATGGAGCTACTGGTACGATGGCCAGGAGGCGAGCCAGGATCTCTTTGGTGTCGATGGCGAGACGGTCATCGTGCGGCGAGGCGCCAGACGTTCCGGCGGCAGCTATCTGGAGCGGGCGCGTCGTATTTCGCTCTGGAACACGGTGATGGACGAGCACAATTACGCGGCGCGTGCCTGGACCCGCTTTGTCGCCGGCGTGAACGGTAAATTGCGATGAGGAAAAGCATCAAGCGGTACGAGCTTGTGGCCGCCGCATTGAGATCCAATATTGTTTCGGGGCGATTGGAAGCAGGCCTCGTCCTGCTCGAAGGCCCGATCGCCAGCCTCATGAAAACGAGCCGGGCGCCGGTGCAGGCCGCGTTGCGGATGCTGGAGGAGGAAAAGCTAATTCGCCGTTTTGGCGGGCGCGGCTATCTGGTCGGTCGCCCCGGAACGTCGGCAGCGCCGGTTCGACGCGACATCGGCAAGCTCGGCCTGCGCATCCCCAACGAAATCGACGCCGCGCTGCAGAATCGGGGCCTTTGGGAGGTCGTCTACGAAGAGGTGGAATCCGCCGTCGCCGCCTGTCTGATTTTTGGCGAATTTCGCATCATCGAGTCCGAACTCGGCGACTATTATGGCGTCAGCCGCACCGTCGTCCGCGACGTGCTCGGTCGATTGCATGAGCGCGGCATCATCGCCAAGACCTCGAGTTCTCACTGGATCGTAGGGCCCCTGACGGCGGAGTCGGTTCGGGAGCGTTTTCAGGTCCGGCGACTGCTGGAGCCTGAAGCGCTTCGCCTGGCTGGCGATCGGATCGACCTCGAGAAGATCGCTCAATTGCTGGAACGTGAGCGTACGCGCGACCCGGCCAAACAGGGTGCGGCAGACTGGATGCAGCTTGAGCGGGATCTCATGGAATTCTGCATCTTTCGCGCACCGAACCAGCATCTCGTGGAACTCATTCGTCATAATCAGATGCCGCTCGCGGCGGCATCCCGCGCGCTGACCAAGCTGGGACTACCCGAGGATGAAATTGCGGTCAGTGAATACCTTATGCTGTTCGAATTGATCGCAGCGCGCGCGATCGATGCCGCGGCGATTTACCTGAGTAATCATCTGACCGCGCTGGCAGAAAAGAACCTGGCGAGGTTGAAGATCGTCGCGGTCATCGGCGAAGCACAGGTCGGCGTGCCATACCTTACGTTGCGCGAGTCCAATTAACGTATATTGCATTCATTAATCATTATTTTGAAGCCTGATCGTTTTCGCGCCAAAGGCTTGGTGTGCAAATGGGCAGTTTTATGAAGGTAAAATTCTTCAGCGGCCCTCAATGCGAAATTAGTTGCATACATTAAGCATTTTTGCTTTCCTTGGCTCGCACCGCTCCAAACCAGGACGACAAACTCATTCGTCGTCGGCGCGGATTGACACCGCGCGAATCAGGAAGGGCATGTCGATATTGTCCGCAGAACCCGTTTTGAGACTGGAAGGTCTGACAAAGAGGTTCGGTAGTCACGTGGCTTTGGGCGACGTCACATTCGCCGTCGAGCCCGGTGAGTACGTTGCGCTTTTGGGACCGAGCGGATCTGGCAAGACCACGTTGCTGCGCTCTATCGCCGGGTTCGAAATCCCGGACGCCGGAAAGATATTCTTGTCCGGCCGGGACATCACTCGCGCGAACATTTATGAGCGCGGCATCGGATTCGTGTTTCAGAACTTCGCGCTCTTTCCTCATCTTTCAGTGAAGGACAACGTTGCGTTTGGCCTGCGAAACGGGGCCAAGCGGCTGCCGGAAGACGAAGTGCGATCTCGCGTGCAGCAGGTACTTGCCATGGTGGGGCTGACGGGCCTCGAAGAACGCGGCGTCGCCCAGATATCGGGTGGCCAGAAGCAGCGCGTCGCGTTAGCCCGCACCTTGGTCATGCGGCCGAAACTGGTTCTTCTCGACGAACCCCTGGGCGCGCTCGATGCCAACCTTCGATTACGCATGCGCGCGGAGCTTCGGCACATCCGCGAGCAGCTTGGCATTCCGTTTCTGCATGTAACGGGAAGCGAAACGGAGGCGCTGGCGATGGGTGATCGCGTGATCGTTCTGGACCAGGGCCGCATCGGGCAGTTTGGCAAGCCCGACGAAGTGTACAATCGTCCGGCCACGCCAAACGTCGCCCGCTTTCTGAACCGCTACAATGTGTTTGACGGCGCTCTCGACGGAGCCGTTTTCACCAGCGCCTACGGGAAGTTCCCCTTCGGCGTTCGCATGGCGAGCACGAAGCCCGCCTACGCCGTGCGCTACGACCGGTTGGTTGCAAAGCAGGCGGGACCTGTCTCCCCGGCGCCGGCAATCAGGGTGAACTATGTCGCCAGCGAGTACCTCGGCGCGGCGATCATGCATTTCTTTGAGACGAACGACGGCAAAGTCGTGGAAGTCGAGCACCATCTCAGCAATGGCCCGCCGTCAACCTTCTCCGAAGGCGAGGCCTATGATCTGACCTGGACCGCGGAAGATGGCATAGTTTTTGGATGAGTGGTGGGCATGAGTACAATCGAAGCCACCGCCGGTAAGGAAGCCACCGCCGGTAAGACGGATCAGCCCGATCGAGCCAGAAGCGGCGCGTCGCGCTCCTATCTGCTGATCGCGCCATCGGTTATCTGGATGGCTTTATTCCTGGTCCTTCCCTTGGCCATGATCGTCTACGTCTCGTTCTGGACGCAGTCGACCTTCAGGATAGAGCCGAAGCTGACGCTCGACAGCTGGCAGACGTTTTTCGGCTCCGACACCTATCTCAATTCGTTATGGACCACCTTGCGAATCTGGCTGATCGTTCTGGTCTCCACGTTCGTTCTTGGCTATCCGACTGCCTTGTTTGTGGGCCTGTTTGTCAGGAACAAGACCTTGCAGACGGCACTTCTGGTTTTGTGCGTCATCCCCTTCTGGACGTCCTTCCTGATCCGCGTGATTGCGTGGCGGCCGATGCTGGGAAAAGAGGGCGCCATCAATATCCTGCTGATGAAGTTCGGGATCATTCATCAGCCGATCGAGGCCCTGCTGTTCACGGAACTCTCAGTGGTGATCGGCATGACCCAGATCTATGTAGTGTTCATGGTCGGGCCCATCGCATTCATGCTGGGACGCATCGATCCCAACGTCATTGAGGCCGCGCGGGATTTGGGCGCAGGTTTCTGGCGGATTCTGCGCAAGATCATCTTTCCGTTGAGCCTGCCCGGCGTCGTCGTCGGCGCCATGTTTGTAAGCGTGATGGTGCTCGGGGAATTCGCCACCAGCGCCGCTCTGTCAGGACGCAAGGTGAACCTGCTCGGCAATATCATCGTGACGCAGGTCGGCTCGTTGAAATGGGCGCTGGCGTCGGTCGTCGGCGTCATCCTCACGGTGATCATGGGTTTCGTGATCGCAGGGCTTCTGCGCATCGTCGATCTGAAGAAGGAGCTTTAGGGGCGATGGAGTCACGCATCTTCAAACCTGCGCTGGCCGTCTATGTGGGATTATTCCTGCTGTTTCTCTATGGGCCTTTCATCGTGCTCGGCATACTTTCGTTCCAGCAGGGACCGGAAGGCGGCCCGCAATTCCCGATCACACAGTGGTCGACCTTCTGGTACCGGGACATTTTTGGCCTCACTCCGCCCTCGCGCATTGCCCCGCTTCCCATCGGGGTGTCGCTATTCCGCTCGCTCACGCTCGCGGGCATGACCATGATTACCTCCACGGTTCTCGGCGTCATGGCCGCGCAGGCGTTCCGGAAGAATTTTCCGGGAAAAACCCTCAGCTTCTATTTGATCGTGCTCGGCATGATCGTTCCCGGGATTCTCGTCGGCCTGGGTTCAGGGCTGGTTGCGACCACCACCGGCATTGAGCGGCATTGGTGGAGCACGGCCTTTGCAACGCATGTCGTCTATACGCTGCCGTTCGCATTTCTCGTCATGCTGGCGATCTTCAACCGGTTCGATGCCTCGGTCGAGGAGGCCGCCTGGTCGCTCGGCGTTTCGCCGATCACGACGTTCCGCAAAGTAACCTTTCCGCTGATATTTCCCGGCGTTCTCTCGGCGATGCTGTTCGCATTCACACTGTCTTACGACGAGTTCTCGCGAACGTTGCTCTCTTCCGGCCGGGAGCAAACGCTGCCGCTTGCGATTTACTCGACGTTCTCGGTCGAGATCCATCCGAACGTGTTCGCCTTTGGCGTGCTCACCACGCTGTTTTCGTTTTCGCTGCTCGCCGTCTACGCCATTCTCATGACGCTCAGCGTGCGGCGGGCCAAACGCGTCGCAATTCAAGAGGCGATAGCATGAAGACGGCGATCGTCACAGGATCGGGTTCCGGCATCGGCCGCGCCGTCGCGATGCGGCTGGCCGGCGACGGCTACCGGGTGATGGTGAACGATATTGTTCTGGATCAGGCCGAAAGCGTCGCCGCGCAAATCCGGAGCGATGGCGGAGAAGCGATCGCCACAGGCGGCGATGTCTCGCTTGAGGACGACGTCGATGCGATTGTGGCGGCTTGCCGGAAAGCGTTTGGCGATCCTACTCATTTGGTCAGCAATGCCGGCCATGTGCATCAGGCTCGGTTCACGGAACTGACGCCCAGGGATTTCGATCGGATGTTCGCCGTGCATGTCCGCGGCGCTTTCTTGATGACCCGCGCCGTGCTGCCGGCCATGCTCGCCCGCAACGCCGGCGTGATCGTTTACACGGCCTCGCAACTCGGGCAGATCGGCGGCGTCGAGCTCGTTCACTATAGCGCTGCCAAGGCCGCCATTATCGGCCTCACCAAATCGCTGGCGCGAGAAGTGAGCGCTCAGGGCGTTCGGGTCAACGCGGTCGCGCCCGGCCCTATCAATACGCCGCTTGTTCGGGCACTCTCTCCCGAGTGGCGAAAGGCCAAGGCGGCGGAACTCCCGCTTGGACGATTTGGCGAGCCAGAAGAGGTCGCATCTGCGATCGCTTTTCTGTGTTCGGATCAGGCAAGCCTGTTCGTCGGGCAGACAATCGGGCCCAATTCCGGAGACGTAATGCTGTGAGCGAGACAGTCCTCATTACAGGCGCAGGCATCGGCATCGGTCGTGCAACGGCCAAGGCTTTCGCCGCCGCCGGCCATAAAGTCATCGTGACCGACATTCTTGAAAAGGAAGGTCGGGCTGTTGTTGCCGAGATCGCTGGCGCCGGCGGGACGGCGGAGTTTCATAAACTCGATGTGCGTTCGACGGCTGATGCGGAAGCGCTTGTTACCGCCGTCGAACAGAAGCACGGCGGCATCGACACTATCGTGGCAAACGCTGGCATCGCCCACAAGACGCCGCTCTCGGCGCTGACCGACGACAAATGGGATCACACCTTCGACATAGACTTGAAAGGCATCTTTCGCGTGGTCAGGCCGGCTCTCGCCGGCATGAGAAAACGCCGCAAGGGCGCCATCGTCTGTCTGTCGTCGATCATGGGCGTTGCCTACGGGTGGGACGAACACGTGCATTATTCATCCGCCAAGGCCGGCGTCGTCGGACTGGTGCGGGGACTGGCGGTTGAACTCGCCAGGGACGGCGTGCGGGTCAATGGCGTTGCGCCTGGATACATCCGCACGGCGCAACTCTTGTCCGAGGAGCACTCGTTGGGGCCCGCAGGTGCCGAGAAGGCCGGCGAGTTCATTCCGATGGGCCGGATCGGCGAGCCTGAAGAGATCGCCGACGTCATTCTGTTTCTTGCATCCAACGCTGCTCGATACATGACGGGGCAGGTGGTAGTGGTGGACGGGGGGTTGTTGGTGGGACGGTACTGAAGCGATTGCACTTTCCGGGTGAATACGTGACGCAGCGACAACAGAGGAGGAGTTCAAATGTCTAGTTATCAAGTCTCGCGCAGAAATTTCATGAAGGGAACGGCAGGCGGCCTCGCCCTTACTTCATTTGGAGCTCCTTTCGGAGCCCAGCAGGCCTTCGCCGCAGGACTAGCTAGCGAGGAATTGCGCACGGTGGGTCTGTCGGTCACCGTCCAGGAACGCATCCTCGCTGACTTCAAGGCCAAGTCCGGCGTAAAGGCGGTCTCCGGCAAGGGTGCCATCTTCCCGGACACCCAAACCGAATTGCTGTCGGGCTCGACCGCCTATGATTGCTGGGAGACGATCGGCGAACGATTGCCGGCGGTGATCGAGACCAACAAGATCGAGGCGATTCCGACCTCCGCTCTGAAGAACTGGGGCAACATACGGGACACGTTCACCAAGCCGAACCCAAAATGGGACAAAAGCAAGCAAATCGCTGGTCAAATTTGGAAGGACGACAAGCAGACCCAACTCTGGATGGTGCCGACGGTTTATAACTACGACTCGATCGGTTACCGGCCGGATCTCGTCTCGAAAGAAGAGGCCAGCACTTGGACGGCTATTTTCGACGACAAGTTCAAAGGCAAGACGGGTCTGAATGTCGATCCGCTGATCGCCTTCGGCCAGGCCGTGATGGCGATGAACTCGCTGGGCTTGCTGCAGGTTCCCAATCCCGGCAATCCCGACAAGAAGTCGATCGACGAGGCTTCCAAGTTCCTCATCTCCAAGAAGAAGAATGGCCAGTTTCGTGCGCTATGGGGCGACTTCGGTGAACTCGTCAATCTGCTCGCGTCCGGCGAAATGATCCTGGCTGATGCCTGGCAGCCGGCGGTGATGGCGGTGAAGGCCCAGGGCAAGCAGTGCACCTATGCTGTGCCAAAGGAAGGGTATCGCGCCTGGTCGATCGGCATATCCCCGATCACGGGTACGCCGAACAAGGATGCCGTGATCGCTTACGCCGACTATTGGCTTTCCGGTCCGCCGGCGGCCATCGTGTCCGAACAGGGCTACTATTCGCCCACGACCAACATCAAGAGCCTGATGGCGCCCGACAAGTATGCCTTCTGGTACGAGGGCAAGCCCTGGAAGGGAGCGCCGGAGCGCGGCATCAAGGAAGGCGATTTGCGCGATGGTGGTTCGCTCGAGCAGCGCGCCTCCACCGTCGCCTATTGGCATCAGTGGCCGGATCAATACGACTACCTGATGAAGAAGTGGGACGAATTCCTCAGCGCCTGATTTGAAGCTGGCTTCGACCCTTTCGTTTCTTGCAAGCGAGTACTCCCGCGCCTTCGGGCGCGGGACAATGAGCCCATGATTACAGCAATGTCTGGAACTGACGCGTGACCATCGATCTGCAACTCGCCGGTGTCGGGAAAGTCTATGATAATGGTACGCCCGCGGTCATCGACTTCAATCTGGAGGTTTCGAAAGGCGAGTTCATCGCGTTTCTGGGACCATCCGGCTGCGGCAAGACGACCACGCTCCGAATGATCGCCGGATTTGAAACGATCTCGTCGGGCGACATTTTCATTCGCGGCAACCGGATCAACGATGTGCCGCCGGAGCGCCGGCCGACGGCGATGATCTTTCAGAATTACGCGCTGTTTCCGCATATGAGCGTGCGTGCAAATGTTCGTTTCGGCCTCGACGTCAAGAAGATGCCCGTCGCCACGCGCGACGCGATGGTGGAGCGAATTCTCGAAAAACTTGACTTGACCGATATCGGCGACCTCAAGCCGGAGCGATTATCGGGCGGGCAAAAGCAACGCATTGCGCTCGCGCGCGCCCTGGTGGTCGAACCGGACATCCTGCTGCTCGACGAGCCGCTGGGGGCGCTCGATGCCAATCTGCGCAAGAGCATTCAGAACGAGCTCAAACTGCTGCAGCGCCGTCTGGGCATTACGTTCGTATTCGTTACCCATGCCCAGTCCGAAGCGCTGGCGCTTTCGGACCGCATTGTCGTGATGAACGCGGGCCGTATCGAACAGATCAGCGCTCCGTATGAGCTCTACACCCGCCCTCGCAGCCAGTTCGTGGCGAAATTCATCGGGCGCAATGCACTGATAAACGGCACCGTGATTTCGGCGGATATGAACGATTGCCGGCTGGACACGGCCTTCGGCGAGCTTGTCGGCACGTCCAGAGTGGCGATGCGCGCCGGAAGCGCGGCAAGCCTTGCGGTGCCTGCGGAAGCGATCGACATTCTGCCTGCCTCAACGCCGCTGAACTATTTCCCCG
Source organism: uncultured Pseudomonadota bacterium (assembly GCA_963819325.1). Taxonomy (GTDB): domain Bacteria; phylum Pseudomonadota; class Alphaproteobacteria; order Rhizobiales; family Xanthobacteraceae; genus Bradyrhizobium. Next base: position 782,754 of record CAWFVT010000007.1, read on the forward strand.
AGGTTTATGGCGGCAATCCCATCAAGGGAACCGTCGAGTCGATCCAGCAGGTCGGACACATCGTTCAACTCGTCATCATCGTCGGCGCCGCCCAACCAATCGTCGTCGAGGGTCATGCGGACAAATACGGCGGTCGATTCCAGGGGGGTGAGGAGGTGCTGCTCGCCTGGAAAAAAGACGTCGCGACGCTCGTCGTCGATTAGCGAGGCCATGTCTCGAATGGAGCAAAAATTTTTGGTCGAACCGATAAACCGCATCATGGAAATTTGACGATGTCCGAGGTCTTTCCGCGCCTTTTTTCGCCGACGAAACTGGCGGGCTACACGCTGAACAATCGTATCGCCATGGCGCCGCTGACGCGGCAGATGGCGGAGCCCGATGGAACGCCAACGGATGAAATGGCGGCCTATTATGCCCGGCGCGCGCGGGGCGGCTGCGGCCTGATCATTACCGAGGGGACCTACGAAGAGGACCGATTGGGATGCCGCGCCTATCTCTCGCAGCCGGGCATCGCCAACGCCAGGCATGTGGCGGGCTGGCGCAAGGTTACGGATGCCGTCCACAAGCACGGCGCCGTCATCATCCTGCAACTCATGCATGGCGGCCGGGTCACGGATCCCCGATGCCTGGCCCAAGGCGAGCAACCGGTAAGCGCCAGCGCGACCAAAAGCGACGGCTGGACGCTCTATACCGATACCGACGATGAAAAGATCATTCGGAATATCGACGGAGATTGGCCGAAGGTCACCTTCGGTCCGGCACGCGCGCTGACGATACCCGAGATCCATCAGGTCGCCGACGGCTTCGCTGCCGGCGCCATCCGCGCCATGGAAGCGGGCTTTGACGGAGTTGAGATCCACGGGGCGAACGGATATCTGCTTTATCAGTTCATTCATCCCAAGACGAACCTGCGAACGGATGAATTCGGCGGCAGCCCGGAAAACAATATTCGCATCGCCACGTTGACTTGCGAGGCCGTCCGCAAGGCGATCGGCCCCGGCAAGATCATCAGTTTGCGTCTGTCGCAGGACGGTGTTGACGATTTCACGGGGGCGTGGCCCGGCGGCGTCGCTTACGCCAGACAGATCGGCAAGGCTTTGAAGGAATTGGCGGCGGACGCCCTGCATTGGTCGAGCTTCAATTACCTGGATAGTCGCGACCCGAACTCGACGATCCCGATGCCCGCCGCGCTGCGCGAGGCCTCGGGGCTTCCCCTGATTACCAACGGCGGCATCGCCGACGGCCCACAGGCCGAAACGGCGCTGACCAGCGCCGCAGCGGACATTGTCGCGATTGGACGGCCGATTTTCGCTCAGCCCGATTGGCCGTACATCGTGCGTTCGGGGGTCCCTTATCCCTGGGCGGAGTTCGACCGGAAATACGTCGTTCGGCCGCCGCTGGATTACGGGCTCGCTTATCCGATGGCGATCAACGATCCGAATTGGGCGACGAACTGGTGAACGTACGCCGCCCAGGAAGAAGCGCAATTTCAGCGCTCGCAGATACAAGGGATGTGAAACCGTCAGTGCCGGAGCTGTTTGCGCCGGCGCTCGCACACGAAAGGAGAAGCAATGGCTAAGGATATTCTCGTGGGATTTGGCATCGATGTCGATGCCGTCGCCGGCTGGCTCGGTTCGTATGGCGGCGAGGATTCGCCCGACGATATTTCTCGAGGGTTGTTTGCCGGCGAAGTCGGCAGCCCGCGGCTGCTCAAAATGTTTGAGCGCTTCGGGATCAAGACCACGTGGTTTATTCCGGGCCACTCCATCGAAACGTTCCCGAAGGAAATGCAGGCTGTCGCCGACGCCGGCCATGAGATCGGCATTCACGGCTACAGTCACGAAAACCCGATTGCGATGACGCGCGAGCAGGAAATCGTCATCCTCGACAAGTGCATCGATCTCGTGACGAAACTATCCGGCAAGCGGCCGACCGGCTATGTCGCGCCGTGGTGGGAGTTCTCGACCGTGACCAACGAACTCCTGCTCGAGCGCGGTATCAAGTACGATCACTCGCTGATGCACAACGATTTTCATCCCTATTACGTCCGGGTTGGCGATAGCTGGACCAAGATCGACTATTCGAAGCAACCGGCCGCCTGGATGACGCCGCTCAAGCGCGGCGTCGAGACCGATTTGATCGAGATCCCGGCGAACTGGTACCTCGATGACCTGCCGCCGATGATGTTCATCAAGAAGAGTCCGAACAGCCACGGTTTCGTCAATCCGCGGCACCTCGAGGAGATGTGGCGGGATCAATTCGACTGGGTCTATCGGGAGAACGACTACGCCGTGTTCCCGATCACCATCCACCCCGATGTTTCGGGGCGGCCCCAGGTGCTGATGATGCTCGAGCGGCTTTACAAGCACATCGCCTCGCACGCCGGCGTGCGATTTGTCACCATGAACGAGATGGCAGACGATTTCGCCAAGCGGTCGCCGCGCAAGAAGTAACGGTCGCCGAAACGGCGGGGGAGGCAACGATGTGTTCGCTGTGCGGTATTCTCGGTGCCAATGAGCATTGGGCGGATGCGGCGGCGCGCGAAGGCGTCTACACGCGCAATGCCGATCCGATGGGGCGCCGGCGCGAGCGCGCGGATCGCGTCCGCCTCGCCAATCAAGTGCTTGCTCTTTACGGGATGAAGCTCTCGGACTGGCAAGGCGCGTCTTTTCTGTTGTCGACCTTCACCGGCAAGAGCGAGATCGTCGAGGATCTCGGTCATCTGTGGCCGGTAGCCGAAAAGTTGTGTGGTCGAACCTGCGATCCGCTCGCGCCCGAGCTGCTCGAACAGCTGGACGCCGGCCATGGTTGAGGATGTACCTGCCTTCACGCCGGTGACTCTCCTCACCGGGTTCCTCGGTTCGGGCAAGACGACGTTGCTGCGCCGTCTGCTTGCCGATCCCGCGCTCGGGGATACCGCTGTGATCATCAACGAGCTGGGCGAAGTCGGGATCGACCACCTTCTGGTCGAGCGTCTCGACGACCACATGGTGCTGCTGAAGTCGGGTTGCGTGTGCTGCACCGTTCGCGGCGAACTGGCGGCCGCGATGCGCGACCTGCATTCCCGGCGCGAGCGGGGTACGGTGCCACCGTTCCGCCGGCTGGTCATCGAAAGCACCGGGCTCGCCGATCCTTTTCCGGTGCTTTCCACGCTCAAGGCTGATCCCGTGTTGCGCCATCATTTTCGCAGCGCGGGCGTCGTCACGACCGTGGACGCCGTCAATGGAATGCGTCAGCTCGAACGCCACATCGAATCGGTTCGCCAGGTCGCGATCGCCGATGCGATTGTCCTGACCAAGACCGATATTGCCGAAGCAGCGGTTACGGCGCGGCTGATGGCACGGCTTGGCACCATGAATCCTTCCGCCTCGCAGCTTTCCGCCGCCGAAGCCTCCCTGGACGCGTCTGTTCTTTTGCAATCGGGCAGCAGCGGCAGCGGGTTCAGGGCGATCGAAGAGTCCGCCGTGGGGACGGCCGCGCATGGCGGTGTCAGCGCTTTCGCGATCATCGTCGACGAGCCCCTTGACTGGACGGCTTTCGGCATCTGGCTGACCATGCTGCTCAACCGGCATGGCGAGCGAATTCTGCGGGTCAAGGGCATACTGGCGCTGGCAGGTGAAGAACGGCCTGTTGCCGTCCACGGGGTGCAACATCTGGTGCACGCGCCAACCCATCTGAGCCACTGGCCGAGCGAGGATCACAGATCCCGGCTCGTCTTCATCGTGGAGGGAATCGAGCCTGAATTGATTCGGCGCTCGTTCTCGGTGTTCAACCGCCTCGGGGCCGCGAAGGCAAACAGCGATCTGGACAAAAATCAGTGCAGCGTTTCCGCACCGCCAGCGGGTGAACCGATGCTGCACATGAAAGCAGAATTTCAGCGCCCGCTTGGACGGGCCCAAACAATCAATCAGGGAGAAAGAACATGATACGTGTCGGCGTAGATGTCGGGGGTACGTTCACCGACATTGTCCTGGAGCAGACGACCGCGGGCGCGAGTCAGAAAATCTTCGTCCACAAAGTATCGTCGACTCCCGAGGATCAATCGGTCGCGGTCGTCCAGGGTGTTGTGGAAGTGTGCAAGATCGCCGGCGTATCGCCCGGGGACATCGATCTTGTGTTGCACGGCACCACCGTGGCGACAAACATGGTGATCGAGCGCAAGGGCGCCGACGTCGGCATGATAACGACCCGCGGATTTCGTGACATCCTCCACATGGCGCGTCACAAACGACCGCATAATTTCTCGCTGCAGTTCGATGTGCCCTGGCAGTCGAAGCCGCTGGTCAAGCGCCGCAATCGATTGGTCGTGGATGAGCGGTTGCGACCGCCGACCGGGGAGGTCGAGGTACCGCTCGCGCTCGATCAGGTCGAAGCGGCGGCGCAGCTCTTCAAGAAGCGCGGTCTCAAGTCCATTGTCATCTGCTTTCTATTCTCGTTTCTCAACAGCGAGCACGAGGCGCAGGCTCGCGACGTCGTGAAACGCGTGATTCCGGACGCGTTCGTTTGCTGCTCGCATGAGGTCGTGAACGTCATCCGCGAATATGAGCGGTTCTCCTCGACGGCAATGAACGCCTATATCGGTCCGACCGTCGCGCTCTATCTGCGGCGGCTTGAAGGTCGTCTTCGCGAGAACGGCGTCGCGGCCAAGGTGCGCATCATGCAGTCGAACGGTGGCATTTCCACGGTCGAGAATTCGTCGCTGCGTCCGGTAGGGTTGCTGCTATCCGGACCGGCAGGCGGCGTCATCGGCGGACGCTGGACCGGCGAATCCAGCAAGACCAAGAACGTCATCACCATCGACGTTGGCGGAACATCGGCCGACATCTCGGTGATTCAGAACGGCGAATTGAGAATCGAAGAATCCGCGCGACACCGAGGTTGCCCATCTTCCGGTGCTGGTGCCGATGATCGACATTGACGCCATCGGCGCCGGCGGAGGTTCGATCGCCTATCTCGATCCGGGTGGGGCGTTCCGCGTTGGTCCGCGATCGGCCGGCGCCTCGCCGGGTCCGGCATGTTACGGCAAGGGCGGCAAGGAGCCTGCCGTAACCGACGCGCAGGTCGTACTGGGTCGGCTTGATCCCGAGCATTTTCTCGGCGGCGATCTGAAGATCGATCCTTCGCTGGCTCACGCGGCGGTCGAGCAATATGTGGCCAAGCCCCTCAATCTCAGCGTCACGGACGCAGCACTCGGAATTCTGCGGGTGGTCAACAACAACATGGCGCTTGCCATCAATGCAAACTCGGTCGCCAAGGGCATTGATCCCCGCCATTTCACATTGATGGGTTTTGGCGGCGCCGGCCCGCTGCACGCGACCGCACTGGCGGAGCTGATCCGCGCCAAGGATACCATCGCGCCGTTGCACCCCGGCATCACGGCGGCGATGGGTCTGCTTTTGACGGAGCTCCAATACGAATATACCCGGTCGGTACTCGTCGTCGCAAACAAGGCCGGCAAGAGCGAATTTGAACTGGTGAACAAGATCGTCGCCGACTTGAAGGCGGAAGCCCGCGAGCAATTGCTCTCGGACGGTGTAGCTGCAGACATGCACCGTTTCGCCGTTGTCGCCGAGTGCCGTTACGTCGGGCAGGGCTTTGAACTGCGCGCCGCGATGCCTGACGGACCGCTCAATGAAAGCAATGTCCATTCGGTCATCAAGAGCTTCTTCGACGCGCACAAGCAAGCCTATGGCCACGCGTTCGAGGATCAGCTGGTGGAGATCATCACGCTGCGCGTGGTGGGCTCGGCCGCGACCGAGATGCTGAAGTTGCCGGAATTGGCCCATGGCGGCCGGGCCAATCCGAAGACTGCCGAGCTCTACACCCGCAATACCGTGTTCGATGACGGCAAAGCCGTTCCGACGCCGCGTTACGATCGCGCAAAGCTGCTGGCCGACGATGTCGTCAGCGGCCCTGCGCTGATCGTTCAGCATAATTCCACGACGTTGGTACCGCCGGGTTATTCGGCCAGCGTTCTTTCGCACGGCGATATGCACATCGCGCGCTTGGGTTGAGGGAGGTAATGAAAATGACAGATGGCACAACAGCGGCAATCGACCCGATTACACTGCAGGTTATCGGCGGTGCGCTGCATTCGATCGCCGAACAGATGGGCAATGTCCTCTATCGGATGTCGTATTCATCGATCATTCGCGAGAGCCAGGATTTAGGCGCTGGCCTGTTCGATTGTGACTTCAACACGCTGTGCGAGTCGGATTCGACGCCGATGCATATCGGCTCGCTTCCCGGCTATCTGCGCGGCATCGAGAAGTCGATCCCGCTGAGCGCCTGGAAGCCGGGCGACTGCGTTATTCACAACCACCCGTATTTTGGGGCTAGCCATTCGCCTGACATCGCGGTGGTGATGCCGGTGTTTTTCGATAACGAACTCGTCGGCTTCGCCGCCAACACAGCCCACCACGTCGATATCGGGGCCGCAACGCCCGGCCTGATCATCGACGTGCCCGACATGTTCGCCGAAGGCATGCTGTTCAACGGCACCAAGCTCTATGAAGAGGGCAAACGCAGCGAGAGCCTGTGGCGCTACATCCGGGATAATACCCGTGTGCCCAGTCTGGTGATGGGCGACCTCGAGGCGCAGATCGCCTCGGCCGAACTGGGCGTCAAGCGGTTTCAGGAATTGCTCGTCACCTACGGCAAGGACAATGTATTTCAGACGACGCGACAGCTGATGGATTACACCGAAGCGATGTTGCGCCGTGAGATCGCCAAGATTCCCGATGGCGACTATACCGCGGAGGGCTTCCTGGACGACGACGGGAGAACCCGCGGCAAGCATCTGCCGGTCAAGGTGACGGTAAAGAAGCGCGGCGACGGCGTAGAGGTCGACCTCACGGGTTCTGCGGCACAATCGCCGACCGCTTTCAACGTTCCGTTCGAGGGCTCGACCAAGGTGGCGTGCTATTTCGCGTTCCGTGCGCTGTTGCTCGACACCTATACGCATGAGGAGCATATCCCGCAGAACGAGGGATCGTTCCGTCCGGTCAAGGTCACCGCGCCGCTCGGTTCGATCTTCAATCCGATCGCCCCGGTCGCGGCGGAAGCCCGCTTTTGCCAGATCCAGCGCCTCGTCGACCTGATCATCAAGGCGCTGTCGCCGGTTCTTCCCGACCGGTGCACCGCCGGCAATGCGGCGACACTTTCGTTCGCGGCATTCTCGGGCGTCCGCCCGAACGGCGAGTACTGGGTCTTCCTGGAAGTGAACGAGGCGGCGATGGGCGGCCGTCCAAAATCGGACGGCCCCGATACGGTGGAAGAGCTGATGCGCAACACGCGCAACAATCCGCTGGAAGATCTCGGCATGCATTTGCCGCTGATCTGCGATCGCTATGAATTGCGCGACGACGTCATGCCGGGGGCGGGCAAGTTCCGCGGCGGGCAGGGTGTCGTGAAATCGCAACGCTTCCTGACGCCCGGCTTCGTCACCCACGAGTCGGACAGGCATGACGATGCGCCATGGGGCGTATTCGGCGGCAAGGCGGGCTCCGGCGGCAAGTACGAGATCTACAATACCGGCAAACCGCACGAGATCGCTCAATACCCGGCGAAGTTCTCCGGATTGCGCGTGAGCGAAGGCGATGTCGCCTGCTACTTCTCGCCTTCGGGAGGCGGCTACGGCGATCCGCTGGATCGCCCGGCGCAACAGGTGTTTGAAGATGTGCTCGATGATTTCATTACCCCCGAGCATGCGCGCGAGGCCTATGGCGTTGTATTGAAATCCGCGGATGATGGCTTCGCCTGGGCGCTCGACGCGGCCGCAACGGAAACGTTGCGGTCATCGATGCGAGGTTGAAATCGCCTGTAATCTAGTAGACCGGAACTGACGAAGGAGGAATTTCATGTCACGCGTCATCGATCTCTCGCTTCTCATTGAAGATAACATGCCGGCGCACAAGCTGTTTCAGCGCCCGGTGTATACCGTCCACATGACCCATGAGAGCGCGAAAGCTCACAATCTGGGCGTGCCGGGCGACGCCATGACGTTTCAAACGAATTTCATCGCCATGGTTGATCACGTCGGCACCCATGTCGACGCTTTCCGGCATGTCAATCCGAACGGCAAGTCCGTCGACGAGATGCCGCTCGATCTGTTCATGGGCAAGGCCGTATGCTTCGACCTGCGTCATATTCCCGACCTGGGCGAGATTACCGTCGAGGATATGGAGAGGGCAGAAGCTAAGTGTGGCACCAAAGTGAATGGTCACATCGTGCTTCTCTGTACGGGTTTTCACAAACGAAACTATCCGTCGGTCGACAGTGTCTGGAAGAACCCACTGCTGACTGCCGAAGCCACGCACTGGCTTCACGATCGCGGGTCGCGGATGCACGGCGTTGAGGGGCCTTCAACGGACAAGCCGACCGACAACATCTTCGCGCAGCATAGGCTTTGCCGGGATCTCGGGATCTCGCATTGGGAATGGCTGGTCAATCTTGAAGAACTACTGGATAAAAAGGAGTTCCAGTTCTTTGGCGTGCCTCTTAAATTCAAGGGTGGGTCGGGTTCGCCGGTAAGAGCCTTCGCGGTGTTGAATGACTGACGTCCAGACCGGCAGTCATCGCGATCGACACGGGCAGGGGCTTTTCAATTTACAATATACCGAGGTTCGTGCACCTTTCTCTAACTGACCCGGAGGGCAAATGGCTACGATCAACTGTGATATGGGTGAAGCGTTCGGGCTCTATCGGATGGGTGACGACGCGGGCCTTATGCCCCTGATCGATATCGCGAACGTGGCGTGCGGTTTCCACGCCTCCGATTTCAACCATATGCGTTCGACGGTGCGGCTGGCCAAATCGCACGGCGTCGCCGTAGGTGCCCATCCTTCGCTGCCGGATTTGCAAGGGTTCGGCCGGCGCGAGATGAAGATCGGGCGCGAGGAATTGGCCAACTGCCTGATCTACCAGATTGGCGCCTTGAAGGGTTTCCTCGATGCCGAAGGCATGAAACTCAACCATATCAAGCCCCACGGCTCGCTGTACGGAATGGCCGCGCGCAACGAAGACACCGCGCACGCGATTTGTGACGCTGCGGACGTGTTCAAGACCCCCTTGCTAGGCATGGTGGGAACGCTGCACGAAACCGTCTATTCCGCCCGCGGGCATCGCTTCCTGGCCGAATTCTATGCCGACCTCGATTATAATGACGACGGAGGGATCATCATCACGCGGGAGCACGAGGCGAAAGATCCCGACGCCGCCGCCGCCAAATGCCTGCGCGCGATCTCGGAAGGCAAGGTCAAGACCATCGGCGGCCGCGACGTTCGCGTGGGCGCCGAGACGATCTGCGTGCATTCGGACACGCCCAACGCGGTGGCCATCGCGTCGGCCATACGTGGCGCCGTCCCGCGTCAAGCCAATCGGTCTCAAGCCTGAGAGGTTGCCATGCCCAGAGAGATTCTCGCTCCCTTGCCGGGAGTCTTTTATCGCAAACCGGCTCCGGACAAGCCGCCTTACAAATCCGATGGCGACATTGTCGCGGTCGGCGACGTCGTCGGATTGATTGAAGTGATGAAGTCGTTCATCGAAGTCCACGCTGACGCGGGCGGCAAGATCGTTCGCTTTATCGTCGGTGATGAGGAGCCGATCATGGCGGGTCAGTCGCTGCTCGAGATCGAATAGGCATGCCCATCTCACGATTGCTGATTGCCAATCGGGGGGAAATAGCTGTGCGCATTCAGCGCGCGGCGCGGGAGCTTGGTATCAAAACCGTTCAGGTTTACAGCGCTGCCGACGCCGACTCGCTGGCGGTTCGCATGGCGGACGAAGCGGTCAATATCGGTCCGTTCCAGGCGGCGAAATCCTATCTCAACATCGAAGCCGTCCTTGCCGCGGCCAAGGCGACCGGCGCAGACGCCGTTCATCCGGGCTACGGCTTTCTCTCCGAGAATCCCGTCTTCGCGGAAGCAGTTGAGGCCGCCGGGTTGATCTTCGTCGGTCCGAAAGGCGAGACGATCCGAACCATGGGCGACAAGGCCGCGGCTCGTGGTGCGGCGCAAAGGGCGGGCGTGCCCGTTGTGCCCGGTTCCGAAGGCCGTGTCGCAGATCCTGATGAAGCGCGGAAGCTGGCGGAGAAAATAGGCTTTCCCGTCATGATCAAGGCGTCGGCGGGTGGCGGCGGACGGGGCATCCGTATCGCGGATACCGCCGAAGCGCTTGGCGCAGCGCTCGATCAGGCCGCCGCCGAGGCCAAGGCAGCCTTCGGCGATGGCGGGCTCTATCTGGAAAAGTTCATTGGCAACGCCCGCCACATCGAGGTGCAAATCCTCGGCGACGGCGTCCACGCGATTCACTGCTATGAGCGGGAATGCTCGCTGCAGCGGCGCCGGCAAAAAGTCTGGGAAGAAGCGCCAGCCGCGGTGCTTTCGCCCGACGTGCGGGAATCGCTCTGCGCCTCGGCCGTCGCGCTTGCCAAATCCGTGAGCTACCGGGGCGCCGGAACGCTCGAATATCTCTATGACGAGCAAACCCGGAGCTTCTATTTCATCGAGATGAACACCCGCATCCAGGTCGAGCATCCCGTGACGGAGATGATTACCGGGATCGATCTCGTGCGCGAGATGATAACTATCGCCGGCGGCGAGCCGTTGCGTTACCAGCAAAGCGACGTCCGCCTGAGCGGACACGCCATCGAGGTTCGCATCAATGCGGAGGACGGTTCGCACGATTTCCGCCCGTCGCCCGGCAAGGTGACCGCGCTACAGGTTCCCGGCGGCATGGGCACGCGCTTCGATACGCTGCTTTATCCCGACTATACGGTTTCACCTTTCTACAACTCTCTGCTTGGCAAGTTGATCGTTTGGGATACGTCGCGCGAAATGGCGCTGCGCCGTCTCGGCCGCGCGCTCGGCGAGTTAAAAATCGACGGCGTCATCACGACGGCGCCCTTGCATCGGCGTCTCGTGGAGGCGCCCGAGATTCGTGCTGGAGCATTTCACACACGATGGTTGGAGCAATGGCTCGCCACGAACATCAAGCCGCAGGACGCCATGATGGAGCAAAGCAGCCAATGAACAGCCGATATTCGTTTGGAGGCGATGAACATATCTTCGTTGAGTGCGACGAGGCGATGTCGCTGGAGGCCTTCTTCAAGAGCTTGTCGGTAACGAAAGCGGTGCGTGCCGCGCAAATTCGCGGGGTCACCGAAATATGTCCGGCGAACGCCTCGTTCCAGATCAAGTTCGATCCGGACGTCATCAAGCCCGACGATCTCCTGCGCGAGTTGAAATCGATCGAAGCCGCCGCGGCGAGAGGCGGGCATTCCTCGCTCAAGACGCGCATTATCGAGGTCCCCGTACTGTACAACGATCCCTGGACGCATGAGACGCTGATGCGGTTTCGCGATCGCCATCAAACACCTGACATGACCGACGTCGAATACACTGCCAAAATCAATCATCTCGACGGCGTCGATGGGTTTGTGAAGGCGCATTCGGGCGCCCCGTGGTTTGTCTCGATGGTCGGATTCGTGGCGGGTCTGCCGTTTCTCTATCAGATGGTCGATCGTGCACGGCAAATTCAATCGCCGAAATACCTGCGGCCACGCACCGATACGCCCAAGCTGACTATCGGGCATGGCGGGTGCTTCGGCGCGATCTATTCGGTACGTGGCGCCGGCGGCTATCAGATGTTCGGCATCACGCCGATGCCGATCTACGATCCCAATCAGGAGATCAAGTATCTGAAGGAGTTCATGTGCCTGTTCAACCCGGGCGATATCGTGAAGTGGCGTCCGATCGATCGCGCCGAATACGATCAAACCGTCGCCGACGTCGAGGCTGGAAAATATACACCGCGGATATCCAGCGTCACCTTCTCTCTGGATGAATTTCACGCCGACATCGACGGAACCAACGCCAAGCTGACGGGGGCGCTCTATGGCCATTAAAGTCGTCAAACCCGGTCTTTCGACCACGGTGCAGGATCTTGGCCGGCCCGGATATTATCATATCGGCATTCCTATTTCCGGCGGCATGGACCGGTTCGCGCTATGCGCCGCCAATTGGCTGGTCGGCAACAAGGAAGATGCCGCTGTTCTCGAGGCAACTTTCCTGGGTCCCGAGCTGGAGTTCACGTCGGATGCGACGGTCGCGGTCACCGGCGCGGAGTTGCCGCCGAAGCTCGACGGGCAGCCGCGTGCAACCTGGACCTCCTTCAAGGTCAAGAAGGGCCAGACGCTGGCATTTGATTTTCTCAAGGCGGGAGGGCGCGCCTATATCGCGGTCTCGGGCGGCGTCGATGTGCCGGTCGTTCTCGGCTCGCGCTCGACCTATACGCTTGGCGCCCTCGGCGGATATCTCGGCCGCAAGCTCGCCGCGGGTGACGAACTGCCTCTGGGCTCCGGCGGCGAGATCGCCGGAAGCCGTGAGGTTCCGGCGCGGCTGCGTCGTGCACCCGGTTCTTCCCCGGAGTTGCGCATGATGCCGGGCCTGTATTGGCATCGCATCACGGAACAGGCGGGCCAGCACTTCTTCGAGGATACCTGGAAGGTGGCGCCGGAAGCAGATCGGATCGGTTACCGATTCCGTGGCGGGCGACCGCTGGACTTCGTGCCGCGCGAGCCGCCGTTCGGGGCTGGCTCCGACCCCTCCAACATCGTCGATGCTTGCTACCCCTATGGTTCGATCCAGGTGCCAGGCGGGACCGAGCCGATCATTCTGCATCGCGACGCCGTCTCTGGCGGCGGCTACTTCATGATCGGCACGATCATTTCCGCCGACATGGACCTGATCGGGCAATTGCAACCGAACGCCACCGCGCGCTTCACGCCGGTGACGATGGAACAGGCATTGGCGGCCCGACACGACCGGGAAAAGCTGCTCAACGAGATCCGCGACAGTCTCTGAGGCATCGGATCGGCGACCGGAGAGTATCAGTCGGGACTGATGCGGTCGCGACGGCGGAAGTCACTGCCACGTCAGATCACCGAAGCGTTCCTTGGGACGGAACTCCAACAGCTTGCCCCGAAGCAGTCCATGCGAATATAGGGCCAATCTGGCTTGAGCGTAACGGAGAACGAAATTGTCCCATCCGGCGTTGACCCACAATTCCGTTGCCGTCGTCACCGGCGGCGCGGCCGGCATCGGCCTTGCGGCTGCCACGAAATTCGCGCGTCTGGGCTTGCGGGTATGTATCGCGGATCTCGGTGAAGAGCGGCTCGCCAGTGCCGCTTCTGTGCTCTCGGGGGCGGCATCGAACGGTGCCGCAAGTATCATGACGATGGCGGCCGATGTCAGTCGCATCGACGATGTCAGGAAACTGGAACTTGCAGTGCTGCAGCGGTTCGGCAGCATCGATGTGCTGATGAATAATGCCGGCGTGCAGCCCGGCAGCGGGATGTTTGGACCTGCCGCGAATTGGCACAATGTGATCGGCATCAATCTGTGGGGTGTCATCCATGGGACGCAGGTCTTCGTCCCCGGCATGATCGAGCGCGGACGCCCCGGCCTCATTATCAATACAGGTTCGAAGCAGGGGATCACGACGCCGCCCGGAGATCCCGCCTACAACGTTGCCAAGGCCGGCGTGAAGGCTTTCACGGAGGCACTACAGCATGAACTGCGGAATCTCCCGGACGCCCGGCTTAGCGCGCATCTCCTGATCCCCGGTTTCGTCTTTACCGGATTGACCGCCAAAGGCCGCACCGAAAAGCCCGCCGCTGCGTGGACGCCGGAGCAAACCGTCGACTTCATGATCGAAGCGCTGTCGGCCGGCGACTTTTACATTCTCTGCCCGGACAATGATGTGCCCCGGCATGTCGATGAACGTCGGATACTGTGGGCCGCAGGCGATATCGTCGAGAACAGGCCGGCGCTGTCGCGCTGGCACCCGGACTACGCGGATGCCTTCGCAAAATTCATGAACATGCGCTAGCGGCTACCGGCGTCGGCGTTCGTCCGGACACACGCGCTCGTGGACGCACTCATCGCTCCCTGCTGCGTATCCAGAACACAACCATTGCCATGTTCGGGCCCTTCTGATCGCATCAAGGGTCAAGCGCATCCGGGGCGTCGCGAAACCGCCCAGGGTTGGATCGATTGTAAATCGGCGGACGCGTGATACTTTTAGCAGTTTAAGCCATAGCTATATCAGGCGGAAAGTCACACATTATGCGCACCATAGGGCGCAAACATGATGACGGCCGACGGGACTGAGCAACGTGGGGAATCGGTCGGCGCGAGAGTTGGCCGAAGCCGTGCGATGCCTTTGGGCACGTTGGCCTTCGTCCTCGGCCTGGTCGCTAGCATCCATCTTGCAATCTGGGCGCTGAAAAATCCGGCGACGACCGCAGCGTCTGTCGAGGACAGGCTGGTGAGCGTTTCGTACAATCGTTTCGTGGGCTCTCCCTCTGCGGGACGGACGGTGCCCGATGCCAGGATTCGGACCGATCTCACGGCCATCGCCAGGCAAGCCAGGGCAGTGCGCACTTATGCTTCCACCCAGGGGCTGGAGCGGGTCCCAAAGATTGCGGCTGAACTCGGGCTTGACGTCACGCTTGGCGCCTGGATCGGTCCCGACAATGCCCGAAACGAGCGTGAGATCGCAGCAGCTCTCGATCTGGCCAGACACAACCCCAATGTCAAGCGTCTGGTCGTGGGCAATGAAACTGTGTTTCGGAAGGAGCACACCGCAGCCGAACTGGTCCAGTTTATTCAGCGCGTGAAACGAGAAAGTCCGGTCCCGGTCGGGTCCGCGGAAAACTGGCGCATCTTCATCGAACATCCCGAACTTGGCGACGCCGTCGACCAGATCTTTGCCCACATCATCCCGTACTGGGAGGGCGTGTCAAAGGAGACCGCTGTCAGCCGGTCGCTGGAGATTTACGACCAACTGCAGGCAGCTTTCCCGGGCAAGACCATCGTCGTCGGGGAATTCGGCTGGCCGAGCGCCGGCCGCAATTTCCAGCAATCCATGCCGCGCCCGATTGCCCAGGCCGTGGTGTTACGCGATTTCGTCGCGCGCGCCACCGCGCTCGGCATCGACTACAATATTATCGAGGCGATCGATCAGCCGGAGAAATTATTCGAGGGCCATGTCGGCCCCTATTGGGGCATCCTCGATGCGAAGTTGCGGCCGAAATTTGCCTGGACGGGGCGGCTGGTCGATCCCGATTACTGGGAGGCGGCGGGGTGCGCCGTCCTCGTTGGATTGTTGTTGTCGCTCTCCATTCTGCTGCTTCCCGGGGCGACCATTGGACAGGTGGCATTGCTTGCCGGCGCCGACCATGTGATCGGCGATTGGTGCGCCAGCGTGCTCGGCTACTGGCACGCCCATTATTTTCTGCATGGCGAGGTGATTGCGTTCGGCATCGGGTTGCCGCTGATGGGGCTGCTCGCGCCGATTCTGCTTTCGCGGGTAGGCGAACTGGCGGCGGTGACGTTTGGCCGCAAACCCGAACGGCTGTTTGCGATATCCCCGCCACGCGCGGATGCTGCCACG
This sequence comes from uncultured Pseudomonadota bacterium, assembly GCA_963819325.1. GTDB lineage: Bacteria > Pseudomonadota > Alphaproteobacteria > Rhizobiales > Xanthobacteraceae > Bradyrhizobium. The sequence goes on from CAWFVT010000007.1 coordinate 798,210, forward strand.
CCCAAGGTTTCGATCCATATTCCTGCGTACCGGGAACCGCCGGAGATGCTTTTGCGCACCATCAATTCGGTGGCGCGGCTCGAATACCCGAATTTTGAATGCGTGGTTATTATCAACAACACGCCGGATCCGGCGTTCTGGCAGCCGATCGAGGCGCGTTGCCGCGAACTCGGTCCGCGTTTCAAGTTTCTGCGCGTTGAAAACCTTGAGGGGTTCAAGGCCGCAGCCCTTCGGCTCGCATTGACGGAGACCGCGGCCGATGCCGAGATCATCGGCGTCATCGATGCCGACTATGTGGTCGATCCCCGATGGCTCATCGATCTGGTGCCGAGCTTTGCCGATCCCGATGTTGGCCTTATTCAGGCGCCGCAGGATCATCGCGACGCCGATCGCAGTCTGATCCATTCCGCCATGAACGCCGAATATGCCGGCTTCTTTGATATCGGCATGGTCGAGCGCAACGAGTTCAACGCCATCATCGTTCACGGCACCATGTGCCTGATCCGCCGTACGGCGATGGCCGCCGCCGGCGGCTGGTCGAGCGACACGATTTGCGAGGATAGCGATCTCGGACTGTCGATCATGGAGCTCGGCTGGCGCGCGCATTACACCAATCGCCGTTATGGCTGGGGATTGCTGCCGCAGGATTATCAGGCCTTCAGGGTTCAGCGGGCTCGTTGGGCCACCGGTGCGGTGCAGATCGTCAGAAAGCACTGGCGCAAGTTCCTGCCGGGGACCAGCCGGCTCAACCATGATCAGAAGCGGGAATTCCTGCTGGGCTGGCTCAACTGGTTCGTCGCCGAAACCATTGCCGTTGGAGCGGCGCTGCTCAACTTGATCTGGGTGCCGTTCATTGCGCTCGATAAGGTCGCCGTTCCCGATGTCCTGCTCACGTTCCCGATCATAGCGGCGTTTTTCGTCACGCTTGTGCATTTTGCCTGCGCCTACCGGATGCGCGTCGCGGTTTCATATTGGCAGATGCTGGGGGCGATGATCGTATTCATGTCCGTCCAGTGGACGGTTGCGAGCGCGGCGTTCAAAGCTGCACTTCCGGCGAGCCACAGCTTCTTCTATCGTACCCGAAAGGGCGGCGGGACGATCACGAGCACGCGCATCATGGCGATGCCGGAAATGCTGCTGGGGGCGCTGCTGGCCGTTGGCGCCGTAACGATCTACGCCGTCAATATCTACCGTCATCTCGAGGCCGATCTGTTTGCGACGATCCTGTTGCTTCAGAGCTTGCCGTTCCTGTCGGCCGTGGCACTGGTGTGGCTGGAGCGCCTCGGAGATCGTAAATTGAAGGAAGTATCGCCGACGCAAGCGGCAACTTGACTTTAAGGTGATCCTTGGCAGCCATCGTTTGTCATGCCGCTGACGACCAGCTGCGCCGGGTTCCGATCAGAGTACGCCGTTCCTGCTACCGCGAGAATCATCGCAGCGAAGCGTCCATTCGCTCAACGAGATGCGCACGCGATGGTCCAGGATCGAACCGATCAGCGAAATACTGCGTTTCGCTGGCCACCAGGCCTTCGCGGAATTCCATGATGCTCACGGTGTATGATGGGATGCCGTCATAGGTAAGCACGAATTCCGTGACCCAGAGATCGCCGCTGCCAATAATTCGCCGGACCGTGAAACGCTTCTTGTTTGGCTGTACGGTCCGGCTCTCTTGAATGTTGTGCCGGCCGCGGATCCGCTCGCCCGATTGCGGATAATCAAGCACGGCATCCTCGCGGTAGATTTCATGTTCGACCTTGAAATCGTTCGCGTCCGAAGCAACCCAATGGCGCTCCAGTGCCGCCCGCACGGTTCGATCATCCATTTTATCCTCCCACCAGGCTTCCGATACCATTTTGGACCACCGAATTCATTGTGGCCATACGCCGCTACAACACTTAGGGCGCAGTCGACGATCGCGCCAGCCATCGCCTCGCGTTGCCCGCTCATACCTTGATATGATCGCCTTTCGCCCAGGGTTGAATGGTCGAGCCCGCCAGTGGCCTGCAGGATAGCGCTATCGTCCAAGGAGAAAGAGCGAAGATATGCAAGTTATCTTCATCGCGTAGCCGGCGAGGGTTGCTTGCAACGACGAGCACGTCGCCGGCGCTTGATGTTGTCTTCACGTTGGCCGCGGCTCTCCGTTCAGCGACACGAGGCCCGGCTCGTCGCGGCTCAACTTCGACGCCAATTGCCAGAAGCCGTATAGCGGCGGCGATTAACGCACCAGAGTCGGCCCGGTAATTTCGACGGGCTGCCGAAGTGAAGCAGGCCATTTGTGCCGCTGCCCGATCTTCCTTAGCCAGCCTCAGCTTCTGGCTACGATCGACTGGCTTGTACAAGACAGCATCGCCGCGGATCGAGATTCGATCAAGACAGCGCTTAAGACATGGACAGGCGGCGAAAAATCGGCAGAGCGAAAGCTGAAGCTGTTCGAGGATCGGCTCATCGACCTTGCGCTTGAACGGCTGGCGACTCTCAACTGATTCGGCGCGCCACCACAAGTTCCCTTACGCCATAGTCGCCGAATGTACGATCGGCTCGATCTAGGCGAAGGCGCAAGGCAGCGTTACTTTGTTTCGGTCATCGAAGGTGTTGTGAACGCTTGTTTGGTGACGGTTGGATATAACGGCGTTCTGCGGATGGTCGGTTAACACTTGCTAACACGGTACTGCACGCCGAAATCGGTACTGCCGCGCAGTACCGGATGGGCAAGAGGGCCGCAAGATCAGGGCCGCTAAGCGATCGGCAACCGCAGTAATTAATTGAGAGAAAAGGAGAATGGTGTCGGACCTTTGGCGAAGTGGGTTGATAGCGCTACGCCTTCCCACGATTTTCTTCGATGAGCAACGCGCGATAGCCATAGCCGACGCTATGTTCGTCTTGCGGGCTTGGCTTCTCGTCCTCCCCTCGCGGATTTTGTGCAGGTTCAAATCCTGTCCCCGCAACCACCGATACCGACACTCCCGTAGCGAAAGCTGCGGGAGTTTTGCGTTTCCGAGTCGTTCCAACGGTTTGTGCTTCGATCCACCCGAGGATCGTGCCCAATTCGCCGCGCTAGGTGTCGTCGATTTCGTCGCGGTCCGGACCAGGGCGCAACGTGATCTTCTCAACCAGCGCCCGCTATCAAGGTCTCGGGCAGTCGGCGCATCGTTCGGTACAATCTGATCATGGCGTTTGCCGTCCCATTCAGGATCGCCTTCAAGACGGTCGAAAGCGCGACAGGCTTGCGTTCCATGCGTCGCTTCTTTGGCGGATGGTGGTGTTCACCATCGTGCCAAACTCGAACGCGCCGACCCAATCGGCGGTCCGACCGCGCACCGTGTCAATCGCGCGCTTGCTTTCAGCCAGAGCTATGGCGTCGAACTGTCCGATGTGACGTGCCAGCGTATCCACTTCTCTCTCTAGATGCGCAAGCGGCACGCTAAGATTTACCATTCCCCAATGCTCGGCGGTCTTTCCGTCGATGCGCCGCCCGGTGAGCACCAGCCAGGCCGCGTGCTTCGGCGATAACCTCAGCTGGGCAGCAGGGCCGGCCGGACTGGGATAGATGCCATATTCGATCTCCGGCATGCCGATAGCGGCCTCGTCGGCCGCGACCGCCAGATCTGCGACGCTGATCAGCGAACTGCCGCCGCCCAGCGCGAAGCCGTTGACAGCGGCGATGACGATCGCCGGGTGCCGTCGGATCGCAAGCAGCATATTGATCCAGTCACGCGCCAGCGAATCCTGGACGCCAAGGTCATCCGGCGTGGCTGCATATTCCTTCAGGTCGATACCGCTGCAGAAGCTTGTTCCGCTTCCGGTAAGGACGATGACCTTGTGTGAGCCGTTGAGTTGCTTCAACCGCTCCGAGAGCGCGAGACGGGCGGCCGCGTTGATGGCGTTTCGCTGCTTCGGACGATTGATCCGAAGCAGCGCATACGGTCCTCTGTCCTCGAACCGGATCGGATCTTCTGCTTTCACCAAGCACTCCTCTCAAGGCCCGCGTCCGGATGCGGGCATCCTTCGCCGCTCCCCCGTCATGTTCGGAACCTTAAAGCTGATCATGACGGAGGCACGTCATTATACCGCCGGGTTCAGTTCGGACGGCCAGAGCCGGTGATCCGAAATACCGCTTAAACACATATGTATTTATCGCGGGAGCCGCAGCCTGACCGCGGTTGAACTCCGTAAATGCAGTTCTTCAAAAATAAACTTCCGGCACGAGTTTCAGTTTCCATCCAGTGGCTAGCGACGGAATTCTGGTTCTGCCGTGAGACATCCGGATATCGCTGCTGCTAGGTGTTCGTGCTTTCGCAGGCTCGATGTAAGCCGTACTAATGGCCGCGACGCGATCGCGTGGGCTCGGGATCACGCGGGAATCATATTTCGCAGCCTGCGGCCGACCTGCGTGATGCAAAAGCCGGAATGATGCCGGGCCACGATGCGAGGAAGGAATGACCGAGGGACGTCGTGTTGAAGAGAACGTCGGATTAACTGGCAAAGTTGCCCTCGTCACAGGCGGTGGTTCGGCCGGCGATGGCATCGGCAATGGACGCGCGGCGGCAATATTATTGGCACGCGCGGGAGTCCGGGTGGTGGTGGTGGACCGCCAGCGCGAGCTTGCCGACCGGACAGTGGAAATGATTACCGCGGAGGGTGGCATCGCCGTTGGGTTTGCCGCCGATGTGACCGATGCGGAGCAGTCCCGCGCGATCGTCGATTTTGCTCTGGATCAGTTCGGGCGGCTCGATTTCCTGGATAACAATGTAGGTATCGGCAGCCGGGGCAATGTCGTCGAGGAGAGTCCGGACGCATGGCGCCGGGTCATGCAAGTCAACGTCGACAGTATGTTCCTTGTTTCAAAGTGGGCGATTCCAGCAATGATCAAGACCGCAGGCGGCGGCGCCATCGTCAATGTGTCGTCGATTTCGGCGCTCAGGCCGCGCGGGCTCACCGCCTACTCGACGTCGAAAGGCGCGGTGATCGCGTTGACGCGTGCGATGGCGGTCGATCACGGCAGGGATGGCATCCGGGTCAATTGTGTTGCGCCGGGACCCGTCTATACGCCAATGGTATCCGCGGCCGGGATGACCGCAGCCGCCCGCGCACAGCGACGCGCCGCCTCAGTCCTCGGCGTCGAAGGTACGGGGTGGGATGTTGGCCATGCCGTGCGTTTCTTGCTGTCAGAGCATGCTCGTTACATCACGGGCCAGACGCTGGTCGTCGATGGCGGTGCGTCGCTCGTCGGGCCGGCCAGGGATTCCGCCTAAAGCGAGACGAGATCAGGTTGAATTGTCATGGTGCTTCGGAGTTCTGCCGGAGAATGATGTCCGCGCAAACGCTCCATGTTTGTCGGAAGGGAAAACTGCTTCACTCCTTTCCGGATCATGCTCCAAGACGCGGCCCGGCCGCAACTTACGAAGAAAGGCCTCGGACCATGGCGCGCTTGCCCTATCTGGAGAAACAGGATCTTCCCGTGGAGGATCGGGATCTGCTCGCCCGCGAGATCAACCTGCTGCGCGTCCTGGTCCACAGCACGAAGGGTGCACGATCCTTTTCTACCGTCGGCCAGTTCATCCGTCATCAAAGCCGCCTCGACCCGCGGCTAAGGGAAATGGCCATCATCCAGGTCGGCTACATTACCCGATCGTCTTATGAATATTCCCATCACATCAAGATCGGCCGCGATTTCGGGGTATCGAACGAGGACATCCACGCGATAGCCAGTGAAACCTCAGGCCGGCACACCGGTCTCAATCCACTGGCTAAGACCGTCTTGCGAGCGGCTCGCGAGATGACGGTGGGTCTAAAGCTATCCGGGGAGACATTTGAGACGCTGCGGGCCAATCTCGACGAAGAGTGCCTTACCGACCTCATCATCACCATTTCATTTTACAATGGTGTGGTTCGTTTGCTCGAAGCGCTTCAGGTCGATGTCGAGGACGAGTACCTTTGTTTTCTCGACGAGTTTCCGCTGCCGCAAAACGCCGGATAGCTCAGGGGAATCCTCTCCGATTCAATCCAGACATGAATTGCTCCAGCCCGAGAGGCTTGAGTTGCCTCGGCGCTAGCCGTTGAGTTGCGCGCGCAAAGCCGTCGCGGCGGCTCGATACTCGGATTTGAGGCGATGACAGAGTTGAGCCGTGCCGAGGATGCTGTCGATGTTACCGACGCCATGTCCCGCCGACCAAATGTCCTTCCACCGCTTCTGCGTCGTGTCGCTCGAAACGATCTTGCCCGGCAGGGTCGCGCGCAATAGGTCGAGATCGATGCCCGAATCGATCAGGCTTTTTGTGATGAAATTGGCCGGCGCGCCGTCCAGCGACGCCGTAAAGAAGATATCGGTCGCCTGCGCCGCGAGCACCGCCCGCTTGTGGTCTTCGCTGGCCATCGCTTCTATCGTGGCGATGAAGCGCGTTCCGAAATAAACGAGATCCGCACCCATTGCCTGTGCCGCAAGGATATCGCGTCCTGTCGTCATCCCGCCCGCAAGGACCAGAGGTCCTAGATAGATACGGCGGATCTCGTTCATCAAGGCGAATGGGTTGATCGTCCCGGTATGTCCGCCGGCGCCGGCGGCGACCGCGATCAGCCCGTCGACTCCTGCGGCTATCGCCTTCTCGGCGTGACGCTGGTTGGCGACGTCGTGAAGTACAACTCCGCCATAGTCGTGAATTCGGGCGACCGCATCTTTTGGAGCTCCCTTCGAGGTGAGGACGACCGGGACGCGATAGCGAATGCAGAGCTCCAGATCTCCTGCCATTCGAGGGTTCGATGGATGGACCACCAGATTCACGGCAAAAGGCGCAATCTTGCTTTCCGTCTGTAGATCGTGAAGACGTTTCGACCCGTCGATTGTCTCGATCAGCCATGACTCAAAGAGTTCGCGTGTGCGTGTTGCATGCGCTGGAAAGCTGCCCAATACACCTTCCGAGCAAGCGGCCAGGGCCATTGCCGGGGTTGACACCAGGAACATCGGTGCGGTGATCAGCGGGATTTCAAGGCGGTCAATGATCGACTGCATCGTCCGTCGGTTTCCCGATTGTGGTCGCTTCCAGGTTATGGCTGGCGTTTCCGAACTACATGCCGGTTGCATCAGCGCGGCTGATAATGTTGTTGACGTGTCGGATCACGGCGATGTCGATCATCTTGCCTTGATACTGAGCCGCGCCAAGTCCCTGGTTCAACGCATTTTGAAACGCCTTATGCATTTCGCGGGCTTCCTTGACCTGATCGACGGTCGGCGAGAATGCCGCCTGCGCCAAGGCCACCTGTGAGGGATGGATCGCCCATTTCCCGATCATGCCGAGCGTCATCGCGCGGATGGCCTCCTTCCGGTAGCCTTCCGGGTTTCCGAAATCCGCATAGGGCCCGTCGACGGCGTCGAGTCCGTGGGCACGGCAAGCAACAACCATGCGTGAACGTTGGTAGTGCCAGATGTCTCCCGGATAAACTCCTTCGCCGCCAATGGCGCTAATCGGAACGCCTTGACTGGCTGAGTAGTCTCCCATTCCGAAGATCAGTGCTTCGAGCCGAGGCGTAGACGCTGCGATGCGGTTCACGTTCATCATGGCCTCGACCTCTTCGATCAGGCACTCCAAACCGATCTTTCGTTCAAGCCCAATGTCAGCCTCGATCTGGGAGAGGAGCTTGTCGACAAAAATCACATCATCGGCATCGTACACCTTGGGCACAATGATAGTGTCGAGATTGGCCCCGGCGCGAGTCACGACCTCGATGATGTCGCCGTAACAAAAATGGCTTGCGGGATCATTGATCCGCACGCAACGAACGGTCCGTCCAAACTTGAGCGTATTGAGCGCCTCGACGACCTTGGCGCGAGCATCCTTTTTCTTGTCGGGCGCTACGGCGTCCTCGAGGTCGAAAAAGACATAGTCCGCGTCGAGCGAGGCGGCTTTCGCCATCATGGCCTCGGAACTGCCAGGTACGGAGAGTTGACACCGGCGAAGACGCGCGGGGTGGGGGTGCTTGGTAATCATGGCCTCGGGTCCTCGCGGTTCAAGCGGCGGGTGCCGGACGCCGCTTGATGAGCGCCGTGCGTTCGCCTTGATAGATGAGTTTGTCGTGCTGATTGATACCGTAGTGGCGGAAGCGGATGATTCCGGCGTCGGGGCGATCGCAGGCCGTCTTCTCGAGCACTTCCGTCATGGCATAAAGCGTGTCGCCGTGTTTGACCGGGGCGAGCAGCCGGATTTTGTCCATGCCAAGTTCACGGATAACCTGTTCGGCGGTGTCCTGCGCGGCGAGGCCGATGACCATCGAAAAGGTCACCCCGCCAAAGACGATGCGCGTATCGAATCCCGCCACTCCCTTGGCCGCCGACCGCCTCATGCCATCTTCATTGAAGTGCCCGTCTGCTGTATTCATGACGAGGTTCGTGATGAGGACATTGTCCATCTCGGTTACCGTCTTGCCCCGGGCATGAGAATAGACGCGACCGACTTCAAAATCCTCGAAATAATTGTTGCTGGAGGTCAAGGCAGCGTCATTGCTTTTCATCGGCGCGTTTCCTTAGGCCCCTGGACGAATGCCAAATCAGGCATCCGCGCCTCAATTTCTGCCGAGTGAATTCGTGCGCGATCTCTAGTCATCACATCAGTCCCTCTTGCGCACGAAATTGCTTCGGGTGAATTCGATGAGGGTCTCGCCATCCGAAGTACGCCCAAACGTTCGCCAACTGACGATGCCAAAGTCGGGACGGCTTTTCGTTTCGCGGCAGCCTGTCACGATGCTCTCCGCATAGATCGTTTCGCCGGTCCTGACGGTGCGGCGGTAGGTGAGATCGTCGACGCCGAGGAAGGGACCGCCATTTTCGCTTAAATCCTCGACACTGAGCCCGAAGACGACCGAAAACAGCAGAAGAGGGCAGACGACGGGCCTATCGTGGCCCTCCGCCCGCGCATAGTCCGCATTGAAATAGATTGGGTTGTAGTGAAGCGTGAGAGTCGTAAAGAGGGTGTTGTCGCTTTCGGTCAGCGTTCGGCCCCAGTGATGGCGGAAGCGTTGTCCAACCTCGAATTCCTCATACCGGTGCCCCCGTTTCCAAGGCGTGGCACGGCTGCGAAGGTCGGCAACGACGTCGTCAGGCATGTTGTGTCCTTTCTGAAACAAGTCATTCGCGACAGCGCTCCTGCCTGATCAAGACTCAGGTCGGTCGAACTTGCATGCACCACGTCAGGCCTGCACGCATCGCCGATTGGTGGCCGCTGTGACCTGCTTCACCTCCCTTATTCCCGTAGCGGGGACTTGGCCGCATTGTGGGTAAAATCGACGCGGACTAACAAGTCGAAATGCGGAGGATGGGAATGAGAACACATATATGATTTTCGCACGCGAGAGCTGATCGACGCGACGGGTAAATCAAGCCGAGCGGAATCCGCAAGGCCGGCTGGGGCTGCATGCCTTGACCGTGATATGCCGGCTCGAAAGACCGGATTTAGGCTTTGACGGCAGAGCAGCGACGATGGTCGTCCAAATGCTTGCGCATGACGGCGATCCAGCTATCCATTTCTGCATCCATTCGCTGCAGCGACCCGCCCACGCCGATAGCTAGACCTGTCAACAAAGTGCTCCATCAATAGATCGAGTTCGGGCAGAGTAGGACGTCTGTTTCGCGAATTGCTCTTTGCTATGATACCCATTCGCCGCAACACAGCTTGAGCGTCATCCATCTGGCTTTCGTCAAGACGATAACCCCAAGCTGGTCGGGCAATCGCAAAAATGGCGGCAAGGTGCGAAATATAGTTGCCGACAGTGGATGGCTGGCGGTCACCGGCCAATAGTTCATTCGCAAAGTCGACGATATGCTGACTTCGAATCTCCCCGCAGTCCATGTTCGCAATGTCGTTTTCCTTGATCGACGCGAGCACTTGAGCCTTAGTCTTGCCGATGGCTTTCCTAGTCTCTGCGATGTAGCGGTCAATCGCGTTCGCCAGACTTTTGTCTGGTGTTTTGGCTCGGTCGAGCGCGCCGGGTTCGGACAGTTCTGTTTCTCGCCTCTTGAGCCACGCGGAAGCCGCCTGCCGACGATCAAACGTTTGAACCTCACGGTGAACAATTCTGCCGCTTTTCTTTCGCAGGATTTGGGCTGTATACCCCGTTGAGCCGTCTTTGCGTTTGCGAGCCACTATCGTGCCCATTGACCTACCCTTGGTTCGTGGTGTCAGTCGGGCCAAATATTGAGAAAGACAAACTTAAGCCGGTACGACATTTGCTGAAATGGTACGACATTGTCGTACTAGGTACAACAAAACAGTCAAAAACAGACGAAAACGGACGGAAACGAACACCTTCGAGAACGCTAGAAATGCCCGTAAATTCGCAAGAAGTGCACAAAATCAATGACTGGCGCTTTTCCATTGCCCCGATGATGGATTGGACCGACCGGCATTGCCGGGTGTTCCACCGTCTGATGACGCGGCGCGCCCGGCTTTATACGGAGATGCTGACGACCGGCGCCATCATTCATGGCGATCGGAAGCGTCTGCTTGGTTTCGATACCAGCGAGCATCCGGTGGCGCTGCAGCTTGGCGGTTCGGATCCGCACGATCTCGTCATCGCCGCGAAAATCGGCGAGGCGTTCGGTTATGACGAGATCAATCTCAACGTCGGCTGTCCGTCGGACCGGGTGAAGAACGGCCGTTTCGGCGCCTGCCTGATGGCGGAGCCGGCACTGGTCGCCGGGTGCGTCGACGCCATGAAACGCGAGGTGGGGATTCCGGTCACCGTGAAGTGCCGGATCGGCATCGACGACCAGGATCCGGAAGTAGCACTCGATGCACTCGCCCGCGGCGTGGTCGCGGCCGGCGCGGATGCGTTGATCGTCCACGCCCGCAAGGCCTGGCTCAACGGATTGTCGCCGAAGGAAAATCGCGACGTCCCGCCGCTCGACTACGATCGGGTCTACCGGCTGAAGGCCTCAATGCCTGACCTGCCCATCATCATCAATGGCGGCATCGCAAGCCTCGGCGAAGCGAGACAGCATCTCCTTCATGTCGACGGCGTCATGCTGGGGCGTGCGGCCTATCAGGAGCCGTGGCGATTGCTGGCGGCGGATCCCGAGCTGTTCGGCGAAACTGCGCCACACGCGACCATGAAGGATGTGTTCGAGGCCGTCACGCCCTATATCGAGGACCAGCTCGCGCAAGGCACGCGACTGCATTCGATCACGCGGCATTTTGTCGGCGCGTTTCACGGCGTGCCGGGCGCGCGGGCGTTCCGCCGTCACCTCGCCGAGAACGGCGTCAGGCCGGGCGCCGGCGTGAATGTGTTGCGCGATGCGATCGCACTGGTCGAGGATCGCGTGGTGGCCCCATTGGCCGCGTGATTCCGGATCGCCCCCGCAATCAGCCGATCAGGGATAGCCGTGCAGCATCAGCCGGTCGGCATGAACTTCCCAGCTTTCCAGCCGATCCAGAAAACTCATGCCGAGCAGATTGGTCTTCATCTGCCCGCGCGGCACCACCAGCGCCGGCACCGAGCGCTCCACCAGCTTGCCGATCGCCAGGCGGTCGAGCGTTAACCTTGCGGCGCGGGTATGTCCACCGGCGGTCTCGACCTCAACGTCATATTCGAGCAACTCCAGCGGCAGTCCGGCGGCCTTTGCGGTCTCATAGGTCAGCACCACCGAGGTCGCGCCGGTATCGATCACCATCGGCGCGGGCACGCCGTTGATCCTGGCTTGCAGCGCGAATTCGCCGGTCTGCCCGCGTGAAATCTGCACGCCGCGCGCTGGCGCGTTCGGCCGTTTGCGCAGCAAGTCCGAAACCGTGTCGCCCGCTCGAGCGAGCCGGTCCGGATTGCCATAGGCGACCACTGCGCCGGCGGTGGCTGCGAGCATGAAAAGAACGAGCAGAATCCGGCTCACGGCAAACCTCGCAAGTAAGTGTGCGCGTTTCGCAAACAAGTGTGCGCGTTGGTCAGCCGGCGGGTGTGTCGGCCGTCATCTTGGGCTGAACCAGTCCGGCGTCGGCCATGCGCGCCGCAAGCTGCGCCATCACTGCCTGGCGCTCGGCGCTCTCCATGCGGTGCCAGCGTGCGATCTCCGGCAACGTGCGCCCGCAGCCGAAACAGAGGCTGGTCCTGGGATCGATCATGCAAACTGCGATACACGGCGTTTCTTTGCTCATTGAGGGATAGTGAAACGGTTTCGGTCGTTTGTGCAAGCGCTCCAGCTACAATCCGGTACCCGCACTCATGATCGGCTTGTTGCGGGCCCGCCGGTTCTCGAGGGCGGCAAGCGAGCCCGCAGTTTCCGGTTGCAGCGGCGGAGCTTCTTCCGCCATCGGAGCCAGCGCCGACATCACGCGCTCCGGCGGAAAGGTGACGATCACTTCAGTGCCGATGCGAAGCTTCGATTTCAGCGTGAACGTGCCGCCATGCATGTCGATCAGGCTTTTGGCGATCGGCAGTCCGAGGCCCGCGCCTTGCTCGGCGGATTTGATCGAATTGGAGCCCTGGCCGAACGACGCCAGCACGATCGGGATTTCATCTTCGGCGATTCCGGAGCCGGTATCCTTGACGCTGAGATATTGTCCGCCCGACGCAGTCCATCCGACCTTCAGCCAGATCTCGCCGCTTTGAGGCGTGAACTTGATCGAGTTCGACAGCAGATTGAGCACGATCTGGCGCGTCGCGCGCTCGTCGCCCCAGATGCGCGGCATGCCCTGCTCGAACACCTCGTGAATGGTGATGCCGCGGCTGGAAGCACGCAGTTTCAGCAAGTGATGACAGTCGGCGACGACGTGCACGAGCGAAACCGCTTCCTCGTTGAGTTCGTACCTTCCGGCCTCGATCCGCGACAGATCGAGGATTTCATTGATGAGATTCAATAGATGTACGCCGGAATTATGGATATCCGCGGAATATTCCTTGTAAACCGGCACGGCGTGGCCGCCGAAAATCTCGCTCTTCATCACCTCGGAAAATCCGAGGATCGCATTGAGCGGGGTTCGCAACTCGTGGCTCATTTGCGCCAGAAACCGCGACTTGGCGACGTTGGCGGATTCGGCGCGATGCCGCGCCTCGTCGGAGATCGATTTGGCCTGCTCAAGTTCGCCGATCAGCGCATCTTTTTCGGCTCTAGCCTCCAATGTTGCCAGCGTCGTCGAATGCAGGCGGTGGGCGAGCAGCGCGAAATACCCTTCGGCGGCGAGCGCGAGCAAGGCGAACACGTAGTTGTCGAATTTGCCGCTCAACGCGAAATTCAACGCGATCGCCGACGTCACGGGAGCGGTTGTGGCCAGCGCCGCGATCGGCAGACTGGCCGCCAGCATGCTCGACACCGCGATCACCAGCAGCATCAGGAACATCATCAGCGTGTTGGAGACCACATCGAGGCTGGTGGGATGGATCAGCACCGCCGTCCAGCACAGGCCGTAAATCAGATCGAGCAGGACAAAGCGCGTTTGCCACTTGCGCGTCGGGGTGAGGGTGGGCGGCTCGGCGAGGAACCTGTTGCAACTGCGAATAATCGCGGCATGGATGCAAAGCATGCCGCAGGTCCAGGCGGCGGCCGACATCGGCTGCATCCAGAAGCCGAACAGGACACCGGTGGCCACCACCAGCAGCATCACGACGTAGGATGCCGAGAGGCGGGTTTGGGCGTATTGCCGGAGCAGTTCGCGGTCGAAAGCCGGACGGGTTCCTGAGGTCGACGTTAACCGATCGCGGGCCTCGCGCACCCGCTGCGCGGCGACGCGGCGATTGTGAACCGGCGCTGCGATCGGCGTTTCGGCCGGAAGCTGAACGACTTCTGGCTTATCGGCGGGTTTACTCATCAAACAACACAAATCCTGCCCGCTGCCCCCGCGAGCTTTTGCATTGTCTATCTCTGGCGCTAAATCCTTAAGAGCTGCCTTAAAGAGCTAAAGAATCCCGTTAACGGGAGGTTAAATTAACCTCTCGCGGCCAGGGTACGGAAGTATCCGGGCGAATGCTTTGTATTACGCCGGATCAGCCGCCGAAGGGTGGAGGGTTCCGCATACCCCACCTGCCGGGCGATTTCCTCGACGGACAGACGCGTGGTCTCAAGCAGATACCGCGATGTCTCAACCCTGATCCGCTGAACGAACTGAATAGGCGAAACACCGCAGGTCGCTGCAATCCGGCGGGCAAACGTGCGGGGCGCCAACGCGACCGCCTTGGCGAGTTCCTCCATCGCAAAGTCGCGGGCGATATTGTTCCGTACCCACTTCTCAGCTTTGGCGATCTTGGGGTCCTGGGACGCCAGATAGGTGATCGCCATAAAGGGGGCCTGAGAACGCCGCTTGTCCAGCAGAAGGTAATTTGCGCAGGCCCTGGCCAGGCTCGCTCCGGCAAACCGGTCCACGACCGCCAGCATCAGATCCATCTGTGCCATCGCCGCACCTCCGGTTGCGATCGGCCAATCCGCCACGACCATCCGGTCGGTCACCAATTCAATCTCCGGATAGCGGTGACGAAACAGCGGCGCGAACCACCATGTCGTGGTTGCCCGCCGACCGTCCAGCAATCCCGTTTCCGCCAGCAGGAATGTGCTCGCACACGATGCCGCGAGCGCGGCGCCGGCCTCGAACGCTTCGACGAGCATGTCGGTCGCACGCCGGCAGGCGGAGCTCTTCAGTTTGCGGTCCAGTTCGTCCGCCGACCAGGTTCCGAGGCCTGGGATGATCATGAGTTCGGTGCCGGGCAACTGGGCGCGGCGTCGGCGTGGACCGCAGCGCACCGTACTGACCTCGAATGGCAAAGCGCGCTTCGCCGCTGCGGCGATGTGGTTAGCGGTCGCCATCACGTCATGCGTGATGGCGGCGCTCGATGCCATGCAGCCGTCGATCTCGACAACCGTAACCCTGACCATGTCAAAAAATACCTGATAAATGTCATTTTTGACAATAGTCGAACGGCGGAAAATCGCAATCATTGGCGCATCAAAGGAGATACGCCGATGCCGAACCGGTCCATGAAGCAGGACGATCCGCTTGAGGATTTCACACGTCGCGAAATTGCCCTCGACGGCGTCACCAAGGCGGTGCACGTCGCCGGCGCGGGACCCGCGGTGATCGTCATGACCGAGATGCCGGGCATCAGCCCGCATGTCGCGCGGTTCGCCCGCTGGGTCCGGGACGCCGGGTTCACCGTTTACATGCCGTCATTATTCGGGCGCGACGGTGCGGTTCCGGGCGCGGAGGAGGGCGCTGCGGTGTTACAGCGGGCCTGTGTGAGCGCCGAGTTCCGCGCCTTGGCCGCAAATGAATCCAGCCCGGTGACGAAGTGGCTCCGTTTGCTGGCGAGATTTGCTCACGAAGAGTGCGGCGGTCCCGGTGTCGGCGCCATCGGAATGTGCTTTACCGGAAATTTCGCGCTGACGATGATGCTTGAGCCGTCGATGCTGGCGCCGGTACTCTCGCAGCCGTCACTGCCGCTCAACAATCCCGCCGGAATCGAAATCGCTCCCGGCGAAATCAAGGCGGTCCGCGAGCGGCTTGAACGGGATGACCTGACCGTGATGGCCTATCGCTTCGAGGGCGACAAGTTCTGCATGGCGCAGCGCTTCGCGGCCTATGCTGAGGCACTTGGCAACCGTTTCATCGGGCGGGTACTTCCTGACAGTGCCGCCAACACCGACACGGCACCTTTCTTTTCGCGCTACGTGAACTGCCCGCACAGCGTTGTGACCGCCCATCTGATCGATGAGGCGGGCCAACCGACCATCGCCGCGCGCGACGAGATACTTTCGTTCTTCATCAGGCGTCTCGGCCCATCGAACCGGGCACGATAGGGTGATCGTCGCCGTCTCCGTAGGCTCACCGTTCCAGCCGCGCCAGCAGGCTCGATGTGTCCCAGCGCTTGCC
This sequence comes from uncultured Pseudomonadota bacterium, assembly GCA_963819325.1. Taxonomy (GTDB): domain Bacteria; phylum Pseudomonadota; class Alphaproteobacteria; order Rhizobiales; family Xanthobacteraceae; genus Bradyrhizobium. The sequence goes on from CAWFVT010000007.1 coordinate 814,043, forward strand.
GCCGAGCTTTTCGACCTCGGCATAGAACGCGTCGACCAGGGCTGTGACCGGAAGGCTGGCGCCGTTGCGCCTGGCTTCGGCGAGACAGATCGACAGATCCTTGCGCATCCATTCGACCGCGAAGCCGAAGTCGAACTTGCCCTCGTTCATGGTCTTGTAGCGGTTCTCCATCTGCCAGGACTGGGCGGCGCCCTTCGAAATGGTGTCGATCACGGCCTGGACGTCGAGCCCTGATTTTTTTGCAAAATGGATGCCCTCCGACAGGCCTTCGACCAGCCCGGCAATGCAGATCTGGTTGACCATCTTGGTCAGTTGGCCGGAACCCGCGGGTCCCAAAAGCTTGCACATCCTGGCATAGGCGGCGATCACAGGCTCGGCGCCGGCATAGGCGTCTTCGCTGCCGCCGCACATCACCGTCAACACACCGTTTTCCGCGCCGGCCTGTCCGCCCGAGACTGGCGCATCGACGAATTTGAAGCCGCGCTTGGTCGCCTCGGCGTTGAGTTCGCGTGCGACCTCGGCCGAGGCGGTGGTGTGATCGACGAAAGTAGCACCCTTCTTCAGGCCCGCGAATGCGCCATTGGCGCCGACCGTGATCGCGCGCAGGTCATGGTCATTGCCGACGCATGCCATGACAAAATCCTGGCCCTCGGCGGCGGCTTGCGGCGTCGGGGCGGTTTTTCCGCCGAATTTCTCGGCCCATGCTTTGGCCTTGGCAGCGGACCGGTTGAATACCGTCACCTCGTGGCCACCTTTGGTGACGAGATGTCCTGCCATGGGGAAACCCATAACGCCGAGACCGAGAAAAGCGACTTTGGCCATGTTTTTAACCCTGGGGTTTTTGCCGGCTCACTTGAATGGGCCGGGCGAAATGCTGGAGACGGGACGGCGGGCTGGTTCGGTCCCCGAAACAGGTCCGTCGCAAGGTGCGGAACCCTTACCATAGACCCTGCATCATGAAGGGCAACGTCCGGATTTGGCGAGCCGGTATTGTTTTATGCTAGGACAGGCTTCGGCAAATTGTGATTTCAACAACAGGGGAGTGGCATCGCATGAGCGTGGGCATACTCGATCACTTCAATATCCGGACCCGAAAACTCGCCGACACCGTTCAGTTCTACCAGGACATCCTCGGCCTGACCAAAGGCGACCGGCCGAACTTTTCGTTTCCCGGGGCCTGGATGTACAGCGAGGGCAAGGCGGTGGTCCATCTCGTCGATATCTCGCCGACGCAAGAGCAGCAGAAGCCGGATTCCGGCGTGGTCCACCATGTCGCCTTCGCGAGCCGGGATTTTGCCGGCATGAAGCAACGGCTTCAATCCAGGGGCATGAAGTTCGATGTCCGGCAGGTGCCCGGCGGCGAACTCTGGCAGATTTTCGTCCACGACCCCAACGGGGTCATGATCGAGCTGAACTATGAAGCCGCCAAGGAAGCTGCCAAAGAACCCGCCAGGCAGCAGGGTTGAGGGGACGGCATGACGTCCGGCTGCGCGGGCCTGATGCACCGTAATGGCGGGTATCCTTTGTTCGGGGATCGCACTATGTGTCGCCTCAGGTTTCGCACCGGAATATCGCTATAGGAGATACGCCTTGAGCGTGACGCAACAGCAGGTTCTCGATGGTCTGGCCAAGGTGATGTCGCCGCGCGGCGTTGCCTTGCGCAATGCCGGCGTGTTGTCGGCCATCACGGTCAACGACGGCAAGGTATTTTTCTCGATCAATGTCGACGCCGCCGAGGCCCGCGCCTGGGAAAGCACGCGGGCCGAAGCGGAAGCCGCGGTGCGCGCCATTCCCGGCGTCACGGTCGCCATGATCGCGCTCACCGCTGAACGCAAGGCCGGTCCCACCGCACCACCGCCGCCGCATCGGCATGCGCCCGGCGTGCCGCATGTTTCGTCGCATCGGCCGCCGCAAAGCCCGGTGTCGCCGATGTCGAAACAGTCGGAAATTCCCGGCGTCACCGCCGTGATCGCGGTCGCCTCCGGCAAGGGCGGTGTCGGAAAATCGACCACGGCGCTCAATCTTGCGCTGGGCCTGCGCGATCTCGGCCTGCGCGTCGGGTTGCTGGACGCCGACATCTACGGACCGTCGGTGCCGCGATTGACCGGGATTCGCGAGAAGCCGCAGCTCAACGACGACAAGAAGATGATTCCGATTCAGCGGTTCGGTCTTGCCATCATGTCGATCGGTTTTCTGGTCGAGGAAGATACCGCGATGATCTGGCGCGGGCCGATGGTGATGTCGGCCATCACCCAGATGCTGCGGGATGTGGCGTGGGGCACGCTCGATATTCTCGTGGTCGACATGCCCCCCGGCACCGGCGACGCGCAACTGACGCTGGCGCAGAATGTGCCGCTCAAGGGCGCGGTGATCATCTCGACGCCGCAGGATCTTTCCCTGATCGATGCGCGGCGCGGGCTAGCCATGTTCAGGAAGGTCAACGTGCCGGTCCTCGGCATTGTCGAGAACATGAGCTATTTCCAGTGCCCGCATTGCGGCACCCGATCGGACATTTTCGGTCACGGCGGTGCGCGGCATGAGGCCGAACGGCTGGCGGTGCCGTTTCTCGGCGAGATCCCGCTGCACATGTCGATTCGCACCAGTTCGGATTCCGGCACGCCGGTGGTAGAGAGCGAACCCGATGGACCGCATGCGGCAATCTACCGCGCGATCGGCGCCAAGGTCCGCGATCAGCTCCAGGGTGTGATCGCCGCCGCCTGAGCCTGCCTCCCGGGCTCATTCGACTTTCGTTTAAACAGTGCAGTCATGCCTTTGTTGCCTTTTTTGCAACTCTACTTCCGTGTTAAAGCCCCCGCCAACGCGACCTGCGGCCGATGCGTAAATACCGCTCCAGCGGAGCTGCAGAAACAACGGAATATCCGAAGCCCAGGGAGATGTCTGAATGAAGCGTCGTGATTTTTTGAAGGTTTCGGCAGGCGGTGCGGCCGTGGCCGCCGTGGCCTCGCCGGCGATCGCGCAGTCCGCGCCCGAAATCAAATGGCGCATGACGTCCAGTTTTCCGAAATCGCTCGACACGATTTACAACGGCGCTACGGAGTTTTCCAAATACGTCGCCGAAATGACCGACAACAAGTTTCAGATCCAGGTTTTCGCCGCCGGTGAAATCGTGCCTGGCCTGCAGGCGCTCGATGCGACCTCCAACGGTACCATCGAGATGAGCCACACCGTCTCCTATTACTATGTCGGCAAGGATCCGACCTTTGCGATCTATTCTGCGGTGCCGTTCGGCCTTAATGCGCGGATGCAGAATTCCTGGTGGTACCAGGGCGGCGGCATGGAGCTCGGCAACGAGTTCTTCAAGAAATTCGGCGTGATCGGTTTTCCCTGCGGCAACACCGGCACCCAGATGGGGGGCTGGTTCCGCAAGGAGATCAAGACGGTCGCCGATCTTTCCGGACTGAAGTTTCGCATCGGGGGAATTGCCGGCCAGGTGTTGCAGAAGGTCGGCGTCGTGCCGCAGCAACTCGCCGGCGGCGACATCTACCCCGCGCTCGAAAAGGGCACCATCGACGCGGCCGAGTGGGTCGGGCCGTATGACGACGACAAGCTCGGTTTTCAGAAGGTCGCGAAATATTATTATTATCCCGGATTCTGGGAAGGCGGCCCGATGGTTCACGCCTTCTGCAATCTCGAGAAGTGGAATTCGCTGCCGAAGAATTATCAGGCGATCGTCGCCAACGCGACCGCGAATGCCAACACCTGGATGGCTGCGCGCTATGACATGGAAAATCCGGGGGCATTGAAACGCCTGGTCGCGAGCGGCACGCAACTTCGTCCCTTCACCAACGAAGTGCTGGAAGCCTGCCTGAAAGCGACCAACGAATTGTGGGGTGAGATTTCCGCGAAGAACGCCGACTTCAAGAAATCGATCGACGCGATGCAGGCCTATCGCTCCGACCAGTATCTGTGGTGGCAGGTGGCCGAATATACCTTTGACAGCTTCATGATCCGTTCGCGCACGCGCGGCTGATCAGGCGCCAAGCGGCCCCGCCAAGCCCGGTCTCCGCAAGGAGGCCGGGCTTTTGCATTGCGGGACGCCAGTTCATCATGGAAATCCGGAACCGGATGCTCCATGCTCCGCGCAAGCCTCGACACGAAGGCCAGGGCATATCGCCGAGGGGGATTGAATGAAACGACGAGACTTTATCAAGGTCACCGGTCTGGGTGCCGCGGCGGCGGCCACCATCGCCGCGCCGGCGATTGCGCAGTCGATGCCGGAGATCAAATGGCGCATGACGACAAGCTGGCCGAAGTCGCTGGATACGCTGCATGGCGGCGCCGAGCAGATGGCCAAGGCGGTCGGCGAAGCCACCGACAATAAATTCCAGATTCAGACTTTTGCTGCCGGCGAAATCGTTCCCGGCCTGCAAGTCCTCGATGCCGTGCAGAACGGCACCGTCGAACTCGGGCATACCGCGACCTATTACTATTTCGGCAAGGACCCGACCTTTACCTTCGGCTCTTCGGTGCCGTTCGGGCCCAACATGCGGCTGAATCAGGCTTGGTACATACTGGGCGGCGGCAAGGAGGTGCTCAACGAATTCTTCAAGAATTACAACGTCACCTCGCTGCTCGCGGGCAACACCGGTTGCCAGATGGGCGGCTGGTTCCGCAAGGAGATCAATACCGTCAACGACCTGCAGGGACTGAAATTCCGCATCGGCGGCTTTGCCGGCCGCGTGATGCAGAAGCTGGGCGCGGTGCCGCAGCAGCTCGCCGGCGGCGACATCTATCCCGCGCTGGAGAAAGGCACCATCGACGCCGCCGAATGGGTCGGTCCGTATGACGACGAGAAGCTCGGCTTCTACAAGGTAGCACCCCATTACTATTATCCGGGGTGGTGGGAAGGCGGCCCGATGCTGCTCGCGATGGTCAATCTCGACAAATGGAACGCGCTGCCGAAATATTATCAGAATGTTCTGGAGCAAGCCGGCCACTACGCCAACAACTGGATGATAGCGAAATACGACGCCGTCAATCCGATGGCGCTGCGCAAACTGCTGGCCGGCGGCGCCAAGCTGCACGCATTCCCGCCGCCGGTCATGGAGGCGAGCTTCAAGGCAGCCAAGGAACTGCACAGCGAGGTCGCTGCGACCAACGAGAATTTCAAGAAGGTCTACGAGTCGATGACGGCGTTCTCGAACAACGGCTACCAGTGGTTCCAGGTCGCCGAACTCGGCTACGACATCTTCATGGCGCGTCACACGCAGGGGTGACGGCGGTGTGAATTGCTGGGCCCGTGATTGCTATTGATCCCATGGCGGCACGGGTCGCCAGGCGTTCAGCAATTCGTCGATGAAGGAGCGAACTTTCGGCGAGAGGTGCCGGCTCGATGGATAAACGGCGCGAACCGATGGGCCGTCCATCGTCACCGAGTCAAGAATGGGAAGGAGGCGGCCGGCCCGAAGATCATCCGGAATCAAAAACCTCGCCAGTCGCGCGATGCCGTAGCCGGCAAGCGTCGCATCGCGCAGCGCCTCGGCATTGGTTGCGCTGAACCTGCCGCTGATCGCGATCGAGCGCACCTGTCCGTCGATCGCAAACCGCCATTCGACCGGTCTTCCGCCGTGGACGAACGCCAGACAGCTGTGACGGCCGAGTTCATCGATGTGCTGGGGTATTCCGTAACGCTCCAGGTAGGCCGGCGATGCACAGGTGACGAGACGGTGCGGCGCCAGCAGCCGCGTCATCAGGCGGCTGTCGTCGCTGCCCCCCAACCTGATCGCCAGATCGATCCCTTCGTCGATCAGATCGACATAGCGATCGCTCAACGAAACCGTGACAACCAGCTCGGGCCATTTGTCCATGAACTGGCTGACAATCGGCAGCACGTGCAACCGGCCAAACGATACCGGCAACTCCAGCCGCAACACGCCGCGCGGGGCCTGGGAGTGGCTGAGCATGGCATGCTCGGCCTCGTCGAGGTCTGCGAGAATCCGCACGCAGCGTTCGTTGAACGCTGCGCCCTCACTGGTCAGCGATACGCTTCGCGTCGTTCGCTGCAGCAACCGAACGCCCAATCGGTCTTCCAGACGCGTGACGCTTTTTCCGACCGCGGACCGTGACAGGCCGACCTGTTCAGCCGCCATCGTGAAGCTCTTGGTTTCCGCGACATGGACGAAAACATTGATGTCCTTGATCCGGTCGATCGTCACGGCGTTCCCTCCCTGCGTCGGCGCCCGCCATCGAGCAGTCGTCGTGCCGGTCATTGGTGCTGGTTATTGTGCAGCGCATTAGGCGCGCGGTACCGCCCGTCGCCCGGCTTTTTCGTCATATTAGGGAATTTCGTTCCCGGGTGAAGGGAGGGCGCCGAATATTGTTGCCGAAGTTCCGACCGGGCTAGCCTTCGGCAAGATCGCTCGCTGTTTACCGGCTCGCTTGCGCATCAGCATCCGCGCCGCGCCGGTCATTGCCTTGAAGGAGTTTCCACCGGTGAAAGCTGTTCGATACCACGGCCGCAAGGATATCCGGATCGAAAACGTCGCGGAGCCAGACGGCTACGGTCCGAACCAGTTGCTGGTCAAACCATTGTGGACGGGCATTTGCGGAACGGACCTGCATGAATACATCGCCGGGCCGATCGTGACGCCGGCGACACCCCATGTCTTCACCGCCGCGACACTCCCGCAGATCCTTGGCCACGAGTTCTCGGCCGAAGTCCTCGAGGTCGGCAAGGATATTACAAACCTGCGGCGTGGCGACCGCGTTTCGATCCAACCGCTCGTCATGCCGATGAACGACTACTACAGCCGCCGAGGGCTCAATCATCTCAGCGAGAAAATGGGCTGTGTCGGATTGAGCTGGGCATGGGGCGGCATGTCCGAATTCGCCGTCATCAATGACTACAACGCCGCCAAGGTGCCGGATTCGATCAGCGACGAAGAAGCGGCCATGATCGAGCCCACCGCTGTGGCCCTGTATGCCGTGGATCGCGGCGGCGTCCAGGCCGGCAGCACCGTGCTGATCGCCGGAGCCGGTCCGATCGGCGCGCTGACGATCCTGTGCGCACATGCCGCCGGCGCTGCCAAGATCTTCGTTTCCGAACCCAATGCCACGCGGCGGCAGACCATCGAGAGCTGGGGCATCTGCGCCGGGGTCTATGATCCCCGATCCGCTGACGTCGTCGCTCTCGTCAAGCAGCAGACCGAAGAGAATGTCGGCGTCGACGTCGCCATCGAGTGCGTCGGCAATGAGAGCGCCCTGAACACCTGCGTCGAGGCGGTCCGCCGTCGCGGCACGGTGGTCCAGGCCGGCCTGCATGTCGGCAAGGCCTCGACGGACCCGATGTTGTGGGCGCTAAAGGACATCACCATCGAAGCGACCTGGTGTTACCCGATCACGATATGGCCGCGCATCATCGACCTCGTCGCATCAGGCAAGCTGCCGATCTCGAAAATCATCAATGGCCGCATTCGCGCCGAAGACGTCGTTGCCAAAGGCTTCGACGTATTGACAGGCCGCGACAACGACAAGCTGAAGATACTGGTTTCTGCTGCTCTCTAAGATTGCCGCCGGCATGGGCAACCGAGACACATGCCGAACCGAACACAAGAATTTGCAATCGCCAAGATTGCGTTTGAATTTCAAGGGAGGATAAACATGACGATCTGGACGAAGTTCGCCTGCCTGGCGGTCGCGACATCCCTTGCCGGCGGTGTTTCGACGGCGGCCCACGCGCAATATACCGGCGCCCCGCGCACATTCCTGTTCAATCCCGCGCTCGACGTCTGCATTCGCGACACCTCCAAGTTCAAGAAGGCGCCTCCCTATGTGATCGGCTTCTCCAACGCCGGCCTCGGCGACAGCTGGCGCGTGGTCGGGCTCCACTCGCTGGAGAAGGCCGCGCATGATCACGCCGACGTCGTCAAGAAGCTCCTGATTACCGACGCCGGACATGACGACGCCAAGCAGATTGCCGATATTCAGGATCTAGTATCGCGCGGCGTCGATCTTTTGATCGTCAGCGCCAATACCTCGCAGGCGCTCGATCCCGCTGTCACGCAAGTTGCCGAGCGGGGCATCCCGGTCGTGATGGTGGACCGTCGCGTCGATTCCGACAATTTTGTCACCTTCGTCACCGCCTCCGACTCGATGATGGGCCGGCTGTTTGCGCAGTGGATCGTCGAGAAGCTGCACGGCAAGGGTAACGTGATCATCCTGGGCGGCCAGGCCGGATCGAGTCCGAACGAGAACAGGGTCAAGCCGGCGATGCAGGTTTTCGGCGCCTATCCGGGCATCAAGATTCTGGATACCGTTTACTCGGACTGGAGCCCGGTGAAGGGCAAGCAGGTGATGCAGGCGATGATCGCCAAACACGGTCACAACATCAACGCAGTGTTCGCGCCGCACGGATTGCAGGTGCCCGGTGCGATCGAGGCATTTCTGGATGCAGGCTGGAAGGGCAGCGAGATCCCACCGATCACCTCCGCCGACATGAACGGCCCGATGAAGATGGCGATCAAGAACAAGTTCCCGCTGCTGGACATCGACTATCCGCCTGCGATGATGGGAGCGGCGCTGGATGTCGCGCTGCAGGTGCTGTCCGGCGCCGCCGTTCCTTGCACCTATACGATCAACAGCAACGTCGTGCTCACCCACGGCGACGAGACGGCCTCGATTCCGCATCCCGACATGTATGTGGAACAGCACGTCGTGCCCGATGGTCCGGACGATATGCTGGTATCGGGAGGCATGGGACCGGGATACAATCCCACCACGTTCAAGATCGACTTCCCGCACTGACTGGGAGACGGAACCACCGGGGGTCATGGTTCTCCATGACCGATGCGAACTGGTTGAGCATGCTCAGGCTAGAAGGCATTTCCAAGAGCTTCCCCGGTGTCCGAGCTTTGAACGGCGTGGGCTTCGAGGTGCGGCCTGGAGAAATCCACGGCCTGCTGGGCGAGAACGGCGCCGGCAAGTCGACACTCATCAAGATCGTCGCCGGCGCCTATGCGCCGGACCGGGGCGGGATTTTCCTCGAAGGCGAGCGCGTCCGCTGGTCGTCGCCGCGCGACGCCAACCGGCGCGGAATCCATGTCGTCTACCAGGAATTCGTTCTGTTCCCGCAGCTATCGGTGACCGACAACATATTCGTCGGGCGTGAGCGGCGTACGCGGCTGGGCACCGTCGACCATGCAGGGATGCGCCGCGAAGCGAAGGAACTACTGGAACGACTGGGTGTCTCGATCGACCCGTCCGCCAGCGTTGGATCGTTGTCGGTCGCCGACAAGCAGATGATCGAGATTGTAAGAGCGTTGGTGCATCGGGTTAAACTGCTGGTGCTCGACGAGCCGACAGCGGTGATCGCCGGACGCGAGGTGACGATCTTGTTCGATCGGTTGCGCCGGCTGCGCGCCGAAGGCATTTCAATCGTGTTTATTTCGCATCGCCTGGAGGAGGTATTCGCGCTGTGCGACCGCGTGACGGTTCTAAAGGACGGCGAACTTGTCGCCACCACGGAGGTCGCAAAGGTCAACCGCGAAAGCCTGATCTCGATGATGGTTGGCCGCAAGCTCGGCGATCTGTTTCCGCCGAAACGTCGTTCTGCGGCGTCGGGACCGCCTGTCCTGCGTACCGAGCGGTTATCGATCGCAAACCTTGTTCGCGATGTGTCGATCGAAGTAAGGCCAGGCGAAATTGTCGGGTTGGCCGGCATGGTCGGCGCCGGACGCTCGGAGCTCGCTTTTGGGCTGTTCGGGGTCCTGCCGATTTCGAGTGGCGCGCTCTATCTCGAAGGCCACCGCTTCACATCCATGTCGCCCTCCAGGGCCATCAGGCTTGGCATGGGTCTGGTTACCGAGGATCGCAAGTCGCAAGGCCTCGCGATGCACCTCGATATCGCGGCAAACATCACCGGCCCCGCGCTGAACGAGGTCACCAAGGGTTTTCTGATCGACAAAGACCTCGAAACGACAATCGCCGAGCAGGAGATAACCCGCTACCGCATCGCCTGTCGTGGCCCTGCGACTCCGGTCGCCACCATGTCCGGCGGAAACCAGCAGAAGGTCCTCGTCGCCCGCTGGGCCAGACTATGCCGCACCGTCCTGATCGTCGACGAACCGACCCGCGGTGTCGATATCGGGGCCAAGGCAGAGATCTATCGAATCCTGCGTGAGCTTGCGGAGCAAGGCCTGGCTATTGTGATGATCAGTTCCGAACTGACCGAAATCGTCGGGATGGCCGACCGGGTGATCGTCATGCGTGAAGGGCAAGTCAGCGGCGAACTCGATGGAACTGATGTGACCGAGGAAGGCATCATGAATCTGGCAACGACCGAGCGAATCGCGGCGCCCGCATGACGGCCGCAGCGGCTGCCTTTCCGGCCTTGCGTAACCACAGCGGACTCCTCGGTGTCGTTGCGCTGATCGCCGTCGTATGCGCGCTGGGCGCAGCATTGACGGATCGCTTCCTGTCGCTTGGCAATATCGTGAACGTCTATGAGCAATCGACGGATCTGGCCCTGGTCAGCCTGGGTCAGACGCTGGTCATCCTGACCGGCGGAATTGATTTGTCGGTCGGCTCCCTGATCAGTCTCACGTCCTGCCTGACATCCGGACTGATCAACGGAGATCCCAACCGCGTCATTCCCGTGGTTCTGGCCGTGCTGGCCCTGGGGACCCTCATCGGCCTGCTCAACGCGGCACTCGTCATCGTCTTGCGAATACATCCCTTGATCGTCACGCTCGGCATGAGCGCGATTCTGCAGGGCACGACGCTGTTCTACGCGATGGGCCCCGTCGGCAAGGTGCCTCGCAGTTTCAATTTCCTGGCCTATGGCCGCATCGCCGGCCTTCCGGTTGGCGCGACGATCGCGGTTGTCCTCTGCATCCTGATCGCCCTCGTTCTCAGATATTTGCCGCTCGGACGCCAGATCTATGCAGTGGGTGACGATGATGACGCCGCCCGTCTCGCCGGGTTGCGTCGAAGCCAGGTTCTGCTGCTGGTCTACGGAGCTTCCGGATTCTGCTGCGCCGCGACCGGGCTGTATCTGGTCGCCCGCTTCGGGGCCGGCCAGCCTTATACCGGCGTCAACTACACCCTGACTTCGATCACGCCCGTCATTCTCGGTGGAACCGCGCTCAGCGGCGGGCGAGGCGGCGTTATCGGCACGCTGTTCGGAGCTTATCTCATCTCGCTCGTCAACAATTTGCTGAATTTCATGGATGTGTCGAAACATTATCAGTTGATCGCACAGGCCCTGATCATCATTCTGGCGGTGTCGGTGTATATGGATCGCCGGAGGACGGTGTGAGCGCGGCGACAGAGCCTCTCGAGACGGCGGCAAGTCGCGAATCTTCGCCACGCTTGCGAGCGCGGCTCTCCGGGTTGGGCATATTTCTGATATTGCCGGCTCTCATTCTGATCGGCGGCGTCGTCTCCGCCAGCTTTCTGAGTGCCGGCAATGTCTCCAACCTGCTGTTGCAGATCGCGCCGCTCGGCATCGTGGCGATTGGCCAGACCTTTGTCATGATCGTCCGCGGCCTCGATCTGTCGGTCGCCTCCATGATGGCGACAGCGGCCGTGATTGCGACCGGCTTTTCCGGTTCGAACGACGACGTTGCCTTGATCGTCGCCGCGGTAGCGGGCACCAGCATCTGCGTCGGCCTGATCAACGGCTTACTGGTTGCGAAGCGCGGCGTGTCGCCCTTCCTGGCGACGCTGGCGACCATGATCCTGCTGCAAGGCTTTCGGTTTGCCTACACGCAAGGCGCACCGTCCGGCAATGTGCCGCCGTTTTTTCGCACCCTCGGCTCCGGCAAAATAGTTGGCATTCCGTATAACTGCATCATTCTGCTGATCGTGGCTGCATTTTTTGGGATGGTGCTGCAGCGTTCAGCTTTTGGCCGGCGCATTTTTATCGTCGGCGGCAATCCCGTGACCGGGCATCTGCTGGGGATCCGGACGGATGCGGTCACGATTGCATGCTACGTGATCTCGAGTTGTCTTGCGGGCGCCGCCGGTCTCATTCTGAGTGGCTATGTCGGGCTGGTCGATAATTGGGTCGGGCAGGGATATGAGCTCGAACTCGATCGTAGCATGCGTGATCGGCGGAGTTTCCCTCAAAGGCGGCCGCGGTTCGATTGCCGGCGCGCTGGCAGGTGCTGCCACCATCATGGTGGCCGCCAACGAAGTGTTGCTCTTCGGATTGCCGATCCAGGTGCAGATCATCCTCAAGGGCGTTGTGATCGTGTTCGCAGCGGCGCTCTACGCCGGCTAGGCAGCCAGACGCGAGAACAAGACAGTCATGACATTGGCTTCCAACAACGTCGCCTTCATCGGGCTCGGCAAGATGGGCTTGCCGATGTCGGCATTGCTCGCCAAGGCGGGATACGCCGTGTTGGCTTATGATCGGAGCGAGACGCAGTCTGTTGCGGCCCGCGGCCAGGGCATTTCCATCGCCGGATCGGCAACCGAGGCCGTCGGCGGAAGGCCGCTCGCCATCACCTCCCTGCCGGATGATACGGCGTTGCGCGCGGTGATGCTCGGTCCGCAGGGGATCGTTCAGGCGATGGCGCCGAAGTCGATCCTGATCGAAACCAGCACCGTGAGCGCGGAAGTTTCAGCCGAGGTCGCTGTTGCCGCCGGCGCGCGCGAGGTCGCCTATCTGCGCGCGCCGGTATCCGGAAACGCGAGCATCGTTCACACCGGAGCCCTGACCTGCTTCGTGTCGGGCCCGCGCCAAGCGTTCGATACGGTCAAGCCGCTGCTCGCGACATTTACCCGGGCCCAGGCCTATCTCGGCTCGCGCGAGGAAGCGCGCTACGCCAAGCTCGCGGTCAACCTGATGATCGCCGCATCTGCTGTCATGATGGCGGAAAGCCTCGCTCTGGCCCGCAAGGGCGGCATCGCCTGGCAGGACATTCTTAACGTGTTCGACGACAGCGCCATCGCTTCGCCGATGGTAAAGTACAAGACCGTGCCGCTACGCAACCGGGATTTCGAATCCACGTTTTCCTGCCGCCAGATGGCCAAGGACCTCGATCTGATCCTGGCCGCCGGTCGCGCGGTCGGCGTGCCGCTGCAACTCGCTGCCCAAGTGCGCGAAACCTATGCGGCGCTGATCGCGCAGGGCGACGGTGAGGCCGATTTCATCTCCACCGTGCGGCATGTCGAACGGCTCGCTGCCCTTGGCGAGCCCGAGCTTTGACCTCAAGGAAGCCGCATCGCTGGCCCCGCTCGAATTTCACTTCTTGCCGGTATCCTCGCTGCGCCACCATTTATTGCCGTCGGACCTAGCGGCCTCTCCCATTGCGCCAACCTGACCGTAGTTCGTGTACTCGGTCTTAACCGAGTCGATGCGGTCCGCCAATTTTTCCAAATGTAGGTTAGTGATAATTGTCCGGTCGTAGGTTTTATTCACGAGGCGCTGATAACTAAGCGGGGCATCCGCGAGTATTGGAGAGCGCTCATCAAAGTTCGTAAGAACTTTGCCGCCGTATTTTTTTGCATACAACCCAATCCAGTCTGCCGCATCAGCCAAGTGACGAGCATCTGTATTCGACTGGACGAATGTGTACCCAAAGTCGGAGCCTCGCCTGTTTTGATCATCCAGACTGCCCGACGACAAGTCAAAAAGAGCGACGGGTGTAATCGTAATGTGCCCCTGCGATCGCTTCCGTGACGAATACCTCTTAATCTCCTCGACAAAGATAATCACTGGGCTAGCGTGATGTACGTACGCCGCCACATCGTCCAATTTAGCATCTTGTAGAAATCGAACAGTACCGACGACATCTACTGTGTCGTCCCACTCAATGGCACTTTCTCGTATGAAGGTATCTGGAAGCAGCAGGGGAATTCCGCCAGCACATTGAGACCCGGTCACCGCAGTTGCAAACCAACAGTCCGTGCCATCTAGTCGTTGACGATCCCGGCCGTAACAGACTTCGCGACCTCCAACGTCCATTTTCCGGCTCCTTTCAGGACTTCTAGAGCCTTCGACTTGTCGCCGGATTCGGCGGCCGTTTCTGCTTGAGTAATCGTTTTGATTTCAGCATCATGAGTGGCGCTGAGATCAGACCTTTTCTTCATTTCCGTTAGTATGCGCCCCAGCTCGATAGCGAGTTGACCAAGGTCGATTGCGCTGGCCGGCCTAGTTTGTACGAAGGTGTTGTTGTCGGAGCGTGCATTGTCTCCCATCGCTCCAACGTTTCCAACGTTCTGGTACTTCGGTGCATCTGGCATTTGCTGACGTCCGCTGCTCGAGTTGGGTTGTAACAAAGTGTATATACCCGCTGCAGTATTGTGGCGAGGGGCAATCACTCCGGGCTGGCTCATTTTCTGGCGTCGTGCAAAAAAAATAGGACACCATTCGAATCACTCCGCCGCCCAGAAACCACCATCTAGCGAGATACCCCGGCCAAAGCTCCGGGGTTCTTATTTGCGGCAGTACCGATTGTCAGGGCTTGGCCGGCGGACCGAAATCCAGCGGCGGGAGTTCGACTTGCGGCACCTCGATCTTGATCTTGTTCAGATCGACGTTGACGGGCTTGTCGAGCAGGCCGGTCACCGTGATCGGGAACGCGATCACCAGCACCACCATGATCACCTGCAATCCGACCCAGGGTAGCGCGCCCCAATAGATGTCGGAGCTCTTGACCTCCTTCGGCGCCACGCCGCGCAGATAGAACAGCGCGAAGCCGAACGGCGGATGCATGAACGAGGTCTGCATGTTGACGCAGAGCATGACGCCGAACCAGATCAGCGCGGCATCGGCACCGACGACCGGCGCCAGGATCTTCTGCGCGATCGGCGCGATCATCGGCAGGATGATGAAGGCGATTTCGAAGAAGTCCAGAAAGAACGCCAGGAAGAAGATGAACAGGTTGATGAAGATGAGAAAGCCCCAGGCGCCGCCGGGCAGTGACGTCAAGAGATGCTCCAGCCACACGCCGCCGGAAACGCCGAGGAACACCACCGAGAAACAGGTCGATCCGATCAGAATGAACACCACCATGGTGGTGATGCGCATGGTGGTCTCATAGCCCTGCTTGATCAGGTTGCGCAGCTCGGGAATCCGAACCGCCTCGAGGCAGATCCACACCACGGCGAAGTAGGTGATGGCGAAGGCGGTCTTGAAGATGATGCCCTCTGTGAGGAAGATGCCGACCATGGTGCCGATGCCGCCGGCGATCACGCCGACGATCAGGACCTTGCGGCCGGTGGTGCTGAAGTCCTTGGCGTGGATCGCGGCCAGCACGATGGCGCCGACCGCGCCCATGGCGCCGGCCTCGGTGGGCGTTGCCAGGCCCATCATCATGGTGCCGAGCACGACAAAGATCAGCACCGCCGACGGGATGATGCCAATCAGACATTTGCGCCACAGCGGCCATCCGGTCAGCGTCAGCGCCGTCTTCGGCACTGCCGGCACATGATCCGGCTTGAAGATGCTAAGCAAGAACGTATAGCCCGCGAACAGGAATATCTGGAACACCGACGGGCCCCAGGCGCCCAGATACATATCGCCGACCGACTTGCCGAGCTGGTCGGCCAGCACGATCAACACCAGCGACGGCGGCACCAGTTGCGTGATGGTGCCGGAAGCCGCCAGCACGCCGGTGATGTAACGGATGTTGTAGCCATAGCGGATCATCACCGGCATCGAGATCAGCGCCATCGCGATCACCTGTGCCGCCACCGTGCCGGTGATGGCGCCGAGGATGAAGCCGACCAGGATCACCGAATAGCCGAGGCCGCCGCGGATCGGGCCGAACAGCTGCCCCATCGAATCCAGCATGTCTTCGGCCAGACCGCATCGTTCCAGGATCGCACCCATGAAGGTGAAAAACGGAATCGCGAGCAACAATTCGTTGGAAAGAACGCTGCCGAATACCCGGCCCGGTATCGCCTGCAGGAAATTCAGGTCAAAGAAGCCGAGATGAATGGCGAGAAACCCGAACGACAACCCGACGGCGGCCAGCGTAAACGCCACCGGGAAGCCGATCAGCATCGCCAGAACCAGGCCGCCGAACATCATCGGCGGCATCATTCCCAGCGTGATCATTGCGTCGGTCTTTCGTACTTCGCCTCGATCGTGACCTGGCCCCGAAGGGCCGCGATGCGCTTGATGACCTCCGAGACGCCTTGCAGCGCCAGCATCACGAAGCCGGAGGGGATCACGAATTTGATCGGCCAGCGGATCAGGCCGCCGGCATTGCCGGACATTTCGCCGACGGCGTAGGCCTGATGGAAGAACGGCCACGACAGGTAGCTGAGCAGCAGGCAGGCCGGGATCAGGAAGAACAGCGTGCCGATCAGATCGAGCCAGAGCTGGCCGCGTTCGGAGAGAAACAGATAGAAGATCTCGACCCGGACATGCTCGTTGCGTTTGAAGGTGTAGGATGCGCCGAACATCACCAGGATGGCGAACATGTACCACTGCAGTTCAAGCCAGCCGTTCGAGCTGTAACCGAACGCATAGCGGATCATGGCATTGCCGGCGCTGACGATGCAGGCGGCGAGCACCAGGAAATTGCAGAAATAGCCGATCTTCTCATTGACCCCGTCGATGGCGGCGCTGATCGCCAGCAATGGGCGCATCGTGTTTTCCCCGGCGGTCGGCATCAGGGCAGGCCGAACGCGTCGAGGATCGCTTGATCGCCGCGCGGCGTGGCGCGGCTCATCCGCAGGAGCGATTGCAACGATAGTCCCCCCGTTATTGCCTCCGCCGTCTTGACCGCACCCATCGGGCGCAGCGGCTCATCCAGCCGGGCTAGCATGAAGCAGCCGCACCATTCCAGCGCGTCATGGTGCCGTCAATTGGAAAATGGGCGATACGCGCGCAGCGGCGAGGGGTGGCGCGGCCAGGTACTTCAATGCCGGATTTCAACCGCCGGTGACGCTCATATGGCGGCTGACGCTCGGGCGGTTGTGCCGGCGATCGATGATGAAGTCATGGCCCTTCGGCTTCAATCCGATCGCCCGATCGATCGCCTCGCCGAGCAACTGGTCGTCGGCGGAGGCCCGCAGCGGCTTGCGCAAATCGGAGGCATCCTCATGGCCGAGACAGGTATGCAGCGTGCCGGTACAGGTGATCCGCACCCGGTTGCACGACTCGCAAAAGTTATGGGTCATCGGCGTGATGAAGCCGAGCTTGCCGCCGGTCTCGCTGACATGCACATAACGTGCAGGCCCGCCGGTGTCGTCGGCAAGGTCGGTCAGGGTGTATTGCTGGCCGAGCCGTGCGCGCAGCAGTGACAGCGGCACATACTGGTCGATACGGCCTTCGCCGATATCGCCCATCGGCATCACCTCGATCAGCGTCAGCGCCATGCCCTTGCCATGCGCCCATTCCATCAGCGACGGAATCTCGTCCTCGTTGGTGTTCTTCAGCGCTACCGCATTGATCTTCACGGCAAGACCCGCGCTGCGCGCCGCCTCGATGCCATCCAGCACCTTGTCGAGATCGCCCCAGCGGGTGATGGCCTTGAACTTCGCGGGATCGAGCGTGTCCAGCGAGACGTTGATGCGGCGGACCCCGCAGTCCCGCAACTCGCCAGCGAAGCGCGAAAGCTGCGAGCCGTTGGTGGTCAGCGTCAGTTCATTCAGCGCGCCGGTGCCGAGGTGGCGCGACAGCGAGCGCACCAGCGACATCACATTGCGCCGGACCAGCGGTTCGCCGCCGGTGAGCCGCAGTTTTCGTACGCCCTTGGCGATGAATGCCGAACACAGCCGATCGAGCTCCTCGAGCGTCAAGAGATCGGCCTTGGGCAGAAAGGTCATGTCTTCCGACATGCAATAAAGACAACGCAGATCGCAGCGGTCCGTGACCGATACCCGCAAATAGCTGATCGACCGGCCAAACGGATCGGTCATCGGACGGGCAGGGGTAAGCAAAGCGCCGTTCATTCAAATGTGCCTTTCGACGCGGCGGCCGTGATGTCAGTGAACGCCGCGCGCGAGCACAATGTAGGCATGTTGCTACGCGCGCACAATCGGCACCTTTGTTGGGGTGCAGTCGTGGTGCAGTGCAAGCAATCAGCGGGCGGGCGGCGGCGGAGGCGGTGCGGCCGCCGGAGCCGGAGCAGCCGCTGGCGCCGGGTTGGGGAACGGCGATTCCGCGGCGGCTGGGGCCGCGGCAGCCTTGGGCGCTTTGGGTCTCGGCCGGTGCATTTTCTTGCGGGCCGGCTTCGGCGGCGGGCCGATGCGCTGAAGTTCGGCGACGATCGGATTGGGATCGATCCTGGCCGATCCATCGCCACGGATCACATGTGCCGGGACGGTGGCCGGCTGGAACTTGTCCATGGTGTAGGTGACGGTGAAATCGCTCCCCTCGGGCGTCGGGATGTTGACCGAGCAGGGCGTCGTGCAACCCGGTCCGAGGGAGGTACGGGCATCGGCGCCCGGCGGCGTCGATTCCAGCTGAATCTGCACGGGGGGTGGCGTCGATTTGAAGGCGTCCCACGACAGCGAGCCGCAGCCGGCAAGGCTCAGTCCTGCTGCGGCAATCACGATGACCCGACGCATGATCCATCCGTCTTTCAGTGCGGCAAACCGCCGCAATCCCCCGTTTTTCGACCATAGGAGCGTCGGAACGGCCGCGCAACGGCGCGGAACCCGGTCGTTAAAAAACTATGCCCGGCGCTGCGCTCCCCCTGTGGGATAGAAACGGCCGGCGCTACATTGCCGACCGGAAGGGAGCGGCCGATACGATTTTGGTGGCACGTGACCCCGTTAAAAAACATGGTCCATGGGTTGTTGCGCACTTGAGAGTGGTGACGCCATCCGGCGATCCCGTTTAGGAATCTGACCAATAGCGCAGCCCAGCCCTTCCGCCGCCGTCAGCAGGAGGATTGGAGATGAACCCCAGAAGATCGAAGTCGAGGAACGGTGGTAAGATGCCGATGGTGCATCCGAACGCGGCTGCCATCGACGTCGGAGCGACTATGCACATGGCTGCCGTGAGGGCAGATCGTGCACAGGAGCCAGTCCGCAGCTTCGGTACCTTCACGGCCGATCTGCATCGGCTGGTCGACTGGTTTACTGAATGCGGCGTCGAAACCGTCGTCATGGAATCGACCAGCGTCTACTGGATTCCGATTTTCGAGCTTCTCGATGCCCGGGGGTTTACCGTGTTTCTTGTCAACGCGCGCGATGCCAAGCACGTGCCGGGGCGCAAGACCGATGTCAGCGATGCGCAATGGCTGCAGCGGCTCCATTCATTCGGGTTGCTGCGGGCCAGCTTTCGGCCCAAAGGGCAGATTGCCGAGTTGCGAGCCTACGTGCGTCAGCGCGAGCGTCTGCTGGAGTACGCGGCCTCACACATCCAGCACATGCAGAAGGCCTTGACGGAGATGAATCTTCAGCTGCACCACGTCGTCGCCGACATCACCGGCGCGACCGGCCTGCGTATCATACGGGCGATCCTTGCCGGCGAGCGCGATCCTGAGGCGCTGGCGTGCTTGCGCCATTACAGTTGCCACTCCAGCGCCGAGATGATCGCGAAGGCGCTCACTGGAAGCTACCGCGCCGAGCATCTGTTTGCGCTCGAGCAGGCACTTGCGCTTTACGACGCCTACCACGAGAAGGCATCTGCCTGCGACGCCCGGATCGAAGCCGTATTGAAGGAACTGAGCATCCATCGCGGTCATGGCCATGGACCAGCGCCGCGGGCCTCGCGGCGTCGGAATCGAACCGATCAGGCGAACGCTCTAGCTTTCGACGTCCGCGAGGCGCTGTTCGCGTTGCTCGGAAAGGACATTACCACCATCGACGGCCTCGGTCCTTACCTCTCGCTGAAGCTGATCGCTGAATGCGGCGACGACCTCTCCTCGTGGCCAAGTGCAAAGCATTTTACCTCCTGGCTGGGACTGGCGCCGAGCAATAAGGTCTCCGGCGGCAAAATGCTGTCGTCCCGAACGCGCCGATCCGGCGGCCGGGCGGCAGCACTTCTGCGCCTTGCTGCCGTGACCGTGGGTCGTACAGACACCGCGCTCGGCGCCTTTTATAGACGGCTTTCAGCGCGCATCGGCAAGGCCAAGGCCGTGACCGCCACGGCCCGCAAGATCGCAGTTCTGTTCTACAATGCTGTGCGATACGGAATGGACTATGTCGATCCCGGGGCCTCGTCCTACGAGACGCGTTACCGGACGCGAGTGGTCAACAATTTGCATCGGCGTGCCAAGGCATTCGGCTTTGTTCTCCAGCCCTTGGAGCCGAAAGTAGGTGCTGCCGTTTCTTAGGAAACTATGCCCGGCGCTGCGCTCCCCCTGTGGGATAGAAACGGCCGGCGCTACATTGCCGACCGGAAGGGAGCGGCCGATACGATTTTGGTGGCACGTGACCCCGTTAAAAAACATGGTCCATGGGTTGTTGCGCACTTGAGAGTGGTGACGCCATCCGGCGATCCCGTTTAGGAATCTGACCAATAGCGCAGCCCAGCCCTTCCGCCGCCGTCAGCAGGAGGATTGGAGATGAACCCCAGAAGATCGAAGTCGAGGAACGGTGGTAAGATGCCGATGGTGCATCCGAACGCGGCTGCCATCGACGTCGGAGCGACTATGCACATGGCTGCCGTGAGGGCAGATCGTGCACAGGAGCCAGTCCGCAGCTTCGGTACCTTCACGGCCGATCTGCATCGGCTGGTCGACTGGTTTACTGAATGCGGCGTCGAAACCGTCGTCATGGAATCGACCAGCGTCTACTGGATTCCGATTTTCGAGCTTCTCGATGCCCGGGGGTTTACCGTGTTTCTTGTCAACGCGCGCGATGCCAAGCACGTGCCGGGGCGCAAGACCGATGTCAGCGATGCGCAATGGCTGCAGCGGCTCCATTCATTCGGGTTGCTGCGGGCCAGCTTTCGGCCCAAAGGGCAGATTGCCGAGTTGCGAGCCTACGTGCGTCAGCGCGAGCGTCTGCTGGAGTACGCGGCCTCACACATCCAGCACATGCAGAAGGCCTTGACGGAGATGAATTTTCAGCTGCACCACGTCGTCGCCGACATCACCGGCGCGACCGGCCTGCGTATCATACGGGCGATCCTTGCCGGCGAGCGCGATCCTGAGGCGCTGGCGTGCTTGCGCCATTACAGTTGCCACTCCAGCGCCGAGATGATCGCGAAGGCGCTCACTGGAAGCTACCGCGCCGAGCATCTGTTTGCGCTCGAGCAGGCACTTGCGCTTTACGACGCCTACCACGAGAAGGCATCTGCCTGCGACGCCCGGATCGAAGCCGTATTGAAGGAACTGAGCATCCATCGCGGTCATGGCCATGGACCAGCGCCGCGGGCCTCGCGGCGTCGGAATCGAACCGATCAGGCGAACGCTCTAGCTTTCGACGTCCGCGAGGCGCTGTTCGCGTTGCTCGGAAAGGACATTACCACCATCGACGGCCTCGGTCCTTACCTCTCGCTGAAGCTGATCGCTGAATGCGGCGACGACCTCTCCTCGTGGCCAAGTGCAAAGCATTTTACCTCCTGGCTGGGACTGGCGCCGAGCAATAAGGTCTCCGGCGGCAAAATGCTGTCGTCCCGAACGCGCCGATCCGGCGGCCGGGCGGCAGCACTTCTGCGCCTTGCTGCCGTGACCGTGGGTCGTACAGACACCGCGCTCGGCGCCTTTTATAGACGGCTTTCAGCGCGCATCGGCAAGGCCAAGGCCGTGACCGCCACGGCCCGCAAGATCGCAGTTCTGTTCTACAATGCTGTGCGATACGGAATGGACTATGTCGATCCCGGGGCCTCGTCCTACGAGACGCGTTACCGGACGCGAGTGGTCAACAATTTGCATCGGCGTGCCAAGGCATTCGGCTTTGTTCTCCAGCCCTTGGAGCCGAAAGTAGGTGCTGCCGTTTCTTAGGAAACTATGCCCGGCGCTGCGCTCCCCCTGTGGGATAGAAACGGCCGGCGCTACATTGCCGACCGGAAGGGAGCGGCCGATACGATTTTGGTGGCACGTGACCCCGTTAAAAAACATGGTCCATGGGTTGTTGCGCACTTGAGAGTGGTGACGCCATCCGGCGATCCCGTTTAGGAATTTGACCAATAGCGCAGCCCAGCCCTTCCGCCGCCGTCAGCAGGAGGATTGGAGATGAACCCCAGAAGATCGAAGTCGAGGAACGGTGGTAAGATGCCGATGGTGCATCCGAACGCGGCTGCCATCGACGTCGGAGCGACTATGCACATGGCTGCCGTGAGGGCAGATCGTGCACCGGAGCCAGTCCGCAGCTTCGGTACCTTCACGGCCGATCTGCATCGGCTGGTCGACTGGTTTACTGAATGCGGCGTCGAAACCGTCGTCATGGAATCGACCAGCGTCTACTGGATTCCGATTTTCGAGCTTCTCGATGCCCGGGGGTTTACCGTGTTTCTTGTCAACGCGCGCGATGCCAAGCACGTGCCGGGGCGCAAGACCGATGTCAGCGATGCGCAATGGCTGCAGCGGCTCCATTCATTCGGGTTGCTGCGGGCCAGCTTTCGGCCCAAAGGGCAGATTGCCGAGCTGCGAGCCTACGTGCGTCAGCGCGAGCGTCTGCTGGAGTACGCGGCCTCACACATCCAGCATATGCAGAAGGCCTTGACGGAGATGAATCTTCAGCTGCACCACGTCGTCGCCGACATCACCGGCGCGACCGGCCTGCGTATCATACGCGCGATCCTTGCCGGCGAGCGCGATCCTGAGGCGCTGGCGTGCTTGCGCCATTACAGTTGCCACTCCAGCGCCGAGACGATCGCGAAGGCGCTCACCGGAAGCTACCGCGCCGAGCATCTGTTTGCGCTCGAGCAGGCACTTGCGCTTTACGACGCCTACCACGAGAAGGCATCTGCCTGCGACGCCCGGATCGAAGCCGTGTTGAAGGAACTGAGCATCCATCGCGGTCATGGCCATGGACCAGCGCCGCGGGCCTCGCGGCGTCGGAATCGAACCGATCAGGCGAACGCTCTAGCTTTCGACGTCCGCGAGGCGCTGTTCGCGTTGCTCGGAAAGGACATCACCACGATCGACGGCCTCGGTCCTTACCTCTCGCTGAAGCTGATCGCTGAATGCGGCGACGACCTCTCCTCGTGGCCAAGTGCAAAGCATTTTACCTCCTGGCTGGGACTGGCGCCGAGCAACAAGGTCTCCGGCGGCAAAATGCTGTCGTCCCGAACGCGCCGATCCGGCGGCCGGGCGGCAGCACTTCTGCGCCTTGCTGCCGTGACCGTGGGTCGTACAGACACCGCGCTCGGCGCCTTTTATAGACGGCTTTCAGCGCGCATCGGCAAGGCCAAGGCCGTGACCGCCACGGCCCGCAAGATCGCAGTTCTGTTCTACAATGCTGTGCGATACGGAATGGACTATGTCGATCCCGGGGCCTCGTCCTACGAGACGCGTTACCGGACGCGAGTGGTCAACAATTTGCATCGGCGTGCCAAGGCATTCGGCTTTGTTCTCCAGCCCTTGGAGCCGAAAGTAGGTGCTGCCGTTTCTTAGGAA
>CAWFVT010000008.1:0-66067 GCA_963819325.1 uncultured Pseudomonadota bacterium
GGACCAGGCCGCTTGGAGTATGCGAACATGTCCTGGAAGTTGGGATTTTCCAGCGAGAGCTGGAGTTTGAATCCCGGCCAGAACTTTCCGATTATACTGACCTTCGATGGGCAACAGCCGTTCAACGTTCAGGCCGCCGTCATCGGTCGAAGCCTGGTCGCGGTGGACATGCCTGACAACTCGGCGCTGATCACGCAGTTTCGAAAATCCAGGACCATGTCGGCTTTCGCGCAGGGTCAGCTTTTCCAGTTCGCAATGACCAATACGTCAGTGCTCTTGCCGACGCTGGTCAACTGCGTGACAACGGTCAAGCAGGTCGGCGTTGCCAAGGCTGGAGAGTTTACGGCAGCCGCGCCGAAGCCGGTAAAACCTCTCGGCGCGGCCGCGCCAGAACAAGGCTCCTCTCCGCAGAAGGCCCCCAAGACCGTCGATAAAACCGGCACCGGCTTTGTGATCAGCGTTAGCGGACACGTCGTGACCAATCAACACGTCGTCGAGGGTTGTGGCGATATTCTGGGCAATCTAAGCGGCGAAGCTCCGGTAAAACTTCGGCTCGTCTCAAGCGATGAAACCAACGACCTTGCTTTGCTTCAGGCGCCGAGCTCGTTCAAGGAGGTTGCTACTATTCGAGACAAGGCAATCCATTCGGGCGACAGCGTGATAGCGATCGGCTATCCATACCACGGCCTGCTGACGTCCGATTTCACGGTAACCACGGGAATCGTCAGTTCGCTGAGCGGCGTGCTGAACGATACCCGATATTTGCAAATCAGCGCGGCCGTGCAGCCGGGCAACAGCGGCGGACCGCTTCTGGATTCCGGCGGCGAAGTTGTCGGGATGGTGGCCGCAAAATTGAACGCGTTGAAATTTGCCAGGGCCACGGGCGACATACCCGAGAACATCAATTTCGCCATCAAAACAGGCATGCTGAGAGATTTTCTGGACAACAGCGTGGTGCCGTACCAAACCACTGACAGCAAAAATGAATTGAAGACGTCGGACGTCGCTCGAAATGCCAGGGCATTTACCCTGCTGATTTCCTGTACAGCGACCGAACAGAGCGCGAGCGAAAAGAAATAAGAGGCTTAGCCCAAGGCCGTCATTCGGGCTTGGGATTACGCGCACTCACCCAACGGCCGCCTTCACCAGCGCAATCAGCTCTTCGCCGTAATGCTCGAGCTTCTTTTCGCCGATGCCGGGGATGCCACGGAGCTGTTCGAGCGTTCGCGGTCGCGCGTTCGCGATGCCGTCGATAGTCGAATCGTGCAGCACGACATAGGCCGGCACGCCGCGCTTGCGGGCGATCTGCGAACGCCACACCCGAAGGGCGCCGAGCAGGTTTGGATCGCCGGCTTCACCTTCGGCCGCCGGCGGGGCCGCAAGATCGCCGCGCCTGGATTTGGTTCGGCTGGCGCGCACCCGAGAGCCCGGCGTCTCCTCGCGCAGCATCACCTCGGTCTCGCCTTTCAAGACCCCACGCGCAGACTCCGTCAGCTTCAGCGCGCCAAACGCTTCGGTGTCGGGCTGGAGATGGTCCTGCGCCACCAATTGACGGATGACGGCGCGCCATTGCTTTTCATTGAGTTCGCGGCCGATGCCAAACACCGATAACCTGTCATGCCCGAATTGCTTGACGCGTTCGGTCAAGCGGCCGATCAGCACATCGATCAAATGCATGGCGCCGAAGCGCTGCCCGGTGCGATAGGCGCAGGATAACAGCTTTTGCGCGATCACCTTGCCGTCGCGGAGTCGCGGCGGCGACAGGCAGTTGTCGCAATTGCCGCATTTGTCCGCTTTCGGATGTTCACCAAAATATCCGAGCAGGCGGGCGCGGCGGCAATTCGTGGTCTCGGCGAGACCAACCAGCGCCTCCAGCTTGCCGATCGACACCCGCTTGAATGCCTCCGCGCCGGCGGACTCATCGATCATGCGCCGCTGCTGCACGATGTCGGACAGGCCATAGGCCATCCAGGCGCTGGACGGCTTGCCGTCGCGTCCCGCGCGTCCGGTCTCCTGATAATAGGCCTCGATGCTTTTCGGCAGATCGAGATGGGCGACGAAACGCACATCGGGCTTGTCGATGCCCATGCCGAACGCGATCGTGGCAACGATCACCACACCGTCCTCGTTGATGAAGCGATCCTGATTTCGGGCGCGCAAGTTGGCGTCGAGTCCCGCATGATAAGGCAACGCCGTCACGCCGGCCTTGGTTAGCGCGGCGGCGGTATCCTCGACCTTGGCGCGCGACAGGCAATAGACGATGCCGGCATCGCCGGCGTGGCGCTCGGCGATGAAGGCCTTCAATTGCGCCGGCGCGTTTTGCTTGTCGACGATTTCATATTTGATATTCGGACGGTCGAAACTGGCGACAAAACTCGGCGCGTCGGCCAGCCGGAGGCGATCGGCGATCTCCTTGCGGGTCAGCTCGTCAGCCGTGGCGGTCAGCGCGATGCGCGGCACGTCAGGAAAACGCTCGGCTACCACCGACAGGCCGATATATTCCGGCCGAAAGTCGTGCCCCCATTGCGACACGCAATGCGCCTCGTCGATCGCAAACAGGGCGATCCGCGCACGGCTCAGCAAAGCAAGGCAGCGCGGCGTCAACAGCCGCTCCGGCGCGATATACAGCAGGTCAAGATCACCCGCGAGCAGCCGCGCCTCGACCTCGGAGGCTTCGTCGAAAGACAGCGTGGAATTCAACACCGCCGCCTTGACACCGGCCTCGAGCAGGCCCGCGACCTGGTCGCGCATCAGCGCGATCAGCGGCGAGACCACGATGCCGCAGCCCTGGCGTAGGAGGGATGGCAATTGATAGCACAGCGACTTGCCGCCCCCGGTCGGCATCAGCACCAGGCAATTGCCGCCGTTCGTGACATGCCTGATGATCGCTTCCTGCTCGCCCCGAAAGCCCGGCAAGCCGAACACGGAATTCAGCACGGCGAGGGCCCTGGGCGCGAGGTCGGACCTGACGCTATGGGTGGAGGCGGCGGCGGGAGCAGACATGCGAATTCTGTCGTCCGATGAGAGCGTTTTCCGGCGCGTATATACCGCATCGCGCCAGGAAAACGCATCAAAACAGGAAAGGGAGCATGGCAGGTCTATTCCTGATTCGGCCAGTCACTTGATATCGCCCGGTGTTGGGCGAAGTGCCGGTAGGAATCGGGCGCAGGCGTCGATTACCGCGTACCGCGGTCAATCAGGCTGCAACGTCGCTGTGGTGCGATCGGAAAGATATCCGAGCCAGTTGCGGAAGATTTCGACCGGTGCGGCCTCGGCGGCGACATCGCGACGAAGTCTGAGGCCCGGAAGCTCGGCGCTCAGCGGCAGCTTGCGCTCGGCGCATGCCCGCTTCTGAAAGCAGACAAGCCTGCCCTCGGTCTCGACATCGAAATAGCCGGAAGGGATGGCCGGATAGGTATCCCGTTCGCCCGCGATGAAGCGGGTGATGTCGCGCAGATATTCCCGCTGCAAAGAGAGGGTGTCGTATTCCGGATGCCCTTGAAAGAAGATGAAACGGCTGCGGAACTGCTTGGCGAACATGTCAACGCCGGCTTCCGGCGATTCGGTCAGCACCTGATAGCCCCGCGCCGTGAGATCGCCATTGCGCACTGCGTTGAGCCGCGAATGCGACACCTTGAGCGGCGAGGCGACATTTTCCGTCAGCCAATGGTCGCCGGTCTTGGTGCAGTCAAAGACGCCAGAGCATTTTGCATTGAGCCGGTGTCGCTCGATGCCGTCGAGATGCAGGACCGCGGCATGGGCGGCAAGGCACGACCAAATCGTCGAACGCGTATTCGCTTCCGCCCAGTCGATGATCCCGGCGAGGTCTTGCCAGAATGGCTCCTCTGAAAGGGTTGCGGCGTTCGGCTCGGCGCCGGTCACGATCAGGCCATCGATCTTCAAGTGACCGAGATCGGCGATGTCGGCGTATTGCGTATCGACCCGCGACTTCGCCGGCTGGGATCGCTTGACGGACGGTAGCGAGAAGCAGTGCAGAAGGATGCGGTTGTTGCCGGCGGCCGCTTCGAGAAGTCGGATGAACTGGCGCTCGGTTGCCTGCAGCGCCGAGTCCGGCATGTTGTTGATAAGGCCGATAGTCAGGACCGCATCGGCAGGGCTTTGAGCGCGATCGAATTCACCGACGGCACGCGGCTGCCCGGGCGCCAGAGCGGGGCTGACCGTCAGCGGATGCTTCTCGAACAGGATGCTCATCCCGGGCTCCGGCCGCGCTATTCCGCGGCCTCAAGCCGCTGATGTCGCGAACAGGCCTGTGCGAGGGCCTGGTCGATGTCTTCGATGATGTCGGAATAGTGTTCGATGCCGATCGAAAGCCGGATTGTTTCCGGCAGCACACCGGCGACGCGCTGTTCTTCGGCAGACATCTGGCGGTGGGTGGTCGATGCGGGATGGCAGGCGAGGGATTTCGCGTCGCCGATATTGACGAGCCGCGTGATCAGCTTCAGCGAGTTGTAGAAGGTCTTGCCGGCTTCGAGGCCGCCTTTGATCCCGAATGTAAACAGCGATGAAGCGTGACCATTCAGGTATTTCTGCACCAGCGCATAATAAGGGCTGTCGGGAAAGCCGGCATAATTGACCCAGGCGACGCGAGAATCCGTGCGCAGGAAGTTCGCGACCTTGGCTGCGTTCTCGACATGCCGTTCGATGCGCAACGCCACCGTTTCGATACCCTGCAGCAGCAGGAAGGCATTGAACGGCGACAGCACGGATCCCATGGTGCGTTGATAGACGCTGCGCGCGCGCTGAATGTAGGCGCTGGTGCCGAATTGCTTGGTGTAGACCAGTCCGTGATAGGAGGCGTCGGGCTCGTTGAAGGCGGGAAAGCGGCGGGCGTGTTCGGTCCAGGGAAAACGGCCGCTGTCGACGATCGCGCCGCCGAGGGTGGTGCCGTGGCCGCCAAGAAATTTGGTCAGCGAGTGAACGGCGATGTCGGCGCCGTAATCGAACGGCTTGAGCAGGATCGGGGTTGCAACCGTGTTGTCGACCACCAGCGGGATGCCGTGGCGATGAGCGACCTTGGCCAGCGCCTCGATGTCGCAGACATTGCCGGCCGGATTGCCGATGGTCTCTGCGAAGATAGCCTTGGTATTGTCGTCGATCAGCTTCTCGATGGCGTCCGCCTTGTCGCTATCGGCAAAGCGCGTGGTGATGCCCTGGCGCGGCAAGACGTGGGCAAGCAGGGTGTGGGTCGTTCCGTAGAGCTGCGGCACCGATACGATGTTGCCGCCGGTATCGGCCAGATTGACCAGCGCGAAATGCAGCGCCGCCTGTCCGGTTGCGACCGCGAGTGCTCCGACGCCACCTTCGAGTTCGGCGACGCGTTTTTCAAGAACGGCGGTGGTCGGATTTGCAATCCGGCTGTAGCGATAACCTTCGGCCTCGAGGTTGAACAGGGCCGCGCCATGATCGGCGCTGTCGAAGGCATAGGCGACGGTCTGATAGATCGGAACGGCGACCGACTTGGTCGCAGGATCGGGGTCGTAGCCGGCGTGAATTGCAATTGTTTCGTTGCGCATTGAGCACCTCTACGGTTGCGTCACGCATTTTCATCATGCGTTTTATTCGCCGCTGCTTTTTTAAAGCGGGGCCGTAAGGGCAGCAATAATTCGCGAAAAGATTGATGAAATAACCCTAACGAACCCGAACCAATTGATTAAAATTTGACTCAATTGATCGGCAATGCCGCGCGTCATGACCAGCGTTTTGATTTCCGCAAATGGTCACCAAACCATTGATCGCCGTGCGGCGTTCATTTCAACTGCGGCGGTTAGCCGACGGCACGCCTGATCTGTTCGCCGATCTCGAGCAGGACCAGCCGCCCCTGGGGAAGAATAGCACCCATGGCGTGGAAGTTATGAATCATGCCGTCATGGCAGATGTGCTCGACCGTCACGCCAGCCGCCATCAGCTTTCTTGCATAGGCATTGCCTTCGTCGCGCATCGGATCGAACTCGGCGGTATGAATGATCGCGGCCGGAAGTCCGGTTAATTCCGTCGCCCGCAGCGGCGAAATTCTGGGATCGGCGGGGTCGGCGCCGTCGGGCAGATAATCGGCAAGGTCGGCCTCGAGAATGGACCTGTCGACGAGATGATTTTCAGCGAAGGCATGACGCGACGGCGATATTTCGTCGAAGTCGAGCACAGGACATATCAGGCACTGCAAGAGGATAGGGGGCCCGGCGTTTCGCAACGCTTGCTGGCAAACCACCGCGGCGAGCGTGGCGCCCGCGGAATCGCCACCCACGATGAGCCTTGTCGCATCGATGCCGAGCGATGAGGCCTGCTCGGACACCCATCGGGTGGCCGCGATCGCGTCTTCGATGGCGGCTGGAAATTTGTGTTCGGGCGCGAGGCGGTAATCGACCGACACAAGACGGCACCCGGTCATTTGTGCGAGCGCCGCGCAGATCCGGTCATGGGTTTGGATGCTGCCGGCGACCATGCCGCCGCCGTGGAAGAAAACGAAGCCCGGCAAGGGCGGCTGCGAGGCGCCTGAAGGTCCATACAGACGGTAAGGAATTTCCCCCGCCGGGCCGGGCAACGATCCGTCGACCCCGTCCAATGGCGGCACGTCGGCGCGTGCGAACTGCATCAGCTTGGCAAGCGCCTGACGGCGGTCAGGGGCGGTTGGCCGCGACCGGTCGCCCGGCGAGGCCGCCGCCATCATCGTGAGAAGACGCTTTGCCAGGGGATCGAGCGGCATATCGGCTCCGGAGCGCAGGTACGTCTCGAAAGGAATTCCTTAGAAATTCGGGTCAATAGTAGCATCATTGTGGCGGTACCGCGCGGCCGCGGCTTGGATGGCGATGATGGCCCGGACGACAGCACCCGTTAACTTCTCGCAGACCTGGACCTTCTTTGAGGGTAACTGGCATGACGGCAATGTGCCGATCATGGGCCCCCGCACGCATGCGGCCTGGTTGGGCTCGACTGTTTTCGACGGGGCACGGGCCTTCGAGGGCGTGGCGCCGGATCTCGACCGGCACTGTGCCCGGGTCAATCAATCCGCGATCAACTTCAAGCTGAAGCCCGTCGTCGATACCGCAACCTGGCTCGAACTGGCGCGCGAGGGAATTGCCCGCTTTGATGCCAACGCCGAACTCTATATCCGCCCGATGTATTGGGCCCAGAATGGCAGCGGCGGCGGTGTGCTGTTCGATCCCGAAACCACCAACTGGTGTCTGTGCATGTATGTCGCGCCGATGCCGGCGCCGTCAGGCAGCGCCATCACGCTGTCGCCGTTTCGCCGGCCAACCATGGAATCCGCGCCTGTCGACGCCAAGGCGGCGTGTCTCTATCCCAACAATTCGCGCGCGCTGATCGAAGCGCAGACCCGCGGCTTCACCAATTGCCTGATGCTCGACATGCTCGGCAATGTCGCCGAGTTCGGAAACTCAAACGTGTTCATGGCGAAGGATGGCGTGGTCTATACGCCGGTGCCGAACGGAACATTCCTCAACGGCATCACCCGGCAGCGGGTGATCGATCTGTTGCGCGGCGATGGCGTCACCATCGTCGAGACCACCCTGAGCTACGCTGATTTCGTCGGCGCCGACGAGATCTTCTCCAGCGGCAATTTTGCCAAGGTCGCGCCGGTCGTCCGGATCGACGACCGCTCGCTGCAGCCGGGCCCTTTCTATAGCCGGGCCCGAAAGCTGTACTGGGAGTTTGCCCACGCCTGATGGCGTGATCCCGGCCTGTTGCTAAAGGCCGAGCAGCTCGCGCACGCTGGCGGGCCACTTCGCCAGATCGATGCCGTGGGTATGGAACATGGCGACCGCCAGACGATCCATTCCGAATGCCACGCATCCCGTGTGCGCGGGTTCGCCCGTGACATCCTTGATGTCCCAGGTGAGACCGAAATGGTCGCGGTGATAGTTGAAGCTCATGCAGGCTGTCGGCTGCTCCTCGGAACGCAGCGGGATCAGCAGCTCGAATTTGAGCGATTGCTGCTTCTGGCTAACGGCCTTCATCTGGCCGACGCGGCCGAAGAACGGATCACTGGCGTAATCGACCTTGAAGGCCACGCCAAGATCGCGCGCAATCGCCTGGGCGCGCACCATCCAGCGTTCGCGGAAATCGGACACGTCATCGGGGCTTCCGATGCAGACATATTCGCGCATCCGGAACGACTGCAGCCGGTCGAGATGGCGGGACGGCTCGCGGCGGAAGCAATCGGCCGCGACGTCGAAGCGCAAGCCGCCCTGCGGCAGCGGGCCTCGGCTTGCTGCAATCGGATAGACCGGATAGCAGGCGGCCGGCGAGAGCACGAGGTCGGCGGGCGAGAGCGACGTTGTCCAGTCGCCGCCGGCATCGAAGCGGCTGACGGCGGAGTGGATTTCGCGCTCGGTCCCATGCAGGCCGCACACGCAACCAAGCAGATTGGGAAAACTCTTCAGATAGCCGGATTTCTCCAACTGTCCGCGGTTCATCACCGGCGGAAAGCGCATCACTTCGGTGCCGGGCTCGCGATGGCGTGTGATCAGGGCGGCGAGCCGTTCAACCATGTCTTCGTAGAGCGCGGTTCTGGCATAAACGCCGTCGGTACCCATGTTGTGGAACAGGGCACCGGCGAGGTGATCCAGCGGGTCCACCGGTTGTGAGGTGGCCTCCGATTGGCCAGTTCGTACGGCTACATTCATGTTCATGCTTCCATTGTTTTTGTCGGAGGGGCCGTTTCGCCTAATCGCGCAGGCTGGCGGGCACGCTGCTCATCAGGCTTGCGGTTGCGATATTGGTCAGGATCCGGTCGTTGTTGATCATCAAGGGCGCTGAAAGGGCGTCGCGGAGATGCCGGCCAACGCTGAAGTCGCCGTCATTGCGGTATCCGGACAGGCCGCAGGCGCGCATCGCGTGCATGACGGTGGCGACCGCAAGTTCGGAGGCTTCCACCTTGAGCAAATTGATCGAGGACTGGAAGTCGAGCGAACTCAACGCGCGCTCGTCGTGCTCCTGGGCCGCATAAGTGTCCATGCTCGACGTAATCATGGCGCGCAGTTTCGTCAGCGTCATCTTCGCCGCGGTGAAGTGTGCGGCGCCCGGAGGCATCTGGCCGCCTGCTCCGCGCGCGGCCTTGCGGATGAACAATTGCGCGCGCTCGACGGAAGCTGCGGCGATCCCGGCCCAGACCGAAGACCAGCACAGGTGAGCGACCGGCGTCATGGTCTGCGCGTGGATTTTCTCATAGGCTTCCGGAAAGATCTGTTCGGCCGAACCCGTGGCCTTCAACTCGAAACCCGCGCTGCAGGTTCCGCGCATACCGAGCGTTTCCCATTCGAGACTGCGCTCCAGCGTGTAATTATCTTTGGTAAAGGCCACCAGCACCTGATCGGACCCGGCGGCGTCGTTGTCGCGCCGTGCGATCGTGACAATGCCGTCGGCCTGCGCGCCGTAGGAAATCACCGTGGCGTTGCGCACCAGCGATATCTCGGCGCCGGCACGCTCGACCGCGGCGGTAGAGAAGCGGATGTTGCCGCCGTTCTGTCCTTCGGTGGTCGACGAGGCGAGCAGCAACTGTTCGGCGGCGACGCGGCGCATCAGCGTTTCGTGCCAGCGGCTGCCGGTGCCATGGCGGACCAGGCAGGCAACCTTGGTCTGATGCATCGCAAATATCATCGCCGTGGAGGCGCAGGCGCGGCCGAGAGTGTAGCAGGTGTCGGCGACATCAAAGATGGATGCGCCGTATCCGCCGAACTCGGTCGGAATCTGCATCCCCAGAAGCTTTTGCTCGCGGGCGGCCTCGATGGCCGCTTTCGGGAAACGGGCGTGGCGATCGACGCCCTCGGCATCCGCCGTCGCTACCGCGGCGACCGCCGCGGCACGCTGGATGAAGGAAGGAGTTGGGTCGAGAAGCAACCGCTCGCTGGCTTCGTCCGTCGCGGAGTTGCGGAACCGGGCTTCTTGCACGTTCATGGCCGATGACCTCGAGGGTTTGTCGGCGCGAAAGACCTTTGCACAAACATCGCAACCGACCGCACAACAGCTTGTGATTGAGCTTCAAGGCTAGGGATTTAATTAAAATGCGTCGACGAGAATCAACGTAAATGCCGTTGCTTTCAACGTTCACAGTTAACCAGCGGCATTTTAGATAAATTTTAGATATCATTTTAGATAAATTTTAGAGATCGCCTCGCGCACTCACCGTTAGCGTTAAGAGCGAAATGAAGGCTTGCCTAAAACGAGAGACGCTTTCTTTCAAAAGGTCCGCGCGCTAAATACGACGCTCGTTGTTCAGTTCGGTACTGTGCGTTTCGCACGACGACAGGTAGAAAGTTGAGCATGCAAGCCGTTGGCGCCGACGTTCAGGGTCGGATTCTCGCACTGGTCGAGACGATCCTCAAACAGAACTCAATTGCCGTGCAGGTCGATCCGGAATCGCGATTGGTGGATGTCGGGTTGACCTCGATGGATATGGTCAATCTGATGCTCGGCGTCGAAGCCGAGTTCGATTTCACGATACCGCAGCCTGAAATAACGCCGGAGAATTTCCAGTCGATCAGGACGCTGGAACGGATGATCGTCCGTCAACTCCACCTCGAGACGGCTGCCTGATCGGCGGCGCGGTTGACGCGCGAACCGGGTTCCGGAAAGCAGCATTCTCAAGCGGCCGGATGAAGCCAACTCAAGAATTGCGCCGGCTCGCATTGGTCGCTATCGCCGCCGCCGCGGTGCGATTCTCGACACCCAGCTTGGCGTAGATCTGCTCCAGATGCTTGTCCACCGTCCTGGGGCTGAGACCGAGGATCTGGGCGATGTCCCGGTTGGTCTTTCCTTTCGACAGCCACGACAGTACTTCGCCTTCGCGGGTGGTCAGCCCCAGTTCGCTGCTGAATTCCGCCGGCATGTTGGTGCTGGAATCCTTTGCCAGGCGCAGCAGGAATTCGTTCGGACCAAGCTTGCCCATATATTGCAGCCGCAGCTGTTCGTTGCTTGGAAATGAAGCCATCGCCTGCGTTTTCGATCCGGTCTTGGCTTTTTGGGCCTGTTCGAGCCATTGCAGCATGGCATCCGGCAGCACCAGTTCGTCTTCGGCGCCTGCGGAGAGATTGTCCGACAATAGCTTCTGCGCCTGCGGCGTTGACCACATGATCTTGCCCTGCCCGTTGACGGCGAGCAGAAAACGTCCGGACACATCGAGCGCGGCGCGGGCGCTCTGCGTCATCCTGGCATTGGCGAGATGCACACGAATCCGCGCCAGCATCTCCTCGATCACAATCGGCTTGGTCACGTAATCCACGCCGCCTGCTTCCAGGCCGCGCACGATGTGTTCGGTCTCCGCCAGTCCCGTCATGAAGATGACCGGCACGTTGCTCAGGCCCGCGTCACGCTTGAGGCGCTGGCAGGTCTCAAAACCATCCATGCCGGGCATCACGGCGTCGAGCAGAATGATGTCCGGCGTGATCTGATCGACAATTCGCATCGCGGCGGCGCCGTCCATGGCGACCATCACCGTCATGCCGGCGCCGTCAAGCGCGTCGGTCAAAAGGCGCAGCGTCTCCGGCGAGTCGTCGACGACCAGGGCGACGTCGCGTTTTTTGGACTCAGTGGTCATAGCTGTGCAGCGCTTTCAGGGTTGACATGTACTGATCGAGGTCGAAGCGGTCGATCAGGAAGCGCATGTGCGAGACAAATTCGGCATGTTCGGGATAGTCGGTTGCTATTTCATCGAGCTTGATCTGGATCGCGCGAATATATCCCATTTGTCCGAGACTGATGAGCTCTTCCACATGCTTGAAATGCGGCCGCGAACCGGTTTCCGGCTTCCATTGCGGCACCGCGACCTGATCGGTTTCGTACTGCCATTCGATCTTGAGCAGCTGGCGGATCAATTCCAGCAGCTTGGGAATGTCGATCGGCTTCATCAGATAGCCATCGTGAAACGGCTGCGCGAGCGGCGTGCCATGCGCCTCCAGCGCGCTCGCCGAAACCATCAGGATGCGGGCCTGATGATGGCCGGTCGAGCGCAGTGTTTCCGCCACCGTCCACCCGTCCATGCCGGCCATCGAGATATCAAGCAGAAACAGGTCGGGCCGGCAATGCTGGGCGAGGGCGAGACAGCCGGCTCCATCCGGCGCGCTCAGCAGGATGAAACCCAGCGGCGTCAGCACTTCGCGCAGCAGATCGCGCTGGACGGGATCGTCGTCGGTGATCAGGATCGTTTTGCGCGGACCATGGTAACCGAAGAAAGGCGCATCGACCGGCGCCGTTCGCGTCGGATTGGTGACTTCCGAGAGCAGCATTTTGACCCGGAAGGTGCTGCCGGCGCCGACGGTGCTGGTGACCT
Organism: uncultured Pseudomonadota bacterium; assembly: GCA_963819325.1. Taxonomy (GTDB): domain Bacteria; phylum Pseudomonadota; class Alphaproteobacteria; order Rhizobiales; family Xanthobacteraceae; genus Bradyrhizobium. The sequence continues at coordinate 12,302 of CAWFVT010000008.1, forward strand.
GAATGTCGCCACCCATCACGCCCGCGAGCAATCGGCTGATGGTCAGGCCGAGGCCGGTTCCGGTTTGCGGCTGCGAGACGCCCAGCGCGCCTCGCTCGAACGGCGCAAAGATGCGTTCAAGGTCGGTGGCCTGAATCCCCGGACCGGTGTCGGTCACTTCAAACTCAGCGACCGGACTGCGATAGTGGACGATGAACTGGACGACACCGGCTTGCGTGAATTTGATGGCGTTCGACAACAGATTGATCAGGATCTGACGCAGGCGCTTTTCGTCGGCGAACACCACATAGGGCAGCACGTTCGGCCGCCTGAAAACGAAATCGATTCCCTTGGCGGCCGCCTGCAGGCGAAACATCCCGACCAGTTGATCGAGGAATTCGCTCAGGCGAACCTCGTCACGCGACAGATACAGCCGGCCGGCCTCGATTTTCGAGATATCCAGAATGCCATCGATCAGCCCCGACAGATGGTCGGCGCTGCGGCGTACCACGCGCACCTGGTCGCGCGGTTTGGGATGCAGGCTTGAATCCTGCTCCAGCAACTGGGCGTAGCCGCTGATGGCATTCAACGGCGAGCGCAGTTCATGGCTCAGTCCGACGACATATCGGCTCTTGGCGAGGTTGGCCGATTCGGCGACCTCCTTGGCGCGTTGCAACTCGGCGTCGGTGCGCTTGTGCGCGTCGATTTCCTGTATCAACAGCGTGGTCTGGCGCCGGGTTTCCGCTTCCGCCGCGCGACGGCTTTGCTGCGCCAGTACGAACAGCCAGGCCACCACGCCGATGATGATGGTGAGCGCGAAAAACACCTTCCAGAGCACGTCGGATAGCTGCAGATTGTCGACGTCAACCGTCGCCGATGTCTGCAGATAGATCATGCCGAGCGTCAGTCCGACCAGCCCCGCCGAAACCGCGAAGACGCCGAAATAGTGCCCGAGCTGCGAGTTGATCCGCGCATAGATCGGCGTCGGCAGCAGCTTGCCGAGAGTGTCCGAGACCTGCGCCTGGATCCGCGCATGCGGCTTGCACAGATCGTGGCAGCGGGCGTCGAGCGAGCAGCACAGCGAGCAAATCGGTCCGGCATAGGCGGGACACGACGCCATGTCCTCGGGCTCGAAAGTATGTTCGCAAATACAGCACTGGATCGCCTCGAGGTTCTGCCAGCTCCGCTTCGGCTTCCGTGCGATGTAGTATTTGCCGTCGGTTGCATATGCGATCAGCGGTGCTGCGACGAACGCCACGAGCAGTGCGACGAACGGGGCGAGCGCCTTCGGCGTCGGTCCGAACAGGCCGTAGAACGCGCTGATCGAGACGATGGTGGCGATTGTCATCGCGCCGACGCCGACCGGATTGATGTCATAGAGATGCGCGCGCTTGAACTCCATCTGTTGCGGACGCAGGCCGAGCGGCTTGTTGATCACGAGATCGGCGACCAGCGCTCCGACCCAGGCGATGGCGACGTTGGAGTAAAGCGCCAGCGTCTGCTCGAGCGCCTTGTAGACGCCGATTTCCATCAACAGCAACGCCACCAGCACGTTGAAGACCAGCCACACCACGCGACCGGGATGGCTATGGGTGAGGCGGGAAAAGAAATTCGACCACGCGATCGAACCGGCATAGGCGTTGGTGACGTTGATCTTGACCTGCGACAGGATCACGAAACTGCCGGTCAGCGCCAGCGCCAGTTCCGGCTGCGACAGCACGTAGCGAAATGCCTCGAGATACATATGCGCCGGTTCGGCGGCATGTTCGGCGGAGACGCCATGGCTCAGAGCAAAGAACGCCAGGAACGATCCGGCCAGCAATTTGAGCGCGCCGAGAATGATCCAGCCGGGACCGGCGCTGACCAGCGCGATCCACCACGAGGTCTTCGAGGTGCGGCGGTCGCGCGGAAGAAAGCGCAGGAAGTCGACCTGTTCGCCGATCTGCGCCACCAGCGCGAACACCACCGAGGCGGCGGTGCCGAACAGCAACAGATCAAGATGGCCGCTGGGGTTGCCGTGCTCGCCCGGAAATTTTGTCCACTCCGCAAAGGAATGTGGATTGGCGTAAGCGATCGCCGCAAACGGCAGGATGTGAAGAATGATCCACAGCGGCTGCGTCCACAACTGGAAGCGGCTGATCAGGGTGATGCCGTAGGTCACCAGCGGAATGATCACTACCGCGCTGACGAGATAACCGATCGGACGCGGGATTCCGAAGCACATCTCCAGCGCGGTCGCGAGGATGACCGCTTCGATCGCAAAGAAAATGAAGGTGAAGGATGCGTAGATCAGCGAGGTGATGGTCGAGCCGATGTAACCGAAGCCGGCGCCGCGGGTCAGAAGATCGATATCGATGCCGCATTTGGCGGCGTGATAGGCGATCGGCAGACCGCAGAAAAAAATGATGACGCTGACGACGAGGATGGCCGCGGTGGCGTTGGTGACGCCGTAATTGAGGGTGATGGTGCCGCCGATCGCCTCAAGCGCCAGGAACGATATCGCGCCGAGAGCGGTGTTGGCGACGCGGGCGGCGGACCAGCGCCGCGCGCTCTTGGCTGTAAAGCGCAGCGCATAATCTTCCAGCGTCTGGTTGGCAACCCATTGATTATATTGGCGCCTGACGCGGTCTATCCGCTGCCGCCCTGCCACTTTGCACTCCTGACCCCGAGCGGCCCCCGCCCGCAAAATCCGCCGTCAAAAATCTACGTCGCTATTTTGCGGTGCAATATACGCGATCTTGCGTATCTGTGCACTGCACAATTTCAGCAATCCTGCCCCATCCATAGCGCGTCCTCGAACCTCATGGGGTACTCATGTCAGACGAAATCAAACCGGGCCTGCAGTCTCCGCTTCGGCGCAAACTGCTGATGGGAATGGCCGCTTTGCCGGCCATATCGATGCTTTCGCGCCCATCCTTCGCCGACGTTCCCGCGACCTCGGCGGTCAATACCACGGGCCTTGCGGTGACCGATACCGACGTGACGGTGGGAATCCTCCATTCCGTCACCGGCACCATGGCGATCAGCGAAACCGGTTCGGTGGAAGCGGAAAAGCTCGCGATCGAGCAGATCAACGCGTCCGGCGGCGTGCTCGGCCGCAAGATCAAGTTCGTTCAGGAAGACGGCGCCAGCGACTGGCCGACCTTCGCCGAAAAGGCCAAGAAGCTTCTGGTCAACGACAAATGCGCCGCGGTGATGGGCTGCTGGACCTCCGCATCGCGCAAGGCGGTGCTGCCGGTATTCGAGCAGTATAACGGCATGCTCTACTACCCGACCTTCTATGAAGGCCTCGAGCAGTCCAAGAACGTCATCTATACCGGCCAGGAAGCCACCCAGCAGATCATCGCCGGCCTCGACTGGGTCAACAAGACCAAGGGCGCCAAGACATTCTACCTGCTCGGCTCCGACTACATCTGGCCGCGCACGTCGAACAAGATCGCCCGCAAGCATATCGAAGGCCATCTGCAGGGCGCCAAGGTCGTCGGCGAGGAATATTTCCCGCTCGGCAATACCCAGTTCAATTCGGTCATCAACAAGATCAAGCTGACCAAGCCCGACGTGATCTACGCCATCATCGTCGGCGGATCGAACGTCGCCTTCTACAAGCAGCTGAAGGCGGCCGGCATCGACCTGTCGAAGCAGACGCTGTTGACCATTTCGGTGACCGAAGACGAAATCGACGGCATCGGTGGTGAAAACATCGCAGGCGCCTTTGCCTGCATGAAGTACTTCCAGTCGCTGGATAACCCGAACAACAAGCTGTTCGTGCCGGCATTCAAGAAGATGTGGGGCGAAAAGACCGTGATCGGCGACGTGACGCAAGCCGCCTATCTCGGCCCGTGGCTGTGGAAATTAACCGCGGAGAAGGCCGGCAGCTTCGATGTCGACAAGATTGCGGCGGCTTCCCCAGGGATCGAATTCAAGGGTGCTCCGGAAGGCTACGTCCGGATTCATGAAAATCATCACCTGTGGTCAAAGACCCGTGTCGGCAGGGCCAAACTCGATGGCCAATACGAGCTGGTCTATGAGACCGCCGACCTCGTCGAGCCCGATCCGTTCCCGAAGGGCTATCAGTGAGGCCACGGACGCGTTAGCGCGCTCGCTCCCCGCACACTTTCGGCGCGGACTTGACAGTCCACGCCGCAAAATTCTCGCGTCGCGACAGCTATCGCGGCGCGGGACTTCTCGACAACGGAGGACGGATCGATGTTCGGCGATTATTCGATTGGCGATCTCGGCGCGATTTTCGCGATGCAGGGTTTCGCGGGACTGATCCTTTTTTCGGTTTACGTACTGATGGCGCTCGGGCTTGCCATCATCTTCGGCCAGATGGGCGTTATCAACATGGCCCATGGCGAATTCCTGATCCTCGGCGCCTACGTCACCTGGATGACCTCCAATTTATTCCAGGCGTATCTGCCGGGCTTGTTCGCCGGCTATTTCTTCCTCGCAATGATATTGGCGTTTATCGCGTCCGGAGCCCTCGGAATGCTGGTCGAATGGGCGTTGATCCGGCATCTCTACAAGCGTCCGCTGGATACGCTGCTTGCGACCTGGGGTCTCAGCCTGATCCTGCAGCAGGCCTACCGTTCGATCTTCGGTGCGCGCGAGGTCGGTGTCGAATTGCCGGAATGGATGCTGGGATCGTGGCAAGTCACCGACGCCATCCAGATTCCGATCAACGGCATGTTCGTGATGTGCCTGACCTTCCTGATCACGCTTGGCGTGGCCTTTATCATGTACAAATCACGCTGGGGCCGGCAGGTCCGCGCGGTGATGCAGAACCGGGTCATGGCCGGCGCCGTCGGCATCAACACCGAAAAGGTTGACCGCTATACCTTTGGTCTCGGCTGCGGCATCGCCGGCGTCGCAGGCTCGGCCTTCACCATGATCGGCTCGACCAGTCCGACCGCGGGTCAGCTCTACATCGTCGATACCTTCCTCGTGGTCGTGTTCGGCGGCGCGGCGAGCCTGTTCGGCACCATCGCCTCGGCCTTCACCATCTCGCAGGCGCAGTCGACGATGGAATTCTTCATGTCGGGATCGATGGCCAAGGTGCTTACACTGTTGGCAATCGTCGCGATCCTGATGATGCGGCCGCAGGGCCTGTTTGCACTCAAGGTTCGCAAGTAACAACAAGACGGGAAAAGTCATGGCCGACAATCCGCGTTTCCTCAATCGATCCGAACTGATGGGCCTGGCAATATTGGGCTTGCTTCTGGTCGTGATCCTGCCGCTTTGCCTTGACGTGTTCCGCCTCAATCTGGTCGCGAAATATCTGACCTACGCCTTCGTCGCGATCGGCCTGGTGCTGTGTTGGGGCTTTGGCGGAATTCTGAGCCTCGGGCAGGGCGTGTTCTTCGGCCTCGGCGGTTACGCCATGGCGATGTACCTCAAGCTCGAGGCCTCCAGCGTCGAAAACACCAAGATCCAGTCGACGCCCGGCATTCCCGATTTCATGGACTGGAATCAGATCACCCAGCTGCCGTTCTTCTGGCAACCATTCCATAGCCTTACATTCACTGTGCTGGCGATCCTGATCATTCCGGCGCTGTTCGCCTTCCTGATCGGTGCTGCAATGTTCAAGCGCCGGGTCGGCGGCGTCTATTTCGCCATCATCACCCAGGCCGTTGCTGCGATCCTGACCATCCTGATCGTCGGCCAGCAGGGTTACACCGGCGGCATTAACGGCATGACCGATCTGCGCACGCTCAAGGGCTGGGACATCCGTCCCGACCACGCCAAGCTCGTGCTGTATTTCTTCGAGGTCGCCTGCCTGTTCGGCTGCATATTCCTGGCGCAATTCGTACGCCATTCCAAGCTTGGCCGCATCCTCGTCGCCATGCGCGACAAGGAGGATCGCGTCCGCTTCTCCGGCTACAGCGTGGCGAATTTCAAGATCTTCGCATTCACCCTGGCGGCGATGTTCGCTGCCATCGGCGGCGCCATGTTCACGCTGCAGGTGGGCTTCATGTCGCCGTCCTTTGTCGGCATCGTGCCCTCGATCGAAATGGTGATCTACACGGCGGTCGGCGGCCGGATGTCGATCTTCGGGGCGGTCTACGGCACCTTGCTGGTCAATTTCGCCAAGACCGGCCTGTCGGAGTCGTTCCCGCAACTCTGGCTGTTCGGCCTCGGCGCCCTGTTCATTGCCGTGGTGCTCGCCTTCCCGAACGGGCTGGCCGGCATCTGGCGCGATCATGTTCAGCCCCGCATCGACCGGCTGCTCTCGTCGCGCAAATCGAAATCCGGCAGCGGCTGGACTGACAGTTCGGTCGCCGACGGCGCCCCGGCGGAGTGAGGAGATAAATCATGCTGATCGGTCACCAGCCCAAGGACTTTCTGCTCGCGGTCGAAGCGCTCACGGTTTCCTTCGACGGCTTCAAGGCGGTCAACGACCTGTCGTTCTATGTCGATGAAAACGAAATCCGGGTCATCATCGGCCCCAATGGCGCCGGCAAAACCACGGTGCTCGACCTGATCTGCGGAAAGACCAAGGCCACCTCCGGATCAATTCAGTTTCGCAGCCAGGAACTGACCAGGATGAAGGAGAACCAGATCGTTCAGGCAGGCGTCGGGCGCAAATTTCAGACGCCGTCGATCTATGACGATCTCACCGTGTTCGAAAATCTGGAAATCTCCTATCCGCGGGGCCGTACCGTGTTCGGCGCGCTGGCATTCAAGCGCGACGCCGCGGTGCGCGACCGCGTCGAGGAAGTCGCCGAGATGATCTTTCTGAAGGACCGGCTCAACATGAACGCCGACCTTCTCAGCCACGGCCAGAAGCAATGGCTCGAGATCGGCATGCTGTTGATTCAGGATCCGGACCTCTTGATGCTCGACGAGCCCGTCGCCGGCATGAGTGTCAGCGAGCGGGTCAAGACCGCCGAATTGCTCAATCGCATCATCAAGAACCGCTCGGTTCTGGTGATCGAGCACGACATGAAATTCGTCGAGGACATCGCGCACAAGGTCACGGTGCTGCATCAGGGCCAGATCCTTTCGGAAGGCACCATGGAGCACGTCAAGAACGATCCCAAGGTCATCGAAGTCTATCTCGGGCACTGAAGGAGGCACACTTAATGCTGGCTATCTCCGATCTGCACGTCGCCTACGGCCAGAGCGAAGTGCTGCATGGCCTCAATGTCTCCGTCGCGCCCAACGAGATCGTCGCGATCATGGGCCGCAACGGCATGGGCAAGACCACGCTGATGAAGTCGCTGATGGGGATCGTGCCGGCCAAGAGCGGTTCCGTCACTATGGAAGGCACCGAGCTTGGTCCGTTGAAGAGCTATGAGCGCGTCGCCAAGGGGCTCGCTTATGTGCCGCAGGGCCGCATGATTTTCTCCGCCATGACGGTGAAGGAGAACATCGAGACCGGGCTCGTCGCGTCCGGCGAAACCGAGGTTCCCGGCGACATCTACGAATTGTTCCCGGTGCTGCTGGAAATGAAGGATCGCCGCGGCGGCAATTTGTCCGGCGGCCAGCAGCAACAGCTCGCGATCGCCCGCGCGCTCGCGACCAAGCCCAAGGTGCTCTTGCTCGACGAGCCGACCGAGGGCATTCAGCCTTCGATCATCCGCGAAATGGCCCGTACGCTGAAACGCATCCGCGACGAACGCGGGTTGTCGATCGTGGTCTCCGAGCAGGTTCTGAGCTTCGCGCTCGACATCGCCGACCGGGTTCTCGTCATCGAGAACGGCGAGATCGTGCGCGACGATGCGCGCGACGGCGTCGATGCCGCGCAAATCTCGAAATATTTGTCCGTCTAAAAACCTACCAACGCTTGTAAACAGGGGAGCTTTTGATGCCAGATACACTGATCAAGGTCGATCTTTCGAAGTCGGCCTACGACAACGACAAGATCCACAACCGCTGGCACCCCGAAGTCCCGATCGTCGAATGGGTCAAGCCGGGCGACGACTTCATCATCGAGACCGTCGACTGGACCGGCGGCTTCATCAAGAACAACGATTCAGCCGATGACGTGCGCGACATCGATCTGTCGATCGTGCATTTCCTCTCCGGCCCGATCGGCGTCAAGGGCGCCGAGCCCGGTGATCTCCTGGTGGTGGATCTGCTCGATGTCGGCCCGCTGAAGGAAAGCCTTTGGGGGTTCAACGGCTTCTTTTCCAAGAAGAACGGCGGCGGTTTTCTCACCGATCATTTCCCGCTGGCGCAGAAATCGATCTGGGACATCAAGGGCCTTTACACTTCGTCGCGCCATATTCCCGGCGTGAACTTCGCTGGCCTCATTCATCCCGGCCTGATCGGCTGCCTGCCCGATCCGAAAATGCTGGCGACCTGGAATGCACGCGAGGCGGCGCTGATCGCGACCAACCCCACCCGTGTGCCTGGACTGGCCAACCCGCCATTCGCTCCGACCACACATGCCGGTCAGGCCAAGGGCGATGTCAAGGCCAGGATCGCCGCCGAAGGTGCCCGCACCGTGCCGCCGCGCGAGCATGGCGGCAATTGCGACATCAAGGATCTGTCGCGCGGCTCGAAGATCTACTTCCCGGTCTATGTGCCCGGCGGCGGTCTCTCGATGGGTGACCTGCACTTCAGCCAGGGCGACGGTGAAATCACCTTCTGCGGCGCGATCGAGATGGCAGGCTGGCTGCATATCAAGGTCGATGTCATCAAGGACGGCGTCGCCAAATACGGCATCAAGAACCCCGTGTTCAAGCCGTCGCCGATCACGCCGAACTACAAGGACTATCTGATCTTCGAGGGCATCTCGGTCGACGAACAGGGCAAGCAGCATTACCTCGATGTGCATATCGCCTATCGGCAGGCTTGCCTGAACGCGATCGAGTACCTCAAGAAATTCGGCTATTCCGGTGCGCAGGCCTATTCGATCCTGGGAACCGCGCCGTGCCAGGGCCACATCTCCGGCGTGGTCGACGTGCCGAACGCCTGCGCAACGCTTTGGCTGCCGACGGAAATCTTCGACTTCGACATCATGCCGTCGTCGGCAGGTCCGATCAAACATATCAAGGGCGACATCCAGATGCCGCTCTCGCAGGACAAGTAATCCCTGCGCGACGGGATGCGGGACGGCGCCAATCTGCCGCCCCGCATCCCCGCTGGAGTTTGTGAAGCTGGGGGTAAGGAAGCGAAAAATGCCGGTTTACGAATATCTCTGCGACGCGTGCGGCCCGTTCACCGACATGCGGCCGATGGCGGAATGCGATGCGCCGCAGGACTGTCCGCGATGCGAGAGCGAATCGCCGCGCGTGATCCTGACCGCGCCGAACTTCTTCTGCATGCCCTCGGACAAGCGCAAGGCCCACGCCACCAACGAGCGCAGCGCCCATGCGCCGAAGACCGTCGACCAATACAAGGCGTCGCATGGACCGGGCTGCGGCTGCTGCTCGACCAAACCCTCTCGGCTCGTCAAGAAAACCCGCAGCGGCGCCAAGAGCTTTCCGACCGCGCGGCCCTGGATGATCAGCCATTGATGCCCTGCGCAGAGCCCGGCTGCCCGATCATGGTGGCATGCAGGAGGTAGCGGTCGGGGCCCGGCGTCAGGGCATCGAATGGCCAGCAGGTCGACAGCACCAGCTCGTAGCCATCGCCCAGCGGATTAATTCCTGACGCGTCAAAGCGCACGACCGAGCTCGCGTCCGCCCGGTAGCGGAACATCTTGCCGTCGTTTCGTGTGACATCGATCTCGTCGCCAACGACGACATCTCGCAAAAAGCGGAAATGCGTGTCGCGGTGCGCGGAATAGACCGCGGTGCCCCGCTCACCGGCATCGGGTGTCCATTCGACGTGGCCCGGACCGAAGGCAAGCGCCTGCCCGCTACTTCCGGCGAGCACAACGGCGCTGGCGTGAAGCCGCTTGACCTCGATGCGCGCGACCGGCCAGGTGTCCGCCCATGACCAGGGTTTTGTGTCACGGCCGGTGGCGATGGTTTCGGTAAAGGCGCGCTGCAGCAGAACCTGTGCGAGCAATGCTTTGGCATGGATGTAGGCGCCCTGGCTGAACAGCACGAGACCGGCGAGCGCGAGAACCACAGCAGTGGAGAATCGGGGCATGGCGAATCCCTTCAGTGGGAAAAGTCGCGCGCGCAGCCCTGGGGGGAGGCCGCGCGCGCTTTCAGGAGAAGGTGGGGCGCCTCCTCCCATCAGGCATCAGCGCGCAAACGTCTGACGCCGATTGAAGCCGAGCAGGATCAGGCCGAGCGCCAGCAGGATCGAGCCGGCGATCATCTTGAGTTCGGCATCGGTTGCCGTCTTCGGCAGCGTGACCGCGTTGGGCAGCAGCGCGACGGCGGGCAGCGGCCGTTTCATGGCAGCGAGCTGCGTTCTCGTATCGCCGGCGTCGGCGCGCCGTTCCGTCGGCGGTGCCGGCAGCCGCGGATGCTCGCCAAATACCTTGGCAAAATCCCAGCCCGCCGGCAGGTTGAGCGGCAGTTCGGTGAGCTTGAGCGGCTCGCCTTCGGGACGGCTCGGCGTCTTGTCGACCGCGACCAGGCTGGTCAGCCGGCTGACCAACTGGTGCTCCAGCGCGAGCGCAAGAATGGTCTTGTCGGCTTCCTCCGGGTTCACCTGCCTCGTGGTGCGCGCGACCTCGGCATCGCTGATCTTGCGGCGCGCCCATAGTTTGGAAAGGCCCTTGCCTTGGGCCGCGTTCGCGAGCGGGATATTCACGATCCAGGGCCGGTCGCCGATGCGGCCCTTGATCTCGACCGAGCCTGCGAGCTTGTCGAGCCTTGCTGCCAATACCAACGGTTCATCGCGATAGAGATCGGGAATGACCGCGGGTGTCATGTCGGCTGCTGCGTCGGAGAATTTCACGGTCAGGCCGGTCACGGCGGGATTCTCGAGTTTGGCGAACAGGCCGCGCATGCGTTCCTCGACCTGATCGACCGAACCGATATGGGTAAAGGCGCCTCGCCCGAGTTCGGCGGCGCGGGTCATCAGATAGGTATTCGGCGCCGAACCGATGCCTACCATGAAGACGCGCGAGCGGCCGCGCATGGCCGTGATGGTTTCGAACAATTGCTGCTCGTTGCCGATCGCGCCGTCGGTCAGGAACACAACCTGACGGAGGATGTTGGTGTTGCCATTAGCGGTGTCGGTCAGCGCCGCGCGCATCGCCGGCACCATTTCGGTGCCGCCGGCCGCCTGCAATGCATTCACGAACGACGTGGCGTTGCCGATGTGCGAGGCATCGGCCGGCACGGAATTCGAAAACAGTACATCCATGGTGTGATCGAAGCGGATCACGTTGAAGCGGTCGCCCGGCTGCAAGCGGCCGAGCGCGTAGATCAGGCTGGCCTTGGCTTGCACGATCGAGGTGCCGCCCATCGAGCCGGAATTGTCGATGACGAAGATCACCTCGCGCGGCAGCGGCTTTTGTTCGGCTTGCTCCACCGAAGGCGGCGTAACGAAGGCCAACAGGTAATCGGCGTCGCCGACATGTTCGCGGAACAGCCCGACCGAGGGCGCTTTTTCGGCGGCCGGCTTCCAGGTCAGCTCGAAGTCGCGATCGGCCGGCACCGGACCTTCGGCGAGCTTGATAACGCGCGTCGTATTGTCGGGGCTTTCGATCGTGACGGCGTGGTGGTGGCTCTTCACTTCACCGAGCGGAAAACCGGCGTCCAGGTGGACGGTGATCGTGACCGGATTGACCGGCGCATGTTGCGCGGGGTCAAGCACCACAGGCGAGATGCGATCGCGGTCCGGCACCGGATCCGACGTCGTCGAGCCCCAGCCGCCGCTATCGGCGCGCAAGTCGACGCTTTGCACCAGCGGCGCGGGATTGTAGCGCGGGCCGACCACCAGCGGCACCCGCAACGAGAACTCATTGCCGGATTGATGGACCGGCTCCTGGTATTCGATCTGCACCAGCACGGTTTCGCCGGGGCCGATATTGGCAACCGAGTTGGTGAAGATGTTGGGCCGTTCCTGCTCGGTCAGGGCAGCCTTCTGTCCGTTCTGCCGGGCCTGCTCGTAGATGACGCGGGCCTGTTGTCGCTCCTTGATATCGCCGACGATGACGCGGTCGCCGACCACCATCTTGAGCGTATCGACCGCGCCGCCGGCCGGCAGCGGATAGACGTAAGTCGCCTCTACCCAGTTCTGGGTCGGGTTGCGGAAAACCTGTGTGACGCGGGCCCGGATCGTCGGACCGGAAACAGTAAGGTCGACGTCGCTGCCGAGCCGGGTCGCGTCGGTGGCGTTGCCGTCATCGCTCTTCAGGAACAAGGAGCCCGAGCGCGCGTCGCTCAGTACCGCCAAGGTCGCTTGCGGTCCGTCGGCGGACCACACCGGTTCAAAGCTCAGGAATAACGCCGCAAACCCGACCAGGATGACGGCGGTGCCTTGCATCACAAGAAACAACAGCAGCTTCAGCGCCCTCGACAGGCTTGAGCGGCTACGGCTCTCAATCGGGTCGCAGGTGGTCATTTGGTTAACTCCCAAGGGACGTTTCAAGGAACGTTTTCGTCCTCCGGAGTTGTGCGGAACGGCCTCGCGCGGCGCGAGCAGAATGATCGGCATAGTTCGGCCACCGGGCGGTTCGGCGCGCCCGGATCGGGCTAGGTGAGGCCAGCCTTGTGCGGTTTTGTGCTGAATTGTACGTCTGCTAGAGTGCGAGGGGTTCGAACAGGGGTGACGATGCCGACGCCGGACAAGCAGCTTTCCGCCGAGCAAAGCCTTCAGGTGGCGGAGACCGTGCGCGAAGAAATCGCGCGCCGTCGTATCTCCCGGCAATCGCTGGCCGAGCAGGCCAAGCTCAGCCTCTCGACGCTGGAGAAAGTGCTCGGCGGACGGCGTCCATTCACCCTGGCGACCACCGTGCGGCTTGAGCAGGCGCTCGGCGTCTCCTTGCGCAAGGCCCGGGATGAGCCTGCAGCGCCGGTCAACGGCGACGTGGCACCCGATAGCCTCGGATCCTATGCGCGCCGCGCGGTCACCTGGATCGAAGGGACCTATCTCACCCTGCGGCCGTCGTTCGGCGACAAGGCGGCGATCTATGCCTACCATACCGAGATTGCATGGGATGTAACGGCATCAGCTCTTATGTTTCGCGAGGGCGAAAGGCTCGATGTGGTCTACACCCAGTTCGGCGAAGTGGCCGTTCCCCACCAATCGGGGTTTATCTATCTCATTACCAACCAACACGGACAACATCGCCTGATCACGGTATCGCGTCCGATCCGCTCGGGCGAGATGTACGGCATCATCACGACGCTGCTGGCCGGGCGCGGCTCGCTCTTGACACCGATCGCCGCGCCGATCGCGTTCTTGCCGATCAAGAGTGTTGCAAGACCGAGCGTGGGGCGGATTTTACCCGGCGACGCCAATTACGACGTCTATCGCGAACACCTGCGCCGCATCACTGACGAGCCATTTGCACTGTTCTTGCAGGGTTAGGTGGAAGCCGTCATTGCCTGCGACAAACGCGAAGCGTTTGCGCAAGGGAGCGATAGCGACGAAGCAATCCATTCTGTCCACGCGGCGCAATGGATTGCTTCGCTTCGCTCGCAATGACGATTCAACCTCATCTCACCGTGCTCTCAGCCGCCGATCTCGGCGCTGATGATGTCGCCGAACAGGTCCCATCTGCCGTTCTTGAACTGCATCATCTTGAGCTGTTCGATCGGGGCAAAGTCGGTGGCGCCGGTGTTGACCTTGATGCCGGGAAGCGTCGTATCCGGCGCGAAGTCCTTCAGGCTGGCCGCCTGTTTCATCACGTTTTCCCGGGTCAGGTCGTCGCCGGCCTGCTTCAGCACCTGCACCATGGTCTGCGCCGCCGCATAGCCGTACACCAGATTGGCATCGGCGATGTTCGCGCCCGGCATGTACTTTTCGATGAACGCCATGAATTTCTTCATGCCTTCGTCGTTGGCCCATTGCGGATCGGAGGCGTCCTTGAGATAGCCCGCCGACAGGATGCCTTCGGAAGCCTCAAAGCCGGCGGGCTTCATGACCGCGCCGATCGAGATCGAGACGTCGGTCATGACGTGCATCGGCTTCCATTCCAGCTCCGCCATCTTCTTGATGGCCTGGGCTGCAAATTTCGGCGTCGAGATGTTGACGAATACGTCGGCGCCGGTGCCCTTCAGCTTGACGATGTGGGAATCGATCGAGGGTTCGGTGGTCTCGTAGCTTTCCTCGGCGACGATGAGGCTGGATGCCTTGTCGCCGAATACGTCCTTCAGGCCGGCCACATAGTCCTTGCCGAAATCGTCGTTCGCGTAGAACACCGCGACCTTGGCGCCGGGCTTGGTCTTCAGGATGTACTTGGCGAAGATCCGGGCCTCGACGCGGTAGCTCGGCTGGAAGCCCATGGTCCAGGGAAAATCCTTCGGATCGTTCCACTTGCTGGCGCCGGTGGCGAGGAAGAGTTGCGGCACCTTCTTGGCGTTCTGATATTTCTGAACCGCGGTCTGGGTCGGCGTACCCAGCGCATTGAAGACCAGCAGGACTTCGTCGCTCTCGATCAGCTTGCGGACCTGCTCCACGGTCTTCGGCGGGCTGTAGCCGTCGTCGTAGGAGATGAACGTGATCTTGCGGCCGTTGATGCCGCCGGCATCGTTGATCATCTTGAAGTAGGCGTCCTCGGTCTTGCCGATAACGCCGTAGGCGGAAGCAGGGCCGCTATAGGCCTCGACATTGCCGATCTTGATTTCGGTATCGGTCGCGCCGGTATCGTACTTCTTCTGTGCGAGCGCGCCCTGGGTCGCGAGCACCGTCAGGGCCGTTGCGGCCGCGACCGAGATCAGGCTTGAACCGAGCGGGGACAGTTTCTTATTCCTCATGGAAAGAACCCTTGTTGATGGATTGGATGGAAATCGACGATGGAGTTTCGAAACGGATGTGATTTACGAAACGGCGGACTTGAGCTGGTCGATCGCGTCGGGAGAGCCAAAATTCTTCCGCAGCGTCGGCTTATGAATCTTGCCTGTCGCATTGCGCGGCAGGGCTTCCACGAACTGGATCTGGCGCGGGCACTTGTAGCGCGCCAGATTGGCCGCGCAATGGGCATAAATCTCCGCGGCGGCAAGGGAGTGCCCCGGCTTTACCGCCACGATCGCCATCCCGACCTCGCCCCATTGCTCGCTCGGAATACCGATCACCGCCGCTTCGGCGACGGCGGTGATCTGATGCAGAACATTCTCGACCTCGGCTGGATAGACGTTTTCGCCGCCGGAGATGTACATGTCCTTCCAGCGATCGACGATGTAATAGAAGCCCTCTTCGTCGATGCGTGCGGCGTCGCCGGTGTGCAGCCAGCCGTCGGTAAAGGACGACCGGTTGGCGTCCGGCCTGTTCCAGTAACCGGGCGTGATGTTCGGTCCCTTGACCCATAATTCGCCGATCTCGCCGACTGCGGCATCGGACCCGTCGGGCAGAACGATCCGCACTTCGGTATGCAGCACCGGCTTGCCGGATGAGCCGGCCTTGCGCGCGGCGTCCTCCCGGTCGAGCGTCAGCACCGCCGGGCTGGTCTCGGTCATTCCGTAACCCTGCTGCAGGGCGACGCCGCGTTGTTCCCATACCTTCAACAGCGGCACCGGCATCGGCGCTCCGCCGACGCCGCCGATGATGAGCCGGCTGAAGTCGGAAGTTGCGAAATGAGGATGTTGCGCCATGAACTGATAGATCGCCGGCACGCCGAAAAAGACATTGATGCCCAGCTTCGGATCGCTGATCAATTGCAGCGCGGCTCCGGGATCGAAGGCGCGCATGATCAGCGCGGTCCCGCCGGCATGCAGGACCGGGTTGGTGTAGCAGTTCAGCCCGCCGGTGTGGAACAGCGGCAGCACGGCCAGGAACACCGACGACGGCGAGATATAGGCCGGACCACCGAGATTGACGCAATTCCAGAACGTCATGCCGTGGGTGATCACGGCGCCTTTCGGCTGGCCGGTGGTGCCCGACGTGTACATGATCGTCGAGATGTCATCGAGCGTCACGCTTTCGAACCTGTCGAGCGGCGCCGAGGTTGCGATCGCCGTCTCAAAGGTGCCGCCGGCGCCGAGCAGGAGGGTCGACGGCGTTTGGCAGAGTCTCGCGACCGCGAGCGCGTTATCGCTCAGATCAGCGTCGTGGACCATGACCTTCGGCGTCGCATCGTTAACGATGAACTGAAGCTCCGGGACGGTGAAGCGGGTGTTCAGGGGCAGGAAAATCGCGCCCAGCCGCCCGCAGGCGAACTGCACCTCAAGCGTATCTGACGTGTTCAGGGCCAGCACCGCGACCCGGTCGCCGCGCGCCACCTTGAGCCGGTCGCGCAGGTGTGCGGCGAGCCGAGAAATCCGCCCGTCGAATGCCGCGTAAGTGAGCCGGCGCTCGCTGGCGAGGTCGACCACCGCCAGTTTTTCCGGCGTCCGGCGGCCGAAATGGGCAATCCAGTCATAATGGCGAACCGGCAAAATCTCCTCCAAAGGTCCAGCGGTCTGATGCCGCCTGATCTTGAGCCCCATCATCCAGATGAGAGCCCGTATCGCAATACGTCTTGCGTTGAATGGCTGGCCCATGGCCTGATCAGCCATCCCGGCCGGTGGTAGCAGAGCGCGCCAGGCCCGCCGCAGCCGTCCTTTGTACTTGAAAATGATTCGCTTTTCGTCATGGCCGGGCTTTGTCCCGGCCATCCACGTTTTTCTTGTTGCCGCTGCCATAAGACGTGGATGCCCGGGACATAGGCGAGCGGAAGCGACGCCGTCCTTCGGACGGCTATGCCCGGGCATGACGAACTTGAAGCCCTATTTCATTGGTCCCTTTTTGAGCCAGACTCTGAAGAGGTCGAATCAACTTCGTTCAGGCAACTGCATGTGCAGCCACAGCTTCGCGATCTCGCCGCGCATTTCGCGCGAGTTTTCGTTCTGACGTCCCGTCCTCTTCATTTAGAGGGCGCAGTGCTACCCCGAGAGGGGAGCAGGGAATGCCGGGCGCCGATGCGCCCGTAGCCGCGCGTGGAGTGGTAGGTAGCACGCGCGTTAGTCACCACGGTCACACCGGAATCACCCGGCATTCCCCGCGCAATGGTTTTAACGGTTACTTCGCGCTCTCCCCGGTGACCGGGCTTGTTTGCCACCGTCGCGGGCGAAAATTGCTTCTCGCCAACTTGATGCCAGCGTCGGGGCATCAGGACCACACGACTTCGCCGTCCGCAGCCTGCATCGCCCGTCAAGCGCGCCGCCCGCGTCCACCGCATCCCGCCTTGCGTCCGTGACGTTGCGCAACGCCCCTCTGAGTGGGGCGGGATGGCGACGGATATGCAGGTGATTTGGCTTCGGGGTCAAGGAAAATTTCGGAAAATCAGAAATCGATCGTCTTTGACGTTTGGCCGCCGAAATCGTTGGGTGTTGCTCCTATACCCCAACGGAGTAACGGGTTGTCGAGAGTTTTGAGTTGTGGCTAGCGCGCCTTCCGCGCGTCGAACAGGCGGAAGCCCGGACCACTCGCGCTCGGCAGTCGTCCGGCTGTTTCACTTAGGCCTTGTGCTTGATCTTCACCGTATTGATCGTCCCGGTGAATGCATTGTCCCAAGGATCGTAGTCGTCGCAGGACCGGTGAGTAGGCGTCCTTGCCGATGTCCGCGGTCTCCCCGGCCAGCGACCAGACCGCGCCTTGCGTTTTATTGATGCGTCCTTCGCCGACTTTCTTGCCGTTGATGGAAAGCACGCCGGTACCGCCCTTATGCAGGCCGCCGCCGTCATAGGTGAAATCGTAGACCAGCGTGACCTTTCCTTCCGGCAGCGCTTCCTTGCCTTCGATCGAAGTATTTTTCCCGCGCCAACCAATTGTAAGCGAACTTGGGTTTGCCGTCCTTGGCATAAAGGCTCCAGCCACCGAATAGACCGCCTGCGAGACGACCACGCCGTTGCGCCCCCCTTGGGAATCACGAGGTCGGCGGTGACGACATAGGAGCGGCTGAGCGTGTCGATGAAGACATTCTCGGCCATGCCGGTCATCCCAGCGTAGTAGGTAATCTCGGTTCGGCCCGCCATGATGTCGGGTCGCCCGGCATTGGTCGCGTTCAACCGCGCGAAGGAGCGGTCATCCATCGGATAGACGCCGAATTTGATCGCCTCCTGATGGAACAGGTCCTGCAACTCTTTCAGCTTCGCGGGATTTTGCGCGGCGAGATCGGTGGCCTGACCGAAATCCTCCGCGACATGATACAGCTCCCACTTGTCCTTGGCATAGTCGTCGACGCGCGGACTGCTCTCCCACGGAGCGCGGTGCATCACGCAGGCCATCCAGCCGTCTTTGTAGATGCTGCGGTTGCCGCTGCACTCGTTGTACTGGACGATGTGGCGGTCCTTTGCGGCTGCATCGTCGAACGAGTAGATCATGCTGGTGCCGGCCATCGGAATCTGCTCGACGCCGTTGACCATCTTTGGTTCGGGGATGCCGACAGCTTCCAGGATCGTGGGACCGACATCGATCAGATGGGTATACTGCTTGCGGATTTCGCCTTTCGACTTGATGCCTCTCCGGCCAGCGGACAACCATACCCTGATTCTGGCCGCCGCCTTGACAGGCATTGATGCACCAGGTCGCCGGCGTTGATCCGGCCATCGCCCAGGCAACCGAATAATTGGGATAGGAATTCGGACCGCCGTATTCGTCCATGCGGGTCTTGAGGTAGGCAATGTCTTCCGGAGCATCATTCAGAGTTGGACCATTCGTTGAAGGTCCCGTAGATCCCGCCGATGGCGGTGCCGCCATTGTCGCCAGCAATGTAGATCACCAGCGTATTATCGAGTTCGCCGAGATCGTCGATAGCATCGATCAGCGCCCGATCTCGCGGTCGGTGTGCTCGGCGTAACCCGCATACACTTCCATCTGTCGCGAGAGAACCTTCTTGGCATCGTCCGAAAGCGAGTCCCACTTCGGAATCTCGGGCGGGTTTGCCGCGATCTTGGTACCAGGGGGCATCAGTCCCTTCTTGATCTGCCGCTCCAGAATTTCCTCGCGCAGCTTGTCCCAGCCTTGGTCGAACTTGCCTTTGTAGACGTCGAGCCACTCCTTCGGCGGCGTGTGCGGTGGGTGCGCGCCGCCTGTTGCGTAATACATGAAGAACGGACGGTCCGGGGTCAGCGAGCGCGTGCCGCGTATCCACCCAATCGCCTTGTCGGTGATATCGACGTTGAAATGGTAGTTGGGATCGCGGGGCACGCCGAGTTCAGTCGTGCCGTCCACCAGATATGGCCTGAACAGCGATTTTTCGCCGCCAATGAACCCGTAGAATTTTTCGAAGCCCTGCCGCGCGGGCCAGCGGTCAAACGGCCCGCTCATGCTGGTTTCCCAAGGCGGGGTCTCATGGCTCTTGCCGAACATCGAGGTGCAGTAGCCCCATTGCCTGAGAATTTCGGCTATCGGTGCGACGCTTTTTGGCCGCATGCCGGTATCGCCCGGATAAGACGTTGCGCCGTCGACCACGGCGCCTGACTGTTCTGATGCTGATTGCGTCCCGTGAGCAGCGCGCGATCGGCTTGGCGAGCACAGGCTATTGACGTGAAAGTTGGTGTAGGTCAGCCCCTCCTCCGCGAGACGATCCATAGTCGGAAAATTAATCGGCCCACCGAATGTCGATGGATCGGCATAGGAGGTCTGGTCCTGAAGAATGATCAGGACATTCGGAGCGCCCCTTGGCGGTCTGATCGAGACCGGCTTCGGCTGCGGCACTTTCCGCCAATCCGGTTCGGTGATGATCGGACGTGGAGGCTGGGGAAACGGCAGGACCTCGCCGAGCTTCGGACCCGGAGAGGCCACGGGCGGAATTGACGCCGGAGGACGCGGAGGCTCCTGCTCTTGTCCCATAGCGGGAGCGTTTGCGGCCATAACCGTCATAGCTGCCAGTGACGAACCGCCAAGCAATAGCTCGCGGCGCTGCAAACCCCTATTGGGTGTTTCCTTATCGGATGAATTTGTTGAGGGAGCATCGATCGGGAGGTCGTCTCCATGATTGCTCATGTCGTCTTCTCCTTGCCTTCGCTGAGAAGCTGAACGGCGCAAACGATATCCTCGGGAGCGCAAGTCGGATTGGGACGTTTGCGTTCATTCTCAGCAGCGCCGATGCAGAACGGTAATCGGACTGCACGACCATGTGATGTGCAGTTTGTGCCAATGTGGAGCGGCTCTCGTAATCGTGCGATGCAATCTCACGCCCAAAGCTTCGTGCTTCCAACAATGCCGAGAAGCTTGCAGCAAGAGGGCACGACGACTTGTTAAATTCTGAAAACTGTTGCGCGATTATTATAGACCCAGGCAGGTTGGCCGCGTAGGTTGTTCTACTACCTAAACGCGCTCTGCCGTAAGCACAGCTCGCTCTAGTCGGGATGCTTTGTCCGCGTCCAGGCTACGGCGTGCCTCTGCGCGGCAATTGGGGGGACTATGAACGTGATTCGTATTGATCGTGCGTCGGTTAAGTCATTCGCGCGGCGTTTTTCCATTTGCTGCGTAACGACATTGACCGCAGGCGCGGTCATCGGCCTTCCGCCGGCAGTGCACGCGCAGAGTTCGCCGGACGTGTCGCAAATGGCGGACATCCTCAAAAGGCTCGAAGCGCGGGTTAACGCACTCGAAGCTGAGAACAAACAATCACGTCGGCGGCCGCTTGAGCCTATCCAAATGACCCATTCTTGGTTTGATGTAGAAATACCAACCCGACAGTCCGCCGAAAAATCCCACAATAGCAGCTGTAATCATCTTGGAAGCCTCGCCGCCGACGAGTGCCGACGCAACTCCTGAACCCAGCGCACCGGCAAGACCAACAAGGAATGCCATTCAACTATTCTCCCACGAGGCCAAGCTCAATGAGCGGCCGGCCCTTCGTATCAGATCGTGTTACTACTATGGCTTTTTGACATTCAATTTGAGTAGGGCGCGCCTCAGTCTTTCAAAATCGCAGTGGTCGAGTCTCGCTTGTGTGTCGATCAAAGACGGCGACGAACGAAAGAAAAGGCGATCACCCATGTGATCACGAAGACAATTAGGAGAAGGGGAATCCAAAGCGGAGCCGCATAAAGGAGAACCAAAGCCAATGTATCAAAAATGCTAGGGTCGGCGGGATGCTTCGATGCTAAAGGCATCCACACTGCTCCAACACCCGCCATTGCAACGAGCGCGCATACCGCAATAGCTGTGGCCGGCGGGACTAGTCCGAGAATTGCGCGTTTGACCATGAAGTTTCAAACCTGTGGCTATGGGACGCCCGCTCAAATCGTTAAGCCGGTCATAGTAGCAGGGCCGGTCATAGTAGCAGGAGAGACGCATGAAGAGAGTATTCGTGAGGACCGGTGTTTACTTAGTATTTTTTCCTGCGGTTGCGATTGTAACATATTTGGTTAGTAATCTGACGTTGAATGTGAATTTTGGGCTAATCATCGGGTTCGGATACTTTATACTGTCGTTGCCAGCGTTGTTAACGTCTATCGTGGATTCCGTGCTTCTACGCACGGCCGTCGGCCTTAGACCATTACTTGTCACGCTCGCGGGAGTTCTTACCTCTCAGTTCGTTGCGAGTAGAGGCCTATTGAGCGGAATGCCCGACTTGCACTTTTATGCGGCGATTGCTTCCCTGACATGCTGCCTGGCCGCCGATCGATTTCAGCTGAAGGCGTAAGCGCGCTCAATTATAGGCGTGAAGCCTCAAATAGAGACCGCAATAAGCGCTGGCACGACTAGGTACATATCGCCCCCAGAAGTCCATGCGATACCCGCGCAAGCAGGCCCGAGGCCAAAATCCAACGTACGAATAACTTTGACGTTCCGGTCCAAAAATGAGGACCAGCGGCGCCCCATCGTCCTAAACTTTGACTTTGATTCCTCAGCCTTTCCGACGGAGTATAATGCTCGAGGAGCGGCAAGCTTCATCCTCTGCTGACGGATCGCCGGGATATCGATACGAAAACTTGAACGGGCAACGACAGGGGTACCAAGGGGTGGACCGGATGGAAGTCGTCGACCTGGTGCTTCCCGTCTTTGCGGTGATCGTCACCGGCTGGCTGGCTGGACAGCTCGGCTACATCGCGCGTTCGCTGGCCGACGGGCTTGTCCATTTCGCCTACAACGTGGCGATGCCGGCGCTGCTGTTCGTCACTGTAGCGCAGGAGCCGGCGCGTCATCTTCTGGAATGGCGTTTTCTGCTGGCGTTCGGAGGCGGGT
Source organism: uncultured Pseudomonadota bacterium (assembly GCA_963819325.1). GTDB lineage: Bacteria > Pseudomonadota > Alphaproteobacteria > Rhizobiales > Xanthobacteraceae > Bradyrhizobium. The sequence continues at coordinate 34,418 of CAWFVT010000008.1, forward strand.
CCATCCTCTGCTTCGTGCTGGTGCTCACGGCGGTTCGTGTCGGGTGGGGACGCGACCTGCGCAGCGGGATTACGGTGACAGTGCATTTAATTATGTCTGCTACTATTCGTGGGTAGACCGCCTTCTAGCCCATGTCAATTGAGTGCACTGTCACCGTAATTAATGCGGCGCAGCTTTGGCCATGCGAAAGCCGGCCGATCGCCGAAGCGATCCGCTACGCTCTCTCACGATGGGAAGGACTGCCCTTCTTCGCCGGTGACGGCGCCATGGAGCTGCTAGAGGCCCCGCTGCCATGAGCGTTTCCGCCGTTTGTGGCTTCAATGCGCTCTTGCGCACTATGGGCGGCCTCTTGCATGGCCCCTTGAGTTATTCGGATGAGGCGCTGCGTTTCCTCGCCGTATTGGGAGAGAGCCTTTTCCCAAAATTGCATATATGCGCGCTGCATACTCGGCAATTCCCTGCACTCACGAAGCGTCTGGAGCAGCTGAGATTCTTCATGCAGCCGCGCTCCGACGAATTCGGTCCATTCCTTGCCGAGAGCTTGTAGGGTTGTACTCAACTTCGAGTTCTGCTTCGCCGTTTCTGTCAGCGTGTTTCGGCTCATTTCGAGGAGCCCTGCGAAATCAAAAAACGGCACGGAATCCGGAAACTTGCCGGAATAGTTGTCACTCGTTCGTTGGCTTTCCATTTTTCCGACCTTTGGTTTGTGTTTTGCATGAGGAAGGAGGGGGCGTGCGCCGATGGCAAAATCCGTTGGGAATGTTATGCCATGGCGCATCTCCCTCGTTCGTCAAGATAAAACGCGATTTTGGATTCGGTTTCAAAGTTCATCCTAAATTTCATTGGGACCCCCACTCTGACGAGCGGGTTGCGACCAATTGCCGCTCGGGTAGCTCAGTGACCTCCTGCAGCGGGCCTTACGACTTTGCATTGGGCTAGGCGTGGCCAGAAAATCATTCGGAAGTATGGCTTCATGTTCTGCTGACGGATCGGCGGGATATCGATACGAAAGAAGACTTGAACGGGCAACGACAGGGGCCAAACAGGGGCCAAAGGGGTGGACCGGATGGAAGTCGTCGACCTGGTGCTTCCCGTCTTTGCGGTGATCGTCACCGGCTGGCTGGCTGGACAGCTCGGCTACATCGCGCGTTCGCTGGCCGACGGGCTTGTCCATTTCGCCTACAACGTGGCGATGCCGGCGCTGCTGTTCGTCACTGTAGCGCAGGAGCCGGCGCGTCATCTTCTGGAATGGCGTTTTCTGCTGGCGTTCGGAGGCGGGTCCATCCTCTGCTTCGTGCTGGTGCTCACGGCGGTTCGTGTCGGGTGGGGACGCGACCTGCGCAGCGGCACGATGTTTGGGATGTCGGCGGCGATGACCAACACCGGATTTGTGGCGTTGCCGGTTCTGCACGCCATCTACGGCCAGCCCGCCGTTCTGCCGGCCGCCATCGCAACCCTGTTTGTGGCCGCGGTGATGTTCCCGCTCAACGTGGTCCTGTTGGAAATCGGGCCGGGCCGGCACGGTTCGTCCGCCAGCGCCACCCTGTTGGCAAAGCAGATCGTGCTCAATCCGATGGTGCTGTCGACCACGCTCGGTCTGATCTGGACGATCGCAGGCCTGCCGCTTCCGCGGCCGATGGTGGCTTACATGAACATCTTCGCGGGTGCGCTTACGCCATGCGCGCTCTTTGCGATAGGGCTTGGTCTGTCGGTGGATGGACTCCGCTCAAACCTGGCGGCATCCGCCGCTCTCGCTGCGGTGAAGTTGGTGATCATGCCATTCGTCGTGTATGGGCTGTGCATTGCCGTTGGGTTAAATCCGCTCTACACGATTGCCGCCGTGGTCTGCGGCGCCGTGCCGACGGCGAAGACCGTGTATATCCTCGCGGGCGAGTACAAGGTGGAGGAACCGCTGGTCGCCGCCACCGTCTCGATGACGACCCTGCTGTCGGTTGTGACGCTGCTCGGCTGGCTCTATGCCCTTTCGGGCCTATCGGCGCGCGCCGCTTGAGCCAATGCGCGCGGCATCATCGATGGAGCTGCGCATTCCGGGCGGTGCATCACCGGCTTCGACCCCTGCACGGCCAATCTCGACCATGGATGCGGCCAAGACCCAAGGCGTTCGCGAGCCACAGCGGAACCGTTTGCTCTTGAGGCCCATAGCGTATTACCGGCACTACGGGCCCGCCGCATGGATCGACCCGGTCGTCCTCAGGGCGATAACGATATCGTGGAATAATATAGTAATCCCAGTAAGGAGTTGTCTTTACCAAGGGCACCCTGGTGATGGGCCGTTCCCATGGTTGACGAGCGACGTTGGCCTCCTGCGCATGCGCTGCAACACCAAATGTCCCCGGGTTACACAGCACCAGGGCGGTTCCGAGAGCGAACGCTACGGTCGTTATCCTCATGCTTGGCCTCCTTGTCACACACAGCCGGGACCCAACCCGGACATCCTGCGACGTTTCGACTTCGCGCCGTTACGGGTCTATCGGACATCAAAGGCACCTGATCCGCAACGTCTCATTTTATGCAGAATAAGCGGCTTATGCAGAATAAGCGTAATTACGGTGACAGTGCACTTAATTATGCCCACTACTATTCGTGGGTGGACCGCCTTCGAGCCATGTCAATTGAGTGCACTGTCACCGTAATTCGGACACTGCAGCGAAGAAATCGGATAATCGAGATGGTGCCGTCTCGCGGTGGCCGCTTCCCACCAATCCGTTTATCGTCCAGCCGGGGCTTCACGCCTCACTACGCTGATCCGTCCGTCGCCTTCGAGCTTTGCGAGCTTTACTTGCGCAATGTCCTCGACCTGGTGCTGCCGCAACTGGGATTCGAGTTCGTCTATCGACAGCATTTCCTTGCGCATTGCCTCTTCGATAACCCGCCCCTCTCTTACCAGGGTCAGAGACGGAGGTCTGAGGAGAGGCCTTATGGCCGGAAACCGGTAAGTCAGCCAGTCGATCAAATACTCCCAGGTCACGATGGTCATGACCAGGACAATGCCTTCGGTCACGGACTGATATTCCTTGCCGAGCCCGTTCTGCGCCGCGTCCGCGATCAGCACGATCACCAGAAGATTGCCGGCCCAAATTGCCCCGCCTGACGCCGCGCCATGAAGCGCAGGATCACGAAGAGGCCAAGATACATGAGCGTGCCCCGGATGACGATCTCGGCGATACCGAGGCTGGGGAAGAAGACGCTGTTCCAATCGATCTGCATGACGAGTGCCCTGCGCAACCGGCGGGCCCTGCTGGCTCCATAGGCCAAGGCCACGCTTGGAATGACCGCTCCAGCTACCCACACATATAAGTCACGGGTGACGGCTAACGTTCCGGATGGAAAGGGCCCCGGCGCATATGTCCGGGGCCCGGAGGCGAAGAGGTACATCCGCTCTTCGATCCCAAATTCCTAGGCTGCCCGACGCTGCTGATGGTTCACATAATCCATCGTGAACTTCGCAACATTCGCGCCGATCCATGAGGCCATGCGCGCCTCCTCCCCCAGGGAGGTCTGTAGCGGCTCGCGCGCGGACGATCGTGGTGCCGCTCGCAGTAAGGAGCGCCCGACGAGTAATGGTATTGATTTGGAATGGACGATACTACCGCCAGTCGACGAAGGGCCTGTGATGATTGGACGCAGTTCTCGGAAAGGAACGTCACTGGAAACAGGAGGTTACAGGGCAGTTTCCAACTTCAGAAGGCGGCACCAAATGGCCTATACATCCGAAGTGGGTCGTTCGACCGATCACCGAAATCCGCCTCAAGCAAGTGCAGTCACCCCCGCTGAGGACGTGCGCACGATAGCGCTAAATCAGATCTCCTGGGGTGCCGTATTCGCTGGCGCTACGATCGCCCTTGTCGTGCAACTAATCCTGAACATGGTTGGAGTGGGCGTAGGCCTTTCGACCATCGACATAGCCGCAGGGAATACGCCGAGTGCGGAATTGCTTTCCATAGGTGCCGGTATTTGGTGGGTCATTTCCGGATCGTTGCCGCTGCGATCGGTGGCTACATTGCCGGGAGGCTCTCAGGAAAGCCGTCAAAATCCACCACCGCCTATCATGGGTTGATTTCGTGGGCTATTTCGACCCTTGTTATCGTGTACCTGCTTTCGTCGACCGCTTCGGGCTTGTTTGGCGGAGCTCTCAGCACGGCATCGTCTGCCATCGGGGAAGCCGGCAAGGCCATCGGTGGATCCGTTTAAACCGCTGTTCAAACTGCGGCGCCTGCTTTGACCAATGTGAGTGATCCAATGGCCGCCATCGAAAGTAAGGTGCGCAGCGCCTCAGGGGGCCAGGATCCTGCAGCTCTTCGAGATGCCGCTGCAACCGCCGTTCGTGCGGCCCTATCGGGAGACACGGCCGAGCAGGCCGCTTCAGCCGATAAGGCTGCTGATGCGCTGGCCAAGGCTCAGAACATCCCTCCCGATCAGGCCAAGGCGCAGATTGCGCAGTATCAGCAACAATACAAAGAGACACTTGCGAAAACCAAAGAACAAGCGAAGCGAGCGGCAGATACTGCAGCCAAAACAGTCTCCCAGGGTGCTCTGTTGGGTGCTCTGGCTCTGTTGTTGAGTGCCCTGGCTGCGTTTTTTGCTGGCGGAGCAAGCGCCGTAAGCCCGACGGTGACGAGGGAATCAAGGCGGTCATTCGTTTCGGGCTAATCGCCAAATCGCCGGTTGCAGGATCGCTAGAGCCTTTTCCGTTCCGATGGAATTGGAACGGAGGCTCTAGTTCTTTATTTGACGCGTTTTCTTCGCGCGAACCGGAATCCACCCCGGATCAAGTCCGGGGCAGGCTTTCGCTGGAAAACGCTCTAAAGAGACAAAGAGTGGCTGACAAGTCTTCAGCCGCTCTTCTTGATCCGTGATCAGCAAGACCGTAATTCCGCGATGCCAGCCGATCAACTCGTGGACAGCCACAGCACGGAGCCGCCGAAGTTGTCGCGCTTGGTGAGATTGCGATCGATGGCGACACCGTCGATCCTGTCGTTGCGGATGATCGACTGAACGAGCTGATAACCGCGATGAGGAATGTCGGGAACCCTGCTTCCCGACTTCCAGTAATGTTTGGTCCTCAACCGCCAGAACAGCTCGTTCCCGGTCAGAATTGCCTTGGCTCCGACATATATGCCGGGGACGTATTCCGCGCCCTCAACCTCGGCGAACCAGGCGTTGCAGTACGCGATCACCGTCTCATGCGGCGTTGATGTTTTGGCCCCCTCAAGGTCAAGCCAGACGTTGACGCCCTCGGGAAAGCCGATCTGCTGTACATGCCTGGCCGCATTCTTTCCGTTCCTGGTCCCCAGCGCTTGCGACGGCGACCAATTCTCGGGAGCAACGTGCTGAACGGGCATCAAGGCCAGCCCGGCACCGAGGATGACATTGGCCTCAGCGGCGGACAGGTCTCCCAGCGGCTGCACGTCTTGGCGGGACACGTACCGAATACAGAATTCAAATCCCCTTGCTTTCGCAAGCTCGCAAATGCGGCGATTGAGCACCGAGTTGGCATCGAACCCGTGCACTCCCTCCGGCGCAGCGACAACCCTTCCCGGCAGCGGCATTTGGCGTCTCCCGTGAACATCTTCTCAGGAATTGGCGCGCTGTCTGGCTTGGCAATACAGTTGTCTTTTCTATTGAGTGCTGAATCCATCTCCGGTGCCAACAATACGGTCGCGATCGTCGATCCGGCCAACGAACGTCGTCGCTGATCAACCATGGCGGCGCCAGCGACGTCGCGCTGTTGGCCAACTGCATGGCGCCTGACTGTTCCCCTCGCCGCAGGGTGGTCGTTACCCCCGTGCGGAGCCACAACAAAGCCACGCGGCGCTGGCTCACCCGCACACCGGATGATCATGATCCGCCGACCGTCACAACCGCGCTTTTCGTGGATTTAACACAAGCGGCACGCTCCCCAGGATCCGCAGCAACCCGCGCCAACCGCGCAGCCGACCGCGCAGCCGACGCCAATCGCGCAGCCACCGAACCAAATGCCACCGAACCCGCAGCCGCCGCAACCACCGCAGCCGACGCGGCAACCTCGGCAGCCACCGAACCCGAAACCGCCACAACCACGGAACCCGCCACCGCCGCAACGGCAGCCGCCGCAGCCACAGCCGCCTCGGCCACCGCATCCGCGGGCCAGCTGCACGCCGCCGCCGACGTTTTCCTTATCGAAAACGTAAAACGTGGCGAGAAAGAGTGACCATTTCCTCGTCGCTAAGAACGAAGCGCTGATTGGGTGAAGTATTGTCAGAGTGCGGGATATGGGAAGTGGGCACCGTGGATGCGGATGCACTACCCACCAGCGAAAAACTCAGTCCGGCGGCACCCAGCACCTTCGCTGCGGCCGCCTTGGTCGTGCGTTTCTGCTTCGAAGCCTGCTTGACCCGTGACATGGTCGCTCCTCCGTAAGTTGTGAAATCGCTTGGCAATCGTGCGCCCGCCGAAACCGGCGCGCAAGGGTTAGCCTTGCCCTAAAACGCAAAATATCTCGCCGAGTTCCGTTCATCTTCATGACACATAACCTGGCGCTGTGGCTTGATCTCCCCGGCCGCGGGCAGCCACTCGACGCAAGTGTGCTCCAGCCGACACGGGGCATGGTAATTTAAGCGGGAGACGACGATGCTGGAGCGCAGCCGGGGCGCAGAGCCCGTTTTATACGGGGGATCACGAAGCATTCCGCGAGGTGATGCGCCGCTTTGTCGCGAAAGAGATCGAACCCTACGCCCAGCCTGGGACGAGGCCGGCGAATTTCCGCGCGAGCTTTATGAAAAGGCCGCCGAGATCGGGCTGCTGGGCCTGGGCTTTCCGGAGGAATATGGCGGCGTACCCGCCGACCAGTTCATGAAGATCATCGCGTCGCAGGAACTGGCGCGGGCCGGCGCCGGCGGGGTCAGCGCCAGCCTGATGAGCCACACGATCGGCTCGCCGCCGATCGCCCGCGCCGCGCGGCCGAGATCAAGGCGCGCGTGCTGCCGGAGATGCTGTCCGGCAAGAAGATCTCGGCGCTGGCGATCACCGAGCCGAGCGGCGGCTCCGACGTCGCCAATCTGCGCACCACCGCGCGCCGCGAAGGCGACCATTATGTCGTCAACGGCGAGAAGACTTTCATCACCTCCGGCATGCGCGCCGATTACTCACCGTCGCGGTGCGGACCGGCGGCGAGGGCGCCGGCGGCGTCAGCCTGCTGCTGATCGAGGGCGATACGCCGGGCCTGTCGCGAACGCCGCTGAAGAAGATGGGCTGGTGGGCGTCGGACACCGCGACGCTGCATTTCGACGATTGCCGCGTGCCGTGGGAAACCTGATCGGCGAGGAGGGCCAGGGCTTCAAGATCATCATGCAGAATTTCAACAGCGAGCGGATGGGCATGGCGGCGGGCTGCATCGCCTATGCCGCGCGTCTGCCTCGATGAGGCGATCGCCTATGCCAAGGAGCGCAAGACCTTCGGCAAGCCGCTGGCGCAGCATCAGGTGATCCGGCACAAGCTGGTCGACATGGCGCAACGGGTTGCGGCCTCGCAGGCGATGCTGGAAATGCTGGCGTGGCGGCTCGAGCAGGGCGAAAATCCGGTCGCCGAAATCTGCATGATGAAGAACCAGGCGACGCAGACGATGGCGTTCTGCGCCTCCGAGGCGGTGCAGATTTTCGGCGGCGCCGGCTTTATGCGCGGCATCAAGGTCGAGCGCATCTACCGCGAGGTCAAGGTCAACGCGATCGGCGGCGGCACCGAGGAGATCATGAAGGATCTGGCCAGCCGGCAGATGGGATTGTGAGGGATCTTACTGCCGTCATTCCCGCGCAAGCGCATCGCGCTTGTCGCGGAGGGCGCGAGCGAATCGAGCGAGCCCGGAATCGCATAACCACTGCATGGGGTATCGGATTCCGGGCCTGCGCCAAGTGGCGCATCCCGGAATGACGAGGAATAAAATGCTCTTCACCAACGACCACGACGAACCCCGCCGCATCCTGCAGAAATTCATCGCGGCCGAGATCAATCCGTTCGTCGATGAATGGGAGAAGGCCGACATCTTCCCGGCCCATGAGCTGTTCAAGAAGCTCGGCGACCTCGGATTTCTCGGCCTCAACAAGCCGGTCGAATTCGGCGGGCAGGGGCTGGATTACAGCTATGCCCTGATGATGGCCGAAGAGCTCGGCGCGATCCGCTGCGGCGGCGTGCCGATGGCGATCGGGGTGCAGACCGACATGGCGACGCCGGCGCTGGCGCGGTTTGGATCCGACGAAGTTCGCCGCGAATTTCTGGCGCCTGCGATATCCGGCGATGCGGTGGCCTGCATCGGCGTCTCCGAGCCGGGCGCCGGATCGGACGTCGCCTCGATCAAGACCAACGCCCGCGCCGACGGCGACGATTACGTCATCAATGGCGGCAAGATGTGGATCACCAACGGCGTGCAGGCCGACTGGATCTGCCTGCTCGCCAATACCGGCGACGGGCCGAAGCACCGCAACAAGTCGCTGATCTGCGTGCCGATGAAGAGCCAAGGGTGTCCAGGTCGCGCGCAAGCTCGACAAGATGGGCATGCGCTCATCCGATACCGCGCAGATATTCTTCGACAATGTGCGGGTGCCGAAGCGCAATCGCATCGGCGAGGAAGGCCAGGGCTTCACCTACCAGATGGTGCAATTCCAGGAGGAGCGGCTGTGGGGTGCCGCGGCCTGCCTCAAGGCGCACGAAACCATCATCGCCGAGACCATCGAATACACCCGCAACCGCAAGGCGTTCGGCCAGAGCATCCTTGACAATCAAACGGTTCACTTCAAGCTCGCGGAAATGCAGACCGAGGTGGAATTGCTGCGCGCGTTGATCTATCGCGCGGGCGAAGCGCTGGTGGCCGGCGAGGACGTGACCAGGCTCGCGACGATGGCCAAACTCAAGGCGGGACGGCTCGGTCGCGAATTGACCGACGCGTGCCTGCAGTTCTGGGGCGGAATGGGTTTCATGAACGAGACGCCGGTCAGCCGGGCCTATCGCGACAGCCGGCTCACCTCCATCGGCGGCGGCGCCGACGAGGTGATGCTGATGGTGCTGTGCAAGATGATGGGCACGCTGCCCGGCATGAAAGAGAAATAAAGTTCAAGGTTCAACGTAACCTGGGAGGAAGCCATGACTTCGCTCAATCGTCGTTCGCTGCTGGCCGGCTCGGCCGCGGCCGGTGTGGTTGCTCTTGCCGGGCCTTCCCGCGCGGAAGAGACGCCCGGCGTTACCGCCACCGAGATCAAGATCGGATCCACCACATCGCTGAGCGGCCCGGTCTCAGCATTGGGCACCATCGCAAGATGCCAGGATGCGTATTTTCGGATGATCAACGAGCAGGGCGGCATCGCCGGCCGCAAGATCAATTTCATCTTTTACGACGACGCCTTTAATCCGGCGAAAACCGTCGAGCAGACCCGGCGCCTGATCGAAAGCGATAATGTTGCGTTTCTGTTTTCGATGCTCGGCACGGCGCCGAATTCGGCCGTGGTCAAATACATCAATTCAAACAAGGTGCCGCATCTGTTCCTGTCGGTTAACGGCGACAAATGGGGCGACTACCAGAATTATCCGTGGACCATGGGCTTTGCGCCGAGCTCCAGGGTCGAGGCGCAGATCTTTGCCAAATATGCCTTGAGCCAGAAGCCGGATGCGAAGTTTGCGCTGTTGTATCAGAACGACGATCTCGGCAAGGATTTCGTCAACGGATTGCGCGACGTGCTGGGCGTCCGATATGATTCTGCCGTGAAGGCGCTGTCGTACGAGGTCACCGATCCGACCATCGATTCGCAAATCGTTTCGCTGCGCGCGACCAACGCCGATATCCTGATTTCCGGCACCACGGCGAAATTCGCCGCGCAATCGATCCGAAAGATCTACGAGCTCGACTGGAAGCCGATGCACTTCGTCACCAGCGGCGCGGCGTCGGTTGCTTCCACGATCATCCCGGCCGGGGTCGAGCGGGCGCAAGGCCTGATCACCTCGGTGTACATCAAGGATCCGTCCGATCAGGCCTGGGCCGAAGACGCTGGCATGAAGGACTACATGAAATTCATGGCGAAATATTTCAGCGACGGAAACCCGAAGGAGGCCATCAATACCTATGCGTACACGGTCACCTCCGTGCTGCGCAAATTGCTCGAGCAGTGCAATGGAAATTTCGCCCGTGAGAATATCATGCGGGAGGCCAACAACCTCAGGGATGTCGAGGTGGCGACCTTGTTGCCGGGCGTCCGCGTCAACACCAGTCCCACCAACCACCATCCGCTGCGGCAGATGCAACTGGAACGCTGGGAAGGGCAGGGCTGGCACCGGTTCGGCAATATCATCGAGGGGGCGAATATCTGAATGGCGGCGGCCTCAAAGCATGAACAAGGCCGACAATACCGAAGTTCTCTGCCGCGTTCGTTGTGCTATGCAAGATGCTCTATGCAAGCCACCGGGCTTGCCGTGAATAGAAAATAAGGGAACGCCGGATGATCACACTCTATCATTGCGCCGCGGCGCGTTCGTTTCGTCCGCTCTGGATGATGGAAGAACTCGGGCTGCTCCTATGAGCTGAAAATGCTGCCGTTCCCGCCGCGGGTGTTCGCCAAGGAATATCTCGCGCTCAATCCGCTCGGCACCATTCCCTTCATGATCGACGGCGAAACCAAAATGACGGAGTCCTCGGGCATCTGTCACTATCTCGGCACCCGCTATGGACCGACGCCGCTGGTCGTCGGCGTCGATGATCCCGCCTATGGCGCATTCCTGAACTGGATGTATTTCAGCGATGCCACGCTGACCTTTCCGCAAACGCTGGTGCTCCGCTACAGCCAGCTCGAGCCGGAGGAGAGGCGCAATCCGCAAGTGGCGGGCGATTACGCCAAATGGTTCCTCGGGCGCTTGCGGGTTGTCGAAGCCGCGACCGGCAAGGCCGAAACGCTGTGTGCCGGCCGGTTCACGGCGGCCGACATCGTCATCGGCTACGCGTTGCGGCTGGCGGAAAACATCGGGCTTGCCAAGGATTTCGGGCCCAACGTCGCCGCCTACTGGCAACGCCTGCAGCAGCGCGATGGCTTCAAGCGGGCGGTTGCCGCCGAAGATCTCGCCGGCGTCGAGCAGAAGGTCGCGCGGCGCTCCTGAAGCGGCGGACGCGGCCCCCCAAATCCTTCCGAATCTCCAGTATTCCCCGATGTTTGCGTCGGTGACATCGGGCGCGATTGCTGTATTCTGGCAAGGCTCCATAAGAGAGCCCGCGCGAGGCGTTCCCGGGAGGGACGGACCATGAATGACGATGATCGCCGCGAATCCGGCCGGCTGATGCTGATCAGCCCCGAGCGGGTGTTGTATGCCGGCCTGCTGGGCAGGCCGCGCCAACGAACCGGCGGCGGTTTCAGCATTTATGCCGCGATGCAGGGCTGCCTCAAGGTCACCGAGGGCAAGTCCGAGACGATCGGCGAAGTCGTGGTCGTTCCGCCCTATGTGACCCACAGCGTCGAAAGCGAATATCCCTCGATCATCTGCCTCGTCATCGAGCCGGAAACGGTCGAGCCCGCGGCGCTCGCTGCCTTGAGCGCGCGCGTTTGCGGGACGGGATCCTCCGAGATCGCGCAACGAATCCGGGCCGCCTATGAGACCTTGCGCCGTCAGCAGCGGCGTGGCGGCTTTACCACCGCCGAGTTCGACCGGCTGGTTCTGGGCGAGGAGCTGCCTGACCGCCACATCGATCAGCGCATCCGACGCGCGGCCTTGAGCCTCAACGATTTCTCCGGCAGCAAGCTGACAGCCGCCGATTGCGCGGCATCGGTCAATCTGTCGCCATCCCGGTTCCTGCATCTGTTCAAGGAGCAGACCGGCATATCGTTTCGCGCCTTTCGTGCCTGGAAACGGGCGCGGCATCTGCTGCATTTCGTCAACGAGGACATCAACCTCGCCCATTTGGCGCAGGATATCGGCTACCCCGATTCGACGCATTTCAGCCATTCGATCCGCCGCTTCTACGGACTGCAGCCGCGCGCGATTTTCTCGGGCTCGCGGGATCTGGCGATTTACCGCAGCGATCCGGGCGTGCTCGACAATGCCGGGTTCCGTCAGGGGCGGCCGTAATCGAGGGGCCCGTTACGGCCGATAGCGCGTGGACGCAAGAAGCCGGAACAGGCGGGACGCATGATCCGCCGGGAATTTCCCGCAAAACCAGTGAATTGAAAGCTGCTCCATGAGCGACAAGGCCGTCATCACCTGCGCGCTGAACGGCGTGCTGACCGATCCGAAACAGCACCATGTGCCGGTCACGCCGGAGGAAATGGCGCGCGAGGCCAGGGCAGCCTTCAATGCCGGCGCCAGCGTGATGCACATCCACCTGCGCCAGCAGGCGCCGAACAAGGGACACCTGCCGTCGTGGGAGGTCAGCGTGTCCCGCGAGATCCAGCAGGCGATCCGCGAGGCTTGCCCGGGCGTCATCATCAATCACACCACGGGCACTTCGGGCCCGAATTATTCCGGCGCGCTCGATTGCGTCCGCGAGACCCGGCCCGAGATGGCGGCCTGCAACGCGGGCTCGCTGAATTACCTCAAGGTCAAGAGCGACAACACCTGGGCCTGGCCGCCGATGATGTTCGACAACGCGGTTGAGAAGATCGCGGACTATCTGGAGGTGATGAAGGGCTCCGAGACGATTCCCGAATTCGAATGCTTCGACGTCGGTATCGTGCGCTGCGTCGGAATGTACCGGCAGACCGGGATGTATTCCGGGCCGCTGGAATATAACTTCGTGATGGGTGTCGCCTCGGGCATGCCGGCCGATCCGGAATTGCTGCCGATCCTGCTCAAGCTGAAACTGCCGGAAGCCCACTGGCAGGTGACTGCGATCGGGCGGGCGGAAATCTGGCCGCTGCATCAGCGCTGCGCCGACCTCGGCGGCCACCTCCGCACCGGGCTTGAGGATACTTTCTATCAACCCGACGGCGCCAAGGTGACATCGAACGGACAGTTGATCGAGAGTCTTGCAGCCTGCGCGCGCCGCGCCGGCCGCGAGATCGCCAGTCCCGCCGAAGCCAGGCGGATTTTCGGCATCAGGCACTGAACGTCAACCCCGCCGTCATTGCGGGCGAAGCGAAGCAATCCATTTTACGCACCAAGACGGAATGGATTGCTTCGTCGCTTCGCTCCTCGCAATGACGGTTGAGAGGAGAACAATGCATGAGCGATCTGACTGCAACCGGCGGCGTGCCGGGTCCGGGCCGCATCGGCCGGGTGGCGATCGGCGATCTGTTGAAACGCGCGGCGCGGCGCTTTCCCGATCGAGTAGCGGTGACCGATGGCGAGCGGCGCGTGACCTTCACCGAGATCGAGCGCGATGCCAATCGCTTCGCCAATTATCTGGTCGCGCGCGGATTGAGGCCGGGCGAGAAGATTTCGACCATCTGCAACAATTCGGTCGAGTTCGTCAAAGCGCTGTTCGGCATCCACCGCGCCGGCCTGGTCTGGGTGCCGGTCAATACCATGCTCGGGCCAGCGGACATGGATTACATCCTCGAACATGCCGAAGTGCGGTTCGCGCTGATCGACGACAATCTGTATGCGCAAGCCGATCGGCGCGCCGCGCTCGATAAGCGCGGCATCGATCTGGTCGCGGTCGACCTGACCGGCACCGCCGCCGCGGCGGGTCTTGAGAATCTCAACGATCTGCTCAAAGGCCAACCGGAGGTCGAACCCGAGATCGACTTCGACGACCGCGATCTGGCCATGATCATCTATACCAGCGGCACCACGTCGCGCCCGAAGGGCGCGATGCATTGTCATCTTGCGGTGGTGATGGCGGTGATGAGCAACGCCGTCGAGATGCATCTGGATCGCAACGACGGCGTCACCGGGCAGTTTCCGCTGTTTCACTGCGCGGGTCATGTGATGCTGCTGAGCTATCTGTCGGTCGGCGGACGGATGGCCCTGATGCGCGGCTTCGACCCGGTGGCCTGCATGGAAGCCATCGTGCGCGACAGGCTGACGGTCTTTGTCGGCCTGCCGCTGATGTATCAGGCCATCCTCGATCACCCGCGCCGCCGGGAATACGACCTGTCCGGCCTGAAGACCTGCCTTTATACGATGGCGCCGATGGGTCGTCCGCTGCTGGAGCGCGCGATCGCGGATATGTGCCCCAACTTCATGCTGTCGAGCGGCCAGACCGAAATGTATCCGGCGACCACGATGTCGCAGCCCGATCGGCAGCTCGAGCGTTTCGGCAATTACTGGGGTGAATCCCTGATCGTGAACGAGACCGCCATCATGGATGATGACGGCAAGCTGCTGCCGCGAGGGCAGGCCGGCGAACTGGTGCATCGGGGCCCCAATGTCATGATGGGCTATTACAAGGATCCGAAGGCCACTGAAGAGGCACGGAAATTCGGCTGGCATCACACCGGCGATCTCGCGCTGATCGACGAGCATGGCGAAGTGCTGTTCCTCGATCGAAAGAAAGACATGATCAAGTCCGGCGGCGAGAACGTCGCCTCCGTCAAGATCGAGGAGACGCTGCTCGCGCATCCCGCCGTGCAGAACGCCGCCGTGGTCGGGCTGCCGCATCCGCAATGGGGCGAGGCGGTGTCGGCGTTTGTCAAATTAAAGCCGGGCGCGCAGGCGGACGAGGCCGGGATCGCCGAACATTGCCGCAAGCACCTGGGCGGCTTTCAAGTCCCGAAGCTGGTCAGGATCCTCGACGAAATGCCGATGACGGCGACCGGCAAATTGCGCAAGGTCGAACTGCGGCAGGCGTTCAGTGGGCATTTTGCGGAAAAGAGCGCGTGATCGAATGACCCGTCATTCCGGGATGGTCCGAAGAACCAGACCTCAGATGCGCAATTGCGCATCGGGGAATCTCGAGATTCCGGGTTCGCATCTTCGATGCGCCCCGGAATGACGAAAACAGGAATGATGACGTCCATGGCCATCCTTAAATCGACGATCGCGCCTTCCAGTGATGCCTACAAGGCCAATCGCGCCGGGATGCTGGCGTTGATTTCACGGATGCGTGCGCTGGAAGAGCGGACGCGCGCGGCATCGGCCGCCGCCAAGGACCGGTTTCACAAGCGCGGACAATTGTTGCCGCGCGAACGGGTGGCGCTGGTGCTTGATCCCGGCGCGCCCTTTATCGAGCTGTCGACATTGGCGGGATACATGTTCGACGTGCCCGATGCCGACAAGAGCGTGCCCGGCGGCGGCGTCATCGCCGGCATCGGCTTCGTCGCTGGCGTGCGCTGCATGGTCAGCGCCAATGATTCCGGCATCGATGCCGGCGCGCTGCAGGCCTACGGCCTCGACAAGACGCTGCGGGTGCAGGAACTGGCGCTGGAGAACAAGCTTCCTTACGTGCAACTGGTCGAAAGCGCCGGCGCCAACCTGTTGCGCTACCGCGTCGAGGACTTCGTGCGCGGCGGCAATATCTTCCGCAATCTGGCGCGGCTGTCGGCGGCCGGATTGCCGGTCGTCACGGTGACGCATGGTTCTTCCACCGCGGGCGGCGCCTATCAGACCGGCCTGTCGGATTATATCGTGATGGTGCGCGGGCGGACCCGGGCGTTTCTCGCCGGTCCGCCGTTGCTGAAGGCGGCGACGGGGGAAATCGCCACTGAAGAGGAACTCGGTGGCGCCGAGATGCACACCAGCATTTCAGGTCTTGGAGATTATCTCGCGGAAGACGACCGCGATGCGTTGCGTATCGCGCGCGACATCATGGCCAATCTGGAATGGGACCGGCCGAGCGTGGACCCGACGTCGCATCGGCCGCCACGTCATGACCCTGAGGAACTGCTCGGCATCATGGCGATGGACCACAAGCGGCCGGTCGATATGCGCCAGGTGATCGCGCGGATCATCGATGATTCCGATTTCACCGAGTTTGGCGCCAATTACGGTCCTGCCACCGTGTGCGGGCACGCGCGGATCGAAGGCCAGGCGATCGGGATCATCACCAACAACGGTCCGCTCGATCCCGCCGGCGCCAACAAGGCCACGCATTTCATTCAGGCCTGCTGCCAGTCACGCACGCCGCTGCTTTATCTGAACAACACCACCGGCTACATGGTCGGCCGCGCCTATGAAGAGGCCGGCATGATCAAGCACGGATCGAAGATGATCCAGGCCGTGACCAGCGCCACCGTGCCGCAGATCACGATCTACTGCGGCGCCTCGTTCGGCGCCGGCAATTACGGGATGTGCGGGCGCGGATTTCATCCGCGCTTTTGTTTCTCCTGGCCCAATGCCAAGACCGCGGTGATGGGCGGTGAGCAGGCGGCCGAAACCATGGCGATCGTCACCGAGGCTGCCGCCATCCGGCGCGGCAAGCCGGTCGAGCAGGCAAAACTCGATCAGATGAAGGCGCAGATCATCGGCGTGTTCGACGGCCAGATGGACGTGTTCTCGACCAGCGCGCGCGTGCTCGACGATGGCGTGATCGATCCGCGCGACACCCGCGCTGTCTTGGCCGAGGTGCTGGCGATCTGCCGCGAGGCCGAAGCGCGCATCCCGCAGCGCATGCAGTTTTCGGTCGCGCGGCCATGAGCGGTGGATCGATGAGGCGCAAGCCGTTCCGCAACATCCTGATCGCCAATCGCGGCGAGATCGCGCTACGGATCATGCGGACCGCGCGCCGCCTCGGCTATGGCGTGGTCGCAGTCTATTCGGATGCCGACCGCGATGCCCTGCATGTACGCGCTGCCGACCAGGCGATCCGCATCGGCGAGGCGTTGCCGGCGCAATCCTATCTCAGGATCGATGCAATCATCGCGGCCGCAAAGGCTGCCGGTGCCGACGCGGTTCATCCCGGCTACGGCTTCCTGGCCGAGAACGAGGATTTCGCCAGCGCCTGCCGGGATGCGGGCCTGGTGTTCATCGGGCCGTCGCCCGAAGCCATCAAGGCGATGGGCAACAAGGCCGGCGCCAAGACCATCATGCAGGCCGCGGGCGTGCCCTGCGTGCCCGGTTATCAAGGCGCGGATCAAAGCGACGCCGTGATGCTCGCGGAAGCGAAAAACATCGGGTTCCCCGTGATGATCAAGGCGGTCGCCGGCGGCGGCGGTCGCGGCATGCGACTGGTTACGGATGCGGCAGCGTTCCCGGACCAGTTGCGCAGCGCGCGGTCAGAGGCGCTAGGAGCGTTCGGCGATCCGACCGTGATTCTGGAGCGCGCGATTCTCGATCCGCGGCATATCGAAATCCAGGTGTTCGGCGATGCCTTTGGCCATGCCGTCCATCTCGGCGAGCGTGATTGCTCGGTGCAGCGGCGGCATCAGAAACTGATCGAGGAAGCGCCGTCGCCGGCGGTGTCGCCGGAATTGCGGGCGCGGATGGGGGCGGTCGCGGTCGCCGCGGTCAAGTCGATTGGATATGAGGGCGCCGGCACGCTCGAGTTCCTGCTCGACCCAAAAGGCGAATTCTATTTCATGGAAATGAACACCCGCCTGCAGGTCGAGCATCCCGTCACCGAGGCGATCACCGGGCTCGATCTCGTCGAGTTGCAGTTGCGCGTCGCCAGCGGCGAGTCGCTCGGACTTCAACAGCAGGATATTCAATTCTCCGGTCACGCCATCGAGGTGCGGCTGTGCTCGGAGGATGCCGGCCATGACTTCATGCCGCAATCCGGCCGGATGGCGCTGTGGCAAATGCCGAATGAACTCCGTGTCGAGCACGCGCTGCAATCCGGTTCCGAAATTCCGCCGTTCTATGATTCGATGATCGCCAAGCTCATCAGCCACGGTGCGACTCGCGACGAGGCACGGCGCAAGCTCATTCATGGCCTCGAGGGGACAATCGCCTTCGGCGTGACCACCAATCAGGCGTTTCTTGCCGCCTGTCTGCGGCATCCTGGTTTTGCCGCCGGCGAAGCGACGACGGCCTTCATCGGCAAGCACCGCGACGATCTGCTGGCGCCACGTCAGGATAACCAAGCTCCGGATATTGCCGTTGCGGGCCTGTTGCTTTACGTCACCGATCCCGATGCGCGGCCATGGCGGAAGGGGCGGTCGCTCGCGGCGACGTTCCCGATCTCGGCTCGTATCGAGGTTCATCATGGCATTCACGATCTCGAAATCGTACGCGGGCGCGACGGCGATTATGTCGCAGATGTCGATGGCCGCGAGCACCGGTTTGAGATCGAGGAACTGGGTTGCGATACCATCCGCTTCCGTGTCGACGGCGTGATGGAACAGGCCAGGTTCCTGCGCGATCGCGACCGCCTCTATATCCAGTACCGGGGCAGCACGCTTGCGGTCCACGATCTGACCCGGGCGGCGCCGGCGACAACGGCTTCGACCGGCAGCGACGGCAAAGTTCGCGCGGCGATGAACGGCCGTGTGGTCGCGGTTCTGGTCAAACAGGGCGAGCGTGTCGAAGCCGGCCGGCCGGTCATGACCCTGGAGGCGATGAAGATGGAACATGTGCATGTGGCGCCGATCTCCGGCACGATTTCCGCCATCGATGTCGTCGAAGGCGAGCAGGTGACCACGGGAAAAATTGTCGCCGAGATCGAGGTAAACCCGCCCCAGGTGTGATGCGACATCGGCTTTTGATCCCCGCGGTTGACGGTGACCGACACCTCCCATAGATGCAGCGCATGATTCCATGGCTGCAGATCGATACGACACGCGTGCCCGGCGCGGAGGTCGAACTTCGCCTGATGCGAAGGGGTGACGAATTCTCGATGATGCTGGGCCAGAACGAACTGATGAGCAGCCGTCTCAGCGGCTCGGAGGAGGCGTTGGCCACACTCGCCTGCAGGAGAATCGAGGCGGTCAAGCGCCCGCGTTTGCTGATCGGCGGATTGGGCATGGGATTTACGCTGCGAGCCGCGCTCGCCGTGCTCGGAAGCGACGCGCGGATCGTCGTGGCCGAGCTGGTGCCCGCGGTGATCGCCTGGGCGCAAGGACCGATGGCCGCCATTTTCGGCGACTGCCTGACAGACCCGCGCGCGGAGATTCGCGAGGCGGACGTCGTCGACGTGATCAGGTCTCACCAGTCGGCGTTCGATGCGATCCTGCTCGATGTCGATAACGGTCCTGAAGGTTTGATCCGCAAAGCCAATGATGCGCTGTACGACCTGAAAGGATTGCAGGCGATCCGCCGGGCGCTACGGCCGCGCGGCGTCCTCGCCGTCTGGTCGTCGGGGCCGCATGCGTCATTCTCCAGGCGGCTTTCCGATGCCGGCTTCGATGTCAACGAGGTCGCCGTCCGCGCCACGACAAAACGCAGCGGCGCGCGGCACGTCATCTGGTTTGCGACCAGGCCCGGCGGCGCGGGCTAGAGCAGGATGAGTTTAGCTCAATCCACAAATGCAACGGCAACGAGCTCCCTCTCCCCTTGCGGGAGAGGGTTGGGGTGAGGGGGCGCCGCCCATCGATAGTCCGCTACCCTCACCCGGATCGCATCTAGCGATGCGATCCGACCTCTCCCGCAAGGGGAGAGGTGAAGTGAGCTCCCGTTGCTTCGCGGATCAACTTAATCTCATGATGCTCCAGGCAGCGTGTTGCGACGATCAAAAGCCTCACTCACTCGGGCACGACGGCCTTCGCATTGTCACCTGAAAAAAGTGCCGGCACGTCGAACTTGCCGGTCTGCAGGTCATATCTGCAGCGCCAGCCGTTCACCACGGCGGTCTGCATAGGTTTGCGACCCTTGACGTCGGCATCCCCCGACAGGCTGATCAGAAGATAGCGGTTCGCCGGCCAATCGACGCCGTGCCCGCGATAGTTCTCCTCAAGTCCCTCCAGCAGATACGCCGAGTCGTGATATTCCGGCGCCTTCACGAGCTTTCGCCAGTCGGGCCGAGTCTTCAGATAGTCCCACGCCAGGTCGCCGAGCGGCTTCTTGTTCGCGCGCAAATAGCCCTGCGGCGTGAGGCGGTACAGATGGAGCGTGGAGGTGCCCGAGCCGATCTTTTGCACGCGAACGATCCATTTCAGATCGTTGGTGAAGATAAAATCCGCGGGATAGTCGGCCGGCTCCGGATCAAGCAGCGTGAATGCGCCCTGTCGGCGCACCCAGAACTGCCATTTCCAGTCGTCGGTATCCTTATTCAGGTATTGCTCGATCGCTGTCGCGCCGTCCGGCGATTTCCGGGTGTATTTCTCTTCGATCTTGTAACCCGCGGGCGGAGCCGCCGGCTGCACGGCGGCCGCCCCGCTGCAGATGCCGATACCGCAGGCAACGAACAAGCCGATCCAGGATGTCCTACCCTTCATTTTCTGGCTCCTTTGATCGGTCATGCGATTAGTCGCGCATGTCCCGATCAAGTTCATCGTGGGCGCACCGGCGGTTCCAACCTCGGGGTTCACCAGCGGTGTCCTATCGCCAAGGAACACGAGGTAAGTTGTCGGGATCCACGCCGGTCGTTCGTCCTCTGCATGTAATGCGCAAGAAACGCATACCTATCCAAGAGACGATCGTCGCAATCACGGACCGCTCGCCCATGCCATGCAATTATCCGGAGCCTTTCAATGACCCCCACCATCACAGCTTTTGAACGATCGCCCGATGGCGGCAAGGGACTGGCGCGTGATACGCGCGTTCGTTGGGCTCTCGAAGAAGTTGGTCGACCCTACAAGGTTCGCCTTGTTTCGTTCCTCGCGATGAAGGAACCCGCGCATCTGGCGCTTCATCCTTTCGGGCAGATTCCAACCTTTGAGGAAAACGATCTCGCCTTGTTCGAGACAGGGTCAATCGTCTTCCATATTGCAGAGCGCCATGCGGGCCTGCTGCCGGACGATCCCAATGCGCGAGCACGCGCGATCACCTGGATGTTTGCCGCGGTCAACACCGTGGAGCCACCGATCCTCGAACTCGTGACCGCGAAGATTCTGGAGGGCGACAAACCCTGGAGCAAGGAGCGCCTGCCCTTGGTTGCGGATCGCATCCGCAACCGGCTGGATCAACTTTCCAGTCGCCTGGGCGCAGCCGAATGGCTCGATGGTGCGTTCAGTGCGGGCGACCTGATGACCGTGTCGGTGCTGCTCAGGTTGAAATCCTCCAGCATGTTGGATGAATATCCGAACCTGGCCGCCTATGTCGCCCGTGGTGAAGCGCGCCCGGCCTACAAGCGGGCTTTCGACGCTCAATTGGCGGTTTACACGGGCAAGTCACCGACCGGCTGATTGAGGTCGATCCCGGGTTCGAAGTCGTCACCCCCGTTTTCGTTGGCAGCGCGGGTGAGCGCGGTCGTCGGGATGAGCGATTAAGCAAATCTTAAGGAAGGCAGTCGGGCGCACCGCGTCGGAGGGTGATTTTGACGAAGTGTCGCATGCGCGAGGCAGATGTCCGGGACCTGGTGAACGGGTCTTTAGGGAGTTTCGGCCAGCATCCGCGCGAACAGTTTCACCGCGCGGATTGGTCGAGATTTCATCGAGGATTATTGTCTTGCGAGAATTCCCCAGAATTTCAGGCCGGCATTATTTCGCAATTTTTGCACTGGCCTCCGCCACGCTGTCCTATCAAATACTGATCACTCGCTTCTTCAGCGTCATGCTGTACTACCATTTTGCATTTGCCGCCGTCTCGCTGGCGATGCTCGGACTTACTCGCGGGGCGATGGAGGTCTACAACAAACCGGACCGCTACGCTCCCGAACGGGTCGGCGTCGAATTCGCACGTCACGCATCGTGGTTCGCGATTACGGGCGTTGCAGCCATGATTGCCTTCCTGTGCGTGCCGCTTCTGGTTTCCGGGGATAACGTCGTGGTGGTGCTGGCGCTCGTTGCGATCGCTTTCATCAGGCCTTTCACCGAGAGCGGCGTTTGCATCACGCTTCTGCTCACTCGCCTGCCGTATGGCGGCGGCTGGCTGTATGCGGCGGATCTCGCGGGCGCGGCACTGGGCTGCCTCGGGGTGATCTTCCTGTTGCTGGTCATCGATCCCGTCAGCGCCGTACTGGGGATCGGAGCTCTTGCCGCCGGTTCGGGGTGGATCCTCGTTCGGGACAGCGGCGACATCCGCAGCCTTCGCCTGAGCGGCGCCGTCGCGCTTTCACTGGCTGCCGCGGCCGTTCTGCACGCCGGACTTGATATGTCCGGCAACAGCCATCTGGGCGTCTTTTGGGCCAAGGGCGTGCAGCAGATCGGCACGTTGTTCGAGCGCTGGAATACCTATTCGCGGGTGCGGGTGACCGCGCTTGGCGAGACCGCCCCGATCGGCTGGGGCTTCGCCCACACACCGACGATGAAAATAGACCAGAACCGCCTCGACATCGATGCGGATGCCGCCACGGTCATCACCCGGTATGATGGCGATATCAGCAAGCTGTCCTATCTGAAGGACGACGTCATCAACGCCGCCTACCTGGTGCAACCGCCCGCCGACGTCGCGGTGGTTGGCGTCGGTGGTGGCCGCGATATTCTTTCCGGACTGTTTTTCGGCGCCAAGCACATCCACGGGATTGAGATCAACCCCGCGATCTTCGAAGTCCTCACCGACAAGTTCGCCGACTTCTCCGGTCATCTCGATCGGCAGCCCGGCGTGTCGCTGGTCAATGCCGAAGCCCGCAGCTACATCAACCATTCACCGGATCGATACGACCTGGTCCAGATTTCGCTGATCGACACCTGGGCGGCGACGGCAGCCGGCGGGCTGACCCTGACCGAAAACCGGCTCTACACCGTGGAGGCGTGGGGCGACTTTTACCGGGCGCTGAAGCCCGGCGGGCTATTGTCCGTATCGCGCTGGTACGATCCGAACGGTCACCGTGGCGAGTTCTATCGTCTGGTGGCGATCGCGGCGAGCGCGCTCCAGCGCCAGGGTGTGCCCGCGGCTGAACTCGCCGATCACGTCGTCGCGCTGAACGTCGACAACATCGTGACGGTGATCACCCGTCCGGACGCCTTCACGGGTGAACAATGGCAGGCCGCGCGAACGAGACTTCTGGCGCAGGGCTTCAAGATCCTGATGGGGCCGGATGTCGCTTTCGACAGCGTCACCTCGACGTTGATGTCCGGCAAGGCCGATGCCGCTTACTTCGCGTCACTGCCGGAAAATGTCACGCCCTCGACCGACGACAATCCGTTCTTTTTCTATACGGCGCGCTTCGGGAATATTGCCGGCAGTCACGCACCTGTAATCTCGAAGAACAACGCGGCGGTCAGCATGACCATGCTTCTGATCGTGATGTCGCTGCTCGCCTGCGTATACTACATCGTCACGCCTTTTGTCCGTCTGGCGAGGCGGATGCCGCTAGCGACGCTGACGCCACCCGTGGTTTATTTCTGTTCGATCGGCATGGCCTTCATGCTGATCGAGATATCGCAGATGCAGCGACTGATGGTCTTCCTTGGGCATCCCGTCTATGGACTGGCCGTGGTGCTCTTCACTATTCTTCTGTTTGGCGGGATCGGCAGCACCACGGTCGGTGCGCAGACCCCCCGGCCGGGCGCGGTGATGGCGAGGCTCGTCGCACTGCTGGCAACGCTGGCGGCGGCGGGACTCCTCACTCCCTTGCTCACCACATGGGCGCGATCTGAAGCTACCGATATGCGTATCCTGTTGTCGGTAATGCTGCTGGCACCGCCGGCATTCTGCATGGGGATGATGTTCCCGCTCGGCTTAAGTATCTGGCGCCGTCACGCGGAGCTTCTCCCGTTCTTCTGGAGCGCCAACGGGATTACGTCGATGTTTGCGTCGGTGCTGGGTATGGCCCTGTCGATCGAATTCGGCATCACCCGGACCTATGCGCTGGGCGTCGGCTTCTATGTTGTCTGTGCCTTGATGATCGCGGTAAGCCGACAGGCGAACCGCATCGTGTTCGATGCCGCTGCGCCGTCGATCCAGCCGGCGCAGAACGAAATGGCCGCCAACGTTAAAATCGGCGGCTCGCCCGCACCGGCCGTGCTGGTCCCCGCAGGCGAGGCGGCCGAGCAAGGGTGAGCGACGTCTACCAGCGTGTCACAGGATTCGAGACTTCCGGTCGCCCCAGTAACGGTCACGCAATAGCCGCTTGTAAAGCTTTCCGGTCGGAAGCCGCGGCAGTTCCGCCTCGAAGTCGATCGAGCGCGGCACCTTCTGGCGCGACAGCGATTCGCTGCAGAACGTAATCAGCTCCTGGGCGAGGTCCGGCCCCGGTGTGATCCCCGGCATCGGCTGCACCACCGCTTTCACTTCCTCGCCTAGATCGGCATTTGGTACGCCGAACACGGCGGCGTCCGCGATCTTGGGATGGGTGATCAACAGGTTCTCGCATTCCTGCGGATAGATGTTGACGCCTCCGGAAATGATCATGAAGGTCGCGCGATCGGTCAGATAGAGAAAGCCGTCGCCATCGACATAACCGACGTCGCCGACGGTGCTCATGCTTCCGTCCGGCGAGCGCGCCTCGCCGGTCTTGTTCGGGTCGTTGAAATATTCAAACGGCGAGGCGGTCTTGAACCAGATCGTGCCCGGAGTCCCGCCGGGGCAGGGTTGCATCGCTTCATCGAGGATATGAAGTTCGCCGAGCAGGACCCTGCCGACGGTGCCTCTGTGGGCCAGCCATTCGGCGCTGTTGCAGGCGGTAAAGCCAAGCCCTTCGGTGGCGCCGTAATATTCGTGAATGATCGGTCCCCACCATTCGATCATGTCTTCTTTCACCCGCGCCGGACAGGGTGCTGCGGCATGGATAGCGATCTCGAGCGACGACAGGTCGTAGCGCCTTCGCACCACCTCCGGCAATTTCAGCATGCGCGAAAACATGGTCGGCACCAGCTGGCTGTGGGTCACGCCCCATTGCTGCACCAGTTCGAGATAACGCTCCGGATCGAAGCTCTCCATGATGATGGCGGTGCCGCCCATCCGGATCGTCAGGTTGACGGCAGCCTGCGGAGCCGAATGATACAGCGGCGCGGGCGACAGATAGATCATGCCCTCGCGATACTGCCAAATATCCAGCAGAAAATTGAAGATGGGCAGTTGCTCTACCGGCGGCTGTTCGGCAAGCGGCCGCACGATGCCCTTCGGACGGCCGGTGGTGCCCGACGAATAAAGCATGGCGGCGCCGAGGTATTCGTCCGCGATCGGGGTTCTGGGCAAACCAGCGGTCGCCTGCTGCAGGCCGACGATGCGCTCGCTTTCGCCCGCACCATCGACCACGATGCAGAGTTCGACCTTGGGGCATTCCTTGAGGGCCTCGCGCGCAACGTCCAGCTTTGCGACAGACGTGATGAGGACGCGGGATTCGCTGTTGGTGACGATGTAGGCGAGTTCGCTTCCGGTCAGGTAGGAATTGATGCAGGTGTAATACAATCCGGCTCTCTCGCCGGCGCCGCAGGCTTCGAGGTAGCGGCTGTTGTTTTCCATGAAGATGGCATAGTGGTCGAGCCGCTTCAGACCGCGATTGCGCAATAGATGCGCCAGGCGATTGCTGCGCGCTTCAAGCTCGGCATAGGTCACCGTCTCGCCCGAACCCGCCATGATGAAGGCGGGCTGCAGGGGTCGAAGATGAGCGTGCTTGCCAGTATACATCGTGCCTCCAATGTTCTTATGCGGCCAGAACCAGAATTTCGCGCACTTGCGCCGGACCGTCGATCTTGCGCGGGTTGCGCGGGATCCATGGCGTCGCCATGGCCTGCTGCGCAATACGGTCGAACTGGTCAGGACCGATCCTGACGTCCTGCAGGCTGCGCGGCAGCCCGAGGTCGCGGATGAAATGATCCAGCACATCGCCGGCGTCTTCGCCTGGTTTTCCCATCGCGGTGGACACCAGCGCCTGGCGTTCGGCGTTGTCGGATTTATTCCAGCGCATCACCGACGGCAGCATCACGCAGGACGTATATCCGTGGGGCACGCCAAACTCGGCGCCGAGCACATAGCCGATGCCGTGGCTCGCGCCCATCGGTATCCCCATGGACAGCGGTCCCATCGAGAGCCAGGTGCCGATCTGGCAATCCATCCTCGCTCCGAGATCTTTCGGATCGGCCTTCACGCGCGGCAGCGCTTGCGTCAGCATCGAAAGCCCCTTCAACGCCTGGGCATCGGCGTAAGGATGTGCCTCGCGCGAGCACAGGCCTTCGACGCAATGGTCGACGGCACGGATGCCGGTTGAAAGCCACAGCCATTCGGGCGTGTGCAGGGTCACGGCGGGATCGAGGATCACGGCGCGCGGCATCACCAGATCATGCCGCAGCATTTCCTTGACCTTGGTGCGCTGGTTGGTGACGCCGGCCAGCGCGCTGAACTCGCCGCCGGCGATCGTCGTCGGGACGCTGATCTGGCGCACCGAGGGCGCGGCCATCGGCGGCGCCACGCCCCGGTTTCCCCGGACCCTGTCGATATCGTCGACAGTGCGCACGTCGTTGGCGAGGCAAATCTGTACGGCTTTGGCGCCGTCGGTGATCGAGCCTCCGCCGACGGTGACGATCAGGTCGGCGCCCGTGGCGCGGGCCTGCTCGGCGGCGGCAATGACGGCTTCGCGGGGTGTGTGCGGCGGCATCGCATCGAAGGTTGCTGCGCAACGGGAACCAAGGCTGTTGCGGATCTTCTCGATCTCGTCGGTCTCGCGGTTGAGGGTGCCGCTGACCATCAGAAACGCGCGGCTGGCGCCCAGACGGTCCATTTGCGCGACCACCGCCTGCGCCGCGGGACGGCCGAAAACAACCTCATCCATGGCGCCGAAAACGACACGTCCTTGATGCACGCGCTTGTCCTTCCCTGGCATTTTGGCTTTGTTGGCAGCCTTGAAGGCAGGTTAGCGGAGGAAATTCAGGACGTCATGCCCGAAGATGAAGTCGCTGGATTTCCGGTCCCGCCGCGAGGCGTGGTGCTCTATGGCCGCTATGCGTCGCCCTTTGTGCGCCGCGTCGCGGTGACGCTGCGGCTTTATGGCGTCGTCTATCGCCATGTGCCGCTGATGCCGTTCGGCCCGGACAAGGCGGAACTGGCCAAGTTCAATCCGATCGCCCGGGTGCCGGCGCTGCAACTGGATAACGGCGAGATGCTGATCGACAGCGCGGTCATCCTCGACCATCTCGATCAGGCGGCGGGGCCGCAGGATTCGCTGACCCCGCTTGCGGGTGCGGCGCGTCGCCGCGTGCTGACGCTGCTTGGGGTGGCGCTCGGCGCCAACGAAAAGCTGGTCGCCGGTCTCTATGAACGGCATTTCCGATCCCGCGATGCCTGGCATACCCCATGGCTGGATAGATGCGACAAGCAGGTGCTTGATGGCTTTGCGTGGCTCGACGCTGAATATGCCGGGCCGTGGTTCACCGGATCGGAAATGACCCAGGCCGATGTCACGGTCGCGGTGTTCTGGCTGTTCGGTCGCGCCAAGCGGCCACGCTTCTTCGATCGACTCGATTGCAAACGGCTTGAAGCGCTGGCGGAGCGCTTGCAGGAGACGCCGGCCTTTCAAGCCACATTGCCCGAGCCGGAGACTCTGGTGGATCAGCTCACTTGAGTTGCGCCGTCATTTGCGGGTTCGTGCCGGCCTCCTCGTCGGCGATGCGTTGCCACAGCGCCCGGATCATGTCCTTCATCAGAAGCGCGTCTTGCCAACGATCCGACAGCTCGGCACCGTCGGGCCCGGTGATGGCGTAAGGCGGCGGACCCAGTTCGCACAGGAAAGTCAGCACTGCGTCGGGTTTCGCGCGTTTTCTCCAGGATCGGATGGCGTATTCCCACCAGCCCATGAACAGTTCGACCCAGCCTTGGTGCTGCGGAAAGCCGAGCGAGATCTGCACCTGTTCGCGGCTGGCGATCCGTCCGTGGATGCCCCATGTGTTATCCAGGATGCGCCGGATCAATCCATGATTGACCTCGTCGACCGGCCAGGCGAACTCACGGCCCACCAGATAATGCGAGACATCGGCCGTCAGCCGCAGGTCGGGAAAGCAATCCAGCAGTTGCAACGTGAAGAATAAATCCGTGGTCATGCGATCGCGGTGGGTTTCCACATGCACTGCGACGCCGGCCTGATCGGCCAGCCGCCGCCAGCCGTCGAGCAGCGGAATGCATTCGCTGATGTGATGGGGCCGCACGTTCGGCTGCAGGTTCACATGGTCGGCTCCGAGCCGCGCCACCAGCTCCAGCACCGGTTTCAAGTCGTCGACATTGGTCGGGTAGCACTGCGCCTGCCAGATCATTCCGTGCGCGCGCAGGAAGCTGGTGACTTCACGGACGAAGACGGGGTCGATGAAGCGGACGCCGGCGCCGTCGTACCCGGCGTCGCGGATCATGGCGAGTTGGGTCTGCAGCGGCCATTCGGGCTGATCGGCTTGCCGCCGCTCCATCGCCCAGATCGACTGCAGGATGCGGAGTTGCTGCGCCACGGGCTTTATGCCTGCTGCGGCAGGGCTGTCGGGTGGATCATTCCATCCGACGTATTATCCACCGCAATGCTCTCTTGATATGTCTCGGGCCCGGCCCAGACCGCGATCACGGTGCACGCCGAGAGCAACATGGCGTAGCAGGCCACCGGCCACCAGCTTCCCGACCATGCCACCAGCGCGGTCGCAACGAACGGTGCCGGGCCGCCGGCCAGCAGCGAACCCAATTCGCGGGCGAACGCAAATCCGGCAAAACGCCGCTGCGGCGGGAACAGTTCGGCAAAATACGCCGCCTGCGGTCCGAACATCGCGGCCGACACCACGGCCCGCGCCAGGATGAAGGCCAAGGCGATCCAGAACCATTCTTTGGTCCCGACCATCCAGAAGAATGGAAACGCCAGCGCGATGCCGCAGAGCGCGCCGAACATGTAGACCGGCCGCCGCCCGATCCGGTCGGAGAGGGCGGCGAAGCCGAGAATAGCGAACAGCTCGACGGCAAAGGCGAGCATCAGCGCACTGAGGGCTGTAGACTTGGGCACGCCCACCGTATTGATCACGTAACTCAGGCCGAACACCGGGAACAGATAGCCGAGCCCGTTTTCGGCCAGCCGTGCCCCCAGCACGACCATGAAGTTTCGCGGATGCCGGCGCAGCGCTTGCATCGCCGGGTTGCGCTCGATCTTGCCGCGCGCCAGCACCGCTTCCGTAAAGACCGGGGTTTCCGCCACCCGCAGCCGCACGAAAATGCCGACCAGAATCAGCAGGAAGCTCGCAAGGAACGGCAGGCGCCAGCCCCACGACATCAGTTGTTCGCGCGGCAGCATGGTCACCAGCGCGAAGGCGCCGGCGGCGAGCAGATTGCCAATCGACACGCCAAGCGGCGCAAAGCCACCCCAGAAACCGCGATGGCCTGCCGGTGCGTTCTCGACCAGGAAGATCACCGCGCCGCCATATTCGGCGCCGGCCCCCAGTCCCTGCACCACGCGCATCGCGACCAGCAGCGCCGGCGCCCAATAGCCGATCTGGGCATAGGTCGGCAGCAACCCGATCGCGGTGGTGCCGATGCCGATCATCAATAGCGTCGCCACCAGCACGGGCTTGCGGCCGAAGCGGTCGCCCATGATGCCGAACACGACGCCACCCAGCGGCCGCACCACAAAGCCGACGCCGAACGTCAGGAACGCCAGCAGCGTGCCGGTCAACGGGTCGCTTTTCGGAAAGAACAGATCGCCGAATACCAGCGCCGCCGCGGTGCCGTAAAGGAAGAAGTCGTACCACTCGAGCGCGGAGCCGATACTGGCCGCCAGGATCACGCGCAGGCGTGAACGTCCGGCGCCATCATCGTTTCCCCCGCTCTGGCTTTTTGACATGGCTTTTTTTGCTGTTGGCGGTCAGGTCGGTTCGTGGTCGGCGCCCGCCCGTGCAACGGCACGGGCACGTTCGCCGGAGTTTACGCTGCGCGGGTGAAGTAGGATTTCTTCGCCGCGGACTGGGTTTCGTAGATCGATCCCTGCCGCTTCGCCGGCGGCAGCGGAATGCGCACGGGAACGTTGGTCATCCGTGGCGCCAGCACCGGATCGCCTGACAATAACCGGCTGTTGAACTCGTCAAAATCCTTCACGCCCAGCAGCGGCCAGGCGTCGCTTGCGGCCACTTCGTAAAGCAGCAGATTGCGCGAGCGGTCCGAGGTGTTCATGGCCGATCCGTGCAATGCCCGGACATGGTGGAACGACATGCTGCCGGCCCGGCCCATGCAAGGTATCGCACGTCCGATCTCGGTCTTGATGGTGTCGGGATCGATCAGGCCGGCAAAGCAGCCGTCATCGCCGTGATGGTTCCAGACTTCTCCCCTGTGCGTGCCCGGTGTGACCAGCATCGGCCCATTGGCGAGGTCGCAATCGTCCAGCAGCACGCCGATCGCGAGCACGTCGTCATTGGTGTGCGGATAGAATGCCCAGTCCTGATGCCATTCCACCGGCGAGCCGTATTGCGCCGACTTCATGTTGAGCTTGGAGCCGTGCAGCCGCAGGTGGGGACCGATGAGCTTCTTCAGGATGTCGAGCACGGCCGGGCTGCGCACGATGTCGTTGAACAGGGCATGCACCTTGTGCGGGGTCTTGATCCGGCGGACCCGGGGGTTTTCCGCGGTGTGACCCGGTTCGAGGTCATAGACGTCGGTGTGCTCGAGGGTTTTCGCAGAGCCCGCCACCAGTTCCGCGATCACCGTGCGTACCTCGGCGAGCGTCGGAGCGTCCAATACCTCCGGCACCACGATCACGCCGTCGCGTTGATAGGCCTGTACATCCTGCTCCGAAATCATTCCGCATCTCTCCCGGTGGCTTGGCTAACGCAAATGTTAGCGCTATCATTTATGTTATTCAAGCCGAATCGTGCATTTCTGCCCTGCATTCGCTAAACATCTCCGAATGAGCATCCCTGGACCCAACGAACCGCATTCGGCGCCTACGCTTTCAGCGGTGGCCAAACTGGCGGGCGTGTCGTCGATCACCGTCAGCCGCGTGGTGCGGTTGCCCGGCCTTGTCGCGCCGGAGACACGGGGCCGGGTCGAGGCCGCGATGCGGGAATTGGGCTATGTGCCGAACCAGGTCGCCGGCTCGCTCGCCAGCGCCCGCACCAGTTCGGTCGGCGTGCTGGTGCCGACGATCGCGAATTCGATCTTCGCCGATACGGTGCAGGGACTGTCGGACGAGCTGGAGCCGCTCGGCTATGCCGTGATCCTGGCGCAGTCGCGTTATGACGCCGCGCGGGAAGATCGCGTGCTTGCCGCCCTGCTGTCGCGGCGCCCCGAGGCCATCATCATGGTGGGCTCGCCCGCCACCGATGACGGCGCCCGGCTGTTGCGGCGTGCCGGCATTCCTGTGGTCGAGACCTGGGATCTGCCGGTAACACCGATCGACGCTGTCGCCGGATTTGATAATTACGCCGCAGGCGTTGCGGTCGCGCGGCATCTCGTGGCGCAAGGACGCAAGAACCTGGCTTTCATCGGTGGCGACGATCCGCGCGCGACCCGGCGCTGGAACGGGTTCAAGGATACGGCGCTGGCCGCCGGCGTGAAAACGCCGCGCCGGTTGATCCTGGAGCGCAACGCGTCGGGCAGCGTGGTCGCGCTGGCCGATCTGCCTGACGTCGACGCGGTATTCGCGGCCAATGATGCGCACGCCATCGGCTTCATGTCCGGCCTGCGCGCCGCCGGGTTGCTTCGTCTGGGTCCGGCCGCGGAGCAGCCGGTCGCCGTCATTGGGCTGGGCGATCTGGAGATGGGCCGCTTGATCGTGCCAAGCCTCAGCACCATCCGCGTTCATGGCGATGCCATCGGCCGAACCGCGGCCAGGCTGATGCTGACGCGCACCGGACCGCGCCATGTCGATCTCGGTTTTGAGCT
>CAWFVT010000009.1:0-92804 GCA_963819325.1 uncultured Pseudomonadota bacterium
TGTTCTGCGCGACAGCGGCTAGCATTTTGATTCAATCGGCTGCGTCGGCGGACTCACTTCACCTCTCCCCTTGCGGGAGAGGTCGGATCGCATCGTTAGATGCGATCCGGGTGAGGGGTTGCGGATTATCGATAGGCGGTGCCCCCTCACCCCAACCCTCTCCCGCAAGGGGAGAGGGAGCGCGCTGCCGTTGCCTTTGCGGATCAAGCTGATCTTATATCGCTCTATCGATCGAGAAGTCCGGTGATCTCGGCCAGCGAAATTTTCGATTCCGAAAAGATAATTTCGGCGGCTTCGCGTTCCCAATCGCCCGTATCAGGCTCAAGCGGATCCTCGGCGCTCAGGCGGTGGTCGAGGACAAATCGCGCGTACAAAACCCGGCGCGGGTCGGTGCCGGGCTGCGCTGCTTCCCAGGTCATCAGGATGGCGCTTGTGATGTGATAGAGCGCGCTGGCCGCGAGCCGCGCGGTATCTTCGAGTGCGGGTTCGGCTGCGACGCGCTCGGCAAAACTTAGCGTCCGGTCAAGCGCCGGGCGAAGGCGGTCGCGGAAAGCCGCCGGTATCGGGGTCGCTTCGTCCAGCAACTTCGTGAGTGCTGTCTCCAGTGTCCGGTGGGCGCGGCTTTTGCCGACCGCGCGGGTGATGATATCGAGGGCATTGATGTTGCTGGTGCCTTCCCAGAGCACGCCGATATGGGCATCGCGGATCAGCCGCGCATTCACCCATTCCTCGATGTAGCCGTTGCCGCCGCGCACCTCCATCGCGCCGGTGGCGACCGGAATGTTGTCGCGGCAAGCGCGAAACTTCAGCAGCGGCGTCAGAATTCGCAGGATGCTTTCCGCTTCCTTCGAGCCCGCATTGGCGCGATCCATCGCGCTCGCGGCAAACAGGAACATCGAGAGCGATTGTTCGACCGGCACCGTGATCTTCAGAAGCTGGCGGCGGAGCAGGGGATATTCGATGATGGTCTTGCCGAAAGCTTTTCGGCTTCGTGCGCACACCATCGCCTCGTTGACGCAGCGACGCATCATCGCAGCGGCCCGAACGCCGTGCGAAAGGCGCGACAGATTGACCTGCTCCATCATCTGCTTGAGCCCGCGCCCGGCATCGCCGACCAGATAGGCCACCGCGCCCTCGAGGCGAATCTCGCCGCTCGCCATCGAGCGGGTGCCCAATTTGTCCTTGAGGCGGACGATGCGGTAGGCGTTGCGGCGGCCGTCCTTCAGCCGGCGAGGCAGCGCAAACAAGGCAAGGCCCGCAGTGCCGCCGGGCGCCCCTTCCGGGCGCGCCAGCAGAAGGGCCACATCCGCATCGGCATGCGAACAGAACCACTTGTCGCCATGAGAGCCGCCACACGCCGTCCTCGCAGCGCGCGACGGTTTCGATCGCGCCGACATCGGAGCCGCCGGCTCGCTCCGTCATGAACTGCGTGCCCTTCCACATCGTGGCGACATCATCCGACAGCATTTTCGGCAACAGATAGTCTTTCAGTTCGGCGCTGGCGAATTTGCGGATCAGATGGATCGAGGTGTCAGTCACGCTGATCGGACACATCAATCCGAACTCGGCCTGCACGAACAGATATTGCAGCGCATATTTCGCAACCGCCGGCAGCGGACGATCCATATCCAGCGTGCCGGCGCGATGGCTCATGGCGTGAAACTGGAAATCGCCGAATGCGATGGTTTCCATTTCGCGGTAGGATGAATGGTAATCGATCCAGTCCTCGTCGCGGCCGAAACGATCGCGCGCATTCAGTACCGGCGGATGCTTGTCAGCAGTCCGCGCCAGTTCATCCAGCCTGCCGCCGGCCAGTGCGCCGAGGCGATCAAAATGCGGCTCGAGCCTTCGAAAATCGTTCGGTTCCAGATAAAGCTGAAGCAGACCGCGCAGGCCGCGGTCGATCGCATAGAAATTCTGCCCGGCACAATCCAGCGCAATATGATTGGCGCCGCGATCGAGATCCTGCGCGTTGTCGAACGATGCGGGAGAGGCAGGCGCGTGCATGTCTTGACCTCACTCCTGGAAAGCGTGGCTGTCAAGTTTTGCAAGCCCGTTCGCCAAATCATAATTATTTCGCTTGATCCCGGCTGGTTCTTGAACAGACTGTCAGCAAGTCTCATCTTGACCGAGCCGCGAATGTTGTTGGCGGCCGTCTCGATCGATCGCGGCAAGAGTGCAGAGGAGAGGCAATTGGGCGCGACTGAGAGATCGGAGCATTTGGCTCAAACGATAGCTTCCAATGTTCGTTTCCGTGCGGCCTTGTCAGTCGCAGTCTTGGGCCGGTGCTCGTTCTGCTGGCCTTCACCTTGTCCGGCTGCGGTGACAAGCCGGCGCCGCAAGCCGCCGCCGCACCGCCGGTCACGGTCGCACAGCCAACCAAACGCACCGTTACGGATTGGGACGAGTTCACCGGACGGTTCGAGGCGGTGGAAGAGGTCCAGATTCGCGCCCGGGTCGGCGGATTCGTCACCAGCGTGGAGTTTCGTGACGGGGCATTCGTCAAGACCGGCGATCTACTTTATGTGATCGATGCCCGGCCTTTTGAGGCCGTCGCCGAGCAGGCGGACGGTCAGCTCTCGGATGCGCGCGCCAAGGCGGAGCTTGCCAAGCGCGAGCTCGACCGCGGCCTGACCCTGGTCCAGACCAGTGCTGTCTCCGAACAGGTCGTGGATCAGCGCCGTCAGGCGTTGCAGGCGGCGCACGCCGCCGAGACGATTGCCGAAGGCGCGCTGAAGGCCGCCCAGCTCAATGTCGAGTTCACCCATGTGCTGGCGCCGATCGCGGGCCGCGTCAGCCGCCATCTCGTCAGCGTCGGCAATCTCGTGCAGGGCAGCGAAGGCGGTTCGACGCTGTTGACCTCGATCGTCTCGCTCGATCCGATCTACATCTATTTCGACATGGATGAGGCGACCTATCTGAAATACAACCGGCTCTTTTTCGAGGGCAAGCGGCCGAGTTCGCGCGATAACCCGAATCCGGTCCAGGTAACACTGACCGGCGAGACCAAACCGTCGCATGACGGCAAGATGGATTTTCTCGACAACCGGCTGGATCTTTCGACCGGCACGCTGCGCGGGCGGGCCGTCGTTCCGAACAAGGACTTCTCCATTCTGCCGGGACAATTCGCCCGGGTCCGGCTGATCGGAAGCGCGCCCTATGAAGCGTTGCTGCTGCCGGATACGGCGATCGCGACCGATCAATCGCGCAAGATCGTTTTCGTGGTCAAGGACGACGACACCGTGGAGGCAAGGCCGGTCATCCTCGGGCCACTCGACGACGGCCTGCGCGTCATCCGCGAAGGCCTGAAGCCGGACGATCGCGTCATCGTCGAAGGCCTGCAGCGCGCCCGTGTCGGCGCCAAGGTAAGTCCGCATGCCGCCAAGCCCGCCGCGGCCGGTGGCAAGACATGAATCTCGGCCAGCTCTCCATCAATCGGCCGATCCTGGCGATGGTGATGTCCATCGTGCTGTTGATTGTCGGCGCCATTGCCTACACCACGCTGCCGGTCGCTGAATATCCGCAGGTGGTGCCGCCGACGGTGGTGGTCACCACGCAATATCCCGGAGCTTCCGCGCAAACCGTTTCCGACACGGTCGCAGCGCCGATCGAGCAGCAGATCAACGGCGTCGAGGACATGCTCTACCTCTACAGCCAGGCGACCTCGAACGGCCAGCTCACCATCACGGTAACGTTCAAGCTCGGCACCGATCTGGACAAGGCACAGGTGCTGGTGCAGAACCGCGTCGCGATCGCGCAGCCGCAACTCCCGGACGAAGTGCAGCGAAACGGCGTCGTCACGCGCAAGAACAGTCCGGACATATTGATGGTCGTGTTCATGCTGTCGCCGGACGACAGCCACGACCAGCTTTATATCAGCAACTATGCGCTGCTTCAGGTTCGCGACCAGTTGCTTCGGCTGGATGGCATTGGCGACATCCAGATTTTCGGCGCGCGCGATTATTCGATGCGACTGTGGCTCGATCCCGACAAGATCGCGACGCTGGGAATGACCGCGGGCGACGTCGTGGCGGCAATTCGCGCCCAGAATCTGCAGATCACCGGGGGACAGCTCGCGGCTCCGCCGATCGCCGACCGCGCATTCCAGCCCAACCTCACCTTCACCGGCCGGCTCAAGGACATCCAGCAGTTCGAAGGCATCGTCGTCAAGGCCGGCGCGGGCGGGCGAACCGTGCGGCTGCGCGATGTGGCCCGGATTGAATTGGGCGCGCTGGACTACACCACCAACAGCTTCCTGCTGCGGAAATCCGCGGTTGCGATGCTCGTAACCCAGCGCCCCGGCTCCAACGCGCTGGCCACCGCCAAGAGCATTTCCGACACCATGGTCAAGCTCAAGGCCAATTTCCCCAAAGGGCTCGACTTCAATATCGGCTACAATCCGACCGAGTTCATCGCGCAATCGGTCAGCGAGTTGATCAAGACCATCTATGAGGCGATGGCCCTCGTCGTCATCGTCGTGCTGGTCTTCCTGCAGGGCTGGCGTCCTGCGATCATCCCGATCGTGGCGATTCCGGTGTCGCTGGTCGGCACCTTCGCCGCGATGGCCGCGCTCGGCTTTGCGATCAACAATCTGACCCTGTTCGGACTCGTGCTGGCGGTCGGCATCGTGGTCGACGACGCGATCGTGGTGGTCGAAAATGTCGAGCGGCATCTTCGCGACGGCATGAGCCGGCGAGATGCGGCGCTGCGAACCATGGAGGAGGTCGGCGGCGCGCTGGTTTCGATCGCGCTGGTGTTGTGCGCGGTGTTCGTGCCGACCGCGTTTATCGGCGGCATTTCCGGGCAATTTTTTCAGCAATTTGCGATCACCATCGCAGTGGCGACCGCGATCTCCTGCTTCTGCTCGCTGACGCTGTCGCCCGCATTGGCGTCGCAAATCCTGCAGCCGCATCAGGAGAAGCAGCCGCCGGCGAGCTGGAACCTGATCGCGCGCGGCTGGGAAACGTTCACCGGCTTTTTCAACCGCGGCTTCGACCGGTTGTCCAATGGCTATGCCAGTGCGGCCGCTTTTGTGATCAGGCATTCGGCGGTGATGCTCCTGATCTATGCGGCGTTGATCGGCAGCGCCGGATGGCTGCTGGCGACCACGCCGCAAGGGTTCATTCCGGCGCAGGATCGGGGCTATGTCATCGTCTCGGTGCAACTGCCGGGCGCGGCCTCGCTGGACCGAACCACCGAGATTGTTCGCCAGGTCGAAAAGATCGTACTCGACACGCCCGGCATCGTTCGCGTGGCGGTCTTTGCCGGTTTGTCCGGCGCTACGCGAACCCAGGCCAGCAATGCGGCGGCGCTGTTTCCGGTGTTCGAGGAGCCGGAAGTGCGCCTGAAAAAGGGTCTGACGGCGACGGCGATCACCGGCGATCTGCGAAAGCGGCTTTTGGCGCTGGAGGGCGCGTTCATTATCGTCATTCCGCCGCCCTCGATTCCCGGCATCGGCACCGGCGGCGGCTTCACCATGCGCATCCAGGATCGCCAGGGCCGCGGTCCCGAATTGCTGGCGGCGGCAACCGACGAACTGGTCGGCGCGGCGCGCAAGGCGCCGGGGCTCACCTCGGTATTTTCTCCGTTCACCGCGAATACGCCGCAGGTGTTCGTCGACATCGACCGCATCAAGGCGGAGAAGCTCGGCGTGCCGATCCAGAATGTGACGGACGCGATCGAGACCTATTTCGGTTCCACCTATGTCAACGATTTCAATATTCTCGGTCGCACCTACCACGTCACCGCGCAGGCTGATCTGCCGTTCCGCAAGGATACCGCCGATCTCGCCCGGTTGCGCACCCGCAACGCCGCCGGCGACATGGTGATGCTCGGCAGCGTCGTCAGCTTCAACGATATCTCCGGACCGGATCGCGTGGCGCGCTACAACCTGTATCCGGCATCCGAACTGCAGGGCGATACCCTGCCGGGGACCAGTTCGGCGACCGCGATCGAGACCATGAAGCGGTTGGCGGAGCAAACGCTGCCGAGCGGATTTTCCTACGATTGGACCGATCTGTCCTATCAGCAGGTCACCGGCGGCAATTCGGGCCTGTATGTATTTCCGATATGCGTGCTGTTCGTGTTTCTGGTGCTGGCCGCGCAGTATGGCAGCTGGAGCCTTCCGTTTGCCGTCATCCTGATCGTGCCGATGTGCCTGCTCGCCGCGACCATTGGCGTCCGGATCATGGGGCAGGACGTCAATATCCTGACCCAGATCGGGTTCGTCGTTCTGGTCGGCCTCGCCGCAAAGAACGCGATCCTGATCGTGGAGTTTGCCCGCGACATCGAACTTGAGGGCCGGCCTCGCCTGGAGGCCGTTATCGAGGCCTGCCGGCTGCGGCTGCGGCCGATCCTGATGACCTCGTTTGCCTTCATTCTCGGCGTGCTGCCGCTGGTGATCTCCTCGGGCTCGGGATCGGAAATGCGCCAGGCGGTCGGCGTCGCCGTGTTCTTCGGAATGCTCGGCGTGACCCTGTTCGGGCTGGTCTTCACCCCGATTTTCTACATGCTGGTCCGCAATCTGGCGGATCGGGCGCCGCCCGGAAGCACCGGCTCCGGCCGGATAGCGGGTGACCGTCAACTCATCCGCTTCGCGATCCCTCCATACTATTGGCGGACCTGAAATCGATGGGCAGCTACCGGGTTATAAAATATCATGCCCGGGACAGAAACTCAGGGGAACCCAAGATGAAATCGGGATTGTTGGCAGCCGTCGCGGCAGGTGGCCTTTTACTCGCTTCGGCGGCTTCGGCGCAGGGCGTCAAGATCGGCATTCTCAACGACCAGTCCGGGGTCTATGCGGATTACGGCGGCAAATATTCCGTCGAGGCGGCCAAGATGGCGATCGAGGATTTCGGCGGCAGCGTGCTCGACCAGAAAATCGAGATCACCACCGCCGACCACCAAAACAAGCCCGATCTTGCCACCAGCATTGCGCGACGCTGGTACGACGTTGAAGGCGTCGACATGATCACCGAGCTGACGACGTCGTCGGTGGCGCTGGCGGTGCAGGAGCTGTCCAAGGAAAAGAAGAAGATCGATATTGTGGTGGGCGCTGCGAGCTCGCGCATTACCGGCGATGCCTGCACGCCGTATGGCTTCCACTGGGCCTACGATACCCATGCGCTTGCCGTCGGCACCGGCGGCGCACTGGTCAAGGCGGGCGGCGATAGCTGGTTTTTCCTGACCGCCGATTACGCCTTCGGCTATGCGCTTGAAAAAGATACCAGCGAGATCGTCACGGCGAACGGCGGCAAGGTGGTCGGCGCGGTCCGAGTTCCCCTCAACTCGTCGGATTTCTCCTCGTTCCTGTTGCAGGCGCAAAGCTCGAAAGCGAAAATCATCGGGCTCGCCAATGCCGGTCTCGACACCACGAACTCGATCAAGCAGGCGGCGGAATTCGGCATCGTCAAGGGCGGCCAGAAGCTCGCCGCCCTGTTGATGACGCTGGCGGAAGTCCATGGTCTCGGCCTGGAGGCCGCGCAAGGCCTGGTGCTGACGGAAGGCTTCTATTGGGATCACGACGACAAGACGCGGGAATTCTCCGAGCGCTTCTTGAAGCGAACCGGCCGGATGCCCAGCATGATCCATGCCGGAACCTATTCGGCGACGTTGCAATACCTCAAGGCGGTCAAAGCTGCCGGCACCAAGGATTCCGATGCTGTGGTCAAAAAGCTGAAGGAGCTGCCGGTTGACGACATGTTCGCCGAAGGCGGCAAGGTTCTGGCCAACGGGCGCATGGTGCACGACCTCTATCTGTTCGAAGTGAAGAAGCCGTCAGAGTCGAAGAAGCCCTGGGACTACTACAAGCAGCTCGCCGTGGTCCCCGGCGACAAGGCGTTTCCCTCCGCCAAGGACAGCGGCTGCCCGCTGACAAAGTAGTACAGAAGCGAGGGGCGCTTGTCGGCGCCCTCGCAATTCTCAGCCATGAATAAGTCGCCAGATGATGGCGCCGAGCGCGCCCAGCCACAGGATGCCGGCCACGGCCGCCTGAATGCCAAAGCCGGTGCCGCGCTTGTTGGCGGCTTGCGAATAGCCGGTCATGTAGAGGACGCGGCCGGCGATCCAGACCAGACCCAGCACGGCGGCAATTCCATCGCTGATATAGATGGCAAACAGCCACAGCGACGGCAGAAAAATCGGCATCCACTCCAGCGTGTTCATCTGGACGCGAAACACCCGCTCGAAATCCGGATTGCCCGATATCGCCGGCGCCTTGATACCGGAAGCCGCGCGCGCCTTCGACACCTGGATGGTGGTGAAGAAGTAAAACAGGATGGCAAGACAGGTGACGATGGCGGTGAAGTGAAACATTGCGATAGGCCCTCTTAAAAAGACGATGGCGAAAATGTCATTCCGGGATGCGCGAAGCGCAGACCCGGAATCTCGAGATTCTCCGATGTGCAATTGCACATCGTAGTTCGATGCTGCGCATCGCCCCGGAACGACGTCGGCAATCCTCAATAGCCGGTCAGCTCCAGATATCCTATCCCGGCGTGGCTGCCTCGAAAGCTGATCGGACCTTCCCAATAGGGAAAGCTTGTGCCCATCCAGCTGTTGGCGTTCAGCGGGACGAATTCGATCGCAAGACCTCGCGCCGGAATGGCGATGCGCCAGCCCGTCGGCACCTGACGGCCATCGATCTCTGTCACATTGGTCGGTGTCATGCTGTTGTCGGCGGACGCGATTTCGCTGGAATGACCGTCCGGCTCGATCCAGTTGCCGAACAGCCGGTTCTGACCGTCCTTCTGGCGCAGCCGGTAGAGCATGAGCTTTTCATTGCCGGGCAAATGCAGCGAGAACCAGTCCCATCCGGTTTGATCCGGAGCGAGCGGCTGGCTGCTCCATTCCCGATCCATCCAGGCTTTTCCGGTAACATCAACAGGCTTGTCGTCGATGGTGATGCTGCCGGTCGCCTTGAAATAAGGCTGGCTGAAGTAATACGAGGCCTGTCCGCGCGCCGATTTCCGGCTGTAGCCGGCGTCGCCTTGCAGAACCAGCGCCTGATCGGCGTCGAGGCGCAGCGCGTAGCTGAAGTCCGCGCCCGACGCATTGAGCTCGAGCGGCGCGATCGTCATATCGCGCATCTGATCCATACCGCGCATTTGCCATAAATCGATCCAGGCCAGATACGGCTTGGCCTCCACGCCGGCCTGGCCGACGCCGCCGCGGGCGAAGGTTTCGCTGTATCGGTGAAGGTCGGCGCGGGTCACCGCGGCGTGGCCCATCCAGATTTGCTGATTGGCCCAGCCTTCCTGCGGCGCGCCGGGCCTCGATGCCTGGCGAAACAAGGTCCACTGCGCGCCGTAGGCGGTACCGGCCGAATCCATCAGGTTCGCGGTGACGTACCACCACTCGATACGATAGTCCGGATGCGGGCCGAGATCGGCAGGAAAGGAAAAAATCCTGCCGGGAGTAACGGATGCGAATCCGCTCCCGTCCATGCCCAGTCCGGCAAAGCCCTGCGCCAACGCGCTTCTGCGAGCTGAAGCGAGGAGCAGGGCGCCGCCGGTGAAGGCCCGGCGCGATATCTTGAGTTTATCGCTCATTGGCGAAAATCCGGATCAGGGCCGCCGGCTGCATCCGCGCCAGCTTGAGAACCGGAAGCAGTGCCGCCAGCAGCGAGGCCAGCATGGCCACGCCCAGAAGCTGCAGCAACTGCAGCGGGAAGACATGGAACGGCAGCCGCCAGCCGAAGGCTTTGACATTGACGATCGCGATCAGGCACCACGCCACCAGCAAGCCGAGCGGCAGTGCGAGCAGGGTTGTGATCAACGCGACCGACATGGTCTTCAGGAGTTCGATGCCCGCAAGCCGCTGTCGCGTGATGCCGATCGCCCATAGCGGCGCAAGCTGGGGGAGGCGGGAATTGCTCAGGGTCAACAGGCTGGTGAGCAGCGCGATACCGGCGACGCCGAGGGTGAAGACATTCAACGCCGCCGTTACGGCGAAGGTCCGATTGAAGATCCGCAGCAACTCGGCCTTCAGCGTGGCCTGATCCAGGAGGTTGCGGCCATCCAGCCCGAACTTATTTTGCAGTTCCGTTATCAAGGCCGGCACCGCGGCGGGAGCAACGCGCAGGCCCAGCCGCGTTTGCGGGATTTCCGGAAAGCGGCGAGTGAGAGCACCGAAATTGACGGCAACCTGGCCTTTTGGATTGCCGTAGTCCGCATAGATGCCGATCACCTCCAGCGTCCAGTTTCCGCCCGGCGCTGCAACCTCGATCCGGTCGCCGAGGCCGATATTCATCCGCCGTGCCAATTGTTCACTGACGAAGCCGGCATCGCCGGGGCGAAGCCGGATCCAGGCATTTTCGGAAGACTGCAGCAACGGCCAGTGTTCGCGATAGGTGGCGTGATCGGGAATACCGAGAATCTCAATTGGCGCCCCATTGATTTGCGAGTCGGCACGACCCCCCGGCAGGATGGCATCGACCTCGGGACGCCGTCGCAGCCACGCCTTGATCTTGGTCGCCTGCGCGTCATCTGATGCGTTGATGTAGACATCGGCCGCCAGCCGTCCGTCAAGCCAGCCGACAAAAGTCCGGCTGAAGGTTTCGACCATGGTGCCGACACCGACATTGACCGCGAGCGCGAGCAGCAGCGCCATGAGCGCCAGCGATAGTCCCGAAAGCTGCTGGCGGCTGTCGGCCCAGAACCAGATGGCAAGCGCGCGGCGTGCGCTTCGCTGTCCCCAGAAAAGCACCCATTCGAGGATCGCGGGCAGCGCCAGCGCTGCGCCAAGCAGCAAGGCGGCGAGCACGGCAAAGCCGGAGACCAGCGAATCGCCGAACCACAGCAAGCCGCCGGCGGCGGCAAACATGGCGAGTGCCAGCGCGCCCTGCAGAATCAACCATCGGTGTTGCGCCTGTTGCCAGGCATAGGGCTGGGCGGCTGCCAGCACGGGAAGCCGAATCGCCTTGGCGAGGCTTGCGGCGGCCGCCGCCAGCGCGCCGAGGGTGCTGATGACGAGCCCTTCGACCCACCATTCCGGCTTGAGCGTTAACTGACCGGGAATCTGCGCGCCATAGAGACCGCGCAAAGATGCTGCGACGTCGGGCAGCAGCGACGCTGCGATCAGGTAACCGCAGACCAGACCCACCAGGCCGGCGGCCAGCGCCAGCGATACCAGTTCGATCACCAATACCGTGTTCAGCATCCGCGCCGACACGCCGCAGGCGCGCAGCGTCCGCAGCATCGGCAGGCGTTGCTCGAAAGCGAGACCAATCGCCGAATTGACGATGAAGAGTCCGACCACAAACGACAGCAGGCCGAACGCCGTCAGGTTGAGGTGAAAGCTGTCGGTGAGGCGTTCCAGATCGCTCTCCGCATTGGGCTCGACCAGTCGGAGTTGGTCGCCGACGACAGTTTCGAGCGGCACGCGCCTGGTCCTGGCGTGGCCGATCAAGAGCCGGGAAATCTGATCCGGTTTTTTCAGGAGCCGTTGCGCCGCGCCGATATCGACCACCAGCACACCCGGCACGAGTTGCGCCTGCATGTGCAGCGGCGGCAGTAATTCGCCGCCGCTCGCCGGCGGCGACGCGCCTTCCGGCAGGTTGAGATCGGAAAGCACCTCGGGCGCCACCAGCGTTTCTCCCGGCGGCGTCAGGAACGATTGCAGGTTGGTCTTTCCGATCGCGGGCGCATTGCCCACCTCGATCGGCAGCGTGACCGGCTCGATTCCCAACAGCCGAAATGACCGTCCACCGATCTGAATGCGGCCTTCGATAACCGGCGACACCGGCCAGCCGGCGCGGCGCAGGTCGACAAAGAGCTGCTGCGAGAAGGTAGCACCATTGCGCCCAACCAAGGTCGGCGTTCTCGTGCCGCCGAAAGTGGCCGCCGCGCGATCATAGCTGCTGCGAGCCTGCTGGTTCAGCGCCTGCACGCCGCTCCACAGCGCGGTCGCGGAGATCAGTCCGACCAGCAAGGTGGCGAGTTGCGTTGGATGCCGCCGCCAATGGCTCGCCAAGACAGTGAGAATCCAGATGATCCGGCTCATGCGATCAGTCCGGCATGGAGATTGATCTGGCGGTCGAGGGTGGCGGCCAGACGCGCGCTATGGGTGACCATCAGGAAGCCGCAGCCGCTTCGCGCGACAAGATCGCGCGTCAGTGCCAGAACCTCGTCCGCCGTTGCCTCGTCGAGATTTCCGGTCGGCTCGTCGGCCAGAAGCAACAACGGCTTTACCGCCAAGGCACGGCCGATCGCGACCCGCTGCTGCTGGCCGCCGGATAGCTGTTCGGGATAGCGCGTCAGCAAACTGCCGAGCCCGAGCCGCTGCACGAGTTCGGCATGCCAGGCTGCATCGTGACGGCCGGCAATGCGGGACTGGAATACGAGGTTGTCCTCGACATTCAGGCTCGGGATCAGATTGAACTGCTGAAATACCAGACCCAACCGATCGCGTCGCAGCGCCGCCCGGCCGGCATCGGACAGGTCGGAGACCGACGCGTCGGCGAGCGTGATCTCACCACCGTCAGCCTTATCGAGCCCGGCGATCAGATGCAGCAGGGTGCTCTTGCCGCTGCCGGATTCTCCCGACAGGGCGACGCGCTCACCTGCCGCGACATTAAGGTTGACCCCGCGAAGCACCACGACCTCTTCACCGCCGGCGCGATAGGTCTTGGTCAGGCTTCGAACGCTCAGCACGATCTGGTTGCCGATGGCCATGTCAGGCGTATGCGATGCCTTGCAACCGTTTCCGGCGGTCTTTCAATCCGCCGACGGATCCCGCATCGCGATGGCCAAAAATGGTCATATCTGAAAGCCCTTTGGGTTGCTGCCCAACATATCAAGGCAAGCTGCGGAGATCACCGTCAATCGCATCGGCGACGCGATCGTGATCCGGTTGCGGCCGCCAACGAACCGGCGTCGTGCGGCATGGCGCGAGGCCGATATCGAGTTGCAGCGCACACGGTTCGGTCAAAATGGCCAGTTGCATTGCCGGTGGCCCAATGGGTAGCATTGGGGCAGGCCGGTCAACGGTCAAGAAAACCATCACGGGGGGAGC
Source organism: uncultured Pseudomonadota bacterium (assembly GCA_963819325.1). Classification (GTDB taxonomy): domain Bacteria; phylum Pseudomonadota; class Alphaproteobacteria; order Rhizobiales; family Xanthobacteraceae; genus Bradyrhizobium. The sequence continues at coordinate 13,015 of CAWFVT010000009.1, forward strand.
GATCATGACCACGCAACCGACGCCCAAAGGCGCATGGCAAATCACGTTTCTCCTGTTTCTCTTTATGTTGGTGAATTTCGCCGACAAGATCGTGGTCGGCCTCGCCGGCGTACCGATCATGACCGAGCTGAAGATCGAGCCTGAGAAGTTTGGGTTCCTCGGCTCCTCGTTCTTTTTCCTCTATTCGATCGCGGCCATTGTGGTCGGGTTCATTGTCAATCGCGTCGAGACGCGCTGGGTTCTGCTGATACTGGCGGCGATCTGGGCGCTGGCGCAGTTTCCGATGGTGGGCACGATCGGATTCAGTACCTTGCTGATTTGTCGCATCATCCTCGGCGCCGGCGAGGGACCGGCCGGAGCGGTGGCGGTTCACGCGATCTACAAATGGTTTCCCGACGAGAAGCGGACCCTTCCCACCGCGATCCTGTCGCAGGGATCGGCGTTCGGTGTGATCTTCGCCGTGCCGGCACTGAATTGGGTGATTGTCAATTATAGCTGGCACTATGCGTTTGGCGCGCTCGGCGTCGTCGGTCTGATGTGGGTCGTGCTGTGGCTGTTCCTGGGCAAGGAAGGGCCGCTGGTTCAAACCGTCGCGATGGCCGCGGCTGAACCCCGGATTCCCTACTTCCGGCTTCTGACCTCACCCACTTTCGTCGGCTGTTGCGTGGCAACCTTCGGAGCCTATTGGGCGCTGGCGCTTGGTCTCACCTGGTTTACGCCCTTCATTGTGAAAGGCCTGGGCTTCTCGCAACAGGACGCCGGCTGGATCTCGATCATGCCGTGGGCCTTTGGTGCGGTGGTGGTGCTGCTCACCGGCTGGATTTCGCAGGTGCTGGTGGCGCGTGGCGTGAGCACGCGCGGCGCGCGCGGTGTGCTGGGCGCGGTTCCGCTGATCGTCGGTGGAGCGATCCTTGCCACCATCCCGTATGCCGGCGTCGGCGGATTGATGATCACGCTGCTCGTCGTCGGCTCCGGGCTTTGCGGATCGATCTATGTGGTCTGCGCGCCGATGATCGCGGAGTTCACGCCGGTATCCCAGCGCGGCGCAGTGATCGCGATCTACGGCGCGATCTATACGCTCGCGGGCATAGCCGCGCCGTGGGTGATGGGTGGCGTGATTCAGCGCGCGGCGGTACCGCTCGATGGCTACATGACCGGTTTCACCATCAACGCCGTCATTCTCATCGCGTCCGGGTTGCTCGGTCTGCTGCTGCTCTGGCCCAATACCGAACGCGCGCGTTTGATGGCCCGGGCGCCGCAACCGAAGTTCGCCTGACCGGCAAGGTGAAAAGACGCTCGTCGTCCCGGCCTTGAGCCGGGACGACGCCGAGTAGGTCTAGGCACAAACGTTTAACAAGCTAATGCAGGCTGCCCTGCGCGCCGCGCACCAGCCGGCCGGGGCGTGCGCCGGTGGCGCTGCCGCCACGTTGCGTCACCACGCCCGAGACGATGGTGGCGTCATAGCCATCGACCTGTTGCAGCAAGCGCCGGCCGCCGACCGGAAGGTCGTAATGAACCTTCGGCGGATGCAAATGAAGCTTGTCGTAATCGATGACGTTGAGGTCGGCCTTGTAGCCTTTGGCGATGACGCCGCGATCGTAGAGACCGACCGACAACGCCGTCTTGCGCGACTGCGCCGCCACCACAAACGGGATCGACAGTTTTTCGCCACGGCTGCGGTCGCGGGTCCAGTGCGTCAACAGATAGGTCGGGAAGCTCGCATCGCAGATGATGCCGCAATGGGCGCCGCCGTCGCTTAATCCCGGCACGGAATGCGGGTCGCGCAGCATCTCGCGCACGGCATCGAGATTGCCGTCGGCGTAGTTCAGGAACGGCACATACAGCATGCCGCGGCCGCCATCCGAGAGCATCGCGTCATAGGCGAGTTCCTCCGGTTGCCGTCCCTGGCGGCGCGCCTGCGGGCCCAGCGCATTTTCCGGCGGCTGTTCGTAGTCGGGCGGATCGCCGAGCAGGTACATCTTGTCGTAGTTCGGACGGAAGAACAGCGGATCGTCGGTTGAGGTCGCTGTCTCGCCCAGAATGGCCGCGCGCGTCTCGGGTTGACGCAGGCGCAGCAAGCGCTCCGCCAGCGGCAGCTTCGCGATTGCCTTGTAGCTCGGATGGGTCTGGAACGGGTTACGCGACAGTTCCAGTCCCAGCAACAGCCCGACCGGGCGCGCGGCGATCTGTGCGGTGATCGACAGGCCGCGGGCGGAAGCCTCGTTGATGCTGTCCAGGGTCTGGCGCCACCGCCGCGGCGCCTTGTCCGCTTGTGCGACCGAAAACGAGATCGGGCACCGCGTGTTCTCGGCCACCCGCAGCATCATCGGCAGGTCTTCCTCGATGCTGCTTTGATCGAGCACGAATTGCAGCACGCTGCGACCGACCCGGTGCATCGCACCGGCGATCGCCGTCAATTCATCCTCGCCGGCCTTCAGGGTCGGCGTGAAATCGCCGGTGGAGGTGCGGTGGTTGAGGGTGCGCGAGGTCGAGAAGCCGAGCGCGCCGGCCCGCACGGCCTCTCCGGCCAGCACGGCCATGGCACGGTTATCCTCCGCGGTGGCGGGATCGCGCCGCGCGCCGCGCTCGCCCATCACGTAGACGCGCAGGGCGGCGTGCGGCAATTGGGCGCCGATGTCCATGTCGAAGGCGCGCTGCGACAGCCAGTTCATATAGTCGGGGAAGCTTTCCCAGGCCCAGGGCAACCCGGCGCTCAGAACCGGTTCGGGAATATCCTCGACGCCTTCCATCAACTGGATCAGCCGTTGATGATCGGTCGGCCGGCAGGGCGCGAAGCCGACGCCGCAATTGCCCATGACGGCGGTGGTGACGCCATTCTGCGACGAGGGCGTAATGTCCTGGCTCCAGGTAACCTGGCCGTCATAATGGGTGTGAAGGTCGACAAAGCCCGGCGCCACCAGTTTGCCGCGGGCATCGATCTCTTCCTTGCCTTTGCCTGCGACACGGCCGACCTCGACGATGCGGCCATCGGCGATGGCGACGTCCGCCTCATAGAGTTCGCCGCCGAGCCCGTCGGCGATGCTGCCGCCGCGAATCACGAGGTCCGGGTTGCTGGTCATGGCGTTTCTTCCCGAGTTAGTTTTGCCGAAGCGAGCTTTGCCGAAGCTTTTGCTGCCGCATCATGGGTGGTCTCCCGATACTGTCAACTGCCGCGGGTGACGCTCAGGAATGCATCAGCCTTGCGTCGGTTCCCTCGTCAGTTTCCTTATCAGTTTCTTTGGGGCTGCCTTGCGGGTTGCGGTCGGTGACCAGCGCGAGCAGGACCGTCAGCGCCATGAACACGACCGATGCGCCGAACACCCAGTGCGGCCGGTTCTGGTCCATGATCCAGCCGAACAGCAGCGGGCTGACGATGCCGCCGAGGTTGAAACCTGTGGAGACGATGCCGAAGGCGCGGCCCGCCGCACCGGCAGGTGCTGCGTTGCGCACCAGCATATCGCGCGACGGGGCAATCACGCCGCCGAGAAATCCCGCCACAGCCATTGCCGTCGTCAACAGCAGCGACGGCAATGTGACGGCCGCAATGACAAGCGTAACGGCGGCATTCAGCGCAAAACAGGCGGCGGCGACCTGGCCGTGACGCTGGGTGTGATCGGCGAGAAAGCCGCCCGCCAACACGCCGATCGCGCTGGCACCGAGAAACGCGGTCAGCGCGACATTGGCAGACGAGAATGATGCGCCATAGCCGCTCATCAGCGCCACCACGCCAAAATTGCCGATACCGGCGCTGGACAGGCTGAGCAGCATGAAGAAGATCGTCAGCACGATGAGCGCCGGTGTAATGATGTTCTGCTGCGAGGCTTTGGCGCCGGCGATCTGGCGATCCGCCGCACTTGCATCGGGAATGCCGACCACGACCAATAGCAGCGCCACCAATGGGCCGACCGCGCCACTCACGATCAGGGCGCCATGACCTCCGATCGTGGCCACCAGCGCGGCCACAATGGCAGGCGCGACCGCGCCGCCGAGGAAGCCGGCAAAGGTGTGGATCGAAAATGCGCGGCCCATGCGCGCTTCGTCCATATGTGCGGAGAGGATCGCATAATCGGCCGGATGATAGACGCTGTTGGCGAGCCCGAGCAGCACCGAGCTTGCGATCAGCCATGAATAGCTCAGATGCAGGCCGAGCATGATCAGCGCGAAGCCGCCCAAAGTGAGCCCCATCAGCAGGACTTTGCGGGCGCCGATGTGGTCGGCAAGATAGCCCATCGGGGCCTGGGTCAGGCCGGATATGACCGCAAAGACGGTCAAGGCAAAGCCAAGCTCGATGTAGCCGACGCCGAGCTGATCCTTGAGAAAGGGAAACAGCATCGCCAGCACGAACATATGGAAATGACTGACCCAATGGGCTGTCGAAATCGCGGCAAGGGTGCGCAGCGCGCTGTCGGCCTTCGCTTGTTGCGGTGCAGTCAAAACGTCGGCCATTTCCGATTCAGATCCCGCTTCATTCTCGAGGGCCCGGCAGGGGCCCAATCGCCGAAATTATCGGCCAGGCCGGTTATTTGTCCATGAATGCCGCTGCATGGCAGCCCACGCGAACGGCGCCGCTACAGCGGCTCGTCGTCGTTGCCGCTGCGGTCACGCTTGGGCGTGGCGATGTCGCCATCCTCGGGTTCGTCGTCCTCGCTCGGCGCAGGCGGCTTCTTCTTCGATTTGCCGTCACGCTTGCTGGGAAGTTCGCCCTTTTGCCCGGTTCTGCCCATGATATCCCTCTTGTGCGGACGGATCGAGATTCGGCCAGATATTTGATCCACAGGCGCTGATTTCCATCTCGCCGCCTTCGCGCGACATATTAGCCGCTGTGGACAATCTTTCCTGCCTTTTTTGCGCGTTCAGTGTAAAGGGAGGCGCAACCGCGGCATGGTCGGCAGGCGCATGCCCTCGGGCGACGACCCGATGGGTGAGAGCTGGTTTTTCGAAAGATCATGCTTAAATGAACAGATGAGACCGTGATCCGGCTCAATCGGATCATGATGCAGGAGCCAGGAATGAAGAAGCCGAAAATCGAAGCCGAAGAACAACAGCCGCGCAAAATCATTCGCGCCGATAAAGCGCCGACCGACGGCTACTCGCTGGTGGTGGATGGTCACTTCAAGTCGCATCATCATACGGTCGAGGCCGCCGAGGAGGCGGGCATGGCTTTGAAGAATCAGTACCAGATGCTTCAGGTGCAGGTGTACGATGCCGCGACCAAGACGCGGTCGATGATCGAGTGGCCGGCGCCGGCCTAGAGCCTTTCTGCTTTTGTGTGACCTCTCCCGCTTGCGCGGAAGCGTGGGCCGCCGTCGAGCCTCGGGCGGAGATTTTGCAGCATGGCGAAGCTCGTCTTCGGAATGAACCAGTCCCTGGACGGCTATGTCGACCACCAGGAGTTTGCGCCTGATCCCGTGCTCTTTCGTCTCTTCATAGAGCACGTGCGCAACCTGACCGGCAGTGTGTACGGTCGCCGCATGTACGAGGTCATGCGTATTTGGGACGAAGACCTTCCTGAGTGGGGCGCCGAGCAACTCGAATTCGCGGCGGCGTGGCGGCGCCAACCGAAGTGGGTGGTGTCGCGTTCGTTGAAGTCAGTTGGCCCCAACGCCACGCTTGTCGAGGATGACATCGAGGCGGTCATACGTGGGCTGAAGACTCGCCTGGTCGGGGAGATTGACGTCGCCGGACCAGACCTGGCGCGAAGCCTGACCGACCTCGGTCTTGTTGATGAGTATCGACTCTACCTCCACCCCGTCGTGCTTGGTCGCGGCCGGCCATTCTTTGCCGGCCCCCGGCCGCGGCTCCACCTTGTGGCCAGCGATATGATTGGCGAGGACGTGGTCAGGTTGACCTACGTTCCCGCTTGATCGCGCGATCCGCCCGACGAGCTGCGCCGACGCGTCAGATATTAACTCGATCTCATGACGCTCCAGGGCCGGACCTCAGGTGCGGCGACCACCGCTTTGCTGGTTCGCCAGCCAATCCGCCAATGCCGGGCCCTTTTCTTCTGACGTCTTTGACTTGGCGCGCGTTTTCTTGCGCGCCGGAGCAGGACGTGGCGGTTCGGCGGCTTCGCGCGCGAGCCGCAATGCCCTGAGCTTCGCCATGTTATCGGTGACGGCCTTCAGTGCGGCGTCGCGTTCGGTCTTGCCGCTCTGGGCGTCGTGGGCGGCGCGCGCGGCCTTGTTGAAACGCGCATCGGCCCGGTTACGATCTTCCTGTGTCATCTAGGTTTTTTTCTTCTTGCTGGGTTTGGCTTTGGGTTCGGCCGGCTTGTCGCGGTCGGCGGCTTCTTTCGCCAATCGGATGGCGCGCAGATTCGCCGTCCGTTTTCGAATCGCGATATCCGCAGCGGCAATGTCGGCCATCGCCTTGATGCCTTCGGCATCCTGGGCGAGCTTTCGGTTTAGCCGGATCTCTTTCATTTCGGCGGCGGTTTTCGGTTCGTCATCCATCGGGTGCCTCAAAACTTACAGGCGCGTGTCATCGGGCGGCCGGCTGCAACTCCAGTCCTACCACGCATCTTGCCGGCGGAGGCAAGTTTGGACCAAATCCCGCTGGAAAAGCGTCCTTTTCCCGCCGAATCGGCAATTGTGGTGAACGCCGGGCCGCCGTGCGCGCGCATCGCGCACCGCTTTGAACCGGGCTTTTCGGTCGGAACCGTCCCACCGGTTGCCCTATCCTGACTGGACGAACGCGTCTTTTTTGCCGCATGAGTTCTATCGCAACGTTTTCCAGCCGACGCAGCTGATCGAGGATGATGGATGAGCATTCAGGGCGTCGCGGTGACGGCTGACATGGCGGCGCGCCGGCGCGCAAGCGTGATGGCCGGGCTTGTTGTGCTCGTGGTGTTGCTGGCGCTGGCTTCGCTCGGGATCGGGCCGGTGCGGTTGTCGCCGCTCACGGTGATCGACGCCTTGTTCGGCGGTGGCAGCGATGTGCAACAGGTGATCGTGCGCGAAATCCGGCTGCCCCGCACCATCCTTGCGGTTGCGATCGGTGCTATACTCGGGCTGTCCGGCGCGGCCTTGCAGGGGCTGCTGCGCAATCCGCTGGCGTCGCCCTCACTGTTCGGTGCGCCGCAGTCGGCCGCCTTCGGCGCGGTGCTGGTGATCGCATTTGGTCTTGCCGATGTGCGATCCTGGGCACTTCCGGTTGCCGCGATCATAGCGGCATTCACCTCGGTATTCGTGCTGCTTGCGGTTGCGGGCCGCAACGCCGGACTGCTGATTCTTATCCTGGCGGGACTGGCGATATCGAGTCTCGCGGGGGCTGCGACCGCGCTGGTGATGAATTTGTCCAGCAATCCGTTCGTGGTGCTCGAAATCGCATTTTGGCTGCTCGGCTCGCTGGAGGATCGCAGTTTCCGCCATGTCGTGCTGGCGCTGCCGTTCATCGTTGCCGGCGCGATCATTCTCTGGAGCCAGCGCAACGCTTTTCGCGCGCTCAGCCTCGGCGAGGAGACGGCGCAAAGCCTCGGCGTCGATGTCGGCCGGCTACGGCTTTGGGTGATCCTCGGCACCGCGCTCGGCGTCGGCGGTGCGGTCGCCGTCGCCGGTACGATCGGCTTCATTGGCCTGGTCGCGCCGCATCTGATGCGCCCGCTGATCGGTCACGATCCGGCGCGGTTGCTGGTCCCGAGCGCGCTCACTGGTGCCGCATTGTTGCTGGCGGCCGATATCGCCGTGAGGATCATTCCGTCGACCAGCGATATCAAGGTCGGGGTGCTGACCTCGATTATCGGCGTGCCGTTTTTCCTCTACCTGATCATGCGCGAACGGCGCGCGCTCGGCGGAGGTGTCGCATGAACGCATCCGCCTTTCTCAACGTGCAGGGCATCAGCGTGGTCTTGGCGGGCCGTGTGGTGTTGAACGATGTTTCGCTCGCGCTTCCGCCCGGACGTTTGGTGGCACTGGTGGGGCCGAACGGCGCCGGCAAGACCACGCTGCTGCGCGCCGTGGCGGGGCTGGTTCCTTGCTCCGGCGCCATTGACGTCGGCGGTGACGCGCTGGCGTCGCTTTCCTTGCGCGAGCGCGCGAAACGTTTCGCGTATCTGCCGCAGGGCCATATCATGCACTGGCCGCTGCCGGCCCGCGATATCGTGGCGCTCGGTCGTTACCCGCATGGTGCGACCGACCCTGCGCGTTTGACGCCGAAAGATGCCGAGGCGGTATTGCGGGCGATGCGCGCAACCGATGTGCTGGAATTCAGCGAGCGTCGCGTCACCGAATTATCCGGCGGCGAGCGCAGCCGCGTGGCGCTGGCGCGCGTCTTTGCCGTCGAAGCGCCGGTGATCCTGGCCGACGAGCCGACGGCCTCGCTCGATCCGCGTCACCAGATCGATATCATGAAAAGCCTGCGCGCTGCCGCCGATCAGGGCGCGCTGGTGATCGTGGTCACCCATGATCTTAGTTTGGCCGCGCGATTTGGGGATAGCATTATGGTGCTGTCGCAAGGCCGCCTCGTCGCGCAAGGTACCGCCGCCGAGGCGCTGTCGGAGCAGGTCATGGCGGATGTGTTCCGGATCAGCGCCTATCGCGCGGAGTATCAGCGCGAGGCTGTGATCGTGCCATGGACTGAAGTTTGAGCAGCAACTCTCAACCGGTCTGCACCGGGCCGCCGGCTTTCTTCCACGCGTCGATGCCGCCGGCGATATGCGCGGTGTTGGCAAGGCCGGCGTCCTTAGCCGCCGTCACCGCCATCGCCGAGCGCTCGCCGAACGCACAGAAGAACACGATGCGCCGTCCGGTCGCCGCGGCCACCTCGCGCAGCATGCCGCCGGGGCGAAGATTGTCGCCGATCGCGGGATAGGGCGCATGAAGCGCGCCCGGCAGCGTACCGTGCCTGGCGCGTTCGCCGTTCTCGCGCAGATCGACCAGCAGCAGATCGGGCCGGCCAAGGCTCTCGATGGCATCGCGGGCGCTGAGCGCCAAACCTTGTTTGGCAAGCTCGTCCTGGTGCAACCCGACCTGCATATTGGCAGGCACCACCACATCCATCAGTTTTGGATTGGGCAGATTGAGGTTGTTCATCAGCTCGACATACTCATCCACCGAGCGTACCTGCAGCCGTGGATTGAAGCGCTTCTCCTCGCCGATGGTGGAGACGGTATCGCCCTTGTAGTCATGGGCGGGAAATACCATGGTTTCGTCCGGCAGCTTGAGCAGCCGGCCGAAGATGGAATCGTACTGGGCGCGCGCGCTGCCGTTCTGGAAATCGGTACGGCCCGTGCCGCGGATCAGCAGCGTATCGCCGGTGAAGACGCGGTCGCCCATCAGGTAGCTGTAAGAATCGTCGGTATGGCCGGGCGTGTACATCACGTCGAGGCTAAGCCCTTCGATCATGACCTTGTCGCCGTCGGCGACGCGCATCGCCACCACGTCGGCCTTGCTCTGCTCGCCCATGATGGTGACGCAGTGGGTGCGGTCGCGCAGCTCGCCGAGACCGGTGACATGGTCGGCATGCAGATGGGTGTCGACGGCCTTGACCAGCCGGAGATCCAGTTCGCGCAGCAACTGGCAGTAGCGGTCGACCTTCTCAAGCACCGGATCGAGGATCAGCGCCTCGCCACCGGCGCGGCTGGCGAGCAGGTAGCTGTAGGTTCCTGAAACACTGTCGAACAGCTGGCGAAAGATCATGGTTGGCTGCTATCGGACTTCGACTCTGGATAGCACAACGGCAGGATTTTCTCTCCAGAATCTTGATCACCGTGGCTTGAAATAGCGCGGCATGGCCGCGCAGCATCCGGAGGCCGGGGCCGTAGGCGATCCTGGCTTTTGTCGTCCCGAGGACTGCGTCTTCTGTCCGGAGATCAGCCTAATTCGCCAACAGGTTCTCGCGCAGCGTGGCGCCGCTATAGGCCGTTCGGTAGCGGCCGCGCCGCTGAAGTTCCGGAACGACCAGATCGACGAACTCCTCGAAGCATCCCGGCGTGTAGGTGGCGGCCAGCATGAAGCCGTCCGCACCGCCCGCATCCATGAAATGCTCCAATTGATCCGCGATATCCGCCGGAGTTCCGACCAGTCGCGGCATGCCCATGCCCTCAGCATAGATCAACGCGGCTTCGCGCACGGTCACCGGCGCGCCGCCCTTGGCGTAGATAATGGAATCGAACAACCCCTGGATTCCGGGTATCTCGATGTTCTGGACGATCTCATTGGGGTCGTACTTCGAGAAATCCGGCCCGAAGTGACCGCTGATCCACGCCATCGCGCCTTCCAGCGGAATGCACTCGCGGATGCGTTGGTATTTTTCCTGCGCCTCGCTGCGCGTCAGCCCGACCACCGTCTGCACACCGTAGATGCGCTTGACGCTGTTGACGTCGCGATCGAAGCGTGTGCGAAGCCGCATATCCAGATCGTCGGTATATTCGCGCATCCGCTCGACATTCGGATGCACGGCGAAGATCGCCTCGGCGTGCCGGGCGGCGAAATCACGGCCACGGTCCGACGAGCCGGCCTGCCAGAGCACCGGACGCCCCTGCGGGGACCTGAATACGAACGAGCGCCCGCGGCATCGAAAGAACTCGCCGGCGTGTTCCACTTCCCGGACCTTTGCCGGGTCGGCGAAGACGCCGCTGGCGCGATCGGCTACGATCGCGTCCGGGTCCCAGGAATCCCACAGCTTGTAGCAGAGCTCCATGTATTCTTCCATGCGCTCGTACCGCCCGGTGCGCTGGGTCATCTCGGCGCCGTAGGCATCCCACTCGCTCTTCGAATAGGAGCTCACGATATTCCAGGCGACGCGCCCGCCGGACAGATGATCCAGGCTCGAAAGCCGGCGCACCATCGAATAGGGGTGCTCGAACGCCGTCGACAGCGTGACGCCCACGCCGAGATGGGTGGTGGCGGTCGTGATGATTGGAACGATGGTGGAGGGCTCATGAACCGGACATTGCACCGCGTATTTTACGGTCGCGTCCGAGCTGCCCTCGTAGTTGTTATAGGGCGCCAGTTCGTCGGCGATGAACATCGCGTCGAACAGCCCGCGCTCCATGGTCCGGGCCAGATGCTGCCAGTAGGGCGGCCGGGTCCAGTCCCAATTGATCTTGTCGTTAGGGTGGCGCCACATGCCGGTCGCATGGCTGTTGACGCCATGCTGCACGAATCCGAGAAAGTGCGCCTTCTTCTTGCTCATGAAACCTCTGGGGATTTTGCTTGCCGGTTCGCGTGAAGAAAACGCGTTAAACCAAAAAGATAGAGCCTCCGTTCCGATTCGATCGGAACGGAGGCGCCAGTATGAAATCTCAGTCGTTCAGCTCGCGATGAAACGTATAGGCCACCGCGATCGGACTGAGCAGTGCGAGCAGAATGCCGAGATAGAGGAACTGCGGGGCCACGCCATAGAGCGTGATGGTCAATGACGAGGCGATCACGGCTACCACCGCGCCGGCCAGACTGTAGGTGAAGGAGTCGGGCCGCCCGTCGTCCGGATCGTCGAGCGTGTCCGAAGCCTGCGCCAGCGCCCGCCACATGTAGCGCAGATAGACGATGCTGATGATCAGTCCGACACCGATCGTGGCGGCCGTTGCGGAAGAAACAAGGAAATCCGGCATGAGATGATCCTTCGGTATGGCGCGACGACGTTATTCAGCGGCCTGCGGCGCCGCGATCGCGGCATCCTTGACGTGCCTGAGGCGTTCGAAATCGAAGCGGCGATCGCTTATCACGCCGATGATGAGCGGCACCACCGCGCTGATGCCGAGAATCGCCAGCGAGCCCCAGAGGTCGCCGGTCGCGGCGCGGATCGGCATTCCAATGGCGATCGCCAGCACCGTGCCGCCGACGAAGCCCCAGCCGGTCATGCGGGACCAGAACAGCGCCAGGATCAGCGGAACCAGGATGGCCGTGCGGATCGCATAGCTGGTCAGCACGATGGTGACGAAATCGACTCCCGTCAGCACCACGCCCGCGGCGACGATCGCGGCGATGAACATCGGCACCTTGGCCCAGAGATACAGCGACTTCTCGCTGATTTCGGGGGCCAACGGCTTGATGATGTCGACGACGAACACAGAACTCGTGGCCGTGAACGCGCTGTCGATCACAGAATAGCAAGCCGACAGGATGACGATGACATAGAGAATGACGAGCCAGGTCGGCAGCCCCAGATGCGACACGAGATACGGCCCAATCGCGGCGGCATCGCCGCCAAGCTGGGTGTTCACGTCGACATGCAGGGCGAGCCCGATCAAGCCGAGCAGGCCGAGGCAGATCGGGATCGGATAGAACCACGCGCCGGCCCACAGAAAGGTGCGGCTGACGTCCTTCTTTTTCAACGCCCAGGCGACCTGCCAGAATTCCTGCCCGGCGATGGTCGCCGTGAGCAATCCGAGCGCCAAGGTGATGCCGAATCCGAATGCGGCATCCGATCTGGTAACCGTCAGCAGATTGCCGCCTTGCGCGGCGACAGCATGCCAGACCGAATCGACGCCTCCCGCGTAATGGAAGGCCGCGACCAAAATCACCGCCGACGGCACGGTATGGAGCAACGTGGCGAGCGACGATGTGGTGATCGAGGCCCACAGACCGCCGAGCATCGAATAGATCAGCACCACGGCGAGGCCGATGACCGCCGCGAGTTTCGGATCGACACCGAACACGTTTGAGACGACCAGCGACGTGCCCTTGATGTTGATGATGACCTCGATCAGCGAGCCGAAAAGCGCGCCGAGCACGACCACGCCTCCGGCGATTTGATTGCCGTCGAAACGGGTCTTGACGAATTCGGGGATTGTATAGCCGTCCGGCATCAGGCTGCGAATCTTGCGCACGAACGGGATCACCGCGATTACGGCAAGCCCATTGGGCACCGTGAACCAGAACAATCCGGACAGCCCGAACGAGTAGGTCTGAGCGGCCGACATCATCACGGCCATCGCCCAGGTCCAGATCGAGATCAAGCCGGCGACGCCGAAGCCGAAGCCGATCTTGCGGTTGGCAATGACGAAATCCTTGGTGTTGCGAACCAGCTTGATCTTGACGTAGTAGACGAGGGCGAGTAGTACTACTCCAAGTAGTATTTCGATTGCGATGCCCGCCCCCGGTCCCAGCACATCGTTCGCTACAAGACGAACATCACTCATCGAAACCCCCACGCTGCCCATGCGAAGTGAAAAATTCAAACCTGAAAAATTCGCGGGCGTGTTTTAGACTTCTTGGTTCCCGGTCGCCATTTCGTAGTGTGACGAAACTCAGCGATGTCTTTTCGTCGTTTCGTTGCCACTTGGAACAAACCTACTGTGAGGCCGATCCGCCGGCACCGGTTTCATTCACCCAGCGCATTGATGGGTTCACGGGTGTAACGCACCCGGCATTCCCCACGCCCCCATGGCGTTCAGCTTCTGCGGTTCGCGACGGCGCCGATGAAAGCGGTTAAGCTTGTGCCGCCAACAAGTCCGGAGGATGCCGTGGTTGAATATGTCGAGGAGTTCGGCAAGGACGGCCGGCGGGTCGAGCCGGACGGCCGTCTCGACGCTGCGGCATTCCACCGCAACCATCAGGCGATCTGGGCGGCATTGGAAGGTTTCCTCGCCGGGAAATCCGGTGACGTCGTGGAGGTTGGCAGCGGCACCGGCCAGCATGTGGTCGATCTCGCGCGACGCACGCCCGGGATCACCTGGTGGCCGAGCGATCTGAATGAGCAACATCTCAAGAGCATCGCCGCGTGGCGGGCCTATTCGGGATTGTCGAATGTCCGCCCGCCGCTGCGCATCGATCTGTCCGATCCGGCCTGGTGCCCCGAAATGCACGACGGCAGCGGCCCCGGCAAATTGCTGGCGGTGTTCTGCGCCAATGTCATCCATATCGCGCCATGGCGCGTCGCCGAGGGTCTGCTTGCGGGCGCCGGGCGGACCTTGCGGCCGGATGGACGGCTGTTCCTCTACGGACCGTTCAAGCGCGATGGCAAGCATATTTCGGTGAGCAATGCGGTGTTTGACACCAGCCTTCGCGACAACAATGCCGAATGGGGCGTGCGCGATACCGCTGATCTGGAGAAGCTGGCGGCAAGCGCCAGCCTGGCGCTGATGGAGATCATCGAGATGCCCGCCAACAATCTGATCCTGGTGTTCGGGCGGCCGAATGCATGATCCGGAAAAGTGTGAAGCGGTTTTCCCTCGCGACAAACGCCGGAGGCGTTTGCGCAGAGATCATGCACAAACACGAGTTTGAACGGGACGCATGGCGCGCGCCCGTTTGCGTCGGTTGATCGGGCGGATGCCCCCCTCCATAGTGTCGGGAATCAAGCCGGTTCCGACAGGGGCGTGGCTGCATCGGGGCGGAAAATGGCTGATGATCGACGCGACCGTAGTTGACGAGATGTCTGACGACGCCCGCGCGCGATCCAACGTGGTGCGTCTGGCGGCAGCGCAAGCACTGACCGGCGCGAATTCGGCGGTGATCTTCGCAACCGGCTCGATTGTCGGTGCGACCCTGGCGCCGAACATCTCCTTCGCCACCGTGCCGCTGTCGATGTATGTGGTTGGTCTTGCCGCTGGCACACTGCCGACCGGCGCGATCTCGCGTCACTATGGGCGACGGGTCGCCTTCATCATCGGCACCGGCTGTGGCGTGCTGACCGGCCTGCTCGGCGCATTCGCCATCCTGCATAGTTCGTTTCCGCTGTTTTGCTGCGCGACCTTCCTCGGCGGGCTTTATGGCGCGGTGTCGCAATCCTACCGGTTTGCCGCCGCCGATGGCGCCAGCGCGGCGTACCGTCCGAAGGCCGTGTCGTGGGTCATGGCCGGCGGCGTGTTCGCCGGCGTGCTCGGCCCCCAGCTTGTGCAGTGGACGATGGATATCTGGCCGCCCTATTTGTTCGCATTCAGCTTTGTGGTGCAGGCGATGGTCGCGCTGGTGGCGATGGGCGTACTCTCGGGGGTCGACGCGCCGAAACCGGCGCCATCGGATCTGCACGGTGGCCGCCCGCTAGCGGAGATCGTGCGGCAGCCGCGTTTTATTGCCGCCGCACTTTGCGGCATCATCGCCTATCCGATGATGAATCTGGTGATGACGTCGGCGCCGCTGGCGATGAAAATCTGCGGGCTCAGCGTCAGCGATTCGAATTTCGGCATCCAGTGGCATATCGTGGCGATGTACGGGCCAAGCTTTTTTACCGGTACTCTGATCGCGCGGTTCGGCGCGCCGCGGATCGTCGCACTCGGGCTGTTGCTCGAGGCCGGCGCGGCGGCGGTCGGATTGTCCGGCATCACGGCGATGCATTTCTGGGCCACGTTGATCATCCTCGGCATCGGCTGGAATTTCAGCTTCGTCGGCGCGTCGGCGCTGGTGCTGGAGACGCACCGGCCGCAGGAGCGCAACAAGGTTCAGGCGTTCAACGATTTTCTGGTGTTCGGGATGATGGCGGTGGGCTCGTTTTCGTCGGGCCAGTTGCTGGCGAATTACGGCTGGTCCGCGGTCAACCTGGTGGTGTTTCCGCCGGTACTGCTGGGGCTCACCGTGCTGACCCTGGTCTCATGGACAAGGCGCCGGGTAAGCTCGCAGGCGTTGCCGGAATTTCCCGATCCGAATATCTGACACTTCGGCGACGAACGAAGCATCTTGGTTGCGAACACTGCTAAGCTGCGATCCCGGATTTTCCAGCAAGGTCCCGTATGGACGCCTCAAGTCCTGGTCCCATCGGGATCGATGAAAGCTCGGCCCGTTACGAGGGCTGGCGCATCGTCGCGGTCTGCTTTCTGGTCGCGACCTTCGGCTGGGGTCTCGGCTTCTACGGCCAAAGCGTCTATCTGGCCGAACTGCATCGGCTGCGGGGCTGGCCGACCTCGCTGATTTCGACGGCGACGACTTTCTTCTATCTGTTCGGCGCGGTGCTGGTCGCCTTCATCAGCGAGGCCATGCGGTCGTTCGGTCCGCGCAACTGCCTGCTTGGCGGCGTGGTGGCAATGGCGGCCGCCGCCGTCCTGATCGGCGAAGTGACCGCGCCGTGGCAGCTTTATGCCGCCAACGCGCTGCTGGCGTTCGGCTGGGCCGGCACCAGCCTTGGCGCCATCACCAATACGCTCGGGCTCTGGTTCG
Organism: uncultured Pseudomonadota bacterium; assembly: GCA_963819325.1. Classification (GTDB taxonomy): domain Bacteria; phylum Pseudomonadota; class Alphaproteobacteria; order Rhizobiales; family Xanthobacteraceae; genus Bradyrhizobium. Next base: position 29,049 of record CAWFVT010000009.1, read on the forward strand.
ATAAAAAGCGCGGCATGGCGATCAGCCTGGCGCTGAACGGCGCGAGCTTTGGCGGGATTGTCGGCGTGCCGCTGTTGGTGGCGGCGATCGGCAGCTTTGGATTTTCCGGCGCCATGATGGCGGCCGCGGCGACGATGCTGGTGCTGATCATCCCGGTGATCCTGATTTTTGTCGGACGGCCGCCCGATCGCGGCGGCGTCGCGGCGGAATTGGCGGCTGCGAATTCGCCGTCCGCCTCTCGCATCCGCGCGCAGGCGTTTCGGGACGTCGCGTTCCTGACGGTGTCGATTGCCTTTGCGCTGGTGCTGTTCGCGCAGGTCGGCTTCATTGTGCACCTGATTTCGTTCCTCGATCCCATCATCGGGCGGGAACGTGCCGCGATCGCGGTCGCCATGCTGACGGCGATGGCGATCGCCGGGCGCGTGCTGTTCTCGACCGTGATCGATCGGCTTAACCAGCGGCTGGCGTCGGCGATCTCGTTTGCAAGTCAGGTCGTGGCGCTGGTGATCATCATCCATTCGCGCAACGAGATGGTGCTGATCGCGGCCTGTGCGCTGTTTGGATTTTCGGTCGGAAACCTGATCACGCTGCCGGCGCTGATCGTCCAGCGCGAGTTCGATCCGCGCTCGTTCGGCGTGCTGATCAGCCTGATCACGGCGATCACCCAGATCACCTATGCGTTCGGCCCGGGCGTTATCGGCCTGCTGCGCGATGCGTCCGGAAGCTACACCTTGCCGTTCTACGTCTGCATCGGTCTTGAACTGACGGCGGCGGTGCTGATCATGATTCGCGGTAAGGGCAGGCCGTCCTGAAATCGTCATTGCGAGGAGCGCAAGCGACGAAGCAATCCATTGGCCGCAAAGTAAAGCTGGATTGCTTCGTCGCAAGCGCTCCTCGCAATGACAAAAGCTACGGCTCCCGTTGCCGCAGCAGATCGTCGAGATCCAGCCGGTGGGTGAACATTGCCAGTGATCCGTCGGCCGATCGCGGCCATTGCTCCTTGGGCCGATCCCAATACAATTCGACGCCGTTCTCGTCGGGATCGCGCAGATAAAGGGCTTCGCTGACGCCATGATCGCTGGCGCCGTCGAGCTGGATTCCGGCCTGGATCACCCGATACAGCGCATCGGCCAGCGTGGCGCGGGTCGGATAGAGTATCGCGGTGTGAAACAGGCCGGTGGTGCCCGGCGGCGGGGGATGGCCGCCTTTGCTTTCCCAGGTGTTCAACCCGATGTGGTGGTGATAGCCGCCGGCTGAAATAAACGCCGCGCCGGAGCTCAGTCGCTGCATGATCTCGAAGCCGAGCACGCCGCAATAAAATCCCAGCGCGCGGTCAAGATCCGCCACCTTGAGATGAACATGCCCGATGCGGGTTCCCGCGATGATCGGCGTTGGGGTTTCGGACATATGATGTTCCTCTTTAGCGCGGGGTCACGGCAAATCTTAAGCCAGTTCGGAAACCTCTCCCTCCGGCAGATCGAACTCGAAGGTGTTCAGCGTCATCGAGACCATGGTGTAATAGCCGCACAGTCCGATGATTTCGACCAATCCGCGTTCGCCGAGCATCTTCACGGCCTCGTCGTAGAGCGCGCTGGAGACGCCGTGGCCTTCATGCAGCGACTTCGAGACGTCGTAAATCATCTGGCCCTTGGGGTCGTCAAAATGCGGCGTGCGGCGATTCCGGATGTCTTCGATGATCTTCGGATCCATGCCGCCTTTCAGGGCCAGCCGCTTATGGGCGTACCATTCGTAATGCGCCGTCCAGTGCCGGGCGGTGACCAGGATTGCGATCTCCGACAACTTGGCCGGAAACGAGGTCTCGAACCGCAGGACGGCGCCCAGTCGCGTGGCGTGCCGCGCCATCTCCGGGCTGTTGAGCCAGGCCATCATCGGCGGTGGCGGCGCGCCACGCTTGCCGGCGATCAATTCGTCGTAGGTTTGCTTCTGGTCCGCGCTCATTTCGCCAGGCGAAAGCAGCTTCAGGCGCATGTCCGTTTCCTCTTGTTTTTCAATCGTTGCGGCGCCCGTGACGCCGGTTCGCGAGAGCCCATCATAGCCCGTGGCAGCAAGGCATGCGCCAGAGATATATTGAATTTCGGGCCATCGCCGCTATGGTCCGCCCAACAATGTGCTGCCAAGGGCCGGCCGATGACCGGCGCCCTCGATCCCCCTGGATGGAAACACAGCGATGTCCGATCTCGATCAATTTCGCCGCGAAACCCGAGCCTGGCTGGAAGCCAATTGTCCGCCGGAAATGCGCCGGCCGATGACGGCAGATGAGGATACGTTCTGGGGTGGCCGCAACACCAAATTCTCGTCGGAGCCGCAGCGGGTCTGGTTCGAGCGGATGCGCGACAAGGGCTGGACCGTGCCGGATTGGCCGAGGGAATACGGCGGTGGCGGGCTCGATGCCGCCGAGGCCAAGGTCCTGCGCGAGGAAATGTCGGCCATCGGCGCCCGCTCGCCATTGTCGAGCTTCGGCATCTGGATGCTCGGACCGGCGTTGCTGAAATATGGCACCGATGCGCAGAAGAAGGAGCATCTGCCGAAAATCGCGGCTGGCCTGATCCGCTGGTGCCAGGGTTATTCCGAGCCGAACGCCGGATCGGACCTCGCCTCGTTGCAGACCCGCGCCGAGAGCGACGGCGACCATTACATCATCAACGGCCAGAAGATCTGGACCTCCTACGCGAACTTCGCCGACTGGATCTTCTGCCTGGTGCGGACCGATCCAACCGCCAAGAAGCATGAAGGCATCAGTTTCCTTTTGTTCGACATGGCCTCCAAGGGCGTCTCGACCAAGCCTATTCTTTTGATCTCGGGCCGCTCGCCCTTCTGCGAGACTTTCTTCGACAATGTGCGGGTACCGAAATCCCATGTGGTCGGCACGGTCAACCGCGGCTGGGATGTCGCGAAATATCTGCTGCAGCACGAGCGCGCGATGATCTCCGGCATGGGCGAGCGCGGCGTCGGCCGGCCGCTCGGCCAGATCGCCGCCGATTCGGTCGGCAGCGACGAGCAGGGCCGTCTGGAAGATCCGATGCTGCGCGGACAAATCGCCACCTTCGAGGTCGACGAGGCGGCGCTGGCCTGCGCCGCCGAGCGCGCGGTCGATCTGGCGAAGGCCGGTCAGGCGCATCCGGCGTTTTCCTCGGCGATGAAATATTACGGCACCGAGTTGAACAAGCGCCGCTACGAGATCCTGATGTCGGCGGGTGGCGCCGATGCGCTGGAATGGGAGAGCGAGCGCTCAAAAGGGGGCGCGCGGCCGCGCGCCTGGTTGCGCACCAAGGCCAATTCGATCGAGGGCGGCACCAGCGAGGTGATGCTCGGCATCGTGGCCAAGCGGATTCTCGATTTGCCGGGGGCGTAGGTTCGCGGATTACAATAGCCGTCATTCCGGGGCACGCGAAGCGTGAGCCCGGAATCCATAACCACGACGGGGAGTATGGATTCCGGGCCCGCGCCAAGAAGCGCGTCCCGGAATGACGATCTCAAAATGACTTCGTCTTGAACAGCTCTGAATCGGAATCACCTCAATGGCACTCGTCCTCAACGAAGAACAGTCGATGCTGCGCGACAGCGCGCGGGGTCTCATCAGCGACAAGGCGCCGGTGTCGCATCTGCGGCAGCTCCGCGACGCCAAGGATGCGACCGGGTTTTCCCGCGAGCTGTGGCGGGCCTTCGCCGAGATGGGATTTGCCGGATTGCTGGTGCCGGAGAATTTCGGCGGCAGCGGACTTGGTTGCGTCGAGGCCGGGGTGGTGATGGAGGAAATCGGCCGCACCCTGATGCCGTCGCCGTATCTTGCGACCGCCGTGCTCGCGGCATCGGCGTTGTCGCGTGGCGGCAGCGCCGCGCAAAAATCCGCGCACCTGCCCAAGATTGCTGACGGTTCGCTGCTGGCGGCACTCGCGGTCGACGAAGGCGCCAAGCATCGCCCGTTGCAAACCAGCATGCAGGCGGTGCGTTCCGGCAACGGCTTCAAGTTGAACGGCGCCAAGGCTTTTGTGGTCGACGGGCACACCGCCGATCTGTTGATCGTGGCAGCGCGTACCGCAGGTGCTGCGGGCGAGCGCGACGGGCTGACATTGTTTCTGGTCGATCCCAAAGCCAGGGGCATCGCGATCGAGCGGACCACGATGGTCGATGCCCACAACGCGGCGCGAATTGTGTTTGACAATGTCGATGTCAATGCCGACGGCGTGCTCGGCGAGGTCGATCAGGGCCATCGATTGCTCGAAGGCGTGCTTAATATCGGCCGTGGCGCCGTGGCCTCGGAAATGGTCGGTCTGAGCGAGGAAGTCTTCGGCCGCACCGTCGGCTATCTCAAGGAGCGCAAGCAGTTCGGCAAATCGATCGGCGAATTCCAGGCGCTGCAGCACCGCGCCGCGCAGCTTTATATTGATATCGAGATCACCCGCGCCGCGGTGCTGAAGGCGATGCAGACACTCGATAGCCATTTTGACGAGGCCGCTGCTGCGGTCGCGGTGGCAAAGGCGCGCGCCGGTTCAACCGCCACGCTGGCGGTTCAGGAAGGCGTGCAGATGCACGGCGGCATGGGCATGACCGACCAGTTCGACATCGGCTTCTTCATGAAACGCGCGCGGGTGTGCCAGGAATTGTTCGGCGACAGCAATTTTCACGCCGATCAACTGGCGAGAATGAAGAGTTATTGAGGTTTCCGTCGCCCTTCGAGGCGCGCGAAAACCGTCATCACCCGGCTTGACCGGGTGATCCAGTAATCGTGGGCGTCGGTGTTTACTGGATCGCCCGGTCAAGCCGGGCGACGACAGCGTAAAATCAGAGGCGCACCGGCCCAATAAAGGGCCTCACCTGATCGGCGGCGCGTATTGGATGCCGCCGGCGCTCCAGAGCTGGTTGAGCCCGCGCGGAATCCCGAGCTTCGATCCGCTGCCGACATTGCGCTCATAGATTTCGCCGTAATTGCCGACATGCCGGATGATGCGCGCGGCCCAGTCCTTGGTCAGGCCGAGGTCCTCGCCATAGGCGCCTTCGGTTCCCACCAGCCGCATCACGTCGGGCTTCTTCGATTTCAGCGCTTCGTCGATGTTCTTCGAGGTAACGCCGAGTTCCTCGGCGTTGATCATCGCATACAAGGTCCACTTCACGATCAGCATCCAGTCGTCGTCGCGCTCCCGCACCACCGGCGCCAGCGGCTCCTTTGAAATGATATCCGGCAGGATGACGTGGTCGCCCGGTTTGGCGAGATTCAGCCGTAGCGCATACAGCTGCGATGTATCGGCCGTCAGGACGTCGCATTGACCGGAATCATAGGCCTTGATGACGTCATCCAGCTTCGCGGATTTTACCTCCTGGTATTTCATATTGTTGGTGCGGAAATAATCGGCGAGGTTGAGCTGGGTGGTGGTTTCCGACTGCACGCAGACCTTGCTGCCGTCGAGCGCCAGCGCCGAATCGATGTTTTTCGCCACCGGGACCATAAATCCTTCGCCGTCATAATAAGCCACGGCCGGAAAATAGAGATCCTCGGAGGTTTCGCGCGACATGCTCCATGTCGAGTTGCGGGAGAGAATATCGACCTTGCGGCTCCGCAGCTCCTTGAAGCGCTCGTTGGAGTCGAGCGGAATGAATTTGGCCTTCTTCGGGTCGTCAAAGATCGCCGCCGCCACCGCGCGGCAGAAATCCACGTCGAATCCGGTCCAGTTGCCTTTGTCGTCGGGTATCGAGAAGCCGGGCAGGCCGGTATTGACGCCGCACAGCACTTCGCCGCGCCGGATCGTCCGTTTCAGGGTTCGCGTGTCATATCGTTCATAGGTGACGGCGGCGGCCGCGATCGCGAATGCGATCACCAGCCCGATCAGGAGGCCGCCTCGGAATGTCCGCATGATTTTTTCTCGCAATAATCGGGAAAATGGATGGGCTGTAAAAGCGGCGCGGCGGCTACAGCGACGGCTTTTGGCGCACGATCACCTTGGTGCCGACCGGAACGCGACCATAAAGGTCGGAAACATCGGCGTTGACCAGCCGGAAGCAGCCGGACGAGATGGCGGTGCCGATCGTATCCGGCCGGTTGGTGCCGTGGATACGATAGACGGTGGTCCCGAGATACATCGCGCGGGCGCCGAGCGGGTTGCCGGGGCCGCCGGCCATGAAGCGCGGCAGATAGGGCTGGCGCTGAATCATCTCGGGCGGCGGTGTCCAGTCCGGCCATTCCGCCTTCCGGGTAATGCTCAGCAGCCCCTGCCATTGAAATCCGTCGCGGCCGACCCCGATGCCATAGCGTATGGCGCGGTCGTTGCCCTGCACCAGATACAGATGGCGCTCCGCGGTCGAGATGATGATGGTGCCCGGCGCCTCGGTAGTGCGGTAATAGACCATCTGCTTGCGGAATTCGGGTGCCAATAGCACGGAATCGTCAGGCAGAAGGCCGGGCTGGTCGCCGACATCGGGCTGCTGGGCAAAGCTCTGTGAGGCCGACAGCATCAGGCCGGCCGCGACCGTCATCATCCGGATCAGATGGCGAAACTGGATCATGCAAAACTCTCCTCGAGGGTGCCGCCGAGCTTGTATCATCGTTTGCCAAATCACTAAAACCATCAAATCTCACGCTGGGCTCGATGGCAAGCAATCGCTGCCGGCAAAGCTACTATGTGGCTGGAATATTTTCAGTTTTCGGCATTTGCCGATTGCGAATGCGCGTCCGAATGCGTCATTTCGGCGCGATCCACCACCGCAAGCCAAAAGCCACGATCGACACCGTGCCGACGCCGCCGAGCCACAGGGCTGCGAACCACAACAGCCGCTGCGCCAGCGGTCGCGGGTTGGGCTCGCTGGAGCCGTTTCCGTTCCGATGGAATCGGAACGGAGGCTCTACTTCTTTATTTGACGCGTCTTCTTCACGCGAACCGGTGCCCACCCCGGATCGAGTCCGGGGCAGGCTTTCGCTGGAAAACGCTTTAGCCATCAATGATAACCACTTTCGGGTCTGACCTTGCCGCGAAACACCCAATAGGCCCATGCGGTATAGCCGAGAATCAGCGGTATCAGCACGGCAACGCCGAACAGCATGAAGATCTGGCTGTTCTCCGGAGAGGCCGCCTGCCAGATCGTGATGCTCTGCGGCACGATATAGGGCCACATGCTGATGCCGAGGCCGGCATAGGACAGCGCGAACAGCGCCAGCGCCAGGAAGAAGGGCTGGTGATCCCGTTTGTTGGCGAGGCTGCGCAGCAACAGCACCGTCACGCCGGCTACCGCGATCGGCACCGGCGCGGTCAGGATGATGTTCGGCCAGGTAAACCAGCGCTGTGCGTACCCGACATGGAGGAACGGCGTGGCAATGCTGACCGCGCCGATGGCGCCGAGCATCGCAAACAGCAAAAGCCAGCTCAGGCGATAGGCTCTGTCGCGCAGCGCGCCCTCGGTCTTGAGCACCAGCCATGTCGCGCCGAGCAGTCCGTAACCGACCACCAGCGCGAGGCCGGTCAGAATGCTGAACGGCGTCAGCCAGTCCCACCAGCCGCCGGCATAATGTCGCCCCTCGACATGGACGCCTTGAAGGATGGCGCCGAGTGCAATGCCCTGCGCCAGCGTCGCCAGCAGCGATCCGCCGGCGAATGCGATATCCCAGCGATTTCGCTTGCTCTGCGTTCGCCAGCGGAATTCGAACGCAACGCCTCGAAAGATCAGCCCGATCAGCATCGCGATCACCGGCGTGTACAGCGCGGGCATCAGCACCGCATAGGCCAGCGGAAACGCGGCCATCATGCCGCCGCCGCCGAGCACCAGCCAGGTCTCGTTGCCATCCCAGACCGGTGCCACGGTGTTCATGATCACGTCGCGATCGGTCTTCTCGGGAAACAGCGGAAACAACAGGCCGAGGCCGAGGTCGAATCCGTCCATCACCACATAGACAAAGACCGCGAAGGCGATGATGAACGCCCAGAGGGTCGCGATGTCCAGGATACCGTTCATCCGGCTGATCCCCCCGCGATCACGCCGGCGGCCGGCGTGATGCCGGCGGCGCGGGCGGGGATATCGCCGCGCGGTCCCTGTTCGCCGTGGTGCGGCGGCGATGCCATCAATCGCAGAATGTAGATCACGCCGGCGGAGAACACCGCGAAATAGACGATGACAAAAGCGATCAATGACGAGGCGACGGCGGGTGCCGCGAGCGGTGAGGCGGCTTCAACCGTTCGCAGCAGCCCATATACCGTGAACGGCTGCCGTCCGGTTTCGGTGGTGATCCAGCCGGCGAGCACGGCGATGAAGCCCGCCGGGCCCATCGCGATCGCGAAGCGGTGCAGCAGCCGGAATTCGTAGAGCGACCCGCGCCATCGCGACCACAGGCTGAGCAGGCCAAGCCCCATCATCAGAAATCCCAATCCGACCATGATCCGGAACGACCAGAATGTGATCGGCACCGGCGGCCAGTTTTCGCGCGGCACGGTATCGAGGCCGGCCAGCGGCGCATCGAGGGAATGTTTGAGGATCAGCGAGGACAGTTTTGGAATCTCGAGGGCGTATTTGACCTTGCCTGCCGCCTGATCCGGCAGGCCGAACAACACCAGCGGCGCGCCGTCCGGATGGCTCCGGTAGTGGCCTTCCATCGCCATCACCTTGGCGGGCTGGTGCTCCAGCGTGTTGAGGCCGTGCTGATCGCCGGCGAGAATCTGGATCGGCGCCACCAGCGCGGCCATCCACATCGCCATTGAAAACATCACCCGGGCGCCGGCCAGATGCTGATCGCGCAGCAGATGGAACGCGCCGACGGCGCCGACCACCAGCGATGTGGTGAGATAGGCCGCCAGCACCATATGCACCAGACGGTAGGGAAACGACGGATTGAAAATGACCTTGAACCAGTCGGCGGCGACGAACTGGCCGTCGGCGTTGATGGCGTAGCCGGTCGGCGTCTGCATCCAGGAATTGGCGGAGAGAATCCAGAAAGCCGAGATCAGCGTGCCGGTTGCGACCATCAAGGTCGCCATGAAATGCAATTTGTGGCCGACCCGCTCGAGGCCGAACAGCATCACGCCGAGGAATCCCGCTTCGAGGAAGAACGCGGTCAACACCTCATAGGCCATCAACGGGCCGATCACGGGACCGGTCTTGTCTGAAAACGCCGACCAGTTGGTGCCGAACTGGTAGGACATCACGATGCCCGACACCACGCCCATGCCGAAGGCGATGGCGAAAATTTTAAGCCAATAGTTGAAAAGATTGAGGAAGACCTCGCGTCCGGTCCACAGCCAGAGCCCTTCCAGCACCGCGAGATAACTGGCCAGTCCGATCGAGAAGGCGGGAAACACGATGTGAAACGACATCGTGAATGCGAATTGCGCCCGGGCCAACACCACGGCATCCCAGCCCTCGAACATCGCCGCCATCCGTCGTCATGAGATCAGAGCTTTATCACGCTCATGACCGCGATGGAATCGTTGAAGCGTCGAGGCAGCGCTGCACACCAAGCGACCCGGAGGGGGTTTCCCATCCGGGTCGCTGGAAGTGTTCGAAAGGCAGTTGGCTCAGGCAGCCAGGCTGTCGAGGCCGGCTATCTTGAGCAGGTCGGCGAGTTGCTTGCGGGCATAGAACATCCGGGTCTTCACGGTGCTCTGGGGAATCCCGATGATCTCGCCGGCTTCTTCCACGGATTTCTCATGATAGTAGACGAGGTTGATGATCTCGCGATGCGCGGGAGACAATTTGGCGACGCAGGCCCGCAAAATCGCGCTGGTCTTGCTGCGGTCGAGCGAGGCTTCAGGGGTATCGGCCTCGTCGGCGATCTCGAGCACATCCTCCTGCTCGATGTCCTCGTGCCGGCGCTGGCGCAACGCGGTCAGCGCCTTGAAGCGGGCGATCGACAGCAACCAGGTCGAGACCTGCGAACGGCCTTCGAACTGGCTGGCGGTGCGCCAGACATCCAGGAACACCTGGCTGACCAGGTCTTCGGCCATGGTGGTGTCGCGCACGATGCGAAGCACGAAACGGTAGACCCGGATATTGTGACGGCAGTAAAGGGTGTGCATCGCGGTCCGGCTGCCTTGGGCAATGCCTTCCAGCAACATTTCATCGGAAGTCGCCTGGGCAGCGATGATGCTCTGGCGAGCTGCGGCGTTGATGGCGACGACGTTCTGCATGACAGGCTCCCACTTGGTCGCCGCTTGGCGGCGTTTCGTTGCTTAAATTGATAGTGAGCCAGCGTTTCGGGATGTCTGCGCCAAAAGCAGAAAATGGTTTCATGCCCAGGAGAATTGTTTCGTCGCAGGGCCGGCGACGAAACAATTGGGCAGGAAAAGTCAGCAATTTGAATGGTGTGGGTTTTAGACGATTTGGATCGATCGGGCCGGCGGGAGGGTCCCGGAAAGCGGAACTTCTGCCTCGATTTGACGTTGAGCCGCCGGAGGCGGTTGTGCGGGCGCCGGACTTTGAGCCCAGAATAGGGAATTTATCGACGTCCGGCACAAGCCCGAAGGCAGAATTCGCGCCCGGGATGATCGGTGCGAAACGACTCGACGAAGCCACCTTTGCGCTGGGTGACGAAGATGGTTTTGCCATCCGCGCCGCCGAAGGCGAGGTTGGTCGGTTCCGGGGCGGTGAGCTGTATCTCCCGCTTCAACTTTCCCTGCGGCGACAGTTCGGCGACGGTGCCCTTCAGGATCCGCGCAACAAACAGATTGCCGTCGGTATCGCTGCGCAGGCCGTCGATGTCGAAATCGGCAAAGCGTTTGACCAGTCGCGGCGAGACCAGCCGCGTGCCGTCGATCCGGTAAGCCCAGATTTCCCGCGTATCGGACTCGCCCACGTAAAGCGTGTTGCCGTCCGGGCTGAGATCGATGCCGTTGGTCGTGCTCATTTTGCGCTCGGCGGTCATCTTCTCGCCGATGGCCTCACCGCTGGCCGATTTCGATATCCGCCAGATTTGCCCATCGTGCCGCTTCCAGTGCGGATCGCTCGCGTAAATCGTGCCGTCGGCCGCGACGGTCAAATCGTTCGGCTGGTTGAAATCGTCGGAATGGAAATAAGTCTTGACGTCCTTGCCGTCGGGACTGACCAGAAAGACATTGTGCTTCTTGTAGTCGGCGACGAACATGCGGCCTTCGCGATCGAACCGGATCGCATTGCCGACGCTTCCTTCGGGCAGCACCCCGAACAGTTCCGATTGCGAGGCGCCGGCCGTTAGTTTGCCGATGGTGCCCGGTCTGCCGAAATTGACGACGTACAGATTGCCCCGCTCGTCGACGGCCGGCCCCTCGATTCCAAAGGTGTATTCGCCGGTGGGCGTGATCTGCCTGCTTTGAAACAGCGCGTCCTGCGCGATCCCGGGCGATACGGTTATCCAGGCAAGGGCCAGCCCGCCAAGCAGCCGGATCGTTGTCTTCGATGTAATAGCCGTTTGCATCCGTGCATTCACAGTTCCAACAGGATTCGGCCGGGACGGAACCGGCTGAAGGCGCTGTTTTTCCTTGGGATGTTTGTCGATGACGACAACCATGTTGCCCGGAATTGCGCCGCATTCGTGTCCACCGCGTTCCCTGAACGCGCACGACCAGCCGAGGCTCGACGCATCCCTTGGCCCGGTACCATCTTGCCAACGAACAAGTTCTTCGCACCGAAAAATTCTTGCAGTGCTTTTGCGACAAGAAGGTCCTTCTGCGGTGAGCAGGTCTTTTTGCGATGTATTGTCTCGCCGTACTATCTTCAGTCTTACATAAACCGGACGTACCGTCACATGATCCTGGGTACGTGATCTTGGGAGCGATTGTCATGTTGCATGGAGTGACCATAATCTGGTCCGCGTTATTTCTGCTGACAGCCTTCGGCCTGACGCCTGCGGTGGCGGCGCCGGTGAGTGTGACCGGATCGACCGCTGTGGCGGTGGCCGGCGTGATAGCTCCGTATTCGCCGCTGCTGAGCGCTCATGAAAAAAGAACGATCGCCGATCTGTTCAATGGCCACGCCAGGGCTGGAAACAAGTTGACCGTCACGGCCGCGTTGATCATCTGCCGGGTCAGCAATGTCGATATCACCGCGCGCAGTTGCGAATTGACGTTCGACAAGGGTGCGCGCCCCCTCAAGGGTCGTGAAGCCAATGAAGTCAATGCCACATTGATCGCGGCGGGCGCGATCGCGGAAGGGGCGGCCGGCTCGATGATCCAGACCGTGACCAACCTGAGCTGCACGCTGGACCCGAACGTCATGAAGGATAATGCCGGCGGCGGCGCCGACTGTTCGTTCTCGACGGATCAGTAGCGGTACAGCAATCGTCGGCGCGCGCACGGATGACAGGTCTGATCCAGTCGGATCAGGCCTTGTCGCCGACCGGCGAGAACAGGTAGCCGCCGCCGCGGATGGTGCGGATCACCGCGGGCTTGGTCGGATCGGGTTCGATCTTGCGCCGGATTCGCATGATCCGCAGATCGACGGCGCGGTCGAAGGCTTCGCTGTCGCGCGCGTTGGCCAGCTCCAGCAGGCGCTCGCGCGACAGTACGCGCTTCGGATTTGCCGCGAAAACCTTGAGCAGGCCGAATTCGGAAGCGGTCAGCGGATGCTCATTGCCCTCGTCGTCGCGCAGCGCCTGCGCCGCCAGATCGAGCCATTTGGTTCCAAACCGTACCAATTGGTCCTTGGCGGCTTTCGCCCCGGCAGCCTCTGGGGTTGCCGCCGGTGTCCTGGCCGGAGAACTGCGCCGCAGCACCGAGCGGATTCGCGCCATCAATTCGCGCAATTCGCAGGGCTTTGCGATGTAATCGTCGGCGCCGAGTTCCAGCCCGACCACGCGGTCGATCGGGCTCGCCGTGGCCGTCAGCATGATGACCGGGACATTGGTGCGGCCCTTCAGATCGCGGATGATCGAAAGTCCGTCCTCCTCGGGCATGTTGAGGTCGAGCACCACGAGATCGGGGACACTGGCGTCGATCGCGGTGCGCAGGGTCTTGCCGCCATCGCACAGCGTCACGGTAAAGCCGTGCATCTTGAGGTACTCGCCGACCATCTCGCGGGCCGGCGCCTCGTCATCGACAATGATGATGTGCGGACTTTGGGTCATGTCACGGCATATCCGTCGCGGGCAACATTACAGTGAAGGTCGATCCCTGTCCCGGGCCGCCGCTTTCGGCCGTCACCTGGCCGCCATGCATGTCGATGATGCGCTTGACGATCGAAAGCCCGAGACCGGTCGAGCTTTCGCCGGCGGTGGGTTTTGCCGACAGCCGCTGGAAGCGGCCAAACAACCGTCCAAGATCCTCCGGAGACAGGCCAGCGCCTTCGTCGGCGATCCGGATGACGGTCTTGTTCTGTTCGCGATCGACCAGCACCGAAATCTTGCCGCCGATCGGACTGTACTTGATGGCATTGCTGATCAGATTGTCGATCGCCTCGCGCATCCGGTCGGAATCGCACATGGTCATGAAGTTCGGCGGCGCCGATACCGTGATGGCCTGCTGCTTGTTGGCGGCCAAAGGCTGATTGGCATCGGCGACTTCTGCGACCAATCCGGCGATATCGACCGGCTCGCGGCGAATCGAAATGTCGAAGGCGTCGGCCATGGCGTCGGAAATCAGATGATCGACCATCGAGGTCAGCCGCCTGGTGGCGTCGCGGATATGTTCGACCTGGGCGGTAACGCTTTCCTTGGAAGAACCGGCGCCGATCAATTCGGTCAGCATTTCGGTGCGGCCGAGAATCACGCCGAGCGGATTTTTCAAATCATGGGCGACGGTGCCGAGAATTTCGTTCTTGAAGCCGTTGGCGCGTTGCAGCCGCAGCCATTGGGCCGACAGCCTGCGGTTGGCCTGCATCAGCGCGCGGGTGCGCTGGGCGACGCGATCCTCGAGCTGGCTGTTGGCCTCGTTGAGCTGTTGATAGAGGATCACGTTGTCGAACGCGATCGAAAGCCGGCTGCCGAAAATCTCGACCAGCGAGCGGTCGGTTTCGGACAGCTCGCGTTCGGCCTGCAGCAGCACCACGACCTCGCGTCCGCTGCCGGTGCGAATGTAGAGCACCGAGCGGTGGTCGACAAATTCATGCTTGCGCCGCCGGAAGGCGGCTTCCACCATCGACCGCAGCTCGGGGTCGAGCGATCTGGAGCCGGCGACGCCGATGAAGCGGCTGTAGCAGCCCGAACCGGCCAGCACGGAAAAATCGTCGCCGATCACGCCGCCGTCGCGCAGCACCAGAATGCCGGCGCAATCGACATTGAGCAGCGATGCGATTTGCGTCAGCACGCCCTCGGCGAGGCGTTGCATCGATCTGAAATCGTACAGGGTCGATGCGGCATCGATGATGATTTCCAGCCCGCGCCGGGTCTGCACCATGCGCTCGAGCTGCTGATAGCTGCGCAGCGCCGCGGTCAGCGAGGTGAACAGCTTGTCCGCCGTCAGTTCCGTCTTCGCCTTGTAGTCGTTGATGTCGTACTGGACGATTACGCGGCGTTCCGGCGCCTGTCCGGGCTGTCCGGTGCGCAGGATGATGCGGACGGTCTCGTTCTTGAGTTCATTGCGAATGTATTCGACGAGATCGAGGCCGGCGGCATCGGTTTCCATGATGACATCAAGCAGCACGGCGGCGATGTCGGGATGCGCGCGCATCAATGTCCGGCCCTCGGCCGCCGAATAGGCCGACAGGATTTCGAGCGTCTGTCCATTGAGATTGTAGTCGCTCAGCGCAAACCGTGTGCCTTCATGCACGGCCTGATCGTCGTCGATCACGGCGATCTTCCATTTGCGTGCGGTCGATACCTCCGGAGCGTTTCCGGAGTCGTCGATCAAATGGAGGACATCGTCCTGTTCGGCCATTGAAGGGTCCCGTCGGTTGGGTCTGCGTTCAGAGAGCCGCCCTTGACGGCTCTCGGCATAATAATGCGAAATGTAGTGCCTTGTCCCAGCCTTGAATCCAGCATCATCCGGCCGCCGAGCTGCTGGGTGACAAGATTATAGACAATGTGCAGGCCGAGGCCGGTGCCGCCCTCGTTGCGGCGCGTCGTAAAGAACGGGTCGAACGCCTGGCGCTGCACGTCCGGGGTCATTCCGGCCCCATTATCGGTAAAAATGATCTCGACATCGTCATTGCCGCGCGGTCTCGCTGAAATGGTGATGGCCCCGGCGCGCCCGTCCGCAAAGGCGTGATTGGCGGCGTTAAGGAACAGATTCGTCAGAATCTGCCCATAAGCGCCCGGATAACTGTCGATCATCAGGCCTTCCGGCACCTCGACCGACAGGGTGATCGGGGCCTTCTTCAGAACCGGCCGCAGGCTGGCGATGATCTGGTCGGTCGCCTCGCCGAGGCTGAATTGCCGGCGTTCCGCACGCGAGCGATCCACCGCGACCTGCTTGAAGGACTGAATCAGCTCGCCGGCGCGATGCAGGTTCGCTACCAACTGCTGGGCTGCGTCGCGCGAATTCCGGACGAATTCCTCAAGCTGGGACCGGCGCAACTGGGTGTCGGACTTCAATTCGGCCTCGAACGTTTCGGCGCGGCGGGCAAAACTGGACGCCACAGTGAGACTGATGCCGATCGGATTGTTGACTTCATGGGCGACGCCGGCGACCAGGCCGCCGAGCGCCGCCAGGCGCTCCGCGTCAATCAGGTTTTGCTGGGCGGCGTTCAATTCGAACAGGGCGCTCTCGGCCTTCTCCTTTGACGTGCGCAACTCGTCTTCGGTCTTGCGCTTGGCGATGGCATTTTCGCGGAAGACTTCCACCGCGCGCGCCATGGCGCCGACTTCATCGTTGGCGCCGGTGCCCTGTACATGCCGATCATAATCGCCGGATGTGATCGCCCGCATCGCGGTCATGATCTGCTGCAGCGGAAGCCGGATGCTCAATGCGATCAGCACGCCCGCGGTAATGATGATGCCGAGAAAGATCACCGCGATCGACAGCACCTTGCGGGATATGTCGGCGAGCGTCCGGTCGAATGTCTCCTGCGCCCTCTGCTCGCGCTGCCGCATTTTGGCCGACAATCCATCGATGACGCCCACGGTTTCGGTCTGGCTGGCGTCGACGGTATTGCGCAACAGCTCGGTTCGGCTTGCGAGTTGCTCCGACAGTTTGGCAAAGCCCTGCTGCAGGGCCATCGTCCGCGCATTCAATCGCTGCAGCGCCATCCGCTGCAGATCGTTGTCGGCGAGGTCGGACATCACCGGAATGGTTTGCTCGATGGTTTCGGTATTGCGGCGGGCTTCCTCGGCGGAGGCCGTCGCCAGTGAAAGATAATAGGCATTGGCGGCGACCAGCATGGCGGTAAACGCCTCGCGGGATTTTCCAAGCGCCGGCCAGATCGGGGCGTCGCGGTGCCCGGTCGCCCCCTCGACGATCGAATAGAGCCCGGCCATGTCCCTGGCCGGGGTCAGGACCTGGTCTTCATAGGTTTTCGAGATAGTCGACTGCACGGCGCGCAGTTCGTCGAAGCCGGTCAGGAAACGCTCGGTGACGCGCTGCAAATCCGCCACCGATCCGGACAGCATCGGGTCGGTCGACGCGCGCGTGGTCAGCGTGCCCAGAACCGCGTCGCGCACCAGCAGAATCTCCGTGAAAAATTCGGGGCTCGGCTGATTGATGTAGCGATGGATCAGGTTCTGCAGGCGGCTGGTCTCGTTCTCGAGCAACGCCAGGATCTTTTCAGATTCGCGCACCTGCCGAACGTCGTCCCAGGCCGAGCGGAGCACCGCGGCGCCGTTCCAGATCATCGCGGCAAGCACGACGACGACGGCCGAGTTCAGCGCGGCGATCGACAGAATACGCCAGCGGATCGGCACCGCGCGGAGCAGCCCGACAATGCGGGCACGGCTTCGTGCGGCGAGGCTCGCCGGCCGTTCCGCAGCCTTGTCCTGCCGGGATGTTTCCACCTTTACTCCACCTTGCGGACGGGTTGGATCAGCTCGGCGGCTGCAGTACCGCGTTGCAGGCCCCTGACGTCGACCATGAAACGCGCCGGTCTCACACGGCGGTGGATCGAACGGGCCCAAGGAATCATAACAGGAACCATAAATGGAACCGCAAAATGCCTGGCTGTCAAAGGCAGCGCGACCACGATTGCTGCGGTCCGCGAAAGGTCGGCGCGGCTGTGCCCTGGCAACTTGATTCCCCTATGATGAGGTCGATTGCCGCAAAAAAAGGTTCAACGCAATTTGGCGTCGTCCGGCAAAAAAATGACGATCCGACAGCGCCCTGGTAGCCGGCAATCTGCCCGCCTTTGCCGGATTGGAACCGCTGCTCAGTAACCATAAAGCCGTCGTGCTGTCGGATGGCGCGCGCTATAGATGGGGCTCCGATTCGGCTTGCGTTATTTTGCGAAGATCAATTGTAAATGATGCACGCGCTGCCGAACCTGCCGAACTCTGAAGCCTTCAAGGCGTGGCGAGCCGACGCGTCGCGGTGGTTACCGGTAGCCCTCGACATTGCGCGCGGCCACGGGCTGCCGCATGCCGATCCCCATCCGTTCCTGACCGGAACCAATCTTGTCATCGGCCTCGACGGCCTGGTGCTCAAGATTTTTCCCCCGATGTTGCGGGCGCAGTTCATTTCGGAACGCACCTCGCTTTCGCAGCTTCGAGGGCGCGTGAGCATCCCGATCCCTGAAATCGTGCATGAGGGCGAGCGCGACGGGTGGCCGTATCTCGTCATCACGCGGCTGCGCGGGATGCTGGGCGCCGAGGTATGGGCCACACTGCCGGAGGATCAGAAGGAGCGCGTCCTCGGTCAGATCGGCGCGACGATTGCCGAAGTCCAGCGTGTCCCGATCGGAGAACTGTCCCGCATCGAGCCGCGCTGGGAGCAATTCATGCGGACGCAGATCGGGGGCTGCGGCGCGCGGCATCGGCGTCTCGGGCTGCCGCAAAAATACTGGGAAGGGCTCGACGAGTTGGTCCGGGACGCGGCGACGCTGATTCCGATGGACGCATCGCCGGTGATCCTGACCGGCGAATACATTCCGGAAAATTTCCTGTTGAGCCGCGAAGGCGGAGACTGGCATTTGTCGGGGCTGATCGATTTCGGCGATGTGTTGACCGGCTGGGGTGAATATGACCTGCTCGGCCCCAGCGCCTTCATGACCGCGGGCAAGCCGGGCCGGGTCCGAAGTCTTTTCAGGGGATTTGGATACTCTCCGGAAGACGTGACGCCGACCATGAGGCGGCGGCTCATGGCGCTGATGCTGCTGCATCGCGCCAGTGATCCCATCCGCCATATCTGTATCGAGAGCTGGCAGGAGAAGGCCGACAATCTGTCAGAACTGGCGGAATTGCTCTGGCCGGGTTGAGGGGGCGTCCGTACCGGCAGATCGAATGCATAAATAATAGGCAAAAGGCGCCTCTTTGTATGCAAATGCTTTGTGCATATCGATGTCGGCGAAGACGGTATCTTGAGTTATGTCAGATGCTTAAGATGCGGTTGGGGTGCTTTTTAGGCTGGCACAAACCTTGCGAAGTTTCTCCCCAAAAGCCGATCCCTTGGAGTCTGGAGCCGCTTGTGAAGTGATGGCCGCTGCCGGTTTCCGACCCATGAGAGAGCAATGACCCCTGATCCGCTCGACGACTATATCGACGCCGTCTCGAAAGCCCTGGGCTTGTCCATCGCCGATGCCTGGAAGCCGGCGGTGCGGGCCAATCTCGAGATCTCGCTGAGGCTTGCGGGGCTGGTGGATGAGTTCGCGCTACCTGATGAAGCTGAGCCGGCCAGTGTCTTTGCAGCCTGATATCGCCATGACCGCCTCCAGCGAATGGCTGTCGGCCCAGGAAATCACGCAGGCGGTGAGCGCGCGAAGCATCTCGGCCCTCAGCGTGACGGAAGCCGCACTGGCGCGGATCGCCCAGCACGATCCGGTGCTCAATTCATTCACCGACGTTACCGCGGATCGCGCGCGCGCCAAAGCGCGCGCCGTCGATGCTGCGGTCGCGGCCGGGCAAAGTGCCGGCCCGCTCGCCGGGGTGCCATTCGCAGTGAAGAACCTGTTCGATGTGCAGGGCCTGCCGACCCGCGCCGGATCGAAAATCAACCGCGACCGCGCGCCGTCGTCGCGCGATGCGACATTGATCGAGCGGATGGAGGCGGCCGGCGCGGTATTGGTCGGCGCGCTCAACATGGGTGAATACGCCTACGACTTCACCGGCGAGAACAGCCACGACGGACCGTCGCGCAATCCGCATGACGTGACGCGGATGACCGGCGGCTCTTCAGGAGGCTCCGGTGGCGCGGTCGGCGGCGGCCTGGTGCCGCTGGCGCTGGGCTCCGACACCAACGGCTCGATCCGGGTGCCGTCATCGTTCTGCGGAATCTTCGGGTTGAAGCCGACCTATGGCCGGCTGTCGCGCGCGAGGTCGTTTCCGTTCGTCTTGAGCCTCGATCATCTCGGTCCGTTCGCGCGCAGCGTCGGCGATCTCGCGCTGGCCTATGATGCGATGCAGGGGCCTGACCCCGACGACGCGGCGTGCACCACCCGGCCCGCCGAGCCGGTCACGGCGCTGCTCGCGCGCGACATCAGCGGGTTGCGGATCGCCATCGCCGGCGGATATTTTCAGAGCAACGTCACGGCTGAAGCCAAAGAGGCGGTCGCTCGTGTCGCCGGGGCGCTCGGCACCCTGCGCGTCGTCGAAATCCCGGAGGCCGCGCGCGCCCGCGCCGCGGCCTATGTCATCACCACCTGTGAAGGCGCGTCGTTGCATCTGGATCGATTGCGAAAACGCCCCGATGATTTCGATCCGGCGGTACGCGACCGATTGCTGGCGGGCGCGCTGATCCCCGCGGCCCTGGTCGACCGGGCGCAGAAATTCCGCCGCTGGTATCGCGCCCGGGTGCTGGAGATCTTCGAGTCGGTCGATGTGATCATCGCCCCGGCGACGCCCTATGTCGCGCCGAAGCTCGGGCAGCTGACAGCAATGCTGGACGGCGTCGAATTGCCGGTCCGCGCCAATATCGGTATCCACACCCAGCCGATTTCGTTCATCGGGCTTCCGGTGGTCGCGGTGCCGGTTCCGCTGGAGCCGATGCCGATCGGCGTCCAGATCATCGCAGCCCCCTGGCGCGAAGATATCGCATTGCGCGTTGCCCATGCGCTGGAGCTCAACGGCGTGGTGGCCGCGCCGCGGCCGAGAGGATTCTGAAATGGACGTCGATCTTCCCGATGTGCTGGCCGAAGTCGCCGCGCAGTTCGCGCGCTACGAGAAGGCGCTGGTCTCCAATGACGTCGCCGTGCTCGATGAACTGTTCCGCGCCGATGTCCGCACGCTGCGCTACGGCATCGGCGAAAATCTCCATGGCTATGACGCCATCACCGCCTTTCGCGCAGCGCGCTCGCCGGTGGGTCTGATGCGCCGGACTGCCAACACCGTGATTACGAGCTATGGCCGCGATACGGCTGTTGCCTCGACCTTGTTTTATCGCGACTCCGCGCCGGGCAAGGTCGGACGGCAGATGCAGACCTGGGTGCGGTTCGCCGAGGGCTGGAGAATCGTTGCCGCCCATGTCAGCATCATCGACGAATCGCAGGATCAGAAGCTATGAGCCTCGACGATCTTCCGGCCCCCGCGCCGCAGCGTCCAGCCCAGGAAGGCGAAGCCGTGGTTCGGCGCGTCGACCGGGCGTCGTCGAACTCCGACAAGATCACGCGCGCCGAGGAACTTCGGCTGCAGCTTGCCGATGAAATCGTGCGCGGCACGCTGCCGCCGGGAGCAGCCCTCGACGAAACCGACATCGCGCGGCGCTTCAAGGTATCGCGCACGCCGGTGCGCGAGGCGCTGCGCCAGCTTGCGGCCAGCGGTCTGGTCGACGCCCGGGCGCATCGCAGCGCGGTGGTGGCGCGGCCCACGATCGACCGGCTGACGGGGATGTTCGAGGCGATGGCCGAGCTGGAGGCGCTGTGCGCCGGTCTCGCCGCCGAGCGCATGTTGCCGGCGGAACGGCATCGGCTGGAGGCGATCCACGAAGAACTGCGGGTGTTGAGTTATGCCGGCGATCCGGACCGCTTCCACGAAGTCAATGAGCGCTTTCATAACGCGATCTATACGGGATCGCAGAATGGCTACATCGCCGAAATGACGCTGGCGACCCGGGTGCGGGTGCAGCCATTCCGCCGTGCGCAATTCCGCAATCTCGGGCGGTTGGCAAAATCCCACGCCGAGCACGACCGTGTCGTGGTGGCGATCATGCGTGGCGACCGGCCCGGCGCCGCCGCCGCGATGCGCGCGCATATCGAATTGGTGCGCGGGGAATACGAACTCTACGCGGTGTCGGTGTAGCGTGCGAATGGGGAGTGGCGAAGAATATTCGTCACTCGCCATTCGCTACTCGCCCCCCTTCACACCGCCGCCGCTTCCGCCACAAATGCGCGCCAGCCGTTGAAGGCGGAGATATCGCGGGCGCCGTTTACCGCGGTGGGCTCGACGATAAAGCCTTTCACGCCGCGGCCGTCGGCCAGACGCACGGTGCCGATCGACAGCGGCGGGGGGATCGCGGCGACGAACGGCCCGAAGGCTGCGGCCGGCAGCGACCAGACCTCCAGTTCAATCGACGATCCGGTTCCAGCCTCGACGCGCAGCATGCCGGGCTTCGGCGGCATCGTCTCCAGCGCATAGAGCTTGTAGTCCGGCGCGGTCACGGTGGCCTCCAGCAATCGCCCGCCGAGCGTCTTCAGTTCGCTGTTGAGCGCCATGCCCGAAAGATGCGCGCCGACCACCGCGATGGCGATTTCATCGGCGCCGGCGTTGGCCGGCACGGTCGCGAGCGCTGGTTGCGGCTGCTTCAGGCTTCCCATCGCCAGTTTGGTATCGGCATGGAAGACGCGGCCGATGCTCGCGAGCTGCCCGTCCTTGCCGGCGGGCGCCAGCAGCGTAATGCCGAACGGAATGCCGTCGGCACGTAGTGCCGCCGGCAGCGCGAGACCGCAGAGATCGAGCAGGTTGACAAAATTCGTGTAGGTTCCGAGCCTGCTGTTGAGTTCGATCGGATTGGCCAGCACCTGCGCCGTCGAGTACACGGTCGGCGCCGTCGGCAGCACCAGCGCGTCGAGGCCGGCGAAGGCGCGCTCGCTGATCTTGCGCAGCGCCTGCAAGCGATAGAGCGCGGCAAAGGTGTCGGCGGCGGTGAGCCGCGCGCCGGCAGCGGTTATTTCGCGGGTGATCGGATGAATCGAATCCGGCGACGACGCCAGCAAATTCCGGATCACCAGATAGCGCTCGGCGACCCACGGTCCTTCATAGAGCAGCCGCGCGGTCTCATAGAGCGGTTCGAGATCGAATCCGACCAGCGTGGCGCCGAGCGCGGTCCAGCGCTGCAAGGCGTCGCCATACGCTTTCTCCGAGGCCTTGTCGCCGAAGAAGATCAACTGGCCGTTGCGCGGCACGCCGAGCCTGAGATTGGCTGGAAATTCGCTGAGCTCCGCCAACGGCCGGTTGCGCGAAAAGGGATCGGCGCCGTCGGGGCCGGCCATCACGGCTAGCGCGGTCATGGCGTCGTCAACGTCAAGCGAAAAAATCGACACGCAATCCAGCGTCCGGCACGCCGGCACCACGCCGGCGGTCGAAATCAATCCGAGGCTCGGCTTCAGCCCGATGATGTTGTTGAGCATCGCCGGCACGCGGCCTGAGCCAGCGGTATCGGTGCCCAGTGCCAGCGGCACCAATCCGGCCGACACGGCTACTGCCGATCCCGAACTCGATCCGCCCGGAATGAGATCGTCGCGCATCGGATTTTTGGGAATGCCGTAGGGCGAGCGCACGCCGACGAGGCCAGTGGCAAACTGATCGAGGTTGGTCTTGCCGACGACGATCGCGCCGGCCGCGCGCAGCCGCGCCACCGACGTGGCGTCGTGCGCGGGCAAATAACCGAAGTCCGGGCAGGCGGCGGTGGTGCGCAAGCCGGCGACGTCGATATTGTCCTTGACCGCAACGGGAATGCCGTACAGCGGAAGCCGGCTAGCGTCCTTGCCGGTCAGGGCTTCGGCTTCCGCCAATGCTTCTTTTTCATCGCGCAGGCTGATGAAGATGGCGGGATCGTTGCGGTCGCGAATCCGCTGGAAGCTGCGCGCGACGGTTTGCGCGGGCGAAACGGTGCCGGCGCGATGCGCGGCGACAAGCGCTGCAACGGTTTCAGTCACGCGCGGCCCCGATCCGGCAAGACTCGATCCGGCAAGACTTGATCTCACAAGACATGCGGCCCGCGAAGCAAACGGGGTTTACGTGGCTGAGACTGGCCATGGCTGAGGGCACTCCGGGAGCTTGAATTCTTGTCCGATCGAAGCAAGCGGTGTGCCATTGTGTACACTGGCGATGCAAGACCGGACGCTACAAATTATCACTTATATTCAATCGTTTGAATGACTTTTAGAGCAGCTATTGTGAGCCGGGTCGAATCCGGAAAGTTTGATCTTGCTTATTTTATAGGCATGAGCTTTGCGGTGCCCATTGGCCTGCTTTCCAGTCCTGGTCGTGGTCTGGTCGTGGCCCTGAACCGGCCATCACACATTGCCGCGCCGCGCGTTTTTCGCGTAGAGCAGGGCGCCGCCCCCACATCCAGGAGGGCATCGACCAAAAAACAGGGAGAGCGACGATGCGGAGGTTGAGGGCATGTCTGGCGTTGGCCTTGTCGTGCGCGGCGTGGGGATCGGCGCGCGCCGAAATTTCCGACAGTGTGGTGCGGGTCGGCGTGCTCAACGATATCTCCGGCATCTTCCAGGACACCAACGGCATGGGTTCGGTGGAAGCCGCACGGATGGCCGCGGAGGATTTCAACGGCGGCGGCAAAAACATCAAGGTCGAGATCGTCTACGCCGATCACCAGAACAAGGCCGATGTCGGCTCGGCGATCGTGCGCAAATGGCTCGACGTCGACGGGGTGGACGCCGTGGTCGATGTCCCCAATTCCGCGGTCGGCCTCACCGTCAATTCATTGCTGCGCGATTCCCGCATGACATTTTTGGCCTCGTCGACCGCAAGCTCGGATCTTACCGGCAAGGCCTGCTCGCCCAACACCATCCAGTGGGTCAACGACGCCTGGGCGACCGGCAACACCACTGCGGCCGCGATGATGGCGCGCGGCGGCACCGACTGGTATTTCCTGACGGTGAATTACGCGCTCGGCCAGGGCATCGAGGCCGAAGCCAGCCATTACATCGAGGCTCACGGCGGCAAGGTGCTGGGCTCGAGCAAGCACCCGCTCGGAACATCCGATTTCGCATCGTTCCTGCTGCAGGCCCAGGGCTCCAAGGCCAAGGTGATCGGCCTTGCCAATGCCGGCGGCGATACCATCAATGCGGTGAAGCAGGCCGCAGAGTTCGGCATCCAGCAAAGCGGGCAATCGCTGGTGGCGTTTCTGCTGTTCATCAACGACGTCCATGGCATGGGGCTGAAGGTCGCGCAGGGACTGCAACTGCTGGAAGCGTTCTACTGGGACCGGGACGACGACACCCGCGCTTTCGCCAAGCGCTTCGCGGCGCGGCCGGGCATGAACGGAAAAATGCCGAGCGGCAACCAGGCCGGCGTTTACGCCGCGACGCTGGCCTACCTCAACGCTGTTGCCGCCACCGGAAGCGACAACGCCAAAGATGCCGTGCCGGAAATGAAAAAATTCAAGGGAAAGGACAAACTGTTCGGCGACGTCACCATCCGCCAGGACGGCCGCGTGATCCATCCGATGTATCTGTTCGAGGTGAAGAAGCCGCAGGAATCGAAATATCCCTACGACTACTACAAGCTGGTCTCGACGATTCCCGCCGAGCAGGCGTTCCGGCCCATGGCGGATGGCGGTTGTTCGCTGGTGAAGTGACCGAAAACTTTCACCGCACCACTTTGCTGCTGCCTTGGGTGATCAGGCGCGCGGCGCGCTGATCGCGGGCGTGGATCCATAGCCAGGTCATCGCGACGCTCAGCCTGTTGCGCAGGCCGATCAGGAAATAAATGTGGGCGATGCCCCATAGCCACCAGGCGATGGTGCCGCGCAGCTTGATGCGCCCGAAATCGATCACCGCGAGCCGCTTGCCGATCTGCGCCAGGCTGCCGGCATGCTTGTAGCGGAACGGGGCGGTCGTCATGCCCTTGAGGCGCGCCTTGATGGTGTCGGCGACGTAACGTCCCTCCTGCTTGGCCGCCGGGGCGATGCCGGGGACCGGCGTTCCATCGGGACCGGCGATCACGACCGTATCGCCGATGGCAAAGATATCCCGATGCCCGGGAACGGTCAGGTCTGGCAGCACCTGCAGGCGGCCGGCACGGTCGGCCGGTGCGCCCAGCCATTCGGCAGCCGGTGAGGCGCGCACGCCGGCGGCCCAGATCAGCGTCTTGGCTTGCAGGCTGTGGCCGCCATACACCACGCCGTCGGCGGAGCATTCGGTGACCGCCTGGTTCAGCATCACTTCGACGCCGATACTTTCCAGCGAGGCTTGCGCATAGGCCGAAAGATCGTCGGCAAAGCCGGCCAGCACGCGCGGGCCCGCCTCGATCAGCACGACGCGTGCTTTGTCAGTATCGATGTTGCGGAAGTCGGGCCGCAACGTGTCCTTGGCCAGTTCGGCAATGGTGCCGGCAAGTTCGACTCCGGTCGGACCGGCGCCGACGATGACGAAGGTCAAAAGCGCCGCGCGCCGCTGCGGATCGGTTTCGCGCTCGGCGCGTTCGAAGGCCACCAGAATACGCCGCCGCAATGTAGTGGCGTCTTCCAGCGTCTTCAGGCCGGGCGCAAACGGCTCCCATTCGTCGTGGCCGAAATAAGCATGGCGGGCGCCGGTGGCGAGAACGAGCGTGTCATAGGGCAGGGCGTCGCCGTCATCGAGCAGCACGCGCTTTTCGGCTGCATCGACGCCGGTCACCGTGGCGAACAAGGTCGTGACCTCGGGACGGCCGCGCAACAAATAGCGGATCGGCCAGGCGATCTCTGAAGTTGCGAGCGAGGCGGTCGCGACCTGATATAACAGCGGCTGGAACAGATGATGGTTGCGGCGGTCGAGCAGCGTGATGGCGACCGGCGCGCCCTCGAGCCGGTGCGCCGCTTCCAGTCCGCCGAAGCCGGCGCCCACGATAACCACGCGATGGGGTGCTGCGGGCCGCGTCTGTTCGGTCGTCATTGGCAGCGCCTCAAGGATTTTCAGATGTCTCCGAAATATGTAGTCCTTGGAGCGTCGGCGTCCAAGAGCGGAGCGCGTTTGAAACCTTGCAAATCGGGCGATACGCAAATCGTATCGTTGCCGTGGAATGCAACGAAGATGCCCTCCAAAAATAATTTCGCGGCGGACGAATCCTTGTTCCTGTCCGGAACGTCTAGGACGCAAGGCCCCACAATCTCGCGCCGCGAGAACCAGTCCTCAAAAACAAATCTTTGGAGAGTAAGATGAAACGGACCTTGATCAGGTATAAGACAAAGCCCGAGTTGGCCGACAAGAACGCCGAGCTGATCGCGGGCGTGTTTGCGGAATTGAAAGCCACCAGGCCTGATGGCGTTCGCTATCTTTCGCTGCGGCTCGACGACGACAGCTTCATCCATGTGGTCGAGACCGAAGCCGATGACGGCGCCAGCGCCATACCGGGGCTTGCTGCCTTCAAGGCTTTTCAGAGCGGGATTCGCGAACGCTGTCTGGAGCCGCCACAGTTCGGTGGTTTCAGGATCGTCGGGGATTACCGGATGCTGGATCAACCATAACCTTGAAGATTTCAGTTTTGGGAAACGCCGAATGAAGCTGGTCCCGGATGCGTCGGCCGCACCTGATATCGACGCCCTTTTGGTGGCGATGCGGCCGAGGCTGCATCGCTATTGCGCGCGCATGGTCGGTTCGGTGATCGACGGCGAGGATGTGCTGCAGGATGCGCTGATCAAGGCGGTGGAGTCGTTTGCATCAGCCCATCCGATCGGCAATCCGGAAGGCTGGCTGTTTCGGATCGCGCACAACACCGCGCTGGATTTTCTGCGTCGCCGCAGCCGGCAGCAAGCGATCCAGTCGGGCGAGGAGGTGGACATGATTGCCGACCCGGCCGACACCGTCGCCAGCCGCCAGATCGCCGGCGCCAGTCTTCGCACCTTCATGCGGCTTCCGGTCGCCCAGCGCTCCAGCGTGATCCTGATGGATGTGCTGGGTTGCTCGCTCAGCGAAGTCTGCGAGGTGATGGATTTCAGTCTTCCGGCCGTGAAAGCAGCGCTGCATCGCGGACGCACTCAACTGCGCGAAATCGCCGGCGAACCGGACGATGCGCCGCATCCGGAACTATCAGAGGCCGATCGCGATCGTCTTGGCGTCTATGTCGCGCACTTCAATGCGCGGGATTTCGACGCCATCCGCGCCATGATTGCCGACGATGTCCGGCTCGATCTGGTCAACCGGACGCGCCTGAACGGCAAGGCCGAGGTGGCCAGATATTTCGGAAACTATTCGAAGGCCGGCGACTGGCACCTGGTGCCCGGGCTGGTGGAAGGCCGACCGGCGATCCTGGTGTTCGATCCCGGCGAGCCGGCTTTGGGGCCGAAATATTTCATGCTGCTGCAATGGGCCGCCGACAAGGTCTCAACCATCCGCGATTTCCGCCACGCGCCCTACATCATCGATGGCGCCGATTACCGGATTTGACGGCCGGCGCGCCTCAACCTGAATTATAATTCTTGCCATCCCTGTTCCATACGAATTATGATGCATGGACGCACTGAGCCAAAGGTTCTAGGGGGAGCCAGACGGTTCAGGCTTGCCGCGACCTTGGGATTTCGCGCACAAAACACTCATCAAAAAAAGTGACCCCGAAAACAGGGTGGGCTCCCGCGTGCGGCACTTCATCTGGTCGGCGGCATCATCGTAACGAGGAGGGACGGGACATGAAAACGGCATTCTGGCTGGCGGGCGCGACGGTTCTGGCGCTGGCCGGCGGCCCCGCGGTGGCGGCGGATTCCATCAAGATCGGGTTTGTCTCCACCTTCTCAGGCCCGACCGCGGTGATCGGCAACGACATGCGCAACTCGTTCGAGCTCGCGCTCGATCACATGGGCCGCAAGATGGCCGGCAAGCCGGTCGAGGTGATCTACGAAGACGACGGCCAGAAGCCGGACATCGGCAAGCAGAAAACCGAGAAGCTGGTGCAATCCGATCACGTCGACTTCATCGCCGGCTATATCTGGTCGAACGTGCTGCTGGCCTCGCTCAAGACTGCGGTCAATTCGCAGACCTTCCTGATCTCAGCCAACGCCGGACCGTCGCAGCTCGCCGGCGACCTGTGCTCGCCTTATGTGTTTTCGACGTCGTGGCAAAACGACCAGACGCCGGCGGCGATGGGCCTTTACATGAATCAAAAGGGCGTCAAATCAGTGTTCCTGATCGGCCCGAATTATGCGGCCGGCCGGGACATGCTGGCCGGCGTGAAGAGCACGTTCAAGGGCGAGGTGCTCGGCGAGGAATACACGGTGTGGCCGAGCCAGCTCGACTTCTCGGCGGAACTTGTCCAAGGCGCGCGCCTCGAAAGCCGAGTCGATCTTCGTGTTCTATCCGGGAGCTGCCGGCGTGCAGTTTCTCAATCAATATGTCCAGGCCGGGCTCAAGCAGCAGATGCCGCTCTACACGGCCTTCACCATCGACGAATTGTCGCTGCCCTTGCAGAAGGACAATGCGATCGGCGTTCCCGGCGCGCAGGAATGGGTGAACGATCTGCCGAACGAGCAGAACAAGCAGTTCGTCGCTGATTATCGCAAGAAATATCCGGGGTTTCGCCCGACCTATTACGGCGCGCAGGCCTATGATGCCGCGCAGCTGATCAACAGCGCGGTGGTGGCGGTGAAGGGCGATACCAGCAAAAAGGACGCGATGCGCGCCGAGATGGAGAAGGCGAATTTCAAGTCGCTGCGCGGCCCGTTCAAATACGGCAACAACCACATCCCGATCCAGAATTTCTATCTGCAGGATGTGGTGAAGGATGCCGACGGCGCGCTTTCGCTGAAAACCGTCGCCACCATCGTCAAGGACGACCAGGATCACTTCCACGACAAATGTTCGATGAAGTGATCCTTCGAGACCGCGCTTCGCGCCTCCTCAGATGAGGTCCTCTAAGCCCTCATGGTGAGGAGCGCGGCAAAGCCCGCGCGTCTCGAACCATGCGACCCGTTGAATGCCTGATGATGATACGCCTCAGCCGCAAAACGACCTAGAGTATCCATGCTGCTCGTCGTCGAACAGTTCCTGAACGGGTTGCAGTTCGGCCTGCTGCTGTTTCTGCTGGCGGCGGGGTTGACGCTGGTGTTCGGCATCATGGACCTCGTCAATCTGGCGCATGGTTCGCTGTACATGATGGGGGCCTATTTTGCCGCGACCTTCGTGGCGTGGACCGGGAATTTCATTCTTGGAATCATCCTGGCGCTCGGGGCGACGCTGCTGTTGGGCATCGTGCTGGAGTTCGTGGCGCTGCGGCATCTTTATGGCCGCGATCATCTCGATCATGTGCTGGCGACCTTCGGGCTGATCTTGTTTTTCAATGACGCGGTGCGGCTGATCTGGGGCCCGGCGGGCCTGGCATTGCCGTTGCCCACATGGCTGACGGTGCCGGTCCAGATATTGCCCGGCGTGTTTTATCCCGCCTACCGGCTCGCCATCATCGCGGTCGCGCTCGCGATCGCCTTGATGCTCTATGTGGTTGTGATGCGAACCCGCATCGGCATGCTGATCCGCGCCGGCGCGTCGAACCGGGAAATGATCGGCGCGCTCGGCATCAACATCAAGCTGCTCTATACGCTGGTGTTCGGGCTCGGTGCCGCGCTGGCCGGTCTCGCCGGATTGATGCAGGCGCCGATTCTGACCGTGCAGATCGGGATGGGCGAGAACATCCTGATCCTCGCCTTTGTCATCATCGTGATCGGCGGGATCGGCTCGATTCGCGGCGCGTTCCTGGCCGCGATCTTTGTCGGGATGATCGATACCCTGGGCCGCGCCTTCCTGCCCGATCTGTTGCGTCAGGTGCTAAGTTCGACCGCCGCCTCGACGGTGGCGCCCGCGCTGTCCTCGATGCTGATCTATCTGTTGATGGCGATTGTATTGGTGGTGCGGCCGGAGGGGCTGTTCCCGGCCAGCCGGCGATGAGCGCTTCGTTCAACGCCCGCAATGTCGTCGCCGTGCTCACGGTCGCCGGCCTGCTGTTGCTTCCGCTCTATTCGCATCTTTCCGGCAACATCTTCGTGCTGACGCTGTTCACCCGCATCGTGATCTTCGCGCTGGCGGCGGCGAGCCTCAACCTCATCATGGGCTATGGTGGCATGATGAGCTTCGGCCACGCCGCCTATCTCGGCATCGGCGGCTACGCGGTCGGCATTCTCGCCTTTGAAGGCATCGGCTCCGGTTTCATTCAGTGGCCGGTGGCGCTCGCCGCCTCGGCGCTGTTCGCGCTCGTGATCGGCGCGCTAAGCTTGCGCACGCGCGGCGTCTACTTCATCATGATTACGCTCGCTTTCGCGCAGATGGCGTATTACGTCGCATCGGGGCTGGCCCGCTACGGCGCCGACGATGGCCTGACGATCTACAAGCGCAGCGATTTCGGCGGCCTCATCAACCTGTCGAACCGCGTGCAGTTTTATTATCTCTGCCTCTTCTGCCTGTTCGGCGGGATCTATTTGATCTGGCGCATCGTCAATTCGCGCTTCGGCATGGTCATTCAAGGCCTGCGCTCCAACGAAGCGCGTATGCAGGCGATCGGGTTTCCGGTCACGCGCTACCGGCTGGCCTGCTTCGTGATAGCCGGCACCATGTGCGGGCTGGCCGGCGCCTTGCTCGCCAACAACACCGATTTCGTCAGTCCGGCTGTGATGTTCTGGACTCGCTCGGGCGATCTGATGGTCATGGTGATTCTCGGCGGCATGGGCTCGCTGTTCGGCCCCGTGGTCGGCGCCATCGTCTATCTGGTGCTGGAAGAGTTTCTGTCGCAACTGACAGAATATTGGGCGCTGATCATGGGCCCGCTGCTGCTGCTGATCGTGCTGTTCGGGCGCGGCGGCATCATGGGGTTGCTCGGGAGGCTGAGCCGTGGCTGATCCGTTGCTTCGCGTTGAAAATCTGGTGCGGCGGTTCGGCGGCATTGTCGCGACCGACAACCTGTCGCTGGATGTCGCAGAGGGAGAATTGCACGCGATCATCGGACCGAACGGCGCCGGCAAGACCACGCTGATCAGCCAGCTCACCGGGCAGGTGCTTCCGAATTCCGGCGCCATTCGCTTCGCGGGTAAGGACATCACCCGCTTGCCGGCGTGGCGCCGCAGTGCGCTGGGGTTGGCACGTTCCTTCCAGATCACCTCGCTGCTGCCCGATTTCACCGCCGCGGACAATGTCGCGCTGGCGGCACAGGCCTGTGACGGGCACTCGTTCCGTTTCTGGGGTAGCGCCCGCAAGGAAAGCGGTCTCCGCTCAGGCGGCGCACGCGGCATTGGCCAGGGTCGGGCTCGAACAACGCGCCGATACTTTGGTGTCGAAATTGAGCCATGGCGAGCAGCGCGAACTGGAGCTCGCGGTCGCGCTCGCCACAAAACCGCAATTGTTGCTGCTCGACGAACCGATGGCCGGATTGGGCATCACCGAATCGGCGCGCATGGTGAAGCTGCTGCAGGAGTTGCGGCGGGAAGTCACCATCGTACTGGTCGAGCATGACATGGACGCGGTGTTCGCGCTCGCCGACCGCATCACCGTTCTGGTCTATGGACGCGTGATCGCCTCCGACGCGCCGGCGGCGATCCGTCAGAATGACGAAGTCAAGCGCGCCTATCTCGGCGATCAGCATGCGGTGGTCCGCCATGTCTGAGAAGGTAATGGCTGACGCAATGCCTCTGCTCGAAATCGCAGATATCGAGACCTGCTACGGCTTGAGCCAGGTGCTGTTCGGGCTTTCGCTCTCGATACGGACCGGAGAGATGGTGACCCTGATGGGGCGCAACGGCATGGGCAAGACCACGACGATCCGCTCCATCATGGGCCTGACGCCGGCGCGCGCCGGCACCATCCGGTTCGGCGGCCGCGAGGTTCGCAAGCTTGCCTCGTTCCGCATCGCGCAGTTGGGCATTGGCCTTGTGCCCGAGGGGCGTCAGATATTTCCCAACCTCACCGTGCGCGAAAACCTGGTCGCCGCGTCAGGCAATCGTCTTGCCAGCCCCGACCCCTGGACGCTGGAAAAGATCCACGCGCTGTTCCCGCGGCTGGCCGAGCGCGGCAGCAATATGGGAGTCACGCTGTCGGGCGGCGAGCAGCAGATGCTCGCGATCGGCCGCGCGCTGATGACCAATCCGCGTCTTTTGATTTTGGACGAGGCCACCGAAGGCCTGGCGCCCCTGATCCGCGATGAGATCTGGAATTGCCTGTCGATGCTCAAGGCGCGCGGCCAGTCGGTGCTGGTGATCGACAAGAACGTCGAGAACCTGACGCGCATCGCCGACCGGCATTACATCATCGAGCGCGGCCGGGCGGTGT
Organism: uncultured Pseudomonadota bacterium; assembly: GCA_963819325.1. Taxonomy (GTDB): domain Bacteria; phylum Pseudomonadota; class Alphaproteobacteria; order Rhizobiales; family Xanthobacteraceae; genus Bradyrhizobium. Next base: position 61,425 of record CAWFVT010000009.1, read on the forward strand.
GGAGCGGCACCTCGGAACAATTGATCGCCGAGCCGGAACTACAGCATCGATATCTTGGAATCTGAGTACGGGCCGGTTGCGGCTGCATGTCGCCGCTCATCGGCCACTAGCAAAGTGAATCGCGCGCTTTGCGCAATCACGGATATCGATGCCGATTTATTGAACCTCTGTTTGCACTCGTTCTAGGCACCGATCCGCTGATCAGCGTCGGAAAAATCTCGTGCCGCTTTTCTTGCCGTCGTTTTGCCTAATCATTCCTCATCCACTCTGTTATTGGCGCAATACTCTCCCATCACTGAAAATGGAATACGTACTTTGGCGCTCCCGACGTAGTTAAATGACCAGTATCGGACGTCACCCGTTCGCTTGACACTCGTCGGTGAATTTTGAGCGAGTGGCATCGCATGCGTGACGGCTTGGGGCGTCGTCATGGCAGCACTCCTCAATCTGTTCAGACAGCTCGAAGACTGGAGTTCCGTCCGGTGGATTCGAGACCGGTATCTGCAGCGTCGAAAATTGACAGAGGGGCGAGCACATGACTGCGAAAGACAAAAGCAAGACGGGTAACACGACGGCTAAATCCACCAAGGGAATTGACCGGAGGTCGTTTCTGAAAGCGGGCGCCGCGGTGGCGGGAGCGGCGGTGGGAACGGAGGCCATTACGGGCTTTCCGACGATCTGGGCGCAGGAGATCAAGGACATCGAGTTGCGCCATGTCGGCGTGTCGTATTCGGTGGTGAAGGCGATCGGCGACCAGGCGGCCAAGGATCTCGGTTTCAAGGTGACGATGCAGAACCTTGATACCTCGGCCGCGATCAATCGCTTCATCACCCAGCCGAACAGCGTCGATATCGCGGATCTGGAGGGCTGGCAGGCCAAGCTTGCGGCCAAGCGCGGCGTGATCCAGGGCATCGAGGCCAAGAAGATCAAGGAGTTCGACAATTTTCTGCCGATCTTCACCAAGGGCGAACTCGACGGCCACAAGATTCCGCGCCAGGGCATCTCGCCTTACGAGGCGCTCTATATCGAGAAGCCGGATTCAACCGAGTTGCACGACGGCGTCACCGAGTGGCTGACCAACGTTCCGCAGGTCTACAACGCCGACTCGATCGGCTACCGCCCGGATCTGGTGGGCCACAAGGTGACGGAATGGAAGGACCTGATCGATCCCAAGTTCAAGGGCAAGGCGGCGATCCTCGACGTGCCGGCGATCGGCATCATGGATGCGGCGTTGTGTTTTGAAAGCGCCGGCCTGATCAAATACGGCAACAAAGGCAACATGACCAAGAAGGAGATCGACTTCACCTGCGACAAGCTGATTGAACTGAAGAAGGCCGGCCAGTTCCGCGCCACCTGGACCACGTTCGACCAGTCGGTGCAGCTGATGGCGGCCGGCGAGGTGGTGATCCAGTCGATGTGGTCGCCGGCGGTCGCAGCGGTCCGGGTCAAGCAGATCCCTTGCGTTTATGCCCCGGTCAACTTCAAGGACGGCAAGGAAGGCTATCGCGGCTGGTGCAACGGCATGGGCCTGATGAAGCATCTGACCGGCAAGAAGCTCGATGCCGCCTACGAATACATGAACTGGTACATGTCGGGCTGGCAGGGCGCGTTTGTCAGCCGCTACGGCTACTACAGCCCGGTGCCTTCGACCGCCAAGAAATTCATGACGCCGGCCGAATACACCTTCTGGTACGAAGGCAAGCCGGCGCCGGAGCCGGTGACCGATCCCTACGGCGTTCCGATGGAAGCGGCCGGCACGGTCCGCGACGGCGGCTCGTTTGTCGAGCGCGTCACCAATATCTCGTGCTGGAACACGCTGATGGATGAATCGGCCTACATGAACAAGCGCTGGAACGACTTCAAGGTCGCCTAAAATCCGGCCGTCATCAACAACCTGCCGGTCGACCTTGTCGCCGACCGGCGGAGTTTGGATGTCTCCCAGAGAGTGTTCATGGCTGTTTCCCGATCGATGACGAGCTGGCTGTATATCTCGCCGCTGATGCTCGTGCTTATCCCGTTCTTCGTGTTGCCGATCCTGGTGGTGCTGGTCGCCAGCGTGTTCCAAACCGACGGCTTCGGCGGCCTGATCCCGACCTTCACCTTGTCGAACTACGGAACGGTGTTGACGTCAGGCCTGACGTTCAACCTCTATTACGAGACCATAAAATTCACCATCCTGACCTGGTTCTTCACGCTGCTGCTCGGCTTCTTCGTGGCCTATTTCCTGGTGTTCCACGTGCGCAATCCGCTGCTGGCGATCGGGCTGTTCCTGATCTGCACCGTGCCGTTCTGGACCTCCAACATCATCCGGATGATTTCCTGGATTCCGCTGCTGGGCAAGGAAGGCCTGATCAATTCGGCGCTCTTGCATCTCGGCCTGATCCACGAACCGCTCGAGTTCCTGCTCTATTCGGGGTTCGCGGTCGTCGTCGCCTATGTGCACCAGTTGACGATCTTCATGATCGTGCCGATCTTCAATTCGATGGCGCGCATCGACAAGCGCGTGGTGGAGGCCGCGATCGATGCCGGCGCCAGCCGCTTCGATATCATGCGGCTGATCATCGTGCCGCTGTCCAAAAGCGGCATCGCGCTCGGCTCGATCTTCGTGGCCTCGATCGTGATGGGCGATTTCTTCGTCACCAAGGTGATGTCCGGCGGCGGCTCGGCCTCGGTGGTCGGCGCCTTCTACGAGGACATCTCGGTGCTGCAATATCCGGGGGCGGCGGCGAGCGCGATCATCCTCACGGTGATATTGCTGGTGATGGTCTCGCTGATCCTGCGCAGCGTCGATATCCGCAAAGAAATCACCCAATGAGCGCGGTGCCGCAAAGCGTTGCCGTCGCCGACGCGCGCGCGACCAAACACGCGATCGCGCCCAGCCGCGGCAGCCGGCCATGGACCTTCTATGTGCTGGCCGGGCTGTTCACATTCTACGTGATCGCGCTCTACGGCCCGATGATCTGCATCTACATCCTGTCGTTTCAGGATGTCCGGGGCGGTCTGGTGTTCCCGATGAAGGGGCTGTCGCTGCACTGGTTCATCGATCTGTTCACCCAGGTGAGAACCGGCGACGTCAAGGGCGCCTTCGATCGCTCGATCAAGCTGGCGATCGTGGTGACGGTCATCACCGTGGTGGTCTCGTTCATGTCGGCGATGGCGTTCCGCCGGCGTTTTCCCGGCGACAATATCGTGTTCGCGCTGATGATCGGCAGCCTGGTGGCGCCGGGCCTCGTGCTCGGCATCGGGGTCGGGCTTCTGTTCAATGCGATCGGCATCGACACCTCGCCCTACACCTCGGCGCTGGGGGCGCAACTGTCCTGGACGCTGCCGTTCGGCGTGCTGGTGATGTTTGCGGTGATGTCGCGGTTCAATCCGGCCTGGGAGGAGGCGGCGCGCGATCTCGGCGCCTCGACCTGGCAGACCATCCGGCTCGTCATCCTGCCGGTGCTGGCGCCGGGCCTGGTGGCGGTCGCTTTGTTCGGCTTCACCTTGTCCTATGACGAGTTCGCCCGGACGCTGCAGACCGCCGGCCCCCAGAACACCTTGCCGCTGGAGATCTGGAGCATGACGCTCAACGTCACCTCGCCCTCGCTTTATGCGCTGGGCACCGTGACCACGATTATCTCGTTTTTGATCATCGGCGCCGCACTCGGAACCATCGTGATCATTCAAAAGCGGCGCGGCGCTCGCGCGACCTGATCGGGGGCTAAACAATGGCGGTTCTGCGCGGCGACATCGAACTCGCCGGTCTTTCCAAGAGCTATGACGGCATCACGACGGTGGTGCAGGGCATCAACCTGCGGATTCCCGACGGCGCCTATTGCTGCTTTCTGGGGCCGTCCGGCTGCGGCAAGACCACGATCCTGCGCATGATCGCCGGCCACGAAGACCCGACCGGCGGCGAGATCCTGATCGGCGGCGAGAACGTGGTCGGGCTGCCGCCGGTGGCGCGCGGCACCGCGATGATGTTTCAGTCCTACGCGCTGTTCCCGCATCTGACCGTCCGCGACAATATCGGGTTCGCGCTGCGCATCCGCGGCCTGTCGAAAAAGGATCGCAGCCGGCAGACCGACGCGATGATCGAGAAGGTCCGGCTGACCGAGCTTGCCGACCGCTTGCCGGCGCAGCTCTCCGGCGGCCAGCAGCAACGGGTGGCGCTGGCGCGCGCCGCCATCACCGAGCCGCGGGTGCTGCTGCTCGATGAGCCCTTGTCCGCGCTCGACGAGCAATTGCGGGTGCGGATGCGGCTGGAGCTGCAGCGGATGCAGCGCGATCTCGGCATTACCTTCGTGCACGTCACCCATTCGCAGCTCGAGGCGATTGCGCTGGCCGATATGGTGGTGGTGATGGAGCGCGGCGAGATCCGGCAGGCCGGTGCCGCCCGCGATGTCTATGCAACCCCCAGGGATCGCTATGTCGCCGAGTTTCTGGGCGGCCAGAACGTGTTCGCCGGCCGGGTCGATGCCATCAACGGCGATCTCGTCAGCCTGGCCTCGCCGCAGCTGAAGCATATCGCGGTCCCGGTCGGCTCGGAGCCTGTCAGCAAGGGCGACACCATCGACGTCGCGGTGCGGCGCGACGATGTCGGTCTGGTCCGGCCGGGCGTCGATGTGGCGGCGGATACCTCATGGCTCGCAAGCCGGGTGCTGGCGGTCGAATACCAGGGCAACTTCGTCAAGGTCATGCTCGATGCCACCGGCACCGACGAGTTCATCGCCTATATCCCCGAACGCACGTTCTTCCGCGATCCCTACGCGATCGGCGATGTGGTCCAGGCGACCTGGCCGAGCCACCTTGCGCGACTGCTTGCCAAAACAACTGCCTTAACTGCGTAACCCAAACGAGAGAGAGGGAATGGCTATGGCCGATTATGAGATCTTTGAGCTTGGCGATGTGACGCTGCAATGCGGGCAAATCCTGCGCGGCGCCAGGATGGCCTACAAGACCTATGGCAAGCTCAACGCCGCCAAGGACAATGTGATCGTCTATCCCTGCTGGTACTCCGGCACGCACCTGGAGAACGAGTGGCTGATCGGCTCCAACATGGCGCTCGATCCCGGAAAATATTTCATCATCATCCCCAACATGTTCGGCAACGGCCTGTCGACCTCGGCCAGCAACACCCCGGTGCCGTTCAACGGCTCGCGCTTCCCGAAGATCACCGCCTATGACAACGTCGTGCAGCAGCATCGGCTCGTCACCGAGAAGTTCGGCATCAGCAAGGTCAAGCTGGTGACGGGCTGGTCGATGGGCGCGCTGCAGACGTTCCATTGGGGCGCGATCTACCCCGACATGGTCGAGCGCATCCTGCCGTTCCAGGGCTCGGCCAAATGCTCGCGGCACAATTTTGTCTTCCTCGAAGGCGTCAAGGCCGCCCTTCAGGCCGATGCCGCCTTCCTGGACGGCTTCTACACCGAGCAGCCGGCCAAGGGCCTGCGCGCCGCCGCCCGCGTCTATGCCGGCTGGGGCTTATCGCAGACCTTCTATCGCGTCGAAGGCGACATCAAGCAGATGGGCTATGCCTCGCTGGAGGATTTCCTGGTCGGATTCTGGGAAGGCTGGCTGCTCTCCAAGGACGCCAACAATCTCCTCACCATGCTGTGGACCTGGCAGAACGGCGATATCTCCAACAACCCGATCTACAAGGGCGACTACAAGAAGGCGCTGGCCGGCATCAAGGCCAAGGCCATCGTGATGCCGGCCTCGACCGACCTGTATTTCCCCCCGGAAGACAGCGCCATCGAGGTCAAGCACATGCCCAACGCCGAGCTGCGCGTGGTCGAGACCTATTGGGGCCACTTCGCCGGCGGCCCCGGCACCAGCCCCGACGACATCAAGGTCATCGACAAGGCGCTGAAGGAACTGCTCGCGAGCTGAGCTTTCTGCTATCGCTTTCGTCATGCCCGGGCTGGTCCGGGCATCCACGTCTTCCTTACTTTAGCGGCGAGCAAAGACGTGGATGGCCGGGACGAAGCCCGGCCATGACGAATCAAAAGTGAGGTTGAGCTCGCCTCAAAACATCTCGAAATATTCGCGGTGCTCCCAGTCCGAGACCTCGGCCTGGAAGCGCTCGATCTCGGCGGTCTTGATGTGGACGTAGTAGTCGACAAAGCCGGCGCCGAACGCCGCGCGGAAGAACGGATCGTCCTTGAGCGCGGCGACCGCTTCCTGCAGCGTCTTGGGCAACAGCGCGGCCTTCGTTTCATACGGGGTGTCGGCGGACGTGCCGGGATCCAGCGCGCGATCGACACCATCGAGCCCCGACAGAATCTGCGAGGCCATGTAGAGATACGGATTGGCGGCGGGCTCGCCGATGCGGTTTTCAAGCCGGGTTGCGGGATTACCCGAGCCGCCCAGCACGCGCACCATCACGCCGCGATTGTCCCGGCCCCAGATCGCACGATCCGGCGCCAGCGAATAGGAGCGATAGCGCTTGTAGCCGTTGATGGTCGGCGTCGTGAACACGGTCGAGGCGCGGGCGTGTTGCAACAACCCGCCAAGATAGAAGCGGCCGAATGCGCTCAGCGCCTCGGCGTTATCTCTGGCCATGAACGCGTTCTCGCCATTGGCGCGAGAGACGATCGATTGATGCAGATGCCATCCGGACGCGACCACGTTCGGAAGTTTCGGCCGACACATGAAGGTCGCGTGATAGCCGTGGCGATGGCAGATCTGCTTCACGGCGCTGCGAAACAGCACCATGTTGTCGGCCGGCTCGAGGCCCATTGTCGGCTGGAAGGTGAATTCGCACTGGCTGGGGCCGAATTCGACCTCGATCGACCGCAGCGGCAGGTTCAGCGCCATGATGTCGCGCCTGATAATTTCGAGCACCGGCTCCATCTGGTCGTAACGCTGTTCGGTCAGATATTGATATCCGTGCGACAGCAGGCTCACCGAAGGAGGCTGTCCGGGCTGGCCGGCATCCTCGGGCGACATTTTTGCGTCTTCGAGTTTGAAGATGTGGCATTCGACTTCGAGCCCGGCGACGAAGTCGTAGCCGCGCTGGTTCAATTTCGCGAGCACCTCACGATAGAGATGACGCGTCGCGAACGGCACCGGCCGTCCGTCGGCGAAATAAAGATCACACAACAGCCAGCCGGTGGCCGAGGCCCATGGCAGAACGCGAAAGCTCGAGGGATCGGCCAGCATCAGAACATCGGCTGCACCTTCCATTTCCCGCATGCCGAAACCGCCGCCGGCCGTGAACACCGGAAATACGGTTCGATGCGAGGTATCCTTGGCGAGCATCGTCGTGGTGATGCTGCATCCGCTCTCCAGCGATGCCAGTGCTTCGCTTGCGACCAGCGTCTTGCCCCTCAGGATGCTGTGCTGGTCGGGGAAGGAAAACCGGATGACTTCGAGTTTTTGATCTTCGACGACCTTGCGAAGGCGGGCTGCCGCCTCCTTCTGCTCGCTCGACCAGAGGCCGTGACGTTCAACGAAACTCAACGCGCAAACCCTTCGTCACAGCAATGACGGCAAGTACATTTTGAGTCGGACTCATCACTACACCGCCCTCAGATGTGGCACCTTGTCGGCGATCTCCGTGGGAACCGGTGCTGCCCAGGGCGCGCTGCGCCGCCGCTTCACATCGACTTCCATCCAGAATATTTCCCATCCCCGGGTCGGTCCGATGCCGTCCATGGTCGCAGGACCCTGGATGCTGCGCGCATGCGCCTCATCGAGAAACATGAAGGGTTTTGTGCCGGACGCGGCCTTCTCGATTTCCTGCCGCAGCAGACGGCGATACTGCACGATGGCCTTGTCGGCGGTGCCGAGATGCTCGCGGGTGCGATCCTGGATCGTGCCCATCGACTCCACCGCCCACTGGTCGTGCACATTGATGTCGGCGCCCATGCCGGTGTAGGTCGAGGTCGCCTGCTCGTGCGGATCGAAGCCGTAATCGTTCGCCTTGTTCTTGCGCGAACGATAGTCGGGAAGCTCATAGAGTTCGAGGCGCTGGTCCCGCATCTTGTTCTTGTCGACCGGCGTCGAATAGCTGGTGAAGATCGCGTACCAGTAGCAATTCTCGTCGTCCACCGGCACGTGCCATTGCGTGATCGTCATCTCGGTGCTCATCGGGATCACGAAGCCATGCGGGAACAGCTGATTGGTGACGCGCACATGGGTGCGTTCGTCATCGATCTGGCGAAGTGCTACCAGCCGCAGCCCGTATTCGGTGTGCTCGACATTGATGATGGGCCGGTCATATTCGCGCAGGATTTTTGTCATCGGCATATCGCTGCCGGCAGACGCGCCGCGAAACTGCTTGCCATAGGCAGCGGACGTATCCTCGTCCTCGAAAAAGCGATGCAGGAAGGAGGCATGCGACGGATCGATCCCGACCTCGAGCGCCTGCAGCCAGTTGCAGTTGATGTGGCCCTTGAACGCAAACGTATAGGCATCCGGCGCCACAAAGCAGTCGATCTCGGGAAACGCCGGCGGTTCGCCTTCGCCGAGATAAGCCCAGAGAATTCCGCTCTTCTCAATCACGGGGTAGGCGCGCTGGACGATATTCCGGCACAAACCTGAATCCTTCGGCTCGGCGGGCGTTTCCAGGCACTGGCCTGACACGTCGAACAGCCAGCCGTGGAATGCGCAACGCAGCCCGCCATTCTCCAGCCGGCCGAACGCGAGATCGGCGCCGCGATGCGCGCAATGCCGCTCGATCAGGCCGTACCGGCCCTCTTCATTGCGAAACAACACCAGATCCTCGCCGAGCAGTTTGACGGCCTTAACCGGACGCGGGCCGGCCAATTCATCGACCAGCGCCGCCGGCTGCCAGTACATCCGCATCAATTTCCCGCAAGGCGCTCTGGGCCCGGTGCGGGTGATCAGGTCGTTCTGTTCCTGGCTCATCATGACGGGATGTCCTTTCCAAGCGGCAACACAGGCCGAATGTCTGTTTCAATTCAAATTACTGGCCCTGCCAATTCAGGCAAGCTGATTTCTTGCGGGTATTGGCCCAAGGCGCCTTTGGCGCGTGCTTGGAGCGCTCTCGCGAAATGACGGTCATATGCTTGCCGAATTGGATTGCGAACATTCGAAACTCACGAAGGTCACGGAGTTTGATGGCCATGGAAATCAAATTCGGTCAAATCGTCCCCATCCTGCGCATCTTCGACATCGCCAAGGCGGATGAATTCTATCTGGGATTTCTGGGTTTCACGGTCGATTGGGATCACCGGTATGATGCGAACGCTCCGCTTTATCGCCAGATATCGCGTGGCGATCTGATCCTGCATTTGAGCGAGCATCACGGCGATGGCAGTCCAGGCACCCGGATTCGGGTATCGATGCAGGGTATCGAGGCATTCCATGGCGAAATCACCGCCAAGGGTTACCGCTATATGCGGCCCGGCCTTGAACCGACGCCGTGGGGGACGCTCGAGGCCGGTGTCATCGATCCTTTTGGCAATCACATATTCTTCAGCCAGCCGATGCAGAAGCCGGCGCCGCCAGAAGCGTGAATCAGGACGCAGCGCTTCGCCCCCGCCCGAACATCCGCGCATCCTTATTCAGCACCGGCACCACGGCGTCGATCAGGCGCGCCGCTCGCGCGGTTCAGTTTCTCAAGACGGCCGTACCCGCCAGCCTGTCGTAGATGGGATCCGAGTGGAGATCAATCTCCGCCAAGATCCAGCCCTTGGCGCATTGGGTGTCGTGTCGACAGTCGCAATGTCAGCATTCATTCTGATCTGTCCAATAAATTGAGCCATCCAATAAAAAATAAATTTCAGGAAACGCCGTTCCGCAGACCAAACGCCTGCGCATCCTTATGCAGCACCGGCGCCACCGCGTCGATCAGGCGCGCCGCTGCAGTGTCGACGCTCAGCCCTGCGGTATCGACCACGGCGGAGGCCCGCGCATACAGCGGCTCGCGGCTGAGCAGGATGGTGCGCAATTCGGCCATCGCCGAGCGATCGTCCGCCATCGGGCGCAGATCGCCCTGGCTGCGCACCCGCGCCATGTGCTCTTCCGGCTCGGCCTTGAGCCAGATGGTGTAGAATGACGATAAAATCAGGTCGAAGGTCAACGGCTCGGAGACGATGCCGCCGCCGGTCGCCAGCACCAATAGTTCGTTGCGCGCCAGCAATTGTCCGAGCGCTGTCTGCTCCATGCGCCGAAAGCCTTCCTGGCCGTAGAGCGCGATGATCTCGGCGACCGACAATCCGTTCTGCGCTTCGATCTCCTTGTTCAGCTCGACGAAATTCCAGCCGATTTTCTTCGCCAGCATTTTGCCGAGCGTGGATTTCCCGGCGCCGCGCAGGCCGATCAGGGCGATGCCGGCAAACGACATCCGCTTCGGCACCGACGTGCCATTGCCATGGCCCGAGAGGATGTCCTTGGCGTGGGCGATCTGGCCCGGCGTTGCCTTGCGCACGAGGTCGCGGATCACCGGCCAGTCCGGCGCCGGTTCGGTGGATGGAATGAGATCCTCGAGATGGGCGCCCATCGCGTTCGATACCCGGCGCAGCAGCACGATCGAGACGTTGCCCTTGCCGCTTTCGAGCTGCGCGATATAGCGTTCCGAGATGCCGGAGACCTTCGCGAGCACCTTTCGCGACATGCCGCGCAGCGCACGCGTGGTGCGAACGCGCTGGCCGAGCAGCTCCAGAAAGCCGGTTTCCGGATCGCGATTTTCGGTCATGTCAGGCGTGTCCGAATCGGAAGTTTGCGCAGAATCGGAAACATAATGCCAAAAAAGATTGACAGCAAGCACGCGTGCTGATGTATATATGAATTATAATTCCTAAAAATCGAAGGGAAACGTCGTGACAGGCTTGGCTGAGCGGAGCGCGGCATGAGCGGCACCGGCTCCTACAATGCAGTGACCTGGCTGCTCGACCGCAACGTCGATGAAGGCCGCGGCGACAAACTCGCCTTCACCGACACTGTTTCCGAATTGACCTACGGCGCGTTGCAAACGCAAAGCCGCCGCCTCGCCAATTTGCTGCATCGTCTCGGGGTCCACCGCGAACAGCGTGTGGCGATGATCATGCTCGACACGGTTGATTTTCCGATCGTGTTTCTCGGCGCCATGCGCGCAGGCGTGGTGCCGATCCCGCTCAACACGCTGCTGACGGCCGATCAATATGCCTATGTGCTGGCGGATTGCCGCGCGCGGGTGCTGTTCATTTCCGAAGCGCTGCTGCCGGTGGTCAAGGATTTCATCGGGAAGATGCCGGATCTCGCGCATGTCATCGTCGCCGGCAACAACGCGCATGGCCACAAGAAGCTTTCCGATGAGATCGCCGGCGAGAGCGATCATTTTGCGACGGTAGCAACTCATGCCGACGAGCCGGCGTTCTGGCTGTATTCGTCGGGTTCGACCGGCATGCCCAAAGGCGTTCGGCATCTGCATTCCAATCTCGCCGCGACGGCGGACACCTACGCCAAACAGGTGCTCGGCATTCGCGAGGATGATGTCGGGCTGTCGGCGGCGAAACTGTTTTTCGCCTATGGCCTTGGCAACGCACTGACGTTTCCGATGTCGGTCGGCGCCACCACCGTTCTCAACTCTGAACGCCCGACGCCTGCGCTGATGTTCGCGCTGATGAACAAGTACAATCCCAGCATTTTCTTCGGCGTGCCGACGCTGTTTTCCGCGATGCTCAACGACGAGACGCAAAAGCAGATGCGTGGCGGCTCGCGTTTGCGGATCTGCACCTCCGCCGGTGAAGCCTTGCCGGAATCGGTCGGCCATAGCTGGAAGGCGCGTTTTGGCGTGGATATTCTCGACGGCGTCGGCTCGACTGAATTGCTGCATATTTTTCTCTCCAACGCGCAGGGCGATATCAAATACGGCTCCTCCGGCCGTCCGGTGCCGGGCTACAAGGTGCGGCTGGTGAACGAAGGCGGTACTGAGGTGGCCGATGGCGAGGTCGGCGAGTTGCTGGTCGATGCGCCCTCGGCCGGCGAAGGCTACTGGAACCAGCGCAGCAAAAGCCGTCATACGTTCCAGGGCCACTGGACCCGCACCGGCGACAAGTACATTCGCGACGCCGACGGGCGCTATACGTTTTGCGGCCGCAGCGACGACATGTTCAAGGTGTCCGGCATCTGGGTGTCGCCGTTCGAGGTCGAGAGTGCCTTGATCACCCATCCGGCGGTGCTCGAAGCTGCCGTCGTGCCCGAAGCCGATCCGGAAGGATTGCTGAAGCCGAAAGCCTTCGTGGTGCTGCGCGCGGATGCCAAATCCGACGGCCTGCACGAGGCGCTGAAGGAGCACGTCAAGGCGAAGATCGGCCCATGGAAATATCCGCGCTGGATCGATGTCGTCGAAGCCTTGCCGAAAACCGCGACGGGGAAGATCCAGCGGTTCAAGTTGCGGGCAACGGATTAATCGTCATGGCCGGGCTTGACCCGGCCATCCACGTCTTGTTCCGCTGCAAGGAAAGACGTGGATGCCCGCGACAAGCGCGGGCATGACGGATGGAGAAGCCAGAGAAATCCCATGACCGCCCTCGCACCCGCCGGCACCTTGCGCATCGGCTCGTCCGATCTCGAATACCGCATGATCGGTCCAGCACCGGCTGACGCGCCGACTATCATCATGTTGCATGAGGGTCTCGGATCGGCCGCGCTGTGGGGAGATTTTCCGGACCGGCTGGCGGCGGCCACCGCCGCCGGGGTGCTGGCGTATTCGCGCGCCGGCTACGGCGCCTCGACGCCGGTGACGCTGCCGCGGCCGCTTGACTACATGCATGTCGAAGCGCTCGAAATCTTGCCTGAACTGCTCGACGCCATCGGCTTTCGCCGCGGCATTTTGCTGGGTCACTCCGACGGGGCTTCGATTGCCGCGATCTATGCCGGCGGCGCCGGCGATCACCGGGTGCGCGGGGTCGCGATGATCGCGCCGCATTTCGTGGTTGAAGACGTCGGGATCAGGTCGATCATGGAGATCAGAAAGACCTACGAGACCGCCGGCCTCAGGTCGAAGCTTGAGCGCTGGCACCGCGATGTCGACAACGCCTTCTGCGGCTGGAACGATGCCTGGCTCGATCCCGGGTTTCGCAGTTGGGACATCAGCGAATATCTCGCCTACATCCGCGTGCCGGTTGCGATCGTGCAGGGCGCCGACGACCAGTATGGGACTATTCGCCAGATAGAGATTGCGCAGGAAGAGTGCTATTGTCCGGTCGATGTGACGATTATTCCGGGCGCCGGACATTCGCCGCATCGCGAAGCGCCGGTGGCGACGCTCGGTTCGATTGCGGAATTCGTTAAACGCATTTTGTACTTGCATGAAGGCTCGGAGCACCGAGCCCCCTGAACATTTGGTTATGGCATTGCGCCAATGAATAGTTTTTCGACCGCGGCCAATTTGCCGCTGCCGCGCTGGGCCTATGTTCCCGGCGAGAGCGCGGACTCCGAAGCCGACCACGACACGCTGTGGCACGCCAAGGCGCTGGTGCCGTCGCGATTTCGCGACTTCATACCGGCGCGTCATCCGGCGCTGCGCTACGGGATCGCGCTCAACGACGCCGGATATTTCTGGGAATCACAGGAGGTGCTGCAAGCAGTGTGGGCCGCGGCCCCGCAGGGCGGACGTGAGCGCATCCTGCTGCGGGCCTGCATTCAGATCGCCAGCGCCAACCTCAAGCTGCGGATGCAGAAGCCGCGTGCGGCCGCGCGACTGCTGGGCGAGGCGCTCGTCGAGCTCAAAGCGTTGGGTGCGCGCAAGGCCGCCGTCGGTGGCGGATTTGCCGAGGCCTTCCCGACCACCGCGCTGGCAGCCGTTCTGACCTCCAGATTGGCGCAGTCGCCGCTCACCAAGGCCGATTGGGTCGAAATCGGCGCCATCGGCCGGACATGAAGCAAAATGCAGATTGAGGAGGTCGTAGGCCTGTACGGTCGCCACAACATGCATTATTGTTCATAGAGGCGAGTAGCGAATAGTTATCCTTTCCATTCGCTACTCGCCATTCACCAAACAAGACCGCCCAACGCGGAGCATGCCATGAACATCATGAACGTCGACTACTCCACCAAGATTCCCAACAACGTGAATCTCAGTGAGGACCGGCAGGTGCTCAAGGCGCTGGAAGGCTGGCATCCCGGGTACATCGACTGGTGGAACGACATGGGGCCGGATGGCTTCCAGCAATCGCTGGTCTATCTGCGCACGGCCTACTCGGTCGATCCGAAGGGCTGGGCCAAGTTCGACTATGTGAAGATGCCGGACTACCGCTGGGGCATCCTGCTCGCGCCGCAGGAAGAGAACCGCGTCATCCCGTTCGGCCAGCATTATGGCGAGCCGGCATGGCAGGAAGTGCCGGGCGAGCATCGCGCCATGCTGCGCCGGCTGATCGTGATCCAGGGCGACACCGAGCCGGCCTCGGTCGAACAACAACGTCATCTCGGCAAGACCGCGCCCTCGCTCTACGATCTGCGCAACCTGTTTCAGGTCAATGTCGAGGAAGGCCGCCATCTCTGGGCGATGGTTTATCTGTTGCAGAAATATTTCGGCCGCGACGGCCGCGAGGAGGCCGACGAGCTGCTGCGCCGACGTTCGGGCGATGCCGACAGCCCACGCATGCTGGGGGCCTTCAACGAGGCGACGCCGGACTGGCTGTCGTTCTTCATGTTCACCTACTTCACCGACCGCGACGGCAAGATGCAATTGCACAGCCTCGCCCAGTCCGGCTTCGATCCGCTATCGCGCACCTGCCGCTTCATGCTGACCGAAGAGGCGCATCACATGTTCGTCGGCGAGACCGGCATCAGTCGCGTGGTGCAGCGAACCGTCGAGGCAATGAAAGAAGCCGGCATCAGCGATCCCTTCGATGTCGCCAAAGTGCGTGCGCTCGGGGTAGTCGATCTTCCGACCATCCAGAAGAAACTGAACCTGCACTACACGCTGTCGCTCGACCTGTTCGGCTCGGAGGTCTCCACCAATGCGGCCAATGCCTACAATGCCGGCGTGAAGGGCCGCTATCGCGAGACTCAAATCGACGACGATCATCGTTTGCAGAGCGGCACCTATCCGGTGCTCAAGCTGGTCGATGGCCAGATCATGCGCGTCGATGAGCCGGCGCTCACCGCGCTCAACATGCGGCTGCGCGACGATTACACGCAGGACTGCGCCAAGGGCCTGATGCGCTGGAACAAGATCATCGCGCTCGCCGGCTACGACTTCAGGCTGACACTGCCGAACGTCGCGTTCCATCGCCAGATCGGCGAATTCGGCAATATCCATGCGACGCCCGACGGTGTGCTGATCGACGATGCGACCTGGAACAAGCGCAAGAGCGACTGGCTGCCATCGGCCGACGATGGCGATTTCATCGCCTCGCTGATGGTTCCAGTGACCGAGATCGGCGCGTTCGCGTCATGGATCTCGCCGCCCAAGGTCGGGATCGACAACAAGCCCGGCGATTTTGAGTATGTGAAGATCGAGACGTGAGTTAGCAACGACAATTATCGTCATTCCGGGGCGCGAGTAAAACGAGCGAACCCGGAATGACGAGTGCCAGATTGCACTGCGCGGGAATTCTAATCCTACCCCGCAATCTCCAGCCCTGCGTTCGCGTAGACCACGCCGCCATCGATCGCGATGGCGTTGCCCACGACATAGTCGCCGGCGCGCGAGGCGAGAAAGATCGCAAGCCCTGCCATATCCTCGTCAGTGCCGATGCGCCCGGCCGGGATGCGCTTGGCCAACACGTCGCCATGATCGCGCGCCGCGCGATTCATGTCGGAAGCGAACGCGCCGGGCGCGATCGCGGTGACGTTGATGTGCTCCTTGATCAGCCTGGTCGCCATCCGCCGCGTCAGGTGGATCACCGCTGCCTTGCTCGCCGCGTAGGAATAGGTCTCCGTCGGATTGACGAAGATGCCGTCGATGGAAGCAATGTTGATCACTTTCGCAGGCCGCTCGGCGACGGCCGCCGCACGCAACGGCTTGTGCAGCGCCTGGGTCAGGAAGAACAGCGACTTGACGTTGAGGTCCATCACCTTGTCCCAGCCGCTTTCGGGAAACTCGTCGAAGTCGGCGCCCCAGGCCGTACCCGCATTGTTAACGAGGATATCGAGCTTGGGTTCGCGCTTGATGATCTCGGCGGCCAGCCGCTCGCAGCCGGCATTGGTCGAGATATCGATCGGCAACGCGATGCATTCGCCGCCATATTCCGCGGTGAGTTCCTTGGCGGTTGCTTCGCAGGGTCCGGCCTTGCGCGCGGTGATGTAAACCTTCGCTGCGCCCTGGCCGAGAAAACCGCCGGCGATCATCTTGCCGATGCCGCGCGAGCCGCCGGTCACCAGGGCGACGCGGCCTTGCAGCGAAAACAGATCCTTGAACATGAAATCCTCCGGTTGATTTTGTCAGCGCTTTTGAGCGCAGGCGTTGCACGAGTTAAGGAAGCGACAGGGCTTGTCGCCGGTTCACGGGCGGGGCGACAAACCGCTTCATCGCGCGTGGCTGATCGGTTGAAACAAGCCCCGAAATCGCTGGCAGACCGCTGAAGCGCGGGTTGGTCGGGCGGCCGCCCGCCGATTGGCCTGACCTGCGTCATTTCCAGTTTGACAGCCCCGCAAGGGTTTGTTTTCTCTCGTTTCCCAGACCCGCAGGACGTCGAATGCACGGACTTTTCAGGTGGAGCAGCAAATGGTGGCCGGGCGTCGTTCCACTGGTCGTCTTTTGGGCTATTGCGGCCTGGACCAACACCCTGCCGATGGAAGCGGACCTCGCCGCGCAGAGCACGGCGGCCCTGAAGGATACCGTGCTCGACAAGAGCCGGATCACGGTCGCGGGCCGCGACGTCACGTTTGCCGCCGATGCATTCTCGGAAGATGGCCGCCGCAGCGCGCTGGCCTCCGTCGAAGCCGTGCCGGGCGTACGCCTGGTCAACGACGAAACCCGCCTTGTTCCCGAAGCCAAGCCGTTCGTCTGGACGGTCGAGCGCGACGTGGCCAAAGTGACGCTCGGCGGCAGTTCGCCATTGCCGGCCAGCAAGAACAAGCTCATCGAGGCGGCGCATGCCGATCTCGGCGGCGTCGAGGTCGCCGACCAGATGAATTTGTCGCGCGGCGCGCCACCGCGTTTTGACAATGCGGCGTTGTTACTGCTCGATCAGATCGCGAAATTGAAGGACGGCAAGATCGAGCTTTCCGATACCAAGGTCAACCTTTCCGGCATGGCGCGCGACCTCGGCGGCCGCGAAGCGATCGTAGCGGCGCTGAAAAACCTGCCGCAGGGTTTTTCGGTGGCCGTCAACCAAATCAGGGCGCCGCCTTACGTGTTCCAGGCCTACAAGGATCCGGTCGCGGTGACGCTGACCTTGACCGGCTATGTGCCGGATAACAATGCGCACGCAGCCCTGGCCGTCACGGCGGCGCGCAAATTCTTCAACGAAAAGGTGGTCGACAATCTGAAGGCCAGCATCGGCGCGCCGTCCGGATTCGCCGCCGTGGTGGGACCTGCGCTGGGGGCGCTGTCGCGGTTGTCTACGGGTACGCTGGTGGTGTCCGACCGTGAGGTGAAGCTTTCGGGCGACGCCTTCTATGACGCGGCGGCGGTCCAGATCCGCGCGGGCCTCGGCAAGGATTTCCCGAAGGACTGGCAGTTCAAGGCCGAGATTTCGGTCAAGCCCGCGGCAGCACCGGTGGATGCCACGGTCTGCCAGCAATTGTTTTCGGATCTGCTCGCCAAGGGAAGAATCCAGTTCGAATCCGGCCGCGCCACCATCGATCCGGATTCGGTGGGGCTGCTCGACCGGCTGGTCGAGACGGCGCAGCGCTGTCCGAACGCCAATATCGAGATCGCGGGCCATACCGACGGCGATGGCGATGCGGCGTTCAACCAGACGCTGTCGGAAAAACGCGCGCAGGCGGTCACGGATTATCTGGTGAAAGCAGGATTGCCCGCCGATCGCTTCACGGCGATCGGTTACGGCAGCACGCAGCCGGTCGCCGGCAACGATACCGACGAAGGCAAGGCGCAGAACCGCCGCATCGATTTCGTGGTGAGGTAACGCGATGGCATATCTGGCGACATTCCATTGGGGCTGGCTCTTGGCGTCGCTGCTGCTCGGTCTTGCGATGGGCTGGATCGCGGTGGTTCATCGCGGCCAGGGCGTCTCGAAATCGACGTCGCGCTGGCTCGCGCTGCTGGCGGCGGCGTTGCTCGCGGCCGCCCTTGCCCGCGTGATCCCCGGCCGCCCCGGCTATTGGCTCGACCTCGGCCTGATGATGTTTGCGTTGTATCTGGCCGGATGCGCCGTCGGATCGTGGCTGCGCGACTGGGTGCTTTCGCGCCACACGCCGGCGGTTTGAATTACGTCGCGGCACGCGGGATAACCGCGAAATTCACTGCCCGATATCATGCAAACTTCACCACCTTGTGCTCAAGACTGAGGAGGGAATTTTTACCATCCCGCAGCGAATGCTGCGAAACTGTCTGTCCGGCGCCGTGAATTCCCCTAATATATTGAAGGAGCGCGTTTTATTCACTTCAGGCGAATTCCACTTCGGCCCAAAACGCGCTACCACGTCGGATCAGGAGCCGTCGCGGCGCTGGCGGCGGCAAAGCTCGCCCAAGGCGCCGCCGCAAGATCGCAGTTCGAGGTCTAGATGCTGGAAGCAACACGCAGGGCGATCTCGTTTCTGCGCCACAAGCAAATCCTGCATAAGCTAGGTGTTGCGGTCAGCATCACGGTGATCGGGATCGCGTGTTATGTGCTTTACCATATGCTGCGCGGCATCGATGTCGATGAAGTCGTCGAAGCCATCAAGCAGACCGAGGCGCGCCAGATTGCGCTGGCGGCGCTGTTCGTGGCGGCCGGTTACTTCACCCTGACATTCTATGACCTGTTCGCGGTTCGCGCGATCGGCCGCACCGATATTCCCTACCGCATCAATGCGCTTGCGGCCTTCACCTCGTATTCGATCGGGCACAATGTCGGCGCCAGCGTCTTCACCGGCGGAGCGGTGCGATACCGCATCTATTCCGCCTGGGGCCTGAACGCGATCGACGTCGCCAAGATCTGCTTTCTGGCGGGCCTGACCTTCTGGCTCGGCAACGCCGCGGTGCTGGGGCTGGGTATCGCCTGCCATCCGGAAGCCGCGGCGGCGATCGACCAGTTGCCGCCCTGGCTCAACCGGTTGGTCGCCTTTGCCATCATTCTGGCGCTGCTGGTCTATGTGGTCTGGGTTTCGATCCAGCCGCGCTCGGTCGGCCGCGGGCCCTGGACCGTCGGGCTGCCGGGCGGTTCGCTGACCTTGCTGCAGGTCGCCATCGGAATCGTCGATCTCGGTTTCTGCGCGCTCGCCATGTATGTGCTGGTGCCGGATGAACCCAACCTCGGCTTTGTGGTCGTCGCCGTCATATTCGTCTCGGCGACGCTGCTGGGCTTTGCCAGCCATTCCCCCGGCGGGCTCGGGGTGTTCGACGCCGCCATGCTGGTCGGCCTTTGGCAAATGGACCGCGAGGACCTGCTGGCGGGGATGTTGCTGTTCCGGGTCCTCTATTATATTGCGCCATTTGTCATATCTGTAATCTTGCTGACGTTTCGGGAGGTTATCCTCGGCGCCCGAAACAAACGCCTGCGTGAGGCGGCCCATGCGCTCAACGCCGAGCCGAGCCGCGAAGCGGCTTATGTGCGAAAGCGGGGGGACACCCGCACCTGACAAATGCCAACCCGATGGGAAGAGCCGGCCCGATGGCAATAGAAGCTGCTCCTTCGTCCTTCTACTCGCCGTGGCCGGACCGGTTGCGGCATTCGGCCATTGTCCTGCTGGCTGCCGCGATGGCGCTCGCGGTCCTGGTCGCGCTCGGCGAATTGTCGCTGCTCCGCGCCGCCGCGGTCTTTGTCTGTATCGGCGCGGCCGCGCTGGTGCCGTGGCGGCTGAACCACGCCGTCGCCTCGCGCGAAGATGTTCGCGGCGTCAACCCGGTCGAGGCCGCCGCGGTCAGCGCCGTGGTCGCCGGCATGCCGGATCCCGCGGTGCTGCTCGATCGCGCCGGCCGCGTCATTCACCTCAATGCGGCGGCAGCGCAACTGGCGCCGGCGCTGCGCAAAAACGAGCTTGCCCAGTTCGCCCTGCGCTCGCCCGAAATCATCACCGCGCTCCGCGAAGCGATCGCGACCTCGGAATCCCGGCGCGCGACCTATCTCGATCATGTACCGGTCGATCGCTGGATGGAGCTGATCGTCACGCCGGTGCCGGTGCCGACTTTGTTCGGCGGCACCGACAAATGCATGCTGATGACGTTCCACGACCAGACGCCGCTGCGCCGGGTCGAGGAAATGCGCGCCGACTTCGTCGCCAATGCCAGCCATGAATTGCGCACTCCGCTGGCCGCATTGTCGGGCTTCATCGATACCCTGCAGGGGCCCGCCAAGGAGGATGCCAAGGCGCGCGAGCGCTTTCTCGGCATCATGCATACGCAGGCAACCCGGATGGCGCGGCTGATCGACGATTTGCTGTCGCTGTCGCGGGTTGAACTCTCCGCCCATGTTCGCCCCGATACGCTGGTGGATATTGTCCCGATCATCCGGCAGGTCGTGGATGGGCTGGAGCCGCTGGCGCGGGAGCGTCAGGTCGAAATCGATATCGACCTGCCCGAGGTGCCGGTGTCGATCGCGGGGGACCGCGAGGAGCTGTTGCGGCTGTTCGAGAACCTGGTCGAGAATGCGCTGAAATACGGCGCCTCCGGCGGCAAGGTCATTGTCTCGCTGAGCTCGGTGACGTCGGGCGAAGGGGCGCCGGAAATTCGCGTCATGGTGCGCGATTTCGGTCCGGGCATCGCCCCGGAACATCTGCCGCGGCTGACCGAGCGGTTCTACCGGGTCGACGTCGGCGACAGCCGCGCGCAGGGCGGCACGGGGCTCGGTTTATCGTTGGTGAAACATATTGTTAACCGCCATCGCGGCCGGCTTTTGATCGAAAGCGTGCCGAAAAACGGCGCCACCTTCACCGCCTGTTTTCCCCAGGCCAAAGCCCCGTCTTTTGGCTGAACTTAAGTGATTTCAATAACTTAAGACTGTCATCCAACCGTCATCCAACCTTCGTAAAAGCAGCATCGACCGCTCCTAAACGGGCGGCGTGAGCGCAATCGGGCGTCATGAAGCGCTTCGCTCACCTGATGGAGCAGATCCCATGAATTTCATGAAAACCATCGTTGCGGCCGGCCTGGTCGCCGCATCGACATCGGCATTTGCCGCGGACATCACCGGCGCCGGTTCGAGCTTTATCTATCCGGTCCTGTCGAAATGGGCGGATGGCTACAAGAAGGAATCCGGCAGCGCCGTGAACTACCAGTCCATCGGCTCCGGCGCGGGCATCAAGCAAATCCAGGCCAAGACCGTGACCTTTGGCGCGACCGACAAGCCGTTGAGCGTCGACCAGCTCGAGAAGGACGGCCTGGCTCAATGGCCGATGGTCATGGGCGCGATCGTCCCGGTGGTGAACGTCGAGGGCGTGAAGGCCGGCGACATGGTGCTGGACGGCGATACGCTTGCGAAGATTTACCTCGGCCAGATCACCAAATGGGATGATCCGGCGATCAAGAAGCTCAATCCGAAACTGGCGCTGCCGTTGGACGCGATCGCGGTCGTTCACCGCGCCGATGGCTCGGGCACGACCTTCAACTTCACCGATTATCTTTCGAAGGTCAGCGCCGACTGGAAGTCCAAGGTCGGTTCCGGTGCGACGGTCGAATGGCCGGTCGGCGTCGGCGCCAAGGGCAACGAGGGCGTTTCCGGCAATATCGGCCAGACCAAGAACGCGATTGGCTACGTCGAATACGCCTACGCCAAGCAGAACAAGCTGACCTACGCCGGCCTGGTCAACAAGGCCGGAAAAGCCGTGCAGCCGAACTCCGAGGCCTTCCAGGCGGCGGCTTCCAACGCGGACTGGGCCCATGCACCGGGCTATTTTCTGATCCTCACCGACCAGCCCGGCGACAAGTCGTGGCCGATCATGGCATCGACATTCGTGCTGCTGCACAAGGATGGGGCCGACAAGGCGGCGTCCGCCGAGGCGGTCAAGTTCTTCAAGTGGGCCTTCGCCAACGGCGGCAAGGCGGCCGAAGAACTCGACTACATCGCGATGCCGGACTCGGTGATCAAGCTGATCGAGAAGACCTGGTCGTCCGATATCAAGAGCTGATGTCGCTGGTCGGCGCGTCGCGGCACCCGAACGCGCCCGCTCTCAGCCCGACCCGGTCCAGCCCGGGTCGGGCCTCTCCACAAGCCGGATCGAGCCGGCGATCGGGTGAAATCAGGCTGAGCGGGCAGCGTATCCGGATCAAGGCTCGTATTTAAATCCCGGATCGCCCGCGCAAGCAGTATAACAGGGGGCATTGGCGTGGCAGACATGGCCGTCCAGAGCGATGTGAGCGATGTAATCGAAGCCGCCGGACCTTACGATCGTGCCAGGGCGCTCAACGCTTTCAGGCTTGGCGACGTCACATTCTACTGGATCACCCGTGCCTGTGCGATTTCGGTGCTGCTCATTCTGGGCGGCATCATTCTGTCGCTGATCGTCGGCGCCTGGCCGGCGATGAAGGCATACGGCTTCGCCTTCCTGTGGACGCAGCGCTGGGCGCCGTCGGCCGATCCGCCGGTGCTCGGCGCACTCGGTCCGATCTACGGCACGCTCTTGACCTCGGTGATCGCGATGATCATCGCGATTCCGGTCGGTATCGGCATTGCGATCTTTCTCACCGAACTTTGTCCGCAATGGTTGCGGCGTCCGATCGGGATCGCCATCGAACTGCTCGCCGGCATTCCCTCGATCATCTACGGCATGTGGGGCTTCTTCGTGCTAGGCCCGTTTCTGGCCAATACGTTTCAGCCGTTCATGATCGGCTTGTTCAATGGTGTTCCGGTCCTTGGATCGATCTTCGGCGGCCCGCCCTCCTATCTCAGCCTGTTCAACGCGGCGCTGATTCTTGCGATCATGGTGCTGCCGTTCATCACCGCGATTTCGGTCGACGTGTTCAAGACCGTGCCGCCGGTTTTGAAGGAAGCTGCCTATGGTGTCGGCTGCACCACCTGGGAAGTGGTCCGCAATGTGGTGATCCCCTACACCAGGGTCGGCGTGATCGGCGGCATCATGCTGGCGCTCGGCCGCGCGCTCGGAGAGACCATGGCGGTCACCTTCATCATCGGCAATTCGTTCCGGATTTCGCCTTCGATCTTCGGGCCCGGCACCACGATTTCGGCGGCGATCGCCAGCGAATTCGCCGAGAGCGATGGGCTGCATCAGTCGGGCCTGCTTCTGCTGGGGCTATTGCTGTTCGTGTTGACGTTCTTCGTGCTGGCCGCGGCACGGTTGATGCTGCTGCGGCTGGAAAGAAAGGCGGGGAATTGAGATCATGAACCCGATTTACCGAACCCGCCGCCGCAATGATATTATCATCCGGCTGCTGTGTCTTGGCGCCGCATTGTTCGGCGTGACCTGGCTCGCCTTGATCCTGTTCACGCTGTTCTACAACGGCCTCGCCGGCATCAGCCTGCAGATCTTCACCGAGAATACGCCGCCGCCGGGATCGACCGAAGGCGGCCTGCTCAACGCGATCACCGGCTCGATCATCATGACCGTGATCGGTGTCGGCGTCGGCGCGCCGCTCGGGCTGTTCGCCGGCACCTATCTGGCCGAATACGGCAGGAACGATCGCCTGACGGCCGTGATCCGCTTCATCAACGATATTCTCTTGAGCGCGCCCTCGATCATCATCGGCCTGTTCGTCTACGGCGCGGTCGTGGTGCCGATGGGCGGGTTCTCGGCCTTTGCCGGAAGCCTGGCGCTCGCCGTGATCGTGATTCCCGTGGTGGTTCGCACCACCGAGGACATGCTGTTGCTGGTACCCAATCCGTTGCGCGAGGCGGCTTCCGCGCTCGGCCTGCCGCGCTCGCTCGTCATCAAGCGCGTGGCCTACCGAGCGGCGCGCACCGGTCTGATTACCGGCGTGCTGCTTGCGACGGCGCGGGTGGCCGGCGAAACCGCGCCGCTATTGTTCACCGCGTTCAGCGATCAGTTCTTCAGCCTCAATCTGACCAAGCCGATCGCCAACCTCCCGGTAACCATCAACAACTTCGTGCAAAGCCCCTACGCTTACTGGAAGCAACTGGCCTGGAGCGGGGCCCTGATCATCACGCTCACGGTACTCGCCCTCAATATTGGTGCGCGTATTCTTGGCGCCGAGAGGACTGCAAAATGAGCAATCTGTCTGTATCCGCGAGTATTCCGGCCAGCGCGGCGACGTCGATGCCCGCCCAGCCGGAGCCGCCGGCGAAGGTGACGGCGCGCGGCCTGAATTTCTATTACGGCGAGAACCATGCGCTGAAGAACATCAACATCACGCTCGGCACCCATCGCGTCACCGCCTTCATCGGCCCGTCGGGCTGCGGCAAATCGACCTTGCTGCGGGTCTTCAACCGGATGTACGACCTCTATCCGGGACAGCGCGCCACCGGCCAGCTGATGCTCGACCAGACCAATATCCTCGACCCCAAGCTCGATCTCAATTTGCTGCGCGCGCGCGTCGGCATGGTGTTCCAGAAGCCGACGCCGTTTCCGATGACGATCTATGAGAACATCGCGTTCGGCATCCGGCTCTATGAGAAGATCTCCAAATCCGAGATGGACGGCCGCGTCGAAAAGGCGCTGCGCGGCGGCGCGCTGTGGAACGAGGTCAAGGACAAGCTGAACGCCAGCGGCCTCAGCCTGTCCGGCGGCCAGCAGCAGCGGCTCTGCATCGCCCGCACTGTCGCGGTGCGGCCCGAGGTGATCCTGTTCGACGAGCCCTGTTCGGCGCTCGATCCGATCTCGACCGCCAAGATCGAGGAACTGATTCAGGAATTGGCGGAGGACTACACGATTGCGATCGTCACCCACAACATGCAGCAGGCCGCGCGCGTCTCCGACAAGACCGCCTTCATGTATCTCGGCGAACTGATCGAATTCGACGACACCAACAAGATCTTCACGTCGCCGAGCGATCGACGCACGCAGGATTACATCACCGGCCGGTTCGGTTGAGGAGAAAATCATGGCTTCTGAACACACCGCCAAGGCATTCGACAGCGATCTGCAGGAATTGACCCGTCTGGTCGCGGAGATGGGCGGCCTTGCCGAACGCATGATCGTCGAATCCGTCGATGCGCTGATCCGCCGCGACGTCGCGCTCGGCAAGCGCGTGGTGGCGGCCGACGTCGAAATCGACAGCCTGCAGCGCGTGATCGAAGAGCGCGCGGTCTTGACCATCGCACGGCGCCAGCCGATGGCGGTGGACCTGCGCGAAATCGTCGGCGCCATGCGGGTCGCGACCGATCTCGAGCGGATCGGCGACCTTGCCAAGAACATGGGCAAGCGGGTCGCCGCACTGGAGAACGAATTCCAGCCGCTGAAGCTGATCCGCGGCCTCGAACACATGACCGACCTCGTGCAGTCGCAGGTGAAATCCGTGCTCGACGCCTATGCGGCGCACGATCTGCCGGCGGCGATGACGGTCTGGAAGGGCGACGAGGAAGTCGACGCGATCTGCACCTCGCTGTTTCGCGAACTCCTGACCTACATGATGGAAGATCCGCGCAACATCAGTTTCTGCATTCATCTGATGTTCTGCGCCAAGAACATCGAACGGATCGGCGACCACGCCACCAACATCGCCGAAACCGTGTTCTACATGATCGAGGGCCAGCAGATCCTCGACAAGCGCCCGAAGGGCGACATGACGACCTTTGCAACGACCGTAAACCGAAACTGAGGGGCTGACGCATATGAGCGCGCGCATTCTGGTAGTGGAAGACGAGGAGGCGTTGACGACCCTGCTGCGCTACAATCTCGACGCCGAAGGCTATGACGTCGAGACCGTCGGCCGCGGCGACGACGCCGACACCAGGCTGAAGGAACGCGTTCCGGACCTGATCGTGCTGGACTGGATGCTGCCGGGGCTATCGGGGATCGAACTGTGCCGCAGGTTGCGGGCGCGGCCGGAGACGCGGCAGCTTCCGATCATCATGCTGACCGCGCGCGGCGAGGAAAGCGAACGGGTCAGGGGCCTTGCCACCGGCGCCGACGACTACATCGTCAAGCCGTTCTCGGTGCCGGAACTGCTGGCGCGGGTGCGGGGCCTGTTGCGCCGCGCCAGTCCGGAACGTCTCGCCACCGTGCTCACCTATGGCGATATCGAACTCGATCGCGAGAAGCGCCGCGTCGCCCGTTCAGGACGTCCGGTCGATCTCGGCCCGACCGAGTACCGGCTGCTGGAATTTTTCCTGGAGCATCCGGGACGGGTGTTCAGCCGCGAGCAACTGCTCGACAGCGTGTGGGGCCGCGACATTTACATCGATGAGCGCACGGTGGACGTGCATATCGGGCGGTTGCGCAAATTGCTCAATCCCGGCCGTGAGCAGGATCCGATCCGCACCGTGCGCGGCGCCGGCTATGCGCTGGACGACCGCTTCGCGAAGGTGGAGTAATTCGCGCGACGATCAGTTGTCGTCCCGGCTCAAGGCCGGGACGACGGTGGCTTATCTTGTTTGCTTCGGCGGCTGGCGGCGGCGATCGCCGGCCGGCTGATAGGCGATCCGCGAGTGGTGCGCGCAGTAGGGCAGGCTGGTGAGCGCCTTGCCGCCGCAGAAGAAGAATTCCGAACTGGAGGGATCGCCGATCGGCCAGTGGCAGGTGGCCTCGTTCAGTTCCAGCAGCGACAGTCGCTGGCTCATCGGCACCACATTGTCGTAGGCGATCGGATCCGGCTCCATCTCGACTTCGAACGCGTGCGCCAGCGCGGTATTGCCGCGCGACACCGGGCGCGAGACCCGCATCATGTGCTGGGCCGGGCGCGCCTTGCGCGGGCGCGGTGCGGCCGAGGAGGGGCTCTTGGCGCGGCCGGAAAGGCCAAGCCGGTGGACTTTGCCGATCACGGCATTTCGCGTCACATTTCCGAGTTCCGCGGCGATCTGGCTGGCGGAAAGCCCGCCTTCCCAGAGCTTTTTCAATTGTTCGACGCGATCGTCGGTCCAGGTCAATACCGTCATCGCACTCTCTTCCCTTCGTGTCGCGCCGGCCATTCTCGAAGCGGCGTGGCGACTGTCATTCGATCAAAATCCCTGCAGGCAGAATCCCTTAGCCCTCGCCGGGCGCGGAAAGCACGCCCGGGCGTTTACGCCTAACAGTGGGACAGGTAAGGATTAAAACCGCCGCACGAGATGTCGTACCCGACAGCCCGGAGGCTACAATATGGCGTGACTCCGGCGCAGAGTCCGCGTGGTTGCGTCCACATGTTCCGTCACTGAAGCATTGCAATCGGATTTTTCCGCGGCCGCCTGGTGCCAAAGGGCGGCTTGGCCGCCGCGTCACCGGTTGACAGTGTCCGCCACCCGCATAGAATGCCTGCCACGTGCCGCCCCGAAAAGGCGGCACGTTTTGTTTTTCCGGGTCTGGTCGTCGATGCGATCCATGCGCGCATCGCGGCGGGCTCCAACCTTCAGTGATCGCCATGACCAAGAGCGCGACGTCGCATCTGCTTCCCGTATTCGCCAGAGCCGATCTCGGATTCGAGCGCGGCGAAGGTGTGTGGCTGATCGCGACCAATGGCGAGCGCTATCTCGATTTCACCAGCGGCGTGGCGGTGAACGCGCTCGGCCATGCGCATCCGCATCTGGTCGCGGCACTGCAGGAACAGGCCACCAAATTGTGGCACATGTCGAACCTGTTCAAGAGCCCGGACGGCGAGCGGCTCGCCGCACGATTGTGCGAAGCGAGTTTTGCCGACTTCGTGTTCTTTGCCAATTCCGGCGCCGAGGCGATGGAATGCGCGATCAAGATCACGCGCAAATATCACGCTGCCAAGGGTCACCCGGAGCGCTATCACATCATCACTTTCGATGGCGCGTTTCACGGCCGAACGCTGGCGACGCTGGCGGCAACCGGCTCGCCAAAATATCTCGAAGGCTTCGGTCCGCCGATGGATGGCTTTGATCAGGTCATGCTCGGCGATCTCGAGGCCGTCAAGAAGGCAATCGGCCCGCAGACCGCCGGCATCCTGATCGAGCCGCTGCAGGGCGAGGGCGGCGTCCGCGCCGCGTCGCATGCGTTCTTCCGGGCGTTGCGCGAACTCTGCGACGCCAACGGCCTGTTGCTGATCTTCGACGAGGTGCAGACCGGCATGGGCCGCACCGGCGAGCTGTTCGCCCACGAGCGCCTCGGCGTCACGCCCGACGTGATGTCGCTGGCCAAGGCGCTCGGCGGCGGCTTTCCGATCGGCGCGTGCCTGGCGACCGCGGAGGCTGCGGCCGGCATGACGCCGGGCTCGCATGGTTCGACCTTCGGCGGCAATCCGCTGGCGGTGGCGGCGGCGAACGCGGTGCTGGATGTGATGCTCAAACCCGGCTTCTTCGAGCGCGTGCAGAAGATGTCGCTGTTGTTCAAGCAGAAGCTGGCCTCGGTGGTCGATCGCCATCCGGGCGTGCTTGCTGATGTTCGCGGCGAGGGGTTGTTGATCGGCGTGAAGGCGGTGGCGCCGTCGGGCGATCTGGTGACCGCCCTGCGCGACCAGAAACTGCTCACGGTCGGCGCCGGCGAGAACGTCGTCAGGTTCCTGCCGCCGCTGATCGTCACCGAGGCGGAGATCGAGGAAGCCGTGCAGCGACTCGATCGCGCCTGCGTGGCGCTATCCGGCGATCAGTTGAAACGGGCGGCGGGGCAATGAGCACCGGGCCGCGCCATTTCCTCGATCTCAGCGAGCTTCCGGCCCAGGAATTGCGCAACATGCTCGCGGCCGGTCTCGCCATGAAGGCGAAGCTGAAGGCGCACGCCAAGCCGGCACACCCGCTCGCGGGCAAGACGCTGGCGATGATCTTCGAGAAGCCTTCGACCCGCACCCGGGTTTCGTTCGATGTCGGCATGCGCCAGCTCGGCGGTGAATCGATCATGCTGACCGGCGCGGAAATGCAGCTCGGCCGCGGCGAGACCATTGCCGACACCGCGCGCGTGCTGTCGCGTTATGTCGATGCCATCATGATCCGCATTCTCAACCACGATGCGCTGCTGGAACTCGCAGCCTATGCCACCGTGCCTGTCATCAACGGGCTGACGCGGCGGTCGCATCCCTGCCAGGTGATGGCCGACCTGATGACCTTCGAGGAACATCGCGGCGCGATCGAGGGCCGCACCGTCGCCTGGACCGGCGACGACAACAATGTGCTGGCGTCCTGGGTGCAGGCGGCGGAACGGTTTCAATTCCAGTTGAACGTGGCGACCCCGCCGCAGCTTGCGCCGAACAAATCGATGCGGGACTGGATCAAGGCGACCCATGCGCCGATCATGCTCGGCAACGATCCGGAGGCGGCGGTGCGGGGTGCCGATTGCGTGGTCACCGATACCTGGTTCTCGATGGGCGACAAGGATGGCGAGCACCGCCACAATCTGCTCAAGCCCTATCAGGTCAACGCCAAGTTGATGTCGCTGGCGAAACCCGATGCGCTGTTCATGCATTGCCTTCCCGCGCATCGCGGCGACGAAGTCACCGACGAGGTGATCGACGGTCCGCAGTCGGTGGTGTTCGACGAGGCCGAGAACCGCCTGCATGCGCAGAAGGGTATTCTGACCTGGTGTTTCGGCGCCGTGGCGTAATTGCGGTTGAAATTCGAATCGAGAGCTATCGTCGTCCCGGCGAAGGCCGGGACCCATACGCCGTGTCCCGTCGTTCAGGCATTGGAGCAGATACCTTCTGCAACAATTGACGCCAGGGGTTATGGGTCCCGGCCTTCGCCGGGACGACGGATGCAAACATTTCTCGTTACTCGCAGGGCTTTCCTTCCATGCCTGCCGACCCCAGATAAAGCGCCATGACTTCACAATCACCGGACATCAAAATCTCGCAGGAAACCCCGATCCGCGCGCCGTCGGCCGTGCCGGTCGACGACGCGGCGCTGCCGTTCGAGGTCGCAGCCCTCGATCTGCGCGGCCGCCTGACCCGGCTTGGTCCGGCGCTCGACGAGATCCTGACCAAGCATGATTATCCGCCGCCGGTCGGCAAATTGCTCGGCGAGGCGATCGTGCTGACGACGTTGCTTGGTTCGTCGCTGAAATTCGATGGCCGCTTCATCCTGCAGACCCAGACCGACGGTCCGGTGTCGTTTCTGATCGTGGACTTCCAGGCGCCGGATCGTTTGCGCGCCTATGCGCGCTTCGACGCCAAACGGCTCAAGGACGGTCAGGATTCCGGCGCGCTGCTGGGACACGGTCACCTCGCCATGACCATCGATCAGGGACCGGACATGAGCCGCTATCAGGGACTGGTGGCGCTGGAGGGCGGCAACCTGGAAGACGCCGCGCATGAATATTTTTTGCGCTCGGAACAGATTCCGACACGGGTGCGGCTGGCGGTCGGCGAGGAATGGCGCGGCGGCGGCGAAGGCCCCAAGCATCGCTGGCGCGCCGGCGGCATGCTGCTGCAATTTCTGCCCAAGGCGCCGGAGCGGGCGCGGCAGCCTGATCTGCATCCGGGTGACGCGCCGCAAGGCGTCGTCGCGCACACCGTGGCCGAAGACGATGCCTGGGTCGAAGGTCAGTCGCTGATCTCGACGGTCGAGGATGTCGAACTGATCGATCCGGATCTGTCGGGCGAGCGGCTGTTGTACCGGCTGTTTCACGAGCGCGGCGTGCGGGTGTTTCCGCCATTGCCGCTGCGCGCGCAATGTTCGTGCTCGCGCGAGGCGGTGTCGTCGATGCTCGCAAGCTTCGCCGCCAAGGACCGCGCCGACATGGTGAAGGACGGCAAGGTGGTCGTGACCTGCGAGTTCTGCAGCTCGGTC
Organism: uncultured Pseudomonadota bacterium; assembly: GCA_963819325.1. GTDB lineage: Bacteria > Pseudomonadota > Alphaproteobacteria > Rhizobiales > Xanthobacteraceae > Bradyrhizobium. The sequence goes on from CAWFVT010000009.1 coordinate 92,198, forward strand.
TACGAATTCACGCCGCAGGAAGCCGGCGTGGAGTAGGCAGCTTTCGCCACCTCGTTAGTCTGTCGCCGGCACGGAGTGATGCTCGTGCGTGATGAGCCAGTTGCCATCGACCTTGCGTAGTCCGATGGTCAGCCTGAACAGGAACCCTTCTTGTTCCGCAGGGCCGCTGGACGTGCCGGAGCCACACCGCATGATGGCGACGGCGAAGGCGACGTCTTCGCCGGCGGTAATCGCAAGCTTCTCGATGTCGAATGCTTGCCGCGGCTTGTGATACCTGAAGAACAGATCCCATGTTTTCCGGTACTCATCGATGCCGCGCGATTGCAGCGGCGGCGGAACGTCGAACATTACGATGTTCTGTTCATGACGGGCAAGAATGCCGGGAAGATCGTGCCGGCGGACAGCGTCCGCCCATGCTTCGACGATCGCCCTGATTTCACTTTCACCCGTTCCGTCTTGCTGCATCATGGCTCTCACTCCGGCTGTTTCCCGATCTACAGCCAGGAGGACGAACGTCCGGATGCCAGTCCGACACGCCGCGCAATTCTTTCGGACAAGTGCGCGTGATCGCCGGCCAGCACCGGGTTACGTAACGATCAGACGGGCG